>NZ_JH932292.1:1813102-1897623 GCF_000301035.1 Facklamia hominis CCUG 36813 | reverse complement strand
TTAGATGAACGAGCACGCGTGGCAACGACCTACTCTCACAGGAACAAAGTCCCCACTACCATCGGCGCTAAGAAGCTTAACTTCTGTGTTCGGCATGGTTACAGGTGTATCCTTCTTGCCCTCATCACCACACTGTGCCCTCTTTCACCTTGAGCGATTCTTCATCACTCAAAACTAAATAACACCCTACTTCCCTTGAAATTGTCTTGGTTAAGTCCTCGACCGATTAGTACTAGTCCGCTCCATTCATCACTGAACTTCCACTCCTAGCCTATCTACCTGATCGTCTCTCAGGGGTCTTAAATCTTGCGATTGGGAAATCTCATCTCGAAGCTGGCTTCCCGCTTAGATGCTTTCAGCGGTTATCCATCCCACACATAGCTACCCAGCGATGCTCCTGGCGGAACAACTGGTACACCAGCGGTGTGTCCATCCCGGTCCTCTCGTACTAAGGACAGCTCTTCTCAAATTTCCTACGCCCGCGACGGATAGGGACCGAACTGTCTCACGACGTTCTGAACCCAGCTCGCGTACCGCTTTAATGGGCGAACAGCCCAACCCTTGGGACCGACTTCAGCCCCAGGATGCGATGAGCCGACATCGAGGTGCCAAACCTCCCCGTCGATGTGAACTCTTGGGGGAGATAAGCCTGTTATCCCCAGGGTAGCTTTTATCCGTTGAGCGATGGCCCTTCCATGCGGTACCACCGGATCACTAAGCCCGACTTTCGTCCCTGCTCGACTTGTTGGTCTCGCAGTCAAGCTCCCTTCTGCCTTTGCACTCTTTGAATGATTTCCAACCATTCTGAGGGAACCTTTGGGCGCCTCCGTTACTCTTTAGGAGGCGACCGCCCCAGTCAAACTGCCCACCTGACACTGTCTTCCGTGTTCTTCACGCGAGTTAGAGGGTTCATATCACAAGGGTAGTATCCCACCAACGCCTCCTTGCATACTGGCGTACACAATTCTTAAGCTCCTACCTATCCTGTACATGTCACACAAACACTCAATATCAAGCTACAGTCAAGCTCCATGGGGTCTTTCCGTCCTGTCGCGGGTAACCGGCATCTTCACCGGTACTATAATTTCACCGAGTCTCTCGTTGAGACAGTGCCCAGATCGTTACGCCTTTCGTGCGGGTCGGAACTTACCCGACAAGGAATTTCGCTACCTTAGGACCGTTATAGTTACGGCCGCCGTTTACTGGGGCTTCAATTCGTACCTTCGCCGAAGCTAAGCACTCCTCTTAACCTTCCAGCACCGGGCAGGCGTCAGCTCCTATACATCATCTTTCGATTTAGCAGAAACCTGTGTTTTTGATAAACAGTCGCCTGGGCCTATTCACTGCGGCACACTTGCGTGTGCACCCCTTCTCCCGAAGTTACGGGGTCATTTTGCCGAGTTCCTTAACGAGAGTTCTCTCGCTCACCTCAGTATTCTCTACTTGACTACCTGTGTCGGTTTGCGGTACGGGTTGGTTCGACTCGCTAGAAGCTTTTCTCGACAGTTTGATGATCCACCTTCGCTACTTTTACTTCGCTCCAGGTCACAGCTCATGCTTTCTGCGACTAAGCATTTGACTCACTCGCACACTCACTGCTTCTACAGGCTCTTCCATCCGCCTGCGTGGACTTACCTCCTGTGTCCCTCCATTGCTCAAACGTCTTCCCAAGTACAGGAATCTCTACCTGTTATCCATCGCATACGCCGTTCGGCTTTTGCTTAGGTCCCGACTAACCCAGGGCGGACGAGCCTTCCCCTGGAAACCTTAGTCTATCGGTGGATGGGATTCTCACCCATCTTTCGCTACTCATACCGGCATTCTCACTTCTATGCGCTCCAAGGCTCCTTACGGTACCCCTTCGCCGCACATAGAACGCTCTCCTACCACTTACTCTAAAGTAAATCCACAGCTTCGGTGTCTTGTTTAGCCCCGGTACATTTTCGGCGCAGGGTCACTCGACTAGTGAGCTATTACGCACTCTTTCAATGATGGCTGCTTCTAAGCCAACATCCTAGCTGTCTATGCAACCCCACATCCTTTTCCACTTAACAAGTACTTTGGGACCTTAGCTGGTGGGCTGGGCTGTTTCCCTTTCGACGACGGATCTTATCACTCGCCGTCTGACTCCCAGAGTTAACAAGTTGGCATTCGGAGTTTATCTAGATTCAGTAACCCGTGTGGGCCCCTAGTCCAAACAGTGCTCTACCTCCATCTCTCATCCTCTGAGGCTATACCTAAATATATTTCGGAGAGAACCAGCTATCTCCAAGTTCGATTGGAATTTCTCCGCTACCCACACGTCATCTAAACATTTTTCAACATGTCCTAGTTCGGTCCTCCAGTGTGTCTTACCACACCTTCAACCTGCACATGGGTAGGTCACCTGGTTTCGGGTCGACGACCTTTGACTCTCGCCCTATTCAGACTCGCTTTCGCTTCGGCTCCGTTTCTTCAACTTAACCTCGCCACAAATCGTCACTCGCCGGTTCATTCTACAAAAGGCACGCCATCACCCCTTAACGGGCTCTGACTACTTGTAAGCACACGGTTTCAGGTACTCTTTCACTCCCCTCCCGGGGTGCTTTTCACCTTTCCCTCACGGTACTGGTTCACTATCGGTCACTAGGGAGTATTTAGCCTTACCAGATGGTCCTGGTGGATTCCGACGGGATTTCTCGTGTCCCGCCGTACTCAGGATACTCCTAAGCTGTCTCACTTTTCGTCTAAGGGGGTCTCACCCGCTTCGCCGCCCCTTCCCATGGGCTTCGACTAAGTGTTTCAGTCTTTCCTGGAGTCCTTCAACCCCAACGTGCATGCACGTTGGTTTGGGCTCTTCCCCGTTCGCTCGCCGCTACTTAGGGAATCATTCTTATTTTCTTTTCCTGCAGGTACTTAGATGTTTCAGTTCTCTGCGTCTACCTCTCTTTCGAGTGATACGGGTCTATCCGTATCGGGTTCCCCCATTCGGAAATCTCCGGTTCTTAGCGTACTTACCGCTCCCCGAAGCATATCGCTGTTCGTCGCGTCCTTCATCGGCTCCTAGTGCCAAGGCATTCACCGTGCGCCCTTCATTGCTTAACCACAATATTTTCGCTTATTTTTTATTCTATAACTTTCGTTATAGACTCGGTCAATTTCTCGGTTCATTATATCTTTTTAGAAATAATGGATTGTCATTGCTCGCATCCGAGTCAATGATCAATCTTGTTTGGTGTTATTCAGTTTTCAATGATCAAGTTGAGTTCGCTTTAAAGCTCACTCAAAACTAAATAAAGACAAATCCGTGTAAGTTCTTTTGGGATTTTTCCCGATAAGGTCAGAGTTGCCTCTTCCTTATCTTCCATTACTCCTTAGAAAGGAGGTGATCCAGCCGCACCTTCCGATACGGCTACCTTGTTACGACTTCACCCCAATCATCTGTCCCACCTTCGACGGCTCCCTCATAAAGTTAGGCCACCGGCTTCGGGTGTTACAAACTCTCGTGGTGTGACGGGCGGTGTGTACAAGACCCGGGAACGTATTCACCGCGGCGTGCTGATCCGCGATTACTAGCGATTCCGGCTTCATGTTCTCGAGTTGCAGAGAACAATCCGAACTGAGAATGGCTTTAAGAGATTCGCTTGCCCTTGCGAGTTCGCTGCTCGTTGTACCATCCATTGTAGCACGTGTGTAGCCCAGGTCATAAGGGGCATGATGATTTGACGTCATCCCCACCTTCCTCCGGTTTGTCACCGGCAGTCTCACTAGAGTCCCCATCTGAATGCTGGCAACTAGTGATAAGGGTTGCGCTCGTTGCGGGACTTAACCCAACATCTCACGACACGAGCTGACGACAACCATGCACCACCTGTCTTCTTGCCCCGAAGGGCTTCACCTATCTCTAGGCTATGCAAGAGATGTCAAGACCTGGTAAGGTTCTTCGCGTTGCTTCGAATTAAACCACATGCTCCACCGCTTGTGCGGGTCCCCGTCAATTCCTTTGAGTTTCAGCCTTGCGGCCGTACTCCCCAGGCGGAGTGCTTATTGCGTTAACTCCAGCACTGAAGGGTGGAAACCCTCCAACACTTAGCACTCATCGTTTACGGCGTGGACTACCAGGGTATCTAATCCTGTTTGCTCCCCACGCTTTCGAGCCTCAGCGTCAGTTACAGACCAGAAAGTCGCCTTCGCCACTGGTGTTCCTCCATATATCTACGCATTTCACCGCTACACATGGAATTCCACTTTCCTCTTCTGCACTCAAGTGACCCAGTTTCCAATGACCCTCCACGGTTGAGCCGTGGGCTTTCACATCAGACTTAAGTCACCGCCTGCGCTCCCTTTACGCCCAATAAATCCGGACAACGCTTGCCACCTACGTATTACCGCGGCTGCTGGCACGTAGTTAGCCGTGGCTTTCTGGTTAGATACCGTCACTCCGCTAACAGTTACTCTAGCGGTCGTTCTTCTCTAACAACAGTGCTTTACGATCCGAAGACCTTCTTCACACACGCGGCGTTGCTCCGTCAGGCTTGCGCCCATTGCGGAAGATTCCCTACTGCTGCCTCCCGTAGGAGTTTGGGCCGTGTCTCAGTCCCAATGTGGCCGATCACCCTCTCAGGTCGGCTATGCATCATTGCCATGGTAGGCCGTTACCCCACCATCTAGCTAATGCACCGCGGAGCCATCCTTTTGCGACAGCCGAAGCCGTCTTTCCTTCGTTGATCATGCGATCTGCGATTCTATGCGGTATTAGTCATCGTTTCCAATGGTTATCCCCCGCAAAAGGGTAGGTTCTCCACGTGTTACTCACCCGTGCGCCACTAACTTTGCCGGGAACAAGTTCCTAGCTCCGTTCGTTCGACTTGCATGTATTAGGCACGCCGCCAGCGTTCGTCCTGAGCCAGGATCAAACTCTCATGAAAGTTCATGAGTCTCTTGACTCTTGATTTTTTGCTGACTGTTTTTTATCCTGCTTGTCTGCAGTGTCTCGAATTTATTTCGATTGAATTGATCTGATTTCTCAATCAGAACCCTTACACATTTTGGTGTTTGTCTTTATTCAGTTTTCAATGAGCTTTCGTTGCCCTCTCAAGTGACAACTTCTATATATTACCACGCGATCGATTCTTTGTCAAACATTTTTTATAACTTTTTTAATGTTTTTTTCTTTCGATCGGATGTCCTTTGCCGGACAAGTGTTAATATATCATATTGTCATCCGTTTTGTCAATGCTTTTTTAAAATTATTTTTTTAAGCATTGTTCTTTGTTCGAACAACAAAAATCATTTTATACCGATTGGTTATAAAAGTCAACACTTATTTAATAATTTTAAAAAAAGGCAGCTGATTACTCAGCTGCCTGTACTTCTTCATTTTGCTAAATACTATTTTTGCTTCAGTTGAGCCTGTAAATCCTCATACCCGGGCTTACCTAACAATGCAAACATATTCTTCTTATAGGCTTCTACACCAGGTTGATCAAAAGGATTTATTCCATTTAGATATCCGGATATGGCAACAGCCATTTCAAAGAATATAATAAGTTCTCCTAGAGCTTCTTCATTCATATTGTCGATCTCTAAGATACTTATCGGAGTTTGTCCGTCTTGGTGAGCTATAACTGTCCCTTCTAATGCTTTTTCATTAATTTCTGAGACCTGTCTACCTTGTAGATATTTTAAACCATCTAGATCCTCTTCAATTTCTGGCACACTGATATCTTTTCGCACATTTGAGAATCTTAATACTGTTTCAAAGAGATTTCTTTTTCCTTCTTGAATCATTTGCCCAATCGAATGAAGATCCGTTGTAAAATTTGCTGTCATTGGGAATAATCCCCTATGATTCTTCCCTTCCGATTCCGCATATAGTTGTTTCCACCACTCTCCAAAAGGCTGCAAGGCTGGTTCGTTATTTACTAAAATCTCAATATCCTTACCCTTACGATATAAACAATTACGTATCATTGCATAGCGCATGGCTGAATTCTCATGATAGTTATCCATCCGATACTTGTTTGTAGCATCTTGTGCCCCTTGCATCAAGCGATCAATATCTGCACCCGTCACTGCTATCGGTAGTAATCCTACGGGGGTTAAGACTGTAAAACGACCACCAATGCCATCTGGGATCGTGAATGTTTCATACCCCTCCTCTTGAGCCTCTTTTTTTAAAGCTCCTTTTTTAGAATCCGTCGTTACATAAATTCGATTTCTTGCTTCGTCTTTTCCATATTTTGCAATTAGTTTTTGTTTAAATATTCTAAAGGCAATAGCTGGTTCAGTTGTCGTACCTGATTTTGAGATTACATTAATTGAAAACGATCGGTCACCCATGACTTCGATTAAGTCTTGTATTTGTGTGGATGATAAATGATTCCCAACAAAAAAAACTTGTGGTAATGATTTACTTTTAGCTAGTAGGTTATAATACGAATGATTTAAAAAATCGATAGCTGCTTTAGCTCCTAAATAAGAGCCTCCAATACCGATAACAATCAAGACTTCCGAATCCGACTGAATTTTCTGAGCAGCTTGTTTAATTCGATTAAACTCTTCTATATTATATTGAATGGGCCAATCAACCCAATCCGTAAAATCATTACCCGCTCCATCCTTTGTTAATAGTTGCTGGAGTGCCAGCTTGGCGTAAGGAGCAAGCTGGTCTAACTCAACCTCTTCGATAAATGGTTGCATGCTCTGTGTATGATATTGAATATGTGTCATGGATAACCTCCTAAACCTTTATTTTTGTCTTAAATTCATCGTGATCAATTGAATCGACTGCTTCCTCAATCCATTGTGGCATTTTATCAGCCAAGGTCTTAAAACCAATATTGGGTAAGGGGCGGCGTTTTCTTTTTCTTCTTACTGGAAATGGAGAAATATTCAACTTATGTAAAGCACGCATTGATAAGGAGATTTTTTGATTAAATTCATCAATATCAATGATGATAACCTTAACTTTTTGACCAATTTTTACAAATTCATTAATATCCCCCATAAAACCATGTTTACACTCAGAGATATGAACAAGTCCCTGTTCTTCTTCCGATAACTTAACAAAAACGCCATAATTTTGAATTCCTGTAACCTCTCCTTCAATGATATCTCCAATTTTAAATGATGTTGCTTGCAACGATATAGCCCCTTTCTATGATAAAAGCTGAATCTTTTTGATCACTACATCTTCTTCGGGTCGATCAAAAGCATTTGTTTTGGCTTCTTGAATTTCTAAGACCACATCCATCCCTTCTTCTACCTGCCCGAACACAGTATGACGCTGATCCAACCAAGGTGTTCCCCCTAGCTCTTGATAAGCATCAATAATCGGTTCCTCATAGCCAGCTAGTACCATTTGCGACAGCATATCTTCATTGACTTCAGGACAAGATACAATAAAGAATTGACTTCCATTCGTATTAGGGCCTGCATTAGCCATAGATAAAGCTCCATATAAATTGAATAATTCATCAGAAAATTCATCTTCAAAGGGCTCTCCCCAGAGGCTCTCTCCACCCATACCACTCGCAGTAGGGTCTCCCCCTTGAATCATAAAATCCTTGATCACTCGGTGAAATACTACATCATCATAATAGCCTTTCTCTATTAAACCTAAAAAATTTTCAACTGTTTTAGGAGCATGTTTAGGAAATAAAACAATTTTTATCTTTCCTTTATTAGTTTCCATTATCACTCTTGGTAAGTCTTGACGTTCTTCTTTATTAATCTGTGGATATTTTTTCATTGCCACCCACTCCTTCATATCTTTTAATATCTCTCTTATTCTACCGCAAATAAAAACTAATTTATAGTTAAAGCCGTGAGTTTTTGATATGATAGATAATGAATATATTTGATAGAAGGGGCTAGCTTATGAACTATCCATTAATTTCAGCGATCACTGCTATTTTCTTTGCCCAAGCAATTAAACTACCGATTGCTTATTTTTCCCGTAAATCGCCAAGTATAAATATCGTTACTTCAACAGGAGGAATGCCTTCCTCTCACTCAGCTGCAGTTGCTAGTTTGATTGCTTCCTTAATTTTTCAAGAAGGCTTCTCGTCACCTTTCGTGGCGATCGCCACTATCTTCGGGGTTATCGTCATGTTTGACTCTATGGGAGTTCGCCGGCAAAGTGGTGAACTAGGAGTAGTCATTAACCAACTCCTAATGTATATAGCTAATCAATCAAAATTGAGCCCCGATCAAATCCTACAAAAAGCCTTAACAGATCAATCAATAAACAAAAATATTGATGATTATGAGGACTTAGTCATTACTAAATATAAAGGTCATAAACCGACCGAAGTCTTTGCGGGGATCATTACTGGCGGCTTCGTTGCCTTAATTCTGCAATTAATCTATTTCAAATTTAATTAGGAGGAATCTATTTGAAGCAAGAAATTTTTGATATAACAATTATCGGAGCAGGACCCGTTGGATTGTTTACAGCTTTTTATGCTCAGATGCGAAACGCCAAGGTAAAAGTGATCGATTCCTTGGAAGGAGTTGGTGGCCAACCCAGTTTTCTTTATGGTGAAAAAATAATTTATGACATTCCTGCCTATCCTGCAATTAAAGGTAAGGACTTAGGCGAAAAGCTTCTACAACAACTTGATCATTTCGATACGTGTTTTTGTTTAGGCGAAGAGGTTCAATCCATTGAACAAATCGAGTCTAATCTTTATCAATTACAAACCCCTAAACAAAATCATCTCAGCCGAACCATCATTATTGCAGCTGGAAACGGCGCCTTCCAACCACGAAAATTAGACCTAGAAGAAGCAGCTAACTTTGAAGGAAAATCACTCCATTACCTAGTACAGGACCCCTATTTCTTTAAAGACCAAACCATTGCCATCTGTGGTGGTGGCGATTCTGCCCTTGACTGGGCCTTAAGCTTAGAACCTATCTGTAAAAAAATCTATCTAATTCATCGACGACCGCAATTTCGAGCGATGGAACATACGGTTACTTTAGTTGAACAATCTTCTGTCGAACTTGTCACACCCTATCTATTAAAAAGCATTCACACTAGCCAACAGGGCCTACCTACCCTTAACTTAACCAAAGTAAAAGGGACGGATGAAGTAACACTTGAGGTTGATCACTTAATCGTTAATTATGGTTTTACTTCATCCATTGGGCCTATTAAAAATTGGCCCCTCGAATTTGATAGAAATCAAATTCTGGTAGATAGCCATCTTGAAACAAAATTACCTGGTGTGTTTGCTATTGGCGATATTGCCCAGTACCCAGGAAAAGTTCGAATTATTGCAAGTGGCTTTGGTGAAGCCCCTCTCGCTGTACATTACGCCCTACAACGCATTAATCCTGATAAACCAATTTTACCGATCCATTCTAGTTCAATTTTTGAAGGAGCTTATCATGACACAAACTCATAATATGATGAATGAAGATTTATTAAAAAAACAAGCCTACTATTTGCTAAATGTTCGCGGAGTTACGATTGATGATATTGCCGATATAGTCTTTCAACTACAAAAAGACTATGTCGACGACCTAACCTTAGATCGTTGCAAGGAAAATATTGAAGCTGTATTAGAAAAGAGAGAGGTGCAAAATGCCGTTATCACTGGGATTGAGTTAGATATTGCCGCTGAAAATGGTCATCTCTCTCCAGTTCTATCTGATATGCTGATGCGCGACGAATCCCTATATGGAATCGATGAAATTCTTATCTTATCTATTGTCAATGTCTATGGCTCAATTGGACTAACTAACTTCGGTTATGTTGATAAACTGAAACCTGGAATTATCGGAAAATTAAATGATGAGAAGGAAACTCGCTGCAATACCTTTATTGATGATATTGTAGGAGCATTAGCTGCAGCTGCTGCTAGCCGAATAGCCCACAGTAGTCATCATTAATCTGATCTTCCAGTTAGTAAAAATGAAGAGGCTGAGACCATTTGGTCCCAGCCTCTTTCATTTAGATTTTCTTATGTCTTAAAATCTGCTAATATGTCTCTTTCTAGCATGCCCTATACTCGCTATTTAATTTTCTTCCGTAGAATAAACTGAATAAACATCATAATAATCTCATAGAATAAAATAATCCAAATCAAAAAATATAAGAAGAGCGATTGCGGCAACATATTGATAACCGGATCTGTTAAAGGATCAAATAACCATAACTGATTATTAAAGAAAATCTGATGAAATGTTACAAACAGAGGTTCAAATGCAAAAACAGCAATAAACAATACCACTAAAGGCAACAAATACCCTCCCTTAAAAAATAAAGATATCCCAGGTATTTTCCTTTTTCGCAAACGGATTTTAAAGCACAGATAGATGCTGACTACTAATAAAATCATCATTATTAAAAAAAGGATTTGAACACGAAGCTTAACATCAATAAAATGTTGTAATCCACCCTGGGAAAAAGAAAAATCTGGCAGGGATAACTTGCTTGTTTTAGGATTTAGGATATATTCGATCAAAGCATTAAAATTAACCAAGATTTGTTGCTCACTCAAACCCAGCATTTGTGGCAACTGAGTAAATTTCAAAAAAAACGCATATAAAAACGACGAAAAAAGAAAGACTAAACAAATCGCTAATGAAAGACTAAATAGCACAAAGTGCAACATCATAAAAAAATTTTGTGTTATTTGTTTCATGAACCAATCAACTCTCCTAAGTCATTAATAATATAGCTTGGTTGATAGCTGAAGTTTGACACATCTTCTTTCGCTGTCACTCCAGTCAAGACCAAACAAGTATCAACCCCAGCCAAATGCCCCGCTTGAATGTCTGTTTGATAATTATCACCAATCATTAACACTTGATCTTTGTTTAAGTTCATGCGTCGCACCGCCGATTCAACAATCGAAGGTGAAGGCTTTCCAATAAGAAAAGGGTCTTTTTCACTTGCCTCCATCAAAAAACGAGTAATTGCACCTGAACTAGGTGCCAATCCAAGCTCGGTTGGTATAAGTCGATCCCGATTCGTGACAATAAAATCAGCCCCATTCAATAAGCATTGACAGGCAAGAGTCAATCGTTGATAGTTTAAATGACGATCTAGGGCCTGTAGTACCACTTGCGCCTGATTTGAATCAGTAACAGCATAACCGGCTTTTTGAACTTCGGCTTTTAAAAAATCTTCCCCTAAAACAAAAACCCTACTGGATCTCTCATAATTCTCTTGAAGATATTCAATAGCCGCGACTGCTGAAGTATAAATTTGAGAGATTTCAACGGGTAATTGTAAATCAACTTTTAGTTGATTATAAATTGTCGAGACAGGACGCGTTGCATTATTTGTCATAAATAAATACTGGCGCTTAGACCTATCTAAATAATGGATAAATTGTTCGGACAAGGGCAAGCGATTACTTCCTACATAAGTTGTGCCATCTAAATCCAAAATATAACCTTGATACGTTTTCATCGAGTCTTCCTTTACTAACGCTTCCCCTTATTATGATGGTGAATGGTGAACGACTTTTTCTCTTTCGTAGCTTGCACCCGTGAATTTTCTTTTGCTGCCCTTTTATGAGTGTGCACACTTATTTTAAAATCAGTGTGCTTTTCACTCGGACTGGTAGAAGAACTATTTTTATTTTTACGACGAGTCTTAGGATTAACAGATACTCTATCAAAATTGATAGAAGTGGTAGCATGTCGATTCCGATTTGTACGTCGATGACCCGAAGGAGCTTCCTTAACAGTCAATTTTCCTGCAAAAAGAGCTTCAAGTCGCTCAGGATATTCATCCAAAGCTGTTTGTTTAGCTAATAAAAAATACTTGCTCCCAAAATTACAATATTCCTTGATGTAATCGTCTAAACTATCAATAAGTTGATCACTAACAACATTTGGTGTTCCTATTTGATAAAAGCCTCTCAAACGCAGCTGCCCGAATGCCCAATCCCCTAGGATAAAATCAAATTTAGAAAAGTAGTCTTGGTAACGTCGACTAAAATCATCAAAATGATAGGCTTCTTTTTGATCTAGGACTATAACATATAACTCTTCATTTAATAAAACCCGATCGTTATCCAACGCGTGAATAGATTTACTAGGTTCCAATAAGTTTGCATCCTTTTGAACTTGTTCTTCAAAGAAATGATCCAAGTCTACTTCAATCTTTTTAAAGTCTTTATCTCGCATTATTTCCTCCTTAAATCAACATCGTTTCTATGGTCAAAAACGTTTTTACTCTATACTCTTTCAAATAATACCTTAATTTCTCGACCATGGCTAATTATAAATGTGAATGTCTGCATCCATATGACCATCATTCAACTGCCCAAAATTCTCTCTAAACAATAGGATTGAATCAGGAAGCTTTAAGAACCGTCAATAAGTGATCCCGTATAACCGATACCTATTTTCTAAAGGGCTCAAAAAAGTAAAATTATAACCCCTATTCAGACTTACCTGTCCATCAAAAGACTATAAAATAATTATACATTCTATCGTTCATGATCCATCTATTTATGCCAAAAAGGCTCTAAATAAATAATCAAGATTTGCTGGTATCGAATCATACATTAGGAATGCTGCTATTAAATTGGCAACCAAGTAAAAAGGCTGTGACACTCCTACCACAGCCTTGGTCTTTTCTTAGAATACAGCCATCAACAGAAATAACACTATCATACCAATTAACACAAAGATGCCGTACCGTAAATATTCTTTAGATAGCTGCTGAACCGGACGTTTAACTAGATAAAAACCAGCTAAAACAACCAGTACAATTCCTAATAAAGCTGCTTGAAGTTCACGACTTAAAAAAGCTGCTAATAATAAAACAAAAGGTACAATCACCCCTGCAGAAATTAAGGGTAATCCTAAATAATATCCCTCTATCTCGACAGCGTCTCCTTGAAATACCTCGGGTCTATTAAAATGTGCCAAACGTAAACTAACCGCTAGAAGATAAAGGGTTAAAATAAAGATACTCCAAGTCTGTCCACCTGAAGTGCTTAACAATAAGGCAACTGGCAGCAAGCCAAAAGCCACAAAATCCGATTGGACCTCAATCTCTAACCCTAAAGATAAAG
This sequence comes from Facklamia hominis CCUG 36813, assembly GCF_000301035.1. Lineage (GTDB taxonomy): Bacteria > Bacillota > Bacilli > Lactobacillales > Aerococcaceae > Facklamia > Facklamia hominis. Next base: position 1,884,598 of record NZ_JH932292.1, on the reverse strand, counting down.
CTTCTTCTGAGGCATCAAATTGATTAGCAATATCCATTGAAAATACCTTTAAAATTGTACAAACCAATAACGAAATATTAGCATATTCAACTTGATGGATATAAGCGAAACCCACTCCAACAATTGCAAATACCAATCGAATTAAATAGACTAAATTTGAACGATAAAATCTTACAAGCATGGTGTCCTTCCCCTTTCATTACTCATATTGTACGAACTAATTGTTCAACTAGCAAGTATTTTCTAATAAGTTTAAAAAATTGCATGTCCGCTCTGTATTCGCTATACTAAAATAAAACACACTATAGATAAGGACGAAGATATATGACTTGGAAAATTATTACCGACTCGGGATCAGACTTTCGTTCAATCTCCGATATCACTTCGGATATTTCCTTCGAAGTCGTTCCTTTAATTTTAAATATCGATCATCAAATCTATCACGATACTACTGATTTAGACATTTCCGAAATGATCCAAACGATGACCCAGAGCCAATCCGCATCAACAACTGCTTGCCCCGCTCCTGACTCTTATGTACAAGCCTTCAAAGATGCTGAAAATATACTTTGTTTCACGCTATCTTCTCAGATTTCAGGATCGTACAACTCGGCCAGTCTCGCAAAAGACCTTGTCTTGGAAGAAAACCCTAAGCAGAACATTCAGATAATTGACTCTCGTTCTGCTGGTGCTGAAATCGACTTATTGATCTTAAAAGCTATTGAACTCATTCAAGCAAACCATTCTTTTGAAACAGTCATTTCTGAAATTAATCACTTCCATGAAAAAACCAAGGTCAACTTCTTATTAGAATCAGTGGATTCTTTAGTTAAAAATGGACGAGTTTCTAAAATTATTGGACAAATGATTGGCCTTCTAGGAATTCGACTTATTGGAAAAAGAAGTCCTGAAGGCACTATCGAATTAGCCCAAAAGACAAAGGGGATTAAGCGCGCCTACAAAGCGTTGATCCGTGAAATGGAAAAGAGTGGTTTTAATGGCGGACAAGTAGTCATTAGTCATGTACAAAATCATACTGCTGCCGAAGAGTTAGCCAATCTTATCCGTGAAATTTACCCTCAAACGGAACTTCTTATCCTTCCTTGTTCTGGTTTATGCTCTTTTTATGCCCAAGATAAGGGCTTAATCATTGGCTATCATCAATAATTTGAATAATATTAAAAATTAAAGAGGCCGCATCTTTTATGATGTTGGCCTCTTTAACATTTCTTATATTTTTTACTTCACCCTTGAACAATAGGATTAATTAACCCCTTGAATGCTCAAAAAAACGAATAATTTGACTAATAATCGCTTGTATTGTTTGATCTTCGCTCATCAGTAATTCATGTTTTTCATAAGGGATAAAGATATTTAAAGAATGTGGTAAATAGTACATTAAATTTAAAGGGCCCTCCTGACTCACCAATACATCCTTACCTGGTCTAAACACCAGACATGGGACATCAATTAATTGAATAGCTTCAGGTCGATTAATCACTTGTAAGTAATCTAAGGCTGCCTTAAGCCAATTAATTGAGCCAGAATGAGTGGGATAAGAATGGAGTTTATAATTCAATTGATGATAAAACGCTCCCCGAACATCCGAAGTATCTAATGAATTGTGTTCATGATATGTTAACCGACTTTGGCTATCTTTGGCATAAGTACTTGGTATATAATCATCACCCTTTCCTATCAGCTTTAATAAATCCGCTATCATATGCATCTGTCCTAAACTCATCTTACCACTTCTAATCGATAGCATGGGCGACATTAATACCACCCCATTAATCATTGATACGTGTTTTTCAGCAAAACCAGTAACTACCGCCCCTCCCATTGAATGACCCAATAACCAAATTGGTAGGGACGAATGAGTCAATTCACCTGCACGCTGAACCATCTGCCATAAATCTAATTCATAAAGGCTAAAATCTTCGATATCAATTTGAGTCTGTTTAGTTCTACACTTAGATAGTCCGTGTCCTCTCGCATCATAAGTTAAAACCGAGATATTTGCTTGCAAAAGATAATAGACTAGCTCTGAAAATTTTTCCTGATACTCATTAAAACCATGAACTAAGACAAATACAGCTTTGGCTTTATCTGCTTGAAAAAATGAATAATGAATCTTTTGTTTTCCAGAGTTTAACACGCTAACTGTTTTTCTTTGGTGAAGATAAGGCTCTAATTCATTTTGCCATTGATTATTATAAGTTTCTTCTCTAATCCAATTCAATGAAAGTGGAGGCTTATTTTTATTTAATAAGCGTTCTTGATGAACCAACTTCTTTAATGGATGAGCATATCGCTTTGATAATTGAATAGCCTGATATGTTAGTAGACCCATTCCTGCTAGAAGCCAATATCGTTTTTTCATTTGTTTCTCCTTTCGTTTCTAAATTAATCCATTTTTCTTTGCAAATTATGCCCTCTCGATTCTATCAGTCGCATTGATATATGTCCCAACCGTAAAGTTATTTTTTCCTCACCAATCGACCCCACTGTATAATTATGATGCACGGACTTTTCATTCAAAAACTGATGAATCTGAGCCATACTTTGATCTGGCCGAACAGTATAGACCAATTCTGCTGATTCCACCCCCCCAGAATCAAATTGAGGTCCCTGAAGATCTGATATTAAGAGTAAATCAGCATGCGGCTCTTCTGAATTAAAGCTCAACAAATAATGGTTGTTAGTCTCTTCCAACACCACTACTTCAAACAAATCTTGAAGAGCTGCAACAAAATCACGACAATAGGCTAAACGTAAGACCACTGGTCCCTTAACCCCATTTAAAGACTGATAATCAGAATCTGTGTGAATTCCTACCCAATAATTAATACCTTCTTGCAAGAAAAATATTAGTCCCTTTCCTATCAATGGGAGTTTTTCAATATGGTAATCAATCTTCAATTGAATCAGTCTTTTTATAAGATGATCGAATTGATCGATACCAGACATATAAAAGCAAACTCCTTCAATATGATTTGTGCCTAATTGGAAATGAGTGATTGGCTGAATGGCTCTAAAGTCTAGATAATAACTAAAATTATTCCACTGATTTTTACTCTTATCTATTTCTCCCTTATTCATGGGCTTAAAAAAGCTCGTCTTAAATAAAGAATCTAATAAAGCAATCTCTTTTTTAGGGTGGTTCAGAAAAACCTTCAATGAATCTAATCCCTCCAACTTAATGACCAATCTAAGCCCTCCTTATAAAAATAAGAGGTTGTTATAAGCAACAACCCCCTATAATCAACTGTCTATCAGTTTAACTAATAACTGAATTAAAAGTAACGAAATTCGTTAAATTGATCAACCTCATTCCCTAATAGTTAAACTGAGTATCCATAATTTGTTCCAAAACCGCTAGGTATTTGTTTGCCAAATACTTAGCCATCGGTAGATTATGATCCAAATAATTTCCACAATCAGCAGCAGTAGCTCCGGGAATATCTCCTTCATAATCCGCGACAAATTTGAAAGCGTCTTTTAATAAATCTAATAGTGCTTGACCTTGTAGCTTATCAGTCACAATTAAATAAAAACCTGTACGGCATCCCATCGGTCCAAAATAAATGATTTCATTTTTAACGGATGCTTCGTTTCGCAGATAGGTCGCTAATAAATGTTCAATCGTATGCATTTCTGCTGTATTCATTACAGGCTCAATATTCGGTGCCGTCATTCTTAGATCGTAGGTCATTAACTCCCGATTATCAATTTGATCCTTACGCGATAAATACACCCCTGGTTTTAGCTTTAAATGATCAATGGTAAAACTTGCGATTTTTTCCATATACACCCTCCATTCTCTTTCAATTTAATGAATTCAATAATATTTGTCAAGTTTCATCTCTAATACACCATTCCACTCGCCACCCCCACAAGGGATGATAAATAAATTGAATCGCTCCTTTTTGATGCGTCGATAGATAGGGAATCGCAAGTGCTTCTAATCGATCTAAAACCTCTGCATGTGGATGTCCGTAACGATTATTTTCTCCCGCCGATATCAGAGCCATCTTGGGATGAAGCTGGGTTAAAAAGAGAGAGCTTGTAGAAGTACGACTTCCATGATGTCCAAGTTTTAAAACATCGATCACTGGTCCTTCTCCCATTTCTAAATAAACTTTTTCTTGAACAGCTGTCAAATCTCCTGTATTTAAAAAAGTCTTACCTCCAAAGAAAAGCGTTGTCACCAAAGAAGAATCATTCGAAGGATCTTGAGACTGAGGCGATCGTTTTAAGGATTCAATCCTCAATCGACCTTTCAATAGACTATATTGTGTTCCTTCAGGGATAATTTGAACCTTTGTTTGAGCAGATAAACTATCACTTAAAGACTGCCACAGTTCACTTTCATAGGTATATTCAGATACAAACAAGTCATTAATTGGTATTTCTTGAATCAATGTAAAAAGATTCCCAATATGATCCACATCAGGATGAGTAATAATAACTCCCTTCAACCGTCTTACACCTTGAGCTCTTAAGGCTGGAATGATATTTTTATAAGCAAAATCTCGATTGATCATACCGTTTTGATACCAATCTGCCTGTCCACCTGTATCAATAAGCCAGTGTCCTGCCCCAAACGGAAAAGAAACTAACATCGCATCTCCTTGGCCCACGTCAATAAGTGTTAACCGCGTTGACATATCCATACTTGGTCCAATATATAGAACACTCACATATATTGTAAACACCCAACTCCAAGCCAAACGCTTATTTTGCCGAAGATAATAAACAAATAGGATACCTGCAATAAGAAGTAAGATAATCTGCCAAGAAGCAACACGCCCCAATAAATAAGAAAAATAATCCACATGTTCAGCTAATGATAAATAATTCCAAACCTTACTACAAAACGTCGATAGCCAAGCAATGGCAGATATTAATTTTGGAATTAATTGACTTAGATAGATCAAAACTGAAAAAACAAACATGGCAGACATTACTCCCGCATCAAAGGCTAACCCAAATAGCATCAAGCTGATAAATTGTGCCCCATTCCACTGAAAAGTCTGATTAAGAACCAGAGGCCAAGAAAACAATAAACAAATTAGATTTAATTCGTAACCTGCAAGGCGATCAGAAACGGTGGGCAATGCCATCTGTTGATGAAATATGATTAAGGCTGACATTACGAATGAAAGAACAAATCCTAGATTCAGCAGATAAATAGGATTGATAATTAATAAAATTATGGCTAAAATTGCTAAAATATCCAGAGAACTTAGAGACATCGAAAAATAACGACAAATTTTTTTGGCATAATAATAGCAAAAAGATCTAATTACTCCAATCGGCCAAGCAATTAATGTTGAGAAAATCAATAGCAAAACAGCTACCACCCATTCAACCACCGTGGGGTCAATTCCCAATCGAAGAAGAGTCAATTTAGCCCTTCTTCGAATAAAATCTAGGTGAAATCCTGAAATCGAAAAGAAATGCATTACCCCTAAGATCGCTAGATCTTTCTTGAAAAGACGATAGTTCATTGAATTTAAATTATATAAAAGCTTATTATGGATAGCCACTAAAAAGTGATGATCTAGTCGTCTAAAAACATAAAAAAATCGAGCCCGCAGGTTTGCCCCCCAAAATAGAGCATCCTCGATCAAGATAGGTCGATATGGTTGAATCGTGACCTGCTTTAGGCATTCGACTTGCCAAACTATCCCCTGCGAACTTAAATATTTTTGGTAATCAAAGATTCCAAAATTTCTTGCTGGTTTGGGGCTAGTTAATTTGAATTCACCTTCTATTTTATAACTCGATCGTTTTAACAGATTAGGTAGATCTAACTTCCCTTCTTCCATCGGATAGTATAAACTCATTGGATACCGTTTACCCTCCAGGTCTAATACTACTGGACCATAGATTGCGTCTTCACTGATCGTTAAAGGGTTGGGGTCTAAGAGCAAAACGCCTTCAATTACTTGTTCAGATTCAAATGCTCCTTTTTGAGACTTCGTTTTTTGTGCTAATTGAATATAGGAACAACTAGTCATAAATAGGGTAAATACTATGATGAGAATAACTTTCCTGTTATTTAAACAAAGTATTCGAAAAGCCAAAACTACAGCAAGCAGAATATATAGTCCGTTATAGGGATTCATTATGTTCAGCAAAAATAGGACTTGGGCTATTAAAATGAACCACCAATGAAAGCGTAAAGATGAAAGGAAAGACATGTTAAAACCCCACCGTAATCAAATCTTTTAAGGATTCATAGGTTTTAGGTCCTATTCCAGATACATTTTGAATCGCTTCAATCGATTGAAAAGACCCATTATTTTCTCGATATTGAATAATCTCTTGAGCTTTTTTTGGACCAATATTCGGTAGTGTTTCTAACTCAGTCTGATCGGCTTGATTAATATTAACTACGCTTTCTTGGTCTGAATTTTGTAGCGACGAAGATGGATAGTCACCGAATAAGCCAGACAGTGCTAAATCAGATTGCTTGCTTTCCTCTGATTGAAGCAAGTCCCATTCAGCTAGACTATATACTTTAACAACACTTTGATCCTCTAACAACAAGGCCAAATTTAGACTATCTTTAGCCGCTTGCTCAGTAAATCCACCCGCCATCTCAATTAAATCAAATAAACGAGCCCCACGATCTAGCACATAGACCCCCTCTTTCACCACCTCGCCCTTTAGATCCACATAGATTTGATCTGACTTAGTCGATTCTAGCATTTCTGTTTCATCCGTGGTTACTAACGATTCTAGCTCCGATCTTTCTTGTAATAATACCTCCTCAAAACTTGATGAGGAAGAAGGATGCAGGATACGAAAAACAATAAGGCCTATCATTAATAATAAGAATACAGCAAGGCTTGGAAAGAACCAGTGTTTCTTATCTTTTAAGTCTTCTTGAAAATAATTCATCCAAAAAACTCCTCTGCTAGTATTTACTATGAATAAATACAAGCAAAGGAGCTATTTGCGTTTTAAAAATCTAATTATTTAAATTTATCTTTTAAAGCTTGGTCAATATGAGGTAAAACCATTTCAGACAGATCTCCCCCATATGCGGCAATCTCTTTAACCACTGAAGATGAGACAAATCGATAGGTCGGATCAGCCATTAGATAAAGTGTTTCAATCTCTTTAGCTTGACTTTGATTAATAGCAAACATGGCTTGCTCATACTCAAAATCAGCCACTGTGCGAATACCTCGAATGATATATCTAGCACCAACTTGTTGAGCATATTGTACCAATAACTGATTTTCTATCACCACAAGGGAAACATGATCCAACCCTTGAATAACTTTTTTAACCATTTTTTGGCGTTCTTGCAAGCTAAAGAGGGTTTGTTTAGATGGATTCACAGCAATTACTAGAATCAATTGATCAAACAGACGAGTTGCTCGTTCAATTAAATTGAGATGACCCAAAGTAATTGGGTCAAAGGAACCTGCAAAAATTGCTTTCTTCATTCAACTTCATCTCCTCGATAAATTAACAAACTCAAATAGCTTTGCCCATACTTTTTAGATTTTACCCATTCAAAATCATCGACTTCCGAATCCCATTGATGTTCTTGATCCGATTCACAAAGAATAACGGCTTGATCAGCTAGCATCGATTCTTTCTTTAACCATCTTAAGTCTTCTAAATATCGGCCCTTCTTATAAGGTGGATCTAGAAAAACAAGATCAAAAACTTTTGATGTATCATTAAACCACCGATTCAAAGCCTGACGATTATTTCCTTTTAACAAATGAAATTTACTAAGTTCTTGAGTCATGAGTAAATTTTCCTCTATAGTTTTAAGCGCAATATGGTTTTGTTCACACAAAACCGCTTGATCGACTCCACGAGAAACAGCTTCAATCGCCAAAGCCCCAGAACCGGCATAAAAATCCAAGCAAAGATGACAACTCGATAAATAAGGACTTAACACATTGAACATCGATTCCTTCACCTTATCGGTCGTTGGTCGAGTATTCATCCCCGGTACCGCCTTTAAGGGTCTAGACCGATAGTTACCTCCTACGACGCGCATCAAATCCCCCACTTCTATTCCTTGCTTGTTTTTCTTGAATCAGATTTTTTTGGATCAATAGACTCAGCGATTTCCTTAAAGAATTCTTGATAATCTGTCCGTTCAGGATCCTCTACCACTCTTTCTTGAGCATCGGGATCAACCCGATTAGCAATGGCATTTTTAAACGTCATATCAATATCATCACGATAAGAAAGTTCAACTTCTCTGACAAAATTGAGCCGTTCAATAGCGGGTAAAATCTTATCTGTTTGATCTTTATTAATATACAATACAACATATTTTAATCGTTGAGAAACATAATGGACGATTCCAAATTTCCTTAATTGTTTCCACTGACGTAAGCTATAGCAACTGACGATCAGTGACTGGCGTTCTATCTTCTTAAAGGTCACGTTTAATCCCTCCTATATAAAACCGATTATCTCCTTGTCGCGCTTTTAAACGCTGGTATCTCTCTTCAACATAAAATTTCTGTACTAAAGCAACTAATAATAAATTAGTAATAATGGATGTCCCACCTGATGAGATAAAAGGCAGGGTCACACCGGTCAATGGAATTAATCCCGTAAGTCCACCAATATTGATCATTGACTGAATAAAAATTAATAAAGCTACTCCTGAAACAAAAACCCGGTTAAATCTTATCGTTAAAGTCGCCGATAAGCGAAGTAAATAAGCCATTAAAAAGAAAAGTAATCCGGTAATCACACTTACTCCGACGAAACCAAATTCTTCCGCAGCAACAGCGAGAATAAAGTCTGTATGTGCAGCTGGCAAGACTAACTTCACTGTTCCTTGCCCTAGACCCTTACCAAATAGCCCTCCATTAGCAAAAGCCTGATAAGACTTAACCACCTGGAAGCCATCTTCTAATTGATACCGGAAAGGATTCGTAAAACTACCTAACCGTTGAAAAATATGACCGTTCAATTTAATCAATTGATCTGAAAAATGATCTAAAAACCAGTAGGCGAACAAATAGAAACCTAAAAAGACCAGTGCCCATTTGATATTCTTTTGATAGGGAGCATGATATATCGCTAAAACGCCAATAAAAACTAAAAAAATAATTAAAGCTGTCCCAAAATCAGGTTGTCTTGTAATAAGAAAAATAGATAAACCCCAAAGCAATATAGAATAATAACCACGCCAAAAAACAGATTTTTCATATTTCAATAAATACGTCCGCTTAAATTCAACACTTAGACGAGCTAGCAGCAATAAAGTCATAATTTTCAAAAGCTCTGAAGGCTGTAAATTAAAGAAGCCAAGATCAATCCAGGATGAAGCGCCACCCGCTTCATGACCAAAATAAGTCGCATAAAAAATCATAATGACCAATAAAGTTAGGGCGACATTTTGCCAAAAAACAGAACGATAAAGCTTTTGAGGAAAAAACATTAAGCAAACACTCATTAATATTCCTACGATAATCGCCATAAGCTGCTTGAACAATACTGTTAAGGGACTTGAATTAAAGCTAGCAGAAAAAATTAAAAAACAAGAAATGATAAGTAATATTAAGACCGTTCCTAATATCCACGGATCCATTAAAACAAGCATCTGCCGATATTCATGCCATCTCTGAAGAAAACGAGACTTAGTCGTCTTATCCTGTGTATGTGTACTACCGATTTTGTTGGGGAAAGGTTGATTCAATCACAGATCCCTCCTTCTATATTCCTACTCATTATAGCATATGAGAAAGTAAGAAAAAAAGAAAGCACAAACGAATAAATATTAATACAAGAAGTATACACAATTGGGGTAAATCTCCAAGCACTAACTAATAATTACGCCCTTCAAATCCTCTATTAAAAAACTAACATAAATAAATCCCATTTAAAATAGACATCATTAAAGGGCTGTGACAATTGAATGCCACAGCCCTAAAGGTTAATAGTTATGAATAAACTTATAAGCCCTCGATCTCATTCATTGGTAAAAACTAGGCCTCGTGAAAACGTTCAGCGATTTTATCCCAATTGATAATTTCAAAGAAGGCTTGAACATAATCAGCTCGTCTATTTTGATAATTCAAATAATAAGCATGTTCCCACACATCAATTCCTAATAAAGGAGCCTTGCCTTGGCTCAATGGATTGTCTTGGTTAGGGGTTGCTAGAACACTTAGTTGATCGCCGTCTTTGACTAACCATGCCCAACCAGAACCAAATTGACCTTTCGCAGCTGTTGCAAACGCATCTTTAAATGCATCAAAGGATCCAAAGTCACGCTTAATCGATTCAGCCAAGTCACCTGTTGGTTGATTATCTTCCTTAGGTGCTTGAAGACTTCCCCAGAATAAAGTGTGATTCAAATGTCCACCACCATTATTTCTTACAGCCATGCGAATTGATTCAGGAACCGCCTCTAGATCCTCAATGATGGATTTGATCGATTGATTTTCAAGATTAGTTCCTTCAATCGCTTTATTTAAATTTGTCACATATGTTTGATGGTGCTTATCATGGTGAAACTCCATGGTTGCCTGATCAATCACAGGTTCTAAAGCATCATAAGCATAGGGTAATTCTGGTAATTTAAATGACATATAAATTCCTCCTTTAGGTCCTTTTTTACATCTTATCATGACTAGACCATAGCACCAAAAAATCTGCTCAAATAAAAAAGCAGGTCAACATACTTGCTCACCTGCTTCATAATAGTTGAGTTATTTATTTTTGTTAGCTTTTGCCCGCATTGATTTATCTAAAATCCGTTTACGCAAACGAACGTTTTCTGGAGTGATTTCACAATATTCATCATCTGCCATAAATTGAATGGATTCTTCAAGCGTCATTTTGCGAGGTGTTTTAATCACTGCTGTTTGATCCTTTGTTGCTGAGCGAACATTGGTTAAGTTCTTAGCCTTAGTGATATTAACTGTCAGATCATTTTCACGGCTATTTTCACCAACGATCATTCCAGCATAAACCTCCGTCCCTGGTTCAACAAAAATTGTTCCACGGTCCTCCAAATTCATAATGGAGTAAGTTGTAGCTGTACCATTATCGATGGATACTAGTGTTCCGTTACGACGTTGACCAATTTCTGCGTTAATAAAAGGTTTGTATTCATCGAAACTATGATTTAAGATCCCGTAACCTCTAGTTAAAGACATAAATTCGGTCGAAAATCCAATCAAACCGCGAGAAGGGACTGAAAAGACAAGACGCATTTGTTGATTACCCGTGTTAACCATATCAGCCATTTCTCCACGACGATGCCCCATCGCCTCGATAACACTTCCCATATACTCTTCAGGTGTATCAATTTGCACCCGTTCAAAAGGTTCACACTTAACACCGTCAATATCTCGAACAATCACTTGTGGTCTTGATACTTGGAATTCATAACCTTCCCGACGCATATTTTCAATTAGAATTGATAGATGCAATTCTCCCCGACCGGCAACTTTAAATGTATCTGGTGAATCGGTCGGTATAACTTTTAATGAAACATCCGTATGCAACTCACGCATCAATCGATCTTCCAGATTACGGGCCGTTACATACTTGCCTTCTCGACCAGCAAATGGTGAGTTATTGGTTAAAAAGTTCATTTCAAGTGTCGGTTCATCAATATGTAAAAGAGGTAAAGCCTCTGGACTATCCACCGCTGCAATGGTTTCACCTACATAGATATCATCCATCCCAGATACCGCAATTAAATCGCCAGCAGACGCTTCAGAGATTTCGACACGATTTAATCCTAGAAAGCCGTATAACTTCGTAATACGGAAGTTTTTCTTCGATCCGTCAACCTTCATAACCGTTACCGAATCGCCCACTTTCATCTTACCGCGGAATACACGACCAATTCCAATACGACCTACAAATTCATTATAATCTAACATGGTCACTTGACATTGAAGTGGTTCATCAGAATTATCGACCGGAGCTGGAATATAATCCAACACCGCATCAAAAATATAATCCATCGTCGGTTCTTGATCCTCAGGATTGGATGAATTCGACGATGTTCCATTCACTGCAGAAGCATAGACTACCGGAAACTCTAACTGATCATCATCTGCTCCCAACTCGATTAATAATTCTAAAACCTCATCCACAACCTCTTCAGGGCGAGCTGCTGGTTTGTCAATTTTATTAACCACTACCATCGGACGTTTACCAGCTTCTAGTGCTTTTTTCAATACAAAACGGGTTTGAGGCATTGTTCCTTCATAAGCATCTACCACTAAAATAACCCCATCTACCATCTTCATGATACGCTCAACTTCACCACCAAAGTCCGCGTGTCCGGGTGTATCTAAAATATTAATTCGTTTTCCCTTATATTGAACGGCCGTGTTTTTGGCTAGAATAGTAATACCTCTCTCCCGTTCAATGGCATTCGAATCCATTGCACGGTCAGCAATTTGAGCACGTTCATCCAAGGTATCCGATTGTTTTAATAATTCGTTCACCAAAGTTGTTTTACCATGGTCAACGTGGGCGATGATAGCAATATTACGTATATCTTCTCTATAATTCATTTCTATTTCCTCGATTTCTATTAGTTCATTAACTGCAGAGCTTCTTGGTAGATATTTGGATGAGCAAAAATAACCGGACTAGCTTCTAAAATATTTAATGATCTCCCATCAGGTCGACTCACTGGATAACCCATCGCTGTCATAATAGCGAGTCCAGCTGCAAAATCCCAGGGTTTAAGCTCTCTTGAAAGATAAAGTCCAGCTTCCCCTCGAATCACTGCCATAATTCCATAAGCCGAACATCCATAATAACGTAATCCCAGGGCTTTTTCAAAGACCGCTTGGCTATTTGACCAGTTTGTCATAAAACTAACTAGGTTGCCAATAATTAAGGATTCCGATAAAGAATTAATCGGCAAAGGTGTTAAGGCCTGTCCATTTATATAAACGCCCTGACCGACCCAGGCATGATAGATTTCACCCTGTGCAACATCATAGATATAACCTGCTATAGGTTGTCCATCATGATATAGGCCAAGCATAATTGCAAAGCACCGATGCTGTTTCACATAATTAAGTGTCCCATCGATGGGATCGATGATCCACAGTGTCCCTTGAGTAGACTTAACTTCTTCAGTTATACCTTCTTCACCAATCACTTGATGATTCGGATAAGCGGCTTTTATTTCCCGAAAAAAATACGCTTCTACTTCTTTGTCCATCCTAGTCACCAGATCACTGGCGGAAGTCTTTTCTTCCACCTCTAAATCCGATTCTAGGGAAGCTAGCAATGAATTCCCGGCGGTCTTTAACCAGGTTAATACTTTTTGATGCAATTCATTATTCACTAATTAGCCCCCTAACGCATCTTTAATAAGGATTGATCCGTTAGATCCTGTGCTTTCTTGCGACAAGCATAGATCGAATAGTGGGTTAGCTTCTCAAAAGCCCGATCATAGGTCTTTTCCAAGGAAATAGTCGATACTACCCGCTTAAAAGCAGCGTACTTATCTTTAAATTGCTTCACTTTAATTCCTTGCTCATAAGCTTGTTCGACTGCTGCATAAAGTTCCACAACAGCTATAATTTCATCTTTAGTCCAGTCTGAATCTAAAGGATAAGCATAAGACATATTTAGACCTTCTTTCTATACTTGTACAGTCACTTACTATCTTAACGCATTTAAAGTCATAATAGATAACTTTTTTTAATAAAATCGCTTACCTCATTGAAATTTAATCGTTTTATCTTATCAATATATCTGATTTACTAGAACATCGCTTTTAGAAGCCTTTTAAACAGCCAATAAACATTAAAAAATCCCCCAATAGTAGCTTCCTCAAACGAGGTTACCACTATCAGGGAAGTAAATTAAAATTGAGGTCTATGTATTAAAAATTACATATGAATCGGTTCGCCCAAAACAGCTTCCGCACAATCCATAATTGCTTCTGTTAAGGTTGGATGTGGGTGAACGGTTAAAGCAATATCTTCAGCATTCATACCCGCTTCGATGGCCATCGTTAATTCTGCTAATAAGTCAGACGCACCTGGTCCAGCAATTTGCGCACCAACGATTACATTGTCTTCCTTCGTTGAAACAATTCTCACAAATCCTTCATAAGAATCCATTGCTACAGCCCGACCATTTCCACCAAATGGGAATTTAGTAACTTTAACATCTAAGCCAGCTTCTTTAGCTGAATCCTTAGTATATCCAGCTTCTGCTAATTCAGGATCTGTATAGCATACCGATGGCATTGCTTTATAGTCAACTTCATCTTTACGACCAGAGATAGCTGCAGCAGCAACCTTTCCTTCAAAGGAAGCCTTATGAGCTAACATCGCACCAGGAACAATATCCCCAATAGCAAAGATATGCGGATTGGATGTCCGGCCTTGTTTATCAACTTTTACTTTACCATGTTCATCTAATTCAATACCTGCAAGGTCAAGATTTGCTTGATCAGTATTAGGGCGACGACCTACTGTAACCATGCAGTAGTCAGCTTCAACTGTTTTTTCTTCGCCCTTATGCTCATAAGTAACAATGACACGGTCGCCTTTAACCTCAGCACCTTTAGCCATAGCCTTAGTGATGATTTCAGCACCCTTTTTCTTGAAGTCTTTCTCAACTAAACGTGCCATATCCTTTTCAAAGGATGGAATAAATTGTTTAGAACCTTCAAGAATCGTTACTTTAGTTCCAAAGCTAGCATAAACAGCTCCTAATTCAGACCCGATAATTCCTCCACCAATAATTACTAAATCTTTAGGAATTTGAGGAAGATTCAATCCACCGGTAGAATCGATAATGCGTTCTCCGAATGGGAATCCCTTAATTTCAATAGGACGTGAACCAGTCGCTAAAATTGCATTATTGAAAGTATAGGTTTGAGCTTCTTCGCCATTAACAACACGAATTGTATCTTTATCAGAGAAGAAAGCCTCACCACGGATGATTTCAACCTTATTCTTTTTCAATAACATTTCAACACCAGAAGTCATTTTTTGTACAACTGAATTTTGCTTCCAGTCCTGAGTCTTTTCCCAGTCAACTTCAACATCTTTCGTTGTAATCCCAAAGGTTTCTGGATGTTTTGCTAATTGATAAGTGTGAGCTGCTTGAATCAATGCTTTTGAAGGAATACATCCTACATTTAAGCACACACCTCCAAAATATTCTTTCTCAACAATTGCTACCTTTTGACCTAATTGTGCTGCACGAATTGCTGCAACATATCCACCAGGACCAGCTCCAATAACAACTGTATCTAATTCTACCGCGAAATCTCCGACTACCATTTAATCACTATCCTTCCATTAATAATAATTCTGGGTCAGCTAAGAAACGTTTCACTTCATTCAGTGCCCGTTGCGCTGTTGCACCGTCTACAATTCGATGGTCAAAACTTAAAGATAACTTACATACCCGACCTACCGCTAATTCACCTTCTTCATTAACGATTGGTTGTTGAACAATCGCTCCAAACCCAAGAATGGCCACTTCTGGATGATTAATGATTGGGCTGAACCATTTGCCACCCGCTGAACCAATATTTGAAATCGTAATACTTCCTTCTGTCATTTCTGACATGACTAAACTTCCTTCATGGGCTTTAGCAGAAAGATCAACGATCTCTTGAGCAATTTGGAACATATTCTTAGTATTGGCATCTTTAATATTTGGTACATATAATCCACGTTCTGTATCCGTTGCAATACCTATATTATAGTAGTTTTTGTAAACTATTTCATTAGTTTCATCATCAATTGATGCATTTATTATTGGATATTTTTTGCAAGCTGCTATTAAAGCCTTAACAACATATGGAAGGAAGGTTAATTTTATGTTGGATTCTGCAGCTATAGCCTTATATTTCTTACGATGTTCCCAAAGTTTTGACACTTCAACTTCGTCAAACAAGGTTACATGGGGTGCTGTATGTTTAGATTGAACCATTGCTTGGGCAATTGCCACACGGTTACCTGATAGAGCCACACGCTCTTGACGATCTGCTTGAGTGGATTGATAAGCACTCGTCGATTTGCTTGTCGAAGAAGCTGACGATCCCCGACTTGTATCCATCGACATTGTTTGACGGAATTCATTATTGCTGACTTCCTCAACTGTGGAATTGGCTGGACTAGCTGATGGATTGAAATTCTCAACATCTTCGGCTGTAATTCGACCATTTTTACCACTACCATTAATCAAGCGAATATCAATTCCTTTGTCACGCGCTAATTTACGTACAGAAGGCATGGCCAAGACACGTCTTTGACTTAATTCTTCCTCAGATAGACTAACTTGTGATGTAGATCCGGTAGTTTGTCCCGCTGGACGAGGGTCTTCAGGTACATGGTTAACCGGTGCATCCGCATCGTCGAAACTAGCAACTAACTCATGTGCTTGAGCTTGAGCAGGTCCGTTATGTTCAGGTGAGTCAATCTCAACGATTACTTGACCCAATTTGGCAACTTGACCAGCTGGTACATGTATTTTTTTAACGGTTCCTGATACTGGCGATGGTAATTCTTCAACTGATTTATCATTTTGAACTTCAACTAAGGTGTCATCTTCTTTGATTTGATCACCTTCTTTAACATCCCAAGCAACAATTTCACCTTCCATAATCCCTTCACCTAAGGCAGGTAATTTAAATTGGAAGTAGGCAGTGGATGCCGATGCTTGGCTTGTTTCTTGATCCGTTGACGCCGTACTTTCATCTTCATTATCATCTGACTCATGCCCTGGAGCATCAATTTCTACAATAACTTGTCCCAGCTTGGCTACTTGACCAGCAGGCACTAAAATTTTAGTTACTTTACCAGAAACAGGTGAAGGTAATTCTTCAACTGATTTATCATTTTGAACCTCTACAAGAGTATCGTCTTCATTAATTGTATCGCCTTCTTTTACGTCCCAGGCAACAATTTCACCTTCCATAATGCCCTCTCCGAGAGCAGGTAACTTAAATTGGAATGCCATTCTCTTTGTCTCCTTTATTCATCTTGACCTATGTGACTAAAATTCATTGAGTTCTTTTACTTTCGCTACGATATCCTTTGCATCAGGAATCCAGTCTTTTTCAGCTAAACCAAATGGAAAAACTGTATCTGGTGCTGCCACAAAACCAATCGGTGCTTTCAATGATAAGATTGCTCGTTCAGAAATTTCAGCAATGACTTTATTGCCAATACCTGCTTGACGTTGAGCCTCTTGAATCATCACCACTTTACCTGTTTTTTCAACAGATGCAATAATAGTTTCGATATCTAGAGGTTGGATCGTACGTAGATCAAGAACTTCTGCTGACACACCCTCACTAGCAAGTTGTTTAGCTGCTTTTTGTGCCTCTTGAACCATTGCACCATAAGCAATTAAAGTAACGTCTGTTCCTTCTTCGACAATTTTAGCTTTACCAATTTCAACGGTATAGGCTTCTTCAGGGACTTCTTCTCTGAACGAACGATAAAGCTTCATGTGCTCCAAGAAATAAACAGGATCATTATCCCGAATAGCAGAGATCAAAAGCCCCTTTGCATCATAAGGATTAGAGGGAATTACAACTTTAAGACCTGGGTTTTGTGCTAAAATTCCCTCTAAAGAATCCGCATGTAATTCTGGAGTGTGCACTCCACCACCAAAAGGCGCTCTAAAGGTGATAGGTAAATGACGTGTTCCGCCCATACGATAGCGCGTCCGAGCAGCTTGCCCGGCCACTGAGTCCATTGCTTCAAACACAAATCCATTAAATTGAATTTCTGGGATAGGACGGAAACCCTCTAAGGCTAACCCAATGGCCAAACCAGCAATTCCTGACTCAGCTAAAGGAGTATCAATGACACGCTCTTCACCAAACTCTTCTTGAAGCCCTTCCGTTGCACGGAAGACCCCACCATTCTTACCAACATCTTCACCAAAAACGAGTGTCCGGTCATCATTT
This sequence comes from Facklamia hominis CCUG 36813, assembly GCF_000301035.1. Lineage (GTDB taxonomy): Bacteria > Bacillota > Bacilli > Lactobacillales > Aerococcaceae > Facklamia > Facklamia hominis. The sequence continues at coordinate 1,866,669 of NZ_JH932292.1, read as the reverse complement.
CTTAATTCATGGGCTAAGGCATCAGTGATTGCCTTAATCATTGTCATTTGAGCCATATTATTGATTCTCCTTTGCTTGGAATTCTTCAATCTGTTCTTTCGTCACAAAATCAGGTGTCTCATACATATTCTTGAGATAATCTGAAATCTTTTGTTTTGGAGCTTGATCCGCTTTTTTGATAGCAGTCTTAACTTCTTCCTTGGTCTTTTCAATCACTTCATTTTCTCGTTCTTCTGACCAAAGTCCTTTACCCGTCAAATATTTACGTAAACGAATCAAAGGATCTTTAGCCTGCCATTCTTCTTGAACTCCTTCAGGTTGATAACGTTTAGGATCATCTCCGGATAAGGTATGAGGGCCAAAACGATAACACAATGTTTCGATCAATACTGGACCATTACCAGCAATCGCATATTCACGGGCAGCCTTTGTTAATGCATACACAGCTAGAATATCCATTCCATCCACTTGAACACCTGGAATTCCTGCTGCTACCGCTTTTTGAGCAAGGGTTGGTGCAGCTGTTTGTTTTGAACGCGGTGTTGAAATCGCCCAACCATTATTTTGAATGACAAAAACAGCAGGTGCCTTGAAGGCTCCCGTAAAGTTAACCCCTTCATAGAAATCGCCTTGAGAAGACCCTCCATCACCTGTCCAAGTCATCGCAATCGCCTTACGTTTGTTTTTCTTAATTCCTAAAGCAACCCCAGCGGTTTGAACATATTGAGCGCCGATGATAATTTGAGGGGGCAAAGCCTTTAAATCTTCTGGATAGTTATTTCCTTCAACGTGCCCTTTTGACCATAAAAAGGCTTTTTCAAGTGGTAACCCATGTAAAATTAATTGAGGTACATCCCGATAACCTGGCAAAATAAAATCTTCTTTTTCTGTAGCTAAGATAGTACCAATTTGTGATGCTTCCTGACCAGCCGTTGGTGCATAAAACCCTAATCTGCCTTGGCGATTTAAAGCGGTAGAACGATTAAAAAGCTCACGAGCCCAAACCATTTTTTCCATAAAATCAACCATCTCTTCATCACTAATCGTTGCTGCGACTTCTGGATTGACAATCTCGCCTTCTTCGTTCATTACTTGAAATGTCGAAAAATCAAAGTTATCTGACTTAAGTAAATCTTCGATTTTGACATTTGCTTTTTTTGCTTGTGCCATTTGTCCACAATCCTCTCAAAATTTATTAAACAGCCCGAAAAAACTGTTCCCTATTATACCTCTTAACAATACCACCAATAATTGTCTATAGCAAGTATCAAGCTATGAAAAACAGTCAATTTAACCGATTGGAATATAGTGACTTATCGATATTCTGTTTTAATAACTGTACTAATTTAAATAAACCTGTTACCATTTCAATTCATGATTTATATAAAATTAAGTCAGTCTTCATTACCCGTCTTTAATTTTTGAATCTAAGAGCCAAGATAAAAAGTCTGCTTGACTTTTATCTAACTAGGGTTTACAATGTAGGAGTTATGTTTCATGTGCCAGTAGCTCAGCTGGATAGAGCAACGGTCTTCTAAACCGTAGGTCGTAGGTTCGAATCCTACCTGGCATATTTAAAACCTCAGTGGTGAAAAAGACCTAAAAAGAGGCTGTGACATAAGTCCACCAAAAAACCGGCTGAATCGTTGTAATATCAACGATTCAGCCGGTTTTTATGTTATAATTAAGTTAATCAATAAAAAAACAGAGGACCTCACCCCTCTGTTTCCATTTCAATCCTAGAAAGGACCAAAAAATGCATACTCATTATAACCTAAATCAACTTTATTTGGAAGTCTCTTATCAATACCGCCCTCAAGAAGATCACATCAGCTACTATATTCATCAATTTGTGGACTCTCTAGAGATTCATTATCCCTATCTCTTTGGTCGTCCTCGTAAATATGACTTCTCGATGTTACTCAAGTTATTATTATATGCTTATTCTCGCGGTGTCTTCACCAGTCGCTCGATGGAACAATTGGCTCGCGAAAATCTGCCCGCTATCTGGTTGTGTCAAAATGAAGTACCTTCTTACCGTACAATTTGTCGATTTAGACAGTCCGATGAATTAGCTGACATTCTTAAACAAAGTTATGATGAATTTGTGCGGTATTTAAGACAACAACGACTTATCGATGATCATCTCTTTATTGATGGGACAAAAATCTTAGCGGATGCCAATAAGTACAGCTTTGTCTGGAAAAAGAACACGATCCGCTTTGAAGCAATGAATCGACAAAAGATGACCGAACTCGTCAATGAAATGCGTCAGTATTATCAAATGGGGTTGATTCCAGAAGAGACCCCACTAACGCTTGAAGGGCTTGAAGAAACCATTACCCAGCTTGAAGTTCGCTTAGAAGACTTAGAGGAAACCATCGAAGAGTCTCCTCGGTTGTCACCGAATCCTCACAAAAAGGAGCGGCGAAAAGTCAAGAGTCAATTGAGGCGCATGAAACATTGTCATTCCAAGCATCAACACTATCAAACGCAACGAGCCATCTTAGGTGAACGTCATTCGTATTCAAAAACGGACCCCGATGCGACCTTTATGCGAATGAAAGAAGATCCCATGAAGAATGGTCAGTTGAAACCGGGCTATAATTTACAGATTGCCACCTCTCATCAGTTTGTTTTAGCTTATGAACTTTTTTCAAACCCGACAGATACGCGGACATTAAGGCCTTTCTTTGAGAGTCATCAATCACTGTTTCGCTCCTTTTCAGTGGTGAGTATGGATGCAGGATATGGCTCTGAAAGTAACTATACTTATCTTGAAGAAAGCTTTCCCGAAATCACCGCATTAATTCCTTATGGCACGTATCTTAAAGAACAGAGTCGAAAATGGCGAAGTGACGACTCAAAAGTCATGAATTGGGACTATGATGAAAAAGAAGACTGTTACGTCGATCCTCAAGGGGTACGATTTAATTTCGTCGCTTATCGCACCCGAACGGATAAGTATGGTTTTGAAAGAAATTTTAAAGAGTATCAAGCAGAACGGATCGATGAGAATCAACAAGAAATTGAAGCAGCCCTTACTCAGAAAGGATATGTCCGAAAAATTACGGTTAATCCTTCGTATGACTACTTCAAAGCCAAGCAAAGGGGGCTCTTAAAAGATCCGAAATATCGTCCAATTTATAGCCAGCGGAAGATCGATGTTGAACCAACATTTGGTCATCTGAAGGCTTGTTTGGGATTCACTCGATTTCATGTTCGAGGGAAACAGGCCGTGAATAATGAGATGGGATTAGCTCTAATGGCAGCTAACCTAAGAAAATTGCGATTAAGAAAGACAGAAAAAGAAAGAACCCAGAAATTTTACTCCTATTGGATAAAATTTCTGGGTATTTTTGAGACTTGTGTCACAGCCTCTTTTTAGATATACGATAAACTTTTCCAGACTAATCATCCAGATATCATAATTTAACAAACCTAAAAGTACATATATTAAACTCTCTATTTTTAAGCTATAAAAACTGGCAGGCTCATTGAAATTTCAACGAACCTGCCGGTTTTATTAATCCTATACTTATCGCATATTATTTACTAGCGCGTCCTTTATATGAACCATCCGCTGTTCCAATTTCTAATTTTTCTCCTGCTTCAATAAAATCTGGTACGTTAACAACCAGTCCTGTTTCCATTGTAGCTGGTTTTCCAGATCCAGTTACCGTTGCACCCTTAATCGAAGGCTGTGTCTCTTCTACGGTCAATACAACGGTTGATGGTAATTCAACTCCAATAACTTCACTACCGAAGAATTGAATTTTACAATTCATATTATTCAATAAATAAAGCAACTCGTTGGTAATCGAATCAACTGGAATCTCATATTGTTCATAGGTTTCTAAGTCCATAAAAACTGCGGTTGCATCCATTTGATAGAGATATTGTACTTCCTTTGTTTCAAGGTAAGCTTGCTCAAATTTTTCATCAGGTCTAAAAGTTGTATCGTAAGTAGACCCAGTACGCACATTACGTAACTTCATCCGCATAACCGTATTACCCTTACCAGGTTTGTGGTGGCTTGCTTCAAGGACACGGATTAAATCGTCATTTTGCAAGAAAGTCATTCCTGCTCTTAAATCAGTTGCCGAAATCATCTTATCTACTCCTTCTTTTTTGGCATTACCCAATTAGTATAGCATATTTTTTTTATTTTGACTTATTTTTAATGAAGTTGGTCTAATACCTTTTCAAAATGCACCGCATAGTCAATCGGGTCTTCATCTTCCAAGGTTGCTTGAATGGCTGCTGCAACAAAGTCAACTGCCTTCTTTAAAGCTTGGTCCGGTCGTTTGGAAAGTAACAAGTCACCCACGAATACCGAAGCAAAAACATCTCCAGTGCCTGCGAAATGTTGACGATAAAAGGTCGACTTCTCTAGAAAAAATTGCCCATCCTCAAGCAGAAGACCAGCACCAATCTTATTCTTTTTATGATAGCCCGTAAGCAAGCTATTCTTGGTTCCCAATCCCTGAAGTTCTTTTAATAATACTTGAGTCTCATGTCGATTATATTCTAAATCCATATAAGACTTGCCTAATAAAAAACAGGCTTCCGAATAATTCGGCAACAAATAATCTGACCGCCTGACCAATCGCTTCAAAGCATTCACATAAGAAAAGTCCAAGCCACTATAAAACTGTCCATGATCTGCAAAAGCAGGATCCAAAATAACCTTGGCTCCTGGCTTAAGTAAAGAATCGATCGCTTGCTCAACAATAGCAACATGTTCCACCATTCCCAAATAACCAATATACAAGGCATCAAATCGAATGGCCAATTGCTGCCAATGGGCCATTGTTTTTTTCATATGCTCTCTTAAATCAGTCATGACATAACCTGGAAATTGAGACCCCGTATGGGTAGACAAGATAGCAGTCGGTAGTAAAGTTGCGGTTAATTTAAACTGGCTTAGTATAGGAAGAGCTACCGTTGACGAACATTTGCCAAAACACGAAATATCTTGAATAACGAGAATATTTTTCATAGCTTCATTAAATTAATACTAACCCGTCGACTTGTTTCCAAGGATGGTCGGCATCAATATGATCATAGAACATGATCCCATTTAGATGATCAATTTCATGTTGAGCTACTATTGCTGGATAATCTCTTAATTTGACAGATTTGGCTTGACCATCAAGATCTTGATAATCGATGGTACATGTCTTAGGGCGGGGAACAAATCCAGGGACCTCCCTATCCACTGACAAACAACCTTCCCCAGTTTTTAAAGCTGCTTGCACGATGGAATGACGCCTAATTTTTGGATTGATAAAGATTTCACTGAACTCTTCTCCAATCACTTCCCCTTCATCATTATATCGATACAATAACATAGCAAAAATCTGTTTTGATATATTAATTTGAGGTGCAGCTATCCCTACTCCAGCTCTTAATCCATACTTTTCGGCTAACTCTTCATCTTGACTATTTCTTAGGAACTCCATCATAGCTAGGGCTGTTTCCTTTAATTTGGAATCCATTGGAAATTCAACCCGTTCCGCTTTCATTCTCAATGTTGGGTGTCCCTCTAAAATAATATCTTTCATGGTTAACATAGATCATCCTCCTTAATTTTGTTGTGAATTTAAATGACGTCGATAGCCTCTTACTTGATAAACTTGCTTCTCATCATCAAAGTCGATCGCTTCTACCAATGTATTTTGTTGGTAAAGTGCCAATAAATCAGCTTCTCCTGGAAAAACTTGAACCGAATATGACTCAGCGTGTTGAATGCATTGATCCCAAATTGCTTCCTTCAAACGTTCAATATCGTCAGGATTTTTAGCAGAGAGCGTTATATGAGGGCTCAAAATCGGTTGAAAACTAGATTTAGCTTGATCTGACTTATTGTATACCGTTAGCATCGGTAAATGATCCAAATCCAACTGTTTCATCAAGTTCATAACAGATTCTTCATGCATGTGCCGGGCCGGACTCGAAGCATCCACCACATGAAGTAACAGATCCATATAACGAATTTCCTCCAAAGTTGATTTAAAGGCTTCAATCAATTCTGTCGGTAGAGCCTCAATAAAACCCACTGTATCCGTTATAGTAAATACAGGATATCCTTTGATCGTTAATTTACGTGTTAAAGGATCCAAGGTCGCAAAAAGCTGATCCTGTATATATGTCTCCTGGTGAGTTAACGCTTGTAACAGTGTTGACTTACCTGCATTGGTATACCCAATTAAACCAATATTAAAATCACGTCCTGATTGACGACGTGACCGGGTCCGCTCCCGGTGCTGAGTCACCTCTTTGAGGGATTCTTTAATTTGATTAATGCGCGCGCGAATATGACGCCGATCCGACTCCAACTTACTTTCGCCGGGACCACGAGTCCCAATACCTCCTGCTAGTCGAGATAAGTGCTTATTGGACCCGGTCATCCTAGGTAGTAGATACTCATATTGAGCTAAGGAAACCTGTAACTTCCCTTCACGACTTTTTGCTCGCATAGCAAAAATTGCTAAAATCAGTTGAATCCGATCGATCACCCTCACCGACAATGCTTCTTCTAGATTACGATTCATACTCGGACTAAGCGCATTGAAGAAAATCACTAGATCAATCTCTTCCAGTTCAAGGCAAGCCTTAATCTCTTCCAATTTACCAGTACCAACCGCTGTACGATGATCCAGGTGATCCAATTTTTGCCGAATCACTTGAACAACCTGTCCCTTAGCAGTCTGGGTGAGAGATTGCATTTCTTGCATCAACTCATCAAACTTTTCAGCAGTGTAATCACCTGTTTCTACCCCCACGATTAAAACCCGTTCAGGTCCAGTTTCTATTTCAATCATTCGCTCACCCTAACCTTCCTCAATAAATTGAGCAACTTGTCGAATCGCATTGTCAATGTAATCTGGCTGACTCACATCCAACCAATGCACATTCTTCATTCGGTTCCGATACCAAGTCAACTGTCTTTTAGCATAGCGCCTAGAATTTTGTTGAATTTGTTCAATGACCGTTTGCAAGGACTCCTTTCCTTCAAAGTAAGGGCGCCACTCCTTGTAGCCAATCCCCTTCATAGCAGGTAAGTTCGGGTCCATATTTCTTTGATAAAGGGATCGCACCTCATCCTCCAGGCCCTGATCAATCATCTGTAGGACTCGTTGGTTGATACGATCATAAAGTTGTTGGCGGGGTCGATTCAATACAAAGAGGTATTCTCGGAAGCGCGATTGCTTTTCTTGATGGCTCATTTGATCAGAAAAACGCTGACCCGTTGTTTCAATTACTTCTAATGCACGTAAAATTCGTCTCGGATTCTGCAAGCTAATCTTATCAGCTGCGAATGGATCCAACTGGTTCAAGCGTTGCCACAAAGCTTCGATCCCGCTTTCCTCTAACTCTGCTTTTAATTTTTGTTGAACAAGGGAATCGGTAGAGTTTTTACCACCAAACTCTAAATCATACAACAATCCTTCTAAATAAAGCCCTGTTCCTCCAACAAGGATGGGCAAATGTCCTGATCGATGAATTTTTCGGATAGCCTCCTGGCCAGCTTCCTTAAAACGAGCAGCATCGTAGGTCTGATCAGGGTCTTGAATATCAATCAAATAATGGGGTACGCCTTGCATTTCATGAGGAAGAATCTTTCCGGTTCCAATATCTAAGTTTCGATAGACTTGCATCGAGTCGGCTGAAACCACCTCACCATTAAAAGTCTTTGCTAATTCGATTGATAGATCTGTTTTCCCCACCCCGGTTGGACCGGCTAAAACCACTAAATTAATCGCTCGATCGATCATGATCCCTCCTATTCATTTTGATATGATTGAAGCATTTCCTGAGCCAGATCAAGAGCAGCAGGAGTCTCTTTATTTCCAGCAATCATATGACTAATCACTTCTACCCGTTGATCCAACGACAAAGGCTCTACTTGGGTAATGGTACGTTCTGAAGCAACCAACTTTCTTATCATCAATTGCTGATCACCAGCTGCTGTAACCTGAGCCAAATGACTAATACATAGCACTTGTTTATAACGCGCAATTTCTTTCATTTTATGAGCAATCGCTGCGGCCACTCGACCCGATACACCAGTATCAATTTCGTCAAATACCAAGCTCTCAACTTCTTGTCCCCTAGCGAATATTGCCTTTAAAGCCAACATCAACCGAGAAAGCTCTCCCCCACTTGCAACTTTAATCAAGGGCTTACTTTCTTCGCCTACATTTGTTACAACATAAAATTCCACCTGGTCCATACCTGTATTATTTAAAAGCTGATAAGAAGACGGATACCCTGCTTTAGCCAAGGTTTCATCACTGTCAAGCAGTTTAAACTTCACTTCAAAACGAGCTTGCGGCATATATAGCTCTTTTAATTCTTGCTCAATCGCTGCTTCAAGTAAATGACTAATCTGATGACGCTGGTTCGAAAGTTCTTGGGCCAATTTTAAAGCTTCTTTATAAGCAGCTTCAAACTCAGCCTGAATCCGCACGAGATAAGCCTCACGATGTTTAATCTGATATATTTCTTCAGCAATTTGATCACGATAAGTAATCAGTTCATCGATCGATAATGCGTATTTCTTCTGAACCTGCTCCAATTGACTTAATCGTTCTTGCAGGCGATCAATTTCTTGACTATCATAATCCGGGAAGTCTCCTTTTAAAGCAATCGTTCTTGCCATCTCTTGTAGATCCAATTGGGTGGAGCGCAATTGATCACTCAATCCTTTGAATTCTGGTGTATATTTTTCTAATGATTTTAATGATTGATAGACTTGTTCTAATAGTTGATCCACAGCTCCTTCTTGGTCCGTCATCAATAAATTGATACCACCGACCAATTGACTTATTTCTTGAGCTGCAGCTAGACGGCGAGTTTGCTGGAACAAGTATTCATATTCCCCACCGTGTAAATCTAGCTCCTCAATTTCTTGCAACTGAAATTCTAAAAATTGTAACCGTTGCTGCTGTTGACTTTCATCTTGGTGACTTTCCAATAAGCTTTTTCGATGAACATGGTAACGCTCGAAAGCTGCTTGATATTCTAACAATAAATCAGACTGCGTATCCTTAGCATAGCGATCAAGCAACTTTAAATGACTATTAGAATCGAGTAAAGCTTGATGTTCATTTTGCCCATGGATATCTACTAAATACTGACCTAATTGCTTCAAAGTTGATACATTAACCAGCTGTCGATTAATTCGAACAATATTCTTACCCGTGCTTTGTAATTCCCGTTCAATCAGAAGCAGATCTTCCTCGTTTGTAATCTCGATAGGAATCGTCTTCAAGAACTCTCTTAAAGCCTGCTGATCATCGAGCGAAAACAAGCCCCGTAAGCGCAAGCGGTCAGCTCCTTTTCGAATAAAATCAACCGACCCTCTACCCCCACATAATAAAGCTAAGGCGTCGATAATAATTGATTTACCGGCCCCTGTTTCTCCAGATAAAACCGTCATCCCCGATGAAAAATCAATCGATACCCAATCAATAATCGCAAAATTCTCAATACTCAGTGATTCTAACATGGCACCCTCCTTAGATTGATTCAAATTGTTGATGACTTTGATCGACTATTTTCTCAAGATCAAAAGCTAAGCCACTATCATTATTCATCTGTTTGGCATTCGTTAAATATACTAAATATTCAATATTCCCTTCGCCACCAGTAATCGGAGAATAGGTCAGCCCTTCTATTTGATAACCAATCTCACAAATAAAGCCCAAGACTTCCTCTAACACTTGAAGATGAACTTTTGGATCTTTAATCACACCTTTTTTACCGAGACGTTCGGGCCCGGCCTCAAACTGAGGTTTGATAAGGGCCACCACTGGTCCATGATCCACAAGGATAGACTGTAAAGGAGGAAGTATGAGCGATAGAGAAATAAAGGAAACATCGGTTGTCGCAAAATTCGGCTGCCCCTTGGTAAAATCTTCCAACTTAGAATAACGAAAATTCTGTCTTTCCATTACCTCTACTTGAGGATGAGTCCGTAGACGATAATCCAATTGATTATAACCCACATCTAGAGCATAAACACGTTTAGCCCCCTCTTGAAGAGCCACATCCGTAAATCCCCCAGTTGACGCCCCAATATCTAACGCAATTCGATCCGATAAATCCAAGTTAAAGGCATCGATGGCTTTCTTTAATTTTAACCCCCCGCGACTCACATAGGGCAAGGGTTTGCCCTTGGAATGAAATTCCAAATCAAGACCAACTTTTTCTCCTGATTTATCATAACGTTGATTATTTTGGTCATAAATTTGCCCAGCCATAATGAGTCGTTTGGCTTCTTCACGTGATTTTGCAATACCCCGTTGAACTATTAATTTATCTAAGCGTTCTTTTTTCATAGTCTTCTCCTTACAGCTTAATTCGAAGTTGATCAATCCAGACGGATATTTGATCCAAAGATCTTGGATCCTGACTGGACTGCTTGAGTTGATTCAGACTAGCTTGAGCGCTATCTAAAACTTGGTATAATTCATCAACGGCTGCTTCTAATCCTAAAATAGCAGGATAAGTCGCTTTATGATGCTCTATATCTGACTGAAAACGTGCTTGATCTTCTTGTCCAATCTGCAATCTATTTTTTAAATCATTATGAATTTGAAAGGCCAAACCGAAAAACTGAGCAAAGACTTCTAAATTTTCTCGAACTTTAGAATCAGCATTAGCAATCATCCCAGCAGCCCGGCCCGCAAATAAAAATAGAGCCCCTGTTTTGCGAGAATGAATATCTTGCAATTGGTTCAAAGTTAAGGCCCGATTTTCCCCTTCAATATCAAGTGCTTGCCCTTCGACCATTCCAAAAGCACCACTAGCCCTGCTTAAATCAGCAATCAAATCTAATCTGACAGTTGCTGGCAGTTTGGGATCATCAGCAATTAGCCCAAAGGCTTCCGTCAACAAAGCATCTCCAGAAAGAATCGCTAATGCTTCACCAAATTTAACATGAGAGCTCGCTCTTCCTCTTCGGACCGCATCGTCATCCATAGCCGGTAAATCGTCATGGATCAAAGAATAAGTATGTATAAACTCTAGTGCCATAGCCGTTCGAAGTCCTCGATCTAAGCTTACGCTATCTAACGCCTTGAGGATAGATAATAACAATAAGGGGCGAATCCTCTTGCCGCCCGATTCTAATGCATACCTCATGGCGTCACTTAAGCTACTCTCAGTTTCATAGTTCTTCATTAAAGAAGACAGGGCATGCTCAAAATACTCCTTTAAAGATCCATCCACGTTCATTAAGCCTGATCCCCATCCAATTCTTTTAGACCGGATTGAGTCATCATTAAAGTAACAGTTTCTTCTGCTTGAGTTAGTTCTGCTTGACAAAATTGACTAAGCTCAACCCCTCGCTTAAATGCCGTCAAAGCTTCCTGTAAAGGAAGTGAGCCCTTTTCCAGTTGTTGCACAATTTGTTCCAATTCTTGAATCCCGGTTTCAAATGTTAAATTATCATCTTTTTCCACTTGGGTCATAACTATTCCTCCTCAATTTTCGAATCGACCGATTCAACTCGACTATATACCACACCATGTCGCATTCGAATTTTTAACGGATCTTCCATCTTAAGTAGACGAGCATCATTAATTATTTGATCATCGCGACTTACAATTGCGTAACCTCGATCCATTATCTTCAATGGGCTATACGCATCCAATAGCCCCATTAAGTTTTGAAGCAATTTTTCTTTGTCGCCCTGGACTGAATTAATCGCTTTATTCAATTGCCATTTGTAACTGCTAAGTTGTTCTTTGGCTAATTCGATACGGTGACTTGGCTGCATTTGAATGAGTCGTGCAGTCATGCCTGCTTGTAAATAATGTTTTTCTTTAAAATAAGCGTTAGCTTGTGACGCCAGTTTAGCTTTTAGATAGTCTAAAGTCTGATCGTAAGCCTGATAAATCCGTTGGGGTTGCGACAATGTATAGGAAGACGATAAACGCTGTAAATAATCCCGCTTAGCTTTCAAAGTCTGACTAAAAGCATATAGAAGGCGCTGCCTTGCCTGATCAACCTTAGTATATAAATCCGTTAAAACTGGGACTGCTAATTCAGCAGCTGCAGTGGGTGTAGCTGCTCTCAGGTCCGCTACTAAGTCTGCAATCGTTGTATCCGTTTCATGCCCAATGGATGAGATAACCGGTAATGAACAGTCTAAAATTCGATGAGCAAGCTCCTCATCATTGAAACACCATAAATCCTCAATCGATCCTCCACCTCTAGCTAGAATCACAACATCTATTTCATTTTGATGGGCCTTCACTTGATCAAAAGCTTCCATCAGATCCTTAATAGCTTCTTGCCCTTGTACCCGAGCTGGGAAGACAATAATTTGAGCAAGTGGAAAGCGCCGTTTAACTGTCGTCATTATATCTCGAATCACTGCTCCACTCGGACTTGTAATTACCGCAATTTTTTTGGGAAAAGCGGGTATTGCTTTTTTAGGCCGATCAAAATAACCCGCTTTACGCATTTTTTCCTTTAATTGTTCCAAAGCTAAATATAAAGAGCCGATTCCATCTGGCTCAATAGCATCTACATAGAGTTGATAACGTCCTGCACCAGGATATACACCAACACGTGCGCTGACGATCACTCGCATGCCCTCTTCAAGTTGAAATTTTATTTGGGCAAATTTCTGTTTAAAAACAATCGCATTAATCACATATTTATCTTCTTTTAAAGCAAAATATTGATGACTATTCGCGCGATAGCGGTAATTAGATACTTCCCCCACAACCCTTATTTTTTGTAAATGCGGATCCCTTTCAAACTTTTGATTAATATATTGGGAAAGTGCACTGACAGTCAGTACATTCTCATTTGCCATTGAGTCACCCCCTTAATCCACTTCTAGCATATATTTTAGCATAAGTTAACAACTTAAACTATTTTTGATCGCGTATTTAGTGGTCTAAACTTCTTTCTATACGTAAAAAAGCTGCAGCTAGAAGCTGCAGCTTTTTTACGGGAAGCTCTCAATAGTTAGCGTTTATTCACTGACTTCGTTGTTCGTATTTCCAGCTTCTTCAGGCGTTTGGTTAGCCGTTGGCTGGTCCAAGGAGTTTTCAACCGCTGATTCTTCACTCATTTGTCCTTCATTACTTCCAGCTTGACTCTCATCACCAGCTGCACTTTCAGCTTCTTGACTGCTCTCTTCTTGGAAGCTTTCATCAGACTCTGTTGCATTAGCTAGCTTAAAGTCGGCAGGAACAATCACTTTTGGCGCATAATTATTATCAACTTGGACATTATATAAAGCGCCTAAATCAAATTGACTTAATGGAACATACTCTCCACTAGTAACATCCATAATAGATAGTTCCCCATTTGATACATCATATTGGAAGTGAGCCAAGACGGTGTTTTTATCAGGTGTACTATCTGCAACATCAAAACTAATTATATTATCAACTTGTTGGAAGTTTTGGTAAGCATAGGCTTCAGGTGCATAACCTGTTTTAATCGCTGTTTCTTGAATTATTTCAGCTAAGGCTGGGTTATCCTTACGAATTGAATCAATTGCTTGCAGTTTATTCATCCACTCATCCTTTACATCAGCTTCAAAAATAGCTGCCGTATATTGATACATCAACTCACGCAATTGGTCGAGCGCCGCTTTTGTTTCTACTGAAAGATTTGAATCCATCGCTTCTAAAATAAAGGTATGTGAATAAAGATCGTCGATGCGTTTACCTTCTGCGACATATTCAAAGAATTTATCATACATAGCTGGCAAAATGGCATGATATTTTTGTGTATCTGAAAAATCAGGTTTACCAATACTCTTGATATCTTCTACGGACATGGTTGCTTTCGCATTAGCTAATACTGAAGCCCAGTCCGGATCATTAATAGATTGATCAATTTGATTTTCAGTCTCTTTATTCGCAGCTGCTTGCGTTTTCGCAAAATCATTAGCAAATTGAACTAAGATCTTAAAGGCATCATCACTGACCTGAAGATTCATTGATTCTAACACCGCTTTAACAATAGCTTGCCCATCGACAGTTTCACCCGCTTGAACTTTTTTAGCAACGGCTTTTTTAATTTCAGCCATGATTTTGTTAACCTGATCATCAGTTAATCCACTATTTTGCTTGATCTTATCTACAATAGTTATCTCAGCTTGAGCAACCTTCACATCATTTTGGTTTACTTTAACTCCTTGTTTTTCTAAGAGAGCGTATAGACCAGTCAAGGCTCCTTCACCTGTTACCGAAATCGTTGAAGCAACCCGCACTAGGGCATCCTTGGCTCCAGCGGTAATCGCCGCATTTTGATAGGTGGTGTTCGAAACCAAGGTAATATTTTGAGGAGTTACTATTTGAACTTGAACCCCTGAACCTGGAGCTTGGGGCTCCACATAAACCGAAGAATAGACATCGACAGAACTATCAGCTCCAATTTGAAGGTATTTATTAATCATATTACCATCAACTGTGATCGTATTATTAGCTGCAACCTGACTGGCACCTAATAATTGAATCGTTTCTTGCATTTGTTGTTGGTTAAGACTGGCACCCAAAGCCATTAAGGATTGACCTTGTTCTTGTCCCACAGCATGCAAGACTTGATTTGAATTTAAAACGAGTGGCATCACATTTGGCGATACGGTTAAAGCAGCCAAAGCCGCAAATAAAATTTTTGATTTTTTCATTCTTTATCACTCCTATTTATCCGTTGAACGAGTTCCTACCCTTAAGATAAAACTCCTCCAACTACTTCTATTATATATCAATCCGATAAACACCCTCAAGCAAATGACCAGATTTTCAAATCATTTAGCTAAAAAGCCCCAGAAAAGAAATAGTTTCTTCAAACTTTCTTAACTAGGACTTATCTTTTATTATAATTAACAATTATTCTGAATATAATGAGCCAACACACCAGAAATAAACTTACGCGAACGATCATCTGAGAAGGTCTTAGCAAGTTCGATCGCTTCATCCGCCACAACAGAAGGCACTAAGTCTGGATCTTTCGGGCAAACATCGATTAATTCATAAAAAGCCAAACGCAGAATTGTTAGATCAATCCGAGCAATACGTTCTAACGTCCACTCACCACTAAGGTAATGGGCAATCTCAGAATCCAATTCCTGATAATGTTCAGTTACTCCTGCTACTAACCGGCTTAAATAGGGATCAACTTTCTCGGTACTCCATCCCTCTTCAGGATCATTACCCGCTTCAAGAGCAAACCGAAGCGATTGGTCTAAATCAAAATTTACTTGAGAATCACTTAAAGGATACAAAGTCTGAATGGCTTTTTCACGAATAATTCGTCTACTTAATCTAGCCATCTTAACCCTCAACTTCCTCAATCATCTCATCATCTAACTGGAAAAAGCTAGCTTCACTACTTGAATCGGTCTCAATCGCTGTGACATGAACATTCACTTGATCAATCACTAAGTCGGTCATAAACAAAATTTGTTCTTTAATTCGATCTTGAACCTGCATGGCAACCCGAGGGACCGAATAACCATAATGGAGTTTTATATAAACATCAATCCGCATTTTATCAGCTTCTTGTTTTAACTTGGCATTCAAACTCGATGTCTCAAAACGGAAAAAGTTATTTCCTTCTCCTTTAGCGGTTGGACGAATAACCCCTTCCACCTCAGAAGCAGCCTTAGCGGCAATATCTTCTAAAACACCTGTTGTAATGTTGATTTCTCCCAAGTCAAAACCTTCTTGACGTTCAAAAGCAACAGCTTGATTCTTTGATTTCTTTGGCATACTTGGTTTTCCTCCTAGATAGTAATAAATTCTTTAGGACTTTGATTAATGACATGCACGCCCTCTTTTTGAATGACTAAATCATCCTCAATTCGCACACCGCCGATTCCCGGTAAATAGATACCTGGTTCATCGGTAATCACCATATTTTCAACCATCACATCATTAGACCTGGTTGAAATAGCCGGTGCTTCATGAATGGCTAATCCCACACCATGACCATTAGAATGACCAAAATAATCACCATAACCCTTTTCGCTAATATAATCTCTAGCCAGTGCATCAATCTCGCGTCCAGTCATTCCAGCCTTAGTATGCTCAATTACTCGTAATTGAGCCTCTAGAACAATATCATAAATCTTCCGCAACTGGTCGTCGACGCTTCCAATCGCAAAAGTTCGAGTCATATCTGATGCGTAGCCTTGATAAAAACAGCCAAAATCCAACGTGACTAACTCTCCTTTAGCTAATTGTTTTTCACTCGCCACGCCATGCGGTAATGCACCACGAGCTCCTGAAGCAACAATTGTTGTAAAGGACATGCTTGAAGCGCCCTTGTTTTTTAGAAAGGCTTCTAATTCATTCGCAATTTGAATCTCAGTGAGACCAGGCTTAGCAAAACCTAAAATATGTTGATAAGCTTCATCAGTGATCTCACACGCCTTTTGAATCAGATCCAACTCGGATTGATCTTTTACTTGGCGTAGCTCTTCTACAATTTGACTTGTCGTCTTTACTAAAGCTGATAGGGTCTCTTGGACCATTTGGAATTGAGCGACCGTTAGATTGTCTGCCTCGATCCCGACTTGCTTTATATTACGATCAGCAATAATCGCTTGAACTTCTTGATAAACACCGGATTGATGAATTCGGATTTGGGCATCTTGCACTTGGTTAGCAGCTTGATCTTGATAACGGAAGTCAGTGATAAAAAAAGCTTCATCTTGAGTCACTAGCACTGCTCCCGCTGTCCCAGTAAAGCCAACCAGGTAACGAACATTCAATAAATCAGTTACTAAAAGTGCCGCTAAATTCGATTCAATAAGAACATCTTGTAGACGTTGAATACGGTTCATGAGACCACTCCTTAGCTTTTCTTGTTTTGGCGTTTACGTACTCCTTTATTAATGTCTAACAACACCGGCATTAACATCGGACTTCTTTGTGTTTTTTTATAAATAATGGGCTGCAACTCATCGAATAGAGCATCTCTAACCGCACGTTCATTGATATTCTTACCATTTTGATTCAAAGTCCGATTAATAATAGCACGAGTCTGACTTTGAATCTCGGCGATTAGATCCCCCGATTCACGCATATAAATAAAACCTCGCGACATAATATCTGGACCAGAAACAATGGCTTGATTCTTATAGTCAATACTAGCTGCTATCACAATCAATCCATCTTCCGAAAGGACACGTCGATCCTTAAGAACAATATTTCCAATGTCGCCAATCCCATTTCCATCAACATAAACATCTGAAGCTGGGAAATGACCCGCTAGTCTAGCTGAGTCACTCGTTAAAGCTAACATATCGCCATTTGAAAGAACAAAACAATGATCTTTTGGAATTCCTGTCATTTGAGCTAACTTGGCTTGGATCGATAACATCCGGTACTCTCCGTGAACAGGCATCAAGTACTTTGGTTGCATCAATCGATGCATTAATAATTGTTCTTGTTGGCCCCCGTGTCCTGAAGTATGAACATTATTAACCTTTCCATGAATAACCTTAGCTCCTTGTTCACTCAACTGATTAATCAAATGATTAATCGAAGTCGTGTTTCCAGGGATGGCCGAAGAAGAAAAAATGACAGTATCGTCTGGGTGTAGACTGATTTGACGGTGAGTCCCATTAGCAATTCGGCTTAATGCCGCCAGCGGCTCACCTTGAGACCCTGTACATAAAATGATCACTTTATTGGCAGGATATTTATCCACATCCCGACCATCAATAAACACATCACCGCCATGGTCATCAATATAACCCAATTCAATACCTACTTTAATCGCCGACTCCATGGACCGTCCAAAAACCGCTACTTTACGGCCGGTTTCTTTAGCCGTTAAGACAACTTGCTGCAGACGATAGACATTGGAAGCAAAAGTCGCAAATATAACCCGACCTTCTTCACGTTGAATAATATTACGAATCGACCGTCCTACTAGACGCTCTGAATCAGTAAAAGTAGGCACCTCCGCATTAGTTGAATCCCCTAACATTAATAGAACACCTTCGGCTCCAATCTGAGCCATACGCTGAATGTTGGCTGGTTTACCAACCGGTGTAAAATCAAATTTATAGTCACCAGTGAAAACAATGTTGCCAGGGGGTGTCTTAACCACGATTCCAAATGCCTCTGGAATTGAGTGAGAGGTTAAATAGTAAGATACACTGGTCTTACGGAAACGAATGACCGAATCTTCATTAATTTCATGAATCACTGCATCACGCAAAAGCCCATGTTCTTGTAATTTTCGCCGAATAAGTGCTGCTGCCAAAGGACTAGCATAAATCGGCACATTGATTTGCTTAAGTAAAAAAGGAATGCCTCCAATGTGGTCTTCGTGACCATGTGAAATGAAGAGACCTTTAATTTTACTTTGATTTTGAATTAAATATTGATAATCCGGAATCACATAATCAATTCCCAATAGTTCATCCTCTGGAAACATCACACCAGAGTCTAAAATAATAATTTCATCCTGAAATTGGACACCATACATATTCTTTCCAACTTCATTGAGACCACCCAGTGCAAAAACGCCGACCTCATTATTCTTTAAATTAATCGACATCTTTAAAGTTCCACCACTTGATAGTCAGGATTATGTTCTTGCTCATAAGCCAGATGTTCGCCATCTAACTCTTGAATGAACTCAACATTGTATGGTGTTTTTTGAGTCAACTTTTCAATAACCTCATTACGACTTTCTCCTTCGATATATAACGATTTAGAAAGCTCTCTTTGAGGAACTTGGTCTTTTGTTTCTTGGTAAATAACCTTAAAAATCATCGTTCCATCTCCTTATTTTTAAAAACTGTTGTGGCCTTATAATAGGCCCTTTTCTTTCTTATTCTAGCATACTTTCAAAAGCAAGTATAGTTTAGGACTTGACCTAAAAACTTTTAAAGCGCATCTATCTATTCACGGACTATTTAATTATACAAACGACCAAAAGGAGGTTTATCCATGATTGAAGAGGAAGTCAAGAACATATTACAAATAGCCATTCAACAACAAGCCTCCGATATTCATTTGATGCCAAAGAGTAGTCACTATGAACTCTTATTAAGTGTTCATGGTCAACTAAATTTTTTAAAAGAATTAACAGACAAAGATGCTAAACGTATGATCGCCCAACTTAAATTCTTAGCCGATCTTGATGTCGGAGAAAAAAGACGCCCACAATCGGGCGCTTGTGAATTTGAGATTGAGAAAGAGATGCCTCCCATCGAACTCCGTCTTTCCACGATTACCGATGTCAATCTCAAAGAATCATTAGTCATTCGAGTCATTTATTCTAGAATCCATCAAGCTCAAGCGGTTAATTGTTACTTTCCTTCCGATTTACAACTATTAAAAAGCCTCGTTCAACGCAAAAGTGGCCTTATTCTTATCTCTGGACCAGTAGGCTCTGGCAAAACAACCACCATTTATCAATTATTACGTGAGCGAATGGTCCATGAGAAATTACAAATCATTACTATGGAAGACCCCGTTGAAATACGCGAAGAAAGCTTCCTTCAAACTCAAATTAATGAAAAAGCAGCGATTTCCTATGACCTATTAATTAAATCCGCCCTTAGACACCACCCTGATATTTTATTTATTGGTGAAATTCGAGATGAAGAAACAGCTCGAATGACCATCCGAGGAGCCTTAACCGGTCACTTAATGATCGCTACCCTACACGCCACAAACACCTTAGGAGTCATCGGTCGACTCATGGAACTTCAAATATCCCCACAGCAACTTAGTCAAACATTAATCGGTGTCGTTTCACAACGACTAGTCCCCCGCTACTGTCTATGTTGTCACAAGATAAGTACTAACCATTGTCCTCATATCCCAGCTACTCAAAAAAGAGCCGCACTCTTTGAACTTTTAACTGGACCCACCTTAAAGGAGGTGATTTTACAAGGCCAAAAACAAGTAATCGATCAACCAGTCGGGCCAAAATTAACATTGAACCATCAATTAAGAAAGGCATGGGCATATGGCTATATTCATCAAGAAAGCTACCATCAATTTGAAGTCCTTTAACAGGAATCCGCTGAAACTACCCGCCAAGCAACGTTATTTTTTAATAAAAATACTTGCGGAAATGTATGAACAAGGCTTCTCCATCCATCAAAGTTTACAATTTTTGAAAATTCTTATGCCAAATTATCATCTCAGTCTGGACTACATCCTAGAAGAACTAAATCAGGGTAGGCCTTTTGAATATGCCCTTAAGCAACTAGGTTACTCCAGCAAAGTGGTTGCTCAGTTATTTTTTTCCCAAAAACAAGGACGTTTTCAAACTGCACTTTGGTCGATTGCAAACTATCTTAAACTGCTTAACGACTACCGCAATAAATTAATTAAAGCCCTCATCTATCCAATTATCCTTTTTATCTTTTTGATAGCACTACTTTTTGGTATTCGAGCTTTCATGTTGCCGCAAATTTTAAGTTTTATCTCAGCAGAAACCTTTGAAAAACAAGTATTTGCTCGTTTATTGATTCTATTTTTTACTTATTTACCCCAAATCTTTTTAGGTGGGGTAGGGCTTCTGTTATTAATCTATCTATGTTTTGATTTTTATCTTTTGAAACTTGAACTAATGGATCGGTTACAGCGTTTAATAAAAATACCTCTTCTAAAGAAATTAATCAAAAACTACTATTCCTATCGCATTGCAGAGGAATTAGGTTATTTTCTCAGTGCAGGTTTTTCCATTCAACAGATCTTAGAACTATTAATCCATTTTCCAATCGATCCTTTTCTAAGCGAAATCGCTAAATTACTCCAAAAAAACTATATTCAAGGCATTCCTCTTCCAGAATCTTTGGAAGCCATCGGTTTATTCAATCCTTCCTTACCTCTCGTTATCTACCAAGGAGAAATCACCAGTCAAACAGGATTAAAATGCCAACTCTATGCAAAAAAGACCTTTAACGATCTTTTAGAAAATTTCAATCAAAAGATTCAATTAATTCAACCCTTTTTATTTATCTTAATTGCTTTAGTTGTAATGGCAGTCTATTTAATTTTAATGTTACCTATGTTAAGTATGGAAATTTAGGAGGATAACTATGAAGAAAAAATTACAAATGATTAAACAAGCGCTGATGAATAAAGAGCACAAGAAAGCTTTCACCCTCATCGAAATGCTTGTTGTTCTAGTAGTTGTGGCGCTATTAATGGCCATCATTATTCCAAACATCTCTGGGCAGAGAGACCGAATTAATCAACAGGCCATGTCAAACATGTCTGAAGTCATCCAAACTCAGATGACCACCTATGAATTAGCCGAAGGAGCTGCTCCAACCACCTTAGATGATTTACTAACCAAAGGCTACATTACACAAAAACAAAGTAAAAAGGCAGAAGAGCTATTTAATACAACCAACTTAAGTGCCATTGCCAATAACCAACCCGCATCAGGTCCAGATAATGGTCAATAAGTCTAACGCCTTCACTCTAATTGAAATGCTGATCACCTTAATGGTGGTCAGCTTACTCTTTATTCTATCAAGTCGACTATTCAATCAGCAGTTAATCTCTCGATATCACAGTAAAAGCTTTAAAGATCAGATAAAAAATCAACTTCATCTCGCTCAAGAACAGGCTGTTATCGAGAAAAAATCGATCTTTGTCAATTTTCAAGTAGGAGGGCCCGTTAGCTTCTATTACTATAATAACCATCAAATCATCCATCAAATAAACCTACCCGATCATTTAGATCTTTTAACCCCTTATCAATTTTACTTTCTAGATAATGGACATGTCTCCGGTTTTAAATCCATTACTTTCCAGGACCAATCCGGAGAAAATTTTTATCTTGTTTTTCAATTAGGAAGTGGTCAATTTGAATTTCAACCATAAAAAAGGATTTTCATTCATGGAAGCTTTAATTGGGCTCCTGCTCTTTTCAGCGATGCTTGCTCTTTACGTTCCGGCATTAAGCAAAGAATGGCAACGCCTAGAACAAGCCCGCCGTCAGCTACAATATTGGCAAGTTTTTTATAATTTAAGTAAGTTACATTCTCACGAGCAAAGCCTAGATATGAGCGACGCTCAATTAATCAAACAACTTATTGAAAGAAACGCCAATTGCCCAATCCAATCTATATCGCTAGAATCTGATTTCTACCAAATCACATTTCAAGGAGGTCAGCATTATGAAGTTATTTTGGAAGACTGGGAATTATCCCCTTAAACAGGCTTTTACCTTGCTAGAGTGCTTGATTAGCCTAATGATCTTTTCACTGGTGCTACATGGTCTACTAACAGCGGTGGACTATTATAAAGCCAGTGATCAGCGAATGCGACAAAATCGCCAAAACGACCTCCATCATTTTGAATTATTGTTTGAAGAAGAGCTGAAGCACTACCAAGTTGTCCAAGTACATGATCAGCGATTAATTTTAGCGAATCCAGAAAAAAACTTTCAACGCTCACAAATCATTCTTCATCACCAAAAAATTTATCAAACTCCCGGCCACCAACCTTATCTTTATCAGGTCAATGCCTGGCAGTTAATTCCATTAAATGAACAACAATTATTAATCAACTTACAGCTAGTTAGCGGTGAATCGTATACTTGTATCTTCAAGATTCACCCTTTCAAGGAGACCCTATGAAATCTCATCAAAAAGGCATGGTTTTACCTTGTGTACTGGTTTTTATGGTTATCAGCCATTTAATATACCTCAGTCTCTGCCAACTTAATCAATTGCAGCACCAGCGAATCACACAATTTAAAGCCTATTATCAAAGTCAACTCCAAAATGAACTCTTGAGTGAAAAACTTATCCAAGAACAAGACCAATCATTTCAACAAGGTTTTATTCAAGACCTCACAAAAAACATCCAGAATATACATCAAACCAGTCTAAGACGCTACCAGATCTCTACTCTGGCTAAGTCCCCTTCTGTACAAATTGGCTTTCTCTCTTTGACAGAGCCTGATCAGGTTCTTATCTATTGTATCCAAATCTACCCAGAATGGTTGCCTGATACACTCAATCCCGAATTCCCTTATAACTTTACAGGTATAGTCTCAAACAAAGGATTTATTGATGAAAAACCGCTTGAAGAAGAAAGTGATTATCAATCCCTAAAACACAGCTTACAAGAAGCAGGCTACCAAAGTGTTCAAGAATATGGCTTAAGACGACGCTATCAATACCAAGAAAGTGGATTGCAGGGATATTTTAGCTTTAATACTGGCCAATGTCTCTTAGAAACGAATCCAACCAACAAGCGTCAAATCATCTACTTTCAAGTTAACCATCCTCACTTGACTCGAAAAGAAGAATATCCTTTAAGAACGAACTCCTATATTCTCTATTGGCGAGCAGAAAAAATGAGACTAGACGACATTTCTATCAAAGAATGAACGCCTCCTTTTTCTATGTCAAACGAATATGGCTTGGCAATAATAACAGACTATTTACAAACGCATCGATCACGATACAAACAGAGGGTATATCATACTTGATTCAGACCAACAAACATTAAACCGTCCATCAATTCAATGATGGACGGTTTTTAATAGGATGACATTTAGTGGTCAACAGTGATTAACGATAATTTTTCAAGGCTCGTTCAATATCTCGGTTAGCTTGCTTTTCTTTTAAAGCATGCCGTTTATCGTACAGATTTTTCCCTCGAGCCAAACCAATCAGAATCTTAGCCCGGCCTCTTACAAGATAGACTTTTAAAGGAACTAGGGTCATTCCTCGCTCCTTTATTGCTTGTTGCAAATCATTAATTTGTTTTTTATGAAGTAATAGTTTACGCTCTCTTAAAGGATCATGATTAAATAAATTACCATGATCATAAGGACTGATATGAACATTTTTTAACCAAGCCTGTCCACCATAAATCGAAATAAAACCATCTTGGATATTCATTTTCCCACGGCGGATCGACTTAATCTCCGTTCCTTTTAAGACCATACCGGCTTCATAAGTGTCGATAATTTCATAGTCATGCCGTGCCTTACGGTTTTGAGCCAATGGCTTAGTCATCGCTTTATTTTCTTTCGCCATCAAATCCTCCTTCTTTTTTATGATGATCGGTGTCGCTTCGATGATTTTTTATGTTTGCGACCTTGCTTGATTACAAAAGATTTATTTTGCTTATTTTTATGACCTTTTCTTTCTGAATGTCTAGACCGTCTCGCCTTGGATCCTGTCATTTTAGAGGTCGAAGAAGCATCAGCTTTCCCCTTTGGTTTTCCTTTTTTGCGACTTGCTTTAATCAAAGCAGTTGGATCAAGACCTTCAACAGGTTGAGCATCAAGTAGGATAAAATCAATCTCTCGGTCTTCAACACTAACCGACGCTACCTCTACTTGAACTTTTTGACCAATCCGATAGATCTTATGGGTCCGCTCACCAATCAATAAAAGATGTTGAGGGTTATACTGATAATAATCATCCGTTAAACTGGTCAACTTTACAAGGCCTTCCACCGTATTTTCTAAGGCGACAAAGATACCAAAAGAAGTCACAGATGAAACAGTTCCCCAGTAGGTCTCACCCACCTTGTCCACCATGAATTCCGCTTTTTTCAGGGCGTCGGTCTCCCGCTCCGCCTCAACGGCTCGCCGCTCCATCTGCGAAGAATGAATCGCAATTCCTGGCAACTTATCTTCCCACCGATCCCGCTCCTTTTGGCTTGGCTGATGATCTAAGTAATTAGATACCAAACGATGAACAATTAAATCAGGATAGCGACGAATTGGAGAAGTGAAATGCGTGTAATCTTCCGCTGCCAAACCATAATGCCCCAAAGGCTGTTCAGAGTACTTAGCTTGCTGCATCGAACGCAGCATCATCGTTGAAACGGCTTGTTCATAAGGTTGATCCTTAATCTTATTAAGAGCCGTTTGTAACGCTTTAGGTCGAATCTTAGCCGTATCTCCTCTTAAAACTAATCCAAAGGTTGTCAAAAATTCCGCAAAACGGTCCATTTTACTCGCGTCCGGTTGTTCGTGAATTCGATAAATAAATGGAAATTGTTTCGATAAATAATGACGAGCAACCGTTTCGTTAGCTGCTAGCATAAAGGATTCAATCAAGCGCTCGCCTGTTTGTCTTTGGCGCAGCTCGATATCAAGCGGATGACCTGATTCATCCACAATAACCTGCGCTTCTGGTGCATCAAAATCCAAAGCACCCCGCTCTTGACGCATCTTAACTAAAATATGATGCAAGTCTGTCATTTCCTCTAGCATAGGAACAATTTCCTCGTACTGGGTCCGTAAATGAGTATCCCCTGTTAAGATCTGGTTAACCGCATCATAAGTCATCCGATAAGAAGAATTGATGACTGACTTAAACAGACGATGTTTAACAACGTGTCCCTTTTGATCAATTTCCATCTGACAAGAAAGGCACAAGCGGTCTTCATGTGGATGCAAGGAACAAATTCCATTTGATAAACGTTGAGGCAGCATTGGGACGACCCGATCGGTTAGGTAGACCGAGGTCCCGCGCTCGTAAGCTTCTCGATCTAGTGGAGAATTTTCCCTTACATAGTGCGAGACATCCGCAATATGCACCCCTAGTAAATAGTGACCATTACTTAATTTAGTCAATGAAATCGCATCATCTAAATCCTTAGCATCTGCTCCATCGATGGTCATAATCAATTCTGACCGAAGATCTTCCCGTCCTTTAAGATCCTTTTGATCAATTTCTTGAGAGACTGCAGCGGCCTCCTCCAACACTGATTCAGGGAATACGTGAGGAATATTAAATTGGAACAATATGGATAGGATATCAACTCCCGGTTCATCACGGTGACCAATCTCCTTAGCTACCAAACCAACCATCCGATTTGGTTGGTTTGGGCTAGGATACTCACTTATCTTAACAATACAGATCATATGATCGATAGGTCGAATTCCTTGATCATCAATGAATACTTGAACATGCTCATTAAAAGCTCCTTGGGGTTTAACATAACCTAAATACCCAGTTCTTTTACGCTGGTCTTGATCATAGGCAAAAAACTCGCCTACTACTTGATTGGCTTTTCGTTCAAGGATTTCAATAATTTCCGCTTCCGACCCCTTACCCGTAGTAGGATCCACCGTTCGAAGAATACGGGCAATAACCCGGTCTCCATCCATAGCACCACCATTTTTCCCCTTGGGTACAAAAAGATCGCTCTCTTGCTCATCATAAGAGATAAAACCATAACCCTTATCATTGGCTCGATATAGACCTTCCACCGTGGATTTATTATTAACTAACTTAAAATGGCCCTGTTTAGTTAGTTGTAGCTGATTAATTCTTTCCAAAAAAGCTAGGGCTTTAATCAACTTTTTATAATTTTTGGTTCCTTGATAATTCAGAGCCTGAGCTAATTCTTGACTAGAATAGGCTTTTTCAGGACTCTTTTGTAAAAAATCCAATATCCGTAATTCAATTTTTGATAAATTCATCTAAAAACCTCCTTTCTTTAGGAATATTTCTAAGTCAGAGCTTGAAGAAATGCCAAAACCGATTGATCAAAATCATGCCGTTTGGGATTAGTGGGTATGCTATGCGTATTATAAGGGAAATAGTGGAAATCCACCTCAGCCTGACTTAAATGAGCCTTTAATAAATAAGAATCCTGCGGATCGATCAATTCATCCTGACCCGATTGTCCAATATAAAAAGGCAAGTTTACTTGGGGCAAGCGAGGTTGAATCTCCTGCTTGATCTGTTCTAACTCAGCCATTTGTTGCCAATGACCTGCAAGAATATGATCATACTCTTCCATATAATCTGCTTGCTCTCCACGAATTCGTGCTAATTTTTCACCTAAGTTCATAAAAGCCTGTGAAATATCAATGGGCTCCTTAGTCACTAAGGGGGCATTAAACACCCCGCCTCCTGCCAAAGGATAACGGTGCAGGCTCAAAAGATCCCCCGCTAAAACACCACCCATTGATAAGCCAAAAACAAACACCTGTTTAAAACCCTGTTGCAATAGCCACTCCAGGGCACTGTGGGCTTCTTGTTGCCAGATTCTTGGAGAATAGTTTAAAACGTTACGAATGTCTTGAGTGTCATGACCTGAAAAAAGAGGGATCAATACAGAATAACCTTGGCGATTTAATAAACGTCCCAGTAGATTCATATCCCTAGTAGATCCGGTATAAGCATGTAACAATAAGACCCCCACTTGATGATCAGGACCTGCAAAATATTTTGCCCCCTTAAATGGGAGCTCCTGTTGATTGTCTTGAACCAAGAAAAACCCTCCTGCTTAAACTAACTAATGCACTCCAATTATTATAATGAAAAAACGTACAAGTCGCCAATTATAGGGCTTGTACGTCTATGATTCCAACTATTTGGCTGAGAAATAAGCCAGCGCAATCGCAATTACAAAAAAGGCGATTCCTAAAACCGTTGTTGAACGAATCAAGAATGCCTCGAAACCGCGCGCTTTTTGTTTAACGGTCCCGTCATCGCCACCTCCGGTTAAGGTTGAAGCGGCATTACTTTTTGACGGTTGCATAATAACAAATAGTATAATTAAAATAGACACCACCACTAGGGCGATTGTTAAAGCCTTGATCACTTTTAGTCCTCCTCACACAGTTTGGCTATCTGTCTAATTATAACATAAAAAAAGTCAGATGTTTATCTTTTAATACGATATCTTTCAAAGCAACAGCTTTAATTGTCAGGATACCCCAAATATCTCTATAATGGATAATTTACTGAAAATACGTTATCATAAAACCGACTAATTTTACCATAAAGGAGCGATTCATGTGACTGATTCTTCCTCTAACTGGATCAAAAAATCTGCATGCCTTATAGCAGCTGTCTTATTAGTGATCAGCCTGCTAAACAACAGCCTGCATTGGCAATTATTAGGCTTAAGCAGTCCCACTTTTTCTCTGATTACTATTTTTTTGGCCAGTCTCATTCTTTGGCTCTTCGTGGCTATTGACTGGCCTTCATTACTCTGTTTAATTTGTTTAGGACTATTACCAGGAAGCTCTTTTGCTGAAATCTTCCAACTATCCTTTGGCAATACCACCTTCGTCTTTTTATTCTTTACCTTTATTCTGACTTTTGCCCTCCAGGATACCCCTTGTTTAAAGCGGGTTTTAGCTAAAGCCCTCAATAGTCATTGGGCACAGGCTTCTACCTTTCGTTTTATTTTTGCTTTTCTAACATCTTTACTCTTGTTAGCTTGCTTTATCTCTCCGACAATCCTTTTTATGATCGCCTTTTCGCTCTATGAAGAAATGGTTGAACAATTCCAAGTTAAAAAAGGGGACCCTCAAGCATCCAAACTTCTAGTAGCCCTCTTTAGCACAATTGCTATTGGAACAGCAATGACACCCATCAATCATGTCTTTGCCATCACTGCTATGGGAATTTATCAATCCGCCTTTGGTCAAGCTATTACAAATGCTCAATATATGACTTTTGCTATTCCGAGTGGGCTGATCCTATATGCTTTACTTTGGTTATCCTTAGTCTTTATCTGGCGGCTAGATGTCTCCGATTGGCAAATTCAAAAAATCAAGAGTTTGCAGGCACTTCCTGATAGTGATTCCCATGAAAAGTGGGTCATGGCTATTTTTAGCTTAGTCGTGGCACTATGGCTCCTACCTGAATTGCTAGCACCACTATTCCCAAGTATCGGTACCTTCTTCAAAAATGCTGGGATTGCCTTTCCACCAATGCTAGGCGTGTTCCTATTAGCAACCCTGCGACCAAAAGGAAAATCCTTAATTTCCCTACAAACAGCCATTGCAAAAGGGGTCTATTGGCCGAGCCTTTTAATCGTTGCCGCAACCCTAAGCCTAGGTTCCTTGCTGACTAATCCGCAATTTGCCGTCACTCAACTGATCCAAGATGCCCTAGGTCCAGTACTATCTCAATTAAGTCCTTGGATGGTGGTTGGTGTCTTCATTATTTGGGCAGGGCTTCAAACGAATTTTTCGTCCAATTTAGTGACTACCACCATGGTTACCACGCTCTTAACGACCTTGGTAACGGCCAACCCCGATCTAACCATTAACGCTGCTGTCATCGCTTGCTTGATCGGCTTTATGGCTTCCTTAGCATTGATGACTCCTCCCGCCATGCCCTATGTCGCCATCTCTATTGGATCCGGATGGACCAGCAGTGCCGACACCCTTAAATACGGAGGATGGATCTTGATCCTCAGCATCTTAACAAGTTGCTTCATCGCCTACCCGCTTGGAAGCCAAATTCTCAGTCAAATCCCTTAATGAAAGGAAATTTTTATGTTCGACCAAGAAAGAAAAACCATTGATCACATCGACCGTCAAATCGTCGCTCTCTTCGAACAACGAACCCGAACTGTCGAAAAAGTAGCGGCGATTAAATTCGCCAATCAATTACCAATTCTTGATGCCTCTCGTGAAGACCAAGTCATCAAAAAAGTCCAGTCTTACTTAACAGATCCTTCACTCAAAGAAGACCTGGCTGAATTATACCTAGAACTCATGCGTCTATCCCGTCGCCATCAAGCAGACTGGATCAAGCATCAAAAATAAGGACACAAAAGAGTGCGACAAAAGTGGCAGTAACCACTCTCATCGCACTCTTTTGCATTTATTGACCGATAACCTTTCACACAATAATCGTATTCTAGCTCATTTAAACAAATCTTCTATTATTCATCAGTCAACCGCTTTGCGAATCATATCATGAGGCTTAACCGGGAAGTCCACCTTCATGGTTAAAATCTCCATAGGATGAGGCGCATCAGGTACTGACTCTCCTTGATCATTCCACAAGGGTCCCACTTGACTATAATGATGACGAAATCCCGGACCATAAAATTCGATCTCATCGCCCGTCGCAAACTTATACCGTTGTTGAATTTTAGCTAATTGCGTCGTAGGATCATAATCCAACACCTCGGCAACAAACCGATACTGAGCAATCTGACGAGGAGGACCAAAAATTTGTTCATTCTCCGTAGGACGACCATAGTAAAATCCTGTCGCCAACTCTCGTTGAGCCGTCTTCCATAATTCCTCAATCCATTCAGGATCTACTTGATAATTATCTGGATCCTCAAAATAGGTATCGATCGCCTTACGATAGACATTGACAACTGTTGAAACATAATGAATGGACTTCATTCGACCTTCAATCTTTAAGGAGTCAATCCCGGCATCAATAATATCTGGGATAAAATTAATCATCGATAGATCCACCGCTGACATAGCAAAAGGTACTTCTTGACCTTGACTATCGGAATCTAGCATTTCTTTATCCCCATAAATCGGCAAATCATAAAGCCCATACTTCCAACGGCAAGATTGACAACAGCCCCCTCGGTTAGCGTCCCGATGAGCCATATGATTAGATAATGTACAGCGACCCGAATAAGAGATACACATAGCACCATGAATAAACGCTTCAATCTCAACATCCGTATTGGCTCGGATTTCTTTCACTTCATCCATCGAGACTTCCCGCCCCAATACACAGCGTGTTAAGCCAGCATCCTGCCAGAAGTTTAAGGTCTCATAATTGACGGCTGACTGTTGCGTTGACAAATGCATCTCTAAGCCTGGTGCTTGACTCGCACAAATCTGCATCAAGGCTGGATCTGAAATAATAACAGCATCGATACCAATGTCTCTCAAGCGTTTAAAGAAATCGCCAGCCCCTTGTTCATTCCCCTCATGGGTCACCATATTCGCTGCTACATAGACTTTACGACCACGTTCATGAGCAAAAGCTACGGCCTCTTCCATTTCTTCATAAGTGAAGTTCCCTGCGCGACTACGCAAGCCATATGCTTCGCCTCCAATGTAGCAAGCATCCGCTCCATAATGAATCGCAATTTTTAATTTTTCTAGCGTGCCTGCTGGCGCTAAAAGTTCAGGTTTTTGACCTTTCATTCGACTCACTTCCTTTCAAATGATTATTTCACTAGGCCAGGCTCATGCAAGAAAAAGCCTGTCCCTAAACTACGGTTAGTTGGGTGATGCGCTTGGATACTTGCTTGCCATTGATCTAGCAATGCTTGATCCCATTCACCGGATTCAAGTGCTTGAGCAGCCTCTTGATAGACTTCAACAATCGCCACAAAATCCGATCCTGGACAATACAAACCGTCTAAAAACCAGTGATCAACCGAAGCTTGCTGCAATTTTGGTAAATACTCCAGTAAGTTCAGGTCATCATTGGCAAAAATATGTGTTCCATGATCATCCTGATAGATGGAATAATGGGTTTCTGGCTTATTCGGTTCCGAAAGGAATAGATGTCGCCCTTCATAGGTCGCAGCATCATGACCCACATAGGAAAAATAATTGGTTAGTAATTCACGACGACTTTGGTGAATACAGGCGGATCCATAGACTTGATAAATCAATGGAATCTCAGCCCCTTGGACCATTTCTTGCAATTCAAACAAAGGAACTTCGTGGGCTACCATGGAAGCAACCGCCCCATACTTAGCCCAAAAATTAACCTGCCCAGAGGAAGTCACCAAGACCGCTGCATCATAAATATAAGGCATACGATAGGCGTCTTCTTTTAAAATCTGAATTAAGCCGGTATCTCCCACTAACAACTTGTCAGCTCCCGTTTTTTTAACAGCAGCCAAGAAAGGACGGGCCTTTTTAATTTTTTCATTATGGAGAATCGCATTCGCAGCAACCACTACTTGCGTCCCTTTTTGATGGGCATAGTCACACACTTGCTTCATCTCTTCAAAGGTAAAATGGCCAGGAATCCGAAGGCCAAATTCAGCTTCACCGATAATCACTTGTGAAACACCCAAATCCACTAGGGCATAGGCTTGTTCTAGCGACTCGGCACTGGTAATTAATTCAATCATTAGACTCTTCTTTCTTTCATTGTGATTCTTCATCCACTAAGACAAAACAAAGACATTATATCATGACCGCATTGATATGCAAAACCTTCTTCACGACGTCGACCTATATTAGACTAAGACGCCATGCCCCGGCTCAATTTCTAGCCACTTGGTTCCAAGTTGAATTGGGGCTAATTCACCGTCATCCTCATTCATACGCCGTTCTTTAGCTCGTCTAGGATCAGCAATCGGAATCGCACTCAAAAGTCGCTTGGTATAAGCGTGTTGCGGATTCGAGAAAATAGCTTCAGTAGGTGCTACTTCAACGAGTTGCCCCTGATACATAACAGCCACTCGCTGAGAGATTGACCGTACCATGGCTAAATCATGAGAAATAAATAAATAGGTTAAATGTTTGTCTTTTTGCAATCGCATTAATAAATTAATAATCTGAGCTTGAATTGATACATCTAGCGCTGAAACAGGTTCATCACAGACCACAAACTCGGGATCCAAGGCAATCGCTCGGGCAATCACAATTCGTTGTTTTTGACCTCCAGAGAATTCATTAGGCTTTTTGGAAAGATCAGCAGATCGAAAGCCCATTTCTTGTAAGATGGCTCTTGCGCGCTTTAAAGCCTCCGCTTTAGGATAGACTAACAACAACGGCTCAGCCACAATCGAAAGAGCAGACAAATGGGGATTCATGGCTGACGAAGGATCTTGAAATATTATTTGAAAGGCTCGACGCCGACTCAATTCTTCACGCAACTTATCATTTACTTCTTGCTCTTTATAATAAAGCTTACCGTCAGTTGCTTGCTCCAAGCCTAGAATAACCTTCCCCAAAGTCGACTTACCCGATCCCGACTCGCCCACTAGACCTAGACATTCCCCAGTTTGAATGGTTAAATTAACATCTTTTAGGGCATGAACTTGGGCTTGTAGCTGACCAAAAAGATTCTTTTTTTGATAAGTCTTTGAAATCTTCTCTAATCTTAACATCTTACCCCTCCTTCAATACCCGATGACCGGGCTCAATCTCGATCAGACGACCGGCTTTTTCTGCTTCTGACAGACTAAAAGAAGTCATACTATATAATTCTTCGCCATTCACACCGCGAGGAATCGCCTTAATCAGTTCCTGAGTGTAAGCATGCGCTGGCCGATAGAAGAGATCTTCCACACTACCTTCTTCAACAATGACCCCATCGAATAGAACTTTGACCTCATCACAAACTTCCGCCACCACCGCCAAGTCGTGAGTGACTAAAATGACACTTAGATCTTGTGTCACTTGTTTCTTTTGAATTAAATCCAAAATCTGCTTTTGAATCGTTACATCTAAGGCAGTTGTTGGCTCATCAGCAATTAAGAGCTGCGGATCTTTTAACAGGGCTAAGGCGATCATAACCCGTTGACGCATCCCACCTGATAATTCAAAAGGAAACTGCTTAGCCACCTGTTCAGGATGGTTAATACCTACCGACGCTAATTCCTCAATAACACGATGATAAGCTTGATCTTTTTCCATGGGATGATAGCGATCAATCACTTCTAATAAATGATAATCAATCTTACGAAGTGGATTAAGTGAAGTCATCGAATCCTGAAAAATCATCGAGATTGGCAACTTCAATAAATTTCCCGTCACCGCTTGACTATCAAACTGGTAACTCGAATAATGAGCCTGCAAAGATTCAGGTAACAATCCCATTAGAGACCGCATGGTAATACTCTTGCCCGAGCCAGATTCACCCACCACTCCAGTGATCTTATTTTTTGAAAAATGCGTCGAAATACCATGGACCAACTCACGCTTAGCCATAGCTTTCTTATTTAAATGAATGGTTAAATTTTCAATATCAATAATCTTCGTCATGGATTTCCTCCATTTCATAGACTGTTTGAATCAATTGGCCTAACTGATTAAAGGCATAGATCGTCAACATAATCAGTAGACCCGGAATAATGGCCATATGAGGGGCACTTTGCAGAGAACTCTGAGCATTTTGCAGCAAAGAACCCCAAGATGCGTGCGGAGGTTGTAACCCAACGCCTAGAAAGCTTAAAGAAGATTCTGTCATAATAGCCGATGCAATACTTGCAGTTGCTGCCACCAAAAGCGTTGGAAAAATTCCCGGCACGATATGCTTCATCATAATCTTCCATGCTGGCACCTTAATAAATTGAGCATAGATCACATAATCACGTTCCCGCATGGCCAGCGTCTCTGCCCGCATCAAACGGGCAATGCCCATCCAAGAAAATCCCCCAATCACAATAATGATGGAAGTTAGCCCTGGCTTCATAAATACACTTAATACGATAACCAACACTAACCATGGAATCGATGACAGAATATCAACCAGTCGCATCAGGAACGAATCAATCCAGCCTCCATAATAACCCGAGACTAAACCTACAATCAAACCAATTAAACTCGTCGCGATCATCGACACAAATCCTACAAATAAGGACACACGACCACCATAGAGCACCCGAATAAAATAATCGCGCCCTAACTCATCCGTTCCAAACCAATGATCTGCCGAAGGCCCTTGCATCATTGAGCTAACATCTGTTTGATTCGGATCGATCCCCAGAAAGGGAGCCAAGACCGCCAATAAAATAAGCACAGTTAATAACACTAGAGCCAAGCCATATCTTGGATTCAAACGAATCGCTCGTTTAATTTTTCTCATCATGCAGACTGACCTCCTTGCCGAATACGCGGATCCACAATCGTATAAAGAATATCTGCCAATAGATTTCCGATAATCACCAAGCTTGCCGATAAGAGCATCACAGCCATGATGACAGGATAATCCAACTGCTTAGTCGCACTCATGAAATAAGGTCCCACGCCTGGCCATTGAAAGATCGTTTCGGAAATGATCGCCCCGGTTACTAACATCGGCAGCGCAAAGCCAATTTGAGTCACTAAAGGCAAGAGGACATTTCGACTAATATGTCGCCGAAAAATACCCGACTTTGAAGCACCAAGGGACTTTTGCACTTGAACATAATCTTCATCCAATTGGCCTAAGGCCGACGACCGGATATACCGAGCTAAATCTGGGAAAATAGCCACCACTAAAACCAAGTATGGCATAGTAAAGTGTTGCAAAAAATCAACCCAAGAATCCTCCTGGCCTACCGAGTGCATTCCCACAATCGGAAATAAGTCTAAACGATAACCCAAGAAGTAAATCATCAACATGGCAAACCAGAAAGGCGGCATGGAAATTCCTAAAGTATTAATATTATCTAACAGATGATCCAACCAAGTTCCTCGATGACTTGCTGCCCATAAACCTAATATAATTGCCAGAATAAAAGCTGTCACATAGGCCGGCAAAACCAGTGAAATTGTATTTGGAATACGCTGGGCTAATTCCTGAGCAATGGGCTTTTGACTAATAATTGACACACCAAAATCCCCTTGTAAAATATTCTTAACCCAATACAGATACTGCATCAAAAATGGCTTATCTAATCCATGTTTGGCTTTAAGCAACTCCACCTGATGAGGTGACATATTTGGCGTCGTTATCGCATCAATGGCGTCAAAAGGTGCTAAATAAATCAACGAAAAAACAATAAAGGAAATTACAATCAATAAAGGGATGATCTGTAAAATCCGCTTTAGAATATATCGAAACATAAGATACTCCTTTGAAATGGACAAGCGCATGAGGAATAGAGCCACATGCGCTTATCACTGATTATCATTAATTGAGGGTTAACTTAGACATATCTTCCATGGTATAAATCGGAACAAACTTCGCTGCTTCTACATTACCAATGCGCTTATTGACCGCAAAAATCCGTTGATTATCAACCATTGGGAAGATAACTGCAGAATCAGCCACCTCTTCTTGCAATTGGTGATAGATCTCTTGACGCTTGTTATCGTCTAATTCTTTTGCCCCTTGTTCGAAGAGTTGGTCTACCTTCTCATTGGCTAGATTAAAGGTGTTATAAGAACCATCTGACTTATATAAAGCGGCATAGAAGTCTGGATCGGTCCCCATAATATAGCCTCCGATAAAGAGATCATAATCTGTTTGATCATCTTTAGCCAAGGTTGAATAAAGACTGGCTCCATCCACACCCTTCAATTCTACCGGAATCCCTGCTTGTTGCAGATATTGTTGGATCAAAGTAGCTTGAATGGTTTGATTAGGATCATCTGCGGTATAACCGAGAGTAAGATTAACTTGACCGGCATCCGATTCGTTTAACAAGCTCTTGGCTTTTTCAAGATCTTGTTGATACTGCTCTACCTCATCCGTGTAATAAGGATTATGAGGAGGTAGGAAAGAATATACATTATTGTAGTATTTAGAATCTAAATAGATCGCTTGATTTAATTCATCACGGTTCAACGCGAAGAAAATAGCTTGACGTAATTTTTGATCCTTAACGGTGTTTGCGTTGACCCCAATGTAACCTACTCGGTTTTCTGAATAGGGATAAGTAGCAATTTGGCCAGCGTCAAAATCTGCGATTTCCTTTGGCATAATAATCGCTGCATCAACTTCCCCTTTTTGCAAGGCAACTTTCTTAGTGTCTGCATTAGCAATAATTCGGAAAACAATGTTCTTGATGTTAACAGGTCCTCCGTAATAAGATTCGTTGGCTTCAAAAGAAAGGTATTCGCCACGACGATATTCTTTTAATTGATAAGGGCCTGTTCCCACCGGTGCAGCCTTTAATTCATTCACTGAAAAATCTGCTTCCTGCTCAAAAACATGCTTAGGCATGATGTAAGTCTCTGTGGCGATACTATTAACCGCTGCCGCATTAGCTTCTGGTAAGTGGAAGACCACTGTATGATCGTCCTTGGCTTCAACTTCTATGGCTTGATCACCAATCCAGAGTGAATCGGCATTTCCATTAGCTTTATCTGCCTTTTTCTCATAGGTGAAGACAACATCCTCAGCTGTAAATGCTTGGCCATCTGACCACTTAACATCATCTCTCAAGCTAACCGTAATCGTCTTGCCATCTTCAGACACTTCTAAATCCTTGGCTAACTCATATTTTTGACTCCCATCCCCTTCGACGCGGATTAAGGGTGAATAGATCATATTAACCGTTGTTAAACCCCAACGATCTGAGACGGTAACCGGATTGAGTGACATCGGATCTCCATCAATGGCATATGTAAAAGTGTCTTCCTGAGCACTTATCGGCATCAAAGGTGCCAATACCATTAACAATAGTCCCAATAAAAGTATTAATTTATTTTTCTTCATAATAGCCTCCTTATACTTTTCTATACACTTGAATAATCAATCATTCAAGCAGTGGTTTTATTGTACATAGAATCCATCCATGGGTCAAATAAAAGATCTTAAATTACAGATAAAATTTAAAAAGAGGCAATGACCGATTGGTCATGCCCCTATAACTCTTCCTCTTGAGGTCTAGCCCCTAAGTAGCATACTTTATTGATCGATTACAACATGTGTAAGTAATCCTCCCGTACTATGAATTAAACAGGAGTAATTTCTGTAATACCGCCCATATATGGCACAAGTACCTCTGGAATTTTGACACTGCCGTCTGCTTGTTGATAATTTTCTAAGATAGCTACAACGGTCCGCCCTACAGCAAGCCCTGAACCATTCAAGGTATGCACATAATGCAGCTTATCTTGATGGTCACGGTAACGAATCATGGCGCGACGAGCTTGGAAGGCTTCGGTATTCGAGCAGGAAGAAATCTCTCGGTAAGTCGCTTGACCCGGTACCCAAACTTCTAAGTCATAAGTCTTAGCCGCTGAGAAACCAAGATCCCCAGTACAAAGATTCACCACCCGATAAGGTAGGTTCAATGCTTGTAGAATTCCCTCAGCATTCGCAATCATAGCTTCTAACTCATCATAAGAGTGATCAGGATGTGCGAATTTAACCATCTCAACCTTGTGGAATTGATGCATCCGGATTAATCCTCGAGTATCCCGTCCAGCTGATCCAGCTTCAGAACGGAATGAAGGTGACATAGCAGTGAACTTAATCGGTAAGTCATCCTCACTTAAAATTTCATCGCGGTAGTAATTGGTTAAAGGCACTTCCGCCGTTGGAATTAAGACATAATGACGGTCATCGTTCACCAATTCAAAGGTATCTTCCTTGAACTTCGGATATTGACCTGTTCCAAACATGGAATCCTGATTGACAATATAAGGGGGGATTACTTCGATATATCCCTCTTCTAAGTGCCGGTCTATCATGAAGTTGTATAAGGCCCGCTCCAATCTAGCACCTAAGCCCTTGTAATAAACAAAACGTGCCCCAGTGACCTTACTCGCCCGGTCAAAATCTAAAATACCCAATTTTTCACCAATGTCCCAGTGATTCAAGGGTTCAAAGTCGAACTCAGGTTGTTGACCCCAGCGCCGTACTTCTTGATTGTCTGCCTCATCTGCCCCTTGTGGGACTGACTCATGGGCTATATTTGGTAAGCGATGTTCAATATAGGTCAATTGGTCTTCGACTTCATTTAATTGACCCTCTAAGGCAGAAATTTCTTTGCCTAACGCTTGCATCTGACTGATCTGCTGGTCAGCATCTCCCTTTTGCCGTTTGATCTGGGCAATTTCTTGTGAAACTTGGTTCCGTTCCTGCTTCATCGCTTCCAAATCGACCAGAATCTGACGTCTTTTTTGGTCTAAATCTTTAAACTCAGCTAAAGTTTCTTGCTTGACCCCTCTTAAACTTAACTTCTGACTTACTTCTTCTAGATTAGCTCTTAAATATTTACGATCTAACATCCTACTTCCTCCTTTTTTAATCAAAAAAGAGACCCTCCCAATATTTGGGACGAAAGGTCTCTGATTCCGCGGTGCCACCCTATTTTAAAAGCCTTGCTTTTACACTCTGATCATAACGGCGACGACCGGCTTTACTTAAATTTATTTCGTAAAGCAGTTAAGATTTGTGGATTCCTCAAGGAGCTTGGATGGCTTTCATCAACCGCCAACTTTCTTCAACAAGCACGCTTAAATACTAGTCAAATCACTATTACCGACATTATATTAGAGTTTGATGAAAAAATCAAGCCCTGACCCACTCATTTATCAAGCTACCAAGCCATGCGACGTGATTTTTCCGTATCACGGTAATGATGCAAGGAATCCAAGCCTTGAAAATCCTGTTGGCGCAAGGCTTCATAAATAATGATATTGGCCGTATTGGAAAGATTCAAGGACCGAACATGCTCATCGTTCATGGGTATCCTTAGGCATTGATCCTTATGGGGTTCCATAAACTCTTCCGGTAGACCCGTCGTTTCCTTACCAAAAAGGAAAAATTGTTCAGACACTGAGGGGTCCGCTAAATTTGCTTGAGAATAGACCTGCCTAGCAAACTTAGAAATTAAAAACAAGGGGTGTGAACCCACATAATCCATAAAGGCAGGTAAGCTCTCATGATAAATAATATCCACCTTATCCCAGTAGTCTAGACCTGCCCTTTTTAACATTTTGTCGGACGTGGAAAAACCAAGGGGTTCAATCAAATGCAGACTGGTATTAGTTGCCGCACAAGTCCGAGCAATATTCCCCGTATTGGCTGGCATCAAGGGTTCAAATAATGCGATATGATTCTTCATGATCCATCTCCTTTTTCTTTATCTTGCAGGACGCTTGTCTTGTAAACGTTGAATCGCTTGAGTCATCTCATCGATAATCGCTGGTTGATCTTCTTTAGCTCGTTGATCTTCAATTAATTGTAACAAAGCAGGGTTTTGCTGACCTTCGATAAGACTTAATGCATAGGCTGCCGTTGCCCGAATGACAGGACGCGGATCCTCTTCTAATACTCGCATCAACAAGGGCATACTGGTACGGTCACGATAATTAGCTAAAGCAATAATGGCATTTCGTTGAATCGGCTTCTTACCCCGCCAAGCCCCCGAGAGATGACCATACTTCGCCTTAAATTCCTTATTCGTCAAAAACAAGAGATCCTGGAGCACTGGCCGAACCACTTCAGCATCTGGCTCCATCTCTGGATGCAAATGACTATCCACTCCCCGATTATAGGGACAGGCCATCTGACAGATATCACAGCCATAGATGACATGGGTCATTTTACGGCGAAATTCTAAAGGCATTAAGTCCTTAGTCTGGGTCTGGTAAGACAAACACCGCCGACCATTAATTTGCCCCTCCCCTAGGAGAGCTTGAGTTGGACAAGCCTTAATACAGCGATAACAATCCCCACAACCGTTAGGTATCGGATCATCCGGCTCGATCACCAAGTCTGTCACTATCTCTCCCAGATAAACATAAGAACCAAATTCTGGCGTAATTAAGAGCGTATTACGCCCCACAAAACCGATCCCTGCTCGTTCAGCCACCGCCACATCTGACAATTCACCGGTATCCACCATGGCTTTAAAGCGCGCATCGGGCACTAATTCTTCCAGATAAGCAATTAACTGCGACATCTTATCTCTTAGGATTGTGTGATAGTCAATCCCCCAGGAAGCTCTCGCAAATAAACCTCGTCTTGGCCCTTTTCGATCTTCTTCAATCACCGGTACAGCAGAAGGATAGGCTAAACAAATCGCAATAATCGATCTTGGTTTGTCAAAAATCCGATCAGGATATATTCGCTCCTCTAAGATAGGGTGCTCGAAGCCGGTCGAATATCCTCGATCTATCTGCTCTTGATATTTAGCCTCAATCGACAAAAAAGGAGCGGCATCTGTAAAGCCGATCTTATCGATACCAATAGCCTGAGCCTTGGCTTTAATGGCTTGCTTCAATTGCTTTGACTCCATCCTTTTGCCCCTTCCTTTAAATCTTCTTACTTAACAAAAAAGCCGTGACACAAGTCACAGCTTTAATTTACATTTTGATGATGCTTATTCTTCGTCTTCTTTTTCACCAATTACTTCTGGTTCAGCTGCTTCTGATTCTTCATCTTCAGCTGGTTCTTCCGTTGGTGCAATGACAGAAACAATAGTTTCTTCAGCATCTTCTAAGATTTCAACTCCGGCAGGTAGTTCTAAATCAGAGATTGACTTAGTATCACCAATTTCCATGCCTTTAACATCAATTTCAAACGCATTTGGAATATTTGCTGGTGTTGTTTCAATTTCGATCGTATTGAAGACTTGAGCTACAATACCCACCTTAACCGTTTCTTCGTTAAGAAGAACCAATGGCACTTCAACTTGTAATTTTTGATTCGCTGAGATGGCTTCTAAGTCGATTGAGTAGAAATGATCTTTAAGACTTGCTTTTTCAAAGTCTTTTAAGATTACTTGTTGAGTTTTGCCATCAAATTCCACATCAAACACGGCATTAGATCCTTCAGCTTTTAATAAAGCTTCAAATTCACGTGCAGATACTAATAGAGAAGTGGCTTCTACTTCTTTACCATAAAGCGTTGCCGGAATCTTACCTTCACGACGTGCTTGCTTGGATGCACCTGTACCTGTTTTTGTTCTTAATTCTGCTTTAATTGACATATATAAAACTCCTTTGTCTCTTAGTCTAGTAGAATGCTAATTCTTAATTTTTTGCACACCAGCTATTCTACCAAAAATCACTGAAGAATGCTAGTCTATAATGAAAATAAAGCCTTTTTTCTTGTATAAAAGGGCAAATGGCCGGCTCTGAAGCTATCTGGCACCTCCGCCACCGCCTCCAAAAGAACCACCACCACCGCCCATACTGGAAAATCCACCGCCCCCTGATGACATGGACTGAGTAATGGTATGGCTACTGGTTGCTTGATGGTAAGAATTGTTCATTAAACGACTCATTAAATAATAGTCTGCATAAGTAAATTGACGCCCGTTATAACTATAGGTTGATTCCTTCATATAATCAGGGTTCAACTTAACAAATTCCTGCTCCACTTGGTCAGCAATTCCTAAAGCGCTGGCATAGATTAAAAGCTGATCCCATAATCCGACATCTAAAGCATGTCGTTCATTAATCAAGGAGAAGTCCTTCAGATAGTTGTAGAATTTCACCCATTGATCCCGCATCTCAAAACCAGACTCAGTGAGTTGATAGCCCACTTGTTGACTGGCTCGTTGGAAATCAGCTGACTTATCTGCCTTTAAGCGCAGTCCCTCGAGATAGCCATCAACTTGAAGCCTGGCTTTTGAATCCGTCTGGCATAACTTTAAGAAAGATTCATAGTCTTGGTAATTTTTGCGGATGTAATTCTTTAAGTCTTTCTGTCTGAGACGGCCTTGATCATCACTGGCAGATATTAATAAATTCCAGAACGCTATTAAAGGCTTCGCGGTAAAATTCGTCTGATTGGGATCCAAGACAAAGGCCAATTGCTTCTTATTAAACAAGCCCTCTTCGACTTCTTCCAGGCTTAAAGCTCCAGCCTTCACTAAGGTTAAAATACAGGCTGTTGCGTAATTCTCCTCCAAGTCAGCAACTGAAAGATTATCCAATAATTCATAACCCATAAAGACATCTTCTCCCGGAGCTTGACGTTCATATTGTCCTTCAAGTTCTCTTGAGCGCGTCTCTAGATCTGGATAGTACTTCCTCAGGGCACGACGATTATTAATAGTATTAATAATCGTATAAATAGCCGTGACCCCTGCCAACAAGACCACTCCGCCAATCATCCAAGAAGCTGAGGAATCTTCCTCTGAGGCCTGCATACTTTTAATGTCATCATAAGTTGCATTCGGATCATAGTCCTGATAATTGTAATCCGACCCTTGGAAAGCCTGTTGAACATAATCATCAAAAGTCTCATCTAGAGCTTGTTGAGTGGCATAAGTCTCACTAGGGATTCTCACCAGTAAGATGCAAGCATCGCCTTGCTGCAAGGGCTGATCATTCCTAGCTTCAACTCTGCCTTCTTTAAAGTCAACCCGACCCGAATAGCCAAA
This sequence comes from Facklamia hominis CCUG 36813, assembly GCF_000301035.1. Classification (GTDB taxonomy): domain Bacteria; phylum Bacillota; class Bacilli; order Lactobacillales; family Aerococcaceae; genus Facklamia; species Facklamia hominis. The sequence continues at coordinate 1,823,971 of NZ_JH932292.1, read as the reverse complement.
GGCCCAGATTCGGTTAGTCTCCAAACTCAAGGGGTGATCGGCACTGGAAATCGTCACCGAAAAATTCTCCGGAGAATCTGCTAGATCTGGACTTACAAACTGCCAGTAGATCATCTGATCCGTCTGAGTCTGCATCACAAAATTCTTAATGCGGTAGCTTAACTGATAAGTCTGATTGCCTTCCTGGCTAATCCCCCAGTTGAGCTCTTGCCCATTTTGACCGCTCTTAAAAGCTTTCTCTTCAAAGGAAGCATCCAGATCCCAATCGTTACCGAGGGAGTCAAAAGTCCGTCCATTGAGACTCACCTGAAAATCTTCTACAGACTGATTGGAAGCTAATTCAATGGCCTTATACAGCTCTGTATAGCCCTCCGTTCGAACTTGCCAAGTCTCTTGAATGTCAGCCGACCCGTCCGCTTGGAGTTCGACTTGAACTTCAATCCGTTTAATATCCAAATCAGCAGCATAAGCAGTCTGAACCGCCCACAGACAAAAACACGTCAGTAACACCAGTGGCCAAACTAACTTAGAACGAACTGACAACGAAGGTCTGGGCCGGCCTACCATTGAGGCATCTCCGTTTTTTCTGGGCTTGCCTTGAAATATTCTTCTGCTTGGAAGCCCGTCATCCCCGCAATAATAGATTGAGGAAAGACCTTAATCATCCGATTAAAACGAGTGACCGTATCATTGAAGATCATCCGTGATTGTCGAACATTATTCTCATATTGATTTACCGAATCCATGGTCGTTTGATAGACTTGAGACGCCTTCAAATCAGGGTATTGTTCAACGACGACATCAATCGACCGTAAAGCCTTTTGGAATGCATAATCATCCTTGACTACATCTTGTACTGAGGAATGACGATCAATTCCTGATCTTGCCTTTACAATTTGAGTTAGCGTTTCTGCTTCGTGACTTTGGTAATTTTTAGTGGCTTGCATCAAGTTGGATAAGGCATCCCAACGCGATTCAACTTGGGCTGCAATTTGAGCCATGGCATTATCGACCATCTCATGTTGCTTGATAAAGCCATTATAAACACCCACACCCCACAAAGCGATCAATACAATAATTCCTAAAACAACAAATAATGCTATCATACAATTCCTCCTCATGTTTTAAGCTATCTTTATTTTACTGGAAATTAATCCCAGGTGCTAGAAAAAAGTCTAATCATCTAGTTGCTTGTTTAAAAATAACCCTTCAAGTCTATTAACTTGAAAGGTTACCTCTGATAAAAAGCTTATTTTTGGGAACTGATCGATACTTTTTGAACAGCTTGATCTCCTCGTGAAGCAGCAGCCATTAAAGCTTGAGCCGACTCCTTATAATCCTTAACGGTTTGGCTAGCCCCTGCAATGGCATCCACTTCCTGATAAGGATTAGCTAAAAAGTCACTATCCAAAGCCTCAATCACTTCCTCGAGATCTATCCCCGTCGCCTGCTTCATTTGAAGATTATATTCTTCACTCTTACTGATTTTATTGTGCTTTTGATTAAAATAATCAAAGTCAGATGCTTGAACTCTGCCGTCCTGGACAACAATCACATGATAAAGCTGATTGCCTTGCTCATTTTCTGGCGATAAGGCCTGATAACGTCCATCCTTCAAGGGGGTATCTTTATCTAGGAATTTTATCGGACTTTGGGTCGTTTCCACGGCCTCTTCGATCCTTGGAAAGTCAGACTGACTGGTAGTTGTTGCTTCGAGTGATTGAGCTTGAGTATCTTTAGATGTCTCAATCGAACTAGTCAGCTCTGTAGAAGCTTTCGGAGACTTAGGCGACTGATCCGACTTAGCCTCTTGGGAACAAGCAGCTAAGACCCACATAGAAGTAAATAACAAGGTATGCTTTAACCAATGACGCTTGCTTTGCATTGAATCATTCTCCCTTCTATACCACGCCTAATTGTAACAAACCTTCCACTACCTTCTCAAAAGAGGCAATATCAGCGCCAAAGGCATAATTCAGTCCGCCACCATAACGCAAACTTGCTTCTTTACATTGACTGAAGATATGAGTCATAATTTCTTGAAGTCGTTGATCTACCTGGTCCGGCTTCATAGGCAGTCGAGCCGCATTTTGGCACATCTCCAATCCTGAAACAGCTACCCCTCCTGCATTACTTGCCTTACCTGGAGCATAAGGAATCTCTGCTTCTTTAACCACTCGACAAGCTTCTGCCGTTAAAGGCATATTCGCTCCTTCAGCTATAAAGCCAAGCCCCTTATTCAATAATCGCTTAACTTGTTTATGATTCATCTCATTTTGAGTCGCACATGGAAGGGCTATATCCGCTTCAATCGCCAAGTCCCAGACTGATTGTGCTCGTACCTGAGCTTGAGGGTGTCGCTTAGAATAATCAGCCAAGTTTGCCTGCGGATCATCCCGCAGCTGAATTACAAGCTCTAAATCAATCCCCTTAGGATCATAGATGGCATAATCAATATCCGATAGGGTGACCACATGTGCCCCTAATTCTTGAGCCTTACGGCACGCATGAGAGGCGACATTTCCTGCACCTGAAATCATTACCGTCTTTCCGGCTAGATCTTGTCCTGTTTCAGCTAACATCTGTTTTAAGAAATAGATTAAGCCATAGCCAGTCGCAGGCGGACGCGATTCATTTCCTCCTAAGATCACTGGCTTACCGGTTAACACTCCTGGTTTAGGTCCCTGTAGCCGTTTGTACTGACCATAAAGGTAGCCGATCTCACGACCTGCCACGCCAATGTCCCCAGCAGGAACATCAAGATCTGGACCAATATGACGGTATAATTCCGTCATAAAGCTTTGACAAAAGCGCATAATCTCCTGATCTGACTTGCCTCGCGGATCAAAATCAGCCCCACCTTTACCGCCTCCCATAGGAAGACCTGTCAAGGCATTCTTAAAGGTCTGTTCAAACCCTAGAAACTTCAATATCGATAGATTTACCGAAGGATCAAAGCGGATTCCTCCTTTATAAGGTCCTAAAACCGAAGAAAATTGGACCCGATAACCGGTGTTCACCTTAACCTTTCCTTGGTCATTAACCCAAGGCACCCGAAAACTAATTGCTCGCTCTGGTTCCACTAGACGCTCCAAAACTGCTTGGTCTTGATACTCAGGATGGAGATCAATCACCGGTTCAATTTCATTAAAAAACAAGTGTACCGCTTGAAGAAATTCCCTTTCATGGGGGTATTTTTGACTTAAGTCTCGATAAGATTTATTAAGATAGGTATTTTTCATTAAAATCCTCTTTCTCTCCAGATTCACTCAATCTACTATTATTATATTTTTTACAATCTTAACAAGCAAGTTATAAATGAAAAAGCCCCCAAATGATGTCCTTAATGGGCAAATCTTTTGGGGGAAATAATCATCAATTGATGATTATTAATTAATCTTTTTCATCGGATGAATCCTTGGAACGAATCAATAAGACAAGACCTACCAAGAAGATCATACCAGCAATCGCTGATAAAGTTCGTGAAACATCTTCCCCAGTTCCAGGTAACCCTTGTTTAGGCTGACCCGGTTTAGGCGGTGTCGGCGTTGATTGAGTCGATTCAAGCGTCGTGGGTGTTGTCGTCCTTTCTTCTGTACTAGTGGTCGATTCACTTGTCGTTGTTGATTCGGTCGTCGAGGTTGACTCCGTCGTCGAAGTCGATTCACTTGTCGTTGTTGACTCGGTTGTCGAAGTTGACTCACTTGTCGTCGTTGACTCGGTTGTCGAAGTTGACTCGGTTGTCGAAGTTGACTCCGTCGTAACTGTTGTTTCTGTGGTTGTTTCTTCTGGAACCTTTACATTTTTAACAGTAATTGGATCGACTGGTTTATACTTAACTCCTACACTTTGATTTGCTGCTAGCATAATCTCAAATGGAGGAATTGGTTGATCATTCATTTGATAACCTGAAGGAGCTTGAATTTCTTCAAAATGATAGATTCCTAGAGGTAAACGATCAAAAATAATTTCACCTTGATCACCTGTTGTACGAATAACAGGTTCCATTAAAGTCACGGTAAAGGAACTAGATAAGTTGCTCTGTTCCATTGAAGTCTCAGTCATCGATTCTTCTTCTACAGACGTCACGCTTGTTGTACTGGATGTTACCGTAGTGACGCTCGTTGTACTTGTGGTTGAAGCGACTTGAAGTTGGGCTAATTGAACTTTCAACTCAGAGATTTGTGCTTCTAATTCCTTCACTCGAGCCTGACTTTGATCCAACTCAGCCTGATTAACAATAATCTCTTCATAGGCTGGAGAGGTTGCTTGATCACCTGCATTAACTTCCATTTCTCCCGTTGGTTCTTGACTCGTTGTCGATATCAGTCGTTGTTCAATAATTGGTTGAACCTGTTTTGCCGCTTCCATTTGAGCTTCTAATTCTTTGATTTCTTGTTCAAGCTGAACAAGTGCTGCATTAGTCTCTGAATCCACTTCGGCCGAGGTGGTCGTTGTAGTAGTTGAACCTGTGCTTGAACTTGTTGTTTCTTCACTCGTTTCTTTTGAATCAGTCATTTTAACTTCAATCATAATACCCGAAACATTTCCTGCTTCATCTTTAAGATAATGAGCGATTAATTCAAAATCTTTTGATTCTTCAATAGTCGATTCTACCTTGGCATTCGTAAGATCCAACTGATACGAACCCGCTCCTAAATACACTTTAGTCCGCATGGATTCATCAAAAGCAATCTGACCATCATTTAAAATAGGATCCACTGTTTGACTTTCGGATCCGATCACTTGAATACCCGAAACTGATTGAACCTGTCCAGTAGGATCATCTAAATAGAATGGGATCGCTGCTTTATCTTGAACCAACTTAAACTGAGCCCCTTTTAAGGCTGCATTGGTGTCCGCATCTACCTTATATAAGGTTACTAAGCCTTTAGGTGAGTCTCCTACCGTATTGACAAAATTAGGTTCTTCTACTGTTTGTCCTTCTTTAGAATAAATAGCGGTTAGTTCCATCTTATCATCGACCGTCACTGTCAATTGATAAACCGATTGATCATAAGACATACCTATTTCCCTACCTGAACGCTCACGAATTGTATAGTGATAAGTTCCTGGTTGGGTATATTCTAATTCCTTGAAGGTCACTTGACCAGCCGCCGTATTTGTTGCGGTATCAATAACTTTGTCATCTTCCAATAATTGGAAAGTAAACTCGCTCTCTTTTAACTCGCGACCACTTAAGGTCTTCATGGCTTGAGGAACAAAATTAGCCTTCACTTGCTCAAATTTATTCTCAAAAGTAGCCTGGTCAGCTGCTTCATTATCCACCATGTAACTAGCTTGCAAATCAAAATTATCCGTTACTTCCACCGTTAAAGTATAAATACGTTCGTCATAGGTCAAGCCCAGCTCTGTCGATTCTTCGGGCTTTACTTCTTTAATCTGATAGCTGTAAGTCCCAGGTTTCGTAAACTTAAGCGTCTTAAAGGATACCTGACCTGAAGCCGTATTAGTGACTGTGTCAATGACTTGACCTTCCTGTAATAATTGGAAAATAAACTCGTTATCCTTCAATTCTCTACCAGTCAACACCTTAGACACTACCGGCGTATAATCCGCGGACTTGATCTTATTCACTAGTTCATATTCTAAACTAGCTTCTGTTAGATTCGCCTCACGCACTTCTAATTTAAATCCAGGAACCTCGTCTTCAACAAATGAAATTTCAGAGTTTTCCAAATATTCTGGATTTGGAAAATCATCAATTGTGGCCGTCCAACCTTCTGATTTCTTAAGAACAACAGTATCCGTATGTCGACCATTAATTAACACTTTAATCGTAATTTGCTCAGGGATCGTGACTCCTTCAGGAAGTTGATTTGGATCGAGAGGGTTGCCATCTTGATCTACCCACTTTTTAGCCAATTTCAATTGGAAGTTTCCTTCTTGACCGAAGATTAACTTTCCATTATTGGTAATTCCGCCACCTGAAATTCCTAGATGACTCGCCTTATTACCCATAATAAATACTTTAGCCAATCTCTCTGCTAGAAACTTCGAGTCTTCTGATGGTACTGACTTATAACCAAGAAATCCTCCCATGGCCTTATTATATTCAAGCGGTTCTCCAGGATTATCCGGATCAAATCGAGGATCTTGTTGACCAACTTCATAATTCACATGGATACCTTGGATCGAACCATCCTTATACCATAAACGATGACCGCCACCTAAGAGTCTAGAAGTAATCTCAAGACTGGGATTTTTAATATCTTTTTGAATATTAACAAAGTCATCTCCAGCCCCTAAGTATTTGCCTTGGTTAGCATTACCAGCCTCATTATCATAGATGGCAACTCCTTTATCAATGTGGGTGATTGTCTGTCCCGTTGGGCAATTCCAAACACCCCCACCTTGCATACTCGCTGGTTTTGATTTACCACCAACGCCGATTCCAATTAAGAAAGGTTTTTCAACTCGGTTATCCTTAATTAAGGTATTATACATTCTTAGCGTCGAAAAAGTATCATTATAGATTGCTCCACCGCCCCAGAATCCCGTTGCTTCATTGCCCTTAAATTCTCCGGCATGAATTTCCGTAATTCCAACGTCTTCTGCAGCATCTTTACTCTTAATTAGCGCTAGAGCTCCACCAGATTTTGATGATTCATTATTGGTATAGCTACCGCCATTGATCTTAGTATAACTATCTGCAATAAAGAGAGCACCACCTGCTCCATTGGCCTTATTATGATTAAATTGACCACCATCGATGGTTAGTTTAGACCGACTTAAAGCGTAGAGTGCACCACCTTGGCCACTATATTCACCATTCGTATTATCCTCAAAGCTTCCATCTTTCATTTGGAATACTCCGTTATCAATCGCCACTGCTCCGCCACGTTCAGCCGAGTTAGCCTTGACGATCCCTTTGTTCATCGAAATGGTTCCACCTCTAGTGTAAACGGCACCACCATAGGCATACCTTGTGGGATGAAGGGCTTGATTATTACTAATCTCGCCATCATTGATGGTAATTATTGAATCCTTATCCCAAGAGCTAATCGCTCCACCAAATTGCAGACTCTTATTCTGACTGACTTTCCCACCATCCATCACCATGGACCCTTTTTTGATGGTCACTACCGAATATTCGGTATTATCACTATCGGCTAAAGCCTGCGCTTCATTTCCAGAGATCTCTCCTCCAGATAAATGCAAGTTTCCGCCCTCCACAGAAATAATCGATCCCGGTAACTTAGTATCCTTAATCCCACCATTAACAATGTTCAATTGTCCTTTAACTTGAACTTGTGCATTGCTGACAGTAGGTCCATCAATCGTCAAAGTCCCTCCTTCTTCTACTACAATCGAATCAAGACCTTTTCCTTTTAAAATTCCTGATCCCACTAAGTGAAGAGTTTGACCCTTTCGAACCACCAATTTATTACTGGCTTGTGAGCCATCGATGCCTTGTGATCCAACAGTTAATGTTAATTCTGAACCTTCAGTACTCTCACTAACTCGCTTGACTAAATCTCCCCAAGAAGATAATTCAGATGTCGTCTCAGCTGCATAAACCCTTGAGATCCCATGAGGGGGTGTGATTTCTGTTACAGCCTGTCCGGGATCAAGCGAACTCGCTCCACTGGATCCTGCTAATAATAGGGTGGCCAATAGCCAACGCCCCATTGTCTTAATATTCATAATAACCTCCTATAACTCTTTCATTCCTACCAATAAGCTATATCCCAAGTATACTCCTAAAAAATATATAATACTAGTTTAAACTAATTGTCATAATAGCCATCAAAAAAACGATTGCTAAGCAATCGCCAATTTTTTTGATACCTAATGCAATAGAATCCCAATCAAAACCCCTAAATAATTACCTACCACATAACCAAGTGTCCCAACCAAAAGAGCAGGTACAATTAGATCTCCCCAGCCCTTAGAAACGGCCATGGCTGCCGCTGTGGTCGGTCCACCAATATTAGCATTGGAAGAAAGCATAATCTCTTCAATACTGAACTTAAACAGCTTACCACAAAGCAACGTCCATAAAAGATTGGTAAAGACCATGATCGCTGCAAATAAGAGCAATAGTGGCGACTCCGAGAGAATCAAAGATACCGATGCAGGAGCTCCAATCACCGCAAAAAAGAGGTAGATTAAAAAGGTTCCTAATTCTTGACTACCATGAATGGACTGCATCCACTTGGGACAAAGAGAAGCTAATAAGATAGTAAAGGTCGTTATTAATAGGTACTTATTCCCAAAGAAACTCTTAAGCACTACTGACCAAAAATCTTGACCGATAAAACATCGCCCAATATAGTTAGCTAAAGTCGAAGATAGTGCCACAATCACTAAGGACAAACTGACTGTTAAGGCAATATCCTTCAGGGAAATATCCTTGGGGCTCCAATATTTAGCGGCCATAGTCTCCTTCGCTGACTGGTCTTGGGCGGTCATATCCCGGATCTTATCGATATGTGGATGAGCATAATGATGCTGAATCCAATTCAATCCTGGTAAGGTAATAAGTACAAAGAAATATAGAGCCATCAAGAGATTATCCGCCACCATGGCAGCTGAGGTAGTGGCAGCCGGAACTTTATAGGCCGTTGATAAAGCCACAAAGTTCACCCCACCCCCAATATAAGTTCCAATAAACATGGGCACAATATCGTTTAATTGTGGGATCAGATCTCGAAGCATAAAATAAGCCAACAAGCCACCTACAATCGTCCCCAGACTTGACAAGAGGAAAATCAACATTAAGCGCCCCGCTCCTTGTTTAATAGACTTCAGGTCAGCGGTGAATAATAACATGGGTAAGGCCAAGGGGACAATATAATCCCATACCGCATCATAGACCGGTGAGCTAGCTGGAATCACCCCCACATTCGATAGTACTAACATCATTAATAAGGCGATGATGGCTCCAGTCACCTTGCTAGCCCAGTCATATTTTTGCTCCAAAATAATCGCGATCGTGGCACAACCTGCAATAATTGCCCACAAAAACCATATATTATCGGCATGAATCAACGAATTCAATACTATCCTCTCCTTCAATTAACAAAATCGAGCCCTCAGTCAATTCGCTTCAGACTCGATCTCTTAATCACTATCAATCATATCAAAGGTTTAGCCATTAAACATATTGCTCAATAGACCATCAATGCACTCCTACCATTCTATAACAAAAGGCTCCTTTAGAAAAGTCCCAAAATAGCATATAAAAAAGCCAGCCGAAAGGCTGGCTGGTCATTCATTATTCAGCTAATTGATAGTCAAAATGATAACCAAAGTCTTCTGCTTGATAGCAATCAAGTGCTTGTCCATCCACTTCGGCATAGGGATAACCAAATTGGTTAACCGGACCAGCTTCTTGTTCTGGATTCAAGGTTAAGTCACGCCCTGTTGAAAAGGCAACCCGCATTGGATCTAAGTTACCATAGTAATAATCATAATAAGTCTTGGCTTCTGGACTCGACTTATCTAATTCTTTATTTAAGACCATCTTAAGCACATCAGCAACATCAATCGCTACCCAACCTGTGCCTGGTTGATAGTATTCTGCCCAACAGTGTTGGCTACCAGTTACATCACCATCCTCATCCTTCATCCGAACACCAAAGACTTCGCGCGAAGGGATTCCTTGAGCCCTTGCCAAGCCAATAAAGACAGAGTGAATATCGGTACATTTACCATCCAAACTAGCAATCGAATCAAGAGCATCTCCTGTACCACAACCGATAACATCATCATTACGGACCATATTGTCAAAGATCCATTTGTAGATAGCTCTTACTTTATCTTCTACCGTTGCATCGTCTTTGGAGATTTCGTCTGATAATTCTTTCATTTCATCGCCAATCGGTACTAATTTAGACCCTGTTAAATACTGAGCAAATTCTTCCTTATCAATCGCTTCTTCTTCTTCCTTAAATTCTGGTTTATCCACACGTTTGCGAGTTACATCAAATGAATAAGTCAACTTGCGATCTTTTTGATCGGCTGGCCATTCAACATAGATCATCTTATTACCTAATTCATCTTCCGTCACTTGATATTCAACTGATTCATCCGATACTTCAATCTTCACATTAGAGATTTCTTGATAATCATTCGATTCTGCATAAGGAATCCAAAGACGTACCTTATCCTTGGCTTCATGATGAGATAAATCAAATTCTTGCACAAAGTGTCCTGAATGCTCTTCAGGGAAATCCACTAAGGAAGCTGTATCCGAATCTGTCGATTCATTCGATATCTCTTGGCTGGATTCTGCTTCATTAGATGATTCTTCTTGCCCATAGATTAGGGGATTCGATACTCCCGTCATCAATAAGCTAGCAATTAAGATCGAGGTCATTAATTTTTTCTTCATAGTCCGCTCCTTTAATAATAATATATATAATTAGTCTAACATTCACTTGATCTTATGACTATGAGTATTAGGGATTGATATAAAATATCTCAACTTATCAAACATTCTGATAATCTCCTTGCAAATCATCGACTTAATTTGAACAAAAAAATGAGCCAAGCAACCATTGTTGCTTAGCTCATTCCTAGAACTATTGTTAGTCCATTTTAATCTAACAATTATTCTTCTTCTTTTTTACGACGTTGAGTTGCGATAAGTCCTAGTCCAGAAAGAATGGATAGGGCAGCCGCTCCAAAGAGATGACCAGATACCTCACCAGTTTGAGGCAATGTCGTTGCTTTTTCAACTTCTCCTGTTGATGGATCATTAGCAGGTTTCGTTGGAGCTTTTGGATCTTCCTCACCTGGTTTTTCTGAATCTTTCGGATCTTCTTCACCTGGTTTACTTGGATCTTTTGGATCTTCTTCACCTGGTTTACTTGGATCTTTTGGATCTTCTTTACCTGGTTT
>NZ_JH932292.1:1692893-1812887 GCF_000301035.1 Facklamia hominis CCUG 36813 | reverse complement strand
CCTGGTTTTTCTGGATCTTCTTTACCTGGTTTTTCTGGATCTTCTGGATCTACTGGTGGGATTTCACAGACATTTTTAGTTCCGATTTCGATAATCTTATCTTGTTTTTCTGTGATTGTCTTAGTATCCCTAGACACTTCCTTGCTGTTTTCAATCTTAACAGTAGTTTCTGTCTTACCTGGCTTACCTTCTTGGATGACTTTTGTCTTACCAGCCTCAAGGTTTGGATTTTCTCGAATGATAATATCATATGCTTTTTCACTTTCGTAAGTGAACTCGCCATCTGTCTTAGAACCATATTCTACAACCTTATTCTTCGGTTCCGTTCTTTCTTCAGTCACTTCGAGCTTACCTGTTTCCTTGTTGAAGGTTGTGGTGTATTTAACAGATCCCTTAGAACCTTCTTCGATAACTTTTTCTTCGCCAGCTTTTAGATTAGGATTGTGTCTGTATTCCGTATTGTTGCCGAGTTCTGTTTCTTTAACAACTGGTTTAACACCGACTCTTACTACCCGATCTTCTTTTTCTGTGATCGTCTTAGTCGTTTCTGTTGGATCTCCAACTGGCTTAGAATCCTTTATCTTTTGAGTAATTGTGACTTCTTCTTTACCTGGTTTACCTTCTTTTTCAATCTTTTGGAAACCAGCTTCAAGAGTATCGTCATAGATTACCTTCGTTTCATAAGGAATTTCCCGTTCGATCGTCTTAGTCGTTTCACCTTCAGTAGACTTTCTTCCTATCTTGATGAGTCTTTCTTGAGGCTCTTTCGTAGTCTTAAATTCGCCTTCTTTAGTTTCTACAACTTTTCCATCCTTGATCACAAGGGTATTGGTTCTTTCTTGCTCACCTGGAGATCCTGGGGTCACGATCTTTTCTTCACCTGGTTTTAATGAATCATCATATTCATACCGAGTTTCGAAAGGAATTTCTTTCTTCTCAATGATTTCGTGGGTACCATCGTTGGTACCTTTACCGACTTGGATAAGTGCATCTTCTGGCGCTACTTCTGTTACTGTCGGTTCCCCATCGATTTGAGAATTCTTAATCGTCCAAGTAGTAGTCCGAGTACCAACCTTACCTGTCTTAACGATGCGGTATTCGCCCTTCTTAAGGTCTTCTACTTCTTCAACCTTGTAGCCAAATGGTAACTCTTCCTTGTGCTCTACCTTACCTTCGGTGTTTCTACCCACTTTGATAATTCGCTTCTTAGGAGCTTTTGTTTCAGTGAACTCTCCCATTTCAGTTTTAGTTACCTTGCCATCTTCGATGGTAAGAGTATTAGTTCGAGTCTTTTCACCGAGCTCGCCCTTTTGGACTTCCTTAGTTTCTCCTGGTTTTAAGCTATCATCAAATTGGATTTCAGTTTCAAATGGAACTTCAACCTTTTCTTCGATCTTGTGAGTACCGTCGTTTGTACCTTCGCCAACCAAGATAACTGCATTTTTAGCTTTTTTAGTGACCGTTGGCTCAGAAGTGTTGGTTACTTTAGAGTTTTCTATGGTGAGCGTTCTTTCCTGCTCTCCCTTTTCACCCTTCAGTTCATTGCCTTCATCATCTTTGGCATATTTCCATTCACCTTTCTTAAGGGATGGGTCTTTTCTAACTTCTACTTCAAATGGAATTTCTTCTTTAACTTTTTCAGTTCCGTTAGTCTTACCACCGATTTTCACAACTCTGTTTTGACCAGCTTCTTCTGTTTCAGAAGTTACCACTTTCTTTTGGTCCTTGTCATAAGTCGTTGTGATCGTTACTTTGCCGTTTTTACCTGGAGTTACTTCTTCAGTCTTTCCGGATTCAAGATTTTCATCGTAGACATACTCCGTGTTGAATGGTTTTTCTACCACTTTAGTAACTGGTTTTGTGCCAACTTTTACAACTCGATCAGTTGCTTCCTTGATTGTCTTGAATTCGCCTTCCGTGGTTTCAACAACCTTGCCGTCCTTGATAACAAGCGTATTCGTTCTTTCTTGTTCTCCTGGATTTCCTTCTTCGACAACTTCTTGTTGGCCAGCTTCCAGATTCTCATCATATTCGATGACTGTTTTATAATCTATGGCTTTCTTTTCAACTACTTTGTGAGTACCGTCGTTTGTTCCTTCGCCGACCAAGATAACCGCATTTTTAGCTTTTTTAGTGACCGTTGGCTCAGAGGTGTTTGTTACTTTAGAGTTTTCTATGGTGAGCGTTCTTTCCTGCTCTCCCTTTTCACCCTTCAGTTCATTGCCTTCATCATCTTTGGCATATTTCCATTCACCTTTCTTAAGGGATGGATCTTTTCTAACTTCTACTTCAAATGGAATTTCTTCTTTAACTTTTTCAGTTCCGTTAGTCTTACCACCGATTTTCACAACTCTGTTTTGACCAGCTTCTTCTGTTTCAGAAGTTACCACTTTCTTTTGGTCCTTGTCATAAGTCGTTGTGATCGTTACTTTGCCGTTTTTACCTGGAGTTACTTCTTCAGTCTTTCCGGATTCAAGATTTTCATCGTAGATATACTCCGTGTTGAATGGTTTTTCTACCACTTTAGTAACTGGTTTTGTACCAACTTTTACAACTCGATCAGTTGCTTCCTTAGTTGTCTTGAATTCGCCTTCTTTGGTTTCGGTTACTTTACCATCCTTGATTACAAGGGTATTGGTTCTTTCTTGTTCTCCTGGATTTCCTTCTTTGACAACTTCTTGTTGACCAGCGTCAAGGTTTTCATCGTATTCGATGATTGTCTTATAATCGATATTTTTCTTTTCAACGATTTCGTGAGTACCATCATTAGTTCCCTTACCTACTTGGATAAGAGCGTCTTCTGCTGGGTCTTCTGTGACAGTTGGTTCGCCTACTACTTTTGAGTTTTCTATTGTCCAGGTTGTTGTCTTTGTTCCGACCTTGCCTGGTTTTACAATTTTGTATTCACCTTTTTTAAGTGTATCAACTTCTTCAACCTTATATTTGAATGGTAGTTCTTCCTTGTGTTCTACCTTACCTTCGGTGTTTCTACCTACTTTGATGATGCGCTTCTTAGGTGCCTTGGTCTCAGTAAACTCACCCATTTCAGTCTTTGTCACATTGCCATCTTCAATTGTAAGAGTAATATCTCTCTTCTTTTCTCCAGCTTCGCCTTTTTGAATTTCTTTGGTTTCACCTGGAGCAAGGCTGTCGTCAAATTGAATTTCCGTTTCAAATGGAACTTCAACTTTTTCTTCAATTTTATGAGTCCCATCATTCACGCCTTCACCAACGTGAATTTCTCTAACTTGTGGCGCTTCTAGTTCTTGTTCTTCTTCTTTTACAATTTTTGAATCTTCGATGGTATAAGTTACTTTCTTAGATCCTTTTTTACCTTCGGTGATAACTTTGATCTCACCTTTTTTAAGATTTGGATCTTTTTCTACTTTTGTTTCAAAAGGAACTTCTACTGTTTTTTCAACTTTTCCGTTAGTACCATAGGCTACAAATTGAACTTCTGTCTTCTTTGTTCCAGCTTCAACCTGGTTGCCTTCTGCATCTTCTTCATAGTAGTGGGCTGTTACTGGTACATTTAGTAGGGCTCCATCAATTGACTTGCCTTCTTCTGCATTTGGTACTGTTGCAGTTACCTTACCAGTATTTTCATCGATACTTACATTCCAAGTATTACCCTTATCATCTGTGTATGTTGGAGAATCTAGGGTGTACTTACCTGGTCTTCTGTTGTATTTATCTTCTGTATTTAGGATAACATCTGATGAAAGCTGATCCCCTGACTTACCTGCCTGAGCATTATAACGAGGAGTCATGTTTGCTTTTTCTTCGATTACGAAGTAGGCATGGACTTCTTCGGTAATGTCTTCGCCCGGTTTTTGTTCGTCTACATAGTGAGCAATTACAGGTACTGTAAGCTTTTCTCCACCGTCAAAGGCTGTAGGATCTACTGGTTTCGCACTAACTTGACCTGTTTTTTCATCAACTTTTACAGTCCATTTATTCCCCTTATCATCTGTAGCTAGCTTGTTACCCGCTTCATCAGTTTCCAGGGTGTCCGGAAGCGTATAGTGGTCCGGCGCTATTCTCTTGCCATCTTCTGTTACTGTTGCAGGAGATGTTTGTTCGTTTACCGGGAAGTTAACTTGAGCATCGTATTCCGGCTTGATATAGGTTGATTCTTGGACTACAAAGTGGAACCAGTGGACGTCCTTTGACCCGTTAGTATAGGTGTACTCGAGCGGAATTGCTATAAAGTCACCCGCCTTGGCTGACTTAGGTGGAGTGATGGTGAAGTTCGCAATGTCGTTAGGATCAACATCTACCTTCCATTGGTCTGCTTCTGCCTTACCTTTATTTTCACGATTGATAAAATCCATGATAAGCCTACCAGAAGCTTCTCCCTTGTCTTCAGCAGCGTTCATTTCTTCAGCAGACTTGTCAGTCTCTCTTGGATTTTCTGGTTCGACAATTCCTACTTTGAATGGTTCACCCGGTTTTACTGCTGATGATGTTACCTTAGATGTATCATCACCGTTGCCATCTTCAAACTTTTGGTCGTAATAGCGTGTATCATCGAGGTTAAGTTTAAAGCTGCCAATTAGGTTGTAGTGGTCGTAGCGGTCGATACCTTGCTTGTCGATAACTACATCTTGGCCCTTGTGCTTGATAGTAGCAGAACCTGCACCTGTTTCTGTATAGGTTCCTGTTTCACCAAATTCATCAGGTGTTTCTGCGATCTTTTTAAATTCTTCAGCTGTTCTTGGACGGGCGAAGAATTTAACATCTAAGTTTTGAAGGGCCTTGTAGTCAGGTGTATTAAAGATTGAATTTTCATTAATGACTGTCTTGCCAGATTCGTCCTTTTTAAGGGCGCCGTCAGGTAACTTAACGTGGACATTGCCATTATCGCCGATATAGGCACTTGCTCCAGGAACAATTTTACCTGTGATCGGGTTATAAACTTGGCCGACTAATCTTTCTTTTGCATTTTCATCCACATTATCTACCTTGATGCCTGTGTCGATGTCTTGACCTTGGACAAAGTATTTTTTGTTTGGATCGTAATTATTTTTATTAAGCTTTAATTCTTCAAGCTTATCATTTTCATTTGGCCATGGATTTACCTTGTAGCCTAAAGCAAAGCTACCTCCAAAAAACTTAACTCTCGGATTGTCTGATGTATAATTATCTTTAAAACCAAAAGAAGTGGAGTCATTATCCTTGTTGTTGATATTCTTTAAGGTTTCTTCGCTTGCTCCATAGTTCAAGTTCCTTTGTGTTCTAGCAGCATCTATTATAGTGTTTTCATCTGGTTTGTAGGTTACATCAGGAGATCCAGGTGTTAACTTATCTCCTTCGCTCATCATTGGTTTTTCACCTGGATCAACAGGTATAAGACCACTGTCTGTAACATAAACCTTAGTATAGGTTCTTTGACCGGTTTTCTTGTCGATGGTAATTTGGTAACCATATTCGGTCTTACTTGGTGATGTTGCGGATGGGTTTTTAAGTTCAAATTTAAAACCATCTTTTATCTGCTTTTCATCAGTTTTATTGAACTCCTGATTTGTATCTCCCGGCTGTAAATCTGTTTCTTTATATCGTTCAGATTCATTGTAGTCTTTGATTTCTTTTTCATCAGTGGAATAATTCGGTTCGGTCGATTGGGCTTGAGCCACCGCATTGGGTGTTGCTTGATCGGATCATGCCAATGTCTCTGAATCAGTAGCCCCTCGACCTTCGTCTTCAGAGACACTATTGTTTGCTGCTTCATTTTGTATTTGAACGGACTCTTGAGGAAGATCTACTTCTTGGGCTTTAACAGTTTGTACTTGGCCCGCTAGAATAGCGGCAATAGCCACACTTCCTACCCCAAGGGTCGTTTTGCGAATCGCATAACGATAATTTTTTTCCATTCACTTACCTCCTATATATATAAGCATGGATATACTTATTTAATTTGTGCTTAATCTTTATTTAAGCTTTGATTAGCATTAGTAATTATACAAAGAACGTGTTTGCAATGCAAATAATAGCGGTTCTTTTTTAGCTTTTTTTTTTACTAATTTCATTGATTGATCATCAGTTCTAATCATTCATAGTGATTAAACCCTTATCACTTCTTTTTAAACTCAAATAATCAATGATTCATTTGACACTGAATTAAGAAGGTCCAACTATCCTGACGACGATAGTAACGATAAGGAACTTGGTATTTATCGAGCAATCGCTTAATAATAAAAAGTCCCAAACCAGTACTCTTCGTCCCCATATCCCCAGACTTGATTTCCGCCGTCCTATCTTCTTCTAAGGGGGTAGCCTTGCCTTCTAGGCTAGTATTCTGAATATAGAACCAGCCTTGTCGGCTTCCTACTTCAATCGTCTCACCGAGTTTAGAGTACTTGATAGCATTAGAGATTAAGTTTGATAGCACAATCTGAAAGGCTGACCGGCTAATATAGAGGCATTCTTGATCTAAGTGACTAACAATTCTAATTGATTTTTCTTGGGCCCAGAGGGCGTAATCTTGATAGACCTTGGCCAATTCTGGTCCAATCTGAACCCAGTCTTCATCTTGACCCAACTGTTCAACCGAGGAAAGTTCTAGAATCTGACGAATACTAGCGGATAGATCCTGAGTCAAGTCTAGACACCGGTCAATATATGTATCGCGATCCTTATACTTTCCCACCTGATACTTCATATTCTCCAAGATGATCTGTAGGCTAGCTAGAGGCGTCTTCAAATCATGGGATGCCCCTGTAAAGAAGTCAAAACGCAGGCGTTCCAATTCAATGCGAGCCGCTGAATTAGCTTCGACTTGTTCGATCACCGCGAGTAAATGACGGTATAAATGATTAAGCTGGTCCTTCAATTGACCGATCTCATGATAAGAATTAATAGGAAGTTGGGCATCTGGATCGAGCTTCATCATGCGGTCAGTCACACGTTTAACTTGTTGAATATGATGCGTAATCACCTTAGCATAGATATAAGCAATGAGCAGAGCAATTAAAAATGACAAAGCAATCGAATAAGGCAGAAAGGTCAAGGACAAATCCTTAGCTTCTTTTTTTATATCGGCCGTCGAGACAATCTGGACTTTAATCGGGCCTTGATCCTTAGATTGAACCGACCGTTCTTCAATAATCAAGGAATTATGGTGGCTGGTTAGATCACGATCAACTTGATCATCAACCGGCAAGGAATCTGGTTGACTAGCCGTTTGGATAAAGGCCTTAATATCATTGCCATTGGAATAAACTTCCAGACTTTGACGAATGGCCGAGACTTCCAGCCCCTCTAAGGATTGAGCTAAGCCTTCAGCAGCCTGATCCAATGCCTGCTTACGGGTCATCAAAAAAGTTGGCTGAAAGATAAAATAAATGGTTAAATGGACTACTACCACCAACCCCGTTAGAATTGCCAGGGTTGATAGGAAGAGTCCAGGAAAAAGTTTAAATCGTTTCATTATTTCTCCAATTTGTAACCGACGTTGCGAATCGTGACAATGCAGTCCAGATCAAGTTTACGGCGGAGTTCTTTAATATAGACGTCAATCACTCGATCAAAAGGAATCTCATCGCTATCCTTCCAGACCTGATCAATGATCTGGCCGCGTGATAAGACCTGCCCTTGATTCATGACTAAACACTGTAAAATCTCAATTTCTTTAGGGTTCATCTTTACAGGGCGATCGTTGACCGTTGCAGAATAGCTTTGAAAATCTACCACCGTCTCTTTATATTGAAAGACCGAGTCTTGCCCATAATACCGCTCCATCAAGGCGTCGATCTGAGCCTTAATTACTGGCAAGGAGAAGGGCTTTTCCACATAGCCATCAGCTAAGGAAGAAAAAGCCGCCACCTTATAATCTTCACCAGTAAAGGCTGTCAACATCAAAACAGGCACCTTAGACATCTCCCGGATCCGCTTTAAGACTTCCAACCCATTGAGCACAGGTAATTGAATGTCTAGGATCACCAACTTAATCACCTCTGGATCAAAGAAAATCATCGCTTCACCCCCGTCGCTGGCTTCTTTTACCTCATAACCTTCATTACGCAGGTATTCTGCCAAGCCATCGCGGATCATTTCATCGTCTTCCACTAACAATAAGGTCATCGAATTCTCTCCTTCTTTTATTCGATATCAATTAATAGGTCTTTAGCTGACTTCTTAAAGAGTTTAAGGGAGGCTAGAACTAAGGCAAAGACTAAAACTCCTAGAATAAAGAGGAAGCCTTTGCTAATGATGGCCGGATCCAAGTGAATAGATAGGCTGGTAATGGTCTTATTGAAGCCATCGACTTCCGCACCCCCGCCCAATCCTGCTGCTGAAGATTGATTAGCGATCTCTTGCTTTAAGCTTCCCGTTACTTGGTTGAGGATTTGGCTACCCATCATTTGACCTAAGGCTTTGGCTACCCCTAAAGAAGCAATAAAGGCAGGTAGGGACACTAATAAGAGTTCCATAGCGAATTGACCAAAGATCTTCAGCTTGGAAATACCTAAGGCTAGGAAGATACCAATTTCAGCTCGGCGGGCATTCATCCACAAGATTAGTAATAAGCTTAGAACAATCGCAGCAAAGATCAAAACAGCTAAGAGGATCTTTTTCGAGATGCCATAAATGCCTGAAATCGATGCTTGTAACATTGGGTAATTAGAGCTTGACTTGATTAACTGGTAGTTGCGCCAGTCAATGTCCAATTTTTGTAACTTGCCTAAGAGATTATCTAACTTTTGCCCCCCTTTAACAAAGAAGGTAGCGTCTTGATAAGCAGCGGTTTCTTCATCATTACCATAGACCTTGGCTGCTGTATCAATATCGGAAATCACATTATTCTCATAGAGCTCTTGGGGTACTGTAACACCAGACTTATTATGTCCATCAAACAAGCCCTTAATCGTTACCTCAACAGTCTCATCAGCTTGCTTAACATTATCCGCATCATAGCGATTGGACTTGATGGTTACCTTGTCGCCCACCTTTAAGTTGTTTTTAGCCGCCAAGTCTTTATGCATAAGGATTTGATTTTTGTCGCCTTCTTCAAGAGGTTTTCCTTCCACCAAGACAAATTCACCAGAGACAAATTTATCTTCTCTTGCTGACTGGTTAACTCCGGTAATCATTACCGCATGTCCAAATTCAGCTTGACGGTCAGAGGACTGACTTTGTTGAAGTTGGTCATTATCAACTAAGTCAAGATCAGGTAGGTCGGCAACACTATTGATTCGCTTTACATAATCGACAATGTCTTCTAAGTCAGCAATCTGTTGGATATCCTTTCCGGCGACGTTCCCACCACCACGAGGGGTTCCGGGATTATACTGACGGTTAATCTGCATCGAGAAACTATTATTGATATCTTTTAGGGTCTCCTCGGCAGCCTGGTCTGTGGCTGCATTAATGGCCAGACTGATCAAGGTCAAACTGGAAGCCATCAAGACGATCACAAAGATCAACAAGCTTTTTAGTTTTTTTCGAGTCACATAGGCTAAAGCATTTTTAAACATCTTTCATTCCCCTCCTTCTAAGCGTAATTATTAACCGCCACAAGACTTCGATCCTTCAATTCAAGGACTTGATCGGCAGAAGCAGCCAGTTCACGGCTATGAGTCACCACAATGACACATTTATTACGATCACGGGCTAACGTCTTCAAGAGACTGACAATCTCCGCCGCCGTTCCTTCATCCAGGTTCCCCGTCGGTTCATCGGCCAGGATAATTGGCGCTTCTGATACTAAAGCACGCGCAATGGCTACCCGTTGTTGTTGACCACCGGATAATTTTTTAATATTACGATTAATTTGATCACGGTCAAGACCCAACTCAATTAAGATTTCCTCTGGGGCTTGAGGGTTCACCAAGCGAATATTCTCCAGGGGTGTTAAGTAGTCAATCAAGTTATAGGATTGGAAAACCAAGGCAATATGATGTTTGCGGTGGTAACTATCCCCTTTTTCTTTGATATCCTCTCCTTGGAATAGGATCTGTCCGCTACTTGGTTGGTCTAATGCGGCTAAAAGGGATAAAAGGGTTGACTTCCCGGAGCCTGACTTACCAATAATGGCATAGAATTGTCCTTCTTGGAATTCTTGGTTGACCAAGGTCAAGACCTTTTCACGCGAATCAGGATATTTATAGGATACATTTTTTAACGATAAGATATTCATAAGATTACTCCTAACTAATTTTTGCTAATATATGACTGGGGCGTTTACTTAAGATCACTACGGAAGAGCCACTCACAGCAAGAACAACAATAATCATCAATAAGCCATAAGCTTGCAGAAGAGTGATAATGGCTGGAAGACCCGTAGATGCTTTAAGTGCTAGTGAATTCATAGACTCCGCCGCTTGACCAAAATTCAAGCTGGCTAATAATGGTTTGAGCATCAAGGGTTGTAGTAAAGCTGATAGAACCAAGGCCGGCAAGGATAAGAAGACTAATTCGGCGAGGAATTGGCCAAGAATCTTAGCCTTAGACCGTCCGATCGCTAATAAAACCCCAATCTCATAAAGACGCTCACGTAACCACAAAAGAAGGATGGCGGTTAGTATTACCCACCCAGCAAACATTACACCGTAAGCCACCCAGTGAAAGAGACTTTTCAGTGTTTTGATAGAACTTAGGATTTGATCATAAGCTTGGCTGTCTTTTATAACATCCAATTGACCGTGATCCTTAGCCCAAGCTTGAGCAGCCTTGAAGCTTGCTTGTAAGGCTTGAGGATCTTTCGCATAGCCATTCAACTGAGTCAGCTGGTTATTTTGTCCCTTCATTAATAATGCTTGACTACCCAGATAGTCCATAAAGAAGGTATTCTCACTTAAGTCCGAAGATACACCGGTATATTGTTCTTGGCGCTTCCCTTGAAAGATGCCGACAATCTCAAAGGGCACGGCTTCCTGGTCCGCAGGATCACCCTCTAAACTAACTGGCCGTAACTTAACTAGATCATGGAGCTTCAACCCATTAGCCTTGGCAAATTCCTCATGAACCAAAATCTTATCACGATCTTTGTCTGTCAATGCCCGTCCGGATACTAACTGAAAGACCTGACTATTAAAGAGCACATGTTTGGCTGAATCATCGGTTGCGTAAAGTGCAACATTGTTCTTAAGCCCTTCAGTTAGATCATCCCGTTGGATTTTCTGTGATCCGGTGACAGCTTGAAGGTCAGTGAGTTGAGCATTTCCTTCATAGAACCGCACCCATTGGTTATTTGGCTGACTTTCTTGAAGGGATTTTACCTGCTTTAAATCAAAGGGTTGAGCGGGATCCTTCGACCGAATGGAATAAGCTGCTTGCGAAGCTTGATACAAGGAGGCTTCCATCTGATTGGACTGCTTGACTAAGTCAATACATGCCGTCAAGGCTAGTAAAATCAGTGTCAACATACATAGCAAGCTGATACTCCGGGTTTTCTTTCGCCGGATATAATAATAAGCCATTTTTAACATAGAACACCTAGTTTCTAATAAGTTAATAAAGTTCAAAAAACAACTTTCTTTTGACTTATTATAGACTAACTTTTTAATGTGAAACAGTGATGAAATTGTTGGGACTTTTCTAACCCTTTCTGAAAATCAATTGAACAGTGACAGGTTTAGTGCTTTTCGCTATAATAGGGTTTGACTTTTATAGAAGAGGTGATACTATGCCAATAATCGATCTGATCGAATTCGCAAAAATTATTATTTTAAGTATTATTCAAGGGATCACAGAGTGGTTGCCGATCTCATCAACGGGACACCTAATTTTAGTTGAAGACTTACTACAATTACAATTAGATCCTAATTTTATGGAGATGTTTCGTACGGTGGTCCAATTTGGATCCATCTTAGCGGTGGTCCTTTTATACTTTAATCGACTCAACCCCTTAAATCCCCGCAAAAGCCAGCAAGAAAAAAAAGATACCTGGATCCTATGGTCCAAGGTGATTATCGCCACCATTCCGGCGGGCGTGCTGGGACTATTAATTAAGGATTATATGGAAGAATACTTCAATACGCCCTATGTAGTTGCGGCAGCTTTGATTATTTACGGTTTTGCCTTTATCTGGATTGAAAACCGCCAAACAGGCCAACATGATAAGATTGACCGTCATTTACAAGATGTCTCCTATACCAGATCCTTTAAGATCGGACTCTTCCAAGCCCTATCCTTGATTCCTGGTACGTCCCGGTCGGGTTCCACCATCCTAGGAGGACTTCTATTGGGTATGGACCGCACTGTCGCCACTGAATTCTCATTCTTCATGTCCATGCCAGTCATGCTCGGTGCTTCTCTGGTTAAGCTCAAAGACTTTGGACTCGACTTCAGCCAAGCCGACCTCATCTACCTACTATCCGGAATGTTCGTCGCCTTCATCGTCTCCGTCCTCGTCATCCAATCCCTCTTAAAATATATCCGCCGCAACGACTTCAAAGCCTTCGGCTACTACCGAATTATCCTAGGAACCATCGTCATACTCTATTATTTATTTAAATAGAGTGCGACAAAAGTCGGTAAGAGCCGTAGAGCTAAGCAAAAACACGAGCATTTTCGCAGAAAATGTTGAGGGTTTTTGCTTAGATTCTAGGCTCTGACTTTTGGAGCACGTTTTAACAGAGTGCGACGATGAGCGATAATCCCCTGTAGGCTAAGTAAGAAATCGATCGGAGTGATGTTAGTCACGCAGAGCGATTTTTACTTAGACATAAGGGGATGCTCATCGAAGCACGTTTTAAATAGAGTGCGACAAAAGTCGGTTTTAGCTTAGAGTCTTGGCTCTGACTTTTAGAGCAGGTTTTAAATAAAGTACAACCTCTGTTCTTACACGAACGGATATCTTTCCCATTACAAAACAGTGCGATAAGTATCGCGCTGTTTTTATCTTATAATGGACTACTAGCAATGCTTTCACGAATAAAAATTGGCTTCTTTATTTGAAAGCTTGCACTTTCCAACGCAAAAGCGTTATGATAGATTGTATCTGATTATTTAATAAGTGAGCTGGTTCTATTGGTAAATAAAATAAACTATCTATCCCTTCAAAAATTGGATCACCCCCTATTGATCGATGTACGAAGTCCTTTTGAATTTGAACAGGGACATATTAGCGGCGCCATCAACCTGCCGGTCCTGGATAATGCGAGTCGGCAAGATGTGGGACGACTCTACCGCCATGTCAATCCCGAAGCTGCAAAGCTAAGAGGGATGGAATATATGGCTCAAAACTTGCCTAAATATTTCAAACGTTTCTTAGAGCTACAAACCAATCATACCCCAGTTTTCTATTGTAAAAGTGGGGGCTTCCGTTCTTCTGCCATTGTTGGCTTATTAGATGGGATTGGCGAAAAGGTCTATCAACTTGAAGGTGGCTATAAAGCATACCGCCAACACTTGATGACCTACTTTGACCAAGTAAGTCCCCAAATTAACTTTGTGGCCTTAGATGGACTGACGGGCTGTGGTAAAAGCCTGATCCTTAAAGAAATTCAACGCCAAGGCGGACAGATCATTGATTTAGAATCCCTAGCAAACCACCGAGGTTCGCACTTTGGTCATGTGGGACTGGGCAAACAACCCAGCCAACAAAGCTATGAGTCCCGCCTAGCTCAGGCTTTAAGCCAGCTCCAACCGGGTTATGTCTTTATCGAAGGAGAATCGGCAAGCATCGGTAAAGTTCACTCTCCTCAAAGCTTTTACAATGCCTATAAGGATTCTCCTCATCAAGTTCTCATTGAGGCCAACCTAGAAAAGCGAATTCAGATCTTAATGGCAGACTATCTTCCAAATGGTGAGGACAATAACCTGCAAGAAATCATGGACGCCCTGCAAGGCATGAATAAGATGAATCCTCAGCGCAAAGCTAAGCATCTACAAGCCCTGGAACAAGGAGACTATACCAGCGTCATTCAAGACCTGATGCTTAATTATTACGACCAACACTACACGCTCATCAACCGTCACTTCGAACACCACCTCATCCATCACCATCCAGAACAAGCCGCTCAACAACTCTTAACATGGTATCCCTCATCAAAAAAGCTGTGATCATAAACTTGATCACAGCTTTTTTGATTATCTATGCAAAATTTATGCTTCTTCTGCTTGAGGGATTTGTAGAATAAAATCAATCAATCCTTCATTCGTCATTCGTGTAATATAGTCTGACACTTGAATTCCTTCTAAGGCTTCCAACATGGCATCTTTGCGAAGAGGCACGCCTTGGAGCTTGGCTTCCAATTCTTGAATGGGTTTTACAGCAAAGAAGTCACCACTAATTTGAATATCTTCAATGATGGCTTTTTTAATGCTCAAGCCGATATGCAAGGTTCCAACGCCTTCGAAACGATCAGACACCTTAAACTGAAACTCTCTAAATCGGCCATAATTCCAATCCCAATTATTATATCTTTCATTAGCAATCTGATCGATGGCTGCCCATTCTTCTTCACTCAAGACATAACGCTTAGCATCTTTCAAGTCATCCACTTGACATAATTCTTTTAAGGTTAATTCGGTATATTCTTCAACCGTAATATCCTTATATTCATCTGCTAAAGCTTGACGCAAGGCGCCAACACGAGCACGAACAGATTGAACCGCATGGGAAGCCATTTTTTTCTGATTAGGTTTTAAGACAATATCCATCACTTCATAGTTAGGATCTAACAACATGGAGAAGCCTGCATAGACGCGACCGTGAACCACCGTCATCGCTGCACCGGATATTTTTTGTCCGTTCAAGGTTAAGTCGTTCCGCCCTTTTTGTTGCAGACCTTCCACCCCTAATTTTTTAAGAGCCTTGATAATCGGCGCATAGAGTTTATCGTAATTACCGTAGATGTCATTGCCGTTATCCGTATTGAATAAGAAGCAATAACTCATATTCCGATCATCCAGGTAGATGGCCCCACCGCCGGTCTCCCGACGAACTAGCCCAATGCCATGTTCATCCATATAAGGCTGGTTAACTTCTTCAAAAGCATTCTGATAGAGGCCAATTTGAATCGATGGACGACACATATAAGGCATAACAATATCATCGTCTAAAAAAATATGATCACGCACATAGGCTTGAAGTGCCATTAATGTTCCTTGGTCATAGACCCATTCGCCGTCACGTTTTGGTTCAATTATAATCATTTATTCTTCCTACTTTCCTCTTAAATCAATAATGACTGTCCTTAACTAGTAGCGAATGATAGATCGCTAGATCTTCTGATGAATAGATATTAAAGACAACCTTAAGGGGTGACTGGTGTATTGTGAGATAGTCCCTGACTGTCGCAATCGCCAGATTTGCCGCCATTTTTGGTGGAAAATGAAAGACACCCGTTGAAATACACGAAAAAGCCAGGGAGTTTAAGTGAAAGGAATCTGCTAATTCCAAACAAGCCCGATAACAACTGATCAAGGCTTGCTTTTGCTTTTCACTGACTGTTTTACCATAGACATAAGGGCCGACCGTATGTATCACAAATTGACTGGGCAAGTTAAAGGCCGGGGTGATCTTGGCAGAACCAACCGGTTCAAGATGACCCTGGTCTTGAATCAAGCGATGACAGGCCAGCCTTAACTGGATTCCTGACCAAGTATGAATACTATTATCTAGGCAAAGATGGTTGGCCTGGGTACAACCCAATAGACGCTGGTTAGCGGCATTAACAATCGCATCCACTGCTAATCGCGTCATATCTCCTTGCCAAAGATAGAGTTGAGCATCGACCTGTTGAGCGTCAGATAGAGTCACTTGTCCTCTTCGTTCCTGCAATTTTTTTAAGACATAATCTTGTTTCAGTAAAAAAGACTCTGACGCAGGCCATGGTGGTCGGACATTGCAATAACCACGAAAGAGATTGAACCAGTCTTCCAAGCTATGCCTAGGATAGTCGGCAAAAAAAGCAGCTTGATCCGGCATCTCTTGATCTAAGGCAGCCACTAATTCCTTCAAGTCAGTGATGAGTGGGTCCAAGCAACCATCCCTTTCTCCCTTATATTATTAAGCGAATGATTATGCGTCTTCTAAGGCTTCGTAGGCTGCCTCATCGACTTGGGTTAATTTAACAATCCAATTTTCTTCTGGTTTAACAGAGTTTAATAGTTCAGGCTGGCTAACCACTGCCTCATGGCGCTCAGTAATCTTACCAGCCAGTGGACTTGGTAATTCAAGAACCGTTTTTGACGCTTCCAAATTAGCCAAAAGCCCATCTTTTTCGACTTGGTCTTCTTCAGAAAATTCAACAAACCCTACCGTTCCAATATCTTCTTGGAGTTCTGGGGTCATTCGAATGACATAATCTTGTCCTTCTTTTTCGATAAATAATTGACTAGCACGTTTTGCCATTGCCATTCCTTCTTTCTATGATGTATTGTCTGTTGGACTCTATCATCATAACAAATACCCCCGGATAAATCGAGTTCTTTGCCTACATTTTATCCGAGGGGTTACTTATTAATTAACGATAAATTGACCATTCAAAAAACACGATTATCGAGCATTCAGGCTGTCCATGAAGCGTTGGAATCCAGCTTGTCCGGCTTGATCCGTCTTAAAGACGCCAGCATCTTCCAAAACGCGTTGGAATTTTTGGCCGATGGCATCTTGAATTAAATCATCAAGCTGGCTTTGGTCCTCATGAAGCACACTTTCTTTCAGAGATTGTGCCCAGGCTTGATGGATACCTGGAACCTGTTCCAGTGGGATTTCTGCCTTTAGATAAGCCTTAACGGCTTGAAGCTCCTCAAGTAACCTTGGTGGGAGAATGGCTAACCCCATCACCTCGATCAAGCCAATATTTTCTTTTTTAATATGTTGAACGTCTTGGTGAGGATGGAATATGCCATCTGGATAGTGATCATTCGTGCGATTATTACGTAGCACTAAATCCAATTCAAAGGCCTTATCGCGTCGTCTAGCAATCGGCGTAATGGTATTATGCCGCTCACCATTCGTATAAGCAAGGATCTCTAAGGACTCATCGCTGTATTCTAACCAGTGATTAAAGATCATTTCGGCCGCATCTAGTACCAGCTTCGGATCCGTATGACGTAAGCGAATCACCGACATAGGCCAGTAGAGATGTTCCACCGTCAAGTCTGGGAAGTCAGCTAATTGATATGTCTCGGAGACCTTGGCCCTAGCCATGGCGAAATGATGCCGTCCCCCTTGATAATGATCATGAGAGAGAATCGAACCACCTGTAATCGGTAAATCGGCGTTAGACCCCACAAAATAATGGGGGAAACGGTCAACGATCGCTAATAAATTGGCAAAAGTCCGCCGGTTGATCGCCATCGGCTGATGCACTTGATGGACGAAGATACAATGTTGGTCAAAATAAGCATAGGGTGAATACTGTAAACCATAGCCTTCTCCGTTGACCTCCAAACGAATCAGTCGGTGATTAGTCCGAGCTGCATGATTCAAATCTCCCTTGAACCCTTCATTTTCAAAGCAAAGAGCGCACATAGGATAAGAACTAGACTCCATCTGACGAGCTAAAGCGATTTCTTGAGTGGTTTTTTCCGGCTTAGAAAGGTTAATGGTAATATCTAAACAACCATAATCGGATTCATATTGAAAAATAATATTTTTAGCAATCTGCCTTGTCTTAATATAATCATTAGTGCGTGACAATTGATAGAAATACTCGGTTGCTGCCTGAGCTGATTCTTGATACTTTTCCCAGAAAGTTTGGTTCAACTGTGAAGGGAGCGGCGTGATCAGGTCCATAATCTGGGCTTCAAAAATCTCGCGAGCAGATGTTGAAGTTTGAATAATCCCCCGTTGCTTAGCATAATTAACCATCTGATCCATATTCTCTAAAAGGGATAGATCATTTTGACCCAAGTCTTGAAAGCCCTTGAGGTCCAACATAGCAATTAAGCGATTCTGCAAGTAGACTCGGTCTAATTCTTGAGCAAAACCTAACTGAATCGCTTGGTTCACAAAAGAAGCAATCGTAACATGAATTTTTTGCAAGATCTAATCCTCCTCGTTGATAGCCGTTAGCTCACAGATCCCCGGTGCACTCTGTGCCAGATAAAAGCTGGCTGGATAGCCTACTTTAGCTTGATAAATAGCTTGAATTTGATCCTTGACTGAATCTAAGCGGTCTTTCTTAACCAAGGCAATGGCGCATCCACCCATCCCTGCCCCAGTCATTCGAGCACCTAAGACTCCTTCTTGTTCCCACGCTGCCTCAACTAAGGTATCTAATTCCAAACCAGTCACATCATAATCTTCTCGCAAAGATTGGTGCGATTGATTCATCAACTGGCCAAAGGCTTCCCAATCACTGGCTAATAA
This sequence comes from Facklamia hominis CCUG 36813, assembly GCF_000301035.1. Taxonomy (GTDB): domain Bacteria; phylum Bacillota; class Bacilli; order Lactobacillales; family Aerococcaceae; genus Facklamia; species Facklamia hominis. The sequence continues at coordinate 1,794,619 of NZ_JH932292.1, read as the reverse complement.
GGCATCCTTAGCCTGTTGGGTCCGTTCATCTTCATAGACCACATGCTTGGCTCTTTGTCGTATGACAGGATCTTCAATCAAATGACTCAATGCTTCAAATTGATCCGGTCTTAATTGACATAAATAAGTGATATCACATTCCTTTTGTAGATCAGCTAAGGCTTGGTCACATTCAGCCCGTCTTTGATTGTATTTTGAATCTGTCAATTTACGCTGCTTGTTAGTATTCATGATCAACAAGACCACTTCCCCAAGTTGGAGCGGTAGAAATTCATAAGTCATGTCGGATACTTTCAAGTAAGCCGCTGAATCTGCTCGGCTCATCCCGATCGCAAACTGATCCATAATCCCCGTATTCAATCCTAGATAATCATTCTCCACTTTCTGACCTAATAAAGCCAAGTCCAAGTGACTAAGTCCTAAATCAAATAACTGGTTCACAATCATACCGATTAATAACTCTAAGGAAGCAGAAGAAGACAAACCAGCACCATTCGGGATATTGCCATAAATCAATAAATTAAAGCCCGATACAGTCTTGCCTGTCTTTTCCTGGCAGTATTGAATCATCCCCTTAATATAGCTAACCCAGCTATCAGAAGCTTGATAGGATAGGTCTGCTAAGTCAAAAGTCACACAACCATCTGACTCGAAGTTCAAGGATACACAGGAAATCTTTTGATCAGAGCGTAATGACACTAAACCATAAGTCCCATTTGAAATTGCGCAAGGTAGGACGTGCCCCCCGTTATAATCAATATGCTCACCAATCAAATTGACCCGACCGGGTGCAAAGAAAGCACGCTGACTTTGAGTGTCAAAATATTTCAAAAATGCTGCTTGTAATGCTTTTATATCCATAACAATCCCTCTTAACTTTGTTGAATTTGATAGACCGTCTTACGGTAGAAAGGTTGGTCTTTTGCTAGAAAAATATCCTGCAGCCGGTTCAATTGACCCGCATCAGGTAATTGTTGTGCCTCTAAGGTAAAGGCCGCATGAGGAATGACTCGCTGACCGTCCATGTACTGGTTGCTGGCTACTTGGTTCAAGCTATAGACCACTAGACAATCACAGTCTGTCCAAGCCTCAAGCTGATAACCAGCCCTATCATCAGTCACAGTTACACAAGCCTGATCGCCTGAATCCCTCAATAGAAATGCATGATCAAGCCCCTGAATCCGTTTAATTTGAGGATCCTCACTCGCAAAAATTTCACTAAAGGGTTTGGCTTGATTCAAGTCAAAAGCCGTCCCTTGCACTTTGGCTAAGGCTCCCTGTGGAAGATTGGCTTCATCCGTGGGTACATAATGACTGGCAAAAAGCTGAATTTCAGCGGCATTGATAGGAAGCTCATAGTCGCCCATTAGATTGAAATAAACATGATTGGTTGGATTAAAAATCGTCGCTTGGTCACTTTTAGCCAAGTATTCAATCGTCCAGCGATTATCACTATCGAAGCTATGACGGACAGTAACTTCTAGATTTCCTGGATAGCCTTGGTTTCCAGCGGCATCTTCTAAGAAAAAGTCAATCTGAACACAGTCCTGGGTCGCTTTAACCTGATAATCCCAAGCTGCTAGATCAAAGCTGTGTCCTCCACCATGAAGATGGTTAGGTCCTTCATTGGCTGTCAATCGGAGCTGGTCGTCTTGACAAGTCAAACTAGCCTGGCTTATTCGACCCGCAACCCGGCCCACGGTCGCCCCCGCATATAAGTCCTGCCAAAGAAAAACCTCATCCGCATCTTTATGCGATAGAATAAAGGCATGGCCGGACAGGGTTTGCCAACGATTAATCCGTGCCCCTAAATTTGTAAAAGAAATCCGTTGATCTTGATTTTCGATGAAAATTTCATCATAGTTTGAATGTGCTTGACCTCCAAAGGATTCAATCCAATAACGCATCCTATGTCCCTCCTTAAGACCACTTCATGCTTGATTTTACCATACTTGTAGGTCTCGGACTAGATGCATTCACTTAAGAACAGGCAACAAAAAAAGCCGTAACGATCTGTTACAGCTTGATTGCCATCTTTCCTATTCATCAAAAAATGGCTTGTTCTTATTACTTGAATTATAAAAGGTAAATCCTTGGCCAATCACTTCTTGCACTTCAGTAATCGTCATAAAGGCCTTGGGGTCCACTGTCTTAAGCAAATTTTGGATTTTAACCACTTGTGGTCGTGAAACTACCATATATAGGACCTTCTTGTCAGTGTGAGTATAATAACCAAAAGCTCTAAAGACGGTAATTCCCCGATGGATCAAGCTTGATACAGCTTCAGAAACTTCTTGAGGTCGGTCCGTAATGATCATGACTGCTCGGCGTCGTGACAAACCTTCTGTCACCATATTCAAGGCCTGAGAAGTCAAGTACTTCATAAAAATCGTAACGATCGTATTCTCATAACCGATCACAAAGGATGAAGATAGGACAATTCCCATATTCAACAAAAAGGTTCCTGTGGCAAAGTTCAAACCGGTATACTTTCTTAGGATCATGGCGATAATGTCCGTACCGGCTGAAGAACCGTGGCCCTTAATGATGAATCCAAGGCCAATCCCCATAATGACCCCTCCAGCGATGGCCGAAATTAGAATATTTTCTGACTGAAATGGAGGTAAAAAAACGTGGTTCAGTGCCCAAGACGTGGCAAACATGGTATAGATGGTAAAGATCAGCGTTCTTTTTTCAATAAAGCGGAAACCAATTAAAATAATAATTGTATTCAGAACAAGGTTGGTCGTCCCAGTAGGGATGTGCTTTAAATAATAGAGAACAATCGCAATCCCAGCGACGCCTCCATTCCCAAAATGATTAGGAATAACAAAGGAGTTAACCCCAGCGGCATAGATAATCGATCCCAGAGTCATCATGAAAATGGAATACCCAATTGCCCAAGGACTCATCGGTATTTGAAACTTCGGCTTTGTGCTAGTCATATCACTGCTCCTAAATAATTGTTAAGCCTCCGCTAACTCGCTAAGCGCTCAAGGCTTCAATGCTATTATACCCTTTAAAAAATTTTTTTGAATAGCTCTTCTTTAAGATTTGATGAGAGTGATTGAATTGTGTAAATTTATTCCAAAAACTAAACCCTTCCTTCTGCTATGGTAGACCGCCTAGAGCCTCTTTCAGAGCCTCACGACTCAAGGGACTACTCACGGGTGAGCAATAAGCCTTTCTACTGACTCAAAAAACAATCCAATCCCACAACTGTGGTGGACCGCCAGGAGCCTTCTAAGGAAGTCTCCTTGGCTCAGTTGGCTACTCAAAGCCTAAGCGCTAAAGCGCCAAGCCTTTGATGTGTGCCAGCTGTCCTTTAACCACGGCTGTGGGATTGGTTTATTTTTATCGCCTGTTACAAGGCTCTAGCTTAACGATCGGATATAAGGCCTAGCTAGTCACGTAAGAAAACAATTTTAGATTATTTTTAAGATATTTATATAAGAAAAGTAACTTTTTAATAAACAAGGTGATGATTTATTTTATTAGAAATCTAAACTCATAACGGCAAGCATTAAGATCGGATCGTATCAAATGGAAATCTTTATATAATTTTCATCCTTAAAAAAGTTGTTAAATATATACGATCATCGATGATACCCAATCTAATCAAGTATCTTCTGGATTATAGAAACTGCTTATCTTTAATAAGTTATGTTTATTCTCACAAAAACAATTAGTCTATTCTTAATTCAAATCATAAAATTTATGAAAAAAGAACCCTCCTCTGCGGTCCGCCATAGCAGAGGAAAGGGTTTAATCTTTGAAATCAATTTTCGGATTAGTAATTACAACATATTGGTTTTATTTTTATAAGCCAGTGAAAGGGGATCGCTCCCTCAGAAAGCTGCTCTTTTCCTAGCTATTCAACGGTTACAGACTTAGCTAGATTACGTGGTTTGTCCACATCTAGTCCTCGATCTAAACAAGCATAGTAAGCGATCAGTTGGCTAATCACAACGGACACAAAAGGTGCAAAAAGCGGATGAACTGGATCGAAGACAAAGCGGTCCTCTGCCTTTTGCAAGTTAGCCATCGAAATCACCATGGTATTCGCCCCCCGAGCCTTCACTTCTTCCAGATTAGACCGGGTATTGGCTGCTGTCACCTCATCCGTCACAATCGCAATCACCGGTGTTCCTTCTTCAATTAAAGCAATCGTACCATGCTTTAATTCACCCGATGCAAAAGCCTCAGTTTGAATATAAGAAATCTCCTTCAACTTCAAGGCTGCCTCCATGGCAACATAGTAATCTAAATGACGCCCGATATAAAAGGTCGACCGAGCTTGTCTAAGATTATTTTCAACCCAATCTTTGATGGATTCCTTCTCACTAAGCACCGATTCAATTCGGCTAGCAACCAAACTCAATTCATGGCTCAATTCAAAATCAACTGCTTCTGCTAAGACATAGGCTAGAATCATCAAAACCGTTAATTGTGCGGTATAAGCCTTGGTCGAAGCCACCGCAATCTCCGGACCTGCATTCAATAATAAGGTAAAGTCACTTTCACGAGATAAGGTCGAGGCAGGAACATTAGTCAGGGTAAGACTTGGATGATTCAAGGCTTTAACCCGCACTAGAGCCTGACGGCTATCTGCCGTTTCGCCCGATTGTGAAATAAAAATGAAGAATGGACGGTCACTCAATAGCGGCATATGATAGGCAAACTCAGAAGCTAAATGGACTTCTACCGGAATCTGAGCTAGGTCTTCAATAAATTGCTTGCCCATCCACCCTGCATGATAGGATGTCCCACAAGCCACAATATAAAGACGGTCTGCCTGGTGGATCGCTTGAAGCAAATCAGAGTCCACTGCAAAGTCTCCATTATCTGTTTGATAGGCTTGAATATTCCGGCGAATAACCGCTGCTTGCTCACTGATCTCCTTAGCCATATAGCAAGGATAAGAACCTAATTCTAAGTCATCCACCCGCAACTGAGCTTGGTAAGCTTCGCGGTCGATCTTATTGCCAGCTAGATCTTCGATCATAACTTGGTCTTTAGTTAAGACGATCACTTCTTGGTCGTGAATCTCCAAATATTGCGTGGTTAGATCAATACTTGCCATCGCATCCGATGCCAGCAAGTTAAAGCCTTCACCCAAGCCTACTAAGAGCGGCGACTTATTCTTGGCAGCAAAAAGACGATCTGGCTGTTCTTGATCGATTAAGGCAAAGGCATAAGATCCTTCAATCAAATTCAGAGCCTTCACCAAAGCATCTTTAGTAGCTAACCCTTCAAAGGCAAATTTTTCAATCAGATTAACCGCCACTTCCGTATCCGTTTGTGATTGGAAGTGATAATCTTTCAGATAAGTCTCTTTCAATTCTAAATAATTTTCAATGACTCCATTATGCACAAGGGTAAACCGTCCTCTAGCGGATTGGTGAGGGTGGGCATTCTGGCTAGAAGCGGGTCCATGGGTCGCCCAACGTGTGTGCCCGATTCCAACCTGTCCGGTCAAATCATTCGGAATTAATTCCTTCAAATGAGCAATCCGACCTTTTTCTTTATAAAGATGCCCTTGCCCCATCGAATCCATCACAAAGATTCCAGCAGAGTCATAGCCCCGATATTCTAATTTTTCTAATCCATTTAATAAGGCATCCACTAAGGCACCTTGTCCAATATATCCAACAATTCCACACATAAATATTCACTCTTTTCTCTGTCCTATTTATGCTTTCATATGCTTGAAATAAGTTTTGTCCAGAGCCTGACAGCTTTGATTTGTCTTATTTCTTTAGACCGCATAGCCTTGAGCCACCCGCCGAAAACTTCGATTAGCTCATTCCTCGTCACCTAATCAGGATTAGGTCTGGCGCTTGATCCTAAATTAACCTCCATTATTATTTTTTGAAAGCTTATTTAATTTACCTGAATCAAATCTGTTTGTCAAAAATTACCCCTTAAAACACCCTTGGATCACTGTCGCAGAATAGGCTGGCAGCTGAATCTGATCAAGGTCCTGCCAAGGAGCTTCCGAAGAATAAGCCAAACTCATTCCTTGAAGCAAGACTCGGTATGAACCGGATATCAAGCGATAGGCCTTATCTTGACTGGTCCCATTAAAAAAGAGCATGATTCGAGTATCTTCTGCTTGGTACTCAATTCCCACCAGACCATCTTGTGCTAATAAAAGCTGGGCGGTTCGCTCAATCTGATCAAAACTCGCCTGTCCTAGCAGCGGAAAAGCCTTACGAAGTCGAATCAAATCCTTCACATATTGGATAAGGTCTTGATGACAATCAGCTAGCTGCCAATCCACTTGATTAATCGCATCAGGCAGATTATAAGAATCCCGATATCCCGTTTTACTGCGCATAAATTCTTGACCCGCATGGATAAAGGGAATCCCCTGACCCAGTACACCTAGGGCTAAGGCTAAGGCTTGTTGTCGTTTGATTTGTTCTAGACTGGCACTAGGGTCCGCCTCTTTCAATCGGTCGAAAAGCGTATAAGAATCATGCACTTCACTATATTGAATTAACTGCAAGGGGCTGGCTAAGGAAATGCCTTCTAGCTGACCCAATAATTTTTGACCCATCGCTTTAGAAAGTTCGGCGCCACCATTAATAAAGCCTTTATGCTTCAAGTCCTCATCTTGTCCCCGAACAACCTTACGAAACTGATCATTGAAAAATGCATAGCCTGGTAACTGACCTGCATTCTCCAAGGTAGCCGCATAGGCTGGCGGAAGGACTTGACTCATCTTCCACCCTTCCCCTAACAGAAAAATATCCGGTTTTATTTTCGTCAATTCCTGACGAATCAAACGCATGGTCGCTAGATCATGAAGGCCCATCAAGTCAAAACGAAAGCCATCGATATGATATTCTTCCACCCAAAAGCGCAGGGAATCGATCATATACTGGCGCATCTTTTCCCGTTCAGAAGCTGTCTCATTCCCTACCCAGCTTCCATTAGCTAATTGTCCCGAAAGGTCAAAACGAAAGAAATAGCCCGGCGCTGTCAAATGAAAGGGATGGTCTTCCCATCGATAGACATGATTATATACCACATCCATAATGACCCGCAGGCCTTTTTGATGCAGAGCTTGAATCAGGGCTTTTAATTCGCGGATCCGGCAAATCGGATCAAATGGATCACTAGCAAGACTCCCCTCAGGTAGATTATAATTTTGCGGATCATAGCCCCAATTATACGATTTTCTCGGTCGCTGGCTTTCATCGATCGTCTGAAAATCAAAAACCGGCATCAATTGCACATGGCTAATCCCCAGTTCTGCTAAATAATTCAGACCCGTTGCCATTCCCTGGGGACTGCGACCGCCTGATTGGGCCAAGCCCAAATAATATCCCCCATTCTTCACCCCCGAAGCAGGATCTTGCGTAAAATCACGCACAGAAAGCTCATAGATGAGGATCTCATGACTGGCAAGAGCTGGCAGAGGCTCCTCTTTCCCCCAGTGATCAGGGTTAGTCCGAGAAAAATCAACCACAACAGCCCGCTGACCATTCACTGTCGCAGCCTTGGCATAAGGATCCATGGTTGAAATCCAATCCCTCCCATTGTACAAGGCATATCGATAAATATAACCGTGGCAATCCCCCTTTAAGGTCAGACTAAAGACACCAGAATCTCGATCTTTGGTCATGGAAATTCGGTCGGCTACTTGATCTGAATCCTTAGCATAGATGATTAATTGGCAAGCTTTGGCCTTAGGTGCCCAGAGGGAAAAACACGTCTGATCAACTTGGTAATGGGCGCCTAAATCTAAACGTTCTCGATATGCCATCTATTAACATCCTTTCTATCGATAAGTAAACCGTTTTCCTAATTAGTGATAAAAAAAGCAATCGTTAGAAATAACTCTAACCATTGCTTTCAACAAATTGTGAAGGTAAGTGAATTCTACTATTTATGCGTTATATTAAATCGGCGACGTTGGGTTAATTGGCAATACCGCTCATACCAGATATCTATGAAAGCTGGATTAAAAGGACCTTTCTCCTCTTCGATCCAACGAACCAGTTCTTGAATATTATACTTCAAGATCCGATCAATCTCTGGTGGATATTGGTAAAACTTACTATGTTGTTCATATTCATCAAGATCCAATAAACGCTTCTCCTTATCCGGAAACATCTTTATATCTAAATCATAATCAATATATTTTAAAGCTTCCTTATCTAAAACATAAGGTGAAGCTAGATTACAATAGTAAGTCACACCCCGCTTGCGTATCATGGCAACGATGTTAAACCAAAACTTCTGATGGTAATAGACCAAGGCCGCTTCTCGCGTTACCCAGCGTCTACCGTCGGATTCAATTACCAAGGTATGATCATTGCATCCAATCAGCGACTGTTCACTGGTCTTCAAGACCATCGTATCCCGCCAAGTGCGGTGTAATGAACCATCGTGCTTATAACTTTTAACAGTAATGAATTCACCTTCTTTTGGTTGCTTCATCACTGAACCTACTTTCTATTATGTCTCTTTGACATATAAACAATTCGCTTCACATTATATCATAGATTTTGATTCATGGGCAGAATAATCCGGTAAAGTTTCAGATTTTGTTATAATGAATCTATCCAATATTTATAGAAAGAGGAATTAATCATGACAGTAGCCAATCCATACCCCGATCATTTAGAATTTGGAATTTTTTCCTTAGGGGATCATATTCCTAATCCTTACACTGGTGAGCGCATTAGCCAACGTCAACGCATCGATGAACTCATTCGCTTTGGGGTCGAAGCGGAGCAAGCTGGGGTTGATTGTTTTGCGATTGGTGAAAGTCACCAAGCCTATTTTACCAGCCAAGCTCATACCGTTATCCTCGCTGCCCTTGCCCAAGCCACACAGTCCATCCGCCTATCCTCTTCTTCCACCATTATTTCAACTTCAGATCCGGTTCGTGTTTTTGAGGACTTTGCGACCCTGGATTTGATCTCTCAAGGAAGAATGGAAATTATCGCTGGTAGGGCTTCTCGTACGGGTCTTTTTGACCTATTAGGCTATGACATTCGGGATTATGACGGCTTATTTGAGGAGCGCTTTGACTTATTAAGACAGATCAACCAGAATACACTGATTAGCTGGCAAGGCAAATATCGCCAGGCTTTAGACAATGCCAGCGTTCTACCCAGACCCTATCAAAATCGACAAATCCCTATCTGGCGAGCGGTTGGCGGCCACGAGACTTCCGCCATCCAAGCAGGCAAACAAGGAGCAGCCATGGTCCTATCCCATCTCACGGGATCAACAGACTTCCATTATCAAAATATCAAAGTCTACCGGCAAGCACTTGAAGACAATGGCTTCGATCCAAAGACGATTCCGCTTGCCACTTCAGGTATGTTCTATGTAGCAGAAAGCTCCCAACAAGCCCGGCAAGAAGCTTATCCCTATATCTCCAAGGGCTTTACTTTCTCCAATGGTCAAGCCTTCCCCAAACGTGCCTTTGCCCAATCCAGTCAGATCGATAACATTCTGAACATTGGTAGCCCACAGAAAGTCATTGAAAAAATCCTCTTCCAATATGAGCATTTTGGTATGACCCGCTACTGGGCTCAAATCGACTTTGGAGGTCAACCTTTCGACAAGTTAATGAAGAATCTGGAATTGATCCAATCAGAGATCTTACCGGCCATCCGACGTTATACCCAAAATAAAGCCTCGAGTGGTCAAGCTCCCCAAGATATTGAGCAATTCAAAGAAATGATCGCCAACAAAACGAAGGAGGATGAATAAATGAAGACCCTTCTACTCGCTAGTAGTTTAATCGGTTCTAAAAGTCGAACCGCCCTCAATTACGCTAAAGAACGTTTATTAGCCAACTATCCAGAAAGTGATTATCAACTATTGGACTTAGCAGAGATGGAGGTAGCCTTCGCCAAAGGCTATCATTACCTTGATTTAACAGGTGATACCCGAACATTAGTCCAAGCCATCATGGATTGCGACGTATTGATCTTAGCTAGCCCAATTTTTCAAGCTTCAATTCCGGCTAGCTTGAAGAATGTTTTTGACCTATTACCCCAAAACGCCCTTCAAGGCAAAGTGGTAGGAACCATCATCACTGCGGGATCCCAAAAGCATTTTTTAATTCCGCAATACCAACTGAACCCAATTCTCACTTATATGAAGGCGAGTCAACCTTCTTCCTATGTTTTCGCCCATGATCTGGACTTTGAAGCTGGCCAACTCATCAATAGCGATGTGAAGGACCGCATCGACCGACTCATCACCGAATGCCACACCCTAGCTGTCGCACTCAAACAAGCACAAGAGCAAGAAGATCAACGCTATGACTTTTAACCCATCCTCTGGCTTATAAAAATAAAATCCAATCCCACAGTTGTGGGGTTGGATTTATTATTTTTTTGAACAGGTAAAAGCCATTGATCCCCCATCTAAAGTGATCACTTATTAGAAGCTCTAGGCGGTCCGTCACAGTAGAAGGAAGGGTTCAGTTTTTGGAATAAATTTTCAAACTACTAAGTATCGATTTATTAATATTTATTATAAGAAATCAAAGAGAGCCATTAAGCTTCAGCTAATTCCAAGGCGTGACTTTGGTGCAAGTGATAATAAAAGCCCCGAGCTTGCATGAGCGATTCATGCGTACCTTGTTCAATAATTCGCCCTGCCTTCAATACTAATATTAAGTCCGCTGACTCAATTGTGGCTAAACGATGAGCAATCACAAAAGATGTCCGCCCCTTCATTAGCCGATTAAAAGCTTTTTGTACTAAAACCTCCGTCCGGCGGTCAACCGAAGAGGTCGCCTCATCTAGAATCAATAACTGAGGATCCCGCAAAAAGATGCGGGCAATCGCCAACAATTGGCGCTGTCCTTGAGAGAGGTTGACGCCTCCTTCCACCAACAAGGTATCATAACCTTGCGGCAAACTCCGTATAAAGCCATCCGCATGAGCTAATCTAGCTGCTGCTTCAACTTCCGAACGCGTCGCTTTGGGATGACCATAGGCGATATTATCATGCACGGTCGCTTCCTTAATCCAGGTATCTTGCAAAACCATAGCAAACTGCTGTCTAAGATCCTTTTTGGAATACTGATTAATATTTATCCCATCCAGTAAGATCTGTCCTTGATCTAAATCATAAAAACGCATCAACAAATTGATCAGAGTCGATTTTCCTGCACCAGTCGGTCCAACAATCGCAATCTGCTGACCGGCTTGAACCTCAAAGGACAAGTCTTGAATCAAAGGATGCTTGGGAGAATAGGAGAAAGATACCCCATCGAAAGCAACCGCTCCACGAAGTTCCGAAGAAAGCAAAGGACGACTCCCCACTTCTTCTTCAGGGACTTGATCGATCATCTCAAAAAGCCGTCTAGCACAGGCTAAAGAAGACTGTAATTCGGCTAAAACTGCCGAAATATCATTAAATGGCTTAGAATATTGACTCGCATAATTGAGGAAGGTCACAAGCTGACCAACAGATAAGGCAGCTTTTTGAATACGAGCAATCCCTACTAGCGTGACCAAGGCATAAATCAAAGCATTAATAAAGCGGGTTGCAGGATTCAGAGTCGATGAATAGAACAGAGCCCGCTGGCTATCTGCCATATAAGTCTGATGTAAGGCTTGGTAGCGGTCTTCAAAACGATCCGCTTGGTTAAAAAGTCTCACTTCTTCCATTTGTTGCAAAGACTCATTCACAAAATCTGCCTCTTTGGCTCGAGACTGTGTTTGTAATCGAAAGGCCTCATAAGAATAATGGGCTACAAAATGAGCATATAGCAAAGAAATGGGGGTTAAAACAATCACTAATCCCATCATCACTCGGTCTAGTCCAGCCATCGATATCAGCGTAAAGAAGATCATCAAGCAACCATAAATAAACTGATTAAAAACCATTATTAAACCTTGCCCCAACTGATCAGCATCCGTCGTCACCCGTGCAATTAAATCCCCTGTAGAAAGTTGGTCCAGATAGGCTAAGGGCAAGTGATGAACCCGTTCTAAGGCCTGGTTACGAATTAATTCTACGGTTTTATAGACTAACTGATTAAATAGGACTGGATTCAACCACTGCAAACATCCATTCACAGCTATAATCCCCAACATCCAGCTTAAAATTCGCCATAGACTTGCAAAATTAACCTGACTAGGACCTAACATTTGGTCAATCGCCTGACCAATTAAGACTGGGATATAGAGCGTCAGCAATACCTGTAAGCTTGTAGCTACTAAACTTGCAAGAAGTAAGAGGCGATTCTTAAGCAAATAGCCACTCAATCGTTTAATTTGGCTTGATTGGTTATTCTTCATCTTTCTTATCCCCTCCTTTTTGCAATTGATAGATCTCTTGATAAATGGCCTGACTGGCTAATAAATCGTGATGATTTGCAAAGGCCAATTGCTTAGCTTGATCCAATAATAGGATCTTATCGGCCGCTTTTAGACTTTCGGCTCGCTCAGAAATCAGGATGATCGTTTGAGAAGGAGTTTCCTTACGCAGGGCTTGAAGGAGTTTGGCTTCCGTTAAATAATCCAAAGCAGACGTTGCCGCATCCAAAATCAAAAGAGGTGCCTTAGCCAGAATTGCACGAGCTATCACCAAGCGTTGTCGCTGACCACCGGATAGATTCATCCCCTGAGCCAGTATCGGGCTATCCAGTCCCTGGTCTAAATCCGCTACAAAGTCCTTTGCCTGAGCTATTTCAAGCGCCTGCCAAAGCTCTTGGTCATCGGCTTGAGGATCAGCTAGAAGAAGATTGCTGCGCACCGTCCCCTTGAATAGGCGGGCGGTCTGGAGAACCACTGCCATTCCTTGACGAAGGCTATCCTTAGTCGCAAGATCAAAATAGGCAGAGTTATAAGCAATCACTCCCTGAGTGGGCTGATAAAACTGCGTTAAAAGTCGGATTAATGTTGTCTTGCCCGAGCCAGTGGCTCCCATAACACCAATGAAGTCTCCCACGTTCACCGAAAAATTAAGCTCACAAAGCGCTAAACCGCCTGTGTCCGGATAAGCAAATGAAAGCTGATGACAGGCTAACAGTTGACCTTCCTGAAGACCTGTTCCTGGCATGAGTTTCTTATCTTCAAGCGGTGCCTCCAAAACAGCCACAATCCGATGGGCAGCCGTCTGTGTTCGATTAAAGACTAGTACCACCTTGGTTAATTTAACTAATTCCACTAAAATCGCTAATAGATAATTGACCAGAGCCACCAATTGACCGGGGCTTAAATGACCCCGATCAATAAATCGGCCTCCTTGCAGCAAAATTACAATTAATGTGCTGTTAACCACTAAATAAGTTAAGGGATTGGTTAAAGCCGTTAGCTTCCCCGCCTGAAGTTGTAACTGGGTCAAGTAACTATTGACCGCTTTAAAATCTGCCTGCTCCTTACTCTCTTGATTAAAGGCGCGAATCACTCGCAAACCCTTCATCTGTTGACTCACCTGGACACTCAGCTGGTCAAGTGCTGCTTGAATTTTTTGATAATAAGCTTGACCAAAGTAAGTAATTCCCCCCACAATTAGAAATAAAATTATCACCATGACTACAAAATAAAGCGTCATCCGCCAATCAATTAAGGCTGCCATGAACATCGACCCAAAGACAATAAAGGGTGATCGCAGCAATAAGCGAAAAAAAGTATTCAAGCCAGTTAAGATCTGATAAAGATCACTCGACAATCGGGTATTGATACTAGTACGTCCCAATCGATCATAGCTAGACTGGTCCATGGCAAGAGCATGTTGATAAAGGTCCCTCCCCAGATTATTGGCAAAGCCTGTCGCCGCCTTGGCTGAAAAATACTGGCCCATCATCGAAAAAGCCAAGCCCAAAAAAGCCAATGCCAGCATCCAACCACCTTGAATGAGCAGCTTTTGATAGGGAGCTTGTTGCATAACTTGGTCGACCAAACGAGCAACGATTAAGGGAACAGCCAATTCAAGCAAGACTTCTATTAGCTTACATAAGGGAGCTAAAAAGCTGATCCAACCATATCCCCTAAAATAAATCATTAGTTTTTTCATACGATTAATCTTCTTTCATTCGAATTCGATCTAACTTCTTTTGTAGTGTGGAAGTGGCTAATTGGGCATAAGTTGTTTCATTAACAAAACGAAAACTATCATCCATCAACCACAAGGCCTCAAGCAATTTTTCTGATTGCTTAGAATAGACAACTGGCAAAAGATAGACCTGCCAGATTCGATGAGAAAAAACATGCTTGATTGGACCTTGAACCGACTCTAACAATAGCTTTGCTTTATCGAGAATGCCGGCTTCATTGGACCATTCAGCCACTTGATCTTGACTAAAAAATTGCTGTAAAGCTAAGCCTTTAATCGCTGTAGACTGATTAAGCGTCGCTATATCATTTAAATTCAGCATAGGAAAATGCCATAAGCCTTGTAATAGCTCTCCCGTTTGATGTTGGCGCACTAGCATCTGCCCTTTCTCATTTACTAGATAAAGTGCTAGCTTTAGTTCTTGTTTTTGCTTTGTTTTTTTCAATTTAACCGGATAGAGCTGGGATGTCTTATGCTGAAAGGACCGGTCAAAGTCTGCTAAGGGATGAGGGTTTGGATAGGGATTCGATGGCGTCATCACCAAGGCTCCCATATCCATTAAGGCCTGATTAAAGTCCCCCGGCCGATTCGGATCAATCAATTGGTCCAGAATTTCTTTAAATAGACGCTTGGTGGCTGTTTTTTGAATATCTTGATCAATCTCAAATAAACGTGCCGTTACTCGCATCAAATTCCCATCGATAGCTGGTTCAACTTGATTAAACGCAATCGAAGCGATCGCTGCACCGGTATAAGGTCCAATCCCTTTAAGTGTTAATAGTTCTTTAAGTGTCTTGGGCATCTGCCCTTGATATTCGCTCATCACTGTCTTAGCCGCCTGTTGCATATTACGCACTCGTGAATAATAACCCAGACCTTGCCATAAGCTCATTAATTGCTCTTGAGGGGCCTGTGCCAAGGCTTGAACTGTCGGTAGAGCCTGCATAAATCGTTGATAATAATCAATCACTGTATCGACTTGTGTCTGCTGCAGCATTACCTCACTGACCCATATCGCATAAGGATCTGACGTCCGCCGCCAGGGTAAGTCCCGCCCATTTTGGTCATACCAAGCCAATAAGCAGTCACGAAAATCCTGAATTTTTTCGGGTGACCAATCAAAATACTCATTGATGTCCACTGTGCAGCCTCCTTTAATTCGTATTTTCCCAAGAACTATCATTTAACTTAGTTTGGATGCTCTCATAGCTAAACCCCTGGGTCATTAAATCCCGGATAAGTGCTTGCTTTAATTCATAGCCTTGTAATTTTCTTTGACGGCGTTTCAAGGACTTCTCAAAAGCCTTGTCGAGTCGTTGATCAGTCTCTTCTTGCGATAATTCACACCAGGAAGGATCAAAATCCCTATCTACTTGTTCCTTGGAATAGCCTTTTTGTAATAAGTGTAAAAATAGCTTGTTTTTTAACATTTGTGGGGATAAGCGTCGCTTAGATTGGATAAACTTACGACTTAGGTGTTGGATATTCTCCCGCAACAAATCCTGTGGATATTCTTCAAGGGCGTCTTGGATAATCGACTGAGCTACGCCTTTACGACGCAATTCATAGTCAATCTTTTGAGGTCCTTTACGATTCACCTGAGCTTGCGTGCGCAAATAAGCCAAGGCATAGGTATGATCATTTAACAACCCCAGTCCTGTTAATCGATCGAGCGCTGCTTGGATCCATAGGTTATGATCTTGCTCAAGCACTTTGACATCCCCTACTTTTAGCTGTTCATCAGCTGCTTGCTCCAAGTCCTCTTCAACTGGATCATCCCAAAAAGTCAAGTCCGCTTCATCAAAGTTCACCATGCTTATTGATCGACTTTGCGTATTCATAAAATGATTCGTTACCGACTTTACTTGGTCTAAAGAAAAGTGGCTAGTAGGCAAGTTTTTAACTTGCTTTTTTAAGTAATCTTGCATTTCTTTAGTGGATTTTAAGCCGTAGGATAAGTAGTTAAGCCCTTTTAAATAGAGTTTTTGTTGAGCTTCTGCTGCTAAAATTGCATCTACCAGCCCTTGATCTAGGTCTTTGCCTTTATTTAAGGAGAAGTCGATTAAGATTTGTTCGTCAACACCAAAGGCAAATTGGTCATTGATATAGATGGAATAGCGTTGTGGATCTTTCTTTTGACGTTGGATTTTGCTTATTTTCATCGATATCACCTCTTTTTCCCCTATTGTAACATGCTAGTTCTATCTTCGCTTAAGAATCCCTTAAGTCTTTATCGATTTATTCTGTAAAAATCTAAATATCGACTCCAAAAATGACGCCTTCTTCCCGATGTGACGGACCGCCTAAAGTCTCCTTTAGATAAGGAAGAGAGGGGCCTTTTCACTGGCTGATAAAAATAAAACCACTCCCACAGCTGTGGTGGACCGCCAGGAGCCTTCTAAGGAAGTCCCCTTGAGCCGGCGAGACTCTGAAAGAGGCTCTAGGCGGTCCGCCACAGCAGAGGGAAGGATTCAGTTTTTGAAATAAATTTTCGGATTAAAAAATCATAAGCTGTTGGCTTTATTTTTGTAAGCCAGTGAAAAGGCTTGTTGCTCTACCATGAGTAGCCCCTTAAGCCAGCAAGGCCCCAAAGGATTCTGTTTTGGTATAATTTTTCAGATTTAAAGGGTGTAAACGAATAATACCCATAAATTAGCTACTAAAAATCTAGACCTATGTTATAATTAATTGCACTAAATCTTGGAGGTGAACACATGCAATCCTCGGATAAAACCATCCTGCAATTGGCCAGCTATGCTGGAAAGCTCTTGATTGAAGCAGAAGCCGAAGGCTATCGGGTGGAGCGAACGGTCAAGCAAATTCTTGAAGTTGCCAATGTCAACTATCTCGATGTCTATTCTTCTGCCTCTGGACTCTTTATTAACCTAGAAGAATCAATCAACGATCAACAATCCGATACCACGACCCTCGTCGTTCGTGTACAAAATCGATCCAATCAGATCTTTAAAATAGACCGAGTCAATGCCGTCACCTACGACTTCATTGACCACCGAATTAATGCTGAAGAAGCCCTACGACAACTCAAGGCGATTCCGGAAACCGAATTTACAGCTCATAACAACTTCGTATCCATCTTCATCTTAATTATGGCCTATATTGCGCTCTTTGATGGTCAGCCGGGAGATTTAGTCATTTCACTGATTCCCTCTATTTTAATTTTATTTTTTCTCTTATCGGATGATAACTTTGGCATGAACAGTTTTTTAATTAATGTCTTTATGACCGCTTCTTTATCCTTTGTTTTACCGTTGATTGCCTACTATGTCACCGATAACTTTAATCCAAATATTGTCATCTCAGCGACACTCATGCCCCTATATCCTGGAACAGCCTTCACAAATGGAATACGGGATGCCATCCGGGGCGATTATTCAACGGCACTAACTCGTTTTATTGATGCCCTACTAACAGCTTTAAGCCTGGCTTTAGGAGTGGCCTTAGGCCTTGTCTTATCGAATGGAGTGATTACTTTATGGAACTAAATCAACTACTACTCAAGCTCTTTGCGGCATACTGCGCAACTGTAGCGGCCGCCATTAACGTTAAAGCCCCAAAGCGCTTTATCTTCTGGTCAGGCTTACCCGGGATGTTTTCTTATGGAGTCTATCTATGGGTCAAGAACTTCTCAAATGACTTTATCGCGACCTTTCTGGGTTGCTTAGTCATCTCGATATTAGGACAATATATGGCCCGGAAATTTAAAACCGTCGTTAACGTATTCTATATTCCAGCTTTCTTCCTATATGTTCCAGGGGTTGCTATGTATGAGACAGCCTATAACTTTATGAATAATGACCTAATCGCCGCTGGTAGCTCTTTATATCGAGCGATTGTTACAGCCCTTGCTATTGCACTAGCAGTCTTCGTAGTCGACTCGGCGATGGAAACCTTCAAATACCATCTTGAAAAACAAAAGAATCATTAATTTAACTAGGAGGCTGTGACGAATAATCACAGCCTCCTAAATTAGTAAAATCCGACTTTAGTCGCTTTCGATTTCTCAAATTTTTTGGTAAATTATGATAAATTCAATAAAAAGGAGTAACTAGACTTTGAAAATACCCCTCTTAAAAATTATAACCGGCCTCATTAGTCTGATGGCCTTGATCTTTGTCTTTAATCAATTTTCCTTGTTGTATCGTAACTTATATTTGATTCATCCCTTATTAGCATTGCTTGTTTTAATTGCTTGTCTCTTGGCCTTTGTTGTTTTCATATTATGGATGGTCAAAGAAATTATGGCCCTACCTAAGGCTTTGATCTTAGACCCCCAGGCTAGCTCGGAAGAAAGAGAGGAATTTATTCAATCCTCCATCAAAAAACTACAACATAACCCTCGACTTCAACAGTTGGATTTTAGCTGGCAGGATTTGACGCTCGATAACCAGATTGAAAAGATCGACCAAGCCAATCAAGTCCTTAAGAATGCCGGTATGGAAGACATTAAAAAGCAAGCTCAAACCGTTTTTTTAACCACTGCTATCTCGCAAAATGGCACTCTAGACGCATTCACGGTTCTATATGTTCTCATTCAATTGGTCTGGCGACTGATCAAGACCTATGACACCCGACCCAGCCTAAAAAAAATCATCCATATCTATAAAAATGTCTTTTTGACGGTCTTAATGACCCGAAGTTTAGAAGATTTAGATTTGATTGAAGCTCAGTTGGAGCCACTCATTGCCTCGCTCTTTGGTAGCAGTCTGATCTCCATGATCCCCGGCTCCGTCTCCATGACCAATCTAGTGGTTAACTCCCTATTTCAAGGGGCTATCAATGCTCTTTTGACCTTGAGAGTGGGCATTATTACGATCGACCACCTATCAAGCCTTAACGCCCTTAATCCTCAGCAGGAAAAACGGTCTGCTAGCTTAGAAGCTAGCAAACTCCTAGGCGTAATTATCAAGGATGGCAGCCTACAAATTATCCAAATTCTCGGTCGGTCGATCAAGCAAGCAGGTCGAAAATTAAACCCACTTGCAGACTTAAAAGGAAAACGATTTTTTTAAGGAACTTTTCTTGATTTTATGTAGGTAAAGCATTAAAGTTATAGCCGTGTCATCAATAATTTTAAGATAAAAAACGAAAGGAAGTGGGAAGATGTCTTTTACGAGTATCAAAGGGCTTATAGATATCGCCAATGAAGAGAATAAAACAATCTCGGAGGTGATGATTGACAATGAAATCGAACTTCAAGGGATCACCCGTGAAGAGATGATGGACCACATGCGTGACCAATTCCATGTAATGGTAGATGCCGTTCGTAAGGGAACCGAACAATTGACCATGTCAAAAACTGGAATCGCTGGAGGCGATGGTTACCGCGTCTTTCAATATAGTCAACAAAAGAATTCCCTGATCGATCCTTTCACCCTTCAAGTCGTTGCCAATGCGATGGCAGTGAATGAAGTGAATGCCTCAATGGGACGCATTGTAGCTACCCCTACTGCTGGTTCTGCTGGGATCTTACCTGCTGTACTCGTCCATATGTATGATACTGGTGACTACGAAGTCGACCAGCTCGTTCAAGTCATGTTTACCGCTTCCGCATTGGGCTTAGTCATTGCCAACCGGGCATCGATCTCGGGAGCTCAAGGCGGTTGCCAGGCAGAAATCGGGTCTGCAACAGCCATGGCAGCCGGTTCTTTAGTTGAATTAAAAGGCGGAAGCCCTGAACAAGTCGGTCATGCCGTTGGACTGGCTTTAAAGAACTCCCTAGGCTTAGTATGTGACCCGGTAGCAGGGCTGGTTGAAATCCCATGCATCACTCGGAACGGTCTTCATGCACTCACAGCTATGGCGGCTGCAGATATGGCAATGGCCAGTGTGGTCTCCATTATTCCAACTGACGAGGTCATTGATGCTATGGACTCCATTGGCAATGAACTGCCTGAATCCTTAAGAGAAACAGGTATTGGAGGAGTTGCTGGAACACCAACCGGACGACGGATTAAAGATCAAGTCTTTGGTAATAATGATGAATTAGTTAAGGATGTCGAAGTCGAGTTATCCGGTACCGGTGAAAAAGTGGTTGATGATGGTGTCACCGCCAAGTATCAATCTGGTTTCGAAATTATCGGTCCAGTAATGATCGGCCCTTCTTCTTCCCATACCGCCGGTGCCGTTCGTATCGGTAATGTCGCTCGTCAACTTTTAGGAGAGGAACCAGAAGAAGTCGTCTTCACTTTAATGGACTCCTTTGCCCAAACCTATCGCGGTCATGGAACTGACTTGGCCTTGATTGCCGGTGTTCTAGGCTTTAACACCAGTGATAAAGAAATTGCCCGTGCACGTGAAATTGCTGAGGAACGTCATCTTAAAGTAAACTTCTTGGAGCGGAATCTGGGTAATTATCATCCCAATACCGCTCGGGTTCACTTATTCGGTGCTAACCGCCATGTGACTATCATTGGTTCATCCATTGGTGGTGGAAAAATTGAAATTCAAAAATTGGATGAATACAATATCCACTTCTCTGGCGAACGGCCCACAATTATCGTACGTCATACAGACCAAAAGGGAACCATCGGTAGCATCGCTAACTTCTTAGTTGAGCATGATATTAATATTTCCTACATGGCCCATGAACGGGTAAAAATTCATGGTCCAGCCATCTCAATCTTTGAGACAGATCAAGCTCTATCCGATGAAGATATTCAAGTACTTAAAAATAAATTCACCTTCATTGATGAATTATTGAGTATCTATGTAAAATAAACTTTATAAAAGAAGCTCTTCCACTAACTATGGTGGAAGAGCTTCTTTTTATGGACTGCTTTCTAATTAGAAAAACTTATTATCACCAATCACCATGAGCCTTTTTGAATCTCCAAGGTTCAGCTGACTACTCAAAGCCTAAGTCCTGATTAGTCAAATTCAATATACATATCGTACCAATCAAGACCACCTAATTTAGACTCCGACAATTGTCCTAAACTAAAGCCTAAGCGTTCATAGTAAGGCACCAAATGCTCCAGGCAAGTCAAAGATAGACCACGTTGTTGGCGATCCTTGACAACTTGAATCATGGCCTTCATCAATTGTTTGCCGTAGCCCATACTTTGATAATCTGGCAAGATAGCTAAGGTTAACAACTTCTCCCATTCGCCCTCTGGATCAAACTGGTCAGAGCCTTCAAACATATAATCTTCAACCCACTTGCCAGCATTCGAAAAGCCTTCAATAAAGCCAACCACTTGTCCTTGATCTTCGATCACCAGGTAATGATCTGGTTGGTTTTTTAACTTATCCACATAAGATTCTGGCTTTGTTGCTACGCCTTCAGGAAAATTACAAGTTTCAATGTCAATAATTGCTGCTAAATCATCATAAGTAGCTGGGCGTATTTGTGTTTTCATCATATTTTACCTTTCTCTTTCTAATAATTGGGTATAGTAAGAAATCATTCGATCTTTTTCTTTAATGAGTTGTGTCAAACAAGCATTTGCGGCTTCAGAAGTATCCAGGTCATCTACCATTTGACTTTGATAGTCCAAATTTTCCTGAATCAAAGGGTGGTCTGCATTTTGTCCGATTTCGGCCAAGATTTGACGGATTTGATATTTAATCCGTTGAAGACGTTGACTCTCAAAATCCTGAATCGCCGGTAGTAAGCTAAGTACTTGCGACATCGCTAGATAGCGTTGCATCTTCCCTTGATGAATCAGACAATACTCCTTATTAAAAGGAGTAATTCCAGCACAGACCCCATGAATCTGATAGACGCCATCATAGAGCAAATACTTGCCCTTCTCATAAGCCGGCAAAAACAGCCGCTTCAGTCGAAAAGTCGGATCTTCATCAACGATTTCAGCTAACCACAGCTTATCATCTTCTTGTTCAGTCAAAGTCAAATAATGACTGGGGCCATGTTCTTGGCAATCGGTCACGAGGCAGCCTCCTTCTTAGAAAATAGACGTTTCATCGCATAGGGAATTTGGTCAATCAAGCGAGAAGGCAAAACAATATACTGGTCTTGATAGAGGCTATTAGCCACTGCGGTATGAAGATAACAAGCAAGCACAACCGCTTCAAAAGGATCTGAAACTTGACCCAAAAAACCAAGCATCATCCCAGCTAAGCAGTCCCCCATACCTCCAATAGCCATGCCTGGATTCCCTGCAATATTTTGATAGGCCTTCCCTTGACGGTCAATCATGACCGTGGGTGCCCCCTTAAGCACTAAATGGATCCCAGATTCCTTAGCCCAAGTTCTTGAGTCTTGAATGTCAAAGGCTCGCTTTAACCGTTGCCATTCACCGAAATGGGGCGTTAAGATTAATTGTGCTTTAGTCGTTACCTGTGGATTTTGACACCAGAGATTCAGTCCATCCGCATCCAAAATGACTACCTGATCCGCTCTTGCCTGCTCCATCAAATGGATAAATAATGACCGACTCTCGGTATCTTGCCCCATGCCGGGACCAATCAACCAATGTTGCGTCTTTTGTAATAAGTCTTCATTGGTGCTAACAGCTTTCCAACTATCAACCATGGCTTCCGGAAGGGCTTGATGGATGATGGATACATTCGCTGGATGAGTCAACAAACTGGTTAAACCCGATCCTACATAGACACAAGCACGGCTAGCAATCAGCGCAGCCCCAGCCATTGCTTGATTACCTGCAATCAGCAAATTATGGCCAAATTGATTCTTGTAGGCTGTTTTAGGCCGTTCTTTTAACAAGGTCGAAACCCATTCTTCAGTCACTTCTTCCATCTGAATCCACCTCCATTATTCGATCCTTTAAGATCAAGCTACCACACTTAGACCGAAAAATCCATGACATGCAAGCAGTTTTTAAACAAAAAACGCCTCAAAAAAAGACCGCACCCTCAAGGCACCGTCTCCTTTGCATGACGAATTAATCTAAAGGAAGTATCGCCACTCCAACTGCTTCAGGGCCTGAATGAACCCCCAATACTGGTGTCAATTCGGTCTCCAGGTAAAGTTCCGCCTGGTCTATCTCTTTCTGTAAAGCAATCTTCAATTGAGCCACTTCCCTTGAATTATCAGCCCCAAAAATGGTTAAATAATACTTCTCATGATTGGCCGCCACGTTTTGAATCTGTTGGACTAAAGCCTTAAAGGACTTGTTACGTCCACGCGTACGACTAATCATGGAGACTTCTCCCTCCTTAACAGTTAGCAAGGGGTGAATATTCAAGAAGCTACCAATCATTCCGACATACTTATTGAATCGCCCCCCTTTAATTAAATACTTCAAGGTTCGAAAGACCGCATAAATCTTCAATTGCTGGCTAGCTTGATCTAAGGCTTGCATAATTTCAAGAACAGACTTGCCTTGGTCACGCAGCTTAGCTGCATAGAGGGTCAATAAACCAGCACCAGAGGCAATCGATTGCGTATCGAATATCGTTAGCTTCAACTTATCAAAGTCCCCTTGCACCACGCCATATAACTGACTCATGCCGGTTAGCTTGGCTGAAGAGGTTAACGCAATTGCCTGCTCGTAACCCGCTTCTTCCAATTGCTTCAAACGATCGATCACCCACTGCAAGGACGGCGTCCCTGTCGATAAACGGTCGCACTGGTCAATGCGCTGGTAGAAGGTCCTAGAATCTAAATCTACTTGATCTAAATAATGTTGATCATCTAATTGAACCTGATAAGGGATTACTTCAATGCCATACTTTTCCCCCAATTCAAAGGTAAAGTCCTGTGAAGTATCCGCAATAATCGCAATTTTAGTCATGATTTTCTCCTAACTCTTGATAACCCCCGCTGTTAATAATCAACGTGGCTAGTAATTTGAAAGCATAAGCTCGAGAAACTAACTCCACCCCTTCAGTATCCTTTGAAAAAGCCATACCCTCGATTGATAATCCAGCTGGATTTCCCACCTGCTTAAAACAATCTTGAATAGCACTATTCAAGGATCTGGCAAAAATATTATAAGCAGATTGGATCGCCATCTTATTCAGCTGCAAGTTCATTCCTTGCTTGACTTGATCCATACGAAGTACCTGCTTATAAATACTTAAGATAAGCAATACTGCCAATTGGTCTCGTCGATATTTGCGACCTGTTAATCTTGGAATCAAGTGCCATTTGGAATAGTTCTGAATCATGGTCGAGGTTATAATCGGTTCCTCAATCCGGATCGGTTCCAGTACCGACTGAATATGGGTCACCACCTCTTGATTAAAGAGCCCTTGGTCTGGAATG
This sequence comes from Facklamia hominis CCUG 36813, assembly GCF_000301035.1. Lineage (GTDB taxonomy): Bacteria > Bacillota > Bacilli > Lactobacillales > Aerococcaceae > Facklamia > Facklamia hominis. Next base: position 1,770,363 of record NZ_JH932292.1, on the reverse strand, counting down.
GCTTCCCATAAAGGACAAGAAAAATGACGAATTCTTTCCATTCGGTCCATCCAATCCCCCCCTTTTTATCTAGTTATTATAACTATATAATAATCAAAAATCCTTACCTGTCAAGCACAAAAAAGCTTGTGGCTCATCACCACAAGCTCATTGCTAATCTAAATAAAAGCTAATACCAAAGGGACTGTAAAAATTGAAAGGACGATCGATAAGAAAGTTAGCTTGGCGGCAAAGGCTACATCCAACTGATACTGAGCCGCTAATACTGTCGTAGGTGTCCCAATCGGCATTCCGGTCAGGATGGTCACCACACCGGTCAACTGAGGATCCAGTCCCAAGCCCTTCATGATGAACATCACGGTAAAAGGAATCACCATCAATCGAATGAAACAATAATATAGGACTGGCTTTTCAAAAAGTGTAGCTAAATCCACTTGCGAGATAATGCAACCGATCATAACCATCGCTAGTGGTGCTACTAAGCCAGAAATGCCCCCCAGAGCTCGGTCCATAAAACTAGGTAGACTGAGCTCTAATAAGCCCCTTAATAGGCCTAGAAAAACGGCAATTATCGATGGGTTAGTCAACAACCGCCATAAAGTCTTCTGATCAAAGTGAGAGACTGGTTTTCCTTCTAGAATCGCTAAGCCCACCGTCCACATAAAAAGTCGGTGCGGAGCCAAATAGACCGAAGCCATCACAGCACCTGCTGACCCATAGATGGCCTCCGCAATCGGTAAACCCGCAAAGCCCGCATTATTCACTAAGGTTCCATAGCCCATCACTCGCCCTTTTTTAGCAGGAAAAGACCGATACAAGCGATAAGCCAACACACTCGTTATCGTATAAATGACACAAGCAGCCAACATAGCTTGAAAGCTCAAGGCTAGCAACTTAGTATTAACCGCTTTAAAGGAATTAAAAACCATCAAAGGCAAAAAGACATCGATTAATAATTTCATTAAACTTTTTTGTCCCTGCTCTGAGATCAGCTGTTTTTTCCCTACCCAAAAACCTAACAGAATATAGACCAATAAGGTCAACTGCAAATCCAACAACTTCAAAAAAGCTTGCATATCTAACTCCTCTACTCAAATTCGTCAATCATATCAAGCTGCAAATTCAAGGAGGACAAATTGATCTCGTACGTCTGACTTTGTTTTGGATGTAAGGTATAAAGATAATCATTTCCAAAAATCACCAAGCCCAAGCGATGCCCCTTAGCTAGCGTATAATCCATACCAATCATATCAATCCGATAGCGGGCATAATCTTGATCATTAGCAATAGCTTCAGGTGTTTCTAGATTCATCCAACCACGGGTAATCACATGGACATCCTGATCTTGAGGCTCTAAACTAAAGGTAGTTTGAGGTAAACGACTGGTCAGACCAATCGCTAATTGCTTATCAGTGGTCGAATAGACCCGTTCATCAACCATCTGTCTCTTACCTAAATCTAACAGCATACATGACAGTGCTCCCTTGGGTCGGTCCGACTTGGCTTCTATCGTCAAAACCATATCCCCATGCAGATGAAGCGATGATTCAAGTTCCGAACTGTCAAAACGCAACGCTAAGGGAGAATCTGTTTGAACGAGTTGTTCCTGCCAATCTTTGGCCGAAGAAAAGTCCAAGGCCGTCTTAAAAGTATGTCGCTCCTTACCCGTCACATCTGAAGCTTCCCCTTTAACCAAAGCTCCCTCTTGTAGACAATAATTAAGTTTTTGACGTTGATCATAGTCGACCAACTGCCAATCATCCGGGTCTAAATTCGATTGTACATAACCTCGACCATTCTTAAGCGGTGCTTGTCCTAATCCTAATAAATAGTGATCTAACCAGGCATCCATCAATGGCAAAAATGGGAAATTCGTCATGGAATGAATACAGATATGCTTACCACGATGAATCAGAAAATTACGGCAAGACTTACTTTGACCGGAAGCTTTTAATAATTTGAATAAATGCGAAATCTTAACATTCCAGTCATTGGTTCCATGAATAATTAACATAGGGATCTGAATCTGATCCGCTTGATTCAGGTAATTGCGTTCATCCCAAAAAGCATTATAATGTCCTGACTCACGGTCCATATCGTGACGCATTTGATCAAATAGCTCCATGAAACGTTCTCGACGGTTCGGACTAGTATTAGTAGGGTTCATCAGGAAGGACTCACAATACCAGGATAGGCTATCGATATCCTCCCCAGGATAACCTTGAGGTGCCACCACTAAATTATTATATCGGTAATAATCATACCAAGAAGAGATCCCGGCTTCCGGTAAAATCGTCTTTAAGCACTTGGATCGACTATAGGTAGCTGTCCCAATCGCTAGCGTTCCTAAATAAGACTTACCCGTCATAGCGACCGAACCGTTGAACCAATCTGCCCTCACAGGCTGGGTCGCTTGTAAATCATAATAGGCAGCTGCTTGACCATCCAACCATCTTAGTGTTGCATCCACCGCATCCAATTCCTCTACAGATCCAGTTAGGTTAAAGCCCTGGGAATAATAAGCCCCGCGTCCTGCGTAATGAATCACCGCATAGCCTTTAGCCAGATAACGCTTCATCGCTGGATTCATCTGACTCATGGCAGGCTCTTGAACTTCTTGTAAGGGGCTGGATTCTGTTATAGGATTATCAGAGCGTGGTCCAACCTTTTTGGACCAATCTTTAAGGACCATGTCCTTAACCGGTGTTTGAGCTTCTTCCTCGATGCCATGTAAGTTATCGGCCTTAAAAGCCTCTTCATTCGTTCCCATTAAATATGGATTCGCAATATAAAGAGCCGGTGCTTGTTTGCCTCCCACTTGATATTCTCTTGGCCTTTCGACATAGATCTCCACCAAATCAGCTTGGTCCAAGCCGGTCGTTGAATAACTCGTCTCTACAAAGATCCGTTCCTTAATCGTCTGTTGTTCATCATATGCCATGAGGGTCCGTCCTTGAAAGACCAAGGGACCCTGAGGGCAATACTTAACCTGAAAATGCCGCAAATATCCCTTAGCCAATAGTCCTTCTAAGATCGAACGCTGATCTGGCAAGTCAAGCGCTAATAGATCCTCTAATAAAGCGAAAGGATCGCGATGAACCTCTAAAGATAAGGCATCAATTTGATGCAGCAGATCCTGTGCTTTGGGGGCTAATTCTTGGACCACTCGATTAAAATATCGTTGTAAGTCTTCCTTCGATACGCTATCCTTGGCTAATAATTCATCCATAATTTCTGGTAAATGTTGTTGATTAATAATTAACATAGGTCGCATCCTTTTCTATTTAATTTTCTTCAATCAATACCCCTATTATAGTGGATAGCCTTCTATTGAAACAAGGCTTGTTAATCATCGGAATATTAAAAACCCTCAACTTGACCAAAGTTGAGGGCTAGGCACCGTCATTCACAATAATTTAATATGGTAGGAAAAATTAAATTTATAGGAGATTGTGAATGAGGTATCGCTATATTTGTGTCCACTTCTTTGGTCTCTATGACCAAATCAGAGAGTGAACAAGCTGCTGAGACGTTTTAGTCTCAAGTGTGAAAGCGAGTTAGTAGCCAAAATTTCGAAGTGTTCTTCTAACTCACGACTACATCATAACATAAATTCTTAAGATTCGCCGTCCTATTTATTGATTGATCTTTTAAAAAGTGGACATTCAGTTTTTTTACTGCTATGGAAATTAATCAAATTCTAAAAAATGTTTCATTGATACTGATAAAATCTTCAACTAATTTTTTGAACCACGCTTAATTCTATCTCATTATTTTTAGATACTATTATCTAAGCTATAAATATTAAAAAGCCTTAGATATTGGGGGTATCTAAGGTTTAGGATCATTCACTATATTTAAAAAATGGTAGGATTTAAATTTATAGGAGTAGTGAATGATAGGATTGTTAAGAATCGTTCGTTTCTTAGTTATATAAATGACTCTGCTTCTCTTGAGTTGTGGTGCTAATCTTTCCTCAACTCGTATATTATTTTATCATGGTCAGTCTTGCTTTACCGACCTATTTATTAACGCTTCATTTCAATATTTGGCCATTTTTCTTGTTTAGTTTTAGTTAATAGCTATAACAAGAATAAAAAAGAGAGACCAAGCGATTTGCTTGGTCTCTTCTAAAGAGCCATCTTCTTTACTTGATACAACACTAAGTGTATCTTAACTAAGTTTATGATTTCCTAAACATTGGTTTTTTGTGACCTATTAATCCTGTTCTTTTTTTCGAACATTGATCAATCCGATACCCGCTAAAATTGACGAAGCCGCAAGGCTAAGCAACAAGGTTGAATCATCTTCACCCGTTTGTGGCAATACTGAACCTTGATCTACTTGAGAACCAACATTAGGCAATGGTTGCGGCCTTGACTCTGGTGTCTTTTCTGGTTCTGGAATTGGTTGATCTGGCTCTGGTTCAGGACACGGTTGTTCCGGTTCTGGTTCAGGAGTCGGTTGTTCCGGTTCTGGTTCAGGAGTCGGTTGTCCCGGTTCTGGTTCAGGAGTCGGTTGTTCTGGTTCTGGATTAGGACACGGTTGTTCCGGTTCTGGTTCAGGAGTCGGTTTTTCTGGCTCTGGTGTAACTCCAGTCCCAACCTCAACGATTTGATCAATAGCAGGATAATCATCGGCAGAATAATTTAGCTTTTCAGATTTAATTACTTTTCCTTTTTGATCTTTAGTCACCACAAAGAATTCGCGATGTAGCCCATTTTTACCTACTTGAATAACCCTTCTTGTTCCTGCTGGTAGGTTTGGATTTTCTCGGATAATCTCTTTGAATGGAATTCTCTTGTCCTCATGAATCAATTCTGGAACATACTCAATCGGTGGTTCTCCTACGCTCGCCCACTGAGCATAAAGAGTCCTATTTTGAGTCATCTCTAACTGATCACTTGGTATGTAATATTTACCGTTACCATCCTTTTGAGTATTCCAACCCATAAAACGATAAGCAGAATGTGAAGGTGCTTGAGCAACTGTTGCTTTATCACCATTTTTATATGTGTGGTTATCTTGTGGAACATTAGTTACTCCGGTCGCATTACCATCATAAGTAAGGTGTAGGTACTTACTCCATTGAGCGTAAAGCGTTAAATCTTTCGTCATTGGTAGCTTAGAGTCAATCGCATAGCTTTGACCTTGACCATCTGCTTGAGTGTTCCAGCCCGTGAAGTAGTAGCCTTCGCGTGTCATATCTTTATCCGATTGAATCGTAGCTTCTTGATTCAACTTATATTTAGTGCTGTCTTTTGGAACAATACCTTTCACATCTGTCGCATTACCATCGTAAGTCAATTTAAAGACCTGTGCCCATTGAGCATAAAGCGTTAAATCCTTCGTCATTGGTAGCTTAGAGTCAATCGCATAGCTTTGACCTTGACCATCTGCTTGAGTGTTCCAACCTGTGAAGTAGTAACCTTCACGCGTCATGCCAGAATCTGACTTAATCGTAGCTTCTTGATTCAACTCATAATTAGTCGTATCAGTTGGAACATTAGTAACTCCAGTCGCATTACCCTTGTAAGTTAATTTAAAGGTCTGTGCCCACTGAGCATATAGAATAATATCAGCTTGTTTAGATTTAAACAGCTCTTGATTTCCTTCCATCTTAAGCAAGTCATCAGTCTGATATAGATTTTCACGATCATTTTGTTTCAAGCTCCATCCTAGGAACTTATATCCTTCGCGAACTAACGGACCTTTAACGCTTGCCTTTTCTTCATAAGCATAGGTCTTATTATCTTCTGGCGCTGTGACTGATTCATCATCCGTATTTTTGTCATATTTTAGTACTAATCGACGAGTCCCTATCTCAATAATTTCATCCACCGCATCCACCCAAGGAGAATCTTTACGTTCTATCTTATCTTGAGCTTCACCATTTATATAAGAACGAATCAACTGATGTCGATTTACACCTTCACGCCCTTCTTGGACAACTTTCATATATCCATCTGGAAGGTCTTTATTCTCTCGTATGATTGTATTGATCCATTCTTTAGTAAATACTTCATTAGGATCTTTTTCCACCCGTTCCCATTTCTCATAAAGTGCTAAATCACGATCAGGCATGGTTAGAGTACCATATGAGACTTTACTTTCTTCGGTATAGCGTGGATCTGTATAAAGCCCGCGGAAGACATAGCTACGTTGGATTTCTTTTCCTGAAGAATCCTTGACAATTTCAGTTCGTGTATCCCCTTCAACCCAATACTTCTTACCGTAGATCGACTCACCATTTAAGATTTGTCCATATTTAAGAGTTGGTGTATTGCTTGGCGTCATATAATCAATATTATATTTCGTTTGAGCATATGCCGGAACACCTCGTAAGGTACCATAGATCTTCACTTGATGTTTGTTACGAGTCATTTTATAGACAATGGTGCGATCTTTGTCAGGATTTGGTGACCAGTTATCGGCATATTTTCGTTGGAAGTTCTCATAAAATTCTTTATCAGTAATTCCATCAGGAAGCTGAATATTTTGACTTTCTTCAGGAAGTTTTCCACCGATATAGATATCCGCTTTATTAATTTCAAATTTAGAAATTTCCTCTTCTCGGTATCGTTGCGTATAAGCGAGTTGATTATCAATCCGACGATAGGCTGGTGTGACCCCGTCACGTTTATCGGTAAAAATCCCTTTATTTTCTAGAAGGACTTTACCGTCTTTCTCAACTACCATAAAATCAGTCGTGTGACTGAATCCTTCAATTTCCCGTCCAGTAAATTGATTCATCGCAAACCATGTATAATAAGCTTGGTCTAAGTAATCATCCGAGCGATAGAATTTTTGAGCATCCTCTAAACTCTCAAAACGATATTTGACATTCAGTTTGCCACGGTCCCCTCCGTAGGTCCAATTCCATACGCCAATACCGCCTCCATCAATCCCATCTTTAGCACCACGCTCAGCACGATTAATGGTTAACAAGACACGGCGGTCTAATTTTTCAATATCTTCAGGGAAAGCTTCGCCATTACCCGGATAACCCTTAGGGAAGGTTGTCTTCATATCTGGTCGATCTTCACCTGGCTGATATCCGCCTGGCTTATTATAGATCAACTCTGCATGACGTTGACTAAATTTATAAAACGGCTCAAAGCGTCCAGCTGTATCCAAGGTCTTAAATGCAGCTGCTTTCTTTGCTTCCAGTCGACGTAAACCTTCTTGAAGCTCAAAGTCTTGATCTTTATATTGAAGATAGTGCGCGCGTCTTTTAGCGCTTTGTTCTTCATTAAAAGTCTTGAATCGCTGATTAATTTCCTCTTGAGTCAATTTACCCGCTTGTTGAGCCATTTCTTGTTCAAAAGCTTGGTAAGCCGCCTTTAATTCTTCTTCAAAAGGCTTGTGAACGGTATTATATTGTTCATCGATTTTTGCTTTCGTATCTTTAATATCTTGTAATAATTTTTCATAGTCCTCAGTGGTCATGTTCAGTTGACGAACACCGTCTTTGATACCGCCACCTAACGTTTCATAGATTAGCTTTTCATCCGGATGCGCTTTTTCGTATTCAAAAATCGCATTCATGAGGAAACTCAAATCTTCACCATAATAAACAGGCAAGTTTACATATTTTTCGCCATTTTGATGGGTTAGATCCAAGGTAAAATTCTCTTGAAGCGTAACATTCCCCTCTGAATCTCTAACTGGCACATTTTTAAGTTCTAACTTCGTTCCACCATACAAACCACGTTGGTCACTCCCTAAAACAAGATTGTACCAAACACGATCTAGGTAATATTGATGGACTGGCAGTTCATTATCTGCTCCCATCGTTGTCTTAGTTAGTCCATCATTTTGTTTAAATAATAAAGGATTAAATTCAAGGAAAGGATCCGATTTTTTTTCACGTTCGATTGCGGATGCTAATGATTCTAACTGGCCATTTTCCTGTTGACGCTGATAGACTTTATGGTTAAGGAGTTCATATTGATCCAATCCTTTAAATTTATAAAAATCTTCTTTCTGTTGATAGACTTGAACAAGATAATAGGATTCTTTAAAAGCAGCCGATTTATCTTCTGGGGCTTTGCTATCGACTTCAATCTCTTTGACAATATCCTTTTCCTTAACTTCACCAGGATCATGCGAACCCGTTCCCACTTCAATAATTTGCTTTACGGAAGGAATAGTTTTTTCTTCAATGGTTGGTGTTCCGTCAGGCTGACCATTTAAAGTCGGCTGGGTTTTAACCGTTAAAATATGACCGTTTTTACCTTCTTGAGTCACCTTTGTCCAACCGTAAGGCTGATCTTTTCTCTCAACAGTTTCTGTTTCAAAAGGTATCACTTTTGTAACTGTTTCCGTTACTTTTTCTCCTACAACACCCGTCCCAATATATTTTATTGGTGGTTTCGGTGCTTCAATGACGCGATATATCCAGACTGGATCACCATAATTGATTGTTTCACCTGAAGGTGTAATTAATTTAGGTTGAATTTTAATTCGTTGGCGCTTGCCTTTTGTAGGTCCTTCTTCTTTCACTTCACCTTCAGGTAATGATGGATCCTCAACGACTTGAGTTTCGGTTAATCGTTTTAAGAAACTTGGATCTTCCTCAAGAACTTTAGGGTCACGAAGCGTTTCTTTTAAAGTTTCTTCGCTTAGTTCATAATCCTCAGTGGCTCCCTCTTCAAGTACTTCTTCAACTAAAGTACTAACCCCATAGCGAACTTTTCTTTTTTCCGAATCATTTATTTCTTCTTTGATAAGTTGAAGTTTTCCGGTATTTTGACCATCTTCATAAATATATTTGTAATACCTTATCGTTTCGCCATCTTTTCCTTCTTGATCTACAACAGTAACACCTTTGGGTAATTTTTCATCAGGTATATTCTCGATCTCAAAATGATTAACAAATGTATCAACCTTTGAACCCCTTAAATCTAACTCCGTCCATTTAAGATACAGTGTCATATCTCCTGCACCCATTGTGACTTTGGAAGTAAGACGTGGGTTCTTGTCATCTGGAGCAATTCGTTGATTGTACTCCGGATCCAAGTAAAGACCATCAAATAAATACTCTCGATATGGATTTTCATCATTTGGAATTTTAACACGTGTTTTACCCGTCTCCAATGAGTTTCCTTGAACACGCAAATCGCTCAGCAATTTAGAACCGTCAATCGTTTCACCATATTTTAGATTGATTGATTTCGTCTCATTATTTAAAGCTTCTGAACGTTCTTCTGATACATGAGAAGAAACGATCGGCCCATGGAAATTCAGTTGATAAGTATTACGATCTAGCTTATACTCCACAACACCTTGATTTTCATCAATGATTTGTTCTTGCGGCGTTTCAGCATGATAGCTAAAGCCTGGAATCTCACTCCCAACAAGTTTACGATCACTTTTTTGAACAAAACGATCCTCATCTTTTGATTCATCGTGTATATACTGAGTTGGATCTTCTAAGCTTTGGAGCAAATACCTTGTTTTAACATCAAAGGTCCCCTCTTCTTGCACCCATTTCTTAAATGAAATATTCCAAGTTAATACCCGTGGCACCGTTTGATTAGATACTTGTTTCCAATCCTTTTTGTCTTCAAAAAGATTGATCACCGGGTCATCGAACTTACCTAAACCTTGTGATAATTTGCCATTATCCCCTTGAATCTCTTGAGTCAAATCTCCATTTCGTGTCGCTGATTTTAACCCATCCTGAATAAAGGTCGCATTATCTAAATAACCCAAAGTAAATTTGAAAGGTAGATAGGCTCCTGTCTCATCTTTTTGGTTTAAATTAATTTCTCGTTCTTTTCCAAAAGAATCTTTTAATTTAAAAGTAGGAATATCATCTCCACCTTGTCGTTGCATTACAACTTGATACGTACGTCGATTGTAGTAGTTGGTGCGATAAGGATTTTCATAATTAAGATATTGCTTCTTCCTATTAAATTCATATTTACGTGAATCGTCAGATTGTAGAAAATCTAAAGCTTCTTGATCATACTCTATAAAATTACGCAATTTAGTGTATCGTTTATCTTTAATATCTTCCGGTTCATCTTCTGGATCTACTTCATCTAATTGAACCTCAAACATTTTCGATTCCTTGATTTGATAGTCCATTCTAACATCAAATGATTTTTTATTTTCAAATGATACACGGTCTTTTTCTGTTTCATAACTTTTTCTTAAGTTCAGATTAACGATATTCTCTGAAGTTTGATCTGCGGTTTGAGCCTCCGGTATATTTTCCTCACTGACTTCCAACAAGTCTTGAGTTTCAGGAGACTCTTCAGCTACTTTATCTTCAGTTTCAAGCTTCATATTTGATTCCGAGGCTATTGATTCTGCTTCTACAACGTCTGTCGTATCCGTATTAATTTCTTGTGCGTTTACTGAAGCAACATTACCAGCCATTAATAAGCTTGTTGCTACAATAACTGACCCCACCCCAACTGTTAGCCGCTTAATCGCATATCGAACGATTCGATTGGCAGATTGCTCTTGATATAAGCGCTTATTATTCTTCCCCAACATCTTACCCACTCCTCACCATTTATTATTAATAATTATTTTAATAAATCGTATTTTAATTAAAACAAAATTAGACTAAGTGTCTAGAATTAGTATACCTCATTAATCCAGCCATTTCATTAATTTATAATAATTATTTTATTATCAAACCGATCTTTGAATAAAACGTTTTCTATACCGTCGGCTAACTCCTATTATTAATAACAACGATTCCATCAAGCTTGATAATACTTTGATTAGCCACTTTTTTCTTCCAAAAAATCAATTATCAAAAAAATTAAATGAATTCGCTTTATTTTTTTATTTTCAACTATTCTAACTAACTTTATCCTTTTCGAAAGAACTTTTAATCCATTACAATCCAGTTAACCAGTAACATCTAAACATACAAAAAGAGGCTGTGACATAAGTCCACCAAAAAACCGGCTGAATCGTTGTAATATCAACGATTCAGCCGGTTTTTATGTTATAATTAAGTTAATCAATAAAAAAACAGAGGACCTCACCCCTCTGTTTCCATTTCAATCCTAGAAAGGACCAAAAAATGCATACTCATTATAACCTAAATCAACTTTATTTGGAAGTCTCTTATCAATACCGCCCTCAAGAAGATCACATCAGCTACTATATTCATCAATTTGTGGACTCTCTAGAGATTCATTATCCCTATCTCTTTGGTCGTCCTCGTAAATATGACTTCTCGATGTTACTCAAGTTATTATTATATGCTTATTCTCGCGGTGTCTTCACCAGTCGCTCGATGGAACAATTGGCTCGCGAAAATCTGCCCGCTATCTGGTTGTGTCAAAATGAAGTACCTTCTTACCGTACAATTTGTCGATTTAGACAGTCCGATGAATTAGCTGACATTCTTAAACAAAGTTATGATGAATTTGTGCGGTATTTAAGACAACAACGACTTATCGATGATCATCTCTTTATTGATGGGACAAAAATCTTAGCGGATGCCAATAAGTACAGCTTTGTCTGGAAAAAGAACACGATCCGCTTTGAAGCAATGAATCGACAAAAGATGACCGAACTCGTCAATGAAATGCGTCAGTATTATCAAATGGGGTTGATTCCAGAAGAGACCCCACTAACGCTTGAAGGGCTTGAAGAAACCATTACCCAGCTTGAAGTTCGCTTAGAAGACTTAGAGGAAACCATCGAAGAGTCTCCTCGGTTGTCACCGAATCCTCACAAAAAGGAGCGGCGAAAAGTCAAGAGTCAATTGAGGCGCATGAAACATTGTCATTCCAAGCATCAACACTATCAAACGCAACGAGCCATCTTAGGTGAACGTCATTCGTATTCAAAAACGGACCCCGATGCGACCTTTATGCGAATGAAAGAAGATCCCATGAAGAATGGTCAGTTGAAACCGGGCTATAATTTACAGATTGCCACCTCTCATCAGTTTGTTTTAGCTTATGAACTTTTTTCAAACCCGACAGATACGCGGACATTAAGACCTTTCTTTGAGAGTCATCAAGCACTGTTTCGCTCCTTTTCAGTGGTGAGTATGGATGCAGGATATGGCTCTGAAAGTAACTATACTTATCTTGAAGAAAGCTTTCCCGAAATCACCGCATTAATTCCTTATGGCACGTATCTTAAAGAACAGAGTCGAAAATGGCGAAGTGACGACTCAAAAGTCATGAATTGGGACTATGATGAAAAAGAAGACTGTTACGTCGATCCTCAAGGGGTACGATTTAATTTCGTCGCTTATCGCACCCGAACGGATAAGTATGGTTTTGAAAGAAATTTTAAAGAGTATCAAGCAGAACGGATCGATGAGAATCAACAAGAAATTGAAGCAGCCCTTACTCAGAAAGGATATGTCCGAAAAATTACGGTTAATCCTTCGTATGACTACTTCAAAGCCAAGCAAAGGGGGCTCTTAAAAGATCCGAAATATCGTCCAATTTATAGCCAGCGGAAGATCGATGTTGAACCAACATTTGGTCATCTGAAGGCTTGTTTGGGATTCACTCGATTTCATGTTCGAGGGAAACAGGCCGTGAATAATGAGATGGGATTAGCTCTAATGGCAACTAACCTAAGAAAATTGCGATTAAGAAAGACAGAAAAAGAAAGAACCCAGAAATTTTACTCCTATTGGATAAAATTTCTGGGTATTTTTGAGACTTGTGTCACAGCCTCTTTCTAAGTATTTATTTTTCTAATAGAGCTTCTCTCTGGTCACGATTTAGGCGGTACAGGATTACATCAACGCCAAAAAAGTCTTCCAATAATGGCTTGAGTTCAGCCATTGCCTCTTGGCAGCGAGCTGCTTGTTCTTGATTGATCGCCTCATAACATAGAAGGGCGTTCTTCGTTGCTTCTGTCAACATGGTTCGTTGAGCTTCTCGCCAGTTAAAATTACGACAAACAGCCCCTTGCTGATCATAATAGATCACTTCCCCCTCTAAAGCAGGGTCGGATTCTTCAGCCCCTAAAGGCAAGAACTCTTCGCCCCCTTTAGCCATCCCCAAATGAAGGTCTCCGGCTAAGCAGTCAATATCCTCACCACCACCAGGAATCCCATAAGCTAAGGCGATGGCATTATAGATATCCACCAAAGGATTGATTGGTGAGAAGGTCTTGTCAGAATTAACCCGCTTAAGCATGGCTTCAATGGTGCAACGAGCTCCTTTTTTCGTCTTAAATTGACTGAAAGCTTCTCGCCACTGTGCCACTACTGGGTTCAAACGGAAGGTCTCTTCGGTTAAGAATTGTTTCGCTCTTTGAGTTCCCTGATCCAGTAGATCTTGCCGTTGTTGATGATTACGATCCGTATTATCGATTCCTCTTAACACCAAAATATTAAATTCAGCATCCGGAAATAAGTCAAAAATTGCTTCATCAATAATGAATTTTTTCATCATGACCCTACTTTCTATCGATTCTTTCTAATACATATTCTCATTATACCTTAATTAAATAGTCATTTCCAACAGGATCGGTGTATGGTCTTGACGAGCGCCTGAATCAATCATGGCAGAGTTTTTAATTTGGTCGCGCAAACGGTTAGAGACAACAAAATAATCAATTCTCCAGCCCGAATTATTTATCTTCGATGTCTTCACCCGTTGCGCCCACCAAGTGTATTGACCTTCTACCGGTCCATGAAGATGACGGAAGCTATCGGTAAATCCTCGTTCCAGTAAGCGCGAGAAGCCTTGCCGTTCTTCATCGGTAAAGCCTGCTGAGAAGTGATTGCTTGCCGGGTTGGCTAGGTCAATTTCTTCATGGGCTACATTAAAGTCCCCCATAGCGATGACCGGTTTTTGTTGGTCCAATTCAACCAGATAATCCGCATATTTTTGATCCCATATCTGACGGTCAGCTAGCCGCTTCAATTCACTACCCGCATTAGGCGTATAGACATTGGTCAAGAAGAGGTCCTCTAATTCCAAGGTCAAGATTCGCCCTTCACAGTCCATGAGTGCAGGCCCCCCGATCTCTGGGTAAGTAACCTGAGCATCAATCGATTTTTTATATAGGAACATGACGCCTGCGTAACCTTTTCGTGCGGGTTCGCAGGATGACCGCCAAGCCAGCTGATACTCTGGAAATTGTTCTTTTAAGATCTCCAAATGTTTCTTTGTCGGACCCTTAGTACTGAGCTTGGTCTCTTGAATAGCTATAACATCCGGTTTTAATTCAACAAGATCACGCAAAACGGCCCGGCTCATCAAGGCTCGATTCGAATCACTGGTCAAGGCCGCATTTAACGAGTCAATATTCCAAGAAATTAATTTCATTGTATGGCTCCTTTACTAGATAACTTACTCTTATTCTACCATAGACAATTGGTCTTGGGTGGCATTCATGATGGCTTTGAGCTTTTTCTGATGCATCAAAAAGGCTGGAATCAAGAAGGCAACGGATCCAATCCAAGCCATGGGATTAGCCAAGACTGCTCCAGCAAAGCCCATCCGAGGTGTCAGGAAGAAAGCGGCTAAGACCCGCATGACCAATTCGCCAATACCAGCCAAGGTTGGAAAGAGCGAATCATTCATCCCTTGCAAACTATACCGTAGCACAAACAAGATCGCTAAGAGCCAGAAGCTAGGGCCCATAATATGAAAGAAGGTGTTTCCATACTCATAGAGGGTGTTCGACACTGCTTGATCCCCAAAGATGGCCGTCAATTGACCACCTACAAAAAAGACAATCAGACCTGCTACCCAGGAGATCAGTATATTTAATGTGACTAACTTCTTAACCCCCGTTAAAAGACGGTCATATTTTTTAGCACCAAAGTTCTGTGCGACAAAAGTTGCCGCTGCTAGTCCAAGCGAGGCCATAATCTGTTCGACTAAAAGATCAATTTTAATAGCAGCTGAATAACCTGCCACTGCATTGGGACCAAGCGTATTTAAAGCCATAGAAACAGAGACCGAACCGATCGCTATAATAGACATCTGGAAACCCATGGGGAAGCCAAGTTTACAGTGAAGCGCTAATTCATCTCCCACTAACTTAAAATCTTTCTTCTCCACTTGCAAGACATAGATTCCCTTATAAATAACATACAAGCAGATCATAATGGCAGCAACCTGAGCGATCACCGTCGCATAAGCCGCTCCCTTAACACCCATCTTAAAATAAATAATTAAAACATAATCCAAAATAATATTCACCACTGTCGTCACAATCAAAGCCACCACGGGTGTCCGACTATCCCCAATGGCTCTTAATATATTGGACAACATATTAAAAAGAATCGTCACAATCATTCCGGCAAAAATAATAAAAATGTAATCATAGGCATAGCCAATTATTTCTTCCGGGGTTCGAATCAATCGTAAGATATCCCCTAAGAAATAAGTCGAAGCTAGAGTCAAGACCCCAGTCACGGCACAAGCCAGCATTATATTAATCGCAACTGACCGTTTGACCTTGCGGTAATCTCCCGCCCCAAAAGCTTGCGCTAAAGGAATTGCCGTTCCTGAGGTAAATCCTTGAGCAAAACCTAGAATAAAAAAGGTCAAAGAGCCTGACACTCCGACCCCAGCTAGCGCCTCCAGCCCTAGAGTTCGCCCAACAATAAAAGTATCGACCATATTATAAAATAATTGAAAAAGATTGCCGATAATGAGCGGCAAAGAAAATAGGACCGTTTTCTTGATAATAGGTCCTTCCGTCATATTATTCATTGACCTACCTCCTTATTTTGCTTAACTTTCAAAGTATAGAGAAAAGCGGTCGGTATTGCAAGAAAGTTTGCCCACAAAAAAAGAAGCTAGCCGCATGAACCAGCTTCTTGATAGACTTTTTATAGGAAGGCCATCACTAGATAATTCAAAATGAAGAGCAACATGGATACCCATAGAATAGGATGGATTTCCTTGGCTTTTCCAGTAAAAATCTTAACAATCCCATAGAAGATAAAGCCAGCTGCAATCCCATTCGAGATGGAATAAGATAAGCCCATAAAGACAGAGGCAAAGAAGGCTGGCACAGCCATTTCAAAATTAGCCCAGTCGATATCACTCAAGGATGACACCATCAAAATTCCAACAATAATTAAAGCAGGCGCTGTCGCTTGGGCAGGCACCAAACTAATCACTGGTGATAAGAAAGCAGCTAAAACAAAGCAGATAGCCGTCACGACCGAGGTAAAGCCAGTCCGTCCTCCAGCTCCAATTCCAGCGGATGATTCCACGAAGGTTGTGGTATTGGAAGTTCCTAAAATAGCCCCAAAAATCGTACCGACAGAGTCTCCGAATAAGGCCCGGTCCATTTTGGAATTAAAGCCGGAACTCGATTCAAGAGCTCGCTCGTCTTCTTCTGAGAAGATACCAGAACGGCGGCCAGTCCCAATAAAGGTCCCTACCGTGTCAAAGACATCCGATAAAGAAAAGGCAAAGATAGTCATCAAGACTACTGGTAATTTAGAAAGGTCTGAGAATAAGGATGGGATACCCGCTGAAGTGAAAATAACCCCAAAAGTCTGACCCAATTGTTTGAAAGAATCTGACAAGCTATTAGATGAAAAATTCAAATGCGAAAAGTCTACCATTCCTGTCACAAAGGCTAGAATGGTGGTAAAGATGATCCCAATCAGGATAGCTCCATTAGACTTTCGTAACATCAGAATGATGGTTACCACTAACCCTGCTAAAGCGACAAATACCGGAATATTATTGAAATTCACGAGCGCCGGTAAGATACCACCTGAGGTAACAACACTGGTCACCGGTTCCGTCAAGCTTGCTGCTGGATCGCCCCCATTAATGGATAGAATATTGCTCGCATCCGAGGTAAATTGTAAGAGCCCCGCGTTCTTAATTCCTAAATAACCGATAAAAATCCCAATCCCAGCCGAAATCGCATGCTGTAAAAAAGAAGGGATCGAGGTGATCAATAATTTACGAATCTTAGTAATCGTAATCAAAACATTTAACAAACCACAGATAAAGACCATCGATAAGGCTTCTTGCCAGCTAAAACCTAAGGCAAAGACAACTGTATAAGTAAAGAAGGCATTCAAGCCCATCCCCGGTGCTAAAGCGTATGGAACATTGGCATAGAGTCCGATAAAGGCCGTCGATATGGCAGAAGCGAAGATCGTTGCCAAAAAGACACCTTGGGCCGGCATCCCAGTTTGCGAGAGCATGGCCGGGTTAACAAATATAATGTAGGACATGGCTAGGAAAGTTGTAACCCCTGCTTGGATCTCTCGTCCTAGGCTAGTCTGATTGTCCTCAAATTTGAAATACTGTGCAATAGCGTTCATAGAATTCCTCCTTAACTTGATAGATCCTATTATAAAAGAGCAATCCTTTGAGCACGACCTTTTACCAAATTATTTTAAGCTTATTTATTTTAATGTTCGGAAATCTTCTGATTTTACTAGACTACGATAACAAGCCCCATGCACATTCAAAAACAACCCTTTGAATGGTTTTTCAAAGGCACTAGACGACCTTTCCCCCTAGAAATAAGGAGCGACTAGAGAATAAATTCCTAAGTTCACAGGCTAAATCAAATCTTAAGAAAAATCATCCCTCAGGTCACGGAGCCTTTTAAATTCGGTCAGGCTCTTAGCCATCAAGAAGGGATTGATCTGGCGTTCTTGGCCGATTGTCGTAGGAAGACTCGCCTTGCCAGCCCTTAGGCATGCTTGGCAATCAGTCAAAGCCGCTTGCAAGACGCTTGAATGTGGATCCAAACTCAAGGCAAAGCGCAGATTAGTCTGAGTATATTCATGCCCAGCATAGACCTTAACCGTATCGTCCAAGGAACGAAAATACTGCATGGACTCATAGGCTGCTTGATAGTCTTTGGTAAAGACTCGACCACAGCCAGCTGCAAATAAAGCATCCCCACAAAATAGGCAATCTGCTACTAAAAAAGAGAGGTGGCCCGGCGTATGCCCTGGTGTCTGGTGGACGGTCACAGGGACCTGCCATAAGTCAAATTGATCCTGATCCTTAAGAACATAGTTCGCCCAGTCTGCCACTTCTTGAGGGCCATAGACGGGACAAGATGGATAGTTAGCTTTAATGGCTTGAACCCCATCGGTATGGTCCGCATGATTATGGGTCAACCAGATCGCCTTTAGTTCTAAGGAATGGGCCTGAAGATAATCCAAGACCGGTTGGCTCTCTCCTGGATCGACCACAACCACTTCTTCACCTTCAACTAATAACCAAATATAATTATCTGCAAGGGCTTTAACATAAGTCACATTCATTGATTAATCCGCTCCTTCTAAAAATAAGTGTCGTAATTCCTCTGCGCTAAGATGGTGGACGGATCCAGTAGACCCCTCCACAAAGCGGTCAAAGAGGGCTGATTTTTCCTGCTTTAATGCTTCCATCTTTTCTTCCAAGGTCCCTTTAGCAATCAATTTATAAACAGTCACATTGTTCTCCTGACCAATTCGATAAGCACGGTCAGTGGCTTGGTTTTGAGCACTCTCATTCCACCAAGGATCCAAATGAATCACGATCGAAGCCTGAGTCAAATTGAGTCCTGTCCCTCCGGCTTTAAGTGAGATTAAAAAGACCTGACCAGGACTTGCCTGAAACTGTTCCACTGCTCGTTGGCGAGCTAGCTTAGGCGTTTGGCCCGTTAAGATCAAACAAGGAATTGCCCTATCCGTCAAAGAATCCTGTAAAAGATCTAAAGCGGAAGTGAAGTTAGAAAAAACCAGGACAGACTGACCATTCGCCAAAGCTTGTTGAATTAATTCGATGGCTGCTTTCATCTTGGATGAAGCTTGCTGAATATTATCATAAATCAAACGTGGATCCAGGGCTAGCTGGCGCAAACGTGTTAAGAGAGCTAAGACTTGCATGGCTTGTGCGTCTTCCCCAGCTTCTTGAGCTAACTTTTGTTTTGCTTCCATTAAGCTAGCTTGGTAGAGTTTCTCTTCGCTTGCTTCCAGGGAAACAATGTAATTCTCCTCCAACTTATCCGGTAAATCTTGCATGACTTCCTTTTTCATCCGACGAAGCATAAAAGGCTCTATCATCTGCTTCAACTTTGTAGAAGCTTCAACCGCATCTTCCTTCACAATATCGTGCTCAAAACGCTTTTTGAATTTGGGATAGCTGTATAAGTAACCTGGCAACAAGAAGTCAAAAAGCGACCACAGTTCGGCCAGATTATTCTCCATCGGCGTCCCCGTTAGAGCAAAGCGATAGTCAGCCTTCAAAGTCTTAATCGCCCGTGCAGTCTGACTCTGAGCATTCTTAATATATTGCCCTTCATCCAGGACCAGGGTATCAAAAGTCAAATCCTGATAATAGGCCAAGTCCCGCCGTAAGTAATCATAAGAAGTAATCAAAATCCCTGGCAAGTTCCCATAAGCTTCAATGATGGCCCGTCTTTGAGCAGCCTTCCCTGTGATTAAGTGAGACTGGACTGGAATGGGGAATTTTTGCAGTTCTTTTTGCCAATTATAAATTAATGAAGCCGGTACAACGATCAGGATAGGCTTAGTCAGTACTGAGACCACTGAAGCCATATAGGCGATCAATTGTAGACTCTTCCCTAGTCCCATATCATCCGCCAAAATCCCACCCAAACCCATGGCGCGTAGTTTTAAAAGCCACTCGACCCCTTGCACTTGATATGGATAGAGGATTGAACGAATACCTGGATCGATCGGTAACGAAGGCGTCTGCATGCAGTCTTCTATCGCACAGTCAAACTCCAAATCTAACGACTCACGATTAAAAGCCTTTAATTGATAATAACGATACAGGGGCACTTGTTCATGCTGGTTGAGCTTCTTTAATGCCAAGTCTTGCAGCAGACTCTCGACTGCCGATAATTGTTCGGGATCAATCAGAACACGTTCCTGCTTCGACAATTGGTAGAAATGCCTCTTTTTATGGTAGGACTTAAGGATCTGATTCACTTGTTTAAGATCCAAATCCCCCGACTGCAAATCCAAAGAAATCCGTCCCTTATTCATCCCCAACTTGAACTTAAGAGGTAAACGTCGGGGTCGAGTGAGACTCTTCACTGCTTGACTAATATAGACTTCTCCAAAATCCTTCAAATGGGGTAAGGTCTGTTGAATAAATTGATCCAACTTAGTTTCCTGGCTAATCTTCAATTGCCAAGGACCCATTGTTTGAGCTTGATAGCTAGTTTTAAGGCTTTCTAGAATTAGCCTAACCTGGGGTGAATCAGGGGTTAAACTTTCCAATGTGAGGGTCAATTCCAATTGATCCGTTAGATCCACAAAGAAAGCTAGGTCATCGCTAATATCTGGCCAATCTCCCCTAAGTTGCAACAAGGGTGCCTGGTTAAGGACCGCTCGCTTAATTGAAGGCAATTGGGACTCAGGAGCCCATTGAAAGGACTCATAATCATGCACTGTCTTCACCCAAAAGGCCTCAAGTCGATTACAAAAATAATAGTAGGCTTGATGGGCTAAGTCACAAAACAATAAGCAATCCCCCGCCTCCACTACCAGGTCATACCCTTTCAGATCTAGCTGGACTTGATAAATATGGGGAATCGGTTGACTCAAGCTCAAATCAAAGTGTTCCTTTAAGGGCTGCCAGTCAAAATCCACTTGATCCTTAAAGGTCTGGATATAATCCTTTAAGCTATTGGCATCCACTAAGATGGCTCCCTTTTGATAGATACTGGATTGATGTCGACGAATAAAGTCCAGGGTTCGCTTGGCCAATTCATCAAAGCGAGCTTCGTCCAATAAGAAACCAGCTTGTTTGCCTAATTTGACAAGCTGATGATTGGCTAAAGGCGTCAATAATTGATCCTCCAAAGATTTAATAACATAGAGTTTGTCTTGTCCCATGCGAAAGCGAATCTTATAAGTTCCTTGCTGGTCGTCCCATTGGGTATACGACTCCAATCGAATCGGTGTGACTTGGTCGGTCAAAATGGGTGCCAGCTGGTCTTGATAGACTTGTAACCAACCGCTGAGAAAGCGAGTTTGCGCCACACAAAACGCCAGATCCTCCTTTAATTCTTCAATCTGAAAAATCATCGTATCTTTAGCCGCCATCTGATATGGCACTTCCGGATACCGTTCTCTCAAGTAACTAATGACCGTCCAACAGGACCAGCAGAATTGTTGGCCAAAATAATGACGATTCTCGCAGGAATAACCTTCAATCCGCCCTTGAGGATCAAGCTTTAATTTGACCGATTGACCATTGACCTTAGCCGCTACCCAAAAATAATCTTGACTAAAGTCAATTGTTAAGTCTGATAGTACAAAATGAGTCTGTTGAAAATAATCAAAAACTGCACCTAAACGAACATTCTCGGTCAGATCAATCCCTGGAAACTTCATAGGCCTTTCTTCCTTTCTAGCACTCGGTCTCCTGCAATCAAGATCCCCTCATGCGTCAACAAGCGTTTCTTCAAGGGGATCCCACCCGCATAGCCAGTTAACTGTCCCTTGGATCCGACAACTCGGTGACAGGGGATGATTAAAGGTATCGGATTGGCCCCTACTGCTTGACCAATCGCCTGCGCCATATGCTTAGAAGCAGGAGCCACGCGTCTTCCCAATTCTCCATAACTAATTAGCTGTCCAAAAGATAGACTTAATAACTCCTGCCAAACCTTGGAACGAAAAGAAGTCGAATGAAGGGGAGCTAATCGACTGGGATCGAATGCAGGAGGTGTTCCCTCAAAATAAGCCTGGAGATAATCCGTAAAATAGACGAAGTCTGCCCCACTCGAGGCAGTTTCAACCGTGATGGGCCCTGGCTTATCAGATAACTCGCCTTCTTCTAGGACTAAGGAGACCAGTTGGCCAATCTCATTCATGGTTAAACGGATCGGTCCTAGGGGACTAGGATAAGTCCAAACTCGATACATGTAATCCCTCCTAACTCAATGATAAACAAGGTTTGATTCTTGCCTAAGGCCTAGCTTTCTTTCATTAATTATAACATGAAGTGTTCGCTACTGGCAGAATGCCCCTTAAATACCCTTTCATTAATTCTTTAAAAATCTCAAATTGTTCTCTCATTTTCCACTCATTTATGCTATGATTTAACCATAAATTTCACTAGATAGGCGGATATACACTATGAAAATAAAAACGAGCGATATTTTAATTACCGGACTGGCTCTTTTTGCCATCTTCTTTGGGGCTGGTAATCTCATCTTCCCACCCTACTTAGGGGTTGTCAGTGGACAGGCTTGGTGGCAAGCCATCGGTGGCTTTTTAACATCGGACCCACTTTTCCCAATTTTAGGAGTGCTCGTCACCATTCAATTAGGCGGACAAGCAGACGACCTGGGCAAGCGTGTCCATCCAAAATTTGGACTCATTCTAGCTGGGATTGCCATTCTCTTGATCGGTCCCTTGTTCTCAGTCCCTAGAACCGGTGCCACCACCCACGAGATCTTCGTTCAAAATCTCTTTCCCATGGTTCCCATCTGGGTCACCTCACTCATCTTTTTTGGCTTAACTGCCTACCTGGCTTTGAATCCTAACAAGGTAGTCGATCATATCGGAAAATACTTAACCCCCTCCATCCTAATCATTATTACGATTCTCGTGATTTCAACTTGGATCCATCCTGCTAAGGAGATCGCAGCTAATCGTTTAGAACAGCCCTTTGCTACTGGCTTTAGAGAAGGTTATCAAACCATGGATGCCTTAGGCGCTTCCTTAATGGCTAGTATTGTCATGACCGAATTAAAAAACCGAGGCTATCAAGCTGGCAAACATCAGATCAAAGCCGGTAGCTTGGTTGGATTGGTGGCCTTTATCTTATTGGCCTTAGTCTATGTGGCTCTCGCCTATGTTGGTTCTCAGATTTCTGCCTTTTATGGACCAGACAATGGTCGAACGGAAGTCTTTAATGGCATGATTAATCTAACACTCGGTCATTGGGGGCAATTGCTCATGGGGATCTGTGTGGCTTTAGCCTGTCTCACAACAGCTATCGGCCTCACTTCAGCCTGTAGTAATTTCTTCCATCAAGCCTCAGGTGGACGTTGGTCTTATCAACAAGTCTGTCTAGTCTGTGTCAGTGTTGAATTTCTTATCTCTCTGATTGGAACACAACAAATCATTGGCATTGCGTCTTCCGTATTATCAATTATCTATCCGATGTTTATGATCTTGATTATCCTTTCCTTCTTCGATCGCAAGATCAAATACAATCAGACTTATACAGGAGGAGTCATTGCTGCTGGCTTAATCGGGACCATACAAGCCTTGGCAGCTCAGGAAAACACGATCTTTTATCGACTCTTTCATAACATGGCGACGTGGACTTATAGCCTACCACTAACGAAATTCGGCTTAGAATGGTTACTTCCCGCTCTAGTTACTGCATTGATCTTCACCCTTGGTGCGGCCATTAAAGACCGCCTCGCCTCCTAAAAAAAGCAAACCACCCTCAGCTCCATGAATAACATCATGGGGCTGGGGGTGGTTTTTGCTATTTTTCAACTTTAATTCTACCAATCCAACAATTCCTCAGGCTGGCTTATCAAATAATCCGCCCCTGCTTCTTGGAGTTCTTGCTTGGATCCATAGCCATAGAGTACACCGATAGTGGTCAAGCCGATTTCTTTACCTGCTAGAATATCGAACTTACGATCACCAATCATCACCACTTGATTGACATCCGGGTTATCTAAATGCTGTAAGCTATATTGAATAACCTCTGATTTATTAGATCGACCCTCATCCAGGGTCGCTCCACCTATAAAATCAAAATAATGGGCTAGTTCATAATGGTCTAAGATTTTCTGGGCAAAATATTCTGGCTTAGAAGTAGCTAGAGCCAGTGTCTTCCCTTGATCTTTAAGGCTAGCTAGCACACTTGGAATCGCTGGATAGATTGTATTCTCATACATACCCTGATCTTGATAATAGTCACGGTAAAAGCGGATCGCTTGCCTAGCTTCTTGTAAACTCAAGCCCATAAATTCTTGGAAAGAGTCCAATAGAGGTGGACCAATAAAGGGATAGAGCTGACTGCGTTCAGCCACTTCAATTCCAAAGTGTTTGAGCGCATAACGTACCCCTTCCGTAATCCCAATACCCGGATCCAATAGCGTTCCATCCAAATCAAATAAATAATAGGTCTTCATAGCTTCCTCCTTAACCTTCCTATCAATCAAAAGGGTCTTCCTAGCCTCATTCTATCGAATTATCCAGCTAGCGTCATCTCTCACACAAAAAAAAGCAGGGTCGAGTCACAAAACTCAAACCTGCTAAAGGGGATGAATGATTAAATGTTCAATCCTTAGACGAATAGGCAGCTACCTTCGCTAAAAAAGCTTGGTGGATGCGATCATCCAAGGAGAGCTCTGGGTGAAAGGCCAGGCCGATCTGATTCTGATAAGCCACGGCAACAATCTTATCTTCGACCCTAGCCAGGACTTGCACCTCTGGGCTTAATTGAGTGATGTAGGGAGCTCGAATAAAGACTGCCGGAAAATTAGTCAGATCACCGACTTGAATCGCAGCTTGAAAGCTAGCGGACTGACGACCAAAAGCATTGCGCTTGACCGTAACCGGTAGGGTTGCTAAGTGCTGTGTCGAATCTTGATCCAGCTTTTGGGCCAGTAAGATCAAACCTGCACAGGTTGCTAATACGGGAAGTCCATCAAGAATTTTTGCCTGCAAAGGCTCAAAGAGACCTAATTCATGAAGCAACTTACCTTGAACGGTACTCTCCCCTCCCGGTAGAACTAATCCCTTAATTGCATCTAAATCCTTGACTTGACGCACTTCACGAACCTTTGCCCCTAGCTTTTCTAAGACCGCTCGATGTTCTTGAAAGGCCCCCTGCAGGGCTAAGACACCAATCTCCATCCTATTGACCTCGTTCTTCCATGATGACCTTGATCTCATTAGGGTTTAAACCAACCATCGCTTCGCCGAGATCTTCTGATAATTCAGCAATCAAGGCCGCATCTCGATAATTCGTCACCGCTTGAACAATCGCTGCTGCTCGACGAGCAGGATCTCCGGACTTAAAGATTCCCGAGCCCACAAAGACACCTTCAGCCCCTAACTGCATCATCAAGGCCGCATCGGCTGGGGTTGCGACGCCACCGGCTGAGAAGTTAACGACCGGTAATTTGCCATTTTCATGGACATAGCGAATCAAGTCATAAGGAACTTGTAATTGCTTGGCTTCTTCATAGAGTTCATCCGGCGACATGCCTTGAACGCGACGAATAGCAGCATTAATCTTTCTTAAATGACGAACCGCTTGTACTACATCGCCAGTTCCTGGCTCTCCCTTGGTCCGGATCATCGAAGCGCCTTCTTCAATCCGACGTAAGGCTTCTCCCAGATCCCTTGCCCCACAAACAAAAGGCACCTTAAAAGCCCGTTTATCAATATGGTAGACATCATCCGCCGGTGAAAGAACCTCTGATTCATCAATATAGTCAATATCAATGGCTTGTAGAATCTGCGCCTCCACAAAATGTCCAATCCGAACCTTGGCCATAACTGGAATGCTGACGGCTTCTTGAATGCCCTTGATCATCTTGGGATCACTCATCCGAGAGACCCCTCCGGCTGCTCGAATATCAGCTGGAATCCGTTCCAAAGCCATCACCGCACAAGCACCTGCTTCTTGAGCAATCCGCGCTTGTTCTGGGGTCGTCACATCCATAATGACGCCCCCTTTTAACATTTGAGCCAAGCCTTTATTTAAGTCATATTGTGTCTTTTCCATGCGAATCCTCCTTGATTTGCTTCAATGATCTTGCTATATTAAGCTTAAACAAAGCTTGACCTTACCAAAAGGCTCAATTCGCTTATTTTTTACAGGCCAGATTGGAGAAAACCATGTTAACCTATGCCCTCAAAGAAAATGACCAGCCCTTCTATCAACAAGTCTATTCCGCCATCAAAAAGGACATTCTAGCCGGTCGATTGACCGCCCATACCAAGCTCCCTTCCAAACGGGCCTTCGCCAAACACCTAGGCCTTAGTACCATAACCATTGAAAACGCTTATGACCAGTTGATTGCTGAAGGCTATCTTTACACCCAAGCTCGTAAGGGCTATTTTGTTGCCAAACTACAGAATCTTGGCCGCTATCAATCCCTAGCAAAACCGAGTCCCATTCGCTTACAAATGAAGGAAGAACCCGACCTAACCTTCGACTTCTCCAGCAGTCAATTAGACAGTAAGCATTTTCCCTTTTCCATCATGGCAAAAATGATGCGGCAAAGCATGACGGATCACAAGGAGGAATTATTGGAGCGATCTCCCTCTGCCGGCATCCTAAAGCTCCGCCAAGCGATTGCCGATCACCTGGCCTCTTTTCGAGGGATGCAAGTCGATCCCCAACAAATCGTCATCGGTGCCGGTACTGAATACCTCTATGGCATACTGGTTCAGCTCTTAGGACCGGATAAGATCTACTGCATTGAAAACCCCGGCTATAAAAAATTAAAACAAATCTATGAAGCCCACCGAGTCACTTGCCAGCTGGCCGCCATCGATCAAGAGGGTGTTAAGGTCTCTGACCTTAGACAAGTGGCTGCTGATATTGCCCACATCAATCCCACCCATCATTTCCCAACGGGAATCTCCATGCCCATCAACCGACGGTATGAGCTTTTGGCCTGGGTTAATGAAGAAGCTGGACGCTATATTATTGAAGATGACTATGATAGTGAATTTCGTTTTACAGGCAAGCCCCTACCGAGCTTACAGAGTATCGATGCAAGCGAAAAAGTCATTTATCTCAATACCTTCTCCAAGTCCCTCACTTCCACCATTCGGATCTCCTATATGGTCTTACCTCTCCCACTGGCCAAGCAATATCATGATGACCTCGCTTTTTATTCCTGCACAGTCTCTTGCTTTGAACAATATTGGTTGGCCAACTTTATCAGTCAGGGTTACTTCGAGAAGCATATTAATCGTATGCGACTCTATTACGGCCGCAAAAGAAATCAAGTCATGGATTGCATTCATAAACAATTACAAGGGCAAGCTTACCGAATTATTGAGAACCAGTCCGGCCTACATTTCCTACTAGAAGTTGAGACTCCCTTGAGTGACCAAGCAGTCAAGCAAGCCCTCTTAGACCAAGGGATCGGAATTCATAGTGTCTCGGATTATGATATGAGTATGGCCAGTCCAGACAGTCACTGCTTCTTAATCCAATATGCCGGCTTTGATATCCCTCGCTTCAAAGAAGCACTCAACACTTTCCAGAATATTGTCTTCCCCAAGCAATAACCCCACAAAAAGGCTAGGACTCAGTGTGAGCCCTAGCCTCTTATCATGATTCTTAGTTTATATACCTTCACCCATCGGTCGTAGCTTAGATCCCCATCACATGGTCGATCCAAGACCGAATGGCCCCATCAGACCGTAAGGACATCGCCTGGTGAAAAAGCGCATAGCCTTGGGGATCGATGGTCTTCAATTGTTTGATTGCCTTCTTAGACCCAAAATAAAACTGGTCTCTTAGGGTAAAATAATCTTCCAAACTTTCAGCCAGCAACATTACCGCCCGATAATGGGCCTCATCGTCGCCCTTTTCCATTCGTCTCAAGACCTTCTTCATCCATGATTTAAGGAAATCTTTATCAGCGGGATCGGTCATTTGATGAGCTTGAACATAGTCACGAACCTCCTGCTTGAGCTTAGCACCACTCCCATTATCCTCAAGCAAAATAGCATCGTACAAGGTCAAAAAATCCTCAATCGGTCGCTGGGCGAGTTCGGCTTTACTATAAATAAAACAGTCTAACAAGATGCCCTCAATCATTGAATCATCGTGGCTTATTGTTTTATCCTTGACAATCACCAGGCAGTCAAAATCACTCTGGGCATCAAACGTTCCTTCAGCATAAGACCCATAAACTGCAATGGTTAAGGGTTGATAACGAGCCCGTAAATAATTAATAATAGCTTGGTTCATCTTCCGCCTCCATAAAAATCGATGCACATAAATCCCCTAACAAGGCCGCTCAGGATCTAGCACCGCAAGAAAATAGTCTTCCTTCCAACGAAAGCCCAGGCTTTCTAACCGAGCAATTCTAGCAGCATTCTCATCCCTGTCACCTTCTAAAAAGTAATATAGACACTCCATCTTGGGCGATTGATGGCTGACAAAAGCTAAAAAGGTTCGCAATAAGCGGTCTTCTATCGCTAGATCTGCCTCTGAAGGATCAACATATATGCCAAAAATTTCAGGGTTTAAACTTTTATATATCCCAAATAGACTTGCTAGGATCTTGCCTTCTCTCCTCAAACAAAATATAACGAAACGATCTAAAGCCTTTACGAGTCGTTCACTGGTCCAATAAATCCCTTCTTCAAGAGCAAAGCGATCATGAAAAGGAGCGTATTCTTCAAAATTAATCTCCGTCACACGCTCAATTCCTTGCTGATCCGGATAAGGATAAGCTTCTGAGTGCTTCCACTGCATCACTGTATTATAGTCCAAAGACTGAAGATCCGACCGCTTCACAAAATAGCTATGGGCCCATTGATTATCCAAAGGAAAACCTAAGTAGAGGGTATAAGTTGCAAAACGATCCTTCAAAAAGTTGACCATAGAATCCGCTACGAGTCGATAATCTGTCCCTTCAGACACTAGAAAAAGCGTCGTCTGAAGATAGCGGTCTGCTTCGATCCAGAAATAAGCACACAAACCTTGAAGATGCCCCTCCTCTTCCAAAACGATCATTTCCGTCGTATCTTTTAAGGATAGCTTTTCGAAGACCGCTTCCACCGCCTCATAAGAAGCCAAGCGTGGATAACTGGCGGTCTCGCCCCTTTGACTTAACCGCCAAGCAAAGTCGATAAAAGTATCATTCGATTTATTAATAGGAATAATCATCCCAAGCCCCCTAGCTATTCATCTTCGACTCATCAAAGCCCATCAGCCTGCTTTGACTCCGATATTCCTAATCATCGCTAGTCAATTCATGATAGGCAAAGCTGGTCATCAAAGCGACGGCGTATTTTAATGCGGCTTCATCCAGATCGAAATATTCATTATGATGTTCTGCGCCCGATCCGAATTCCTTGTTGCGAATACCGACAAAGCTAAAGACGGAAGGAGCCACCAAAGAGTAATGGGCAAAGGTCTCAGAAGCGTACCACTTCAGGTCATGAACCAGATGACCTGGGAAGAGTTCCTCTGCTTGAGATTGAACTTTCAAGGCTAAGCCTTCATCATTCACCACCGGCAAGGTATCAAAGCCAGCCACTTCCCCTTCTTCAATCCGGCAACCATGAACCGGCGCCACCCGTCTCGCGGTATCCATCAAGAGATCATAGGCTCTACGTCCTTCCGCTTCATCAAAGAAACGCAGCGTTCCTGCAATATGGGCCCGATCTGGAAAGACATTGTCCTGGCTCCCTGCATTAAATTGAGTGATCCCTAGAGTGACCGTCTTTTCAATGTCTATTTGATTATTCCAAACCACTGAGATAGAGTTCAGAATATCCACTCCAGCATAGATCGGATTGCGAGCCAGGTCCGGTCTGGACCCATGACCCCCTTGACCCACCACATCAAAGTTAATCATATCTATCCCTGTCATAATCTGGCCAGGATCACAAGCGATTAAGCCCGTATCCAAGAAGGCTGCCAGGTGATTACCGTAGATAGCATCAATTCCTCGACCCTGCAAGAAATCAACCATGGCATGAATACTGTTGGCCGTTTCTTCCGCTTCTTCAAAAATAAAGATAATCTTACCACTTAATTGATCCTTCAAATCATGCAAGATCTGCATGGTAGTTAAAAGAATCGCCATATGGCCATCATGTCCACAGGCATGCATGACCCCGTCCGTTTGGGATATGACCGTCCGTTTTTGAGCGAGATTATAGGCATTCTCCTGAACTGGCAAGGCATCAATATCCGTCCTTAAAGCAATGATCTTTCCAGGCCGTCCCGTATCTAGGGTCGCAATGAATCCCGTCCCCTTGGACCGCTGATCGGCCGGCACCTCTTCCACCGTCAAACCGAGCGCATGGCATTTTTCTTTAATAAAGGTGCCGGTTTGAATCTCCTTAGAGGATAATTCCGGATGCTGGTGAAAATAACGCCTTAATTCTCGTGTCTTTTCTTCATAGTGTTCGACAAGCTCTAAAATCCCTTGAGTCATATAAACCCCTCCTCATTCATTGAATCATTCAGCAACAATCCTACGTCAATTATGATGACGCTTTCTTATTAATTATAGCAGTCTCTCCCCAGGGAAACTAGTCATAAATCACCAACAAAAAGGACAAGCATGCCTTATAGAGGCCCTTGTCCTTTTAGCGATTAAAGCAGTTGTTTTTTAACCATAATGATTGCTTCGTTGCGGAAGAGCTCAACAAATCCCTGGTTTAAAAATAGGGGGACCGAAGGATTATCGATGGCAATACTATCGTAGAGGGCCTCAATTCCATGCGACTTGGCCCTTTCACAAAGCAGGGCCAAACCAGCCCTTCCATAGCCCCTTCTTCGATAAGGCGCATAGATCTTTAGATTAGATAGGTAAATGGCTTGATCCTCATCATAATGATAGGCAATTTCTCCTACAAAATCACCCGATTCGGTTTGAAGATAGCGATAGTAACGCTTATCTTGTGGATCTTCAATCCAACGATGATACCAATCCGGCCACTTATCTTCGGAAAAATCAATCGTCCCCCCATAAGCATGATTAAAAGCCATAGTCTCAGGATCTGCCAACAGCTGCTTCATGAACCATAAATCTTCTAACTTAGGTCGATAAGTCTGAAGCATAGTCTCATCCCCTCTCAGAGTATTGAAGCACCTGGATATAGCTTTTAACCGAAAGCGCTTCTTATACCCTCAGAATAATCCTAGCGGCAATAATAGTCAATGGCTTGATCGACAAACACAGCCGTTCCCGCTCCTGCAAAATCATCGATGTTTTGGGTGAATTCCCCGCCCGCTGCATACATCTGACCTAGACCAGCTAATATTTCATTGGTACATTGGTAGTAATGTTGACTAATAAAATCTTGCAATTTTTTAACCAGAGCTTGTGCTTCTTGTCCATCAAAGGGACCGGCTTTAATCTTACCAAATTCGGCAAAGATCAACATTAATTGCTGATTAATCAATTGGCTTTCTTCCCCACTTCTTTTTTGATCCTTGGCTTCAAATTCTTTATATTCGGTCGTCTCTCCCCACTTTTCTTTGGCTTGTTGGCGATAGTCGTCTAACTTCTTAGTATCAAATGCTGAAAAATCCATTTCATGACCTCCTAGAGTTTTTAATTTTTGGGCGAACTCAATTAAATTCGCTAAGCGTTCTTTCTTGAGTCTTAAACATTGAATTTGTTGATCGAGTGCTAATTGCTGATCAAATCCGGGGCTCGTCATCATCGACTTAATTTCTTTTAAGGGGAATTCCAATTCTCGAAATAGCAGAATGGTCTGCAATTTTCTCAAATCGGCCGGGCTATATAAACGATAGCCCGCCTCGGAATAATCGCTGGGCTTTAAGAGACCGATCTTGTCATAATATTGCAGGGTACGCACGGTTACTCCTGCGATTTGACTGACTTCTTTGACGGTTTTCACGGTGAACCTCCTTTCCATGACTTAAGCATAAACTATGACCTAAGGTAAGGGTCAAGGGTTAGCGACAAAAAAATAAAACCAGCTCCCCCATCACTGGGTGAAGCTGGTGAGTGTGAAAATTCCACTAATTATTTTACTTCGGGGTCATACTCGATGGCCTCGATCTTCACATCCATATTTCCTTGAGTGGCCTTGGAATAAGGACAAACCGTGTGGGCTTCTTCAGCCAATTTTTGAACTTGGTCTAGGTCTAAGCCTTCAATACCAACTTGAATGACTGTTCCCAAACGGAAGTCGGCTGCATCAGGTTTCTTATAAAGATCGATTTCTTGCTTCACTTGCGAAGCACCCTTCACTTGATGTTGGCCTTTAACCACTTCAAGGGCACTATGGAAACAAGCAGAATAACCTAAAGCAAAGAGCTCTTCAGGGTTGGTTCCTTCGCCACTGCCTCCTAAAGCCTTAGGTGTCGCAATTTTAAGACTTTGGCTACCATCTGTTAGATAACTACGACCATCTCGACCGCCGGTATTCCATGCCGTGGTTGAATAGACTTTTTCATAATTTGACATCTTATCACAAGCCTTTCTTATAGGATAGATCCATTATAGTCCTTTTTTCACAAACTGTCGCAGAATATGCTCAAAGTAGGTCTTAACGGAATTCGTTAAAAAGGAAAGCGTCGGTTCTCTTAAAGAAAACAACTAACCTTCATGGCTTAGAAAATCATGGATAGCCTTGGCGATCTCTTTCGGCTTTTCCGTATGAAAATCATGACTGGTATTGGCGATAAAATGCGATTTTATCATCGTTTGATGGCGGTGGCACTCCACTTTTGCTCGCTTATAATCTAATAAAGCTTCCGGTGAATCTGCTAATAAAAGAAGCGTCGGTACTTGAAGGGCTCGATCAAAAAGATCGCAATCCGCATTGAACTTAATCTTCAACAGGGTTGAAATGGTGTCACTGTCCATATCCAGATGGTTGGCTCTAATATATTGTCTAGTAAATGCCAATTCCTCTTCAATAGTCGTATTCATAAAATCCTGAGTGATAATAGCACCATCTAGAATAATCATTCGATCTGGACTTAAACGGTCGACATGGTCAAGTAACAAATCCGCCCCCAATGAATATCCCATAACCATTGAGCGAGGAGGAATTTGACGTTGTAACCACTGGCCAAGAGCGTCTTTATCTTGTATTTTTATGTACCGATTATCAAACTGACCCGGCAAGTTCAGATACTTAATCTGATAATTAGCGAGAGCGGTCAATGCCCTTTCTAAGGACTCTATATTGGACCGATCACACCCTAAACCCGACAGCATATAGATCCTCTTAGGGGCATCCTGATTGTTTCCTTGATGATTCATCTTTAATCCTCCCCTTCTTTCGAGAGATAAAATAGGCTTAATCTGTATCTTCGCTCCTTTAAGATAGTTGATTTTGCCTCTCATAACAAGTCCTAGTGGGCTTTTTAAGGAGATTATACTTAGGAATAATATCTTAATTGAAAATCTTCAATCCTAATAAATTTTAAAAAGTTTCCGGTCTATTTGATCATTGGTCCACGGATCCTGCCCATTGAATCCCTATCCTGACTTGATATAATAAAGAAAATTAGATTCACTGAAAGGAGTTTCACTATGATCCCCATGACTTGTGATAATACTCTGCTGATTGTCATTGATATTCAGGAAAAATTAGTCGCCACCATGCCAGAAGCCGATCGCTATCTAGCAAATACTCAATTCTTACTTAAAGCCCTAAGCTATCTGTCTGTTAAGACGGTCGTCACCGAACAATACCCCAAAGGTTTAGGTGCCACTCATGCTGACCTGATCCCCTACTTAAAAGCAGCCCCCTGCTATGCGAAGACTCAGTTCAATGCCTGCCTGCCCCAAGTATTGGACCAGATCGATGACACCATCCAACATATTGTCCTGATCGGTATGGAGACTTCCATCTGTGTCGAACAGACGGCCCACCAATTATTAGCTGACTACCCTCAATTAGAAGTCCACCTGATCCGAGATGCCGTCACAGCACGGTCATTACAAGAAAATGAATGGGCCTTGCAACAACTCAGACATGACGGTGCTTCTATAATCTCCAGCGAGAGCTTTATCTATCGCTTGTTAGCGGATGCCAAACACCCCCACTTTAAGGAAATCATTAAGCTCGTAAAAGAACGGCAGAATACCCAATAGAAAAAGCCAAGTCCCATGGAGTTAAACGTCCAGGGACTTGGCTGTTTTGTATCGAAAATTATTATATTAAAATAAAAGTTTTTATTCATCCTCTTTTTCAAAGCTTGATTTAATCTAAAAAATCACCACTCTTTAAGACGGTAGGTCTAATTGATACCATTCTTCAGCAATTTTAATAAATCCCAGACTTTCAAATAAGTGCCGACTGCGATGATTAAAGCGATAGATCCTGGCTTTAACCGCCGGCAAGGCTTGCTCGGTGGCTAATTGGATCATTGCTTGAATACAGCGCCGTCCGATGCCTTGATTTTGATAGTTCTTGCCGATAACAATCGCCACTTCCCCATCCTCACACAAGGACACATCACCTACCAAGCTTCCTTGATACTCAATATAATAGCATTGGCCGTGGGCACAGAGATAATCATACATCCGATGAAGTTGATCGAGGTCATAAGGCTCCTCTTGATTGTCCACTTGTCGACAGATCTCAATATCTTGATACCAAGCCAGTGAAACAGCGTCATTCCGATAATAGGGAATCAAGCGGATCGCTTCGTCTACTTGACGGATATTCACGGATCCATCCTCCTTTCATCCATTCTTCCTCCTTTATAGGATACGCTCTTGACCCAAGTCAAGCAATCACTCATTCAATCATTCACCAGTCTTCTTATCGATTTCTTAAAGGCTATTATCCTCCAATGATTGTAATAGAAAAAGAGACTGCGATTAACGGATCACAGTCTCTTGTTATTATCCTGTTAATTCAGAGCGATCAATACCCTCTTGCTACTTTCTTTCGCCTTCAATCGCTTGAACTAATCCCTGAATAAATGGTGCTTGATGAATAGATTGGTTGACTAGGCCTTTGTGACTGAAGCGTTCGAAGTTTCCAATACTTCCAAAGACATGGCCGGTTGAATCCATCATCGCATCAATGGCGGAATGTCCTGCTAAGAAACGGTTAAAGCGACTAATAACCTGCGATTCTAAGGAATCATCACAGTCAATCGCTAGCCATTTTGAAGCGAGAGCCGTATGGTATTGCCCCACACCGGCATAGATCGACGGACGAATCACTGTCGCTGGAACAATCTCATTAATGGTCTTATCATAAGGGTTCTTTTGGATTCGAATCTGAGTGCCTGCTTGAAGACGGCTAAATTCAATCAAGCCACTGCGGATCAAGCCGGCAAAAGAAGCACCAATACCTAAGACATAATTATCCTTGATAAAACGCTCCAATTCTTCCCCTAAATCTTGTAATAAGAATTCGACACTCTTACCAAATTCAGTCTGGTTCCCCTGAATCATTCCATCTGGCAGCGCCAAAATATCATAGTCCGCTAGTTTATCTTTGAGTTCCTTGATCGATTGGGCATAATCGATCGATTCTTTAATCACATAAAAATCAACCTGGTCAGTGTATTCTTTAAAGCTTTGATATAAGTCATACTCACCATTCGTCCCCGTCATCACTGGAATAAGTACTTTTAATGAACTTTGAATCGGTTCTAGCGATGAGAAAGGCGCCACTTGATCCAACTCAAGCGGTTGATCGATCAAATCAATCTCAGTAAAGACGTCCGCTAAAGGTTGAGTATAGATTCTTTCCAGTTCTGCTAAAGAATAGCGTTGATCAGCCACAAAATCTCGGTGAGCTTGAGTAGAACCAATTAAGTGACCTTCAGGAATCATCGTTGATGAATCAGTCTCAATGATAAAGGCTAATGGATATTTTTGACCCAGGTAGGCTGGATCTAAGCTTACTCCGATCTGATTACCCAAGGCCATTTCCACAAGATTATGTTCTAGGGTCTGATCATCCAGCGTTGAAATAGCACGGGCTTGACCGGATTGAACCAATTGGCTTACGGATTCCAATAGTTCTCTTACTACTTCTTCTTTATAAACATCCCCCTCATCTAAGTCTGGAGTTAACAACCAGAGCTTGGAGTCGGTTTGTTTTAGTTCTCTGGATACAATATGATCACAATGGCTAATGCCAACAGCAATACTTATCACACTTGGCGGAACATTTAAGCCCTCATAAGTGCCACTCATACTATCTTTTCCACCTAGTGCCGCAGACTGAGTCTGTTTCATCGCCTTATAAGCCCCTAGCAAGGCACCAGTCGGCTTGCCCCAACGAATCGGGTCTGCTTCCAGGCGTTCAAAATACTCCTGCATGGTGAGATAGACGTCCGATGGATTGACCCCTAGAGCGACCACTCGAGCAATAGCGTTCAATACGGCATAATAACCTGCATGGAAAGGAGATTGTTTAGCCATTTTTGGATAATAAGCAGGTGCCATCACCGAAGCGGTGGTCGTGTGACCTTCTAGGACGGGCATTAAAGCCGCCATTCCTAATTGAGGAGTCAATTGGTATCTACCACCTAAAGGTGCCAATAGCGTTCCTTTTCCAATGGTGCTATCAAAGTTCTGAATGAGGGCTTTTTGAGAAGCTCCATGAATACTTTGCAGTTGATCCGGCAATGATTTGCCTTCTTCTAATACCGATTGAATACTTGAAGCGGCAATTTTAACCTTAGCATGTTTTGAACTTCCATTCGTATTCAAAAAGTCGCGACTGAGTCGTAAGACTTCTTCTCCATTATAGTCCATCACCATATAGCGATCTTCGGTAACCTCTGCCACCACGACCGCATCAAGATCTTCTGCATTAGCTAATTGTATAAAGGCCTCTACGTCTTTCTCGCGAACAACGACTGCCATCCGTTCTTGAGATTCAGATAGCGCTATTTCACTAGGATCAAGGCCTAGGTATTTTACCGGAACTTGATTTAAATCAATCCGTAAGCCATCAGCTAGTTCTCCAATGGCTACTGATACGCCTCCCGCTCCAAAGTCATTACACTTAATAATTAAGCGAGTTGCTTCCGGTTGACGGAAAAGGCGAATGATCTTACGTTCAATAAAGGGATTGCCTTTTTGAACCTCCGCTCCTTGGGCTTGTAAGGAGTCCTCTGTTTGTACTTTGGAACTTCCCACAGCGGCACCAACGCCATCACGTCCAGTTTCACCGCCAAGAAGGATAATCCGATCTCCCGGCATTGGTTTTTCACGAAAGACCGAATCTACCGGTGCAGCAGCCACTAAAGCCCCCAATTCCATACGTTTAGCCACAAAGCCATCATCATAATATTCCCGAAGATAGCCTGCTGTTTGTCCGATATCATTCCCATAATCACTATAGCCTTGGGCTGCTTTTTGAGTGATCACACGTTGAGGCAACTTATTCTCAAGGGTATCGTCATAGTCGGTTAAAGGATTGCCAGCCCCGGTAATCCGCAATGCCTGATGGACGTAACTGCGACCAGAAAGTGGGTCCCGAATGCCTCCACCAATGCAAGTCGCTGCTCCTCCATAAGGTTCAATCTCAGTAGGGTGGTTATGGGTTTCATTTTTAAAGTAGAGTAGATAGTCTTCTGCTTCACCATCAACATCTACATCAACCCGTACGGCACAGGCATTGACTTCATCCGATTCATCCTGGTTGGTAAGCCAACCTTTACGCTTTGCTAATTTGGCATTAATGGTTGCTAGACTCATTAAGGTCATCGGACGTCCGTCGCTATATAAGCTTTGACGATCAGCTTGATAATCCGCTAAAGTTGCTTGAATTTCTGCTTGATAATCCCCTTCTAGAACCTCCACCTCATCCAATTCAGTGAAGAAGGTCGTATGACGACAATGATCTGACCAGTAGGTATCGATAACTTGAATTTGGAAGTAAGTTGGATCAACCCCTTCTTCGATGAAGTATTGCTGAACCAAACGAATATCTTCTAAGTCCATCGCCAAGTCCGCTAATAATTCCTCCAACTGAGGATCTGTGAAGGCTCTAAAGCCTTCGATCTTGGCTAAATTCTTGAAATCAGACCGTCCCATATCCCAAGATACAGGGCCAAAAGGTAATAATTCATATTCTATCTCATTGATAAAGTATTCTTTAATCTTTTGTAATTCAAGCTCATTGACCCCTTTTGCCACAATTATCATGGAATGTTTTAAGTCTCCCTGAAGGGCCAACTGATGATGAATGATCGATAGGGTACTATCTAGCGTTTGATTAAATTGTCCTAGGACAAGACGGTATCTAAAAGACTGACTTGGGTCAAATTGATCCAACTGATCACTGATTTGGTAGTGATCAAAAAGCTGTGACGCATGATCAATAATAGCTTGAGCTTCTGTCTCAAAAACATCAAATCTTTTAACTTCTTTGACAGAATGAATCTTCAAGAAGTTTTTTATTTCTTTTGCCAAAAATTGATCTTGACCGCGATCGACGATAATATATGTCAAAATAAGCTCCCCCTTATTGTGTGATTAATTCAACCAATTCCATCGGTTCCACATATTCTGAAGTGACTGAGCGATAGACCCGCATATTCCCTCCAGAAATCTCGTCAATTAGTAAAATCTTCCCTTGGCTATCCAAGCCGAACTCTAACTTCAGATCATAAAGTTCCAAGTCATGGTCTAATAATTCCTTACGGATTACATCGGCAATTTGGCGATTCAAGGCGATGATCTCATCATACTGTGCTTGAGTTAATAGCTTTAAGGCGATTAAGGCTTGTTCATTGATCAAAGGATCTTGACGCTGGTCATCCTTCAGGGTAATTTCAATCAATTGGTCAAGAGGAGCCCCTTCCTCTATGTACTTGCCGTAACGTCGATAGAAAGACCCTACCGCCCGATAACGCGTGATCACTTCTAAGCCATCCCCAAAAGCTTTTACCGGTGTAACATCCATTGTGTTTTTGCTTAAATCAGCGGTCAAATAATGCGTTGGAAGCTGCATTGCCTTCAATTTTTCGAAAAAGAATACCGACATTTCCAAGTTTTTACGACCTATTCCATCCATAGTGAGTCCCACTTCATTCGCTCCCGGATCAAAGACCCCATCTCGACCAGTGACGTCATCTTTGAACTGGAGACGGTAGGTGGATGCATCAAGCTCATATACATCTTTTGTTTTGCCCTGATAGATTCGTTTCATTGCTTGCTCCTTCTATATTTTTTCTTTCCAATCGGCTAAAAAATGACTTGTCTGAATCAATTGAAATAGCTCCTGACTGCTTTTTGCCCCCAATGTGAAGTGGCCCATCTTACGTTGAACCTTAGCTGGCGACTTACCATATAAGTGAAAGATCGCCTGCGGGAAGGCTGCCATCGCCTTGGATAAGTCTTCCATGTGCTGGCCTAGAATATTAATCATTAAGCTTGGCTGTAATAAGCGAACCGGTATCAAGTCCCGTCCTGTAATGGCTAAGATATGTTGATCATATTGTGAAACATTACAAGACTCAATACTATAATGACCCGAATTATGCGGCCGGGGTGCCAGTTCATTCACCAAGACTTCCTGATCCTTAGTCACAAAGAATTCAATCCCCAAGACCCCTACCAGCTGTGCTTGTTCTGCGATCCGTTGAGCAAATCCCTTAATTTTATCCTCAACCAATGCGGGCACTTGATTAGTCACTAAACTCGCATATAAAATACCATGTCGATGTTGATTGATACTAACTGGAAAAGCTTCAATCTGTCCTTTAGGGTTGCGACTAATCATGATGGATGCTTCATAATCAAAGTCGCAATAAGCCTCGGCAATGCATGTTTGATCTTCCAAGAGAGATTGCAAGTCCGCCTGATTGTCCCTTAGACTAGACGCATCTTTTAGAACAATCTGCCCCTTACCATCGTAGCCAAACCGATTGGTCTTGATGACCAAAGGGCAACCCAGTTGATCGATAGCTTTTTCGATATCCGCTATACTTTTAACAGACCGATATCCAACGGTTGTAATCTGGCAATCATTTAGCCAGTCTTTTTCTTTCAACCGATTTTGTGTAATGCTTAAAAATTGACTTCCCTGAGGAAAATAGCTTTGCTGGTCCAATTCTTGCAAAAGCTGACTATTAACATTTTCAAATTCATAAGTTAACACATCGACCGATTGTGCAAAACGCACTAGTTGATCACGATCAGAAAAGGAGCCGACCATCGACTGATGAGCCACATTAAAAGCACAGGCTGCTTCACTTGGATCATAAACATGAACACGGTAGCCCATCTTTTGAGCGGATTGGGCCATCATCTTGCCCAATTGACCGCCTCCGATAATTCCTATTGTCTGACCGGGTAAGATGACGCGATTATTCAAGTCGGTCACTTCCTTTTAGGGCCTTTTGATGTTGCTCTTCCATATAAGCGGTTAGATTTTCTAAAATCGCCTTCTCCTGTAACCCCACTATTCGAGCAGCTGTCAAGGCAGCATTCTTACTTCCAGCCACGCCAATTGCCATGGTGGCCACAGGAACCCCTGCAGGCATTTGTACAATGGACAACAAGGAATCCATGCCATTTAACGTGGAGGTCTTAATCGGCACACCAATTACGGGTAAAAGGGTCTGTGAAGCAAGCATCCCCGGAAGATGGGCGGCTCCACCGGCACCTGCGATAATAACTTGATAGCCTTTTTGTTGAGCCGTTTTAGCATGCTGTATCATCTCATCCGGCATCCGATGAGCAGAGACGACCGCTTTATCATAGGGAATTCCTAATTGATCTAAGAGCTGACAACAGGATTTCATTTGTTCCCAATCTGAATCACTTCCCATTACAACAGAGACAAGTGCTTTATCTTTCATTCTTTAGTACTCCCTTCTTTCACGATTTAATCCAATGTCCTTACGGTATTTCAATTGAGGATTCGATCGTTGGTCAATATAGTCATAGATTCGTTGTCGTAAAAGTTCGCTATTTTCTGCCATACTTTGAACCAATAGAATCCGTCCACCATCACTCAATAGGCGTTCTCCTTCTTGACTAACTCCTGCATAATAAACTTGTATCAAATCACTTGACTTAAAATCACTGACATCCAGTCCTTTAGCTGATTCATAAGGGTAGTTCTGGGA
Source organism: Facklamia hominis CCUG 36813 (assembly GCF_000301035.1). Classification (GTDB taxonomy): domain Bacteria; phylum Bacillota; class Bacilli; order Lactobacillales; family Aerococcaceae; genus Facklamia; species Facklamia hominis. The sequence goes on along the minus strand of NZ_JH932292.1, from coordinate 1,729,663 downwards.
AGCGATGACCACTCCTAATGACATTCTGGCGTCAAATTCAACCTCAATAGGCTCTTGATGGAGATGGGCCATACAAAGATCATAAAAATCAGTCTGAATACGTGGAAGAATCACCTGCGTTTCTGGATCACCAAATCGAGCATTAAATTCAATCACTTTAATGCCTTCGCGAGTGACCATTCCTCCGACATATAAAACGCCCGTATAGGGGATTCCTTGGCGACACATCTCTTCAGCTAAAGGAGCAACAATGTCTTCAAGAATGACGGTCTCCATCTTTGAATCTACCCAATTGACTGGGGAGAAAGCACCCATACCCCCTGTATTAACCCCTTGGTCCTCATCTTGGTCTCGCTTATAATCACAAGCACTAGTTAATGGAATGACCTGTTGATGATTGACTAAGGCGAAATAAGAAAACTCATTCCCTTCTAGGAATTCTTCCAGCAAAATTTTCCCTTTAGCCAGTGAGCTAGGAATCACTTCTTGGGCGGTCTGAAAGTCCGACACAATCTGAACACCCTTGCCAGCAGCTAAGCCGTCTTCTTTGATCACAATCGGATAGTCTAGCTTCTTTGCATAGCTGATCGCCCGATCCAACTGGTCTTGTTCAAAGACTTGATACTTAGCCGTTGGAATGCCTGCTGCCTCCATAATTTTTTTAGCAAACTCTTTAGAAGTCTCCAATTGACTGGCTTGGCGGCTAGGCCCCACAATCTGTAACCCCTCCGCCCTGAACAAATCAACCACCCCAGCCGCAAGGGCTGCTTCTGGCCCCACAAAACTTAAGTCGACCGCCTCTTCTTGGGCAAATTGACATAAAGACGCTATCTCATTCACAGGAATATCAACACAGTGAATTTTGGGATGACTGAGTGGCATTCCTGGATTCCCAGGTGCCACAAAGACTTTGTTAACCTGCTGACTTAAAGCAAATTGATAAGCTAACGCATGCTCACGTCCACCAGAACCGATGACTAGTACATTTGCCATTGAATCCCTCCTCTTTCATTAATGTCTAAAGTGACGAATCCCTGTCTTAACCATTGGAAGTTGATATTTATTACAATAATCGACCGAGTCCTGATCGCGAATTGAACCGCCAGGCTGCACAATCGCTTGAACCCCGAATTGATGAGCCACACGGACAGTGTCATCCATGGGCAGGAAGGCATCACTGGCTAGAACGAATAGATGACGCAATTCTTCCGGATGATCTTGGGCTTGGTTTAGTGCAATCTGAGCGGATTGAACACGATTCATCTGACCGGCTCCGATCCCTAAGGTCATATAATCATTCGTTACCACAATGGCATTACTCTTGACATGCTTGACAACCTTCATGGCAAAATTTAAAGCTCGAAGCTGGTCTGGTGAGGCTTGGATATCGGTCATCATTTCCCAACCCGGAGGCAGCTGTTCAGGTGCCTCAAGCGGCAATTCTTGACTCATATCCGGGCTTTGAACGAGTAAACCACCCACCACCGAGGTATATTCATCTTCTTGCGGTTGCACTTGATCCATCTTAATTTGTAATAAGCGACGATTTTTCTTTTTATTTAACAAACTTAACGCCTCTAAATCATAAGCAGGCGCAATAATAATATCTAAAAATAGATCTGCTAGTCGTTCGGCCAAGGTTTGAGTGACTGGTCGATTCAATAATAAAATGCCCCCAAAAATAGAGACCGAATCTGCTTGATAACACCGGTCAAAGGCTTCTTCAATCGTTTGGCCGATCGCCACACCACAAGGGTTCATATGCTTTACAGCCACCGCACAGGCTTCCTTAAATTCAGCCAGAATTTTCAACCCGGCATCGGCATCTCGAATATTATTGTAGGAGAGCGCTGCTCCATGTAATTGTTCCGCCTTGGCTAGGGAATAATCGGGTGCCTGACTAGACCGATAAAAGGTCGCCGATTGATGACTGTTCTCCCCATAACGAAGAGCCTGTCCTTGATCATAGCTTAAAGTTAAGTGGTCCCAAGCTTGAGTGAGCGGTTCTCCCTCATTAAATTCTTTGTCCAAGTATGCCGCAATGGTCGCATCATAATGGGCTGTATATTGAAAGACCTTCTTGGCCAGCTCTCTTCTTAAGTCGAGATCCGTATGTTGTTGTGCCTTTAATTGCTCAATGACAACTGAATAATCAGACACATCTGTGACAACGGTCACATCCTGATGGTTCTTAGCAGCAGCCCGCAACAGTGAAGGCCCACCAATATCGATTTGTTCGATGGCTTCCTTAAGCTGTGTGTCAGCCTTTTGAATCGTTTGTTGAAAGGGATAGAGATTGACGACAACATAATTAATGACCGGCATGTCAAACTGATCAAAGACCGCTTGGTGAGCTGGATTTTGACGCATACCCAAGATTCCCCCAAAGATTAAGGGGTGCAAGGTCTTGACCCGTCCATCCATAACTTCAGGAAAATCAGTAATCGCTTCAATCGAAATGACTGGAATATGATTTTTCTTTAAGTAGTCATAGGTCCCTCCCGTTGAAATGATTTGAACGCCTTGATCGACCAAGGCTTGAGCGATTTCTTCCACTTTTCTTTTATCTGAAACACTGATTAAGGCATATTCTTTTGCCACGTTATCGACTCCTTCCTAGATAAGTTTTTCTTGGATTAATTTCTCAATAGTTGCTGGATACAGCTGATGTTCGATCTGATGAATATGAGACTCCAATTGTGCCAGATCCCAATTCGGATCAATCTTAAGACTTTCTTGAGCGATAATGGGCCCCGTATCTATACCGTCATCCACATAATGAATCGTTACTCCCGTTATCTTCACCCCATAGTCGTAGGCATCCTTGATCCCCTGCCTACCAGGAAAGGCTGGCAACAAGCTGGGATGGATATTAATGACTTGTTGAGGATAATGCTGAAGAAAGTCTGCACTTAAGATTCGCATAAAACCCGCTAATAGAATGAGATCACTCGAGCGTGCTTGACAAAAATCTAGGATCGATTGTTCCCAGTCCTTGCGCGAGATATAGTCCTTTGGCTGGCTGATAAAGGACTCAATGCCAGCTGCTTGAGCTTTTTGAATAACGGCCGCTTGGGGCTGGTCACTAATCACGCCCACAATCTCGGCTTGGATTTGACCGTGATTAACAGCATCAATCAAGGCTTGAACATTACTTCCTGTCCCGGAAGCCATTAACATGAGATGGCATTTTGAATTATTCATGGATACCTCGCCATACAATCTTATCCGCTGTCGGTGCCGTTACCCGGCCAATAATACGGGCATCTTCGATCTGTTGGACAACTTGATCCGCCTTATCTGGGTCGACCGCTAAGACCATGCCAATTCCCATATTGAATACGGCCAGCATTTGAGGGGTGGATAGCTTGGCTAAGTCCTGCATTTCTTGGAAAATCGGGAAAGTTGGAAACTTAGCATAGTCCACTTCAAAGCCCAAGTCCGCTTCTGAAATCCGAGGTAAATTCTCATAGAATCCGCCCCCTGTGATATGGGCCATGCCTTTTACTAAGTTCTTTTTAACAAAAGGGAGGACCTCTTTAACATAGATACGCGTCGGTTCCAACAGGCAATCAATCAGAGCACTGCCATCTGATAATTGATGATCAAAAGCATAATGATGATCCTTAAAGAAGATCTTACGTACTAATGAGTAGCCATTGGAATGAATCCCACTACTAGGAATACCCACTAGAATGTCCCCTTCTTTTATTTGACTGCCATCAATCATTTGGTCTTCTTCCACCACACCCACACAAAATCCTGCTAAATCAAATTCCTCTTTACTATAAAGGTCAGGCATTTCAGCTGTTTCACCACCAATCAGAGCTGCTCCCGCTTGAACACAGCCTTCAGCAATTCCGGCTACAAGCTCTTCACTGACTTGAGGATCATTGTAGCCCATTGCCAAATAATCTAAGAAAAAGAGAGGCTCTGCGCCAAGTGCCAACACATCATTGACACACATGGCGACACAATCAATGCCAATCGTATCCCGTTTTTCTGCTTGTTGGGCCAAAATAATTTTTGTTCCGACACCATCCGTACCACTCACCAATACAGGATTCTTGTACTGAGCAAAATCGGGTTTAAAAAGACCGCCAAATCCGCCTAAGCCTCCCATCACTCCCGATCGATGCGTTCGAGCAATATGCGACCTAATCCGTCGAACCGATTCATAACCCCGTTCCACATCGACCCCTGCTGCTTGATAAGCTTTATTGTTGACATCCATGTCCTTCATTCCTTTCCTTAAAATACTGTATTTGTCTGTCGGTTAGTGCTGCTTCAAAAGCAGCTTGATAATCACTTAAAGGCGTTGGATAGCCCCCGTTAAAGGAATTGAGGTTTAATCCCGTTCCTTGCCCTTCTTGATCGAGTCCAATACTTTCCACCAAACCCTCTAACGATAAAAAATTCAAGCTGTCGCAGGCTAAGAGTTGTCGCATGGCTTCAATTGAGTAGTTAGCTGCCATCAACTCCTTATTATCATTGGTATTGACCCCATAATAATTGGGAAATAGAATCGGTGGACAAGCAATCCGCACATGCACTTCACGCGCACCCGCTTCCTTAAGCAACTTAACGATATAAGTCATGGTCGTCCCACGAACAAGGGAATCATCGATAAGGACTACCGATTGATCTTGAACAATCCCCTTAACGGCTGAAAGCTTCGTCCTGACCTTGCTTTCACGTTCATCTTGAGTAGGGGCAATAAAGGTGCGACCAATATATTGATTCTTGATTAAGCCCATCTCATAGGGTAAGCCACTCGCTTCAGCGTAGCCCATTGCGGCAGACAAGGAAGAATTAGGAATTCCTACTACAATTGAATCCTTAGGTGCCGGACATTCATGGGCTAATCGAATTCCCATATTTTTGCGAGCACGATGGACATTAACGCCATGAATCTGGGAATCTGGCCGAGAATAATAGATAAATTCAAAGGATTCGATCGCCAGTGAGTCGCTGGCTTGATAGGCAACTTGCCGTGCTCCCTCTCGGTCAATAATCCAATAATGGCCTGGTAAGGTATCCGCTTGGAAGTCTGCCCCAATCACATCTAAAGCACAGGTCTCACTGGCAATCAGATAGCCTGCTTCAGCTAGCTTTCCTACTACCAAGGGATGAATACTGTGTTGATCCACCGCCGCAAATAACTGCTCATTGGTCATAAGGATCACGTTAAAGGCCCCGGTAAACTGCTTTAAAGCAGCCTTAAACTGACCTTCTATCGACGCTTGCCCACTATGTCGCATCAAATGAAATAATAACTCCCCATCTGAATTGGAATGAAAGACTGCCCCTTGTCTTTCAAGGCCCTGTCTTAAACTTTTGGCATTGGTAATGTTACCGCTATGAATTAAGCTGATGTTTTGATCCTCATGTTGAAAGATCAAGGGCTGTAACCCACGAAGCGTTCTAAGCTCAACAGGATCCATTGAGGACACACAACCCATACCCGAATCTCCCAGGAGACACTCAACTTTATCCCGATCATCAAAGACCTCATTCAATAGGCCGACTCCTCGATATCCCAATAATTCATGCAGATTAACCGTTGTAATCCCACAACTATCTTGACCTCGATGTTGTAAGGCGTAGAGCATGGTATGAATGATTTGACTCGCATTTTGAACATTCCAGACCCCAACCATACCACCGACGTGATTCTGATCGTTGGTAACACTGATCTGAGAATTTTGAGTAGAAATAGAAAAGCGTCTCGTCATACACAATATCCTTTCTTTAATTAGTACACCCCAACTCTACCTGCAAGAAGCAAGCCTCTCCACCGTTTTATTAATTTTTGTTAGATAATAATTTCAAACGTTCGGATTTTCGCTTATTTTTGGTCTTTTCACGAACATTCCCAACAATTTATCCAATAAATGAATAAAAAGCTCGAATAAAGCTCTGTTAAATGTTATCCTTAAAGAATCGCTCTATTTACCGGTTCGGTTAGGAGGGTTTAATAATAATAAGGTATATTTTTCCCCACTCATTCGACAGCTTGTCAAAGAACTCTTAGATTGGACAAATAAAAAAACGAACAAAATCTTGGTCAATTGTCCTCCACCTATCCGAAAAAAAAGTCCCCATTGAAATCTCAATGAGGACTTTTTAATTATATGATAAGAGTCAACCATCCTAGACTTACCTTTTAAGTCAAATGGAAGATTTTTGCGAATAGATAAACAACGATGGTCGGTAGGACATTCACAAAAATCACCCGCATTAGAAGGATCTCGCTACGATCAAAACCGGAATTTTTATTATATAGGTAAGTGGCATAAAGATATATAAGATATATTAATGTGAAAAAGACATGCGATTGGGTTGTAAACTCATAACTGCTAAAAACATAAAAGGAAGCATACATCAATATATATACCCCAACCAGAGCCCGAATCGACTTATTGCTAACATCCTGACTTTTCTTGACTGCTTTCATGGATTGTTCAAAAATAAATAAGGTTAATAAAGCTGTTAGGACTAGATCAAGTGCTTTCATAATAAATCTTCCTTTCTCTATTCAATAATAGCTTACCTTCTGCTCGGTGAACACCCAAAATCAGGTCAAGAATAACCTGCTATAAAAGGATTATCCCATAAAACAAATCGGGTTGTGGTGAGATTTCTCCCTACCATCAACCCGATCTGTTGGTATTCAGTATTCCATCCTTCAGCAAGAATCAAGCTTCAATAGAAAATCGCTTGTAGCACTAAGAAAGACTATAAACTTTCCATTAGAACAAGACTTCTTTGACTTTAGGTTGGGTCTTAGCAATCACTTTTCCTTCATGAATATTGTAGAGGACTTCGCTTCGCTCATTCAAGACATGGTAGAAGTTGCTTTGGTTCATAATGATTAAATTAGCTGGTTTTCCAACTTCAATACCATAACGGTCACTAATATTTAGACAGCGAGCGGCATTATGAGTAACAAAGCGATAGGAATCCATGATTTCTTGGTAACCCATCATGTGGCCAATATGAAGTCCCATATGAATGACCTCTAACATATTGCCATCCCCCAGTGGATACCATGGGTCAAACAAATCATCATGACCAAATGCCACATTGTTGCCATTGGCGAGTAATTCCTTGACCCGTGTCATGCCTCGACGTTTTGGATAATTATCAACACGTCCCTGCAAGTGAGTATTGACTAATGGGTTGGCAATAAAGTTGATCTCTGAAAGTCGTAATAAACGCATCAATTTGGCGACATAGGCATTGTTATAAGAATGCATGGCGGTGGTATGGGAAGCCGTTACCCGGCCTTTCATCCCCGTCTCTAAAGCAAGCGTGGCTAAGACTTCTAAGCCGCGTGAGGCTTCATCATCAATCTCATCGCAGTGAACATCCACTAAGACTTGATATTTTTGAGCCAGTTCCATCATCATCTCGAGGGAAGTCACACTATATTCACGGGTAAACTCATAATGAGGAATTGCCCCCACCACATCAGCCCCTAGTTTTAAGGCTTCTTCCAGGAGTTCGTAGCCATTCTTGAAACTTAAGATTCCTTCTTGTGGGAAGGCGACAATTTGAATCTCCATAAAATCTTTCACTTCTTCACGTAAGTCAATTAAGGCCCTCAAAGCCGTTAACTTTGGATCAGTGGTATCCACGTGAGTACGAACAAATTGAATCCCATTAGCCGCTTGCTTACGAATAGCTCGGCCAGCCCGATCTTTAACATCTTCATAAGTAAGGCTTTGTTTGCGTAGAGACCAAGTCTCAATCCCTTCAAATAAGGTACCGGACTCATTCCATTTAGGTTGACCCGCTGTTAATACCGAATCCAAATGAACATGTGGCTCGATAAAAGGCGGTAGAGCAAGTTTGCCAGTGGCATCGATCACTTCTTCTTGGTCAGTCGCTTCAATCTGATCAGCTATCTCTGTAATTACACCATCGAGAATACGAATATCACTCGGTTTTTCTTGGTTTTCGATAAAGACATTTTTAATTAACATGATTCACTACCCCTTTACTTTTGATAAGACAATATAGACTACACCTGCAACTAACAAACTATTGATCGGTATAATACCCACACGCACGATCAGACCAGTTATTATCCCTAAGACAACCGCTACTATGGCCTGCCAATTCCACGCCTGACTTGTTTCAACTTCTTGATATTGCTCCTTATTCATCCAGTAATCGATAATAAGCACTGCCCCAACCGGTGGAATCATAGAACCTAGAAGACTTAAGTAGGATACAAAATGGTCATATAAGTAGATCGCCAACAAGGTCGAAATTCCGCCTGCCACTAAGGTCACCCACTTCATGGGTAGCTTAGTCACATTAGAAATCGACAGCCCGGATGTATACAAGGCGTTATTATTGGTTGACCAAATGTTAAAGCCTAAGGATAAAATCGCCGGAATCGTTAATCCCTGGAGGATTAACACGTCGAAGATGTCCGGCATGTTAAAAGCTGCTGCCCCAGTCGCTCCAAAGCTAAACATCAGAATATTACCAACAAAAAAGGCAATCACGGTTGAGACGATGGCCACCTTTCGACTTTTGGCGAAGCGGGTAAAATTAGGAGTTGAGGTTCCCCCACTAATAAAATTCCCAATCACGATACTTAAAGCTGCCGTTAAGCTCAGCGGTTGTGCTGGTGACTCTGAAAACAAGTTTCCTAAACCACCCACATCACTAATAGAACGATACATGGAATAAATACCTAGTAAGGTAATTAAAGGAACTGCTACGGAACCAAATATCGATAAAGCTTTTATGCCTTTAACCGAAGTCAGGGTCATTAAGGCACCTAAGACTAAAACCAATAAATAGCTGTTGACGCCATATAGCTTAGCCACAGGAATCGCAAACATCGCCACCCCAACACCAAACCATCCCATCTGAGTTAACCCCACTAATAGGGAGGGCAATTTTGAACCGGTAGACCCAAAAGCTTTTTTGGATAATAAGTCAAAGTTCATCCGTGTCGTTTGTCCGATATGGGCGAGTACCCCCGTGTAGACAGCTAAAAACAAGTTTCCTAATAAAATCGCCAGAACAAAATTGCTAAAATTAAGTCCAATCCCTAGCTGGCCCCCTGCCATCATGGACGGTGAAAAATAGGTAAAACCCACCATGACAACCAGCATCTGCCAGAAAGTCTTATAATTACCACTTACCTTAGAAAAAGCATATTCCTCATCCTGGATATTCCCTGCGGGTAGGTCGACACTCACAGGTCTTGGCAGTGTCGCAATCCGATCCTTATTAGCAATATTTTCCATAACAAAAAGCCTCCTATCAAAATAATTAAATCTCTGGATAGAGATTGCATCATTTCTTAGCAGGCTAAAAACGCTATTCTCTATCTTTTCAATCTCTCGGATTGGTTTAAAGATTTATTGTCCCCTATTATAACAAAGCTTTTTAAATTGTAAAGGATAATTTGTGATGCTCATCATCAAAATCTTTACTGACTTGGGTTAATATTCCAGATCATAAGGCAAAATCGGCTTCAGCCCCCCCTTTGATAACTCAAAGATAGCGATCTTCTTGAGTAGCTACTAAAACACTCCAAGCTGTCTTATTGACGCAAGATTTTCTCCATGGCCTTGCCTTTAGCCAGTTCGTCCACTAATTTGTCCAGGTAGCGGATTTCTTGCATCAGGGGGTCTTGGATATCTTCCACTCTTACCCCACATACCACGCCTTTAATCAGATTGCGATTAGGATTCAAGGAAGGAGCTTGCACGAAGAAATCACCGTAACTGATGGGACTCTGCATCATCTCTTGAATCTGGTCTGCACGATAACCGGTTAACCAGGAGGTGACTTCGAGCACCTCATCTTGGCTGCGTCCTTTTTTCTCTGCTTTGGCAATCAACATTGGATAGACCTTAGCAAAGGACATGGCATAAACTTTAGCCTTAGTCATTGTATCTCTCCTTTATTTTTATTAGATAAAAAACTAAGGGTGGCATTAGACCACCCTTCAATTTGTTACTTTCAATTTATTGTTAGGCTATATTCTCAGACGGCTGGTCACTGTGTTACGGAGCGTGGTGAATTCGCAAGAAGTCATCTATGACTTTTTCAGATTCCTCATAGGCATTTTGATTACCGGTTGTAGAACCACCGGTTGCGATTCTCATTGAGGGGGTTGTTAAGATCCCATTACCGGAAAATAGATGACCCGCCTCTTTATAGAGATGAATTTGAGCATCCGGTTTTTGGTCTTTAATTTCACGAGCCATCTTGGCACTGTCCCATAGTTCATCCGCTTCTCCCGCAATCAACAAGAGATTGGCCTGGATATTCTTCATCGGAATCATTTTCTCTTGATGAGTAGCATCTGCTTCAATCGCACTCGTGTAAGTTTCCTTATAACTGACGGGGCTTTTCACCACTAAGGGATAGATCATATTGCCAATAAAGGCGGTAAAGGATCCTTTTTTGATATCAATATAGGGCAGCTCTTGGCCTTGATAGGTCCAAGAAGATCCATAATCTTGAAAATCCAAGCCAGCAAAGTTATAGCTCGAAGGAGACATCAAGATAAGATTAGAGATCTCAGGATATTTATCGGCCAGATTAAGAGCATATTCCGCTCCTTTGGAAGCGCCGATCACACTGATGGGACCACCATCGGTAATATTCTTATTCAGATAATCAAGGACAACCTCAAACTGCTCTAGGGGAATTCGGGCTAAGGTCTTTGGCTGATGGTCTCTACCAAACATAAATAAGGCGAGCGTTTCATAACCTTCCTGGGCTAGTCTTTGAGCCGTCTCAAAGTTAGGACTTCCCTCAGACCCACCAAAACAGACCACTACACCTGGGTACAGCTTCTTACTCGGAGTCATTCGAAAGCCTTGCAAGCTTCTTTCATCAAGATAGGCCAATTCGACACCTTCAATATCCTTTGGGTACAAGCTGATATCCGTGACATCTTGGTAATACGCCGGCGACGATGAATCACTGGAGTCTTTATAACGATAGTCATTATAGATTCTCATGGCAAAGATAGCGATAGCGACAACCGCCACGATCACAAACGTTCTTATAAAGATTTTCTTCAACCCTTTCATCTCATAACCTCCTCTTCTTAATTGGCTAGTCGGGGCAGAGCAAGGGATTCATATCCAGTCATCCCTATTTTCACCCCCCGATAGGTCGAACCACCGTGATTGGTTCTTAGCCTTATTTTACCAAAAATCAGCAAGAATCTCTCCTAAAAAGCAAACAACGACCTTCTTAAAAAGCCAAAAGACTTCAAGAAGATCGCTAATCATGGAGGGGTAATAGGTCTAATTTTCTTCATGGTTTAATAAGACAAAAACTGTCAGATCGATGTCTTCGCAGGTTTTTCATCAATCCAAGTGATTCATTAAAGAACGGATTTTGGCGATACACCAAATCGCGTATACAAAAAACATACTTCCTAGTCCAAGCCATGGCCAAGCTGTATGTTCAAAGGGACGATAGCTCCAAATAGCCCAAGACCAACCTGGTTGAGAGATATCAAAGTGCTGGAAGATTCCAATCAAAAGCATCAATAGTGAGACTAACAGTAGATAAATTGCAGGCCTTAATCGACGTTTCAAATCAGCCTTCTTATCTGCTTTGTCACTGAAGGCGGGAATTTCTTTAGAACTAGGTGTTTCAATAATCAGGATTTCCTGATTGATCATTCCCGGATTCGTCGCTATCATTGCTCTTCCTTGATTGTAAGGACGTAGACGGATATTTCCAAAACTGGCCTTCCCAATATTTAGCGGCGCAAAATAGGTTTGATAACCCATTCCCTGTAAAAAATTACAATAGCTATGCCGCTCACGATCCGTCATATGTCCAATATACTGAACCGTATAATGTCGTTTTGAATCCACCTTCTTTTGGAATCTTTGCAATATACTACCACTTTTAACCAGCTGATAACCTTGAGCAGCCATATCATTGAGATATTTTTCTCGGCCCTCAATTGGATTTAAAAAAAACTTAAATTTTGTTGCCATGATTATTCTCCTTTCTCTAAATAATTTTGACTGGCTGCAATTAATCGACTCATTCGATCTAATTCCAGATCAAGTAACTTTCGACCAATAGGTGTTGTTTGATAAATTTTTCGTCGATTGAACGAATCCTGTTCAACCATTTCAATCCACCCCTTTTTGCTGAGGTTATTAATGGCCCCATAAAGTGTCCCAGGGCCAAAAACAATGCGCCCTTGTGTCATTGCCTCCACTTCCTGCATCACGTTATAACCATGATTCGGTTGAACCATCGTTAACATCACCAAAAAATGCGTTTCCGTCAAAGGAAGTTCTTTTTCTAAATGATCATCCGCCATCATTCCCTCGCCTCCATTCAACTAATTTATCCAAATTATATCGCTATGCGTAGTACGTGTCAAGTAGTAGGTATAGCGTATTAATTTGAATTTTTCCTTCAATCCAACAACTCGTTCATTGTAAAGAAAAAATCACCCCTATTTCTGACTCCAAACAAAAAGCCTTGATATCCACACCCAACTTCCCAGTAAAAGTGTTGTATCAAGGCTTTTGCTTAATTATATTAGTTCGTTGATCGCTTATGGATACAAAGCCATCAACGTTCATCTAGAAGGTCAAAGATAAATAGCACCTCCAGACCAGGGCTCTTGTTGTTTAGTATAAAGCGACCGTCATGCAATTCGGCGATTTGTTTAGAAATAAAAATTCCCAAACCATGCCTGGTAATATTCGTTAAATCTTCCTGATTCACTTTTTTTATCAACGATTCAGATAGACCCTCCCCTTCATCGGATAGGCTTATTCGCAGCTGACCCTTTGCATCTGAAACACTCACTCTGATTTGGCCCTTGGTATAAATCAATGCATTCTCCAAAATATTCTCTAACATTCTATAGAATAAGTCCGGATTCATTTTAAGCTGGAGGTTTTGATTTTGGACCAGATTCTCAAACACTATCTCTCGATCCGAATTATCATTGAGCTTATCGACAATCAGTTTTCGGATGACCTTTATAGGACTTTCTGATCCAAAACTATCTTTATCAATATTAGAAAGCGATAAGGTGAGATTCAGTCCCTCTAAGATCCTTGATATTTTTAAGACTTGGTCTTGTATCTTGTCAATATCAAGCGTGTCTTGACCCTCTTTACTCAATTCCCAGGAAATATTAGCTAAAGGGGTCCTCACATCATGACTCACGCCCCGGATCCACTTGCCTTGAGCGGCTTTTAATTGGTAGTATTTTTCATTAGCCCTATTGATACTCACAGCGAGATCTTTTAATTCGCCAAATTCATCGAGCTTTTCATAGTCTTCTTCATAGAGATTATCAATCGCTCTTTGGAAGGGCAAAATATTTTTAAAGATCGTATTAATATCAATCCGGTAAATCAAATAGACAAAGAACAAAAATAAGACCAAGCATAAGAGAACCAGCTCAAGGTTAAAAATCAGATTTTTAAGATTATAGTAATTAGAAGGCAGCTTATCCAAGGACCCTTTCGGATAGGCAAATACGAGCAATCCATCGCCAACCACATAGGTAAATACGGGATAATCCGCTAGATAAAAACGAGTGAATCTTGCCACATCCGTTAGATCAAAAGTGTTTTTAACTTCTGGCGGCTTATGAAAACTTTCGGTAAGCTTACCCTCCTTATCCAGTCTTATGGCCCAAATATCCTTTTCCTGTAAGAAGGCTTTGTTTTTTTCATTGAGATAGCTTGTGCTTTTATTATTTTCGACATAGGTAAAAACCTCATTCGGATTGGGGTATTGATGGTTTAAGCGAAAATTAAGATAAAGAAAGACCATCAATAACACGATCAAGAAAAATATTAAGAGTAATATTCGAATGACGATTTTTTTGAATCTTTTTAAAATATAATTAAACATCATTTTTCCTCTTTAACCAACTTATAACCCAGTCCCTTTATCGTGATTAATATTTGGGGATCTCGTGGATTATCTTCAAGCTTCTCACGTAACCGATAGATATGAGTGATCAAGGTATTCTCATAACCAAAAGAATCTTTCCAGATATGCTCTAACATCCGATCAATCGATACGATCCGATTGATATTGTCAGATAGGTAGTCGAGAATCTTAAATTGGGTGGCCGTTAAGGGGATCTCTTTACCGTTTTTTTCAAGGATGCCCTTGGACTTATCAAAAATCACATTCCCTAAATCAATCTTTTCTTGCGATTTAAGATGCTTACTTCTTCGCAAGACGGCCTCAATACGCCAAAGCAGTTCGTCTGGAAAGAAGGGCTTGACGAGATAGTCATCCGCCTGATTTTCAAAGCCTTCTCTGCGGTCATCTAAGCCATCTAGCGCCGATAGAATAATGACTGCTATATTGGAAGTCTGTCTCACTTCCTTTAATAAATCAAAACCACTCCCATCCGGTAACATTAAGTCTAAGACAATGAGGTCAATGGGATGGTTGGCTAATTTAAAGCGTGATTCCTGCAAATTTTTAGCGGTATAGACCTTGTTATAGCCCTTATTCTTTAGGAAATGATAGAGATTCTCTAATAGCGTTTTTTCATCATCCACCACTAAGATACTCACATTTTTGCTCAAGTCCATCTAAGCCACCCCCTTTTTCCCTATTATACACTAGCATATCTCGATATAGCCCTTTGTGAGGTAAAAGTGATCTTGCTTAAATATTATTTTTATCCAGGCTTGATATCCTGTTTCTAGGAGGAATGATTATGCAAAAACTACTCGAAATAAATCATTTAAAAAAATCTTATAACCATAAACCGGTCTTGGATATTGACCATTTAGTCATTGAAGAAGGAGCTATCTATGGTCTAATCGGCAAGAATGGTGCTGGCAAGACCACTCTTATGAAGCTGATATTGGGACTGGTCAAAAAAGATGACGGGCAGATCCGCATTTTTGGAAAAGAAGTAAACGCCAACCAGCAAAAACAATTCAACCAGCACCTGGGTGCACTCATTGAGAGCCCTTCTTTTTATGATCACCTAACCGGCTATGAAAATCTGGAAATCATTTGCCAGCTAAAAGGGATCAAGAAAGAGGAAATCTCAAAAATCTTAGACCTTGTCGGACTTAAACACGTCGATAAAAAGAAGGCCAGAGATTATTCATTAGGAATGAAGCAACGTCTTGGTATCGCCATGGCATTAATCGGCCAGCCCAGACTATTGATTCTCGATGAACCTATCAATGGCCTAGATCCTCAAGGGATCGAAGAGATGAGGCATTTATTTAGGGATATTGTCAAAAATACCTCGACCAGTATCTTAATCTCTTCCCATATTCTTGATGAAATTGAAAAAATCGCCAGTCATATTGGCATCCTTAAAGAAGGAAAATTAGCCTACAATGGCAGTCTGGAAAACTATCGAAGACTCCATCCGCCCTATCTATCCCTGCAAACCTCTGATAACCAAAAGGCACTCAGTCTGTTAGATCTTTCAGAAGATCGACTCCAAGGGAAAAAGATCATTTTAGGGAAGCTTTCTAACCAAGATATTGCGACGATAGTCAATTTTTTAAGTGGCAAAGTTGATATCTATCGGATCGAAGAAGAAAAAGAAAGCCTGGAAAAGCTTTTTATTGAAGAAAGCAGGCGCTAATATGAAGCATTTAGAAAGGAAAAAATATAAAAGACTCGGTATCCATTTTTTAATCCTTATCGTATTTATCGCTCAAACAATCATGGTAACAGGGGTTAGCCATTCCCCGTCTTTTTCAAAAAGCCAGTATCCACTCGCCTACGTTCTAGACACCTATTTATTTATCGCCCTAATCTCCAATCCCATACTCATCTCCTCTCTGGTCAAAAAAGTCATTGAAATTGAAGAAAAAAATAAGATGTGGCAGATGCAAATGATCCTTGGAGAAAAAGTCAATACTATTTTGCTGGATAAATTTAAGTATTTATCAATGCGCCTAGTCTTATTGCAAGTGATCGAAGCCCTTGTCTTCCTAATGTTAGCCAGCAGGTCCGATCACTTTACAATGAATCAGCCAATGATCTTAAGATTTTGTGTCGTAAACCTATCTGCTCTACTGATCAATTTGTTTTTCTTAGGACTCTTTATGATCATCGAGATGAAGAGCAAAAAAGTTTATAGCTTATCCTTTATTGCCATCATCGGAGGACTGACAGGCGTCATCACCATGCTCACATCAAGAGTTCTTGCCTTTATCAATCCCTTTGCTTGGGCGTCCAGCCTGCTGACTATTTCTTATAGCAGAAAGGGCGATGAATTTATTCAAGTTCTTAACCCCATCAATTACTATACAGGGATCATTGCCCTGACCCTCTTGATCCTTTCGATTGTTTATTTAAAGAATATGAAATCTTATCACTTATGGAAAGACTAGGAGAAATTATGTTAAAAATAGAATTTAAAAAGATAAAGTTTTTCAATATTTTACTCGTAAGTCTGATTATTCCCCTCTTAGCGAATGCCTTTGGGCTTATTAACTACCTGGGTAATAAAGAAACACTCAGTCATCAATGGCAGAGTCTGTGGACACAAGTGAGTTTATTTTACTTTTCTTTCTTCTACATCCCGCTCATTGCTATCGTCATCGCAAGTCTGTGGGCTGTCGAACATAAAGCCGGACTGAAATTTATCCGCTTAAGTCCTAGAAAGAATATAGCCTTTATCTTAGCCAAGCTGGTTTTAGCTTTTATCATCATAAGTCTTTGTCAATTTTATTTTTTGGGCTTATTTTATCTCGCTGGAAGATTTATCGCTGGTTTTTCACCGACTAATTTCAGTCTGTTCATTTACTATATATTCCTTAGCATTCTTTTAGCACTTCCAATTATCGGGATTTTCGAGGCTCTTGCGATTAAGACAAAGTCCTTTGGGATAATCGTCCTTCTATCTAGCCTATTTACCATTCTAGGATTCGCAACCGCCTATAAATCACTCAAGATCATTGGAATTAGTTTTTTGGCCATTGAATCGAATAACTTCCGATTTATCAATGTCCAAGATCTGGGACTCTTAGCTTTTTTTGCTATCGGCGAAGTGGCCCTATCCTTATACCTCTCTAACAAATTCTTAAACTACGAAAGTCACTAAGCGAAATACACTAAGCAAAAATAGCTTGTTGTCTTTACCCTATCAGGAAGACAGCAAGCTATTTTTAACAATTCCATCAAAAGATAATGCAACTTTTACGATAAGACGACCTTACCTAAAAAGACTGAGGCTAATCGAAAAATTTCTCTTTCTAATAATCCGATTCCCTATTATTAATCGATTTTTCTTAAGCCATCATATAGTTCATTGAACGACTTGATCTTTTTCATTCTGCCAAAGGATAATTCTTTGTTCTCGCCAAACTCATATAAAAAGCACTTGGCGAGCTCTTCGACGGTCACTTCTAAGGCCGTAAAAAATTCCTGATAGGCGAAGCTCTGTTCTTTGCTATCTTCTTCAAACAGATTGATAATCAAGCTCTCACAAACTTGGTCCAGTGGGTACATCTTGATATGCATCAGTTCGTGAACGATTGTTTCTTCGATATTTTCATCTTTGGGATTGGCCGCATTCAGCATAAGGATAGCCTTTTTATCGGTCGGATCTATTTTGAAATCACCGGTCTTATGCCAATCTGGGTCTTCAATAAATTCCAGTCTAATGTCCCATTCGGGTACAATGCGAAGCTTTTGGGTGTATTGATCAAATAATTGTTTGACTTTTTCTCTATCCATAATTTATCTCCTACCCTTATTTTTTATCTATTTTACCAAACTTCGTTCCCATAAAGAATATTTTTATAACGTTTCAATTGTATTAAATTGCTTTTCACAAGAAAGGGTCTTTGAATAATTATTCATTTTCCATATCACAACTTATACATCTATAAAATCATTTCTTTGAGATCAACAACAGACTTACATAACTTCATTGATAAAAAAAGTATTTAACAAATTCCAATCTAAATCGTTTGTAAACTCTGATATCGATAGGTATCGTTCTACTTCCTTAATTTTCCCCTCTAAAAATGAATCAACAACCTTTATATGATTGATGGCATAGGATTCATCTTTAGTTCTCTTAATCATCAGGAGTTTGTTGATTGACGGCAACAATTCACTGGGTAAAACAGAGTCACATAATGTCTTAAATAATACCGGTGGGGTTTGATGATTATCCATAATCCATAAACAGGCTAATATTGGTCTAATTGCATAAAAATATTTCTTGGCAAGGACTTTTTCAGATTGAAAATATTTTTTTATGGTTGATTTACACATGTTTAAATAGTGATATAACAACCTATCTTCTTGATAATAACTAGCAACGAGCTCTTTAATCCGATAATCGAAGTCAGATTCTAAGTATATTATTGGAGAATTTAGCCACTCTAACAAAGAAGGATTCGATCGATACAGTAATTTCAACACCTTATCCAGATCCCAACCCACAATATCCAAAGTATCATCGATTTGAATTTCTAAAACGTCTCTCGTCTGCTCCAACTTCAAATAATCATACATCTTTCTTTTATATATAAATCGAACATCATAGTCACTATCCTTGGACTCAAATCCCCAAGCTCGACTCCCAGATTCTACCGCCCATAAGACCGTTATATCATAGTCCTTCTCAATTTCCTTTAATTTATTTAAAATCAATAAATTCATATCATCTTGGATCATCATTTGTCCCCCCCTAAGCCTTTTCTTTATTTTACCAAATTCTAGCTCTTTTCTCTCCTAAAATAAAAAGGAGTTCTCCAGAAGTTGCTGCATCTAGAGAACTCAAGCGATTAAAAGGCAATTTTATAATAGAGTGCGACAAAGCATAGGATAGCCGCCATCGGTACATAGATGTATTTCCCAAGATAGTACCAGGTCTTGGTATATTTTATCTTGCTGCCTGTGTTGATTTCATCTAATAAGGCATTTTTATCCATGATCCAGAACCAGGTGAAGGCTCCAAGGGTAGCTCCCATTGGTATGATATAAATAGAAACTAAATCCATCCAAGGACCCCATCCGCCAAGAATAGCCCCCTCAACACCACCGATCGGCTCCATAAAAATCCCGGGTATAAATGCCATCATGCCGATAAAGACTAAGACCGTTTTTCGATTTAACTGTTTAAAGTTATGAAGAATCGATTCGCAGACAACCTCGAACATATTTTGTAAGGAAGAAATTCCGCCAAATAGGACAGCAAGATACAAGGCAATGGCAAATACCCTTCCACCCCACATATTTTGTAGGATTTTAGGCAGGGTGACGAATAGCAGTCCTGGCCCTCCTTCTGGGTTTGCACTATATGAGAAAAGTGCCGGTATCATCACCAAGGCCGCAACCAGGGCTGCAATGGTATCAAATAATGCCGTTTGTTTGGCGCCTGCTACGATATCTTCATCTTTGTGTAAGTAGGCTCCACAAACAATCATTCCACTTCCTGTAATAGATAGAGAGAAAAAGGCCTGCCCCATAGCTCCCACTAAAACCTTTGGATCCGCCAGCATTTTCCAATCGGGCTTAAACATAAATTGGTAACCTTCTAAGGCATTGGGTAGAAAAGCGACACGAGCTGCCAGGATCACAAATAGAACAAAGAATAGCGGCATCATTAATTTATTAGCCTTTTCGATCGAGCTAGCCCCTTTTACACAGGTTAATAGGGTGATGACAATGACAATCAAGTGAAAGGGTACAACACTGAAGTTTGCCCCTGAAAATGATTGAAACCAAGCTTCTGGTTCAACAGTCATCAAACTTCCTGTCAAACTTTGGAAAAGTGATTTTAAAACGTAGGAAATAATCACTGCATAGCCTATGGCAATACACATTGACCCTAAAAGCGGTAATATTCCAATGACTTTACCAAATTTTGAAAGCTTAACATGAGACCAGGCCTTTTCATAAGAACCGAGGGTCCCCGTTCCTGAATATCTTCCTACGGCATACTCAGCAGATAAGCCAAAAAAGGCAAATACAACGATAAAGAATAAATAAGCCAATAGGAAAGCTCCCCCACCGTTGGCCGTAAGCTTGTATGGAAAGCCCCATACATTGGCCATGCCAACTGCGGACCCCACCGTTGTCAGTATAAACCCCCAGGTCGATGTAAACTTGTTATGTTTCATTCAAATCTCCTCATTTAATTTTAATGTTTTAGGCAATAAATTTACATCTTATCATAAGCTTTATCATAAATATTTTCAAGCTTTTTCTAATTTTTCATCATTTATTCTCATCAATATGCCATATAAATAAAGAATATGAGCTGAGCTGATCGATGATAATGCATCTGTGACATAAAATAAAAAGGAACTAAGTTGCCTAAGGCCACTTAATTCCTAAGAAATATTCATTGATTCTATTAACAAAGAGTCTCTATTCTACGCTCTCACATTAATGGTCTTGGTTTCTAAGTATTCTTCTAGCCCTTCAATGCCACCTTCTCGACCATAACCACTCAGCTTGTAGCCACCAAAAGGTGTCCCGATTTCGCCAGGTCCATCATTTACTGTGATGGTTCCGGTACGAACCAACTTCGCTACTTCGAGGGCTTCTTCTTGATTGCCAAATACAGCACCGGATAAACCATAGTCTGTATCATTGGCAACCTCGATTGCTTCTTTTTTATCTTTCACATAGATGACACAAAGGACCGGTCCAAATATTTCATCTCTAGCAATAACCGCATCATTCTTCACATCATTAAAGACAATCGGATTGACATAGTAACCTTTTTCTGGGAAGTCATAATTCCCTTCGATTAAAACATCCGCAATCTCTTTACCCTTTTCAATATAATCGGTGACCTTATCATATTGTTTTTTAGAGGCTAAAGGTCCAGCTATGCTATTGCGGTCATTAGGGTCTCCGACTTTAAAATCGGGGAATTGTTTTTTGATTTCTGCTTCAAACTCTTCACGGACCGATTCTAAAACGATAGCACGCGACCAAGCTGAGCAAGTTTGTCCCGTATTTTCGATGACGATCGCTAGCAGTTGTTTGACACCAAGTTCGAGATTTTCCTTATCTAAAAAGATAGCTGGGGATTTACCACCTAGTTCTAAGGTCGTTCTTTTAACCGTTTCTTGGGCCAATTTTGCCACTTCACTTCCACCTTTAGTCGATCCCGTAAAGGAAATAACATCAATATATTTACTTGTGGCGATCGCATTACCGACTTCACCACCCACTCCGGTTACTAGGTTCAAGACCCCCTTTGGAAGGCCCGCTTTTTCAAGTCCATCTACGACGTAATAGGCAACAAGCGGTGTCTGTTGACTTGGCTTCAAGACAATGGTATTACCCGCTAAAATCGCAAATACAATTTTTTGAATAATTTGTCCAAGCGGATAATTCCAAGGCGTTAAACATCCAACGACTCCCGCCGGTTCTTTTACAATAAGGGCTCCGCCATCTCTTCTTGAGAACTCATAATCTTTTACGATGTTGATATATTTTTCAACACGGTTGATTTGAGATTGGACATGTGTCTTTTTAGAAAACTTAATTGGAGATCCTAATTCCTTGGTAATTAATTCAGCAATTTCATCAAGATTTTCTTTTAGATAGGCTGCGAATTTCTTCATGATTTCAATACGTTCATCAAAACTGGTTAAGCTAAACGTTTTAAACGCTTCTTTTGCAGCTAGGGCAGCCTTTTCAACATCTTCTGCATTTCCTCGAGGAACTCTTCCGATAATTTCATTTGTGGCTGGGTTTTCTACTTCGATAAATTCCCCAGAAGTAGAATCTACATACTCACCATTGATATATAATTTTTCGAATTTCATAATACCTCCATTTGCTTGCCGATCAACATTCAACTTCTTTAGATCCTCAATTGGATTATCCTCGCGCACCTCCTTTTTATTTTTAGAGATCATAGATACACATTTATAGTTTACAAGGATTTTCATCCAATGTCTAATAACTCGATCGAATGCGGTTAAATATAGGGTACACATCATAAATTTCTAGTACTGTCTTTACCAGTCAAATAGCCCCTTTTTAGATGCTTCTCCTACATTCAAAACTTTTACGAACTCTATCCTTATTAAATATTACTTTTTAAATGCCTAATTTATTCCCTAAGAAATTAGAATAAGGGTATAATTCCTATTATCTCTATTTTTAATAATTCCTTTATTTGTCTAGCTTATATTTCTTTTAATAGTTTTAAAGCCAGATACAACTTTCCAAGATCATGGTTGGCACTATGGAGTCCCTCAACTTCATAAGAAGCCTCATTTAATACATCGCCCGCCTCAAGAAAGTTATAAAGTTCCAGTCCGTAAAAATCACAAGCTGCTTGCACACCGGCCAATTCCATTTCGACGGCGATACAGCCCTCCGACTTCCTCTTTGAAACAAGCCCACGCGTCTCACGAAGCATCACATCTGTCGTCCAGACCTTTCCCTTAGTATGGGGCACATTTTCGCTAATAAAAAATCTTTCTAGCTTATCATGGTTTTTGATAGCCAGATAATCTGAAGGAGCTGCATAATAATAAGACGCCCCTTCACCTCGATAAACCTCGGTCGGTATAATATACTTACCAAAGGTCTGTTCTTTATCGAGGCTCCCACAAGATCCAAACATAATAAACTTGTTAGCACCTGTAAGCCAATTAACTTCGACACAATCTGTTGAGGCAAGAGCTGAACCCATCATCGTAAGATAAAAGGCAAATTCTTGACCTTCAAAGGTGCTTTTATAGACTGACCTTGACCCACTTGTAGATCCGATATGAGCAATTTCTTGGCAGTCAAAGTGATCAAGTAAGTGATCCAATATATTGTTGGATAATATGATCAAGCATTTATCTACCAAATATTTCTTTTCACCGTAAAAATCTTTTAAGCTGATAACTGGCTCTGTATCCTTATCATAACTATCTATTATCATCTTTTCACCTATTACCCTTTTACTTTATTGATTATCGATCCAATACCTTTGAACAGTCTTACCCTCGGAATTAACAAACTCATTTTCAAGGACGCCACCATTCTTAATAATCGACTTTGCGGATCCAATATTATCTTTATCGCATACCATGAGTACTCTTTTAATTCCTAGCTTTTTACACTCGATCAATGCCAGTCGAACCATTTCAGTGGCATAGCCTTTTCTTCGTTCACTCGGTCTTATCCCATCCCCAATATGCCCGGCTTCTTTCAAAAGCCATTCATTCAGAGAATGTCGAATATTGACTGCTCCCAATAGCCTGTCTCTTTCTTCATCTAGCAGAAAGAACACAGAATCGGGAACGCGATCTTCTGTTTTGGTTTTTATTTCTAAGTGGTTTAAGTAATGATCAAAATCATGGTAATCATTTTTAAAGATTGACCACGGAGCAGTGTTGGTATGATTCATTGCGTGGTCAAGCTTCCATTCATCAATCATCTCACCCAGTTTTGTTTCATACTCTTTAGTTAACTTAATTAATTTGACTTTCATCGATTGTATTTGTCTCCCTCCATAGCGTTGACCGCATCCATTGGCTTTGTTACCTCTTAGGATGTTCTCCAAACTCTTTTATCTCGATATACACTAAGCATCTTCCCCTCTGAACATAAAGAACTTGGTAGGGTCCATTTTCAGTGGCTTGTTTCACTGTAAGATCGATAAATTGCCCTTATTTTACCATTTTAACGGAAGAATATGAAAGTGATATTTTCACATAAGGTCATCAACTTATCTCGTTTAAAGGATTGGTTAAAATATACTCAATGTCATTTATTGTTAACCTAAAGAAATAATGGTATTATATCTTTAGAAGAGGTGATATTAATGCCAAGAATTCAATCAAGTACCGATTTAAGAAATAACTACAATGACATTTCTAACTTTTGTAACGAAACCAATTCTCCCGTTTTTATTACCAAAAATGGTCGTGGAGATTTGGCCGTGATGAGTATCCAAGCATACGAACGCTTGGTTGGAAAGCACGAACTTTATGCTTTATTAGAGGCCAGTGAACAAGATGTTACTTCAGGACGAACCAAGTCCCTCAAAGACGTCATGAATGATTTAAGAAAAGAGCTAGGTCATGAATGATTATCAGATTGAAATCACTGACTCTGCGCAAACTGACTTAAAAGCGATTGTTCAATACATTCATACCGATCTAACCTCTCCTTCTACCGCATCCAAATTTCTAAATGGGATCCAAAAGGCGATGGAACAGTTAGCTTTTATGCCAGAAAAATTTCAACTTGTCAGAGATGACTACCTAGCTAATAAAGGCTATCGTTACCTAGGCTACAAAAAATACCTCATCTTCTACACCATCAACGATCGAAAACATATCGTGTTCATTCATCGAATTATCCATTCATCCAGACAATGGGAATATTTAATCTAAGGACACTCTCAGCCGAGGGTGTTTTTCGTGTCTTTTATTATCTCTTTTCAAAGTTCCTATTAGAGTCTAAACAAAGCGATTAACGAATAAATCTCCCTTCAAGACACCATAGTGTCTGATGAAGGGAGATTTTCAATTTAAGGATATGTTTCTAAAAATAGAAAAGATCTTCAAATTTCTTTTCTAATGCAATGCAAAGTATCAAAGCTAACTTAGCAGTTGGACTAAATTGTCCAGTTTCAATTGAACTAATCGTGTTTCTTGAAACACCCACTTCATCAGCTAGTTGTTGTTGGGAATAGCCTTTTTCTTTTCTGGCTTCTTTCAAATAATTTTTGAGAACTAATTTATCATCCATCATTTATCACTATTTTAACGAGATAAGATGAGCCACAAATAAAGCGATCCCTAAGATTGCCATCAGCGTTCCCATCATCAATTGTTTTCTTTCTTTTAAGTTGACATACTTTACCAATTCTCTCGTTGCCTCGATACTAAAATAAATACTCAATATCCCATAATTAAATGAATTGAAGAAAAAAGCTTCAATTCCAAATAAAACTGCAACCACAATCAAGCCAATTTGGCTCGATGATTCACCTGCCTTTTTTAAGGTATCAACCATCATTTCATCTTGATATTTATACTCTTGACGACTTCTTGCTAGAATTTCATCTCGTTCCATATTCATTCTCCTTTTTTGGTTTGCCAAGTTTACTTGGTATCCAAATTATATCAATGCCAAGTTTTATTGTCAATGGGTCAGGACGAATATTGTAATTATTGGATGATGACTCCTTTAATATCTATCAAGAACATTTTTACTCTCGTTTATTTCTGATCTAAATAGTCATTTGTATTTAGTTTGAACAAAAGTACGACGCTCTCCACATGTGTTGGATTTATTGGATCTTTACAACCAGCAATGAGCATAAATAACCCAGCGATTCATGGAAAATCCATTTAATTATTATGGTAAGAATGATAGTTAGATACTCTCAACATTAAGGAGCCTTTATTTATTATTCGGTGAATTATCCTGGTTGACTAAGCGATAATAAACTCCTGAACTCATCAAATAAAAGACTAAGTAAACCAGTATAAAAGCTAAAACAATGATTAAAATAGAGGAAATAATTAATACTTGATCGTTCACTAGTAAGATTGTCTGCAAAGTACCAAAAACTAAACGCCAAGCTGCCAGAGTATGCACCATGGCGGCGATCAAAGGTAAGATAAAGATCCATAAAATTTGCGAACGAATCGTCTGCTTGATCATTCCTTCGTCTAAGCCCACCCTTTTCATAATGTTATAATTAATCTGGTCACTTAATCCTTCAGATAATTGCTTATAGTAAAGCAATAGACCGATCCCCATCATCAAAATCACAGATACTAAGACCCCTAGATATAGTAATCCCCCATTAACCGAATAGAGTTCTCGTTTCATTTGTTGTCGAGAATACAAAACTAATCCCTTTTGAAGCAAGTCATCACTTACTAGGTTTAAGTCTTGCAAGTCGCCTTGCGCATCAAAGAAATAACGATAATTGATTGGGTTCTCACTTAAGTGATCTGCACCTAGATCGGCCATTCGATAACTAGCTTGGACTTGTTTTAAATCTGACCCTTCAGGTACAACAATGGCCAAGCTGTCGACTGCCATGTTCCATGAAGCCATCTTTTTGGCTGGAGCTTTCACTTTGTAATGCTGATTTGCAAGCTCAATTTCTTGCGGCAATTCTAAATCTGGTCGATTTGAAGCTAAGAGAATTTCGTTGGCTGCCAGTTCAACATGCTCATTGGTCCGTGCTTGATAGGAAGCCAAATCTTCCACTAGAAGATAAAAACCTTGCACGTCAGACTTACCTTGAGCATTAAGTGGTACTTCATGCAAGACCCCATCCTGGAGGTAGGCGATTGTCTGCAATGATTGGTGGAAGAATCCATTTGAAATCATCACCCGCTCTGTAACCTGCTGAATTCCCTGGTCCAGTAGTTCTTTCGCCGCTTCAGAAGGAATATCTAGATTAGCTTCTTCCAAAAGATATTCTCGTTCTAGCACCTGATCTCCTGCCTGATTCATATTGCGGTAGAGCGATAAGGTTAATCCTAGTGTTAAAATAACCCCAGTCGATAAAATCGCAATGGAAGCAAGACTCACCGCATTGGCTTTCATCCGATACAGCATCCCCGATAGAGAAAGAAAGTGTGCTTTTTTATAATAAAAGTTGGGTCTCCTTTTAAGTGCCTTTAAACCCCAGATGCTTAAAGAAGTAAAGATCAAATAAGTGCCCGCGATAACCAATAAAGTTGCTAGGAAAAAAATCGGAATGGAATTGAAAAGATTACCCGATTGATTGGCTTTTACATAGCCCAAAATTAAAAGTCCTAAGCCTAAGATTCCTAACATCAGATTACCATTCGGTTCCTTCTCACCTCTACGACTGGCTTGCAACCAATCAACAGGTTTTAAGTGATGTAATTGCCAAAGTGTTTGCAGCCTTAGTAATACTTGCAAACCAAGATAGAGAGACACAACCACCCCCGCGGCTATTAGAGAAAAAGGATACTCCATTAAAGGCACGCCGGTTTCATTCATCATGCGATTTAATAATAAAAACATTAAGCTACCGATAAGGTAACCCTCCAGCACAGCGATTGGAACCACCAAAGCGGTTTTGATTAATCGTTCTTTGGCTAACATACGACGGATGTGTTTATTTTCTAAACCTAAAATTGTGTAGAGTCCCATTTCAGCTTTCCGTTGCTTTTGCGAAAAATTCTCGGCATAAAGAATAAAGATGACCGATAAAATACCTCCAATTAAACAACCTAACTTCATAATTGTTGGAAGGACTTGATGACGTGTCTGGATATAATGGTTATCAATCAGGGACACCATCACAAATTCTAAGGCTAACATCAAAGCAATCGCAAAAACATAGGGTAAATTGAGACGACGATGAGCTTTAAAATTGCGCCAAGCAAGCTTCCAGGAAATACGATGACTCATTAGGCTTGCTCCTTTCGATTTAATAAGGCAAGACTATTCGCAATCTGTTCTTGGAAAGTCAGATTGGTCATATGTCCTCGATAAATTTCATGGAAGACAATCCCATCTTGGATAAAGAGGACCCGATTAGCTGCAGAGGCTGTTTTAATAGAATGGGTGACCATGAGAATGGTGTGGCCTGCTTGGTTAATTTTTTGAAAGAGGGCCATCATCTGATCAGCGGTCTTAGAATCCAAAGCACCCGTTGGTTCATCGGCTAAAATCAAGGTCGGCTGAGTGATGAGGGCTCTTGCGATGGCAATACGTTGCTTTTGACCACCAGAAAGTTCGTAAGGGAATTTATTTAACAAAGACTCTATGCCAATTTGCTGAGCGACTTGCGCTAACCTTTCTTTCATAGCTTGTGGTTGATAATCAGATAGGACTAAAGGCAATAGGATATTATCAGCATTATTAAAGATGTCTAAAAGGTTAAAATCTTGGAATACAAAGCCAAGTTCTTCCCGGCGGAACTTAGCAGAGTCTTGCTGAGAGATGCTGGCTAAATTCCTACCATTTAATATCACTTGCCCTGCACTAGCCTGATCTAAGCTAGCGAGGATATTGAGTAATGTTGTCTTACCAGAGCCAGACTCCCCCATGATTGCAATAAATTCCCCTTGATCTACCTCAAAATTTATATCTTTCAAAGCTTGCGTTCGATTGTTCATGTGTCCATAGGTCTTCTGTAAATGTTCAACTTTCAATAACATAGAATCCATCCTTTCTTTTATACTCCTACTATAAAGAATCACAAAAAAGCCTGCCTTTATCTAAGTTTACAAAGCAGGCTTTAATCTTACAATTTTGTAAGTTGATTATTAAAAGTGATCGTAAAGCAGGTCCCTTGCCCTGGTTCGGATCTAACGGTTACCTTTTGATGTAGGCGCTGACTAATTTGATCCACGAGGTATAAACCTAATCCAGAGGATTCGCAATGAAGCTGACCATTAAAACCTGAGTAACCCTTATCAAAAATTTTTTTTAAGTCACTGTCTGAGATTCCTAATCCTTGATCACTAATTAGGAGGATCTGATCTTGGGAGTTGTATCTGATGGTGGTTAAGGTCCCCTTGCCATATTTGAGCGCATTATTAAGAATCTGTTCAATCATCAGTTGAGTCCAATTTCCGTCAGTAATGACCTGATCTTTAATAGGATGATATTCTAGCCGAGTATGGTTATGTATAAAAGACCAACGGTAGCGTTGTAAAAGAGGCGCGATCAAATCATCTAGAACGATAGGCTGAATCATTAGATCGGTTGCTGGATTTTGAATTTTTAAATAAGCTAAAGCTGTGCGAGTATAATTATCAATGGCCAGCATTTGCTGTTCAAGATCATTTTTACTAAGCTCGACTTGACTGTCTAACATTAATCGAATGGCCGCAATGGGTGTTTTTATCTGATGAATCCAATGGATAAAATAATCGTCCAAGTCTTTTTGCTGACGAAGCATCTGTGACTTCAAGTCATAGAGTTCTTGACCTCGTTTATCCAGCTGGGCTTTGAGTTGAACTTGGTGATTAAAAAGCCAAAAGCGAATAATCAAATAGCAACCATCAATAAATAAAAGCCAAATCAGGCACAGCCGACCATAAGCCGGCTCAAGAGGACTCAGGTAGAAAATAAACCCTACGACTAACAGTGTGATAACCATAAGGCAAAGTTCTGCTAGACAAGTTTTAAAAAATGCTTTCATCTTCATCCTCCACGCTTGCTAAGCCATAGCCCATGCCTTTTTTGGTTTGAATCAGTCCATCCAATCCTAACTGAGCTAATTTTTTTCGTAAACGATGGATATTCACCGCTAAGGTATTATCATCGATATAGTCTTGGCCCAACCAACAAGCTTCAATCAGTTGTTCGCGACTAACCCAGTCGCCTTGAGCTTTGATCAGGGTTTGTATGATTTGAAGCTCGGTCTTAGTCAAGTTAAGGCTTTGATCTTGGTAGGTCAACTGCGAGCGTGTGGCTTTGAGCTCCAAACCTTGATAAGTTAGCAAAGGAGAGGATAACTTAAAATCATAAGATCGTCTAAGCAAAGCTTGAATTTTAGCTACTAAGACAGGCAACTCGATCGGCTTCGTTATAAAATCATCGCCACCCATCTGCATTGCTAACACTTTATCTATTGCTTCATCGCGTGAAGAGATAAAAATAATCGGCAATTGAGATAACTGGCGAATTTCTTGACACCAATAATAACCATTATAATGGGGTAGATTAACATCTAAGAGTATAAGATGAGGCTCAAAAGCTTGGAAATTATCAAGAATCCTATCAGAATCAGTGACAATTTCGACCTCATAATGCCACTGGATTAAGTAATCTTTTAAGAGTCGTGCAATAACCTGATCATCCTCTATGATTAAAATACGCAATTTGCTTCTCTCCTCTTTGTCCTATTTATTCTGTGACTTTGATTTGATCGTCACTGTTTGACCATTTCACTAAGCCTACCACCCCACTAGGTGGTTCTTCACAAGCAGTGTTACTAAGGATATTTTTCTAATCAGTACAACACAAAGACTAGCAGAAGGCTATGTCTCATATCCCTAAGCAAATCACCCACTTACTCACTCTCTCGACATATAATACGCCTCGCAAAACTTATCCCACTTATCTACATATTCCTCATGATCGAGCAAGACCAAATCTTTTATGGTATGGATATTTCTTCTTCTTGCTTCATCCAGGAAATAGTCAAAGCCATAAAAGGATTCACTAAGATAGGCGTATACCTGCTTAAATCCCAGGCTATCTGCTAGGTAGAGGCGTGTGTGACCATCTAGCGACACGTATGTGCCTTCACGCTTAACAACTGGGATGATCACGTCTTCTTCGCTATTGACAAAGCTTTTAACGGCCTCTAATTTATCTCTATCAATAAAAAACTGTATGGGCTGGATGTTAGCTAAATCCAGCTTAAAAAGCGCTACTTCTTTGAATTTCTTCACAAGCCTACCGCTTTGATCATAAAATGTTGTGATGTGCTTTGCATTAAATCGAAATTCTTCAATAACCTCGTCAAAGTAGGCTTTATCCCCTTTTATAAGGGCCTCGCTCTGTGAGATGATAATAATTTCTACAGGCAAATCGCCATCTGCTATGTAGCAACCGTGCTGATTGAGTGCTTCTTGACTGAAGCGCTGATCATCATAGGTATTAATTCTAATTATGCTCATTGCTTCTCCTTAAAATTCACAGGTAGTTATGATTCGATAGTTTCACTCACCCAAATACTTCACATATATTTGACAAGGGTTCCACTTATCCCATAAACTGGGGAAAACTTCCAACTCCTTATACCCCATTGCCTTATAAAAGTTATTGGTGATGTCATACTCTTCGTAATGGCCGGACTGAACAGTCTTTACTTGAGTGTAAGTGTAGCCTAAGTTTCTGGCTAACTGTTCGTAGGCTTGGTTTAGTTGTCTTGCTGCACCTTGGCGGTGGAATTTCTTCTTTACGCCCATGACAAAAATTTCTGCGCAGTCGGGGCTGCTCGCGCTAAGCACGACAAAGCCCACTAGCTCCTTATTATAAAAGCTTGCCAAGAAGGGTTTCTCTTGTGAGTCCTTAATGTATTCTTCGGTGCTCTCGGGCAAGCCGAACCACTCTGGTAAGTCCTTAAGTACGGCACTTGCGATTCTTTCTTTTTCTTTTTTATCGATGATTTCTCTTATAATAAATTCCATGCTATCGATAATCCATTAAACCCTTTCATCGGTAATGATATGACGAACGCCGATTTGATCAGATTGAAGATATTCTTTCAAATTGGCACTGTGCTAGATCCCAACTATAATAGCGTTGATATACCGGAATCAAAAATTGTTTATTACCATTTAAAATAGCATAAATATTTCCTTTGGTTGCGTCCATTTTTCCCTATTTCTTATCCCCATAATTGCTAGATTCTTCTGCAACCATCAAGTGTGTATCTTGATTAAGTAAATAGTTTATCTTATTATTTGATTCCGTATTCTCTTCCATATCAGAATTATCTGTCCAAAGCTCACACTGAGTCATTACAGTTTCTACAGCATCATCCATTCCATCAGGTGGATATCTATGGCTTCTAAGAAGTTTCTTGATCATCATACGCATTCTAGCTCTTGCAGAATCACGCTTTTGCCAATCAATAGTACGGTTCTTTCTAAGTGTATCTGCTAGTTCCTTAGTAATAGCAATTAATTCTTCATTTTCATAGAAGTCCTTGATGGCCTGTGGCTTTGTAAGTGCATCATAGAATGCAAGCTCATCTGCAGTAAGACCAAGCTGTTCGCCTTCTTCATGCGCTTGTGCAATCTGTTTAGCAAGGTTAAGAAGTTCTTCAATTACCTGCTCATTTGTAAGCATTCCATTAAGGTATGCATTCATTGCCTGTTGAATGATCTCACTGAATTTTTGAGACTTTACAACGTTCGTATGCTTGTATATCTTTACCTGTTCAGAGATCAACTTCTTAAGTACTTCCACTGCGAGGTTCTTTTCTTTCATCTTAGAAATTTCATCTAAGAATTTAGGATCAAACAAATTAAATTCGCCAGACACATCAGAGAACAGGTTAATAACGCCTTCACTCTTTATACTGGCTTTAAGCAGCTCATTGATACGTGCATTAATCACAGGAAGCGGTATTTTCTTGCCTTCTCCATCATTCATAATTCTTGTAACGAGAACTCTAACCGACTCAAAGAATGCAGCTTCAATACGAAGTTCTCTTTCTACAAGTGATGCACATAATGACAAAGCCTGCTTCAAAAGAAGTGATTCTTTTAAGTAGTCCTCGCGCTCTTTTTTTCTAATTGGTGCAACAATAAAGTTAACTGCACCGCTAATAGCTCTAGATCTTTCAAGATCAGTTCCTTCCATGAACTTAGAATAATCGTATCCATGGAACAAATCTCTACAGATTGAAATCTTCTCTAAAAACTTAGGATATGCCACCTTAGCAACATCAGTATCTCTGTAGTTCTTCTTATCACGCGCAGTATAATCATTCATGGCCTGTTTCAATGCAGATGCAATACCTACATAATCTACAACTAAACCACCTTCTTTATCTTTAAACACACGATTCACTCTAGCAATAGCCTGCATCAAGTTATATCCATGCATTGGCTTATAGACATACATTGTTGCAAGAGAAGGAACATCAAATCCTGTAAGCCACATATCTACGACAATCGCGATTTTTAATGGACTTTCATTATCTTTAAAAGACATTGCAAGCTCGTCTTTGTGACTCTTGTTTCCGATAATTTGGCTCCATTCTTCCGGATCTTTATTGCTACTGGTCATTACCACAGCAACCTTATCAGTCCAACCTGGACGTAGTTCAAGAATTCTCTTGTAAATCTTCATCGCAATTGAACGCGAATATGCAACAATCATGGCTTTACCGGTAAGCAAGTTTTCTCTGTAATTCTCATAATGATCAAGTATATCACCAACAAGAGAATCTATCGTCTTGTCATTGCCAAGGATAGCTTCCATTTGTCCAAGCTCTTTTTTACTTTTTTCAATAACATAAGCATCTGCATTTTCAGCCATAATATCATATTCCTGATCAATCAAACGCAATGTCTGCTCATCAAGCTTCAACTTCATAACACGACTCTCATAATAAACAGGTCTTGTAGCACCATCCTCTACTGCCTGAGTCATGTCATAGATATCAATATAATCTCCGAATACTTCTCTTGTATTTCTGTCTTTCATAGATACCGGAGTACCGGTAAATCCAATATAGGTTGCATTCGGTAAGGCATTACGAATAATACGAGCAGAACCGATTTTAATTTCACCAGTCTTCTCATCTACTCTCTCTTTTAATCCATACTGACCTCTGTGCGCCTCATCTGCCATAACAATAATATTTCTACGTTCAGACAGACATTCGAAGGATTCCTCAAACTTCTGCATAGTCGTAAAGATGATTCCATTAACCTGTCTACCTTCAAGAAGTTCTTTCAAGTTTGCCCTACTTGAAGCATGCACTGGTTCTTGTCTAAGGAAATCTTTACACTTCATAAACTGACCGTATAGCTGATCATCAAGGTCGTTACGGTCTGTAATGACAACGATAGTTGGGCTATTCAATGCGGTCTGTAATAAATGTGCATAAAATACCATAGATAAAGATTTACCGCTGCCCTGTGTATGCCAGAACACACCGCCCTTTCCGTCAGTTTTGCAAGCGTGCTTTGAAGATTCAATAGCTTTGTTTACCGCAAAATACTGATGGTATCCTGCCAAAATTTTGAAACGTTTTATGCCTTCATTCGAGAAACAAATGAAGTTTTTTATAATATCAAGCAAGCGCGCTCTCTCAAACATTCCTTCAAAGAAAGTATCAAATTGAGCATACTGCGTATTTTCATAATTTCCATCTTTCGTCTTCCACTCCATAAAGCGGTCTTCTCCAGATGTAATAGTTCCAGCTTTTGAAGTCAAATGATCACTCATAACGCAGATACAGTTATAGATAAACATAGATGGAATCTCATGCATATAATTTCTAATCTGCAAAAATGCTTCAGAAGCAGCCGTTTCTTCTCTTGATGGAGATTTTAACTCAACAAGAACGACAGGAAGTCCGTTCAAGAACAAAAGTATATCTGGACGCTTAATGCTATTTTCAACGAAAGTCCACTGATTAGCGACTACATAGGAGTTATTGTCAGGATTACTGTAGTCAACCAAATATACGAGACCGGAACGTTCCTCACCTTTTACAAAATAGCGCACTTCAACACCATGCTGAATATAGTCCATAAAGACAGCATTCTTCTGTACTAATTCACCATTCTCGAAGTTATGCAATTTATAGAGAGCATCTCTTATCGCATCATCCGGCATATCCGGGTTCAGACGATACAATGCCTCCTCTAATTCTTCTTCATATAATGGACTGTGTAAATCGTGCTCTAGACTAGGCGCATATACATAGCGATATCCCATTTCTTGAAACAGCTCTATTACTGATTTTTCATAGTCTGCTTCGGTATAAAATCCTGACATATATTTCAACTCCTTTGTTTATTTTTAGATTAATCTCTTATCGTTCGAGTGGTAAATAAGAATTTAGAGCAGCAAGCTCAGACAATATATCAGCAGATGTTTGTTGATAATGCAAGCTCAGACTGGGCAGAAGGTACATTGAGCGACATAGCTGATATTACAATGGGACAGTCCCCAAGTGGCAGTAGCTATAATGAAGATGGTAATGGCACGATTTTCTTCCAAGGTCGAGCCGAATTTGGTTTCAGATTTCCAACGGTTCGTCTTTATACAACTGAACCAAAGCGAATAGCTTGTGCTAATGATACTTTAATGAGTGTTCGAGCACCTGTCGGTGATCTGAATGTGGCTCATACCGATTGTTGTATCGGTCGAGGACTTGCAGCTATTCATTCAAAAAATA
The DNA here is from genome assembly GCF_000301035.1 of Facklamia hominis CCUG 36813. Classification (GTDB taxonomy): domain Bacteria; phylum Bacillota; class Bacilli; order Lactobacillales; family Aerococcaceae; genus Facklamia; species Facklamia hominis. The sequence goes on along the minus strand of NZ_JH932292.1, from coordinate 1,694,817 downwards.
ATCATCAATCTTTCGTGCTATACACAATGCTTTCTCTCAAAAAGCAGTTAGATGTTTTTAATGGAGAGGGTACTGTGTTTGGTTCGATTAACAGAAATTCATTGAATGAAATGCCTCTCCTTATACCATCAAGTAAAAAGCTTGATGAATTTGAGGTATTAGTTGCTCCAATAGATGCCGCTATTCGCAACAATTACGATGAAATCTGTCGTTTAGAGCAACTCCGAGATACCCTTTTGCCAAAACTGATGTCCGGTGAGCTTGATGTCTCCAACATCGACCTCTAAGCCGCTAAATTCTTATTTATCTTCACATTCTCTTCAATCTTGTCATCAATGGTTCCAAGTATTTCTGCTATCTTGTGCTGTTCTTCAATCGTTTCAGGAACCTTGACAACAATTTCTCTCATGGTTTTCCCAGAAACTTCTTTGAATGTAGTTCCACTACCCATATTCTCAATATTTTCTTTGTTATATTTCAGCAGATAATACAAAAACAAGAAGTCCGTATTCTCATTTGGAACCACGCTCTTAAAGCCCTGGTTTGTGCACACCTCATTTTCAGCGATTGCGACATATCCGATTGGTGCTCTGGAAGTAAACAGAACTGAATTTTTCGGCATCAACTGTGCTGAACAACTTTTTAATCCTGTTTCCGTAATATTTCTTTCACCACGAGAAATATATCTTCCAGAGAAATTAGATAAGTCCTTTGGCGTTATCCACGCAATTGTGCCGTTCTCATAGTTATCTATTTTCTTTGTGGATGGTGTTGCTCCACCAACTACTGTACCAATATCTCCGATGATACATTCTTTCCATTTGCCCATGTGCGCGCCTCCTAGCCTATATATTTTCGATGAGCAATTTTAACATTACTCTGTTTTACCATTGCGTACTGCAATGTCGTATCTATTCGTTTGTGCCCCAGAAGCTGCTGTAGCTGCTCTATTGGCATCCCCTTATCAATAGCCATCGTAGCAAGAGTTCGTCTGAATTTATGCGGATGAACTTTTTCTATTCCAAGGTTTCTTCCTATTCCTCTAAGCCTTGCTTCAATTCCACCTATTTTCATTCTATTATATGGAGACTTTAAAGACACAAATAGTGCAGGATTATCGTCCGTTCTGCTGTTCAAATACTCTTGCAAATGAATCTTGGTTCTTGCATCAAAGTATACCATTCTTTCTTTGCTACCTTTACCAAATACCACACACTCTCGTTCTTCAAAGTTAATGTCCTTTCGGTTTAAAAGCACCAATTCTCCAATTCTCATTCCGGTCGATGCCAGAATATCAATCAAAGCAAGATCTCGTAATTCAGTGCAGCTATCTCTCATTGTTTCCAAGTTTTCATCTGAATATGTCTCCTTTATAGTCGTAGCCGACTTCACTCGATGTATCCTTCTAACCGGGCTCTTGATGATGTAATCCTCATCCTCTAGCCACGAGAAGAAGCTTGAAAGAATACGACGGATATTATCTATCGTAACCTTGCTTGAATTCTTTTCTTTCTGATATCCTGTGAGATACTCTCTCAAATCATCCGTTTCAATTTCTCTGACAGGTTTTTCAACTTTATCACGCATTGCTTGAATTGTATTTCTATAATACACAAGTGACTTTTCCGAACAACCTTCAATCCTTTTTGCAGATAAAAAGTTTTCGAGTAAATCTTCACTTGTATCTTCCTGCACATTATAACTTTCAACAATTTCTTTATCGAAAAGTGCATGTTCTAATGTTTGTTGTAGTTTTTGAAGCTGTGCATTGTTGATGTATCCAAGCATTCCTTGCACGACTTCATTGATTAGTTTTTGTTTCATAGTCTATTCTCCTTTATTACTAGAGAATGACTACGGAGTGGCAGTCTCCTATATTAGCGTCTGCCACTCACAGAAGTTATTAGTATAAATAAGAATTTAG
>NZ_JH932292.1:1609707-1692043 GCF_000301035.1 Facklamia hominis CCUG 36813 | reverse complement strand
CTAAATTCTTATTTATTTCATTATTAAGTTCTATCTTTTCGTCAATTTCAGATAAAATTGATGCTATCTTTCTTTGTTCATCCAACGAAGGGATATCTACTTCAATTCCGCTAAATGTATCTCTTGTAATCGTATCAAAAACAGATCCATGCGTATTCTTCTTCAGAATGTAAACATTGTGCTTTATCAGGTAATACAAATAATCCGAAGTGACTACCTCTTCCTTTGCACGGAGTCCGTAGCAAGATTGATTAAATGCCATAGGAAATGGAATTGTTGCTATTTCCCCTACCGTTCCTCTTGCAGATATGATGATATCGCCTTCTTTAAGCAGTTTAGTTGAAGAATTATTTAATCCCAACTCTGTAATGCTTTTTTCAGTCTCATAAACATATCTAAAATCGTTATTAAAATCCTTTACGGAAAGCCATGGGATTTCGCCATTCCAGTATTCAACTTTCGATGTTTTAGGCGTTCCGCCTCCAATCAATTCCATTACATCAGACAATTTAAATTTCATATCCAATCGCCCCCAGCTTTCTTCTGATTTCATCTTCGAGTTCATGAGATTTTTCGAACATATCTGAAAGCTCTGATGTCAATCTTGCCATCTTTTCTTCGAATGGTTCTCCATCATCTTCTTGTTCTTCAATTCCCACATAGCGTCCAGGGGTAAGGATATAATCTTGTTTTGCAATATCCTCAAGTGATGCCACGGCACAGAAACCTTTGACATCTTCAAGTGTTCCATTTTGGAAAGCTGTGAAAGTATCTGCTAACTTTTGGATATCTTCTTCTTCAAAATCTCTATGCTTACGGTCAACCATGTGTCCCATCTTGCGAGCGTCAATGAAGAGGGTCTTTCCTTTTTGCTTCTTATTCTTTGAAATGAACCACAGAGTAACCGGAATTGTTACGCTATAGAACAGTTGGGTAGGCATCGCTACGATACCTTCAATTAAGTCATCCTCTATAATTTTCTTTCTAATTGCACCTTCACCTCTTGTCTGAGTTGATAAAGCACCATTAGCAAGCACCAGACCAATCTTTCCATTCGGTGCAAGGTGATGAATCATATGTTGAATCCATGCGTAGTTTGCATTACTTGCAGGTGGCAAGCCATACTTCCAACGTTTATCTTCCTGTAAAGCTTGTTGTCCCCATGGATGATAATTGAATGGTGGATTTGCAAGGATGAAATCCGCCTTTAAAGTTGGATGCAAATCATTTGAAAATGTATCCGCATTATAAGGACCAAAGTCTGCATCAATACCACGAATAGCCATGTTCATCTTGGCCATCTTCCAAGTATCCGGATTTGCTTCCTGACCATATACAGAGATAGCCCCTCTCTTAGCTCCATGTGATTCAAGGAACTTCTCACTTTGTACAAACATACCACCTGAACCACAGCAACAATCATATACTCGACAATTTTCAAAAGGTTTTAAAATAGATACAAGTGTTTTAACAACGCTTGATGGCGTATAGAATTCTCCACCACCTACACCTTCTTTTTCTGCAAACTGTGCAATGCAATATTCATATGTACGGCCAAGTAAATCTTCGCTTGCTTCTGTATCTGACATATCAATGTTATTGGTAAAGATATCAACAACATCTCCTAATACTTTTTTATCAAGATCAGGACTTCCATAATTTTTAGGAAGAACATTTTTAAGATTTTTGTTTTCAGCTTCGATTGCTCTCATAGCAGTGTCGATAACCGTTCCAATCTCAGGGCTATGAGCTGCAGCTGCAATTGTGCTCCATCTTGCTTCTTTTGGAACGAAGAATATATTCTCCATTGTATAAGCATCGCGATCATCTTCAAATCCATCGCCTTCTTCTACAAGCTCTTTATATCTATGCTCAAAAGCAGTAGAAATGTATCTTAAAAAGATAAGACCAATAATTACTTTTCTATATTCTGCTGCCGGAATATGTCCCCAAAGGACGCACGCTGCATCCCAGATTTGTTTTTCAAAGCCAATATTGGCATTTGTTTTATCTGCCATTTTTTCTCCTCCGATCAGTTATTCTTTCAGTATTTTTATTTTCATTATTAACCAGCACATGCTGTACATTATCTTATTTTAATGCTTCATATATACGAAGCAAAATATCAGTTGTAACATTTTCACATCTTCTCATAATAGACGGTGTAATATAATGACGTTTAATATCTTCTTCAGTCATTTGTTTTTTGTTTAATATTTTACCCATTTCATCACCACCATTAATCTTTGATTTGTGCAATTTATGTTAAATGTATACTTATATTATATAGCATACCTACTTGAATAAGATAGCCCTTGTAAAATAATTCAAAAACTAAGGGACTTTAATTGAGGTGCGCCCCAAAGTTAGACTTTTTTATTCCTAAATACTTTCTTATCTATGATTTGCCAAATAGTGTCTGTTAAATTACAAGTCTATGAGCCTATTTGATAAAATTTTCACAACAACAACTTATCATAAGTAAGATAGTCAATGTACTTATTTCACTGATATATACTTACCACAAGGATCTTAGATATGAATATTATTTTATTTCCTCGATTATTTCCTTATAGTTTTTTAATTGTAAAGATGTATAGATCGTAAAAATCTATCATTTTTATAATGCTACTTATATAAATCCGACTGTGAGCCAGTTCTTACTTGAGATAATATTAAAGCTCTTCTATTTTTTCATAGATCAACAAAAAATCGGGCTCTGTTGATAATTCTTTCAAAATCTTTGACAACCATATTATTTCCATTTCTCAATGATTCTTATAGGAGACTTTTCCGAGTAAAAATTGGGTACACAAAAAGGACAGGGCCTCTAAGCAACTGTCTGCGTACACACTAAGCCTTTTAAAAAGGCAGCCTGCTCAGATGTTAGTTAGAAATGACCCTGTCCTTTAGCTCGACTTTCTTATAGCAAGGGAATCATTCGATGCGAACCTCCTAGTGTCGAGAAAGGTTCTTCGTATTTTATGTTAAGTTATATCATTAATTTAAGGTATCTTACTTCCTCTTGCACATCATTAGACTTTCTATTATTTTTCTTTGATATGAATGGTGAATGAACAATCCCTTGCTATTCTGAAAGGAACTCTCCACTAATTTCTGATAGCTTTCAAAGGGATCCTATCGGCAGAAGTGGTCAATGGCCTTATTAACAAATACCGCTGTTCCTTCTCCTGCAAAATCATACCAAAAAGAGTGGCTTAGAAAGATACCATCTCTATTCTAAACTACGAATAAAATCGATCTGCAAGCATAACAAAAAAAGCAGAACCGATATTCTGCTTTGATGATGACATCTTTTATGATCAATGGTGAAAGAACAATCCCTTGCTATTCTGAGAGGTACTCTCCACTAATTTTTCGATAACTTTCAAAGGAATGCTATTGACAGAAGTGGTCCTGATTGGCTTTAGAAAACGCTCTGCCACATTTTTAACGAGGTTAGCTGATAGACTTTCCCCTTTTAAGTTTTTGGATGAATCAGAAAATTTTATTATTTCCACTCAAATGCCTGATAGTCGAAGGCGACCGAATAGCCAAACTTTTTGGAAAAGTCTCGTGAGATAGCTGTATGGGCATCCCAGGACGGGTACCATTCACGATCTAAACAGGCATTGATTAAATAACTCACCCCTATACTGGCTAATCCCTGCCCCTGGTAGCGAGGATGCGTGTCTACTTCAATCTCGATGCCATTTGCTAAGGGAAAGAAAGTACTGGCCCCAGAAATGATTTTTCCTTGATTAAGTATAACAAATCCCAACGCCTGCTGACAGAAATCCGAATAATTATCAAAATTACTGACTAAATCTTTAGACCAGGTCTCTTCTAAACATTGATTAAACAGCTGTTGATTGATGACAGAAATCGAATAGGAATCCGCTAAAGATTGCTTCATTTGATTAATTCTCTGCCCATTAAATTTTTGCGGTGCTTCCATAGCATAACGAATAAATGGTCTGACTTCGTGTTGCTTGATCGTCATTAAATAATTAGACCAGGCGGAACTTTGTGGCACCATGATCAAGTCGCCTTTCGGGAGATGCATCCATAAGTCCTCATTCACCTGTCCCCCCAAAAAAGCAAAGGGAGCCCCCTTTCCGACAATAGCAAGCGCCGATTGGGGTGAAGTCAACCGGTCTACCAAAACTCTACCTTGAAAACCACTTAAAACCGAATCTAAAATATGATTCCAAGGGGGATTAAATAAATTCTTGCACGCTTCATTTATGTCACTGGATTCCTGATAAATCATCTTTCCACCTCCTCAATAATTAATCATTTCCTTACAAACTTATTCCATCAATTACGTATTCGCTAAAGGCTTTCCTTCTACATCAAATCCATATATTTTAGTTGGGCTGAATCAGTGCATTTTTTCTTGTAACACATTCTTTAGTAGCATCTCTTGCTAAGATATATGTTCCCACTTACTGCTATTTTCTCTCAAATAATAAGGCTTACTCTAAGCTAACAATAAATTTTAACGATGGCCTATAAATAAGCCTTTATTATCTACATTTTATTTACTTCGTGGGTGCAACTCTTGTCATCAACACCACACGCTCAACATGTGTCGTGGATAAAGAATGGATTGATTTTGGTATAGTGGGTAGGGAAAATGGTTGTTTAATCATAAAGCGGATCTGCCCCAAACCACGTTTCTACATCTCTGTCTTCTCCATCAATAATCGGGTCATGAGCACCAACGTCGTCAATCCAAGCAACCGCAAATAAATATTCTGAAGTCTTAGTATCAGGAAAGATTCCAAATGCTAATCCATTATCCATATAGACATCATCATAATCATATGCACTGTAGCGTTTCCCATTGCTATAGTCTGTTTCACCTTCCAAACCTATCGATAGTTTTATTCGATTGTCACCGTAAAAGCTAATACAAGCCAATCGTTCGCCAGATTCATGATAGCCTCTTCCTAAACGTTCATCATTAATGGTACAAGATATCTGATGCTCCTTACCATCAGGAATATATTTGATGCGAATATGACACCTTCCTAAAAGAGGAAAGTGTCTTCCCCCAATTGGTCCCATCTCCTTATAATCATAAGGAACAGACTGGCCATCAATTTTAATGTCTATATCACCCAATGGCGTGCTTAATTTTTTTATCTTTTTCATTTTCTGATAATCATTCCGAAGTAATTTTTTGATTTTCAATAGGCACCCTAAGCGTCGCAATAAATGCGACAATTATTAAAACATGCAGTATAATATGCCATAAATCCGGCACATATCTTCCCGGTATGTTTATGAATTGGATACAATTTTCAAAATAAGCAATCTTGCCTTCAACGCTACCCATCAGTCCTTTTCCGAAAATGGTATACCATTCATGGGCAAGGAATTGTAATATAAACCAACCCAATAACCAACCCAATTGAATATATTTACCTAGCTTCCTAGTTAACAGAAAAATACAAAATACTACGGTTGAAATGACCATAAACATTCCATCTTCGTTCAAAGCCCCTTCAACTAAATACTTATCACCGATTTTTACTCCAAACATATCCAGTGAAAACCATACAAGTAATAAAAGATTAGCTACAATTGCAATTTGCCTTTTACTCATTATCTCTGCTCCTCTACTTTAAAACTAGGTTAATTTTCATTTTCAACTTACGAAAAGAAGTGGGCATTTTTATTGGTGCTTAGTTTGTACCTTCTTCCTAAAATCATCGATCAATTTCCCCATACACACACCTTCATTCTAACAGATTTATCCCATTTTCTCCTCTAAAAATCAAAAAGCGAGGTCCCTCTGAGCTTACATCTCAAGGAAACTCCGCTATTACCGCTTCTATTCATTGCTTCACTTTTCGTAAGGAATACCAGGGAATCGGCAGCCCATTGCATCCAGTCATTTCCTAGTTTCGCTCGTCGTTCTTGGGCAATCCGTGAGTGGGCAGGACAGCTGTTTCTTCAATCGCTAACGCGCCTTCAAAAGCAGTGTCACTTCCTCAATATGGCTTGAGTGGTCAATATGGATAAAACTTGGTAATTTTCAAAAGTCTCGTATATGGGAATATGTCAATTAGTTTAAATATTGGACAGATTAAATTGATCTTTTTTTCTATATATTAATCCAATACCTTCTTGTTGTAACATTTCCTCTTGGTAATCTATTTTTTACTTTATTTTCCAAAATTCCACCATTATTTTCTATCACTTTTATTGATCCGATATTGTCATCATCACATGTAATCAAAACCTTATGAAGGTTCAATGTCTCTTTACAATACATTAGTGCCATAGAGAGCATTTTTGTTCCATAGCCCTTCCTACATTCAGACTGTCTAATTTCGTACCCTATGTGACCATCATAGTTAATTAAAAAAGAATTTAATTCATGCCTAATACTAATTTCACCAATAAATTTTTCATTATCTATCAACCAAAATGTAGTCGCTCTAACATAATTTATTGGCAAATTTATACCATGTTCAAAATTATAAGCACGTTCTATAATTGTCTCAGGGTTATTAAAACGTCTTTCTACATGAGGCCTAAACATTTCATCTTCTTCATTTGCTTCAATATAACTTTGGATATACTTCCTATCTGGTCTAATTAGTTTCATAAGTTCTCCTATAATATAAATGTCTTTTTCAATGTAATGTACAATGCTTATAACTTAAATATGCTGTAACACTCTTTGCTCATTTATTTTTGAATAGATCCATAATAAATTATTAGCTGCGGTTATCATAATTATCTTTGTTTTCTATAAGTCATGACTCAGCTGCTCTCTTTTTTTTTTTTTAATCTTTACTCTATTTTCTTAACATCAATGCTACCGTCTCCACATGTGTCGACCTTAAGCTATGGATTAATTATAATATTATATTACCATCTCCTAAAGTCCGTTATAGAAAAAGCGCCTAAAATAATAGGCACTTTAAAAAAATTTGACTCAATCTTTTTATTCATATATGAATAATTCATCTATAGTGGTCTCAAGAGCAAGAGCTAGTTTAAAAGCAAGCTCGAGCGTCGGATCGTACTTATTGTTTTCAATTGCATTAACAGTTTGTCTACTATCTTCGCATATATCAGCTAATTCTTGTTGAAATAATCCTTTCTCGGTTCTAAGTTCTTTAATATGGTTTTTCATTTCTATTACCTATATTTCCTCATATTGATTAAGTAAGAAATATTAAAAGCTATTGATATGATACCGACATAAATAATCGGATTATCTTCAAATCCAATACTAGAATTTTGTTCAAAGAAAATATTCCAAATTATGTTTATAATTAAAAATATTATCCCTACTACTAATGCAGTTAATCCAGATTTTTTTACAATATATCCCTTTCTTTCATCTCCTTTTTTAATCAAGGTTACAATCATTATTAAGGTGCATATTAATGATGCGACAAGAAATAACCAGAGTAAACCTAAACCAAACATTTGATTTGTCTCAATAAATTTTGTTGTATTCATACTTACCTCCTAATGTCAAATACTTTTGACATAGGATGATGACATTAATTTATATAATCAGAAGTCCTCTATCGTCATAGACAAATTCACTTGTATTCTTTCTTAAAATAAAAAACGACTAGATTTTTATCTCTAATCGTTTTTAATTCAAACACATTGACTTTCTCTATTGCAATTTTACTTTATTTATTTTTCTCTTTATTATATTTACTTCCACACCCTATTCCAAAAAGCATAGAGCCAATTATCCATGCATACTCTGTTTTTCCTGTCTTATACGACATATATATTGATAATATGAGTGTAATAAATGCGATTATTGCCAATATAAGCCATAAGTTCTTTTTAACCATATAATTCCATCCTTATTTTTTTCATGTATTGTTATTACTTAAATAAATCAGAGTGTGAGCCAGTTCTTACTAGTGATAATACTAAAACTTCTTCTATTTTTTCATATATCAACAAAAAATCTGGCTCTATATGACATTCTCGAGTTCCTTTGTAATTCCCAACTAATGAATGATCTCTGTATATTTCATCAAGAGCTTCATCTTTTGCTATTTTTTCAATAACATCGAAGAGTTTTTCAATATCTTTTCCTTGTTTTTTAGCTTGCTTTAGATCTTTTTTAAATCTCTTTGTAAACTTTATTTTATACTTCAAGGGCTTTCCTCAAGTCATCCATATTGTCATAGGATTTCACATTCGTATCTTTAGCTATCATTCTTCCTTCTTCAATCGCTTTTATAGTTTCATCACTTGGAACATTAAGTTTTAAATCAAAAGGAATGCCGCTTTCTCTAATACTTGCCCTTAAAAACATATTAATTGCAGTCGTCATATTTAAACCTAAACTGGAGTAGATTTTTTCTGCGGCTTCTTTTATTTCCTTATCTGTTCTTATATTCAAATTTGTTGTAGCCATTTCCTCATCCCCTTTAATATAATTATATAGGCTTATTCGTGCAACGTCAATACATCGTCATTATTAAATACTTTTGCCTATTTTATATTTTATAAAAACATTTTAATACAATATTTACAGAACTTCTTGCGACTTTAGATTCTTCTTCTCTGCCAAATTTCTTATCTTGCGCTTTATACTCTCGATATTAATTACGATAATAACTCCATATATTTCCTAATTTCATCTTCTATTTTAAATAGTCTACTGTATTTTATGAGTCGTCTTAGATTTTTATTTTTTGGATGTAACGAATCCTTACTACATTCAATAAAAAAAGAGCAGCTTTTTAAGCTACTCCTATAGAAAGTACAAAATGAGTTAATTATATTTTTTGTGTTTCCTCATACTAGTTTTAAAACTAATCTTATGTCATGGATTTTTTTGAGTCTTTTTGACATATCCTTCTTCATCTTTTTCACATATAAAATGCTTATAAAACTGCTTAAAATGCAAGATTTATAAGATTGTATCTTTTGTATCAACGCCACCGTCTCCACATGGCTTGAGTGGTCAGTATGGATAAAATATGACTTATTTTTAACATATTACACAATTCTTGCTTCTTATATTTCTTGAGACAGATAAGATAATTCTAAATAAACAAAAAAGACCTACCAAAGATTTCCTTTAATAGGTCCTAAAATATAAAAATAGACTCTTAACTCGTGATTAGGGATATGAAATAAGTAATCGTTCCATTTTCAATCATTATATAGAGACCGAGTCCAATAAACACGACTGGTACAATTATTTTTTCGTACTTTTCTACAATCTCTCCGATAGCAGAAATTGAGGCGAGATTTTGAGATAATTTGCATAGAATCAATATCCCTAACGCAAATATTACTAAACTTATACCAATCTCAATCAAACTCTGTCCTGTAAAATAGGGAATATAAATTCCTAAATTATCTCCACCCATTGCTACTGTTAAACTTGTAAATGCTAATATTTTTGATCCATCTGCGGTAATTTTTCCCTCGATGTCTTCTTCATCAATATCTTCATCCACAAAGATTGCCCTTATACCAAGACCTAGTGGGATTAGACCAAGAAGTCCGATAATCCAATCTTGTGGGATAAAATTTAAAAAGTAAGCGGCAATTAGACTAATCAGTACAAGCAATCCTGTACCTAAATACTGTCCTGCATAAATTGATTTCAAGGCTTTCTTGCCTTGACTGGCGAATAAAATAGTCAAAACAACTAAGTAATCAATCGATGTAGAGACAAAAACTAATAAAGCGGATACTATTGTTTCCATTATTTCTCCTTTCAAAATGTTTAATTTTTTAGACAATCAAAAATTGACTGCAAATACATTGTGCTTTGGAAGTTGCCATTGGAGACATTTGAAGAAATAACTTCACAATTTTCCCACCTTTCCTTTAAATATTACTTAAACTTTAGTTAAATTGTCAGATTTTGTCAAGTTTGCTGATAGATATCCACTCAAACTACGAAGATTATATATACATAAGATTTGATAGAACAAACATTATTTATCTAATATTGAATCCTCTCATTCACTATTTTCAAAGCTGCGTAGTCTTGTAATAAAATATTAGTCAGATAATTATCTAGTTCAAACTTCATAAACTTATTAATTTCAAGCTGTTTCGAACCCTTAGACATCTATTCCCTTGGCCGTAGAATTCACTAATCGGTCCTCTTTTCACTTTTATCTTATCAACGAAACTTGATTCTATCACTTTTTCTTACATTGATATTTCAAGCTTTATAGTTATTGTGTGAAGATTTCTCCTATAACCTTTATATTTTAAATTTATTACTATATAATCTTCGAAACTTGCACAATAACCAATTGACATAAAATCACTTTTTAATTTTAGTCCTTGATTCCTAAAACCATCTCAAAGTTTTAGCCCATTAAATCCATTGGATAAGAGTACAGAATAAAAATCGGTTGTAAACCTTACATAGTCACTAATTTTTAAACAATAGCCCCTATATTCTTGTGAAAAACTTCTCCAGATTTTTCTTAATAAGATGAATCAATTGCACAACTTTCATTTAAATAAATCGACAAATTTTGAGTAAAGTTCCTAAAGTGAATTAAACAAACTATCACGAAAAATGAAAGGTAGAATTTGTGAAATTTATGACTATATATTTAGCCAAACAATAAATTCAGAAAAGATATCATCGTATTTATCATATTTGGAACATATTATTAAAAATAAGGAATTAAAAAAGCGATAAATGTAAATCAATGATAACCTTATAAATCGTACTGGGAATAAATTGAAAAACAAACGCATTAATCGTTGCTTACATTTATTAAAAAAACTTGACATATTTCGTTTACAATAGTAGACTTATTTTGAGCATGATTGTTTACATCTGTAAACGAAAAGGAGGGAAAGAAAATGGATGCAATAGTAAATAATACTCATATCACAGATGCTGAATGGGAAGTCATGCGTGTAGTTTGGGCAAATGATCGAGTAACTAGTAAAAAAGTCATCTCCATATTGAAAGAAAAAATGGACTGGACACAATCCACTATCAAAACGATCTTAGGTCGATTAGTTGAAAAAGGCGTACTAAATACAGAGCAAGAAGGTAGAAAGTTTATTTACACTGCAAATATTGAAGAAAAAGAAGCTGTAAGGGATTATGCAGAGGATATTTTTAACCGTATTTGCAAAAAGAAAGTCGGAAATGTAATAGGAAGCATCATTGAAGACCATGTCTTAAGCTTCGATGATATAGATCGACTAGAAAAAATATTAGAGATGAAAAAATCTTTCGCAGTAGAAGAAGTAGAATGCAATTGTCCAAAAGGACAATGCGAGTGTCATTTACATCATCATTAAGCATAAGGAGGAATTTAAAATGAAGAATAACAACAAACATATGTCTCACCGTCACCATAATCACGGCGAAATGGATCACTTGAAACACAACAATAGCAAAACGGAACAACATAGAGACCATAAACATCATGATCATCATGCTGGTCATGAACACGGCGGACACGGAGGGCATGAGCATCATCATCACGGTAACTTTAAGGAACTATTCTTAAAGTCATTACCACTAGGAATCATTATTATGCTCTTATCCCCTATGGCTGGGTTTGACCTACCATTCCAGTTTACTTTTCCATATTCTGATATTGTAGTAGTTATTTTATCTACTATATTAATTATTTATGGTGGACGTCCATTCTATCAAGGGGCAGTTGACGAATTTAAACAAAAAGAACCTGGAATGATGGCTCTCGTTTCTTTAGGTTTAAGTGTTTCATATTTATATAGTATTTATACTGTAATAGCAAACTACGTAACAGGTGAACAAATTATGGATTTTTTCTTTGAATTTGCTTCATTACTATTAATCATGTTATTAGGTCACTGGATTGAGATGAAAGCTATTGGAGAAGCAGGAGATGCACAAGAAGAACTGGCTAAGCTAGTACCAAAAGATGCTCATGTAGTATTAGATGACGATTCAATAGAAACACGACCAGTTGCTGACTTAAAGGTAGGTGATTTAATTCGTGTTCAAGCTGGAGAAAATGTGCCGGCAGATGGAACTATCGAGCGCGGAGAATCACGACTAAATGAAGCTCTTTTGACTGGGGAATCTAAATCAATTAAAAAAGGTCCTGGCGATGAAGTGATCGGGGGCTCAACAAATGGAGAAGGGGTTCTTTATATTAAAGTGCTTGAGACAGGTGATCAATCCTTCATCTCTCAAGTTCAGAATTTAATCAGCCAAGCTCAAAGTCAACCTTCTCGTGCAGAAAATATTGCTCAAAAAGTTGCGGGATGGCTGTTCTATATTGCGGTAACTGTCGCACTAATAGCTTTTATAGTATGGACGCTTATAGCGGATATCCCAACGGCAGTAAAATTTGCTATCACAACATTAGTTATAGCTTGTCCTCACGCTTTGGGTCTAGCTATTCCATTGGTCACCGCTCGTAGCACAAGCTTAGGGGCAAGTCGTGGCTTACTAGTAAAAGACCGAGAATCTTTAGAAATAGCTCAAGATGCAGATGTGATGATTTTAGATAAGACAGGTACTTTAACAACAGGTGAATTTAAAGTATTAGACGTTGAACTTTTTAATAACAAATATAATAAAGAGGAAATTATTGCCTTACTGGCAGGTATTGAAGGAGGATCTAGCCACCCGATAGCTCAATCAATTATAAGCTTCGCCGACCAAGAAGGTGTAAGTCCAGTATCCTTTGATTCCATTGATGTAATTTCCGGTGCTGGCGTAGAAGGTAAAGCCAATGGGCACCAATACCAATTAATCAGTCAAAAAGCATACGGACGTAATCTAGATATGGATATTCCAAAAGGAGCAACCCTCAGTGTCTTAGTAGAAAATGATGAAGCTATTGGTGCTGTAGCCTTAGGAGACGAATTAAAAGCAACCAGTAAAGAGTTAATAGAAGCTCTTAAAAAGAACAATATAGAGCCAATTATGGCAACAGGTGATAATGAAAAAGCGGCTCAAGGAGCGGCAGAAGATTTAGGGATTGAATATAGATCAAATCAATCTCCACAAGACAAATATGAGTTAGTTAAAACACTTAAAGATGAAGGAAAGAAAGTTATCATGGTAGGTGACGGTGTCAATGATGCTCCTTCTCTTGCCTTAGCAGATGTTGGTATAGCTGTAGGTGCTGGAACTCAAGTGGCGTTGGATTCAGCTGATGTCATATTGACTCAATCCGATCCAGGAGATATTGAATCATTCATTGAATTAGCACACAAAACAACTCGCAAAATGAAACAGAACCTCTTTTGGGGAGCTGGTTATAACTTTATAGCTATCCCTCTAGCTGCAGGAATTTTGGCTCCTATTGGCATCACATTAAGCCCTGCATTAGGAGCAATTCTAATGTCTGTATCAACAGTCATCGTCGCCATTAATGCTATTTTATTAAGTTTAGATTCAAAAAATAACGGTTAACAGATCGAATGATTGAAACTCCTTAAAGTATCAAGATACAATAGTTTTACAGGAGAAAAAGAGATGTAAGTACTGGCTCTTTGTAAAATCGTGTTGGTAGAAGTAAACGATTTTTCTACCAACACGATTTTTAATTTATTATAGAACTGATTTCTTTTAAAATCCTAAAAGCCACTTGTTTCAACAGCTTTATAACATATAATCTTATTTTCTCCCATCGACTTTTTACTAATTAAAGTAGTATACGTTTCCTTCTCCATCCACATTATCAAAATCTTTGTTGTATTTTAAACCTAATGATTCAGCAGTTTTTCTTGAAGGAATATTTTTATCTAAAGTTAAAGCGACTACTTTATATTCATTATTTAATTCATTAGTTACAATATCGATTATTTTGCTAGCTGCTTCTTTTACAAAACCTTTTCTCATTTTAGAAGGATCTATTCTATAATACAGATTTAAATAATTTTTATCTTTTATTGATGTAAACCTTAAACCACATAAACCAAAAACTCTATTGTCTGCTTTATCTATTAAAGAATAATATCCAAATCCATGCTTTTTATGATGTTCTATGATTTTATTTAAAGTATTTATAAACTCTTCCTTACTTGGCTTTTCCCATCCTGGATTAAAAATATTAGTTTCAGGATTTGCATGAACTGAATATAACTCATCAAAATCATCAAAAGTAGGAACTCTAAGTATTAAACGTTCTGTTTCTATTATTTTCATATTTAACTCCTTGGTAAAATTTAATTTATCTTACAACTTACTCAATCCGTACCTATGAATATGGCGCTCTAACTATACTTTACCGTTCATAAAGAATAGGAAAATATTAGTAAGTCTCATGTCACAAGTCTTCTTTTGAAATTATTCTTCGAATGACTTCACAAGCAAAGCAACTGCTTCTGCATGTGTCGACCTTTAGCTATGGATTGATTTTGGTAGGGTGGTAGGGTGGTTTTACTGATATTAACTACTCTCATCAGTCTACTGAAAAGTCACTCCAAACCGCTCTGAAGAATACATAAGATTCCAATTAAAAGTATTATAAATCCTTACTCTCATAGACCTTAACAGTCCAGAACAATAATAAAGCAGATACCACTAGAACGATTAAAGCAGAAGATAGGATTAGAGTGGCTGGTTTTATTGATGATAGCCACCTTAATGCTCCTTGAATAAATGCGCTATTTGCTAATGTCCACCCAAACGTTATCAACACTAGGAAAATTATGATTGTAACATAACTCATGAATACAGGACCAAAAATAATGTACAACAATTGATAACCTAAAATTAACAGGATAGCCATGGCTATAGTTAAGAAAATTTCTTTGATGCTATTGCCTTTTAAACTTGGAAGTATGCTGTTTAACAATATTATAAGTGATAAGTTAATACCGACTTGTAAGAAATGAAAAATAGTTTTACTTACTACTACTTCAAAGCGGCTCACTGGCATACTTTGAACGAGGGCGTGATATTCATTTTTGTCTTCCAGACCATCGATATTTCGCATATTAAACATGGACAGCAGTAAGCCTAAAATTAAAGGTAATTGATCATTACTCACTACAAAGGAGACTAAGATAAGAATAATCAATGATAAAATTAATAGTTTTCGACTTACTATCCAATCTTTAACTAGTAATGCTCGCATTTAATTATCTCCCTTCAAGTGATAAATCATAATATCTTCCAATGACGCTGGTTCAATTAAAACCTTGTCACCATAAATTTCTTGAAAAATTTTTGCATCTTCGCTCAAACCAGCAAAGCCAGACTCTCTCTCTGTATAACCTATTAATAAGTTTCGCATCTCTGAATCCAGCAATTGAAGTGGACCCTTGATTAGATTGTAATTTTCAAGCAAATAATTTTTAGAATCCTGAATTAATAATCTTCCATCATTAATAAAAATAATATAATCCGCAATTTTTTCCAAATCGGCTAGGATATGGGTGGAGAATAATATCGTCTTTTCTTGATCTTGGATAATATCATACAGTAAGTCTAGAATCTCCAACCTTACGACTGGATCTAATCCAGATGTTGGCTCATCCAAGATGATCAGATCCGCATTATGGCTTAAAGCAACGGCTAATGAAAGTTTAACCTTCATACCTGTAGATAAATCTTTTACTTTTTTCTGCAAAGGCAGCTTAAAATCTCGACAGAGAGAGTCGAATTTATCTTTATCCCATTTAGGATAAAAACTGTTAACTAAGTTGCCAATAGAACAAACATTCAAATTTTCATAATAAATATTTTCAGCATAAACAAAACCTATTCGCTCACGTGCGGCTTTTCCTTCATTTTCATGATCATAGCCTAAAAGATCTATTTGTCCTGTATCCGCCTTAATCAAATCCATTATCAATTTAATGGTTGTTGATTTCCCAGCTCCATTGGGCCCTATAAATCCCGTAATATAGCCTTTTGGTATCCGTAAATTCTTTAAATCAATTTTAAAGTCACCAAGTGATTTGGTAACATCTTTCATTTTTATCGCATATTGCATTTTTTATTCCTCCACTTTTTCACTGAACCGTTGAACTATTTCTTCAGAACTTAGGCCTATACTTTTTGCCTTTATAATAACTTGTTCGATACCCGCATCTATTTCTGCTAGAATTTTTCTTTCAATCAAATCAATATCCAAATCGGCTACATACGTTCCTTGACTTGGGATGGACATCAGAAATTTTTCTTGTTCTAAATTTTCGTATGCTTTTTTAACAGTAATAACACTGACTTCTAAATCTTTAGCCAACTGTCTAATAGATGGTAAACGTTCTTTTTCCTTTAATTCACCAGATATAATGTTACGCTTAATTTCTTTTATTATCTGTTCGTACAATGGGACTTTAGAAAATTTCGAAAGATTAATATTAATCATTTAACTTCTTTCCTTCACACTTTGTATATACACTATATACACAAAGTGTACAGGCTTGAGTTTCTTGTGTCAAGCATTTTATTAACAAATAACAGAATCAGAGGGCACCTTCCGCCTGAAAGAAAATTTACTAAAAGGTTAATACCTATTTGTCCTCGAATTACACAAATGATTTTATTATTTTTGTTCAATCTATTCATATAAGAAAAACTCGCTGTAGGTTTACACCAAATAAATTCAAAAAAGACTATTTCTGCATATCATAAAAAGAGAGACACAGAACTACACCATTCCCATTCTACGCATAGTTCTATGTCTCTTTTATTTTTCTATTGTATTGATTTCACCTGTCTTAAGTTTCACTTCAAGGCTATCTTCCTTAACACGCACTTCCTCCATCAACCGATTAACCAAGCTTTCATCATATTCCTCCAGCTTAATGTGCTGCCCTTTGAGGAAGGCTTTGATATCTGTTAATCTCCTACGCTTGTCTTCATTGGTCGCATTGGCAATTAACAAGACTTGTTTCTTCTCTCTTAAGTCATAGATTTGTTCCGCTAATCGTTCGTATTCATCTTTTTCGTTTCCATTTATGTACAGTTGCTTCTGCAATTCATGTAGCTAATCATCCACGTTCTCGACCGTTTCATCGTATTTTTGATTCAAGACTTCTTTGATGTTCTCTTCTAATGTATCTAAGTAGTCACTATCATCGATTAAGGAATTAATGACTTCAACAATCACTTCATGTAACAAATCTTCCTTTACTGTTCGAGCCTGGCACTTAGAGGGGCTATCCATTCGAGTGATGCATCGCCAGACCACTGATTTACTCCCTCGACTATTCCACTTGTGTTGAGGATAAGGGTTGGATTGATTTTGGTATGATGGATAGGGAATATGACTAGCAAAATTATTATTTACCTTCATTTTTGACCTCTTGCTCCAGCGCTTTAATCGTCTGCAAGTAGTCCTCTTCCACTGGAGACAAAGTATTCTTTTGATACTCACGATACTCTTTCTTCACTTTATCCATGGCCTGTTGGTGACTGATCTTACCTGCAGATTGCAGAACAGGTCGTCCAGTCACACTGAGGACACGATCCAAATGGTCAACGTAATCACTCATATGCATAGGATTATGTTGTATGGCTTGAACTTCAGCAAAATCAAAGTACCCAGAAACTAAGTTGTTCAAAATTTTTAATTCATCTTCCTTTAAGTAGTTCTTAGCCACTTGGATATCTTTCAGAGTTGGCATAGCCCCTGAAAAAGTAGTTAGTCCCATAAAAGGTTGGCTTGCATCTGCTCTTTGATAAATCACTTCAGCTGCCGTGTGTCCATGAGCTGCAAAATGCAATTTGTTTTGAACCATCTTGAAGAAAGCGATAGATTCTTGGCTCTAAGGTATACCTTAACTTATGAAATTATTCTAAAATTTTCGTATATATTTTTCTGTCTGTCCATAAATTATCTTCTTTTATAAAATTCTTTCTTATGCATTCAAATTCGAAACCACATTTTTCCAACAAATTAATGGATGCATGATTGTCAATTTTAACGTGAGCTTCACATCTATGAAAATCTAATTCATATTTTAATTTATGTAATAATATTTTTAACGATTTATAAGCATAGCCTTTTCTCCAATATTGATTATGAATAAAATATCCTATTTCACACCATTGAAAATTAGCCCTCTCTAAAGTTACAACATCAAAAAAGCCTAAATTCTCTCCCCGTCCGTTAAATACTCCGTAAATATACTGATAGTCATCCTTCATCATAATTTGATGTTTATCTACAAGCTCTTTAAACCATTCAAAAGTACAAATAGACATATCTAATTTTCCGTCATCAAATTTATTCTGAGAATCTCTTCTATTATTAAATCCTTTTAACCATGATTCGTAATCCTCATAATTTAATGGTCTGAGTATTATTTCGTTAATATTTATCTCCATTTTTCCCCTCATAAATTCAATTCTATCTTATCTAATACACCCTCTATACCGTTGACATAACTTACCAAAATATCTAAAGTGTTGCTACGACCTTTTCAGAATATTCATAGCGTTGCTACAAGTCAGTATTTGGGAGATATTATTGAACACTAATTCTAAAAATTAATCACACAATTATCTAGTTCACAATTCATAAATCTATTGATTTCAAACCTTACTCATTTCCCCTTGACATCAATACTACACACTCCACATGCAATTTTTTGGCTATTTTTCGTAAAGATAAATACTATTATCTCAACATTTCGTCTACAGTATAGTCTTGATAGATAATTAGGCTAATCTATCACTAAGAACTTTCCTAAAATCTAGTAACTTTCTAGACTTTATAATGATTCCTAGTCCATTAGGGATCCCTGTTAATATATTAGTAGAGGTCTCGACTAATTGTCCATCTGCTCTATGAATAAAAACTGCACTATTTATCCCCAATAATTTTACTTGAGGAGAACTATAAAATGTATATCTCCCAAAACCATCTGAAACCATTCCTTCAGAAGCTAAAAATACTGGTGATCCGCTAGATCCTGGAAATATTGCACAATCTATAATGAATTTTGGCTCACCCTTGAAATCAATTTTATAATCTGTAGCAGTTATACCTCTTCTCACCACAGGCCTATTATTTACATTATCCCAAATTCCATTTGGATACCCCACAACCAAAATATCCTCAATTGTTTTTATTTTCTTTATTTCTTCATCGGTTGGTATTAAGCCTTCATCAATACATACAATCTGTGGACGTGTTTGAATATTATTAATCACCTGTTCCCATAGATCTGCTATTGGCACAATTGCTAAATCAATACTAGTTTCTGGATGAAATATTACTGCTTCCTCAAGATTTTGGACTATAAAAGTAAAATTTTCAATTTCTTCCTCTATTCCAGGCTTTATATATGGTATTACTAATTTTAAAAATTTCGCCCCTTGAAGAACATGCCTATTTGTTACTAATACAGGAACAAAATTATTCTTAATATCAAACGAAAATACAAAGCCTGATCCAGTATTTTTCTCTGTTTCTATTCTCAAAGAATTAAGCACCAGTTGTTTTCCCATATCCATTTCAGTTGAATCCATACTAATCACTCCTTTTGTTACTTATTTTTAGAACAATATTTTTTGACAGATCGTTTTGCTTCACCATCCTGTCAGACAACATTGCTCCGTCTTGTTTTTTCTTCTTATACTGCTTTAAATTGCTCTCGCTATATGATACCTGAATGATTATCCTCGATCTTGCTATTCATTCCAGGCATGACCTCAATTTCTAGGATGACATCACCTATGTACTTTTCATTACTAAGCACGGTACAATAGTTCGCTTAGACCATGTATCTTTGCCTCTGGGGGAAAGTATTTGCTGATCCTGCAGCAGCTTTACATTCCCTATGACACTTTCTCCAGCCGAATACCATTCAAAAATTTGTCGAACCACTTCAGCTTGTATAGGATGAGGAATTAATTTTCCGTCCTTATCATGAGTCTAGCCATAGCACATATGGTCGTATAACTTAGAGGTCCACTCCAGTGCACGTTTCTGATGTCCTAACTTAATTATTTTCACTTCGAGATTTTTTTCAGCTTGAGCAATAAAAACAATCGTTGCAATCATGAATTCATCCGTTACTATGTCAGAATCCAAACCATCCATTTCGAAGATAACACGAACGCCTGCGTTTTTAATAGACCGATAGGCTTCAAGTATTTCCTAAGTATCTCGCCCTAGACGTGTCATATCTTTAATTAACACAATATCTAATTGATCATTCTGGCAATCACGAATCAGGCGGTCCAGCTCAAAACGTTTCGTACCACCTTTAGCAGATAGATATCTGCGATTCTCCAACCAGGAATATGAAATGTTTTTCGACATAACCCCAATAGCTGATTGGATAGACTATAAAGCTGTTCATACTTGCTTGTAGAGACACGGCAATACAAACCCACACGCTAAAAATGTTCAGGAAGAAAGGAATGGAAAAGATACGGAGATCAGTATCCATAGAAACTCCCTTCTTTAGAATACACATCTATTCTTTGACTTTGCAATATTTAAGTAGACTAATGAAGACAGAGGGAAAATCGATCCGATGTGTAAAAATCAAACATAGCATCCTATCAGTCTTTCAACAGTCGACCAGTTTCCCCATAGGCACACCTTTATTCTAGCAGATCTCACCCATTTTCTCCTCTAAAAACCCAAAAGCGAGGTTCCTAAGAAGTCACAACTTCTCAAGAACCTCGCTGTTATACAATTTAGAGCTTTTCTTTTCAATCACCTACGCTATCGCTACAGATCTGACGCTGTAACTCACTTCGTTCGAACAGCCTCAAGCAATACTACCGCCTCAGCAGCCGATTGCATCCAATCATTTTCTCGCTTCGCTCGTCATTCTTGAGCAATCCGTGCACGGGCAGGACAGCAGTTTCTTCAGTCGTTAACGTGCCTTCACAAGCAACGTCACTGCCTCGACATGGATTGAGTTGTCATTATGGATAAATTTCCAAGTTTTTCAAAATCCTCGTATGTGGGAATATATCAATCAAAGCTAATATTATTAAGGTTTTAAAGCCGTAATAGGTATTACGTAAACAGCATCATCTCTTTTATAAGCAAAAGGTGCTTGTCTTGTTTTAATTCAAGCATTTGGTCAATCAATGTTCTATACTTTTATCTTTACAATATAATATTTAATGAACAAGCCCTTGCCATACTGAACTGACCCCCTTAAGTTAGTTTCTAGATCTAACTTTTGGGGGTCACATTAAATTTTTATAGTCGCACTTTTTTCTAATGTCTTAACTTTATTTACTTCTTTCAAAGCTCGGGAAGGAGCTTTTTGTATTATTGACTATCCTTACTAAAAGTAGCATTACGGGAACTTCTGTAAGAACCCCGACAGTTGATGCAAGAACAACAGGAGAATCTACACCAAATAGGGCTATGCCTACAGCCACTGAAAGTTCAAAAAAGTCAGATGCTGCTATTAAAGAACATGGCGCTGCTATCTCATGAGGTAGTTTTCTTAATTTACTTACAAAATATGTTAGAGAGAATGAAATCACATTTTGAAGTATTAGTGGAACTGCTATTAAAGCTACATAAAGTGGATGTTCTACTATCATATCTCCTTGGAAAGTAAATATAATAATGAGGGTCAGAAGAAGTCCTATAGTAGTTACTCCGTCAAACTTTTTAATAAAGTTATTTTCCAGGTAATCTTCTCCCTTGTTTTTTATTATAAAGTACCTTGATAAAAACCCGCCCACTAAAGGAATAAGAACAAAAAGTACTAATGACATTAAGAGAACATCTGCTGGTAGACTTATTCCCTTTAAACCTAAAAGGATCTGTACAAGTGGTACAAATAGGAAGAGTATCAAGATGTCATTTACCGATACCTGTACAAGAGTTTGCGCTGGGTCTCCATTGGTAAGACTACTCCACACAAAGACCATGGCTGTACATGGGGCCGTACCTAAGAGTACTGCACCTATAACAAAATCATTGGCAAGATCAACGGGTATTAACTGGCTAAATACATAATGGAAGAAAAGAGTAGCCAGACCAAACATTAAAAATGGTTTGATTGCCCAGCTTGCTATTGTAGAAATAATTATACCTTGGGGATGTTTTCCAACATTTTTTAGTGAATTAAAGTCTATTCTAACCATCATAGGGTATATCATAAGCCACATTAAAACTGTTAAGACTATGTTTTGACCCTTAAATTCCAATGACTGTAAGAATGATTGGACAGATGGCATAAATCTAGCAATCAAAATACCGGCAGCCATGCAGAGTAAAACCCATATACTTAAATATCTTTCAAAAAAACTAATCTTTTCGTTTGTTTCTTTCACCAATTTCACCTCTTTTTTATCTGCTTATTCTTATAATAAGTCTTTTAAATTGTCTTCTTTTAAATCTTCTGGAATCCACTCAACAAGGGCTGTGTTAGATTGAAATGTTTCATCTATTGTCTTGATCCACTCTTTTTCTTGCTCGGCTCTAGCTTTTAAAATCTCGTTTTGGCTGCCACTTGCAAAGTAGCTTGAGTTGATAATCCACCATTTATTAAAGATTTCTGCCCTATCTAGGTCTTCCTTAAGTCTTTTTGCTTCATAGTAAGGAGTTGCTTCTGCTAGGGCTATAATTAGAACCTCTGTATAATCCTTGTCCTTAAGCCTTGGAAGTAGCTTCTTTACTGATTCAGGTACATCTCCCTGGCTTCTTGAAATTTCCCTATTATAGCTTTCAGTTGATTCTAAAAGAAGGATAGTATGACCAGTTGGAGCTGTGTCTATTACTACTATTTCATCTTCTGACTTGTCTACTATATCAGCAAATGCACGAAAAACTGCAATTTCTTGGGTACATGGACTTCTTAAATCTTCTTCGATATAGTCAATGTCTTCCTCACTTGCTCCATCTTCCTTTGCCTTTCCTAGGACTTCCTCTCTATAAGATTCAAGCTCCTTATCTTCATCTATATAGGAAATAGTCAAATTTTCTCTTTCGCTTATTATATATTTTAGATGGTCGGCTGGGTCTGTTGTTGCAAGATGAACTTTTTGACCTTTTTCATTAAGGGCTAGGGCAATAGCTGCTGCTATAGTTGTTTTTCCTACTCCTCCCTTACCCATGGTAAGGATAACTTTTTTATTGTTCTTATATAGGTCGTCAACAACATCTTCTAGCCTTGATATCTTGCTAGTGTCTATGGTAACTGAAGACTCCATTTTTTCTTCTATATCATCCGAGAAAAATTTTCTAAGATTTTCAATACTAGATGTGTTGTATGGTTTAAGTGGAATATAATAAGTTTCAAGGTCTTTTAGACCTTCTGGCATTGCTTCCAAATCTCTTTTTTGCATATTGTATATAGCTGTTGAAAGATCATCATCATAGGAAGCAAGCATACCATTTATTATGTGAATTTGGTTGTCTACGCCAATTTCGTGGAGTTCATTTGATGTCCTTGCCGCTTCCTCTAGGGCTGTTTCTATAGGTCTAGAAACTAGTATAAGGCTAGTTAGCTCACTGTCAGCTAGGTTTTCAACAGCTTTTTTATAAATACCTCTTTCTTCATCTAGCCCTGATAACTGCCCTAGACAAGATGCTCCATACTTGTTGTTATCTAAAAAGTTTGTCCACGCTGAAGGTAGTTCTAACATTCTTAGTGTATGACCTGTTGGAGCAGTATCAAATATTATGTGGTCATATTCAGCTGCAAGCTCTTCATCAGCTATAAAGCTTGTGAACTCCTTAAAAGCTGCCACTTCAGTTGTACATGATCCCGAAAGCTGCTCTTCCATGGCTTCTATAACCTCATCTGGAAGCTTTCCTCTTTGGGGTCCAACTACGCTTTCCTTATAGTCTTCTAGGGCTTTCTCTGGTTCAAAGTTAGCTAGCTTTAAATTCTTTACCTTATCTATATCTCTTATTTTATTGTCTAAGTCTGTGTCAAAAATATCCTGTAAGTTTGATGCTGGGTCAGTACTAACAAGGATAACTTTTTTACCTTGGTCTGCTAAGTTTATAGCAAGACTTGAAGCTATAGAAGTTTTACCTACACCACCCTTACCTGTAAAGAAAAGATACTTATTTAGCTTAATATTTTCTGGATTGAATATTGTATACACATTGATCTCCTATCTTATCTATTTGTTCTCTTCATTCTTTTTCATTTTTCGAATTGCTAAACCAGACATTATATATTCTTTTGGTATATCCAAAAATTCAACAAATTCATCATTTGTAGGGTATTCTCTTGTTTTGACTACTTCATCGTCAACCATTGTTATAGGAAGTACATCGACTCCTTCTTCATTTAACAGCTTGCTTACTTTATCATTTTCAGCGTATAGTTGTGGTTCTTCTTTTAGGTTGTGTCTTATTACTTCTATATTGTTTTTACTTAACCTAATAATCGCTGTGGATACCCTTAATAAGTTCTTGTCTACTGACGGTCCACATACACCTGTTGAGCAACACATTGCTGGGTCATAAATTACCATTTTTTTCATACTAACACTCCTTTAGCATTTACTTTTCCTTACGTTTTTTACAAATACAGTCTTCTTTATCTTCAGTAATATAATCTAGGAAGTCTTTAATCTCTCCTATTCTTTCAAGGTTTAGAGTATATCTCATCCAAGCCCCATCCCTTCTTGCGTTAACAAGGCCTGAATCCGTTAAATTTTTCATGTGATAACTTAGGGTTGATTGAGAAATACTCAAATCATCCAAAATATCACAGGCACAAATCTCGCCACATGAGAGCATATCAATTATTTTTAGCCTGGTTTCATCAGACAAAACCTTGAATATAGGTGCAAACTCTGCGTATGATTTTTTCATAATTACCCCTTTCTTCATTTGATATATCGATACACTTCAATGATATCGATAAGTTTCGATTTCATATTTATTATATACTCCATATCGATGATTGTCAATGTTGTTAAAAAACTAATTAGAGTTATTTTTAAGCTTCTAAAAACTAATCTTAAATCTAATGCTCAGAATTAAATACTTATTATTTAAATTTGCTTAATTTACTTAGGCTTGTTTTCCATACCTATTTTTATTTAATTGTCATTTGTTATTTTACTGTTGACTTCATATAGTTAGTCTATTACATTTAGCTAATCTGCAAACTTATTTATGTTTTTCAACTTATTAATCGATGTTTCAAGTCGTAATATCCATCCTGTTCACTCCACCTAAAATATCCATATGTCTACACATCCCTACGAATTTTACTATTAATATGTTCTCACAAGGTACTTTTTCAATAAAAAATAGCTTTTAGGATTTCTTCTAAAATCCTAAAAGCTATTGATTTCAGCACTTTTATAGCTTGTTATTCTATTTTCTTGACATCAATACTACACTCTCAGCAGCCGATTGCATCCAATCATTTTCTCGCTTCGCTCGTCATTCTTGGGCAATCCGTGCACGGACAGGACAGGTGCTTCTTCAGTCGCTAACGCGCCTTCACAAGCAGTGTCACTGCCTCGACACGGCTTGAGTGGTCAGTATGAATAAATTTTGAAACTTTTCAAAAGCTTCGCATGTGGGAATATATCCATAACGAATAAGTTAAGCTATTCATTATAAGTCTAAACTTTCCTTGTTTAACAAATTTGGAACTTAATCTAAGTATATTATGAAGAATAAAGTCATATAATTCAAATCTATTTAGAAATAATTCCATATCGAACATATTTATAAATTAGCGTTTTAACATTCCCATTATCATTTTACTTTACTAGTAAAACTTCAATTTCCTGTTTTCTTGTCGAACCCACAACAATTTTAATATTTATTAAGACTAACCTGATGATAGCATACATCGAAAAGTTGATTTTAACACTCCTTGCATGGTAGAAAATGCAAAAAAATATGTCCTAGGAGGTGTAAGTTAAAGTTCAATATCAACTAAATTTCGTCATCCTTTAAGTGACTTTAAATATTCTTTTTGTTTCGATGTAATGCGCTTACTTTCACGTGCTTTCTGTATTGCCTTATTATGAGCCCATGTGTCTAGGCGCTGATCTTCAATGTGTTTTATGGTTGCATCCCATTGCTTTGCCAAAGCCGTTGCAAAGAACCATGCAATCATCATCTTAACGTAATACTCATCGTTATTAACAGAAAGAGGTATCTCCAAATACTCAGGTTTAAAGTCATCATCAAGAAAGTGAGACATTAACATCTCAAGACCAAAACGGCAAGTATATTCTTCTTCCGATTTGGACCATTCTTTAATTTTTTCCAAAAGTGCTTTTTTATTTTTTTTGAAAATCTTTGGAGACATAATATCGCAAACAGCCCAATTATCTACATAAGGCAGAAATTCATCGACTGCCTCAATACAGGCATCATAGTCTTTCATTTCAGAAATTAGGAGTCCGTGAAGCATATTTTCATCATAATATTTATGGGGTAAATCTCTTAGAAATTTAAATGTTTCCGGCTCCCCTATAATTCTTTTAGCAAGCTTCCTAGCCTCCGGAACTCTAACCCCTATAAATAGGTCTCTCGGAATATTTGGTGTCAATTTCGCTTGAAAATCAGCATATGAAATATCCTGTAATGCCAATAATTCTTCTTTAATGTTCACCTCTTTCACTCTCCCTATAATTCTAATTTGTCGCTCTACTATGAATCTTTGTCATTAACGCTATAGTCTCCACATGGCTTGAGTGGTCAGTATGGATAAAATTGTAACTTTTTCAAAAGCCTTGTATGTGGGAACATATCTATCTCTGATTATACATCATAAAAAATTATTTCTTACAATCCTTGACTTTAAGTATAATTCTGCTATAATTTAGCTAAGGAACAAGCCCTTGCCATACGTGGCGGGGCGTTTTTTTATGAGGTGTGTATATGAGTAAACCGTTTAAAACTTATGATGAACAAATTGAAATACTCTCAAATAGAGGTTTAAACATTAATAATCCAGAATATGCTAAAATTATTTTATCACAAGTTAATTATTATAACCTTATCAATGGCTATAAAAATCCATTTTTAGACAATACATCTTCTAATGAGGTAGAAGATGTATATAAAGCTGGTAGTAGTTTTGAAGAAATTTATGCTCTTCATGAAATGGATCGTAAATTAAAAGAAGTGATTTTTTCTTCTCTACTCCGTTTTGAGAAACTTCTAAAAACATCCTGTGCTTATCATTTTTCAGACTTATACAGAGATGGACTATATCCTTACTTACAAATTGAAAATTATTCTGCATCAAAGCATCAGCTAAATTATGTTTTGAAAAATATAGGGACATTATCCAATGCCATAAGTAGAGAAAATAAAAATTCAAATGGCAAGAAACCTATTAAGCATTATATAAAAAAGCATGACCACATCCCTCTTTGGGTTCTTGTAAATTTCCTTACTTTAGGAAATATATCTTATTTTTATAATTCCCTAGATGAATCTCTTCAAAATAAAATTGCTAAAGATTTTGGTGAGAGATATAAAGAGAGTTACCAGTCTAAAGAAAAAATTAGTAAGACTGAACTTATAGATATAATTAAAATCTGTAATTTTTTCAGAAATGTTTGTGCCCATGATGAAGTCATGTATTCATTCTCATTGAATAAAGCTGGTCAAACCGCTATATTTGAAAAGTTTTTTGATGAGAATTATACTGGAAAAAATTTACATGATTTAATATTGGTCCTTAAACTAGTTATTCCTGAAAAAGAATACCAATCTTTAATCTCATCAATTAGCTCCATCAAAAATAAATATGAAGATAAATTTACTAGTATATCAATTGATTCCATATTTGCAATTTCAGGATTTCCTAATAAGTAGTTATTAACTTAACTACTTATTTTTTATTTGCTCACGATTATCCTCAATTGCTTATGATAATATTATACTAAATATATTTAAGCCTATTAAGTAAAATCAAAAGACCCGACTTGGTCCGCGTTGTTAAGAGGCGTGTCGGGTACTGTTAAGTATTATAATACACATTTATATCTATTTTTCAAATCTTCTATTTATCATATAAATTTTCCAAACTAATTATATATAATTAGTTCTCTATTTCGACGTCCTCAAAAATTAATAGATAGACAAAGGAGGAGGCATTTATTTAATGATTATCATGTAAATCCCAATTAAAATAAAGATAATGCCAATGATAAGTTCTACCAATCCTACCTTTTTAGCATAGTATTCTGTCTTTCTTCCAGATTTATAATCCGCCTCAAAACCGTTAATCAAATTATATTTTTCTTTAAAATAGATCAAATATCCAAATGTAGTAAAAACGACTCCCACTACTATAAGTATTATCTTTAGTAAATTCATTAAGTACCTCTCTCAAAACTTCCTATGTTAATAAATCTTATTATCACTTCTCAAAAATCAAATTGTAATTTACTTATATTTTGAAGATCTTTATTTTTCCCGATCTATATCCATAAAAATTTTACTGATTATTAGTTATATCCTATAAACTAACTATTCTATCACCCTAATCAACACCTATACTATTTTCTTAACAACAATACTATACACTCACAATGTATCAAGACTACCCTGATGATAACCATGAATCAAGAAGCCTGTCTGTACGCTCATTGCAGGAGGTAGGCCGGCAAGAGGAGTATCGCTGGAGAGTATGTGTCCAAGTGCGCTGCGAACTTGGATTTGTTAAGCTCTTTCATCTGTAATGATATGTTTAACTCCGATATGATCTAATTGGAGTTATTCTTGCATAAAAGATTGAAAAGCTTTGTAATTATAAAGTTCATCAATAGGTATCCAGTGCATAGTCTCTTATACGCTGCCCATAGTAACGCTCTGGCTGATAAGATTCTTATTGCCCTTCGGTTTCATCATGTAATAGAAGGCAATCTCATGGCAGTCGTAGCCCTTTAAGTCGGAACTTCCAGCAAAGAAATTATCGTGTACCACAGCAAGATAATCTACCTCATATTTGACCCCGGTTTCTTCAAATACTTTCCTTTTTACGTCCTCCTCAGATGTTTCCCCTAAAAGAACTCCTCCGCCTATGGAGTAGTAATAGTCATTGACTTTATTTCCTGCAAACAAGACGCAATTATCTTCGACTATAATTGCTGCTGCTCTATATCTAAACCACTTATCTCAATCTCTAAAACAACAGTCATGTTGCATCGCTATATTCCTTTAAATTCAAATAATTGTTCATACATAGGCTTTTGCAGTTTCAGCACATCCCATTTCGTTAAAAGTATACTTTTGAAACATCTTAATTACCGGATTATCGATAGCAATATCGTCATAAAGAACATCTACACCATTCTAGCGGTCTTCCAAAGACGGCGTATTATGCGTAATGAAGCCTGCCCATTCCTCTCTCGTCATCATATTGACGTGTCCCTTACGAAGTCCATCCATCTGCGGCACAGGTACTTCCTCGGTTGTCCATTGATACTTGAATCCAAGCTTCTCCTGCACACGTTTCGATTTCTCGTTGCCATCATAGTAGCCACACCACACCCGGGAAAGTTTCATATCTTCAAAGGCGTAGCGCAACAGTTCCCTTGCTGCTTCCGTAACAAGACCCTGGCCCCAGTAGGGTACACCCATCCAATATCCAAGCTCCGCCTCGTCATCCTTTTCAGCAAGGTCACTGTGAAAATGCAGACCAATGCTGCCAACAGGTAGTCCTGTCTCCTTCAGCGCGATGGCGTAAGTCTCGGGCACCATCAGCACATCCAGGATAACCTGACGACTGTTTTCCACGCTTGTATGCACCGGCCATCCGGCAATAGGACCTACACGTGGATCTTTTGCGTATTTATAACACTCTTCCGCATCCGCTTCTTTCCAAGGACGGAGAATCAGCCGCTCTGTCTGGAGCGGCTGTATAGGGCGAAGCTCAATGCCGACCACGCCGTACTTTTGCTGCTCGCCTTTTGTATAAAAAATGTCCATATCAGCCGGTGACGCCGTGCCGATATTCTGAGCTGTGTAGCCGCATTTCAGCAGAGGCAGCTCGTGATAAAGCTCTTCAAAAGACTTAAACACATGCAGGTCTGTCACCTGTGCATTCAAACGCTCTGAGGAGTTTCCCATCAAGACGAATTCGATCATGTCTCCGATTTTGACCGTTCTCCTTTTTTCGTCATACAGGCGAAGCTCTATCGTCTTTTCTCCGCTTT
The DNA here is from genome assembly GCF_000301035.1 of Facklamia hominis CCUG 36813. GTDB lineage: Bacteria > Bacillota > Bacilli > Lactobacillales > Aerococcaceae > Facklamia > Facklamia hominis. Next base: position 1,661,997 of record NZ_JH932292.1, on the reverse strand, counting down.
TTATCATCCGAAACGGAGCATCGTTAAGATTCATTCTATGCTTCATGTTTTTTATCCTCTCTCGTGGTTTATTCCTCCATGGACATCGAAACTACAGTTACAGTACTATTTGACAACAATCTGAGCGTTTCAAGCCGTTCATCCTGATTTCCTCGACATCAATACCACCGTCTCAACATGTGTTGTCTTTTGATTGGGACCATAATTTTTTATCCTCGTCATTCTTGTAGGAGCACAATTTATTAATATCATTATCTTTAGCATTTTTTCTTTTATCTTTGAAATTATTAGAATTTTGACTATCTTTAACTCCTGTTTTGAAATAGAATGTTAAGTCATAAGGATGAACTGTTCCGTCTTTATCAATTCTACCCACCACGACTTTATCAACTATGCTTTCAAATACTATTCTGTTAAATTCCTCTATAATTTCTCTATTCTCTAAGATCTTTTCAAATTGCTTTAATCTTTCTTTGATAGAGTTTTCATCTTTTATTGTTAGTTCCAGTGTTTTCTTTTCATCAAGTAATTCTTCTTTTTGCTTTGTAAGTTTTTTATACTTTTTAGCATAAACTTCTTCGTCTATACTATCTTCTAAATGAAGATCAACTAACTTTTTTCTTGACTAATGATTCTATTTAATTAGTTTTCTATCTTTTTCAGATCTTTAAATAAAGTGTTATCATTAATTTCTTCTTCAACAATTTTAAAAAGTCATCTATTATCGTTGAATCTGCATGGCATAATTGCCTATAGCTTTCAACAAAAGCTTTTTCTATTGCTGCTTCTTTTATTCCTTTCTTTCAAATTTTATTTTATAATCCAAGTAGAATCACTAGCCACGCTTCTACTATGGATGCGATTGGAATTAATAAAAATGGCACCAAGATAAAATGTTCCTTAATGGCCAAATGTTTCATCCAATTTCCAAATTCGTAGTCCTCATGTCCTTCTGTGCCCGGTATGACTATCCTATCCTTGTACTTTCCTTGGAACAAAAGTACATCCAATAAAAAGAAATCTCCCAAGTTTAATATTATCCACTGAATATAGCTCATCCAGAAAAGATCTCTAAGCTCTCTTATTCCCGTATGTAAAAGAGAGGTCACTCCATATATAAATACGATTCCTGAAATTATAATCGTAAGTATTGCATTTATTCTTTTTTCTTCTTTCGTCATCTTTTCTGGAGCCGAATTTTGTATTTCTTTTGGATAGGAATCGAAGAAAAACCTCGGGTTAATCAATACAAAAGCTGCCACTGCACCATTAAAGATAGCAGCCATTGCAATTCCATCTAATATTGCTCGTGTTATATCCATAATATGCTCCTTATTTGTTTTCCAAAAAGATCTTTAGCTTCTCAGCGTATTCTTTTGGATGTTCGTGGAGAAATTGTCCGTGGCCCATTCCTTCGAACACCTCTGTCTTCATTTGCGGAAGATACTCTCTTAAAATCTTTTCACTTTTTCCAGGGATAGGCTCTTCACTTCCTCGCCAAAACATTACCGGATTTGAAAAGTTGGTTAAAGTTTTTGGAACTTTGTAATGATAGATAAACTTGCAGACATTTTTAATCGTCTTTTTTGAAATTTGCGGATACATCATTTCTATTACGCTTAGATTATCCTTGCCCATAAGCTTATCTAATAAAAATTTAGGTAGAGGCTTTTTATTTTTAATTCTACTTGTCCCAATAATAAAAGCACAGGTAAATGGCCTTGCCATCAAGCCCAAGTCGGCAGTAATCGCCCCATCTAATAGGACTCTCAAAGCAGAAATATTTCCTCTTCCAATGAGTTCAACTGCGATGGTCGCTCCCATAGAAAATCCACATAGTCCATAGAGACTCCCGCTCATTTCATTTAATATGTAGCTCTCTATGGAATCTATGGTTTCTTTCATTGAAGTTAAATCTTTTGGATTACTTCCATAATGTCCGTCCAATTCACAGAAAATTACAAAATAATCTTGCAAATAAGGAAGCAACGGTTTGAAACATCGATCTGCAGTTGAAGCAAGGCCATGAATAAATAATATTGACTTATTATTTCTATTTCCATAGGTAATGATATTCATTTCTTTTCCCTTAATTAAAATTTTTTAAATCAAATAGACTAAAAATAATAAATTATCTATTACTCTTTGTCTCCTAGAATGAAGAAATCGCAGTAGTCTCCTCCCTTAGCGATGGTTTCTTTTCTATGTAAAACTCCATGTTGAAGTTTTATCATGACTTCATCTAGTTCACAAAAAAGAGGCATTAGTTCAAAAACTCCAAGCTTTTTTGTGTAAGCACAAATCGGACAACGGGTAATTCTATAATAACAAGCTCCATCATAAGGCTGGTCAACAAAGTCCACTTTAAAAGAAGTTGGATATTGTTTTTCCTTTTTTTCTGTGTACCACTTGTAATACTTAAGAATATTTTTCTTATTGGCCTCTTTTCCTCTCTTAGTATTTAGATTAATTAAGGAAAAAAACCATTTGACAGAATAAAGAGATTTGCGCATCATTTCTCGGATGGTTTCTGGCGGAATTTTTTTCTCACTTGCTAAATATGGAGATACAAATACTAGAGCAAACATTTCATTGTAAACCATTGGGTTATCAGCACCGATGTCATCCATATTCTCAACCAAATCTCTATAGACACCTTTGCTCTTTCTAATAATATCCGAAGCATATACTTTACCATACTTTTCTATAAGAACTTTTTTCATCGGACCTTTAAATAATAAGAAATAAAAACCCTTATATTTCATCTTACATACCCCATCAATTTTCCAAATTTTTATAGTAATTTATATACTATTTTATTTTTTTCCAATAATAAGAGTTGAGCCGTAAAGTCCTAACAATAAAGCTTCTTTGTGACCCATAAAAAGACCCTTTGTTGTATCAATTAATTGCACATCTTCGTAGCCATCTTTTTTAAGCCTTTCGATAAATTTATCCATATCTCCGTATCTTGATTTATTTGTCAAATCATGAATAACAAAAACGCCACCTTTTTTAAGTACACGAAATGTTTCTAGTAAAAGTTCTTGCTTATTATGTCCCATTATATTGTGATAAACGTAGTTGCTTGTCACCACATCGAAGCATTCATCTTCAAATGGAAGATTCACTGCATTGCCCTCTTCAAATCTCACATTAGAAACACCTTCAGCCTTTGCATTGTCCTCACAAATCTTTTTAGAAAACTCCCCTTTATATGAACCGCTCCAAATATCACAGCCCACCATGGTCGCTTTTGGATTTCTTTTTGCGCAAGCAATGGTAAGTGCACCGCTACCGCATCCTACATCTAGTCCAACGCCGCCGTCCGGGATCTTTACATAGTCAGCAGTCCCATCTATTATGACTTTAGCAAGCTTCCTCTTGCCCTTGTAATCAAAGGTTCGATACATAAAGGAAAGCATCATTGAAAAAAATAGAAGGATTAAGACTGCAATTCCTAAAATAATTCCACAGATAATCCTAGGAGTTCCACTGAGAACAAGGTCTGTCCCTGCGAAAATTATAAAGAGAATAAAAGTAATTATAGTCCCTCCGATGAAATTCCTAAGTAAACTTGCAGGAACCCAGTTTCTATAATCAGGTTTTGTACTCTTATCAATAAAATTTGACTGTTTCATAAAAAATTCTCCTTTAAATAATAAATTTTATAAAATTCCCCTGTATCAACTAAAATAATGATTCTAACCCTTTACTTTATAAGCTTATAAATTCATATTAGTATAGTTTATCAATAAAGATAAGTAGTAAACAAAATAAATTATGTTAAGCCAACCACCGCGAATAATCATATGCAGTCCCTTTGGCAATCTTCCAACAATTGGAGTAAAAATCAAAAGAAATATCGGTGTAAATAAGGCCTGCCATCTTGGAAATACGGTGAATCCAAATAAAATTAACACTGCTATTGCTATATTTGCTATAGCCATAATCCCAAAAACTATTTTTGCTTGAAGTTTTAAAAATTTTAAAAACTCATCAAAAACTTCTTTGTTTTCGTACCTAGATAATAAGCCTAAGTAGGCACATTGAATATGATAAGCTCCACCAAGTATCATTCCCAAGATATTTATTAAAAATACAAACCAAGCAAGATTTAAATAATTTTCCTGACATGATAAAACAATATGATAAAATCCAATGCAATATATAAAGGCAGCTATTGGACCTAAAAGACCACCAATGTATAATCTTTTTATGCTAACATTTTTCATTATGCCAATAATATTATTTATAGTATCCTTGCCATCGTAATCATTTGGATCATAATATAGGGTCATGTCTCCCAAAAACATTAGAAATGAACCCAAAATACCAATTAATATACTCTTGTATAAAGTCATAATTAAACGCCTCCTTACACTTGGATGATATTAATTATCAATTTAATTATAGCGTATAACGCTGATTTCTTTCAATTATATGATTTGCTGCGTTAAACTAAGCAAAAAGTTAAAGGTCATCCGAAGACTGCCGATATTTTTATCATATTGGAATAATCCATAACACTTTTGGGTTCTTCGAAATAGACAAACGGAGAATACTTCCACATAACAGATGCTATTGCAAGTCTTTGCTTCTGTCCTCCTAATAAATAAATTCTTCTGCCATTTTTGTTTTTTCTATTAAGTTCCTATAAACTTTTGATTTTTGTAAAAGCTCTTCATGTTTGCCTTCACTTTCTAATTTTCCGTTTTCAAGAACTACAATCTTGTCTGCATTTTCTATGGATTTCATTCTGTGTGAAATGATGACAACAGTTTTATCTTTAATTAGATTATTTAAAGACTCTTGAATTTTTTTCTCATTGTCAACATCAAGGCTTGCTGCTATCTCGTCTAAGATCAATATCGGTGCATCTTTTAAGAAGGCTCTGGCTATTGATAATCTTTGTCTTTCTCCGCCTGATAGTTCAGCACCGTTTTCACCAATAACTGTATCGAAACCCTTATCCAATTTTTCTATAAAATCTGTGCAATTTGCAAGTTTTGCTGCTCTTTTAACTTCTTCGTCACTTGCATCTTGCTTTCCGATCCTAACATTTTCCATAACGCTTTGATTAAATAGAACTACATCTTGGAAAACAATAGACACCTTATCAAAAAGGGATTCTGTTGATATTTCTTTTATATCTTTGCCATCGATTAAGATTTGTCCCTCGTCGTAATCATAAAGTCTTGATATAAGTTTCAATATAGTTGTTTTGCCGCAACCACTTGCTCCTACTAAAGCAGTTACCTCTCCCTGCTTAGCTTTAAAGCTTACACCATTTAAAACTTTTGTGTCTTTATTGTAGGCAAATTCAACATCTTTTAAATCAATGTCAAATTTTTTTAGTTCATAGTCATCGCCTTCTTGTAAATCTTGATTTTGAATTTCTTTTAATCTTTCAATTTTAGGCGATAAATAAAATATCTCCATCATTCCCTCTTTAGATGCATCAAGAGCGTCTTTTATCTTCATAGCCGCTAGTAAATATCCTATAAGGTAGAGGGCGCTTATCTCTTTATTAATAATTAGATTTACGCCAACAAATATTACAACTGCAAGGGAAATAAAGCTAAATATTGAAGATATAGACATAGTTAAAATAAGTCCTATTTCTGTCTTTAAGTGGACTTTTTCACTTTTCTCCATTTTTTCATACAGCTTTTCCTTCATTTCCTCTGATAAGCCATAGGCTTTAATCTCCATTTGCATTTCGATATTTTCCTGAAAACTTTCTGAGTTTTCTCTTAGAATATCATAATGTCTTTTTTGTCCCTTAACCTGATGTTTTTTAGATAGTGGTATAAATATAAAACTTAATATCGTTGGAATAATTACAGCTAAACCCATCTTTACATTGCCAACTAACATCATGATGGATATAAGTGGGAAGAAGAGTGCCATACCGCCCACTTTTGGTATCGAGTGGCTCATTGCATGCTCTATTCCTTCAATGTCAGCCATGATTGTTTGGGCTAGATCTGAAATATCATGTTTAGAAAAGTATGATAGAGGTAGTTTTGATAAATTCTCCGCTGTCCTTATTCTTAAGTCTGCACTTTCTTGATAGGTTGTGCTATATAATTTATCGTATTCGACTGAAAGCAAAATATACATTGCTATCAAGGTCAAGGCTGAGAATACTATATAAAATCCCTTGCTTTTATCCATATTTTCCAAAACTTCCTGAGCAAAAATCATTAGTAATATGGCAGGAAGCATGTTTATACAATAAACGAAAAATGAGGATAGTGTTGCTTTACTTAAATTTCTTGCTCCTTTATCTGTAAGAGCAAATCTTTTTTTATAAAACTCCTTCATTTGAAACCCTCCATTCATTCGCACTGTTAAACATCTCTTGCAGTCTCTTATAATTTGAATCTTTTGATATTAACTCTTGATCTGATCCTCTTTCTATTATCTTGCCATTATCCATTACAAGAATTTCATCAAGGTCTTTAATTGTAGAAAGCCTGTGAGCAATCATAATAACTGTTTTATCCTTCATAAGATTTTTGAAAGCTTTTTGTAATTCAAATTCGTTATCTGGGTCAATTGATGCCGATGCTTCATCCATAATAATAATTTTGGAATCCTTTAAAATTGCTCTGGCAATGGCAATTCTTTGTTTTTCGCCGCCAGATAAATAAACTCCCTTTGAGCCTATGATTGTATTTTCTCTTTCTGGGAATTTGTCTAATATCAAATCGCATCCTGCTAATTTTAAGGCTCTCATAACGTCATCTCTTGTCGCTTCTTTATTAGCTAAGGCTACATTTTCATAAATGCTTTTCTTGAATAATTTTGAATCTTGAAAGACAAAGGAAATGGCTTTAATTAAGGCTTCGTCAGAATATTCACTTATTGCTATCCCGCCTATCTTTATGTTTCCTTCATTAACATTGTAAAAACCTGATATAAGTTTTGCCACTGTTGATTTACCTGATCCAGATGAACCGACTAGTGCATAGGACTTTCCCTCTTCTAATTTAAAGGATAAATTTTCAATGACAGCTTTATCGTTATAAGCAAAGCTAACATTCTCAAAGTCTATATTATAGTTTTTAAAATTATTGACATTACCATGCACTAATTTGTCTTTTTGCATATCTTCATAAAGCGCCTCTAAAGTATCCACTGCATAATTGCCTTGAGAAATGTACATAGAGTACCACATCATTCTCATAAATGAAACAAAGAGAACTCCTGATAAAAATAAAATCATGATAAGTTCAAGTAAAATCACCTTGGTACTACCTAAGCTAGCCATAAAATAAATTATAGGAATAATTAAAATCGCAATCAGTCCAAAAAATAAGCATTGGTACAAAACATAAGGCTTTTTACAAGATAGGGAATAATCATAAGCGTATTTCGAGTAATCTTTTATCGCCTTGTAAAAACTTTTAAAGGACTCTACATTTGCTCTAAATATTTTTACAACTTGCATCCCTCTAACGTATTCAACAGTCTCAGCACTTAGTTTAGATAGGGCTTCTTGGTATATTTTCATAAATTCTTGCTCGCCCATCATCGCCCCTAAAATTAAGCCACCAATTATTGTAAGAGCAAGCAAGGTTATGCCAACTCTTATACTTACTATAAAGCCTAGTACAAGGACAAGTATGGGTGTAACTATTGCCTGAGAACTATCTGGAATCATGTGAGCTACTACCTGATGAGTTTGTGCGGCATTGTCATCTATGATTTTTCTAATTTGACCAGAAGGGTTCAAGTCAAAAAACCTAAAACTAGCTTTCTCTAAACCATCGATCCCTCTTTTTCTTAAATTTGTTTCAAGTCTAAATCCCAGGATGTGTGAAAACATTTCTGAAACAAAATAAAATATTGCTCCACTGGTTAGTGTAATAACAGATTTTAATGCTAAACTCTCTGCACCAGATAAATTTGAATTAATTATTAACTTATCTAGAAATTTGTAGATTATATAATATCCATATACCGTAAGTGCAGCAGATATAGCAGAAAAAACTATAGCTAAAACCCCAAGATATTTTTTATCCTGTACATAAGCAAATAGTTTTTTGTAAATCTTCATAATCATATCTCCTTTATTTAATATCCCTTTTAGATATAAATTTCCTTGTTTGATAATAAGTAACATTGCTTTCATATTATATAATATAGGTTATAATTGCTAATACAATAGTTTTGGATTAATAAAGCTAATTGGAATATTGTATAAAAGGGATAGGTGTATTATGTCATATTATGATTCTGTAAAAGAATATATGAAAGTAGATGAATGTAAAAACAATAAGAAGTATTCAAGTGCAGGGCACACTTTTTGTTGGAATAAAGAGGACTCTACTTCTGCAGAAGGGCTTTATTGGTTCTATGAAGGAGATGGATTTATTATTGATGTCCATGATTTTTATATCAGAGAAGAAGTAATTCAAAATAGCACTTATAGCATGACAGATTATGTTTCAATTTATTCAAGCTACATTGTCAGTGCAAACGGAGAAAAATTTAATCCCTATCAAACACTTACCGCAAATTCATTATGTACTTTTGACTTTAACAACATAAGAGATAATTTCGTTTTTTTATTACACGAGAATTGTTGTTATCTTGCTGTTTCCATTGGTTTTAAAAAAGAACTAATAGAAAAACATTTAGCATATATTAACATTAATCCAGAATCATTTTATTCAGCTTTACTTCAACCGAATCAAATAATTCTTACAAAATCCTTAGAAAAAGTGGCAATGGAAATATTAAATTGTAAGATGGACTCTCCTGCCGCTGATTTTTTCTTTAAAGCCAAAGCAAATGAATGGGTAAGCATTGTTATAGATACCTACTTAAATAGAAATAAATATAAAATTAAGTCCGATGATAATAAAGCACTTGAAGATGTAGCAAGATTTTTAGATGATCATTTCACTATGAATGTAAATCAAGAAACCCTTGAAAAAATATCTAAAATGAGCGGAACAAAATTAAAAAATTTGTTCAAAGAAAAATATGGTCAAAGCATTACAGAATACACCCAAAGAAAAAGAATGAATGTAGCTGAAACTCTTCTCTTAAATACCGAACTACCTATAAAGGAAATAGCAGAGTCTGTTGGATACACATCCCATAGCAAATTTTCCATTTATTACAAAAGATACAAGGGGAAACTTCCTAGTGAAGTTCGTAATTTAGCTTGCAAGGATCACAATTTAAAATGCGATTTTTGTGATTAAACTAATTTTTATATTTATACATCTTTATCTTATATGAGCTTATAGATGTTTGTATAGGTATATATAAATTTGATAAAAAGCAAAAAAAGAGCAGCCTTTTAAGCTACTCTTGTAGAAAGTACAAAACGAGTTAATTATATTTTTGTGTTTCCTCATACCAGCCCAAAAACTACTCTCACGTCCATATAGTTTTTTTGAGTCTTTTTGACGTATCCTTCTTCATCTTTTTCAAAGACAAAATGCTTATAAAACTACTTAAAATGCAAGATTTCTAAATTTACATCTTTTGTATCAACGCTATGGCTTCCACATGCACCGTCTGTGGGAATTGGTCAATGGGCTGGCATGAGACTAGCTCATAACCAAAGTCCTTCAACCATTGGAGGTCTTGGACCAGAGTCGCTGGGTTGCAGGAGACATAGATGATCTTGTCGGTTCCCAATCGGCCAATCCGGCGCATGACCTTACCACCGGCACCGCTACGAGGAGGATCCAATAGAACTAGATCTGGTTGCCCCCATTCTGCTTCAATGGTCTTCATACCACTACGGGCATCGGCCGTTAAGAAGTAGGTATTATCGATCCCATTATCCGCCGCATTCCGTCTAGCGGATTGAATCGAGCTGTCAACAATCTCAATACCGGCTAATTCCTTGGCCGCTTGAGCTAGCGGTAGAGAGAAGGTTCCCACGCCACAGAAGAGATCCATCACCCGCATGTCAGCATCGATCTGCGCTAAGTTCAAAGCAGTCTCGACCATTTTTTCTGCTTGTTGAGGGTTGGGTTGGAAGAAGGTATCGAACCAGATCCGATAACGAAAGCCAGCTAACTGGTCATAAATAAAATCACGCCCCGCTAGGACAGTCACTGCTTGAGCCTGAGTCCGATCGGCAATATCCGTATTCTCAATCCATAAAAGACTGGCTAATTGGGGACAAGCAGCTTGAAGTCGTTGAACCAGGTCTTTAGCTGCTTGGGTATAAGCGTCACTAGACTCGGTCGCAAAAACCGCCACCATCAATTCCTGGGTCGCAAAGCTCTGCCGCATCATCAAATGTCGCAAGAGTCCTTGTCGGCTCTCCTTATCATAAGTTGATAAATGATGGGCTTGCTGCCAGCTAGCGACAGTCTCCTTAACGGTCATCATGATTTCGGGGGCCAGCACATTATCCTGCCAATCATTGATCACCCGGAAATTCCCTGCTTGGTGCATCCCGATCGCTCCCGCTTTACCAAAAGTTAATTCCATCTTATTGCGGTAATGGTAAGGATTGTCCATCCCCAGGATAGGCTTTACGGCTTGCGGGTCAAAGCCTGCCTGACTAAAGAGGTCGCGCACTTTATTCTCCTTATAGGCCAACTGAGCTGAATAGTCCATATAGCGAAGAGGAGCCCCCGCTTCAGGAACTTGCCCTGGGGCTGCTTGACCGGTCCGATCAGGCGAAGGAGTCAAGATACTATCATAATTAACGGTGGCTCGGCGGCGTCCCTTAGCATTGGGAACAGTGACTTGGACCACATCCCCCGGATAGGCAAATGGAATCGTGAGCCTCAATTTTCGAGCCAGTTGACCGGCTTGGTCAACTGGGTGGTAATAGACGGCCATCCCCTGTCCCTTATCATTTAAATCTTGAATCTGGACCTGGAGGACCTCCGTTGGATACGTGTTTTTTGCCATAGTTAGTGTCCCTTCTAATGGATTTTTCGTAAGTGTTGATGAACAAATTGATAAAGTGCTTGCTTTTCCAAGCGTTTGACATAGTAATAGATCACGGTGACCGCCTCTAGCCAAAGCCCTATTCCTAATAGAATGGCTGGACCGAAAATACCAGAGGCTTGGGTTAGATTTTGCCAGGCTAAGATCGCTTGGGCAATCCCCAAGATCAAGCTGTTCCATGAGAATAAGCCTTCAGTATGGGCATAGTAGGCATTACGAGCTAGCCACCAAGCACTCGCCAGGGCTAGAAGGAGGCTCAAGAAGTGAGTATCTAACAATTTCCCTTGAATCAAAGTGATGAAGCCACAGCTTCCTACTAGCAGGAAGCCCAGCTGTAGGAAATGACGTCGGTAAGACCTGTCTTGCTGGACGGGTTGATTAGGTAGATAGTTCAGACCGCCTTTTAATAGAAAAAGCAGGGTTAAAACGGCTTGGCTTATCCACTGGCTACCGGGCTGAAAATAAAGCAGGCCGATTCCAGAAAGAGCTAAAAGACTTGTTAAAATAAGATGGAAGCTTGGATGAATGGAGGCCATTCGCTGCCAATACCAACGCGTCCGCCACCATAGGGGTTGACGCTTTTGATCGTGAGCCAAGTATTGACAGCTCACTTGTTCCTTAATTAAGAACAAATCCTCCACCATGGATAGAAGAAAACGACGATCTTTGACCTCCAACTGACGAATCTCTTGACTTAAAGCCGTTAAAAAAGTCCCTAGATCCATGGACACCTCTTCCCAACGATCAAAGCCTGTCTGATAGATCAAGGCAAAGACCTGTTCAAAAAACTGCTGGATCGCCTGCGGGGATTGCCAGGCTAACCACAAGTCAAGGGCCTGAGCACTAACCTGACTAGCCAAGGTCAAAGAGGAGACTCGCACAAACTGCTGGTCGGCAACTTCCCACAGTGAAAGCAAATGCTGCAAATACGAAAAGCCGGAGCTCTTAACAACTTGAACGGCTTCCCAGTCTCCCAGAATAATGCCCACCCGGCTATCTTGCGGCATATAAACTCGAATCCGGTCCTTAATTCGCTGATAACCAGGATCCTTCAAGGATTCTTCAATCAAGCCAGGACCATCAAAAGAATAGATCTGGTCAATCCGGTCCTGTAAGCTTGAAGGCTGGTGCAAAGCAGCTTCAATGACCAGATTGCCTCCTTTGGAATGACCGATCAAGGTATAGTTATAAGGATTAGCCTGCAAGAGATCTTTTAGGTAGCTGACGCCCAAGCCTTGCGAGGGCATGGCTTCCTGGGCGGCTAAGTTAAAATCTTCTTGCCAACCGACAATCTGTCCATCCGTTCCCCGCATCACGACCAGATGATGGCCTTCCCATTCCATGGCATAGGCGGCGAATTGTAGCCGTTGGCTCTGGCTACTCTCCCCGGTAAATGCATAAAATAATAGACTTTGGTAGCGTGGGGCCGTCATGACCTCTCGGAAAAGATCCTCGCGCGTCTTTTGAATCAGGTCTAAGTTACCAATCTCTTTAACGTGGTAGGCCTTAGTTAGACCCGGCAATGACAAAGCCTGGTTCACTTCTTTACTTTGAGGGATTAAGTCATCCACCGGCAAGTAGGATAGCTCGATTAAAACTGCCAAGTCCACTTCATTAAGGGGTAGCTGGCTTAGCTCTTTATCTTGGTTGGTTTTTACATAGTCCATTAATCGCATCAAAAATCCCTCCTTCATACTTATTGTATTAAAGGAGGGAAGCAACTGGCAAGCCTTAAATGATTAAATTATTATTTTTGCGAGGAAACTAAGGAACAGCCTGCTTCAAAGGTCGGAACTGGCAAGAGTACCCGGCCTTGGGATAGGTCCAACTGATCAAAGGTCAGATGATATAAGGAAGGATTAGTGTCCGTCCGTAAGAGCAGGTGTTGGTCATAGCTATCATAGGCCACGATGTATTGCGTAAAGGTGTAATCTTGATAGCGATCATTGGCAATAAAACCACGAGGTAGCGAGATGGCCTGCAAGGACTGGAAGAGATAGGCCATGGCTTCTTGATGGGTCTTAATCTCAGGTGTTAGTCGACTTTGATAATAAGCCTTCACAAAGCGCGACTTAGGATCGTAGGCTCCAGGTAGGTCTCTAGCTCCATTAAAAGCCCTTAACTGATCCAGGTCCATCTGTCTTTTCAGATGACGCAAGTGGGAGGGAAACTTGGGGGCATTGGTCATCACCCCATAGGGATTATCATAGGCTATGAGCTTACCCTTACTTGGTTCAATCACCACACACCGCCCTGTCTTATCCGCTAGCATCCAATGAAATAAAGGACTGATCACCTTGTGGCCTTGATGACTATGACGAGCTAGATGAAATTGATCTAAGTCCGCCAAGACCTCCGCCACACTGGCATAATGACTTAAGACATAATTCAAAAAATGAAAGCTCGACACATTGATCTTCCCATCTTGAACCTGGTCTGGAAATAAGTGATAACCAGAAAAATCATTGGTCACCCCAATCAAGCCCTGGTCATTCATCCCATCCTTGAGCGGATCCCATTCCCTAAAGCAGACTCCCAACATGGGATAAGGCCCCTCAAAATGGCCACCCATCAAATTCTCGCTAGTGGGATAACCACCCGCAAAAGCCAGCACATCAAAATCTACCTGAGCTTCCAAGTCCATAGTCCGCCCCATCACAATGCCTTGGGGGGAATCAATCTTTATACTGGTACACATAAATTCACCTATTCCTCAGTTTGACGATCGACGATCTCTTGGACTTGTTCTAGGATCTGTTGATTATCTGCCTTGGAGTCTTTCACTAATTGCTTGAGATTCTTAACATCCCGCCGAACCATGGTCTGATCAGGATCTTGCCGCTTGGTCAATAGATGGTAGACGGACTGGCGAATCTCTTCTTCCAGACTCATGGCTTGACGGTCTTTCCACCAAGCAATGATAATTAGCCCCACCAACACGATTCCGATATAACCTAAGATAGGATACATAATGGATACTAATTCACTAAACCCAGCAAAGGACAAGATAAAAGCCAAAGTACAAATAAGCGGCATCACCCAGGTCTTAAAGCGGCGTTCATTATCGCCAGCAATCCGCTTACCTAAGGCGTAAGCAACCGAAATCCCCGTATTAAAAATCATACCAAAAATTAACACAAACATGATAAAACCAAGAGCCGGATGGATCGCCTGCATCAAGGACTGCATCGGAACCGCCTCATAGCCTACCAGATCGACCTTAGTATATAAAAGAATCCCCACTAATAAAGAGACGAAACCAGCTAAGAAGCCGCCAATCGCTCCACCATACTTGGCATTTTCTAGCCCCATAACCTGTCCTCCTAAGACGAAGAACATGGAGATGGCTGTCACCAGACAGAGGGCAAAATAATTCAGGATGGATAACCAAATATTCGGAATCGCTGAGTGAAGCTCACGGGCCATCGCAAAGTTACTCGACCAATCAATGCCTCCTTGGAAAAGTGTCACGATCAATCCGAGACTGATCATCACCAACAAGATTGGCGTAAAAAACCCCAAGGCCGCAGTCACCTTATCAAAATCCAAATAAGATATACCTAGAATTAAAAGCGCACAGATCAAGGAACCCACCCAAGCCGGTGTTCCAAATTGTTGCTGAAAAGTGGATCCAGCTCCTGCGACCAAGACAAAACACATCACAAAGCAGGAAAAGCTCAAGATCCAATCCAGAACTTTAGCTAACCAAGGACTAGCAATCGACTCCAAACCTTCCACGTGGTTACTGGTTTGATGATAGGAAGCTAGGGATAATACCCAAGAACCGATCACCATATGAAGAATACTAATACAAACCAATCCGATTATACCGATTCTCCCGAAAGATACAAAATACTGTAAGATCTCCTGGCCAGTCGCTAAGCCTGCACCGGTAATAATACCGACATAGGCGAAAGCAATGGCCAGGGTTTTTTCTTTTGAAAATAAACTTTTTCTTTTCACAATAATCTCCTTTGCATTTGAATAGAATTTCCTTTACCTTATAATAGTAATGCTTCTGAATGAAAATGAAAAGTCTTAGCCCCTCGTTTCCAAAACTGGAAAGGTCCAAGGGGGCGTAGTATGAGAAATCAATGGACAAATAAATTAATAGGAATGATAACATGATCAAAAACAAATCGTCTTATAAGACAGCCCTGAAGATGGCTTGGCCTTCCGTCTTAGAGAGCTTTTTTATTGCTCTAGCCGCCATTATCG
Source organism: Facklamia hominis CCUG 36813 (assembly GCF_000301035.1). Classification (GTDB taxonomy): domain Bacteria; phylum Bacillota; class Bacilli; order Lactobacillales; family Aerococcaceae; genus Facklamia; species Facklamia hominis. Next base: position 1,646,838 of record NZ_JH932292.1, on the reverse strand, counting down.
ATACGATCATGGTGGGAAATCTCGGGGAATATGCCATTGCCGCTGTCGGCTTAACCAACCAACCGCGTTTAATTGGCTTGTCCCTCTTTTTTGCCATCAATATCGCCGTCTCCTCTTTGATAGCTAGACGACGGGGCCAAAATCAACAAGATGGAGCGAATGAAGTCTTTGTCACAGCCATGACCTTGAGTCTCATCCTCTGTGCGATCATTTCTGGCTTAATGATCTATTTCTCCCAAGATATTCTAAGACTGGCAGGCGCTCAGTCCGATACCCTCCAGCCTGCTACCCAATATTTCCGAATTATTATGGGGGGAATGATCTTTAATGTCATCGCCATGTGTATCAATGCTGCTCAAAGAGGTTCAGGGAACACCCGAATTGCCTTTAATACCAACTTGACCTCCTCCATCGTCAATATCTGCTTTAACTACTTATTGATTGATGGCCATTTTGGTTTTCCTGCATTGGGGATTCAGGGGGCTGCCCTTGCTACCGTCTTAGGGACGATCGTGGCGATGCTGATGAGCTTCCGGTCCCTCTTTTATGGCCATTCTTATATCCGCTTCAAACGCATCCTACAGAAAAAAATCCGTCTTCAATGGGATACCGCTAAAATCATCAGCCAACTCTCAGCCAATCTCTTTGTCGAGAACTTAGCTATGCGAATTGGTTTCCTTGCTACCGCTGTCACGGCTGCCGGCTTGGGAACACAAGTCTTTGCGGTTCATAATGCCGGTATGAACATCCTAAGCCTGGGCTTCTCCTTTGCGGATGGGATGCAAGTTGCCGCCGTTGCTCTTGCCGGACGTTCACTCGGTCAAAACGACCGTAAAGCTGCCATCAACTATGGTCAAGTCTGCCAACGCATCGGCTTCATCATGTCGATCTCTCTAGCGGTCATCCTCTTCCTATTTGGAACCCAGATCATGTCGATCTACTTCACCGACCCTTCATCCATTCAAATGGGTAAGATGATTATGGACTTTTCTAGCGTGATTGTCCTACTACAAATCTCACAACTCATTTATGCAGGTTGCCTTCGAGCTGGCGGTGACGTTCGCTACACCCTCTTTGCCGGAATCCTATCCGTGGCAATCATCCGAACCGCCGTCACCCTGATTGCCGTCCACACCTTCCACCTAGGACTCGCCGGAATCTGGATCGGAATCTTCTCCGACCAACTCACCCGCTTCATCCTAATGCACCACCGCTTCAAAAAAGGCTACTGGACAACCATTAGAATATAGAGTGCGAGCAATTGCGCCTAGCGCCGCAGCGGTAAGTGAGCCTCCGAAACACTCATAGAGTGTTCGAGAAGGGTCGCTTAACGTCCAGGCGCTGCAATTGCGAGCACGTTTTGATAGAGTGCGACAAAAGTTGTTACCTAACGGATGTGAGACTGTAAGTTGCTAAAGCAACAACAGTCTCAGCAAGCCCCATAGAGCTAAGCAAAAACACGAACATTTTCGCAGAAAATATTGAGGGTTTTAGCTTAGAGTCTAGGATCTGACTTTTGGAGCACGTTTTAACAGAGTGCGACAACTTGCGTTTATCCCCTGTAGGCTAAGCAAAGCATGGACAGGGCGATTAAAAATCGCACAGGACGTGATTTGCTTAGAACTCAGGGGATGCTCATCGGAGCACGTTTTAATAGAGTGCGAGCAGGCGCGGTTATCCCCTGAAGGCTAAGTAAGAAATCTTCCAAGTGACATCAGTCACGCGGAAGATTTTTGCTTAGACACAAGGGGATGCGACTGCGAACACATTTTAATAGAGTGCGACCACCTCTTAATAGAGCGCACCCCCTCTCCATACGATAGACACAAAAAGTGCGACACAGCTATTTTAGCTGTGTCGCACTTTTAATGTTTAATTAATCATTCGTATAATTATCAAAGTAACCTTGAATTAAAATAATCGGCGTTCCCTTATCACCAGAACCAGACGTTAAGTCACAAAGCGAACCTAACAAGTCTGTCAATTGTCTTGGAGTGGTTCCTTCCGACTCCATCTTACCAACTAGGCTTTGGTCTTTAGATTTGATCCGACTAGCGATAGCTTCTTTTAAAGCATCTCCAGAAAGATCTGAGAAATCATTATCAGCCAAGTATTTTAATTTCAATTCATTCGGAGTTCCTTCCAAGCCAGAAGTGTAGGCTGGTGAGACCACCGGATCTGCCAACTCCCAAATCTTACCTGCTGGGTCCTTAAAGGCACCATCCCCATACACCATCACTTCAATATGTTTACCCGTCTTTTCTTTTAAGACTGCTTGGATGGCATTCACCATTTCATTGGCATCGTGTGGGAATAACTTGACAGAATCTTCCGTTGATTTATTGGATCCTAATAGACCATATTCTGAATTATAACCCGATCCATCCACTGATTTGGCAAGGATTTGATCCAAGCTATAAACAGTCGCTCCTTTAGCTTCCAAGATCCGTTTGGTCCGTTTCCGACTATGTATATCACAATTTAATACATGGTCGGTATAGTCTAAGATAGCTTTAGCTTGGTTGGCAAAAATAATTTCCACTTCTGCCCCAGCTTCTTCAATAATCTCTTGATAGTAAGCGACATAGTCCACATCCGTGAAAGGATGACGGTTTTCACCAAACTTAGCCCGGTATTCTTCTAAACTTAAGACTTGTGCATAAGGATCGATTCCGGCTTCATCCAATTGATCTAAGGTAAGAAGTTCATTTCCCACCTCATCGCGTGGATAAGACAGCATCAAAACAATCTTCTTAGCCCCTTTAGCAATCCCTCTTAAGCAAACCGCAAAACGATTCCGTGAAAGGATAGGGAAAATCACACCAATGGTATGATCACCAAACTTTTCCTTAATATCTTGGCTAATGGCATCTGTACTAGCATAATTCCCTTGACTGCGAGCAACGATGGATTCAGTAATGCCCACCACATCGCGGTCATTAAAGTCAAAACCATCTGTCTGGCTTGCCTCCAATAAACTTTCAACAACAATGCTGGCTAAATCGTCACCTTGACGAATAATAGGACAACGCACACCGCGTGATACCGTTCCGATATTTCTTGCCATCTGTTATTCCCCACACTTTCTTTTTTTAAAATTTAAGTGGGATCTTCACCCAACGTTCCGATCCCTTGACCATCTTACTACAAAATACCCGCCTAGAAAAGCATCGATTTCAATTTTTTTATTAAAATCAAAAAAAATCTTTTCACTTAATTATAGCATCAATTTTAAGAAGATGGGCTATACTCCCCCCTTCTTTCGTTAAATGTTCGTGTTTTTGGGTAAAACCGAACGAAAGACCCTCCACTTCCGGCTTTTTTGCCTCAGTCCCCTTGCGGACTTTTTCCAAGCGTGCTATATTGGCAGATAAAATCACCAGAAAGTTGAGGGATGCACATGAATGCTTGGGACACTAAATTCGCCAAAGAAGGTTACACTTTTGACGATGTCCTTTTATTACCAGCTGCTTCAGACGTTGTACCAGACCAGGTGGAGTTACAAACTCAGTTAACACCCACCCTTAAATTGAACATTCCAATTATTTCTGCCGGTATGGATACCGTGACAGAATCCGCTATGGCAATTGCGATGGCCCAAAATGGCGGACTTGGCGTCATTCATAAGAATATGTCGATTGAAGCTCAAGCGCAAGAAGTTCTCCGAGTTAAGCGGTCAGAGAATGGCATTGTCCATGATCCTTACTTCTTAACACCCGACCAGTCGATCCAAGACGCTCAAAAAATGATGGCCCAGTACGATATTTCTGGTCTTCCTGTGGTCAAAAGCCAAGACGACCCTACCTTAGTAGGCATTATCACTGCTCGTGATGTCCGCTATACCAAAAATAAGGACAAACAAGTCAGCCAAGTTATGACTGGCAATGATATGATCGTCGGAAAGGCCAACACCAGCCTGGAAGAAGCGGAAGAAATCCTCTACCAACACCGGATTGAAAAGCTGCCATTGGTTGACGATCAAGGAAAATTAGTGGGCTTGATCACCAGTCGCGATATCGAAAAGAATTGTCATTTCCCAAATGCTGCCAAGGACCAAAATGGACAATTAATTGTCGCTGCAGCTATCGGAGTGACCAATGACACCTTCAAGCGTGCCCAAGCCTTGATCGATGCCGGTGTGGATGCCTTAGTCATTGATACAGCTCATGGCCATTCTGCTGGAGTCATCCGTAAAGTCAAAGAAATCCGTGACGCTTATCCAGATATTGCCATTATCGCCGGTAATGTGGCGACTGCTGAAGGCACCCGTGCTCTATTCGATGTGGGTGTCGATGTGGTTAAGGTTGGTATTGGCCCTGGTTCCATTTGTACCACTCGTGTGGTTGCCGGTGTAGGTGCTCCTCAACTAACTGCTATCTATGAAGCTGCCACCGCCGCCAAAGAATACAATAAGACCATAATCGCTGACGGTGGGATCAAATACTCCGGTGATATCGTCAAAGCCCTGGCTGCGGGTGGCCATGCAGTGATGCTTGGATCCATGCTTGCCGGAACCGATGAATCCCCAGGCGAATTCGAAATCTACCAAGGTCGCCGCTACAAGTCCTACCGAGGCATGGGATCCCTAGCAGCTATGAAACATGGATCCAGCGACCGCTATTTCCAAGAAAAGAAAGAAGCCAATAAGATGGTTCCGGAAGGAATCGAAGGACGGGTTGAATACAAGGGTAGCGTTGAAGATATGCTCTTCCAAATGATCGGAGGAATCCGGTCAGGAATGGGCTATACCGGCAGCCGAACCATTGAAGACCTCCGCCAAGAAGCTCAATTCATCCGCATGTCTAACGCCGGCCTCATCGAATCCCACCCACACGACGTCACCATCACTAAAGAAGCCCCCAACTACTCTAAAAAATAGAGTGCGAGCAGTCGCGGTTATCCCCTGAAGGCTAAGTAAGAAATCGATCGGTGTGATGTTAATCACGCTGAGCGATTTTTGCTTAGACACAAGGGGATGCGACTGCGAGCACGTTTAAATAGAGTGCGACCACGAGCGCTTACCTAACGAATGTGAGACTGTAAGTCGCTAAAGCAACAACAGTCTCAGCATGTGCCGCAGCGGTAAGTGAGCCTTCGAAACACTCCAAAGAGTGTTCGAGAAGGATCGCTTAACGTCCAGGCGCAGCGAGTGGGAGCACGTTTTAAATAGAGTGCGAGCAGTCGCGGTTATCCCCTGAAGGCTAAGTAAGAAATCGATCGGTGTGATATTAATCACGCTGAGCGATTTTTGCTTAGACACAAGGGGATGCGAGTGGGAGCACGTTTTAAAAAGCTCGATCTATCCAACAAAGGACCGAATCGAGCTTTTTAATATTAACCATCTTCCCTTTTTTTATATCTCACAAAGTTAATCACACCAAAAAAGCAGCTAAGCCCTTAGGCTTGCTGCTTTTTAAATTAACATTGACAAGCACTATCAGCTGGACGGCAAGTCCTAGCGGCTGCTACCGGATCCACTTCATGTCTGGCCTCACTGAAGTGTCCAAAGTGCTGACTGCGATCTCCGATTAACTCAAAATAATCCGCAAAGCGGGTCTTTTCCAACATGGCTGCTGTATTCCCACAGACTTGTTGAGGACGGTTGAGTTCAAAGCGGTGGTCTTGGTCTAATTCGAAGAGCTGAGACTGATCAGCCACACCACCCCGATAAATGGCGATTTGGCCATAGTCTTCACAAGCATCTTCTACCAATCCAGGTAACTTGAAGGCCCTAACCGTTACGGAATAAAAACCAATATTGCCCACTAATTGTTCAATCCGGCCATTGCCAATAGGCGCCGGACGACTGGTCATAAAACGCAGATCCAGCCACCCCGTCTTCATCATTATACGACGGAAATCTTCTAGATACATGGCGCCCCCTAGGCATTCCCCACGTAAGACTGGATCCTGGCTAATGGCCTCCGGAATCCGCCGGTCCGCAAAAATATCCGCAAAGTATAACTCGCCACCTGGTTTTAGAATCCGCCAGATCTCCTTAAAGACCGCTTCCTTATTCGGTGATAGATTCAGGACACAATTCGACACTACAATATCCACCGAATTATCCTCAATCCCGCAAGACTTTAAGTCTTCGATATAGCCTTGCTTAAAGTCTGTATTGGGCTTGGCATATTTATATTTACGGGTCATCTTATCCTGATATTTACGAGCAATTGCTAACTGATCCTCATTCATATCGACCCCAATCACATGACCACGCTCACCCACTAATTTAGACAGGGTATAGACATCCACCCCGGTCCCACAGCCCAAATCCAGAACCGTCTGTCCTTCAAGAACCGCTGGAATCGGTGAACCACAGCCATAATAACGTTCAATAATCTCTTGAGGAATTCCTGAACGAATTTTTTTAATGGACCGAGGCAAGCCCATTCCCGCTAAAGAACATACCTGCGTCGCCATCTGACCCTCATTTTCCAAGGACATCTTGGAATAATAAGCCTTTACTTCTTCACGTGTATCCATCTGCATGCTCCTCTCTTTGCTTCATCCTACCACACCCCTAGGCCAAATGCCAAAAGAACACTCACCCTCCGGGCAAGTGTTCCTTAGTCTTCCTTATCTTTAGTAATCATCGCTAACTGATAATCCAAGACTCGGTCTAGATCCTTGGGGCTGACTTGAACCGCGAAGCCCACTTTCCCCGCTGAAAAGAGAATCTGGTCAAAGGCCTCAATCGACTGATCAAAGACCGTCACAAACTGCTTCTTCATGCCAATGGGTGAACAACCCCCATGTACATAACCGGTCAAGGGTAACAAGTCTTTTTCCAACAACATATGAATATTTTTCTCACCCACTGCCTTAGCCGCTGCCTTGAGATCTAGGTATTTTTCGGTAGGAATGACAAAAACGTAATGATCTCCGGTCTTACCATAAGTCACCAAGGTCTTGTAAATAGGAAAATCCACCGACGCCTTCGGTACTTGATCCCATTCATAGGCTTGATAATCCACCTTTTTTTGTTCTAACACGCGCATCACATTGGTCTTATCTTTTTTGGACATGACTTTCCCCCTCCTTGCTCTTAAGCATCTTCTTGAATATGATCACGCACTTGCTTTAAGAGCGTGAAAATATGGCCATCATCCAAGGAATAATAATTCGACTTTCCTTGGCGGTTCGACTTAACAATTTTGGCGTCTTTTAGGACTTTAAGCTGGTGAGACACAGCCGACTGTTCCATGCCTAAGGCTTGAGCTAGTTCAGAGACATTTCGTGACTCCTCCTCCAACAAAAAAAGCAAGGACAAACGCGTCTTATCCCCTAAAACCTTAAAAAAACTAGATATTTCTTGTATCATAACCGCTTTTTGATCCATGCAGCGTCTCCCTTTCTCCTCGATTGCTCATTACTACCATCATACCACGCTGGATCCCACTTTTGAACGCTCAACGACCAATAATACGTTCTCAAAGTCTAGGACAATCTATTATTAATACTAATAGAAGCCTTCTTATATAAAATTTTTAAAATAAATCTTTTCAAGTGCATATCTTGTGTATTGATGAACAAAGTTTGCTATACTAGGATCATATTAAAGGAGGCTAACTCATATGAAAATTGTCATTATCGGAACGAACCATGCTGGTATTGCAGTCGCTAATACCCTTTTAGCCAGCCCTCAAAAACATGAAGTTGTCATGCTTGATCGAAATAGCAACCTATCCTATCTAGGCTGTGGAACCGCCCTATGGGTAGGCCGTCAAATCGATAGCAATCAAGGGCTCTTTTATACCAATAAGGAAGATTTCCAGAAAAAAGGGGCTCGGATCTCCTTAGAAACCGAGGTCACCCATATTGATTACCCAGCTAAAAAAGTCTATGCCAAAACCAAAGACGGCCAAGAGCTGGAAGAATCCTACGACAAGCTCGTCCTAGCAACCGGATCCCTTCCTATCCAACTACCTATTCCTGGATCCGACCTTGAAGGCATTCATTTCCTCAAGCTCTTCCAAGAAGGAGAAGCAGTCGACCAAGAATTCACTAAAGATTCTGTCAAAACTGCGGCCGTCATCGGTGCTGGTTATATCGGAACAGAACTAGCCGAGGCAGCCATTCGCCGCGGCAAGAAAGTCTTGTTATTTGATGGACAAGACCACTCCCTACCTGGCTATTATGATCCTGACTTCTCGGCTCAAATGGACCAAAACTTAGAAGAGCTTGGCATTGAACTCCATTTTAAGGAATTAGCCACCGAATTTGTTGGCGATGACCAAGGACGGGTGTGTGAATTGGTGACGGATAAAGGCCGCTACCAAGTCGATACCATTATCTCAGCGGTCGGCTTTATCCCCAATGTCCAACTCGCCCAAGACCATTTGGAATTAGGCCCTTGTCATGCCATCCATGTTGACCGCCATCAACAAACTTCCGATCCGGATGTCTATGCGGTGGGAGACTGTGCAACCATCTACTCCAATGCCCTCCAAGCAGAAACCTATATTGCCTTAGCTTCTAATGCTGTTCGCTCTGGCTTAGTGGCAGGTTATAATATTGATGGTCGGGTGATCGAAGCCAATGGAGTTCAGGGATCAAATGGAATATCCATCAATGGCTTAAACTTTGTATCAACCGGATTAACCCAACAAGCCGCTAAAGATGCCGGCTTCGAGATTGAATTTGTCGACTTCCAAGATACCCAATTCCCAGGCTTTATGCCAGAAAATGAAGAAGTCAAAATCCGAATCATTTATGACAAGAAGAGTCACCGAATCTTAGGGGCCCAACTCGCCTCGCGCTACGACATCTCGGCGAATATCCATCTCTTCTCCTTGGCTATCCAAGAACAAGTCACGATCGATCGCCTAGCCTTTACCGACCTCTTCTTCCTACCTCACTTTAACCAACCTTATAACTATATTACTCAAGCCGCTCTTAAAAGCTTTGACAAGGAATAAGAAGACGAATCTCTCATCCAAATAGCAAGCCTCTCCCCAGCGATAGCCATCGTCTGGGGAGATTTTTTATTTCAAGCTAATGGCAAAATATCATAATAACCCTCGCCTTAAAATGGAGCGTCAGATGGAAATCCTAATTTTTTTGCTTAAAAGCTTGACTCTTTTGATCAAGGATATATAATGAATATATATTCATATGAATTTATATTCATTTAATCGTAGTGATTATCATTAGGAGGGATTATTATGAGTCATTGTCATCATCACGCTTCCAACCGACCCCTGTTCGCTTATATTGCGGCTCTGGGTGTCAGCGCGGTTGCTTTTTATCTAAAGGAAGGGCTTATCGCTAATAGCTTATTCGTCCTAGCCTGTCTATTAGCGGGTTACCATGCTATCATCAAAGAAGGGATTGAAGAAACCATCGAAGCAAGTCAAGAAAGGGGTTTTTTCGCGCCCAATGCCCATATTCTTATGGGACTGGCCGCTATCGGAACCTCTTTACTGGGTGAATTTGCGGAAGCCAGTCTATTATGTTTAATTTTTGCGGGCGCTCATTTCTTAGAACATGCCGCATCAGACCGGTCAAAACGCGAAATCTCTAAATTGTTAGCCTTGAACCCCCTTAAGGCTCGGCGGATCAAATCGGACGGATCAACGGAGATCATCGCCGTCGACCAAGTTCAAATCGGTGACCAAATCCAAGTCTTAGCGGGTGATCAGGTTCCCTGTGACGGCACGATTATCAGTGGTGCCAGCCAGATCAACCAGGCTGCCATTACGGGCGAATCGCTCCCTCAAAGCAAACAAGTGGGAGACCCGGTCTATGCCTCCAGTCTTAATGGTGAAGGATCATTCGTCATGGAAGTGACCAAGAGTAAAGAAGATTCCGTCTTTGGCCGTATTCTTGAATTCGTCCAACAAAATCAAGCCAACCAAACCCGCATCGCTGGCCTCATCGACCACTACGAACCCTACTATGTGAATGGGGTTATCTTATTCGTGATCGCCATTTCCCTGCTGGGTCCCTTGTTAACGAACCTTCCTTTAAGTGACAGTCTAAATAAGGGCTTAAATGTCTTAGTCGCAGCCTCCCCCTGTGCCCTAGCTGCAGCAACTGTTTCAGCCAGTCTATCTGCCACTTCCTTCCTAGCCAAACGTGGCATCCTGGTGAAGGGCAGTCACTACTTATCCGCCCTAGCCAAAGTTCAAGCCATGGCCTTTGATAAGACGGGGACTTTGACCCATGGTCAACCCCAGGTAACGGATCATTATTTTGTGGATGAAGCTCATTCCCAAGCCAGCATTGACCTGCTGGTTGCTATGGAAAGTCAGGCCAACCATCCCCTTGCCCAAGCGATCTTAGATTACTTCACCCCCCAAGACAAACTTGAACTCACCGTCCAAACTCAAGTAGGTCAAGGTCTGATCAGTGATTACCAAGGCCATCAATATCGGATCGGTAAGGCATCTTCCTATCCAAATGTCCCCCAAAAGATCCAAGCTTTGACCCATGACTGGGCCCAAGCGGGTAAAACAGTGGTTTATTTCTCAGAAGACGAAGAGATTCTAGCAACCATTGCCTTAATGGATACAGTCCGTGAAGATGCTAAAGCTGCCCTGGAATATCTCCGTCAACAAGGCATCCACACCCAGCTGATTACTGGAGATGCTAAAGAAACCGGTCAAGCCATCGGTCAATTATTAGGCATCGAGCGAGTGGCTGCCAATGTCTTGCCCGAGGATAAGACTAGCCAGATTCAAGCATTGCAAAAAGCCTTTGGTTACACCGCTATGGTTGGTGACGGGGTCAATGATGCCCCTGCCTTGGTTCAGGCTGATGTTGGAATTGCGATGGGGCAAGGAACAGACATTGCCATCGAAGTCTCCGACCTCGTTCTCTTAGAAAATCAACTGAAAAAAATTGTCCTGTCCCATCAAGTCGCCCGTAAAATGAACCGCGTGATCTGGCAAAATATCTTTTTCTCCTTAGCCGTTGTTGTCTACCTGGTCTTGGCTTCATTCATGGGTTGGCACGCCATGCCATTGACCGTCTTGTTGCATGAAGGATCAACCTTGTTGGTCATTCTGAATGGGTTAAGATTACTCAAAGCTCCTAAAAATTAAGCCATTCAGCATCATCGAGTAAACAACTTATACCTAGCATCCAATCCGACAATTAACTTCAAATTAAAACCCTCCCATCTGCTGTGGTGGACCGCAGAGAGCTTCCTTTAGACGAGGAAGAAAGAGCCTTTTCACTGGCTGATAAAAATTAAATCCAATCCCACAGCTGTGGTGGACCGCCAGGAGCCTTCTAAAGAAGTCTCCTTGGCTCAGCTGGCTACTCAAAGCGTAAGCGCTAAAGCGCCAAGCCTTTGATGTGTGCCAACTATCCTTTGACCACGGCTGCGGGATTGGTTTATTTTTATCGCCTGTTTCAAGGCTATCGCTTAACTACTTAATAGATGACATAACCGTATGATTAAAGAAAGTCAATTCTGAGGTATTTTTATAAATATCTAAAATGAATAGTACCCAGTTTAATCAATTGGATAAATCTTTTATTATCTTAAAAATTTAAGATCAGGATTGTCAAATTAAGGCTAGCTTTTATAAACTACCCTAACAAATGGAATTATTTATATCGATTTCATTCTTTAAAAGAGAGTTGTTAAATATATTCAATCATTAATGAGACCCATTTCCATAAATTCTTGTCTCGATTATAGAGACTGCCTATCTTTAATGCGCTATGCTTACTCTCTCAAAAATAATTAACCAAATCTTAAATCAAATCGGAAAATTTATGGAAAAGAACCCTTCCTCTGCCGTGGCATTTGGACAAGGGACACACATCAAAGGCTTGGCGCTTTAGCGCTTAGCCTTTGAGTAGTCCCTTGAGCTGGCAAGACTCTGAAAGAGGCTCTAGGCGGTCCGCCACAGCAGAGGGAAGGGTTCAGTTTTTGAAATAAATTTTCGAATTAGTAAATCACAACTGTTGCTTTATTTTTATAGGCAAGCGAAAAGGCCATCGCCTCCCCAACAAAGCTAGCGTTTATATAATCATTCAGCTTGCTTAGATTCCATATTCCTGTTGAATAGCTTGGATTCGGTCAAGACCTGCTGGGGTCAAGCGATAGACTTGCTTGCTAGTATCGACCGTCACATAGTCCGCCTTAAATAAGACCGTCAAGGCCTTATCCACTTCTTTTTTCGACCATTTGAAGTGTTCATCCAAACAATCCGTCCGCAATTCTTCCTTCTCTTGCCCTTGCAGGGTATGACTATAAATATGCAAGAGCACCAAATCATAGCGCAACTGCTTGGATTGACGGTAACGAAGCCATAAAGCTGTTAAAAGCCCTTGACGGTGGAATAAGAAGGTTAAGAAGAAGGTCACGCCCGTCATGACCGCTGCCATTCCACCGATCGATACGTTCCATGCAATCCCGATAAAATAACCTAAAGTCGCATTAATAATTCCATAAAGCATGGCTACAACAAGCATTTGCTTCAAATCTTTACAGAAGAGATAGGCCGAAGCACCCGGACCTACGAGAAAAGCGACAACAAGAATCGCCCCAACCGCATCGAAGGCCAAAACCGTGGTCACCGAATTAAGGGTCATCAAAACATAGAATAAGAGTCCTGCATTAAAGCCTAAGAGATGACCGTATTGATTATCAAAAGTGGTCAACTTCAAATCTTTAAAGAAGATCACAATAAATAAAGCATTCACGCCCAAAAGCAGGCTCATTTGGAACAAAGCCGTCGGCAGTGAAAAACCAAAAAGCTCCACTCGATCGAGCGGTGTTAAAATCACTTCTCCGGTTAAAACCACATCGGTATCCAAGTGGACATTCGAGGCAAAGCGAGTAATTAAGATGACCGCTAAGGCAAAGAACAAGGGATAAACAATCCCGACCGCATCATCACTTTCCACCAGCCCCGTTTTACTGAGGGTTTCGGTCGACCAAACGGTCACCACGCCCAGAGCAGCCGCTCCAAAAATCAACCAAGGTGAGTCTAAGTCTCCCGCAATAAAAAAGCCGAGGATAATCCCCAATAACACCGAGTGTGAAATCGCATCGGCAATCATAGACAGGTTGCGCAAGACCAAAAAGCTTCCGATCAGAGCACAAGTCACTGCAGTCACCAATAAAACCAACCAGGATTCATAGGACGCCATCAATAAATTAATCATATCTGAAAAAGTCATCATTACATGGCCCTCCTTTTTCTAAGGGTGGATAAAATCCCTCGCGGTCCAATCAACAAGGAGATCAAAGCTAAAGAAGTCATGACGACAATAATCATGGGCCCGGTCGATAAACCGCGGTAAATCGTAGAATAATAAGTTCCAATCACCGCCGAAATGCCGCCCACAAAAGCAGCAATCAAACAAACCGGCAAAAATCGATTCGACCACTGGAGAGCGGTCACCGCTGGTACAATCAATAAGGAAGCAATCAGAATTGTCCCCACTAACTTCAAGCCCACTCCAATAATCGACATGGTCATCAACATCATCAAGGCATAGATCCAACTAGAACGAATGCCAATCGTCTGGGCATACACCTCATCAAAGACAAAGACCTTAATTTCCTTGTAAAAGAGACCAAACAAGCACAAAGAAACGATGGCCACCCATAAAATAATTCGAACATCTTTTTCCATAATATAGGCCGCTTGACCAAAGATATAATTATTCAAGCCCGACTGGGATTGTCCCGCAAAAGCCGGATGCCCCTGGATCCAGGATTTTAAGACCATCCCTAGACCGAAGAAAGCCGAAAGCACAATCGCTAGAATGGCATCCAGATTGACCTTTGAATAATGATGGATCAACTGAATCAAGAAAAAGGCACAGGCGCCAGAGATCAAGGCACCGATGAGTAAGGCCGTTGGATCCTTGGAGACCACCACCATAAAGGCCATAATAATCCCCGGATAAGCCGCATGGCCGATCGCATCTCCAATCAAGGATTGCCCCTTTAAGACGGAGACCGTCCCAATGATTCCTGCCGCTGAAGCCAATAAAAAGGTCCCTAGGGCGATCAATAAGAAGGAATAAGAAGTCAGAACTTGACTATCCAAATGAAACATCCCTAATCCTCCTTTCTAACCGTTGAATGATCCTGTAAAACAACTTGACTGGCTAACATGTCGGCTTTGGATAAATTATCGGCTGTAAAGCAGGACTCAACGGGGCCAGCTGCTACTATTTGTTTATTTAAGATCACCAAGTAATCAAAATAAGCCTTAATGGTATTCAAATCATGGTGAACCACGATCGAGGTCTTGCCTTCCTTTTGCGATCGAGTCAAGAAATCAATAATGACTCCCTCCGTCTTCTTATCTACCCCAGCCAGAGGCTCGTCCATAAAATAAATATCCGCCTGCTGGGCAATCGCTCGGGCGATGAAGACCCGTTGCCGCTGTCCACCGGATAGTTGGGCAATCTGTCGTGATTTAAAATCCAACATACCAATCTCTTCCAGGGCTGCTAAGGCAATCGTTCGGTCGGTCGAAGTGGGCCGCTTTAGCCATCCCAGATGACCATAACGCCCCATCAAGACAACATCTTCGACGGTCGTTGGAAAATTCCAATTGACGGAAGAAGCTTGTGGAATATAAGCAATCCGCTTAAAAACCGACTTCACCGGTTGATCAAAGACCTTGACCGAACCTGACAAGGTGGATTCTAGTCCCAATACCCCCTTTATCAGGGTCGACTTACCGGCACCATTAGGGCCAATAATCGCTGTCCGTGATCCTTTAGGAATATCTAAATCCACATCCCATAATACTGGCTTATCATGGTAAGCCATGGTCAAATCGCGTACTTGTACGATGTTTTCTGTCATACGATCCTCTCCTTTTTCATTCGTAATGATTACTCTTATATAACTAAAAGCCGCTTGTAAGGTAGTTAGGGCCCTTACAAGCGTGCTCTTCAATCATCAATTTATTCAGGCCCAGCATTCATTATTTTAAGTGGCTGGTAATTAAATCCACATTATGACGAACCATATCAATATAATTATCGCCATCTTGTCCTTCTGGAGCTAAGGAATCGGAGAAGAGTTCTTGACCTTCACCCGATACCACTTCTACGTCAAAACCTTTAGCCTTGCAGGCTTCTTTTAGTTTTTCCATCCGTGCTGGGTCAGTTGTTGACTCCGCAAAGATCGCTTTAACTTGATGGTCAACGATGAAATTAACCGTTTCTTCCACATCCGCATTGGCAACTTCCGAATCAGTAGACACTCCTTGAGGGGCCTTGACAGGAATATGATAGCGTCTTGAGAAATAGTTAAAGGCATCATGAGGAGTAATCAAATAGCGTTGATCTTCTGGAATGGATTCGATTTGTTCCTTCACATATTGATCCAAGTCGTCTAATTCCTTCAAGTAAGCCTGGGTATTGGCTTCGATCTCATCTTTGCTATCGGGCAATAACTCGATCAATTTTTTGCTAGCATTTTGAGTCGCTTCCTTATAAAGGTCGATATCAAACCAGAAGTGAGGGTCGATCACTTTCTTGCCATCTTGATCCATCTCACCGATCTTAGATTCATCAAAAGTTTCGGATACAGGGTAGCCCACTTTTTCTAAAGCTTCTACCATCCGTCCTTCAAAATGTAAACCATGGTATAAGACCAAGTCAGCCTTTTCCAATTTGATTAAATCTTGTGGTTTAGCAACGTAAACGTGAGGGTCTTCTCCCGCTGGAATCACTAACTCTCGGTTGACTTTATCGCCAGCCAATTGATTGACCATATCATATAAGAAGGATGTGGTTGTCGTCACCGTTGGCTTGTCTGCTGCTTTTACTTGACCTACCGTCAACAATCCAATACTTGCTAATAAGAAGAAGGCCATTAAGCCTTTTAGTTTTTTCATAAGATCTTCCTCCTAAATGGGTTAAATTTATTGTCCTAACTTTGATATTTTTAGGATAGCCTAAACCTTTAAAGGTGTCAAGTGCTTTTTTAGTTATTTTTATAAAATATTTTTAGATATACCTAAACCTTTTCTAAATAGATCTCTTGTTCTAAATAGATCTCTTGGATTTATCAGAAAAGCTCATAGTGACTAACTTGTCCTGATGAGAGCCCTATGCTAGGATGGGTGTAGCTTGTAACCTCCTAATAAGAAAGGTAGTTCCCATCATGCGTCAACTATGGGCTTTACTTGCCCATATTTGTCTCTTAATGCCCCAGTCTCTATTTGCCAAAGAAAGTGAGGAAACGATGACCCCATTTGTTAGTACCCAATGGTTAGCCGATCATCTCGATGATCCAGACCTCCTAGTGATTGATGCCAGTGTGCTATTCAACGACCCTGATGGTGAATTTCTCGCCTCAGGCTTGGAAGATTATCAAAAAGAACATATCCCTGGTGCTGTTTTTGCCGATCAATTCCAATTAGCTAAAGAAGATGCTCCGATTCCTTTTACCGCGATTGATCACGATGTCTTTGTCGCCTATATGGAAAGCCTAGGCATGACCAATGAAAGCCGGGTCGTTGTCTATGATGGCGGACCTGAAGTGGCTGCTGAATTCAAGGCGGATAGTTGGGCTTCACGCTTGGCTTGGCAACTTCAATATGAAGGCAAGGACCAAGTCGCCGTTTTAGAAGGTGGCTTGGCTAAATGGAAAGCCGACGGCTATGAAGTAACCGATGAAGAAACAAGCATTAGCCCAGGTCAATTAGACCTAACGCGTCAAGAAGCTCTTTATACCGACTTAGAAGGCATGAAAGCCCTTGTCGACCAAGAAGATCCTCAAACCGTCATAATTGATGTCCTTAGTCCCGATCAATTTTCAGGCGCTTTCGCGTCCTTTGGGGATGATCGTAATGGCCACATTCCTGGTGCCTTCAATGTTCCTTATATGAAGCTAGAAGATCCGGAAACGGGCGAGCTTTTACCTGCTGACCAATTAAAAGAAATCTTTGCGGAAAGCGATGCCTTGAATCCAGATAAAGAAGTCGTTGTCTACTGCGGTTTTGGGGTAGCGGCCTCCTACGTTCGCAATGTCTTGAACCAATTAGGACAAGACCAAGTGAAGGTCTACGATGGATCCTTGATGGAATGGGCAACCCAGTCCGATTACCCACTGGAAGCCACTGAAGACCCTCAAAACACTCAAGAATAACTTCTATTGCGGCCTAGGGGCCGCTTTTTTGGTTTAAGCCTTTAACTGTTCTTTAAGCGGAATTTTCATTATAATGAAGGAAAGAACACACGATGAAATGAGGAAAACAAAATGAAATGGGATAATTTGCGACGAAGCGACAATGTGGAGGATCGGCGCGGACAACGAAATCGTATTCCGACCGGTCGAGGCTATGGCAGACGAGGCTATGGTGGCGGTGGCTTAGGAAGTTTACTTAACTTGCTGCTACTCACTCGAGGCTTACCTAAATGGGTCGTCCTATTGATCCTTGCCTTCCTCTTTTTCTCAGGGGGCAATTTCTTGATGGGACCAACAAGTAACCCATCCAACTCCTATCCCCCAGCCAGCCAACAAATCAACCAATCCAAGGAAGCAAGTTCCGAGGAAAAAGAATTTCTAGCGGCTGTTTTGGGATCCACCGAAGATTTCTGGCAAGAAGAACTCCAAAAAGCGGGCATTGACTACCGACCTGCTAAGTTGGTTCTTTATACCGATACCGTACAAACCTCAGGCTGTGGCTTTGGCTCAGCCCAAGCGGGGCCTTTCTACTGTTCCGGTGACCGATCGGTCTATATCGACCTTTCTTTCTATCGGGATTTACAATATAAATATAAGGCACCGGGAGACTTTGCCATGGCCTATGTTCTGGCTCATGAAGTGGGTCACCATATCCAAACCCTCGTCGGCACCATGGATCAATACCAGGCTGCCGCACGCCGAGCCAGCTCCAGCCAGCAAAAGGCTCTGTCGGTCCGCTTAGAACTCCAGGCAGATTACTATGCTGGAGCTTGGGCTCGCTATGCCGAAGAACAAGGACTCCTCGATGCCGGCGACCTAGAAGAAGCCATGGGAGCCGCTGAAGCGGTCGGTGATGACACCCTACAAAAAGAAACCTATGGCCGAGTCGTCCCAGATTCCTTCACCCACGGATCTGCAAAACAGCGTCAAGCCTGGTTCAAACGCGGCTACCAATACGCCGACCTCCAACACGGAGACACCTTCAACACCATCCTCCCCGAAGAAAAATAGAGTGCGACAAAAGTCGTTAACCTAACGGATGTGAGACTGTAAGTCGCTAAAGCAACAACAGTCTCAGCAAGCGCCGCAGCGATAAGTGAGCCTTCGAAACACTCAAAGAGTGTTCGAGAAGGATCGCTTAACGTCCAGGCGCTGCAATTGTGAGCACGTTTTAAATAGAGTGCGCCGATGAGCGGTAATCCCCTGTAGGCTAAGTAAGAAATCGAGCGGAGTGACGCTAGTCACGCAGAGCGATTTTTGCTTAGACATAAGGGGATGCTCATCGAAGCGCGTTTTGATAGAGTATGACTAAAGTCGTTAACCTAACGGAAGCAAGACTTTAAATTGCTACACGAAACTAAACAAAAAGGACACCCCACTGGGTGTCCTTTTTCATTATTATCGACGGCTCAATCAAGCATCTATTTTCTTAAGTTACCTTTCTTGACATGGTCATCCAAAACTTGCTGGGTATAATCAAAAAGCACCTTTGATCCAGCTTCAGTCCTGGATTGACGTTGAAAGACCTGATCATACGTCACCTGATGATCAATCCAGTCCTTACCCCCATTCGAGTGGTTCAAGATCAAGGGTTGGAGATTATCCATCGCATTCGCAAAACGTGCTTCCGGACTTTTCCCTTCATCAAATTCATCAAATAAGCCAGCTAGTTCTGCAGCTTGGTCTGCTGGTAACATGCCAAACAACTTATCCCGTGCCGCTGCTTCTCGCTCTGCTTGAGTCTTCTTACCAGCCTCATCATAAGCATAGGTGTCTCCCGCTTCAATCTCTACAATATCATGGATCAAGCACATAATTAAGAGCTTACCCACATCGACTGGCTCGTTGGCATAGTCGCGCAAGACATAGGCCATCACCGCCATATGCCAAGCATGTTCGGCATCATTTTCCCGTCGGCCATGCTGACTCAAATGCGTCTGCCGTAAGATATTCTTAGCCTCATCTAACTTCAAACAAAATTCCAATTGTTTTTGTAATCGTTGATCCATCTCCATCCCTCCTGCCTTTCTATTATAGAAAAGCCCCTCTTTAGGATCAAGTTATGGCTCAAGATCTATGCTATAATGGGATCAAAAGCCCTGAAAGCGAGGTCAATCATGAATCCTTACTACGACGATTTTAGCCAATTAAACCTAACGACCCATATCATTGATCAAAAAGATGACTACTACGCCTTTGAAGCGACCGTTTTTTATGGTGAAAAAGGAGGCATGCCAAGTGATCGTGGCTGGATCAACGGACAGCCTGTCCTTGACTTAAAATACATCGGCGACACCCTCTACCACCAAGTTCAAACTCAGCTTGAAGATCCCATCCAATTAGAAGTTGAACCCAAAACACGCTGGTTCAATACAGCCGTTCAATCAAGTTTCCATCTACTCGATGGTTTTTACCGGCAAAAAGGACTGGAACTCATTGCGATTGGTACAGATCCCGACCACCTCTGGTATGAAGTCAATCAAAAGGATCTCTCGACGGACTTGTTAGACGAATGCCAGGCCTTCATGCAAGCGATTATCCGCCAGGAAATTCCTTGTGAGATTCGTTATATCAAGGGAGCCGGCTATCCAGATCCTGCCTACCAACACCATGACACCCTGCGGCTAGTTCGTTTTGGTGACGTCGACTGTCAACCCTGTGCCACCCTCCACGTCAACCATACCGGTCAAATTGGTTCCTACTGCCACTTGAGTACTCGTAACTCTTCCCGTGGCAGCAAGGTCTCCTTGACCCTCAACCAAGCCACCGAAAAAGCCCTAGAGACCTACTACCAACAAGCCAACCACTTGAGCCAAATCCTCAACGCACCGGTCGATCAATTAGACCAAGCAGTCCAAGACCTCATTCACAAGGAAAAAGCCAGTGCTAAAGTAGCTGCTGACCTTAAGACACAGGTGATCTCCTATCAAGCCCAAGCCTTAGCTCAAACTAAGCAACCAGTCTATGCCCTGAGTGACTCTGAAAGCCAGGACTTACGGCAACTTTCCCAAGCCTTGGTTAAATTCATCGACCAGGACTGCCTACTCTATCATCAAGACTCCGACAAGCTACAATTCGCCCTCTTGTCCCCTCAAGGAAGCGCACGGGACCTTTTAAAGATACTCCAGAGTTCAATCCCCTCAATTAAGGGTGGCGGGTCTCCTCAATTAGTTAGTGGGCGCATGGAAGGTCAAGCCCAATCACTCATCGATCACTTCCAAACCCTAATCCAGCCTGAAAATTAAGGAGATACTAAAAAGACTACGACCAAAAGCTGTTATGGACCTTTCAATTAGATAGTTCAATAAATAAATTATTTTATACCATGTACGATGTCTATCGCACATGGTTTTTTATAAGGAACAATTATTTTAATTCACGATTCAACATATTCTCTGCCATATGGTAAGAAGAACCCATTATATAGTAGTTTCGTTTACAACGAACAACTGGTTTTAACCCCATGATTTTCATTAATCGATAGATACATTTATCGTTGACCTTGATGTGGTTAAAGTAGTTGAGATGATTCATTCGACGATTTATGGTTATCATAGCTTTCTTAAATCTCTCAATCAAATGTTCTAATCACGATTCTTTTCGGCAAGATTTACAATTGAGCCTCTCATATAACCAGACCAACAATCTATTTTACGAGAAGCTGAATTAATATAATTTACTTGCTAAACAACAGTAATGCCATATTATTTCAATTATTTGCTCTTCTAAACTGACTATAGAAAAAATATAAATGAGGCCTTAATCATTTATATTTGTATGTTCTTCTTTTCATAACTATCTTCTCTATTATGATATCCCTTATTAATTTGATCTCTAACTAAAATATTGTTTATTTGCTGAGCTAGTATTTCTAAACTATGGGTTAACTGATCAATTTTCTTTTCGAATCTAGCCAAAAAATAGATAACCAGTGCAATAGGAAACCCAAAATTACCAACTAAATTAATAAATTCCTCCATCGGACTCCCTCTTTCTAAAATAAAGCTAGTCATAAATATAGCGAAAATATCAGTTAAATAATTAATGTTTATAAAGCAATCATAATAACTACTTTTTTCATTACAGAAATCTCCTGATCTACTCAAAATATATAAATTAGAAACAAAGAAAAGAGGCTGTGACACAAGTCTCAAAAATATCCAGAAATTTTATCCAATAGGAGTAAAATTTCTGGGTTCTTTCTTTTTCTGTCTTTCTTAATCGCAATTTTCTTAGGTTAGCTGCCATTAGAGCTAATCCCATCTCATTATTCACGGCCTGTTTCCCTCGAACATGAAATCGAGTGAATCCCAAACAAGCCTTCAGATGACCAAATGTTGGTTCAACATCGATCTTCCGCTGGCTATAAATTGGACGATATTTCGGATCTTTTAAGAGCCCCCTTTGCTTGGCTTTGAAGTAGTCATACGAAGGATTAACCGTAATTTTTCGGACATATCCTTTCTGAGTAAGGGCTGCTTCAATTTCTTGTTGATTCTCATCGATCCGTTCTGCTTGATACTCTTTAAAATTTCTTTCAAAACCATACTTATCCGTTCGGGTGCGATAAGCGACGAAATTAAATCGTACCCCTTGAGGATCGACGTAACAGTCTTCTTTTTCATCATAGTCCCAATTCATGACTTTTGAGTCGTCACTTCGCCATTTTCGACTCTGTTCTTTAAGATACGTGCCATAAGGAATTAATGCGGTGATTTCGGGAAAGCTTTCTTCAAGATAAGTATAGTTACTTTCAGAGCCATATCCTGCATCCATACTCACCACTGAAAAGGAGCGAAACAGTGCTTGATGACTCTCAAAGAAAGGTCTTAATGTCCGCGTATCTGTCGGGTTTGAAAAAAGTTCATAAGCTAAAACAAACTGATGAGAGGTGGCAATCTGTAAATTATAGCCCGGTTTCAACTGACCATTCTTCATGGGATCTTCTTTCATTCGCATAAAGGTCGCATCGGGGTCCGTTTTTGAATACGAATGACGTTCACCTAAGATGGCTCGTTGCGTTTGATAGTGTTGATGCTTGGAATGACAATGTTTCATGCGCCTCAATTGACTCTTGACTTTTCGCCGCTCCTTTTTGTGAGGATTCGGTGACAACCGAGGAGACTCTTCGATGGTTTCCTCTAAGTCTTCTAAGCGAACTTCAAGCTGGGTAATGGTTTCTTCAAGCCCTTCAAGCGTTAGTGGGGTCTCTTCTGGAATCAACCCCATTTGATAATACTGACGCATTTCATTGACGAGTTCGGTCATCTTTTGTCGATTCATTGCTTCAAAGCGGATCGTGTTCTTTTTCCAGACAAAGCTGTACTTATTGGCATCCGCTAAGATTTTTGTCCCATCAATAAAGAGATGATCATCGATAAGTCGTTGTTGTCTTAAATACCGCACAAATTCATCATAACTTTGTTTAAGAATGTCAGCTAATTCATCGGACTGTCTAAATCGACAAATTGTACGGTAAGAAGGTACTTCATTTTGACACAACCAGATAGCGGGCAGATTTTCGCGAGCCAATTGTTCCATCGAGCGACTGGTGAAGACACCGCGAGAATAAGCATATAATAATAACTTGAGTAACATCGAGAAGTCATATTTACGAGGACGACCAAAGAGATAGGGATAATGAATCTCTAGAGAGTCCACAAATTGATGAATATAGTAGCTGATGTGATCTTCTTGAGGGCGGTATTGATAAGAGACTTCCAAATAAAGTTGATTTAGGTTATAATGAGTATGCATTTTTTGGTCCTTTCTAGGATTGAAATGGAAACAGAGGGGTGAGGTCCTCTGTTTTTTTATTGATTAACTTAATTATAACATAAAAACCGGCTGAATCGTTGTAATATCAACGATTCAGCCGGTTTTTTGGTGGACTTATGTCACAGCCTCTTTTTAATAATCTAGTGACAGATGTGCATCTTTAACATAATTGTATGTTCACCATAATGTTAATTAAAAGGACTTCGAAAAGAGGAAAATTTCATGATTGAACCTGCAAAAAACAGACTTAAAGAAATAAGAAAAGTTAAAGGTCTCACTATGGAACAAGTTTGTTTAGGAATTTGTTCTAAAAGACATTATATCCGTTTAGAAAAAAATGAATGTGAAATAAACATAACTTATCTTTGCCATTTTTCAAATAGGCTAGGAGTTTCTATAGAAAAACTAATCAAAGAACCGAGTAGATATCAAAGCTTTTCTAATATTCTTAAAGAAATATACTAAATAAAATTTTTATCATAGAAAGGATATAGCTATGAAAAAAGAAAAAATAACTTACATCTCAAATCAACAAAAACAAGAGTGTAAACAGTTGCTAGCCTATTTAAAACAAAAAATTAGCTATCTTAAAATTGATCTGTTAAGAAAATATCGCAAAACCACAACAAGAGAATATTTATTAAAAGAAGATGACAATATTGAAGACATTGCCTATCGATGTAATGAAGACTATATACTAAACGATTATGAAAGAATAATTAATAATAAAAACCTCGAAGTCGCATTCACTACCTTATCTCCTTTACAAAAGAAAATTATATGGCTTAATTTCTTTAAAGGATATTCTCAACAAGAAATATCAAAACTCATGAACACATCCCCCTCCGCTATAAGTCAAATAAAAAATAGGGCACTCAAAAAAATGAAAAAAGAAATTAAGGATCTCTAAATATGGACGAACAGTTAATACGAGCGATCTTGAACAAAGAATATGAGTATATATTTCAAAAATTACAGCCTCTCTTCTTAAGCAACCTCATTGGTGTCCCATCAGAGCTTCACGATGACTTTTTGCAAGAGTACAAATTATTATGTTTCAAAATAATTTCCGAAAGAAATTTCAGTCAATAAAGTACAATACTGGCAATTTATAATCATAGTTTGTTTTGAAACAATAAGTTACAAATGCTATAATTAACTTATCATTGAATGAAGGGATTTGAAGATATGTTTAAAAGGTATATTGTGACATCAAGTTTAACTATGTTAGCCCTCACGTCTGTATTTTGCAATAATGTTGTCATTGCCGAGGAAAATAATTCGACGACCGAAGAACTTGAACCGATGCATAGAACTGCAATGCATCCAATCAAAGCACAAGAACTCATAGATGCAGGATATGTTGAAACTTATAGAGGAATTTTACACAGTGCTGGTGTTAGTGATGAAATGTTAAACAAAGTTTCGTTAGAAACGCTCAAAAAAGCTGCATTCAACTATTTAATTACGGTAGGCAATGAAACCGTTAATCCAGAAGAAGCTGGACAATGTCTCTTATATCTTGTTCCTGATCTCTTAGATACTTCTATTCCTGAAAATAATACTTCTAGTGAAAATCCGATTAAGCAAGAGAATACTCATCAAAACTCAAAACTATCAATGCCAATGTCTAATGAAGAAGCTATTGCTTATACCAATAATGGCTTTTACAACACTTACATGAATTCTCTAAAAACTTACGGTATTACAGATGATATGTTAGCAAAACTACCTAAAGATGCCGTATTTAATGCTGCAATCAATTACTTGACTACACGAGATTTACTAGGTGATATTAAGATGCCATTTCGTCACTTCACCAATCTCTATCCAGAAGTATTGTCTAAGACAAGCGATCAAAAAACATCCTTAAGTGAAGAAGATCGTAAGAAAAATAGTCAGAAATCATTAAAGAAACAACAACAGATCTCTACCCATATTCAAAATAATCTAAAAAACCAACAAGAAGACCTTGAAAATCTTCCAAAAGATTTTACCTTTAATACTGATAGTGGTGAATATAAAATAAAATATCTAGCCACCCTTGCACCAGGAGAAGCCGGCAATCAAAGTCAGGACAAATATATGTTAGTAATCAAATATCAATTTAATAATAGTTCTGATCAAAGCACTACCACTTACACCAATGAATTTGAAGATCATGTTCAGGTATCTCAAAATATCAATGGCTCTCCAACTATACTTGATACAGCAGTTTATCAATTAGAAAACCAAGAATATGCTCATGAAATAGAAGAAATCGCACCTGGACAATCAATCATGGCAACAGCTTATTACCAATTAGAGAACCTCGATTCACCAGCAATCGCCTCTATTTTAATTGATAATGAAGTTTCTGACTATGATTTAGATTTAAACTCCCTTATAAAATTCCCGCTTCAAAGCGCTATTTACCAAGATGAATCTGAACATGGCTATATCTTTGATTTTAATACTATCTATTTACTTTACCCTCAATCAGAACAAATTACTAATTGGGAAAACAATGTTAATGTAGAAATAAATAATTTAGACTCATTTGAACTTTCACCTGAAGCAACACTTCAAGCAAATAAACTAGAGACTCCCGCAACCGCTGTTTGTCTAAAAAATATCACTTACATTTTGGGTGAAAATAATAAAATAAAAGTGACCGATGATGCCGGCAATGTTTTATTGACCATACAATCTGATGATGAATGGCAAAGTTTTTATGATGATAAAGGCAATATTTTCAATATTGTTAAATAGACTTTATATACATTTAGAGCCTTGTTCCTGATAAATTGTCAGGAGCAAGGCTCTTATTTGACTAGCTCTATTTATTGAAAATCAAAACTTATCCAATTGTCCCTGAAATTGATCCTTTTACTCCATTGATATATGTACAAATTGGCACATAGCGACGAACTCCTGAATAAGAAACATAGCTAATATACATATATTTATTAGTAATATATACAGAATCATAATATACTGAGTCTCCAGAATTTAATATCGCAGCCACTGCAGATGATTTTGAGCAAGAATTATGAATATTTACTACTTGATTAGCAGTAAAACGTCCGGTTTCCGCATATGATTTAACTAAATGCTCAGTTCCTTCATTTCCTGAATTAGGTAATGGTGATGGCTGTGGAGATGAATTGTTAGCTCCACGCAAACGATAACAATGTAAAGGAAGTCCATATCCATAGTTTCCTTCTAATGGTGTTTCAACGATACCATTATATGATGATGTACAGTGAATAATACGTTCTGGAGCTACAAATACCCCTGTATGACCTCCACCATAGAGAGACTGACCCTTCACCCCTGCTACAAAAATATCACCAAACTTTGCTTCTGCTCTGCTGATAGGAATTAGTAATGTACCCTCCATTTGAAATAATGTTTCTGTTGTACCTGGCCAAGTGTCCTGTGAAACAAAGCCTCCTGCCTTCAAAGCATTAAACACTGCACTGGAGCAGTCATAAGAGTTTGGACCTAGACGATTATCCATGCTATAAGTAACCTTCCCTTGACGACTTCTAAACCAATTCACTACCGCTTCCAAATTAGTTTGCGTTGAAGGTGTTGGAGCTGGCGAAGGTTCTTTTTCACTACTATATCCAACAATTAATCGGTCACCTGGATGAATAATATGATTAGCAGAAAAATTATTCATTTCTAACAATTGATCTACTGTTAATCCAAATTTTCGAGAAATTCCCCAATAAGAATCTCCTGCTTGTACAGTATAATATTGAATACTTTCACCACTTGGTGGAGTGGGAATTGGACGCGACACTTCTTTTTTTACAATGAGTCGATCACCTGGATGAATAATATGATTAGCATCAAAATTGTTCATTTCTAACAATTGATCTACTGTTAATCCAAATTTTCGAGAAATTGCCCAGTAAGAATCCCCTGCTTGTACAGTATAATATTGAATATTGTCAGTGCTTTTTGAAGTAGATGGGACGTAACTAGACCCTCCACTAAATTTATCATACCAACGACGCGCAGCTGCTTGACGCTTCTCTAATTTCATACCTTCATTTGAAGGGCGTTCATAATTTATTACAAAAATTCTTGCCATTTCCTCTGGCGATTTTCTAAGTTTAGTAAAGTCTCTGAAATTGCCCACTCCCAATTTATCTATATACGGATTTATTGATGAGATGTGGCAATTCTCTACTTCGAACTCCAAACGTTTAAGCTGAGTATAAATATTAGAAGGATCCAATCCATTTTGATGCGCCCAATTAATTAGTCTAGTACCAGGGGTCCACTGTACTAATCCATAACCAGTTCCTCCACCATATTCATGAAGATTTGGTTCGATTCCAGTCTCCACCTCCATATTTCCTAGGATACCAGCCACTGCTTCTTGGCTCCACCCATGACTAGTTAAATAATCCCATATAATTTTTGCATTGCTATCCATAATAATCTTCCTTTCATTTTTAATAGTCACTTATTAAATAGCTATTTTAATGACTACTAATAAAGCGAAAGATCATTGATAAAAATTAATATGATTAATAAAATATTTTCGACTATTTTATATCCTATCACAACTATACTAAGATAAAGTCATCTAATTTAATAAATTTTAACTTTATAAGCAAACATATCACGTTCTCATTCAAGCCCTGATTAAATTCATCGACCAAGACTGCCTAGTCTATCATCAAGACTCCGACAAGCTACAATTCGCCCTCTTGTCCCCTCAAGGAAGAGCTCGAGACTTGTTAAAGGCACTTCAGAGTTCAAGCCCTTCAATTAAGGGCGGTGGGTCTCCTCAATTAGTGAGTGGGCGCATGGAAGGTCAAGCCCAGTCACTCATCGATCACTTCCAAACCCTAATCCGACCTGAAAATTAACGGGATACTAAAAAGACTACGACCAATGTACCGACCCCCAAAAGTTAGACCAAAAATCTAACGATTGGGAGGTCGGTACAAAAAGCTGTCGTAGTCCTTTTTGATGAATGTATCACTAGTGCGAGTGCACTCTGTCAAAACGTGCTTGCGGACGCACTTAAGCCTGTAAGCATTGAAAATGCTACAGGGGATTGCTGAGACTGTTGTTGCTTTAGCAACTTACAGTCTTACATCCGTTAGGTAAACGCTTTTGTTCGCACTCTGTTTTAAAATGCCCAGTTTCCTTCTTTAAAGATTTGGAAAGCTTGATCGTTTTTGTAGCCGGTGATGTTTAAATCAGCGGTTCCGACCATGAAGTCTTCGTGGATCAAGGAATCGTTTAGACCTGCTTGGTGTACTTGATCGTCTTCTAAATCAGTGCCACCCTCAACACAAGTTGGATAGGCCTTACCTAGGGCAAAGTGACAAGAAGCATTCTCATCAAAGAGTGTATTATAGAACAAAATATTAGAATTAGAAATCGGGGAATCATAAGGCACTAATGCAATTTCTCCTAAGAAGCGAGCGCCTGGATCGCTTTCCAACATTTCAGCGAGGGTGTCGTAACCTTCTTGAGCCTTAAAGTCAACCACCTTACCGTCTTTGAAGGTAAATTCAAAGTGATTGATGACAACCCCGTTATAAACTAACGGCTTGGAAGCTACTAAACGGCCATTAACTCCATCATATTGAGGAGCGGTAAAGACTTCTTCTGTTGGCATGTTCGGAATGAAATGATCGCCCTTAGCGTTAGAAGAACCGGCAGACATCCATAAGTGATTCTTAGGTAACTTCACTCGTAAGTCCGTTCCATTGCTGGCTTGATAGTGAACTTCCTCAAATTGTTGCTCATTGAGGAAGTGGGCTTTTTCATTCAGTGTCTTAATGTGTTGATCCCAATTGGCCTTGGTATCTTCCCAAGATTCCGATACTCGACAAACATCAAGAATCACTTCCCATAACTTGTCATAGGCCTCTTCAGGACTAAGATCTGGGAAAATCTTATGAGCCCACTTCAAGGTTGGCACCGAGATCACCAACCAGGATACGATATCATTCATGGTATATTTAACAAAATCCTTCATCTTCAAAGAGCGATTACGGACCGCTTCTGAGATCTTGGCTTGATCAAGTCCCGATAAAAGATCAGGATCTTCTGCATAGATCGAGATCCGATTAGACCGCTTGTCAGCAATTTGATATTGCATCTTAGCTACTTCCCAATCCGCCACTTCGTTCAAGGTCTCTTGGGCTTGATATTCATAATTGCAACGCGTCACATAGTCGTCCACCCAATTAATCGCTACCTTACGTGCCCCTTTTTCATAGGCTACCTTGGTGATTAAGCGCGCTAATTCTGGACTTTCCACTGGTGTCGTGATTAAAACATCTTCGCCTGCTTGTACATTAACCCCATATTCTACCGCTAAACGGGCAAAATTTTCAATTCGTTTCTTCATACAAACTTCCTTTCTGACTGTGATTGAATAACTACCTCTAGTATACCATGATCTAAAGCGCTTTTAAAAGAGGGGCTTTATTGTTCTTGAATCAGGGCCTCCAATGCCGATCGATCATTCAGGTGGACGCTGCGACCTTTTTTCTGAATATAGCCCAAGCCTTCAAAGTTCTTAATTTCTTGATTCAAGGAAGAGCGATTCACTAAGAGCCGATCGGCAAATAACTGCTGTGTGCCTGGAATTTGGTAGTCTCCTTGGCAATCTACTGAAGCCAATAACCAAAAAGCCAAACGCTGGGCCACCTTGGGATAGGAGGCTGCTTGGATCACCATCTTGTTCTTCACACAATACTTAGATACAAAGACCAAGATATTCTCCATCAGCTTAGCATCTTTGGCAATAATCTCTTTGAAGCCTTGAATAGGCAGGGCATAGACCTTGGCTTTTTTATGACAACAAACATTATAAGGATAAGTCTGCCTTCCGCCATAAACTAAATAAAAAGGAAAGGCATCTTTGGCAAAATAATAGGATGAGACCACTTCTTTACCACTCATCAGATATTCATTGGTCTTAAGACAGCCTTCGATAATAATATAAATATATTCCAAGCAGTCACCAAAAAAATTAACGATTTCCCCGCTTTCAAAGTTTTTAATACGAATGGGTAATTGGTCAATTGCTTCCATCGTTCGATCATCAATCCCCTGAAAAAACTCCAAGTCTAACAATTTCGGATGCTGTAACTGTTTCATATTTTATAGCCTCCATTCTTTTTAAAAGCACACAGCGCTCCTTTCACAGCTTTTCAAACCGTGAAAACATTCCCTCTTTTCTAACTATATTAAGTGTAACATACTCGAAGTATTTTGTATGCCCTTACAAAAAAGAATAGTTTTGACAAAGCTTTATCGCCATTAGCATAAAAAACAAGCAGAGCTAATCACCTCTGCTTGTTGGTTACTTTAATGCCTTTATTCTTTTTTAAAGACGGTCGGCGATGCAACTTCCGTCTTCAAAGCCCGGATGGCTCGGTCGACTAATTCATCTCGTACGGCATCTTCCTTTTCAGCCAGGTCTGGATTACCAACAGGATAAGGAATGGCAACCGTTGGAACGATCCGATTGGCTCCAACTGATTCAGAAATCGTTGTAATCGTCGCCATATGCACAATTGGAATACCATAGCGTTCAATTTCTTTGACCATTGTTGCTCCGCAACGTGTACAGGTCCCTCAAGTAGAGGTTAGAATAACGCCGTCTACCTTAGCATCAGCCAATTCTTGACCAATCTCCCGGCCGAAGGTCTCTGAGTTACCGACAGAGGTCCCTGTTCCGGTTGTTGAATAGAAGTAAGGGAAAATATCACCGATGATCCCTTTTTCTTTAAGCCGAGTTAATTCATCCAATGGAGCCACCCGGTCTGCCTTTTCATTGGCATAGACGGGATCAAATCCACCGTGAATGGTCACGAAGCGACCCGCTAACTCTTTTAGGTCAGAGATATCATACTTCACCCACTTTTGAGCAGAAGCGGACTGAAGGTGGTCAGGGTTCCCCTCAGGTACAATCCCCCCTGTTGTCACTAAAGCAATTGTGGCATTTGCCATATCAGAAATCGGTAGGGCAGCGTCCACATAGTCGAATTCTGGCATGGGTAATTCGGTTTCGAAGTCTTGCCCTTTTAAGCGTTTAAGCAACATCTCCGTCGCCCGCAAGGCCCCGATCTTATCGGAAATGACCGTCAAACGACGACCTTGTACCATGAAGCCATCTTCCTCGGCAGAGACCTCCTGGCCTGCCAATAGCTTATTAGCTAATTCGACCATCTTCGGCATAGCCTTACGCATGTCTGCGGCCGAGTCTCCAGTCGGAATAATATAGGCGTGAGTGCGACATTGTTCAACCGCTGGGTTCTCATGATACATCCCAGTTAAGACAGTAGTCTTATCCTTCAGGGTATTCACAACCCCCGCACAAGCCATCCCATAACGCCCCGCATTAAAGGCAGGTCCTGCTACCACCAAGTCTGGCTTGATCTGGTCATAAGCCTCCATCACAAATTGTTGAGCTAATTCCAAGTTCTCATTGAAATAGTTATCCCCACAAATCAAGGTATAGGTCACTTCTCCTCCTTGAACGAGGTTATTAAAAGCGAGAGCCGGACCCACCGGTCCCTCCACTAGGCGGGGTTCAATATCAGCCTTATCTTCGCCTCCGATTTGGCCAAAGAACTGGTTCACATAATAAAGTATTTTTTTCATGAATCTGCCTCCCCCTTCCTAATGTAATTCCACGGCTAGGTTGTGGTAACCAATTTCAGAGGTTGATCCAATAATGGCATTTAATTCACAAGTAATCCGTCCCTGATCATCCAAGCTGCCCTCCCAGCCTCCTGATAGGTTGGCAATAGCCTTGGCATCACCCAAGACCTGGTCGGCTGGCTCTAAATGCACCAAGTGAGACACGTTTCCAGTGGAAACTACCGCCTTAGCCTCTTCCTTGGCATCCGCCAGAGGTTGTGAATCTCCGTCCCATCCCGAACATTCATCGGTGATTAAGACCGCTTTAATACCAGACTGCTCCAAACCTTGGGCAATCATGACTAAATCTGAGTCTGGGTTTCCATAGCCTTCTTCCGATACAATCACGCCATCGACGCCCAACATTTGACAAAGCTTGACCGTATAGTCAGTTGTACGGAACTTACCATCGAGAATGGTTAATTCCGGCACCATGATTGAAGCCACAAAGTTCAGCTCTTTTCCGTGAAGCTTCAAGAGTTCTAGAATAACTGCATTGTTTTGATGTTGATAGGTTGTGATTTTATCACAGGCCGCGACACAGTTTCCCGAGATGACGGCACCATCGAGCTCTTCCAATGGATTCAATAAGGTCGGTAGAATCTGCTTGACATCAACCCCATAGATATAACCATCATGCAACAAGCCTTGAGCAATTAGCATTTCTGCATAGGCAACTCGTGGAAGATCTGGATATTTTTCAAGACTGGTCTTCACATCTTCAATCTCATAGACCTCCGTCTCATCCGCTGTCAGATCAGCCAGAGCTTCGCCAAGGTATTCACTGGCTTTAAGTCCGACCATCCGGCAAGTCGCTTCATGTTCATGGGGTTCCAAGCCCTCAATCGGGGTAATATCAACTACCACATTAAAGGTCTGCGAGAAAGGTGTCCACTTGGCCCCTTCGCCCCACATATCAATAATTCCTTCTTGAAAACCAACAATATCCCCTACCGTGACAACGGCTACCCCCTGCATCTTTTTAGTGATACCGTCACCGAGCTGCTCAATATCTCCAGTCACTCCTGGAAATTGATTCCCTCGGTCAACGCGATAACGCGGTTCGATGACGTCTTTCACGGGAATAATCCGTTTTTTTTCGCCGGGCCTTGCCAAGGCAATGCTGGCTTTTTTAACATTTTCTATTTCTTCAATAAAGGCTAACATCTCGGCCTCATTGATGATCAATCGATGGTCTTGTATGCACGTTTGGTCGCCAAAATCAATGGCGTCAATCCGAATTTTTTGCATTTCTAATCTCACATTAGGACCCCCTTTACTCGATATTTGTTGTTAAGTCTGCTATGCAAGCTTGCAGTAATTCGAAATCAATCGTCTGATAGTCGGCCAAATTTCGATAATCTGGTTGTCGTTGCCCCATGGTCCGTAGGTAGGAATCGATAGACTGCTCGATCAATAAAGTCGCACTCGAATGAGGCTCCTTGGCCAGGATAATTGACCGTATCGGAGAATACATCATTCGAATCGATGCAGGCAATGGGTGCGATACCAAGCGCCAACCTCGATGAATTCTGTCTCTTGCCACGATTAAAACCTGGTAAAAATCTCCCTCAACAAACTGAAGGGACTGATATTTCGCTTTGACGAATGCATTATTGCTGACAATGAGATATTCCATACCTATTCACTCTTTCTAGATAAGACCCCTTTTATAAAAAATGCCTCACATTCTTAAAAAAGAACGTGAGACATCCAAATAAACCCTACATACGATGGTTGGCCTATTTTTCTGACATTACTACCAGTCTTTTTTATCCGTAAAGCTATTAAACTGTATGCCTTAAAAAGTCAAGACGCTTTTTTATTCCGCCTTTTTTTGATGATAATTGCTGTAACATACGGTATAAGGCTGTGGCTTAACATATTGCCCCTGGCCTTTCTCGCCGACTAACTTACCACGTTCTGCCATCAGATGTCCGCGAAGAAAGACCTTATCCGCAATCCCTTTTTGAGGGAAGCCTTCAAAGGTATTGTAGTCAGTTCCTTCATAGGAATTCTCAACAGAAATCGTTCCTTCATAGTTCGGATCCCAGATCAAGACATCCGCATCCGAACCTGGCAATAAGGCACCTTTTTGAGGATAGATACCACAGACCTTGGCTGGATTTTCCATACATAGACGAACAAAGTCTTGACGGTTGATCCGTCCTTTTTCTACCCCTTGGGTCCAGACCATATTCAAGCGATCTTGCATACCTGGAACCCCATTTGGAATCTTAGTAAAGTCATCGATACCGCGTTTCTTAGCCTTCTCAAAACCACCCACACAAGCAGCGTGGTCCGATCCAATTCCCATTAAGGTACCATCCTTAACCGCTTTCCAAACAGCTTCTAAGTGCTCTTTAGGCCGGATAGCTGGACCGCAAACCCATTTGGCCCCTTCGAAGTTTTCCTTTTCTAAGAAGGAAGTATCGATCGTGAGATAGTGGGTACACGTCTCACCATAGACCGGTTGACCCTGATCTTGGGCACGTTTGATATTTTCGCAGGCTCCTTCCGTCGTATTATGAACAATAAAGACTGGGCAATCAGCTAACTTAGCTAGGTAGATTAGACGTTGCACCGCCTCATCTTCCACCGTTGGTGGTGAAGATAGATAGTGGCCGATCGGTTTTGTGACACCATTCTTAACGGCTTCTTCCTTGAGAACTTCGATCATGTCCCCATTCTCACAGTGAACCCAAGGCGTAATTCCATAATCTTTACATATCTGCATGGCCTTAAAAATGAGGTCATCTTCCACATGGAAAGGTGTCCCATTATAAGCCATAAAGAATTTTAAGTTAACAATGCCATTTTCAACCATCTTTGGAATCTCATCCAATAAGGCTTCGGACGTGTCCATAACCATACCATGGAAGGAGAAGTCCGGTGAGGCAATTCCCTTGGCTTTTTCATCCTTATGCCGGTGGAATGAATTGATCACCGTATCTCCTTGATCTTGTGGCGCAAAATCAACGATCGTCGTTGTTCCACCTACTAAGGCAGCATGTGAGGTCTCAAAACCATATGAATCAAAAGGTCCCATATGCACGTGCTCATCGACGCCCCCTGGGAAGATATACTTACCTGCTGCATCCACCACCTCATGGTCGCCTTCTGGAATATTGACGGCTATTTCTTTGATTTTTTCGTCTTCTATTAATAGATCCGCTTGGTACTCAGCTGTTGAAGAGACGATCGTCCCATTCTTAATTAATAGTCCCATTATTTCCCTCCTTGTCTCAAGCTAGCTACTTACTAATGATGAAAACCCGCCAGTCTAGATTAACTGGACTTGACGGGTTTATATTTTACTAATATTTATTCGATAAAATACTTAATTATTTATCAAGTTTACGTTCGTGCTTACGGTAAACGGAATTGTCAATACCTTCTAGATACTTAACAACTTCGTCAACTTCCCAAACATCACAGAACTTCGCTTCCATGTCGAACATGTTCCATTCGATAACCCCTGGAACCCGGTCGCCGACTGTTCCTCGAGGAACTAAGGTCTTGAAGCCATATCCCGTTGAGTCCATTACTGTATGGCGAACACATGCACATGAAGTAGCACCCATAACGATTAAGGTATCTACCCCTAAGAAGTTCAAGGTTTGTGCTAAGTGTGTTCCAAAGAAGTTAGATGCATATTTTTTGTGGATTACTGGTTCTTCAGGTTGTGGATCTAATTTTGGATCGATAGCCATCCAATACTCATCATCAATATCTAAAGTATGCATTGGAATCTTTTCATCCCAACGTGGAAGATCCCATTGTTTTTCTCCCCAATATCCTGTTGTCGTATGGAAGATTGGAACCCCTGCTTTACGTCCAGCATTTAGTACTTTTAAGGCATTGGCACAGACTTCTTCAGAGTGGTCACAAGTGAATGGGTGACCTTCTGTCATCCAAGCTCTAGCCATGTCAACAGTTGTAATGGCTGGTGCTTTACCAACACCCATTTCGCGCATGAAGCCACGCTCTTTATAGATCTTACGTGCCTCTTCAAAGGCTTCTTTTAATCGTGCTTCATCGAAACCGTACTCATCAACATATTTAAATTCTGGATTTTGCTTTTCAGTCATTTCATTTCCTCCTAGAAATTTATTCGTTAGCGACAAGTCGAACATACTTTCAATACCCTACTCTATCTTCGTCGATTAATCGGCCGATTAATTTTTTTGTAAGCTTGTAAGGTTGAGTCATTTATTTGACACCCTAATTAAACCATAGCTTCAGCCAAAAAGATGTTAGCGCTCCAACATTTTATTAAAAAAGTTAATAATTCATGCTATTTTTCTTATTATAAAAGCGAATTCCA
Organism: Facklamia hominis CCUG 36813; assembly: GCF_000301035.1. Taxonomy (GTDB): domain Bacteria; phylum Bacillota; class Bacilli; order Lactobacillales; family Aerococcaceae; genus Facklamia; species Facklamia hominis. The sequence continues at coordinate 1,610,932 of NZ_JH932292.1, read as the reverse complement.
ATAAAAACACACGCAAAAATGCAATGATATCCGCTTTCATTCAATCGATCTTTCATTAATAAATCTCTTTCAGATTGGCTGTTCCTCAAATGATCTTTTGTATCAAATCCTCTCATCGAAAAATTCGTTCTTTTACAAAAAAAAGAACCAAGCAATCGAGGTTACTTGGTTCCTTAAACAAAGCCTTCATTCCTACTCATAAACATAAAAGTCCTTGGATATTGAGGGAATCCAAAGATCTTAGGATCATTCACAGATACAATATTGGTAGGTATTCTATTATAGGAGACTATGAATGATTATTATAATGTTTAATTTATACAGCGGATAATATCAACTTTATTCATCAATAATATAACATATTTCGGCTTAACTTTCCATATTTTTTTAGAAATATTCCGATTAAACTATCGACTATTTTACATTCATTAAACTTATATAATATTGCACAACTCAATCAGATTAGTCGTAAGTCATTTTATAAAAGCTAACTATTTATCATTAAATAAAATCAAGGAGCAAATAATTAAAAGTTTATTTGCTCCCTAATAAAACTATATTAACACCAATTAACTACAATGTTAAATTAATTAACTCCTAAAATTCTTCCTTTTTACGACGAGCAGCTAGCAATCCTAAACCAGCAAGAATAGATAAACTTGCAACACTATAGACTAATTTATCATCATTTTCTCCCGTTTGAGGAAGCACGGATGCTGTTTGAACTTCTGGAGTTGGTGCTTCAGGCTCAGATGGTTTCTCTGGTTCAGATGGTTTTTCTGGTTCAGATGGTACTTCTGGTTCAGATGGTTTTTCTGGTTCAGATGGTTTTTCTGGTTCAGATGGTACTTCTGGTTCAGATGGTACTTCTGGTTCAGTTGGTTTTTCTGGTTCAGAAGGTACTTCTGGTTCAGTTGGTTTTTCTGGTTCAGAAGGTACTTCTACTTTTTCGTAAACATAAGTAATCTCTTGTTTTTTACCTGGTACGAATTTACCTGTAGTTTCTTTTCCGTCCTTATCGTAACTTGGATTTTCTTTTGGATCTTGTGTTTCCACAAATTTGAAACCGTCTTTGTCCTTCTTACCAGTGGTGTAAGTCATCTTGCTTGTACCACCCTTAACATCACCGTCTACGACTTCACGACTGATTTCCTTACCGTCTTTATCTTTGACGATATAGATGTGGTGTTCTTGGAACTTACCAGTTTCTTCGATTGGTGTCCAT
>NZ_JH932292.1:1578991-1607403 GCF_000301035.1 Facklamia hominis CCUG 36813 | reverse complement strand
TCCTTCTTACCTTCTTGAAGCTCGCCATCTTCAGATTTTCTTCCGGTTTCAACACCATCTTGATCTTTGGTGATATAGATGTGGTGTTCGATGAATGAACCTTTAGTAACGACTTGTTTTTGATAAGTATAGGTTACTTCAAGTTTTTCACCATTGATATAGTTACCTGTAGTTTCTGCGCCATTTGAATCAAATTTAACTTCAGATTTTTTAGCACTATCACCACTTGCTTCAACTTTTACAAGTTTATAACCATAGTTATCCACTTCACTTGTAACTAGTTTTTTGTCTTTATCTTTCTTAGACGTCTCATAACTAGTTTCATCAAAACCAGTTGTTTCATCGCCGTCCCACGTTATAGTTTCTTCAGAAACGACATTACCATTTTCATCAATGCTTTGATAAATGTGGTGTTCTTGGAATGACCCATGTTTAATATCTCTTTCATAGATATAGGTTACTTCTTTAGTTTTTCCAGCTTCGTAGTTACCACGAGCAAAGGTTCCATCTGTATTATATACTGGGTTCTCTACTAATTTATCTGTATCTACCCTTACAAATTTAAAATCATCAATTTCGTTTTTGTTTGTAAAGTATGTGTCGTAATCGTAACCTTCCATTTTGTTTGAATGAAGAGTAAATGTCTTGTCTTCTTGAAGTACTCCATCTACTTTTGTGTAATAAATGTGATGTTCTTTGAAGTAACCAATTTTATTGCCTTGCGCCTCAGTATCTCCTTCAGTCTTTACAATATTATTGTCCATAACGTGGAATCTAGTTCCATCACCATAAAAAGTTGCTCTTGAGTATACATTATTTCCAGTTTTGCTTGGTGCAGCAATAGATTTAACCGTAACAATATAAGGACTGTCAATATTATCATGACGTAGATTCTTATCTCCATTTTCGGCAAATGTGATTTCAATACCGCCATCTCTAAAAGTGGTCTTAACCATTGTTTGTTCATCAGTTTTAACCGGGTTTTCTATTATTGCATTTGGTAGTTTAGTTCCTGAAGGTAATTTTTGAATTGATACTTTTGTGTTTTCTTTCGTATAGTTTACATCAGAAGGAGTTTTATCTGGTGTTAATCCATCGATAAACATAGCAACTTTACCGGTAGCCCAGTTTCTATTAGATGTTGTAATAGTTTTTGAGTCAGGGTTAATATAAAATACTTGAGTAAATTCACCGGTTTCAGGATTAAATTCAGTAATTTGACTCATACCATTTAGGTTATTTCCAGTGTAAAATGGTTTGCCATACTCAACATTAATATTATGTTCATCTACTTTATCTCCTAATTTAATAGAGATTTTTTCATTTTCTGTGTTATTGGGAACTTTTGTTTTGTCAATATAGGCAAAACCCTTTATAGATACTACTACATTTCTTTGATCGTTGATGTTTTCGTTGAAAGTGTATTTGATGGTGCTTCTATCAGTTCTAATACCATCAGCAACAACTGTTCCGTCGATTTCTATTGGATATTCATTTTCGTGATCTGGTTCGATTCCCTTTAAACTGAGGTTATCTGAAAGGTCAATTGTAAAGTAATCTCCTGCAATTGTTCCCTTTGGAGATGTGAAGAAAACTTCCCAACCAATTGCTTCTCCATCATCTGGTTTAACAGTTCCTTTTGTTTCGTGTCCTTCTTCTGTTAAGGCAACATATTTGCTTTGAACATCATTCGAAATATCTTTTGGTGCTCTATTTTCCGGAGCACTAACAGCTTGAGCTTCACTTAAATCAGCTATTTCTAATTCTGACTCCGCATTTTCAGATGGATTCCCTTCGTCACTAACCTCACCAGCAACCGTTTCAGTAGGTGTACTATTCGTTTCTACGGATTCCGATGGGATCGATTGTTCTGGAGAAGCCGTATCCATCGCTTCTTCTTGAGCATTCACGGCTGTTGGTGCCGCATAGATCATAAATCCTAACATACAGGATGCTAACCCAAATGAAACTTTGCGCATTCCATAACGCGGCTTACGATTCGCAGATCGTAACTGCTTATCGTTAATTAATTTTTTAGCTTTTTCCACTATTAAATTCCTCCTATTCAAATCTGACAACAGGTAGTCAATATAGATTCACTCTAAATTGCTAATAAATTATAGCAATTATTAATCAATAAGTAAAACAAAACGATGAACTCTCATCAAATTCATATTTAAAATCGATTTTTAATTGATTACTATTATTACATTAAAAAAGCCTTTGAATTTGCTTCCATGAAAGTAAGTGAATAGTTTTATCGTTGATGAAGCATTCAATGATCCATTAACTCAGAAAATAATCACTAAGCAATTTAAACTTTCATTGAATCATCTTTGATTTTATTTACTATTCCGAAAGAGGCCATTCATTCTTTATGATTCACTTGCTAAGACATTAATGAAAGCACATAAAAAAGCAAGCCTTTTCGATTGGCTTGCTTTCTTGGTAGTTTCTCTTCTATATGTTAAGGAGCCTCTATATCTCAACCACAGTGACCTCGTTGCCATGTTCTTGGATCAAGGCAATGAGGTCTGCTGGCTTCAACCAGATCGAAGCGGTATTCTCATTGGGATGCATCCCCACTAAGGCTTCCTCACCGGCTAAGTCCTGGTCCAAATAATAATGAACCCGATGTTCCCGGTCATTCAAGAGGCCTAAGGGCGACACCGAACCAGGGGTGAGTCCTAAGAGAGCTTCCATGTCTTCCGGTGATGCAAAGGAGAGACGACGAGTCTCCTGCTTCTTGCGGAAGTCCTTGAGGTCAACCCGCTTTTCACCTCGTACTGTAATAAGATAATAGTTTCTTTTTTTATCATCGCGGACAAAGAGATTCTTAGCATTATATTCCGCATGAGGCAAGTCCAATTCTCCCAGTGCCTCCATATCAAAAACAGCTGGGTGCTCTACCACATCATACCAAATCCCTTTTTCTTTTAATAAATCATAAATGGCTTGTTTATCGTACATGCAGCCGCTCCTTTCTACTGACTGATCAAAGCTTGGAAATCCTGCCAAATCGAGCTTGAGGGTGGCCGACAAGTGATCGCCACTGGCTCTTTTCGAGTAGGATGGTTAAATTGTAACTGATAAGCCCATAGGGCAATCTGCTGCCCCGGTTGGGCTTTTGGATTGTATTTTTGATCACCCCACAAAGGGTGGCCCGCTGTTTTGAATTGAACCCGAATCTGATGCGACCGCCCAGTATGTAGGCGGACTTGAACCAGACTTCGACCCTGACTTTGGGCTAGACGCTGATAGGTCAAGCGGGCCTTCTTGCCCTTGGGGTGCTTGGCATCCACCGCATAGACCTGATTCTTGCGCTGGTCCTTGTAGAGATAATGGTCCAACTGACCACTCGCCCCTGGATCGCCTTCAACGACCGCCCAGTAGACTCGGTCAAACTGTTGCGACTGAAGCTGCTTGGCTAAGCGGCCAGCCGCCTTAGAGGTCTTGGCAAAGACCATGACTCCACCCACTGGCCGATCTAAGCGGTGAACCAGCCCTAAATAGACCTGCCCCGACTTATGGTCACGCACTTTAATCATTTGTTTCAACTGTGTCAATAGGTCCAAGTCGCCTGATCGATCTCCTTGAGATAAGCAGTTAACCGGCTTGTTGACGACTAATACATGATTATCCTCATAGAGAATCTCAACCGTCACGTCATCCCACCTTTTATTATCCTAGGACCATCATAGCATGACCCCTCACTAAAAGAAAGCCAGGCTAAGACTTGGGCCAGTCCGTCAACAATAAATATGTCCTGAAACCGCGCCCTTTATAATAGGATTCGGCCCCATTATGGTAGATAAAGCTGGTTTGATAGCGGTATTCTCCAAATAAAGCCCCACCTAGCTCTCGAATATTCGGCGGGGTTAATAACCAGCTAGACCCCTTTTCATCCAGAGGAAGAAGGGCTTGGATAGCCAGATATTGATCGGGGGTCAATAAGTCCGACCCCAAATGGGCCAGCTCTTCCAGCACCGACGAAACCGGCGGAAACTTCTTAAGCCCCAGACGCGCTGTCTGGTCATAACAGAGACTCTCCCGTTCTTTAGGGGCTTTTTGATAGCAATCCAATAAAGTCGGCCCGGCAAATGGTCAGGTCTCCCCAGCTAATACTTTCATGCCTTTGAGGATGCGCCTCAAAACGAGCCTTGATGGCCTGAATCGCCGGTAAGGCCTCTAACTGAGCGAGCGTTTTTATTGAATTAAGATCATCCAATGGCGTCATGATGGTCACTCCTTTTCTATCGCAGGCCAAACGTCCCCGTATACCTGGACTTGGTTGGCTTGAATCTGTGCCCACATATCGGTCTGTCTGAGATCGCTTAAAGCCGTCACGATCTCTTCCAAGCTGTGAACTTCTGCTTGCACCAAGCGATCTAATTCCTGATCACTAGCTAGGCTAATCGCTTCTGTCGGGGCATCTGTCTCCAAGAGCAGGCGGTCTGCTGGGACTTGCCTTAAGTAGGCACGGCCTTTTTTACGGGTAAAATGACTGGGGTGAACGGACAAATAACCTCCACGGCGAATATGCCGGGTCAATTCATCACTGGTCCCATTAAAACGATGGAGAATGACCCGGTGAACCCTTCCATCCAGGTCGATTTGATCGAGTAAGTCTAGGAAGTCGCTGGTCGAACGCACGGTATGGACGGATAATACAGCGGGACGATCCAAGCCCTTGATCGCCAGCAAGATCTGCTTCAAGACGGCTAACTGGAGATCCTTAGGTGCTTGGTCCAACCGCTTGGGGGCATAGTCCAAGCCAATCTCCCCAATAAAGGATTGATGCCTCCTTGAAAGCAAATCCTCAAAAGTCGCCAACTCTTCTTGAGCTTGCGATTCACTCTGGATCCACCAAGGATGAAAACCCAGCGAAGCTTGGACTGCTGAACTGACACCCGCTAAAGACTGGACTAAGGCTGAAAATTGAGAAGGGAGAACGGTTTGAGCGACCAAACCGATCCCTTGCCGGTGGACTTGATTGATAAAGGCTTGACGCTGAGTAAGGTCTTGTAGGTAATCCAGGTGATAGTGACTATCCAGTAGGACCATTAACCACGCCCCCTTGAGAAGCATCCAAGTTGAGAATCTGCCGGATCACCTTACCAGCCATCATCATCCCCATAATCGGCGGCATATAGGACATGGTGCCTAGGGTATGTTCCTTGGCCGAAGAGGCTGGATCTTGAATATTGACCGGTAATTCATCCGAGAAAATAACGGTCAATTTTTCAATACCGGCTTGTCGGTACTTGGCACGCAAGGCGCGGGACAGTGGGCAATTATAGGTGTCGTAGATATCGGCAAAGCGCAGATGCTGAGGATCCAACTTATTCCCCGCCCCCATGGCTGCCAAAAGAGGCAGACCTTGAGCTTGGCACCACTGGGCGATGGCAACCTTGCTGGGTACATGGTCGATACAGTCAATCACATAGTCGGGGCGAGGCAGGACTGCCAATTGGTCAGCCACTGTCTCCCGAGTCAAGGCGACTTGAACGGCGGTGACCTGACAGGCTGGATTAATCTCCTGGATGATGTCCGTCATGACCGCCACCTTGGGTCGCCCCACCGTTGAACTATAGGCCACAGCTTGGCGGTTAATGTTGGTGATATCCACCACGTCCTGGTCCAACAAGATTAAGTTGCCGACACCCCCACGAGCGAGCGCCTCTGCACAATTGGATCCCACGCCCCCGATCCCTAAGACGAGGACCCGGGCATTTTCTAGCTGGTCTAAACCAGCTTGTCCCATCAATAATCGAATCCGCGCAAAGCGGTTATCAGTTTGCTTACTTGTCATTTTCTTCCCTCATTCATTCTAAGTTGATCGCTCTTAGTATAACAAAAAGACCCGCTGAGCTCACGGGTCTTGATGGCTTACTGGTTATTTTCAGGGGCATAGGTATAGGTCAAACACTGCCAATCATTCAGGTCGACAAAGCCCATGGACTCATAAAAAGCCCGCGTCTTGGCGGTATCATCCGTACATAAATGCATCTGATAGACCTTTGAATAAGTCGCTAGAGTCTGGGACAAGAGCTCGGTACCAATCCCCTGCCGTTGATAATCGGGCAGGACCAGAATATCTTGAATAAAAATAATGGTCGCCCCGTCTCCCACACAACGCAGGAGTCCGACCAAGCGATCTTGATCCATACAAGCTAGAACATAAAGACTTTGATCCAATCCCTGACGCAAGCGATCGGGCTGGTCGGTATAATTAGTCCAACCTACCGCTTGATACAAGGCTAAGACTTGATCAAAATCCAGTTGAGGGTTCACTAAATAGCGATACATAAAACAGCTCCTTTCTAGAGCAAAGATTCATCAAGCAACAAGTCCTTGATGAGACGGTTTTGGTCTAAATAATAGGCTAACTGTTTCTTATCATAGCTGTATTGCTTGTCCATAAATATTTTACACGCCTTCAATTGATCACTCAATCCCTTTATCTTTTCTGAATCAATCTCATCCAAACTGTGGGCAATTTGATTACGAGCTTCATTAATGATGTACATTTGATTAGCAAATTGATAGGCGTCACTCTTTCGTTCCATGTAATCTCAATCTGGAATGTTATAACTTTTTGTTGATGTTTCCTATCATATTTTTTTCATAAATATAAAAGGCAAATGAAATAAGCAAATAGACGCCAATAAAAGTGATGGCAGAAAATACTAAGCTAATATTATAATCAAACCATCTTAGGTAAAGGCCTGCAAAGATAAAATAGATAAACATTGCACAGAAATGGATGGTGTGACTTAGATAAGCTGCCCTATTCTTGTTTTTGAGAATATTATCCATTAGGACTGAGACAATGCCGAATCCACCATAGACTAGGCATTGGATAATTTTTGCATAACCTGGTGCTTGGCTTGCTACAAAGCCTGGTACTCCAACTAAATTTGCTTTAAATATCATAGATAAAATCGCCTCAATTAAGGCGCCTATTCCTACTCCAGCCAAAAATCCAACTAATAAATCTTTAAAATTTTTCATAAGTCCTCCTAAAGGCCAAGAGCCTTTCTAAATTCTTTTAAATTTCTCCTAGATACATAAGCAACATCTCCGTTTTTAAGTTCAACTGCAATTGTCCCTGTAAAAGAGAGGTCAAGCTTTTTGACAAAGTCGAGATTTACAATATCTGAGCGAGATATTCTAATAAACTTCCTTTCATCAAGTCTCTGATCTAATTCATAAAGAGTTAGCCTTGATGACAAAGTTCCGTTCTTTGTCTTTATAAAAACACTCTTATCTTGAGTGAAGATTCTTATAATTTCTTCATGGGAAAGTAGGATAACCTCCTTATTATGAAAGGCAACAAGTTTATCTACTAATCTATCTGCTAGCAAATCTTTTATGGTTTCAACTTCCTTAGAATACTCCTTTGCAAATATTTTCACCCTTGTTTCTTCAACGGTTTCATCAATTATGATATCAATTTTCATCCCTGCCTCCACCTCCTGATTCTATTATAGAACTTATTCTAGCTTTATTTATTCCATTTCTGACAAATGGTCAAAATTTAGGGATAAGTGGTCCCCTGTCATCAAGGAACAATTATGTTATCTCATCTAAAGTCGACCCGGCCTTGTAAAGGAATAAAGCTGAAAAAAGTCGCTCTGATGAGAATAAAGGACTGGCTTCAACTAAGTATCCATGACCAAAATGCGTCTGAAAAAAGGTCATTCGATACAATTGGAATGTCATTGGATCACCCCACTTACTTAATTATAAATCCTTTTTAAATCAATACTTTTACCTAATTAGAGAAAGCGTCCTCTTTCTGTGTATCTTTAACAATCTCTTTGCCTATATTAGTCACACTCAACATTCTTCTCCCCCACCACAAAAAAGCCGTGACCTCACAGGGATCACGGCTTTTAAAGTCATCTTAAATTCTAATCTAAGATCATAAGACCCTTCTAGGCTTACTTGAGGTCATACCAGTTGTCCCCAATATGATCATCGACCTTGAGGGGAACCGATAGATCAGCGGCCGATTCCATGACCTCAACGACTAATTTTTGTAGTTGAGGCATTTCTTCCTTAGGCCCTTCTAAGATTAATTCGTCATGGATCTGTAAAAGAAGACGAGAAGACAAGCCTTCTTCTTCCAAGCGAGCCTGTAAGCGAACCATGGCTAGCTTAATAATATCTGCGGCCGTTCCTTGGATGGGCGAGTTCATGGCCGTTCGTTCGGCAAAGGACCGCAAGTTAAAGTTCTTGGCATGGATATCCGGTAGATAGCGCCGACGGTGGAAAAGGGTGGAAACATAGCCATCGCTTTTAGCTTGTTCGACAATCTCATCCATATACTGGCGAATCTTAGGGAACTCTTCAAAATACCGGTCAATAAAGGTCTTGGCTGCCTGCCTAGAGATATTCAAGTTCTGGGACAGACCATAATCAGAAATCCCATACACAATTCCAAAGTTAACCGCCTTGGCCTGGCGACGATGGTCGGCGTCCACTTCCTGGCCTTCGTCCAATTGGAAGACCCGTCTAGCTGTCGCCGAGTGAATATCTTCCCCATTTTGGAAGGCCCGCTTCATGTGCTCGTCACCCGATATATGCGCTAAGACCCGTAGCTCGATTTGCGAATAATCCGCCCCTAGCATCTGCCAGCCTGACTGACTAGGCACGAAGGCAGCCCGCACCAAACGCCCTTCTTCGATTCGAATCGGTATATTTTGTAGATTAGGATCGGTGGATGATAGGCGCCCTGTTTGGGTCAGGGTTTGAGTATAGCGGGTATGAATCTTGCCGTCCTCCTTGATAAAGGGCTGCAGACCTGCCAGGTAGGTGGATTGTAATTTGGCAATTTGCCGGTAGTCCAGAATAGCTTGAATAATTGGATGGACCTGGACCAACTTATCCAAGACATCCGCAGCCGTCGAATAACCCGTCTTGGTCTTCTTAATCACCGGCAACTTCAATTCTTCGAATAGGACCTGCCCCAATTGCTTGGGTGAATTCACATTAAAGGAGTGGCCAGCTAGATCATAGATCGACTTCTCCATTTGGGCTAGACGGGCCAATACCTCTTGATTCTTAGCTTCCAATACTTCTTGGTTGACCTTAATTCCCGTGATCTCCATCTTGGCTAAGCATCGGGCTAGCGGTTGTTCCATCTCGCGGTACAAGCCAACCATATCTAACTCTTCCAACTTGGCCAACAAGGGCTCCATCAAAGCATGGAGGCATTGCAGCTTCAAGACCAAGTGACCCTGAAAGACCGTCTTATCTTCCGGAACGCCCTTCTTGACTCCTTTACCATAGACTTCCACATCGTAAGGGATCACTTGACCCAGACCAAAGCTTTGGCTTAAGTCCGCCAATTCATGCGTCTGGAGGGTATCCACCAGATAGGCCATGATGGAGACATCTTCGCCCATTCCAGCTAGATCAAGTCCATAACGGGCTGCGATCACCGCTTCCTTCTTAAAGTCCAGGCAATCCTTTAACTTGGAGGAATCCTCCAACCAGGCTTTGAAGGCCGGATTGGTAAAGGCAAGGTCAGCCGAAGTAACATAGGCTTTTTTGGTCTCGGGGTCTGCCCAACAGACCGCTTCAACCTTGGCAAAATGATAATTTTCGTCCAATTGCTCGGTATGGTAAATCCCTCTATCCGGCCAAGCCAAGCCGTCAAAGTCTGCTTGATCTTCCAACACCAGCAAGTCAAAGTCCGCCAAGCTAGCCGATGGATCATCCAGCACCGACTTCGCATCCAATTCTTGTAAAAAGGATTGGAAATCCAACTGACGGTAGAGATCATTCAAGGCTTGCGTATCCATCTCGCCTCGTTCGATATCTGCAAGATCAATCTCTAAGGGAACATCCAAGAGGATCCGGGCTAGATCTTTGGATAAAAAGGCCTGGTCTTTGTCCTTGATAATATTCTCCTTGAGCTTAGAAGCTTTTAACTGATCCAGGGATTGATAGAGGCCCTCCACCGAACCGAATTGATGGAGCAACTTGAGAGCCGTCTTTTCACCCACGCGAGTGATGCCAGGATAATTATCTGAACTATCTCCCATCAGCCCCTTCATATCAATGATTTGTTCCGGACGAATCCCCCATTTTTCCTGAATGGTAGTCGGTGAATAGACCACTAAGTCCGACACACCCTTACGCGTAATATAGACCGTGACCTGATCGCTGGCTAGCTGGGTCAAGTCCTTATCACCGGATAGGACGACCACCTGGTCCTTAGGATCCGCCAAGCGTGACAGCGTCCCGATAATATCATCCGCTTCATAATAATCCATGGCATAGTGGCGAATCCCATACCCCTCTAAGAGCGGTGCAAAATAAGGCATTTGCTCGGTAAATTCCGCCGGCGTCTTGGACCGTCCGCCCTTATACTGGTCGAACTTCTCCTTACGAATCGTATTCGGACTCTTATCAAAAGCAACCAAGACATGACTCGGCTCAAACTCCGCTAAAACATTATCCAACATCCGCTTAAAAGAATAAATCGCATTCGTATGTAATCCTTGTCGATTGGTAAAACGATCAATATCTAAAATCGAATAAAAAGCTCGAAAAGCCAAACTCGAACCATCAATTAACAATATCTTCCTTGAAGACATAATACACCCCTTTACACAACAACCAAATCATAACCTGAACATTACCCTTTAATCATAACATGAAATAAAGAGAGAGTGTGAACAATTGCGTTTAGCGCCGCAGCGGTAAGTGAGCTTTCGAAACACTCAAAGAGTGTTCGAGAAAGATCGCTTACCGTCCAGGCGCTGCAATTGTGAACACGTTTAAAGAGAGTGCGACAAAAGTCGTTTAGAGCCGCAGAGCTAAGCAAAAACACGAACATTTTCAAAGAAAATGTTGAGGGTTTTAGCTTAGAGTCTAGGCTCTGACTTTTGGAGCACATTTTAAAGAGAGTGTGAACAATTGCGTTTAGCGCCGCAGCGGTAAGTGAGCTTTCGAAACACTCAAAGAGTGTTCGAGAAAGATCGCTTAACGTCCAGGCGCTGCAATTGTGAGCACGTTTTGAGAGAGTGCGACAAAAGTCGGGTACCTAACGGATGTAAGACTGTAAGTCGCTAAAGCAACAACAGTCTCAGCATCCCCTGTAGGCTAAGTAAGAAATCGATCGGAGTGACATTAGTCACGCAGAACGATTTTTGCTTAGACATAAGGGGATGCTCATCGAAGCACGTTTTGAGAGAGTGCGACAAAAGTCGTTTACCTAACGGATGTAAGACTGTAAGTTGCTAAAGCAACAACAGTCTCAGCATGCGCCGCAGCGGTAAGTGAGCCTTCGAAACACTCAAAAGAGTGTTCGAGAAGGATCGCTTAACGTCCAGGCGCTGCAATTGTGAGCACGTTTTGAGAGAGTGCGACCACAAGCCCCCCTCCCCAACAAAAAAGGCTGCAGCAAATGCTACAACCTTTTTCGATGAATCAGTCTATAAATGTTTAAGATTTAGGGCCCCATAAGCCTTCTCGAATTGATGGGCTAGATTATCAATATCCCCCGCTCCCATGAATAGGATCACTTCATCTTGGTAATCCATTAAAGGCGAAAGGTGGTTGGCCGAAATAATTTCGACTTTATCGTTGATCATCTGAGCCAAATCCTGAATCGTCACCTGACCGGATTGTTCCCGCGCAGAGGTGAAGATATCTACCAAATGCACCTCATCAGCCAGTGACAAGGCTTCCGCAAAGTCCTTAAGCAAGGCAATCGTCCGTGAAAAGGTATGCGGTTGGAAGACCGCTACTACTCGGCGATGAGGGTATTTTTGTTTGGCCGCATCAATGGTTGCCCGAATTTCGCTAGGGTGGTGGGCATAATCATCGATCACAATCAAATCTTGGACTTGCTTGACCGAAAAGCGTCGCTTAACCCCTGGGAAGGTCTTGAGATAACGAGCAATCTCATCCGCCTTAAAGCCTTCCAATTGTAGGAAGCAGATTACCGCCAAGGCATTCATAATATTATGCTTACCATAAGAAGGAATATGGAAGGAACCAAAGAGCTGGCCTTCGACCAAGACGTCAAAGTCTGAGCCCTCCTCGTTACGGCGAATATTTTGAGCACAAATATAATCTTCCGGATCCACTCCGTAATAATGAATCGGAACGGCAGTCTCTAATTGACGCAGATAGGGATCTTCCCCATAGGCAATGACACCTTTTTTGGTCTGATTCGCAAAGGTCTTAAAGGCATCAAAGACATCTTCAATCGAATGATAATAATCCGGATGGTCAAAGTCCACATTAGTAATAATGGCATAGTCAGGCTCATAAGCTAGGAAGTGGCGGCGGTATTCACAAGCCTCTAGGGCGAAGTACTCAGCCGCTTCATTCCCATAGCCCGTCCCATCTCCAATGAGATAAGAAGTTGGGGTCAAATGACCCAAGCAGTGTGCCAAGAGCCCAGTGGTTGAGGTCTTTCCGTGGCAACCGGTCACAGCCACCGAAGTATAGGACTGAATTAACTCTCCTAGGAAGTCATGGTAACGATAAATGGTCAAGCCGAGTTCACGGGCCTTGGCTAATTCGGGGTGATCATCCGTAAAAGCATTCCCCGCAATAATGGTTAAGCCTGGCTGGATATTATCGGCCGAAAAAGGCATCATTGGAATCTGAGCTTCTTCCAAGCCTTGTTGGGTGAAGAAATACTTCTCGATATCCGAGCCTTGAACGCGATAGCCTTCCCCAGCCAAAATCAGTGCTAAAGCCGACATCCCAGAACCTTTTATGCCGACAAAATGATACAAGCTATCTTTTGAAATCATACGTGTTATTCTCCTTTATCAAATAGTAAAAAAGAGTCTCGATTCTTAGCCAATCGTTGTAAAATAAAGCGATCGACCTGCCAGTAATCTTCCTTGGCCTTTTCAGAGGACGGCTGGCTAGTTTCCCCAGCGATCGGCATCGAATCCGCCGCAAGCCGCTCTTCTTCCATCTTTAAAGCTCGACTGGCAAGTTGCTTTTCTTTCGACAAAGAAACATTATAGTCCTTGCGAGGCCGGTTGGCTAGTAAATTCTCTTCGGCCATCCGAGTTTGCAATTTTTCAGAGTCCAAGCCTCGCTCAGCAGCCTTTAAAAAAGGAATCATATAGCTAGGGTCATTCGATTCGCCTGTCTCTTCCATTGGATCGTGCAGTCTCTCCTGCATGGATTGCTGGAATTTATTCAGCTCTGCGTTGGATTTTTTGGCTTGAAAAGCAGGCCGCTCTAAATCAAGCGGCTTAGCCTCCTTCCAACCCACCGGGTGCTTCCCCTTAAATTGACGTTTTTTCCGTCCCTGGTTAAAGGCCGGTCCTTGATAGTCTTGACTCATGGGATTCACCGACAAGACCTAGTCACGGTAATAGTCTACCACCCGTTCAAGGGGGGTTCCGACTTCGAATTTAGAAGGTAATTCCCAGATTCCCGGATAGTTTTCAATGGCTTCTAAGCCCAATTCACGGGTAGAACAGATCATGCCATTAGAAGCGACTCCTCTGAGTTCCCCTGGCCAAATAATGGCCCCACTTGGCATGACAGCACCTGGCTTAGCGACAATAACATACAAGCCTTGGGTGATATTCGCTGCTCCACAGACAATCTGCAAGACTTGGTCTTGGCTGACCCTGGTTTGGGTAATGTGTAGATGATCGGAATCTTCATGGTCAACACATTCTTCGACATAGCCCACCACAAAGCTTGGTCCTTCTTCCAAGGCTACGACCTCTTCAATACCATGCTCTTTTAGAGCTTGATTCAAGCTATCTAATTGTTCACTAGAAAGTTGAATTTGACCCACACCTTCTAAGGCGAGTAAGTCGCTAGCGTGATGTAAGTTAATCGACACCACTTGGTCGGTTTGACCATCCTTAACGAGCGTAAAGGGCCCCTTGTTTTCGCTGACAGTATGATTCCGATTTCCCTTATCACGGGTTAATAATAAAACATCCCCAACACCTGCTGGATTATAAAAAGCTAACCAATTCATTCTTATCTCCTCGATTCACGCATTATTTGATTCTTTATATAAGTGGCGCTGGAGGGAAAAAGCCTCCAGAAATTGCGCCTAGTCTCTTCATTATTTTGTCATAATTTAAGGCTAAAAGCAATTCTCAGGCAAAAGTCTATCCATAGCTGTTCTTTTTATGATATGATAGACAACAGATTTAATCCCGCTAGGGAAACAAGTAAACAAAGCCTAAGAAAGGAAGCAAGTCGATGGATTCTCAAAAAAAT
Organism: Facklamia hominis CCUG 36813; assembly: GCF_000301035.1. Lineage (GTDB taxonomy): Bacteria > Bacillota > Bacilli > Lactobacillales > Aerococcaceae > Facklamia > Facklamia hominis. The sequence continues at coordinate 1,593,168 of NZ_JH932292.1, read as the reverse complement.
AACAATCTATTGGGAACGCTCATTTTACTATCGGGGATGGTGATCGGAGCATGCGGTGCCCTGCTTTACCATGAGAATAAGCCAAAGTCTGCCGGTACCGTCCTCCATCAGATCCGAGAGACCTTTAACCAAGGCGGAGAAGTCTGTGGTTCTTGGATCGACTACGATCCGGTCGAATACCATGGTTTCGACTCCCAACCCTTGGTCTATATGGGAGGAATCAGCCGTAAAGAAGAAGGTGAGATCGTCCACTATCGATTCGCAGCGGATGTCTACACCGGGGACATTCTCAATATTCAAGTCCAGTAAATGCTTAATAACGACGCTTAATAACCAAGCCTTAAGAGCTTTTGTGTTGTCGAACAAAGGCTCTTATTTTTTGTTGAGGATAAGCGATTGAGATTAAAGTTAAAAAGGCGAGGAGGGAATTCATGTATCATAATAATGAAGAATGGGATATGCACCCCCTGGATGGGAACACCGGGCAAGCTTATTTAGGAATCAGTAAAAATGAAAAAGTCTTCTTTAAGCGAAACACCTCCCCCTTCATCGCTGCCCTAGCTGCCGAAGGGATCACTCCTCGACTCAAGTGGACCCAAAGAACCTACTCCGGCGATATTTTGACGGCCCAGGAATGGGAAGAAGGGGCCACACTCAAAGCCGAGGATATGAATGCTCCGGCGGTGATCGACTTAATTAAGTCCGTCCACCAGCATCAATCCCTGGTCCAACTCATGCGGCGCATCCACGAAAAGGATTGTCAGCCGATGGACCTGATCCTTGATTACCAAAAGGACCTACCGCCTTCCTTTAGCCAGCACCATTTTTTTAATAGCGTGCTTGAAGCCATGAGGCAAGAGATCGACAGCAGTCTGACCACCGTCCCTTGTGTCATCTGCCACGGCGACTTGAACCACAATAACTTTCTCTTGGCCAATGACGGAACCCTTTATCTGGTGGATTGGGATAATGCCAAATTAGCCGACCCCCTCTACGACATCACTTATCTCTTATGCCGTTACTACCCACCTAGCCAATGGATGGACTGGTTGGAAGCTTATGACTTCCCGATTGACCTTCACTTTACCAAACGAGTTCGCTGGTACAGCCTACTAGCCTGCCTGCGCTTGATTAAAGAATACTATCAAGTCGACCGCCACTATCAAGTCAATGAAACCGTCATTCTCTTGCGAAATATTTTTGAAAACAAGGAGGATTCCGATGCGACTACGCCATAAACCCTGGGCCGAAGAAAAATTAAAGGCCTACCCGCAATATGCCATTCAAGACCCCCAAGCATTAAAAGGAAAATGGCAAGATCACTTTGCCAAAAAGCAAGCCCTCCATCTGGAGATTGGTTCCGGCAAAGGACAATTTATCTTAGGCATGGCCCAGGCCCATCCTGAAGTCAACTATATCGCCATGGAACTGCAGACTTCTGCGATCATCTCCATCCTTAATGCCCAAATCGAAGCCCAGCTACCCAACCTGCTGCTCATTAATGGGCATGGCGGCGATATCGATCAATTCTTTGCCCCAGGTGAAGTGGACCGGCTTTATCTGAATTTTTCAGACCCCTGGCCCAAGAAGCGCCATGCCAAGCGTCGCCTTACCTCACCGCAATTCTTGGAAAAATACCGTCACATCCTTAGCCCTCAAGGCGAGATCCACTTTAAGACGGACAACCAAGGTCTCTTTGAGTATTCCTTGGCATCGCTGAGTCAATATGGTTACCAGCTCAAGCAAGTCTGGTTAGACCTGCACCAATCTGACTTTGAAGGCAATATTCAAAGCGAATACGAAGAAAAATTTGCCCAAAAAGGCCAAGCCATCTACCGATTGGAGGCTGTCTGGCCCCAATCCTAAAGCCAATACAAAAACAAGCGCCCACCCTCACAAAAAGTGAAAGTGGGCGCTTTTTATAGGCACTAATGGGTGCTTCTAGAATTCAGATTTATTGTTTTTCTAATAAGCTTTCGAATTCATCCAAGCGTTCTTCGAACAAGTCTAAAGTGGCTTGAATATAGTCCGCTTGAGTCATATCTAAGCCAGCATCCTTCATGGTATCTACCGCATACTTGGAATCTCCTGACTTCAAGAAGCCCTTATAACGCTCCAAGGCTTCTTGGTCGCCAGAGTGGATCTTCTTAGCAAAGAAGGCTGCCGCTGAGAAACCTGTCGCATATTGGAAGACATAATAATTATAGTAGAAGTGAGGAATCCGAGACCACTCGAGGGCGATTTCCGAATCAGAGTTCACTTCTGGTCCATAATACTTGGCATTTAATGCCCGATAATGTTCCGATAGGAAGTCTTGCGTAAGTGGTTGGCCCTTCGCATCTTCTTCATGCATGAAATGCTCAAATTCTGCGAATTGCGTTTGTCTAAAGACGGTTCCCTTGGCCGAATCCAAGAAGTTATTTAAGATGAAGAGACGAATCTCCGGATCTTCATACTTATCTAATAGATAGTAGGTCAACAAATTCTCGTTGGTGGTTGAGGCGATTTCTGCTAGGAAAATTGGATAGCCACCATAAGCATATTCTTGATTATTTTTGGCATAGTGGGAATGCACAGAGTGACCCAACTCATGAATCAAGGTATACAAGTGATTAATCGAATCTTGCCAATTCATTAAGATGTAGGCCTTGGAATCATAGCTTCCTGATGAATAAGCCCCTGAGCGCTTGCCGATATTTTCATACAAGTCGATCCAACGATCTCTGAAGGCTTCTTCAATAATAGCCACATAATCCTCACCCATTGGCTTCACAGCTTCTAAGACAATGGCCTTGGCTTCGTCATAAGTCACCTTAATGGGTGCTTCACCCAACAAAGGTGTATACATATCATACATTTCCAGATCGTCAACTTTTAATAACTTCTTCCGTAAAGCAACGAAACGATGCAAGAGGTCTAGCCGTGAATGAACCGCTTCGATCAAGGTATCGTAGACGGACTCTGGAATATTATTTTCAAATAAAGCCGCCTGTCTCGCCGAATCAAAGTGACGAACCTTGGCTTGGTAATTATGTAATTTCATCTGACCGGTAATTAAGGACGCAAAGGTATTCTTAAATTGATCATAGACCGAATAATAAGCCTTAAAGTTATCCCGGCGCACCCGACGATCCGAGCTTTCCAATAATTTGCCATAAACCGAGTGGGTTAATTCCACTTCATGACCGTCCTCATCCTTAATGGTTGGGAACTTCAAGTCGGCATCGGATAAAAGCCCAAAGGTCTTGGAGGCAGTCTGATTGGCTTCGCTGGCTTGAGCTAACAATAGCTCTTGGTCGGAAGACAATACGTGAGGACGAAAACGTGCCTTATCATCTAAGAAATGGCGGTAGAATCCAAGACGGTCGTTTTCTTCAATAAAAGCTTGCAGTTGTTCTTCAGGAATGGCCAAAAGTTCTGGGTCAAAATAAGCGACCGCTTGACCGAACTTCGCAAAGAGCTGACCTGCCCGATCGTTCAAAGCCTGAGAAGCTGAGACGGTCTGGTCTTGGTCATTTAACATGCTGGTATAGACATAGACATTCTCAATTACTCTTAAGGTCTCAAAATAAGCGTCCAAGGCCTGCGCCAACATTTGGCTAGATTGACCTAATTTTCCTTCATAGTGTGCCAAGTCGGCAATTTTTTCTTCCGCTTTTTGATAGTCCGCTTCAAAGGCAGCTTGATCTTTATACATTGCGGCTAAATCCCAGGTAAACTGAGGATCGACTTGGTCACGACGACGTGCTTCTTGTTTTGCCATAAAAAAACTCCTTCTCTCAACAATTCTTAGGCCTTTCACCCTAAGGACTCGTCCCTGTTTTCCCGTTGATTGAATCAATCTTACGGGATCTAAAATCTATCTTACCACAATGTAGGCGCTTTAGCTAAAGAAAAAATCAGTGCTTCGATGACAGTCGCCGTCAAGCCAAAGAGGTCGCCCGTCATCAAGGGCATTGGACGAGGATGGAGCCTTCCTCGGGCAATTTGCTGAGTCAAATAATCCCTTAAACTGAAAAAATCACCAGACTCATTGGTCAGATAGATCCAAGCTAGGGCCAGGACCAACCAAGCCGGCTCTTTAAAATACAGCTCTTGCCAGCGATAGGAAAACAACCATTCCGGTAAATCCATCAAGGAAAAGCCTAGCTCATAGAGCTGATAGATATAAGGTCTAGCCTGCGGGTTCGCCTGTAGCTGAGCGATTGCTTGTTGGGACGACCTTTTCCGGCCTTTTTTAAAGAACCGAGTCTGTGTGCTATTTAAAGATGGCTGGGTCAAAACATTCTGCCAGTCTACTTGATTGGAATAGCGCTGATAGGAGCAGGCGTAGGATTCCTTAGCATAGATGATCGGCAGGTGATGATATAAAAGCAAGTCCCCCGCTGCAAGGTCTAAGGCCCAAAAGTAAGCCCCCAGACTAGCTTGGTAGTTGAGATTTTGCCGGATCCACTGAGATTCTAGCCCGGTCACGGCTTGATGATCCAACAACCAAATGACCTCCAAACCCAGACGCAGGTAGGATTTATGCCGGCCTGCTAGACTAGCGGACGAGATTTTAGACTTTTGAAATTCCAGCACCCGCAGCAAGTCCTTCTTGATAAGCAAAAAATCCGCAATCTGATCCAAGTCTTTTAAAGGGTATTCCAAGCAGTAATGATAGCCGTGCCGACTGGCATTGGCCGCTAATAAGGCCTTGGCCTTTTTATGTTGATCACTTTCTGCCCCGGCTAGTCGCTTATTTCTAGATTGATGACGAAAATGGGCCTGTTGACCGGCTCCTTGGATCAATTGGACCCGCTGCCTACAATCTGGGCAATAATACTTGCCCTCCAAAGTGGCCTGGTTGGCATAGACCAATATCCCCCTTGAAGATAGGGCTGCATACATAAAAATCCCCCTTTAGATCAAGTAGTCTCTAAAGGAGGATTTGCGCTTTTTAAAATGTTGACTTTCTCAAACATACCATTCTCTTTAGGCAAAGAAACATAAGATTCCCATCACGATTAAGAACTTCAAGCCAATCAATAGATAGGTCTTACCCACCCGCTCGGCGTCGGATGCTTCTTTTTCACCCGCCTTAAGAGCCGCCTCAAAACCGTTGATCAGGGAATATTTCTTGCGAAAGACAATCAAATAACCCAGTAATAAGAAAGTCGTCCCCAACATTGTCAAAATAAGCTTGAGCAACACCATCCATCCCACCTCCTTCTAGCCAATCGTAAACTGTCTTCTTAAACTTGATAACGCATTCATATGTTATAGCGTACCATAATTAAGACGCCTTGTATAGAGGAAGCGCTTAAAAAAGTGAGGAGGGGGTTACATAGAAATGGCTAAGAATAGAAGGTTTTCTTGATGTTAGCGATTAATTCCTCATCAACCTATTCGTAAATAAGGCAGAAGCTTTTTACCTCAATTTCTTTTTTTGAAAAATCAGTTGACCACTCTATAAATTAGGGTATTTCTGTTTTTCGATCACCTAAAGTATCAGTAATAAAATATCCTTATAACTAATGTATTATTTTAAAGATTATCCTAATACGCATTTATTTCTTTCTCCAGCTCTTGAAGTGTTCTAATCATTTCTTCAAAGCTAGGATATTCTCCATAGATCATCTCTGCCATAGCGTGATAGTCTTTTTTTATCTCAGAAAATCTAATCTCATTTGGAACCAATCTTAACCGACCTTCTAATACCTCTTTATACCTTGCCCACTTCCTAGGATAAAATTTCATCTTAAATTGAGTGACTCTCTTAAGTAATTCTTTGTCGTTTAGCGCTTGTTTTTTAAAGTCTGAATTAGCTATTTGATATAGGTCGTAAAAATGCCTGGCATATCTATGGGGTATCGAAAAATTCTCTGGCCTATTTGCTTCATGATGCAGGATAGTGGCTTTCTCCCAAAAAGTTCTCTCCGCAGACACTGTTCTTACTTTCGTTATATCATTAAATACATTCGGATAGGCCTCTCCAATTAATGGCAAGATTTTACACTCAACGGCTGGTGTCCATGCAGCCAAGCTTCCTATTTCAAGTCTAATCGTCTGTGTTAAATAATTTGAATTAAAAATTTTTGGGTATTTACAAAGAACGGTCTGTGGGTCCATATTATCAATTAAGAACTCAAAACCTATGTCTTCAAAGTCTTTTTCTAAAGTTGGGATAAAGACATCTTTTAAAAGAAATTCTGTCTTTTTATTCATTTCTTTATTGAATTTATCTTGCTTGGTATTTGACCTTTCTATCCAAGGCTCTTTTTCATCATAACCTAGCATTCGCCAGTCTAAAATTAAATCGATGTCTTCAGAAAATCTTTCGATAAGTCCGAAGCATTTTGAGAGTGAGGTTCCTCCCTTAAAAGTGAAATAATTTTTCCATTTACTCTCATTAAATAAGTAATCTAGAGTAACAGTCACCCAATAGTCTTTTTCAACAACTGATTCTGAAATAGCCTTCTTTCTCGCAGTATTCACGATTAAAGTCCTTAACTCTGATTTATCCTCTAAATAATATTTATTCATTTTTTTCCTCAGAAATTTCCCTAATTACTTCATAGATCCATGATGGTACTGATCTAGCCTCTTGCATTAAATCTGATCTTTCCTTTTCAGTTAAATTCCGTCTGATCTTTAGAATAATTTCATCTGATATTTTATCCTGTCCAAATGACTTTATTGCCTGAATAACTGTTGCCGTCTTTAAGGACATATTAGCAATTTCCCCAGGGTTTACTTTCTTAAATTCTAACCGAGTATCTCCAATTTTATAAACCTTATATCTACCGCTAGAGATATATTGATAGTGACTCGGTACTTGGGTCGATAAACCCAACATATTTAAAGCCGTGTTATTGTAAGGAGCAATATCCCAATTATATTTTCTTGCGATGGCTAATACTAATTCATGCATTGATACCGCCTCATATTCTTTAATAAATTCACTATATCTAGGCTTAAAATAAAATCCATCAATGACACGTTTGATTTGCTTATCATCCACTAATCTTTTTAATACTTGCCTAACTGTAGTATTTGATGCAATTTCTAAAAAATCATTCGCAAAAAACACCTTACCCGAATCAAAACTATTTATTTTTTGAAGAATTTTTTCGATATATGAAGGCATTATAACCCCTCCTTTTGTCACGGATATTATATCATATCCGTGACAAATTTTCGATGAATCACGCCTTTCCTTTATCCCTTATCGTCCCTCTTTCTACTTTTTCATATTATAAGTCAACAAAAAACTGACCATCGAAGGCAGCCCCTGCAAGCCCGAGGGCTAGTGGATGAACTTCCAACGATACTCAAGCTCAATAAAAAGTCTGCGACTAGCAATCTATCAAATTGGACTTATCTATAAGTACTCCTAGCTTTTAGATTTGCGCTTTTTAATTTTAGTTTTTCAATAAATTTTTCTTTACCTATGATTCACTCGATATCCCCCATCAAAAAAGGCTGTCACCCCAAGGTCACAGCCTCACTATCTTTTCGGATTAACTCGTGACGATTATCCAAGGTCCAAATCCCATTTCCCGAATCTAGATGTCTTCCAGATCTACTGACCTTAATCCCTGGTCGGTCAATTCATAGATCTTTTGGCAGACCTGCCTTAGAAAAGACCGCTCGTGGGAGACCACAACCATTGCGCCGGGATAGGCTTGAAAGGTCTCAATCAATTCAGGCTGGGAGGTCGGCGAAAAGTTCCGGGTTGGCTCATCTAAAAATAAGACATTCGCCTTTTGAAAATCCAGCTTCAAGACCAATAATTTAGCCTTTTGCCCGCCTGACAAGCGATGAATCGGACGTTGCATCTCCTCAGGAAGATAATGCATGGACCCTAGATAGGTCATAATCTGAGTCAACTCTTCTTGGTCCCCTGTCTCTTGCAGATAAGAAATAGGAGTCATGGAATCCGATAGGACGGACTCATAGGTCTGGGGCATAAAGCCAGGACGTAGCCCCTCCTTATCCAACAAGCTCTGCCAAAGATAGCTTAGAAAGGTGGACTTGCCTACGCCATTATCACCAATGATCCCAATCTTATCCTGACCATACAATTCAAAATGAATCCCTTTAGCTAAGAGCCGCTCTTCAATCCATAGGTCCAATTGATCGATATATAAGACCTGCTTAGAAGGGGGCAAGGCCTCCACCCCCTGAAAGCCCAAACGGATGGCATCCTCTTGTATCGGACGGTCTACAAAGTTTTCCCGGTCTCGCTCATAACGCTTGGCTTGCGCTTTTAGACTGGCCATCTTCTTAGCCAACAAGCGTCCTTCCACATCATTGCGGGTATTATTGAGTGAGCGATGAACCTTGTCTGTCACCTGCGACAAGTCTTTCATCCGAGCCTGATCAAGGGCTTGCTGCTGACTAGCCACTTGGGCCTGACGATCAAAGTTCAAGGCCCGCTCCTTTAGATACTGGTCATAGGATACCGCCTTAAAGGTCGTCCGCGTCTGAGTCTTATGGACTAACTGCTCTAAGTGCAAAATGGCTGTTGCGGTTTTCTTCAACAAATCCACATCATGCGAAATATAAACGAGAATCCCCTGAAAGTCCTGGATCCATTGCTCTAACCAGATCGACGTGCGTAAATCCAAATCATTGGACGGTTCATCCAAGAAGACCAGCTCAGGATCCTGCACGGCAATCCGCAACAATTGAACTTTCACGCGCTCACCCCCGGATAAGCTCGCTAAGGTCTGATCGGAGTATAGCCGATCGACCGAAAAACCCAATTGACTCGCCGCCTGAAATAAACGGCCATAATCGATCTCATTGGGATCCAAGGACTGGAAGAAATAGGCCTGAAGGGGTTGATCCAAGACCTCTCCTTCGAGACTTTGCGGAAGATAAGCAAAATGATCCACTGAATTGACGATGGTCCCCTCTAGCTCGATATAGTCCAAGATGGATGGATCCTGCATCAAAGCCTTTAATAAAACCGACTTGCCATTGCCTTCCTCACCAATAATGGCTAATTTATCCCCTGAATTAAGTACAAAAGATACATCTTCGACTAAGTGACGTAGATCACGTCGGTGTATTAAGCTTAAATGTTCTACCTGCAACATAAAAAGACCTCCTTCTCCAAGACGCTCATTGCAACGACAGCGATCTTTTCAAAGCAGGCAAAAATACCCTGAGCTTCCATGATCTTGGAAAGAACAAGTCCCACCCATTCTAAAAAGACCGCAGCAAACCAAGCTCAGCTCATTCTGAGATCCTTGGTCTAGACTGGCTTTCTTTTTAGAATTTGATCATGGTCACACCTTCTATTCCTATTATTAGGCAAATTGTAACAGCTTTCATTCGTTCTGTCAAGCTGTTATCCCCCTCGCTATCACTTTTGTCCTAACCGCTAACCGATTCTAGGCTTGTGGCTTTACAAGTTTTTCGGATCATTATAAGCTATAGCTATATCAAAATCGGAGGTTATTATGCGTTTAGAAGATTTTCAATATTTTAGGGCGGTGGCCACAGAGCGGTCGCTCAATCAAGCCGCTTCCTCGCTCTATATATCCCAGCCCTCCCTGTCCAATGCCATGGCCAGGCTCGAAGAAGAATTAGGGGTCCAACTCTTCATCCGTTCTTCCAGAGGGATCACGCTCACTTCAGAGGGGGAAGAATTTCTCCAGTATGCCAACCAAATCATGGAACAAGTGGCCCTGATGGAACGACGTTACAATGGTCAATCCCGACCCGGTTTACCCTTATTCTCCGTCGTCACCCAACACTATGCCTTTGTGGTCGATGCCTTTGCTAGGCTCCTCAAGCACTATCAACCCAGCCGCTATCAAGCCTCGCTCAAGGAATTGCGAACCTATGAGGTGATTGAAGAAGTTTTTCAACTTCGCAGTGAGATTGGCGTCATCTACCGCAGCAAGTATAACCACCGGATTATCAACCGCGAACTCAATGACAAGCACCTCAGCTTCCATTCCTTGATCAAGACCCGACCCTATATCTTTGCCTACAAAAACCACCCCTTGGCACAAAAAGACCGGATTACTTTCGAAGATCTTGCCCCCTATCCCCGACTCAATTTTGAACAAGGCAAGTACAATTCCTTTTATTTTTGGGAAGAGGTCCATTCCGACTTACCGGTTGATCAGTCGATTACGGTTTCCGACCGGGCTACCATCTTTAATTTGATGATTGGGCTCAATGGCTATACCATCTCATCCGGGATCATTAATGCCGACCTCAATGGCGAAGACATCATCGCCCTGCCCCTTGAATCACCTGAAGAGATTGAGATTGGCTATATCACCAACGACCTCCACCAACTTAATCCCCTAGCTCAAGAATTTATTCAAATACTGCATACTTGCCTCATTGAAGGGATTGAAAAGCAAGGCAATTGGCAGGCAGAATCCTAGAAAATTAAAGGCTGTGACCGAAAATTTAGGTCACAGCCTTTTATGATGGATCAGCTTGTGGGCTGACTGGCATCAGCTTAATTAGGTGCGAGATGTAGCATGGTTAAAATGTGATGGTAGGCTGTTAGGCCTGCTTCACTGCTTCCAATTCGATCCTTTTCAATCTTTGGACCTCCGCAACCCATCTGGTATGATAAAATGAATTATCAAGTCTTTAAAGGAGTCTATTATGAAAAAATATTTCCATATACTGATCCTCTTTATCGGCATGGGCTTATTCGGCTTTAGCTTAGGCTATTTAATGGACGTTCAAGCCATTCAAGCGGGGCCATACGGCCTCTACTTCTTAGCCGTCCTTTTTATCAGCCTTTATCTGGGCCTCCTATTGACCGTCGTCATCCATGAGGCTGGCCACTTAATCCTAGGCCTAGCGAGTGGCTATCGTTTTGTCTCCTTTCGAATCGCCTCTTGGATCCTCATCAAAAATAAACAAAATCACTTTGACATTAAACGCTACTCGCTACCGGGTACCCTCGGCCAATGCCTGCTCGACCCTCCTGGTCACTATGGTGATCCCTTTCCCTACAAAGCCTATCTCTTGGGCGGGGTCCTAGCTAATGGTCTGACCGCTTGCCTCTTGCTTACTTTGATCGCAAGGGGTCAGCTATCCGGCTACCCGGCTCTGGTGGCCTATATCCTAGCCGGGATTAATCTTTTCTTAGGCGTGACCAATGCCTATCCCTTTAAGAACAGTGATACAACCACGGATGGTGTGATTCTCCAACAATTGAGGAAGGCCCCCACCATGAGCAAGTATCTCTGGGCCCAGCTCAAGATCAACGCCCTCTTCCAGTCCGGTCAGCGTCTTAAAGAGATCCCCCAAGACTACTTTGTAGCCAATGATGATCATCCTTTAGCCAGTATCATCCGCGTCTTTGATAATAATCGTCTAATGGATGACGGCTGCTACCAGGAAGCCAACGCCCACCGGCAAGCCCTTCGACAAGACCCCCAACTCCCGGCCATCTATAAGAGTCTCTTGGCTTTAGACCAAGTCTTCTTTAACCTAGTTCAAGACCAAGCTCAAGCCGACTTAAGCCTACTTGAAGACCCCCAAGTAAAACAAATCAAATCTGCCATGAAAAAACTCCCCAGCATGCTCCGACTGGATTATGCCCTAGCCTTGCTGAAAGACCAAGACCCGACTCAAGCCGCTAACATCAAAAAGCAATTCGACCAGGCCTTGCGCCACCACCCAAGCCAAGGTGAGATTAGCTTGGAACAAGACTTACTGGCCTTAGTAGACCGAGCGGCTCAATCACAGACAGACAAGTAAAGCAAAAAAGAGGATCTCGCTTGAGATCCTCTTTTGATGTTTCTGCTTAATAGACATCCAACAATTTCATAATTTTGATTCGATAATCGACAAAGTCCTGTTGAGTTCGGTCTCGTAGATAATCCAACTCAATCGGAACGACTTCCATTACGCGACCAGGTCTAGGTGACATGACGACCACTTTTTGACTACAGTAAATGGCTTCATCAATATCATGGGTCACCATAATCATGGTCATCTTGGTCTGTTGCCATAAGGCAATGAGTTCCTCTTGCAAGCGCAAGCGGGTAAAGGCATCAAGGGCTCCCAGGGGCTCATCCAAGAGTAGAATTTCGGGATCATTCACGATCGCCCGCCCCAATGACACCCGTTGAGCCATCCCACCGGATAATTGGTGGGGATAGACCTTTTCAAAGCCTTGTAGGCCAATCGTTTTGATAATGGCATCAATGGCTTCTGCCTTGGCTTTTTCTTGCCCTTGTAATTTAGGACCAAAGGCGATATTCTCCTTCACCGTTAAATAAGGAAATAAGGTGGAGGATTGGAAGGCCATACCAATACGAGCAGTCGGTTTGGTGATCCGTTCGCCATTCAAGGTGACCTGTCCTTCCGTCGGAGGAATTAATCCCGCCAAAATCCGCAGCAAGGTAGACTTACCAGACCCGGAAGCCCCCACGATCGAGACGAACTCGCCCTGGTTGATGGTCAAATCAATCCCTTCTAGAGCCTTCATAATCGTTTGGTCTGTATTTAAGAACAGCTTAGAAACCTTATCAATCTTCAAAGGCATGCTTACATCCTCCCTTCTTGCCAGCGAAGCACGTAGCGCGAAATGCGGTCAACCACGAATTTCACTGAAATGAATAATAGACAAATAATCACGATCGAAGCATACATCTTGGCATATTGGGCCCAGTTCCGTTGCCAGGTCACATACCAACCCAAGCCGGATTCAACCCCGATCATTTCAGCCACGATCAAGGCCGTACAGGCGGTCGACATTCCCTGGGTCAAGCCGGCAAAGATATTGGGCATGGCCATAGGAAGGGTCACCTTGGTGATTAATTGTTTTTCATTGGATCCTAGAACCTTGGCCACATCATAATAGGCAGGATCGATATTGCGAATCCCGGACATCGTGGCTAAGGAGACGGCATACCAGACCCCGAAGGCAATGATAAAGACGGCCCCATAGAACAAGGAGGATACCAAGACCATGGTAATGGGAATCCAAGTAATGGTCGGGATCGCCCCGATCAAACTCATAAAGATGGTCCAAAACAAAAACTAGACTTGAATCAATTGGTAGCCCTTTCTATTTAATTATTTAGAATTTTAATAAATTGGATTGCTGGTCTAGCTAAGTATTTTTCGTCATCAGCCAACTTTTTTTATTTATTTCTAAATGGATCTTTGATAGAATGAGGGCTAATGCATTAGAAGGAGATGATACCATGACACACACGATTACCATGACCGACGTCACCCTGCGCTTATTGGTGACGATTCTTTGCGTGAGTTTTATTGGCTTCGACCGAGAAAGAAGCGGTCGCTCAGCAGGATTACGTACCCACCTCATCGTAGCTGTGGGATCTTGCCTAATCACTTTAGTTCAACTAGAAATGACTGAGGATATCATCAATTGGAATATGGCCCATCCTGACTTACAAGGGCTCTTAACAACTGATCCCACTCGGATTATTGCCCAGGTCGTCTCAGGAATCGGCTTTCTAGGAGCGGGTTCCATTATCGTGAATAAGAACGCTTCAGTAACCGGGCTTACCACTGCCGCGACTTTATGGACCAGTGCCATCTTAGGAATTGCGGCTGGGCTAGGGTATTTTTCCTTGGTCTTTTTAGCGACGATCATTATGCTCTTTATCCTCATCGTCTTGAACCTGGTGATGACCCACAAGACCTTTGTGCTGGACCTTTATTTTGATACCCCCCGCTCTCACCTCAAGGACCTGCACCAGGTGCTCGACCAATATAACCTTAAGATGAAGGACTTGATCATTTCAAGTTCCAGTAACCACTACCACTACCAAATCAAAGTCGATGGCGACCGCCGCAAGATAAAAACCCAAGAAATCAGCCAAGCCATCTGGGAAAAGGTGGACCACGTCATCTCAGTCACCTTTGTCTAGAACTGGCGGTTGGTGGCTGGGCCTTTCTTAATAACGCCGTGTCGCTCTTTTGATTAGTAGATGCACTCCGATCAAGTAGATGCCCACCCCCGATGAAATTGATGCACTCCGATCAATCCCCAATAAAGCACTGCCCCCCTCTTAATAAACCGGAAGATTCCTTGAATATCTTGGAACCTTCCGGCTTTTGGCTTGTTGGAAATTTTAGCCCTGTAAGGTGGGCGAGCACCTTGATTTGTTGGGATTTTGTACTCTCAGGGCGATGAGGGTTACATTTTGGGGCCAATTTGGTACTCTCAG
>NZ_JH932292.1:1524847-1578416 GCF_000301035.1 Facklamia hominis CCUG 36813 | reverse complement strand
GCAACAAGAGTTACAGTTCGAGCCCATTTTTGTACTCTCAGGGCAACAAGAGTTACAGTTCGAGCCCATTTTAGTACTCTCAGCACAACGAGAGTTACAATTCGAGGCCAGTTTAGTACTCTCAGAGCGATGAGAGTTACATTTCGGGGCTAATTTAGTACTCTCAGCACGACGAGAGTTACAATTTGGGACCAATTTAGTACTCTCAGCACGATCAGAGTTACAATTCGGGGCTAGTTTAGTACTCTCAGCACGATCAGAGTTACAATTCGGGGCTAGTTTGGTACTCTTAGCACGACGAGAGTTACAATTCGGGGCCAATTTGGTACTCTCAGGGCGATGAGGGTTACAATTCAGCGCCAGTTTAGTACTCTCAACACAACAAGTGTTACAATTCGGAGCTATTTTAGTACTCTCAGCGCGCTCAGAGTTACAGTTCGGGGCCAGTTTAGTACTCTCAACACAACGAGTGTTACAATTTGAGGCTAATTTGGTACTCTCAGCACATCGAGAGTTACAATTCAGGGCTAGTTTAGTACTCTCAACACAACAAGAGTTACATTTCGGAGCTAATTTAGTACTCTCAGAGCGATGAGAGTTACATTTCGGAGCTAATTTAGTACTCTCAACACGCCAAGGGTTACAATTAACGATCACGATTCTTGGCAAGCCATGAGGAGATTTATGGGGTGGGATTACCAACAAAGTATAGACGCCACAAAAAAAGAACCAAGCCCCTTCCAGTTGCTTAGTTCTTTTGCTTATTCCTATCCATCAGCCTCTAAAGGCCGATCTGCCTATTTAATCGCTTATTGACCTTAGAGCGAGGCTTAACTAATCCAACACTGGCAAGAATCGATAAGGCTGCCATCCCAAAAATCAAGCTAGGATCACTTTCGCCCGTTTGAGGCAACACCGCTACTTGAGGTTTAGCAGGAGCTAGCGCCCCTTTGTCCGCTGGACGGCTTTGAGCCTGTCCTTGAGAAGCTTTATTGCTTTCCTTTGGTTGGTCTTGAGCTTGTCCTGGAGAAGGTCGGCTTGTTTCCTTGGATGGTTGTTCTGGTTGAACTGGCTTCTCATCACCAGCTTGTCCTTGGGATGGTGAAGATTGGCTTACCAACTTGGTTCCCACTTCGATAATCTCATCGATTGGTAGACGATCATCCGCAGTATAGTCTAAGACTTTTCGAGTTACTTTCCCATTAGCATGGGTCGTCACTTCGGTAAAGGTACGTTTCAAGCCCATTTGCCCTTTTTGAATGATCCGACGCTCGCTGAAATTGATATCGCTTAAAGCGGTATAGGGAATCTTCTTCATATACCTTGCCGAGATGTTTTGTTGGCAATATAGACGTTATAAAACCTCCGTTGTTGTTATGCAAAATAGCTTATGATCGCAATAATCCACAAATGGGCAGGATAAAAAATATAAAAGAAATATTTTGTAAATTTGTTATTTTTGCCTCGTTCCCCATTGTAAAGATACATAAATGGAAGAACTGTAATAAATAACCAGTCCGAATTATATAACATCATATCCAAAGCAATCATTGGATCCTCATAATTGAATATATCACTTATAGACAACGCTGCAAGAATTACTGCATATATAATATATATCAAATTTCGCTTTTTAGGTGATCCTCTAAACAAATATGTAATAAGCATAAATGGAATTACAATATTACCACCTTCGGCAAATATGAATCCTACAATAAATACACCAATTTCCAACAACACTTGAAGCACTCTTGTTAAGCTATTTTTTACGAACCACTTTTTGGAATCCGCATTTATATTCAGAATCAATACACCCAGTGCCAGTGTCAAAAAGATATTATTATCAATATGAATATCTTTGCTTCTTAATAATACTTCCATCAAACTGTTTCCAGCAGCCATAAATACAGCCCAGCCAAACAATCTCAGATTGTATTGAATCTGACTCCTTGTATGCAGAAAACCTTCTACAGCATTAAATGCAAACCATACCGCCACGCAACGTGTTACTGCATGGAATATACCTACCAATAAAGGTGGCACCAGTCCTGGAATATGTGGCAAATGATCTAATACCATAAGCATTGCCATAAACAGCTTAATTTGAAATTGGTTAAATTGATATCGTTTATTATTTTGAACAGACATTGATATAGTCTCCTTTCTCGTTCTGTAGTCAGTATAATAAAAAACTTCATATCACCAGTTGAATATAGACATTTAGGATCAGCTATCAGTTATTGGTTATTCTTAAATTACTACGTTCGATTTTAGATTGTACAAATAGATGTTGACAATCCAATGATAGTTATAATTTAATTGATCGAATAAGCTTATCGATTAATTGTTTCCATCGTTCAATTATCTAGTTGGTCTGCTGTTTTTAAAATAACTTAAACATTTTTTACACTTACCCTTAAGTATAATTGATCAAGGCCTTTATGTAAACTCTTCCGCTATTCCACTTTTATAAAATAGGTGAGGGATTATCCCTAAATTAAACTTAATCGTCAAACCTCTAAAAAATGGAGACTACTTAACTAGAATTGAAAATTTGAAAGAATAGCTACCTTCAAAGCCTGAATACCCATAAAAAAATTAAGCAGAACGTCCCTTATCGATGACATTCTGCTTAATCTTTTTATGATTGATTATTTGTTTTAAGGATTCATCTTGGCGTTCACTCTTTATACGCCTTTAGAGAGGCAATGATGGTATTAACCGTCGTGACTTGAATAAAGTGGTTGATTTTCTCGCGAGGGATCGCCTCTTTAGCATAAATAAGTTCAATTAAAATCCCTGCCGTGGCTTCTGTAACATAGGTTGTCAGGAAATTTCTGTAATCTTCATCGATCTCGACCATTAATTCTTTTTCCGCCAGACGAATAAAGTTTCCAATTATTTCCATAAAATCCTTGGATAAAAATCTTTTTAAGTCACGCTCCCCCACAGAATTGATGATATTTGTCAGAAAATCGCGATTCTCATCAATATAATCCAGTGTAAAATTAATCGCATCATCAATATCATCAATCGTATTGTAGTCACGGACTTTCTTTATCGCCTCCTGCTCCAAAAGCCAACATAATAAATCGTAGATATAGTCAAAATGATAATAAAAGGTATTCCTATTGACTTCACTCAGCTTGGTAATTTCAGTCACTGTCACTTCTGAAAAGGACTTGTGTTTTAATAGTTCTTTTAGGGTATTTGCCAGTAAAAGCTTGGTATTATAGGAATTGATCGCGTTTCTCATAGGCCCTCCTAATCTAAGTTTTCTAAAATTCTACACCACTTTTATGCATTTGTCTAATAAATAGACACTAGTTATAAGTTGCTAATTGTACCCCTATAGTTATCTTTGTAAAATATGGTCTTACTAGTCAATAACGAAAGGAGCTATATTTAAGATGAGTTATATAAAAATGAAAAACTCTTATAAAATATATAACGAAGGCAGACAAAACGAAATCGTTGCGAATCGTGATGTGAATTTTGAAATCGAAGAAGGTGAATTGGCGATCATCCTTGGAAACTCAGGAGCTGGTAAATCAACTATCCTTAATATTCTAGGCGGTATGGATACCAATAGTAAAGGGCAAGTCATCATCGATAATAAGGATATCTCCAATTACAGTAAAAAAGAATTAACCGACTACCGAAGAAATGACGTCGGATTTGTCTTTCAATTTTATAATCTGGTCCAAAATTTAACGAGCAAGGAAAATGTGGAGTTGGCATCAGACATTGTCAAAGATGCCCTAGACCCTGAGGAAGTTTTAAAAAGTGTCGGTCTTGAGAAAAGAATGAACAATTTTCCCGCAGAGCTATCAGGTGGAGAACAACAGAGGGTAGCTATAGCCCGTGCCATTGCTAAAAACCCAAAAATTTTGTTATGTGATGAACCAACCGGCGCCCTCGACTATGAAACAGGTAAGCAAGTCCTCAAAATCTTACAAAATATGAGTCGTCAAAAAAATACCACAGTCGTCATTGTCACCCACAACTCAGCCATTGCTCCCATTGCAGACCGAGTTATTAGAGTCCGTGATGCCACGGTGGAAAAGATTGAAGTCAATCCACACCCCGCAAATATCATGGATTTAGAATGGTAGGTGTGTTATGAAATCACTCAAGAAAAGCATCATCAGAAGTTTTAAATCATCAACCGGCAGATTTTTTTCAATTTTTATGCTAATGATGATCGGATCTTTTGCCCTTGTAGGGTTAAAAGTTACCGGACCGAATATGGTAACAACAGGCGAAAACTATTTTAACCAGACCAATCTAACAGATGTCACCGTCATAGGGTCTATGGGAATTGATCGTGATGATGTGAAGCAAATCGATAAAGTAAGTGGCATCAGTCAGATTGAATATGGCTACTTAAAAGATGTATCGATCGATGACAGCAACAGCTCGATTAGAATCTTATCCCAACCTAAAGAGATTTCTAAATATATCATCCAAGAAGGAAATGACTTGAAAAATCAAACAGATATCCTTCTTTCAAAAAACTTTGAAGATCGCTATAAAATTGGGGATAAGATCAGCTTTATCGAAAAAACAGGTATCGATGATAAAATGGTCCTCAAAAATCATAGCTATAAGCTAGTAGGTTTTGTCGATTCGGCAGAATATATTTCCTATGCGAATATGGGAGCTTCCCAAGCCGGTGATGGTAACTTGACCGGTTTTGCTTATGTCATGGATGACAACTTTGACTCGGATTATTTCATGATCGCAAGAATGCGTTATGAAGATACCAACAATCTCAATCCTTTTTCTGATGAATATCGGCGTAAAATCGAAGCCCACACCGATGAACTGAACGATCGATTAAAAGACCGAGGAAGTCATCGCTTGGCAACGATCAAATCGAATATCCAAGATGAAATCGATGAGGGGCAAGCTAAGATCGATGACGCTCAAAGTAAAATAAATGACAAGCAACAAAAATTAGACAGTGCCAAAGATAAGATAGCCGATGGTAAAGATCAATTAGCTGATGCGGATAAAAAATTAAAAGACGCCAAAGGATTACTTAGTTCCAGTAAAAAGACCTTAGATCAAAAATGGCAGGAACTCCAAGCTGGAAAAGCCAAATTAGATGCTGGTAAATCTTCCTTAATCATGGCAGAAAATCAATTAAACAATGCTTTTGGACTCATTAACCAAGGCAAAAAAGACCTCGCAACCGCCCAAAATACCTTAGCCAACAAAGAAAATGAGCTGGCTAATGGCAAAGACCAATTGGCTGCAGGACTGGATCAATATGAACAGAAGAAAGCAGAAGTGGATAGTAAGAATGAACAGCTAACCGCCGCTGAAAATGAACTACAGCAAAAACAAGATCAAGTGACTAACTTATTAAACGGAATTTCCGAAGTAGAAAACAACATAGCCCCACTTGAAGCAAGAATTGATCAAATAACGATCGACCTTTCGAATCCGGATATCGATGATGAAACAAAAGAGAATCTTACCAGCGAACTCGTGGCCAATCAAGCAAATCTGGACGGACTAAAACAAAAACTTAATGAACTCAATCAAACAAAAGCAGCAATGCTTACCCCAGAGGTAGAAGCACAATTAGAAACTGGCAAAAAAGAACTCGACAACAAACGCACTGAACTTAATGTCGCTTATGAAAAATTAGGTACTGCAAAAGCCGACTTGGATGAAAAACAAGCTGAAATTGCGGCTGGTGAAGAAAAATTGGAAGCTGGCAGAGCAAATCTCCAGCAAAAAGAAGCGGAACTCAATCAAGCAAAAGCAGACTATCAGTCCGGCAAAGCTCAATATCAGTCAAGTGTCAATCTCTACACACAAAATTTAAATACCTACTACCAAGGCCTTAATAATTGGAATGCAGCTTTTGAAAAATTAAATCGCAAAGAAGCTGAATATCAATCCAATCTTGATAAATACAAGACAAATGTCAAAGAACTAGAAGAAAAAGAACAAGAATACCAAGATGGCTTGAAAGAATTTAATGAAAAATCAACAGAGGCCAACGATAAAATCAAAGATGGTGAAGAGAAAATAAAGGCTGCCAAAGAGCTAATGGATTCCATCGAAACACCTGTTTATAATATTTATAACCGACGTGAAGCGCTGGGTTCTGCTGGATATACGATCTATCGAACCATTTCAGATATTGTCGATAAGCTATCTAATATCTTCCCAGTCTTCCTCTATTTTGTAGCAGCTTTAGTCACACTTACAACAATGACAAGATTTATCGATGAGGAACGAATCAACTCCGGCACCTTAAAAGCTCTAGGTTATCAAGATAAAGATATCATTAAGAAATTTACTATCTATGGATTTATTGCTGGAATCTTAGGAACGCTATTTGGCGTCATCCTCGGTCATACGCTTCTTCCATTAATAATATTTAATGCCTATGGCAAACACTTTAGTGTGCCTAAGATACAGCTAGCCTTCTACCCCAAGCTTGTCGTGATCTCTCTCATTCTTTCTCTGATAAGTTCCGTGATACCGGCGTTCATTGTGGCTAAAAAACAATTAAATGATAAGCCAACCAACCTACTTCTACCTAAACCACCTGCAAAGGGTTCGAAAATTTTACTTGAGAAAATCACACCCATTTGGAGTAGGATGGGCTTTATCCAAAAAGTAACGGCTAGAAATATTTTTAGATACAAAAAAAGAATGTTCATGACAATCTTTGGGGTAGCGGGTGCAGCCACCTTGTTATTTGCAGGTTTTAGCGTTCAAAGATCCATTGAAGGAATTGAAACTACCCAATTCGGTGAACTCATCAATTATGATCTCATCGTCGCCTTTAACAATCAACAAAGCGATGATGATAAGAAACAAATCGACGACCTGCTAACTAGTCACCAAGTAACCAACCACACAGGATTACATTATGATAAAGTCACAAAAGTTGCCGGAGATTTCAATGATAAACAAGAAATTAATCTGCTGGTTAGTAATGATGTTGATAAGGTCAATGAATTTATTATCCTAAGAGATCGTAAATCCGGAAAAACCATTAAGCTTCCTGAGGATGGCGTGGTCATTAGTGAACGGCTAGCAGATATTACCGGAACAAAAATTGGCGATGAGTTAACCATTCAAGATAAACATGACCATGATAAAACTGTAAAAGTTGCTGCTATTTCAGAAATGTATGCAGGACACTTTATGTTTATGACCGATAAAAACTACGAAAAAGCCTTTGGCGAAAACTATGAGGCAAATGCCGAGATTGTTACACTCGCTGACAGTAGCCTTGATAATGCCAATAAGGTTGCTAAACAATTCATGAACATCGACGGCGTAAAGGGCGTTGTTTCAAACACACTCATTGAAAATCAAACCAATATTGTGGTAACCGCTCTAAACAAAATTATGTTACTTATTATCGTTGTAGCCACCTTATTAGCCATGGTAATTCTCTATAATTTAACCAATATCAACGTACAAGAGAGGATCAGAGAGCTTTCAACCATCAAGGTTCTAGGTTTCCACAATAGGGAAGTTACCATGTATATCTATAGAGAAACCATTTTCCTTACACTTCTCGGAATTTTTGCCGGCTATATTCTAGGGGACGCCTTATTTATATATATCCTAAAAATTGTCCCTCCTGCAGAAATCATGTTTAATCCCGCTCTAAGCTGGATCTCTTTTGCAATTCCATTAGGAATCATTGGAATAATCACCCTCATTTTAGGAAGATTAGTATTCCATAAACTAAAACATGTGGACATGTTAGAAGCATTAAAGTCGGTAGAATAACCAAAAGATACATATACATAAAACGAATCCTCGATTATAGTCGGTAAAATAAAATCCCCAAACAAAAAGGTTGATGACGCTTCGGCGTTCATCAACCTTTTTGTATTAACAGAAGTGATCAAAATCATTTATCTTAAGGGGATTAAGACTTTATTGAATAATCGTTGCTGCCCCATCTTCTAAGAGCTCGAATTACCCGAATCGAGAGCATCCTCAATATCGACATGAATAACAGTAGCGACCGCATGCAGCTTCAAATCGCCATCACGCTCTATCATTTATTACACTTTATCTTTTCTTAAAAGGCCACATTCAATGGGCTAATATATAACAAAAACCCGCCCTAGTTGCTGACTGCGAATAGGGCGGGTTTGATTAACTTTTTAGAACAAGAGTTGGGCTAGGGGGATACCTACTAAGACAATAATGAGGATCTCTCCTAGGACGAATAGGCTGGTATATCGATAGACATCCTTAGCTGTCACAAAATCCTTCTGGGCAAAAATTGCTGCCGCTTGACGCAATTTAGTACTCTCCGCACAACGAGTGTTACAATCCAGGGCCATTTTTGTACTCTCAACACGACGAGAGTTACATTTTGGAGCGATTTTAATACTCTCAGCACGATGAGAGTTACAATTCGGGGCCAGTTTAGTACTCTCAGCTCATCGAGAGTTACAATTCGGGCCTAATTTAGTACTCTCAACACAACGAGAGTTACATTTCGAGGCTAGTTTAGTACTCTCAACCCATCGAGAGTTACATTTCGGGGCCAATTTGGTACTCTCAACGCAACGAGAGTTACATTTTGGAGCGATTTTAGTACTCTCAGTACGATGAGAGTTACAGTTCGAGCCCATTTTAGTACTCTCAGGGCAATAAGAGTTACATTTCAGAGCTAATTTAGTACTCTCAACGCAACGAGAGTTACATTTCGGGGCCAATTTAGTACTCTCAGCACACTGAGAGTTACAATTCGAGCCCATTTTAGTACTCTCAGGGCAATAAGAGTTACATTTCGGGACCAATTTAGTACTCTCAGGGCAATAAGAGTTACAATTCGAGGCCATTTTTGTACTCTCAGCACAACGAGAGTTACAATTGGGAGCCAAATTAGTACTCTCAGAACGATCAGAGTTACAATTCGAGGCCAATTTAGTACTCTCAGCATACCAAGAGTTACAATTCGAGGCCATTTTGGTACTCTCAGAGCAACAAGAGTTACAATTCAACGCCTTTTTAGTACTCTCAAAACCCGCAGAGTTACAGTTCGGGACCATTTTTGTACTCTCAGGGCGCTCAGAGTTACATTTTGAGATCATTTTAGTACTCTCAGCACGCCAATTAACGATCAGCTCAATCAAAATCATGCGCCTAGCTTATCTAACTACTTCATCCAACGATGTTTCGTTTTGAAAACGATACCAAATAAACCGATTTTTCACTCCTCAACTTCGTCTAAAAATTTAAAAATTTATTTATTTGAAAACTCAATAGATCAAATTAGACTATACAAAATCTTATCTAAATAGCTTTTAGATCATAATTATTAAAAATCATCCAGGTCACCATTCTGGCGCTTTCATTCTAATTAAACACACTAAGTCACGCCAGTCAAGCCTTTTAGACACTTTTCTCAAAAATCCCAAAAGAATGGCGTTTTTTCATCTATCAGTAATCATATATTTACAAGGCTATCCATAATCGCTTATACTAAGCCTTGGGTCAAGGAAGCGGTATCAGTCCTAGGCCTAATACATTAAGAAAGAAGGTCATTCCATGACTAAGAATAAATCATATATCAACCACCGATTGGATGAAGCCATTCGGCGCGCAGGCTTAAATTACAAGCAATTTGCCAAATTCATCAAGGTCTCACCCAATTGTATCTATAATGTGCTCTATGGCTACAACTCTCCTTCTTATAACTTCATCTACAAGACTTGTCTTGCCCTCCAACTTAGTCCCAGAGACCTCTTTCGCACCTTCTTCTATGATGACGAAGCTCAATGTCATCAACCTTATCTGAATGACGATCTAATGAACTTTCTCGATGAGATGTCCGATAACGACAATTCCATCGACTCCAATGATCCCTAAGTGAAAGGAGGCCAAGCCATGACCATTAAACGCATTGTCGATGTTAGCTTCTGGGAAGATCCTCAAGTCATTGATCACTTCTCCATCGAAGACCGCTACTTTTATCTCTATCTGCTCACCAATCCCAACACCAGCCAATTAGGGATCTACACCCTCCCCATCAAGACCATCTCCGACAAAACCGGCTTCAGCCGAGAAGTGGTCCTCACCCTCCTTGACCGCTTCCAGGAAAAACTCCAGGTCATCCGCTATTCCAAGAAGACCCAGGAGATCGCCGTCTTGAATTCCTTACGAACCTCCATCGTCAAAGGAGGCGTCGCCGTTGAACGCTTGCTCAAGAAGGAAGTCGCCCAAGTTAAGGACCTAACCCTAATCCAGGCCACTCTAACTCATAACACCCGCTACTTCCGCCTTTCCAACCGGTCTTTCGACCAAAAAATCTACACTCTCTTACAAGAAGAAATTCAGCTGCGTCAAAAACTTTTGGAGAATCCCCAGAAGATTGACCGCCAATTCGATAATGATAATGAGAATGAGAATGAAAAGGAGAATGAATCCCTATTCGCTAATGAGAATGAGAATGACAATGATAATGAAAATCAAAATAAAAATGATAATGTAAATGTCAATGTGAATGATAATCAGAATGAGGATGCCCTGGAAACGAGCGTTTGGCCCCCTCAGCTAAGTCCGCTCTGCATAGATAGCACGGACATCCTAGCAGCCAAGCCTTCCACCTTGCTTGATGACTTGGGGCTAGATCCCAATCTCCCTCCAGCCATCTATCAATCCGAACGAGCCATCCTACGCCAACGCCTAGAAGATCCCTACCTCTTTCGGGAGGGGGTCATCAACAATCCAGACTTGACCTTAGACCAGGACATCATCCAACCCTTTTTAGACTTTTGCCAGGAAAAGGGCCTCTCCTTCAGCCGGACAGAACTGGTCGCTTATAACCAGTGGCTCCTAAAGCTGCCCTTTGATATGGTCCGCGAAGCAGTCCTACGATCCATGGACAAGGAGGAAGTCTTTTACTACTCCATGAAGATCCTCTGGAATTGGCAGCGACTCAAGTTCAAAAGCCTCTTCCATGTCTTTGAAAACCAAAGCCGCGACTACTTACCGAATAGTGCATACTAAGAAAGGAGCCTCCCATGTTAGATGATCACCATGCCCGTTTAATTCTCGACCAATTCGAAGCCGTCATCCACCAAGTTCTGCGTTCCTACCAGGTCGATCCACGGTCCGCTGACTACCCCGATTATGTCCAGGAACTGCGCATCAAATTGCTAGAACTAGCTAAGAACTTCGATGGCCAACCTTTGAAGCTAGCCGATGACCGTTACCGCTTTGTCTATTTTGCCAAGCAAGGACTCAAATGGCATCTCTTAAATCTCTTTAAGAAGTCGCCCCAAGAGGTCAGCTTTATGGCCGACCCCGTCCTTATCCCCGACACCAGCTGCCCCTTTAGTGAAAAGGCCGAAGCTCGTATCAGTCTGGACCACTACCACCAACAAGTCCGGTCTTACCTCAATGACCGTGAATATTGGATCTATCGAGCCTTGATCGATGACCAACTCAGCCACCAAGAAATCCAAGACCAACTAGGGATCAAGCGGTCAACCTACTACAAGTATCGCCAAGCCATCCAACGAAAGCTAGCCGACTTTTATCCCCAACTCAAACAATGCGTGGACACTTTTTAGGAAATAATTGTTTATAGGGTGTAGCTACAAAAAACAAACATCCCAAGGAGGAATTACCATGTCACAAAAAACATTCAAGTCCGGTCGTTTGAGCTTGAAGAGCTTAGACCCTGAAAGCAAGAAGACAAGTTCTGTCTCACTAAACGGTCTGACCGAAACCGCCACGGTTGACCAAGTCCAAGGTGTCAAAGCTGCCATTGATAACCTGTTAGATATCCCTAGCCAAACGGTTGAAGGTGTCTACACCTATCAGTTCAACTAATAAGGAGGTAACTTATGGAAACTAAAAAAGTATTCGAATTGAAATTCTTAGACCCTACTGGAAAAGAACGTAAAATTACCCTCTCTCGCCCAGCAGAAGGGCTTGACGCCCAGACAGCTAAGGCTGCCATGGATGCCATCGTCCAAGCAGACATCTTCCAATCCGCCGAAGGTGTAGACCTCTATGCTCAAGCCGTCTCAGCCCGCTACGTGGTTCGCTCTGTCGAAGAAGTCTACGACGCCCAAGCTGACCCTGTATCTGCCTAAGACTCCCCCTAGAGGCTGTGACTTTCGAGTTACAGCCTTTTTTAATACCACTTATCAAATGAACTAGTGTGCGTTAGTGTTAGGTAAAGGTGAGCTGGCGCAGTCTGTTAAACGTGCTTCAACTTGCATCCCCTGAGTTCTAAGCAAATCACATCCTGTGCGATTTTCAATCGCCCTGTCCATGCTTTGCTTAGCCTACAGGGGATAAACGCAAGTTGTCGCACTCTTACTAGAAAGGAGTTTTTTATGTTTTTGATTGAATTGGGTGGTTATGCGGGGGCTTTGTTGGCTCTTGTTAGCTTGTCTCAGAAGATCTATCAATTGATCCACAAGGTTCAGGAGGTGTTGGATCAGATTCATCAGCTTCAAGAAGACCTGGCCGGCTATCAAGAAAGCCTCATTCCCTTGCAAAAACAAGTCACCCAGCAAACCAACCGTCTCAACACCCTAGAAGCCATTCTCTATGCCCCATTCCCCTTAGAAAGGAGTTCCCAACCATGCCCTTAAGTAACCGAACTTATGACCTAGGCAAGTGGCTAGTCCTCGTCTTCCTGCCAGCCCTGGCCGTCCTCATAAAAGGACTGGGACAGATCTATCCGCTGCCTCATATTGACCAAGTGGTCATGACCCTCAATCTGTTCGCCGCCTTCTTAGGCACCCTACTTCAGATCTCCAGCCAGCACTACGATCCTCAAGATCCTCAGCACCCCATCCCCATCGAAGGAGACCGCCTATGCCCCAACTATTAGAAAAAGTCGCCCCCCTCTTTCAAAAATACCCCTCGCCCATCTCGGTAGCCACGCGGATGGCCCAATTCGTGGTCGAATCTGGGGCCGGCCAATCGCCTCTCTACCAAAAATCCTTCAATGGTTTTGGAATTAAGGCCTCACCACCCTGGCAAGGCCCCCAGGTCCAGCACAGCTCCCTAGAAGCTGATGGCAAGGCTCAAGCAAGTTATTTTCGCAAATATGACTCGCTGGAGGCCTCCATTAAAGACCACGCCAGCTTCTTCACGTCAACCCCATACCGACGGGATGTTGCCTACAAGAAGGCCATTGAGGCTGGCACTTACCAAGAAGAAGCCCAAGCCCTAACTGGTATCTATGCCGGTGATCCGAATTATGGGGACAAGTTGATCCAAGTCATTGAACTCTATCAACTCACCCAATATAACTTGGCTCAAGCCCCTGCCCCTTGGCAACCCCAAATAATCGACCGCCGTGACCAAGCCCTGGGTGGTCAAGCCTATGACCGCCCTCGCAGTGCCATAAAGACCATTGTCTGGCATTACACAGCCGTTCCTAGAAAGTATCAACGCAAGATCTGGGACCATGAGCAATATTGGAAGAATCAAAAGGGCTGGGACCGAGGTGGCTATCACTATTACATCGACAGCCAAGGCGTCCTCTACCGCAACTACAATCTGGAGCGGATCACCTGGGGCGTCGCCGACCACAATGGCGATACCGTCCACATCTCACTGGAAGCCAATTCCAAGACCGATTATTCACCGGAACAGATCAAGACCCGGGACTGGATCACTCGCCAACTCATGGCGGAGTTAGCCATTCCCGCCAGCCAAGTTAAAGGCCACTGGGAGGTCAATAACAACACCGCTTGCCCCGGTTATAACCAAGCCGAGATGGACGCTTTTCGTAAAGCATTAGCCCTTCCCCCAAAAAATCCAAACTGTAAACCAGCAAGTTCCCCCACCGTCCAGCCAGACAGCTACCTTATCTGGCAAGGCATCAAATACCAATTGGTCCCAGTTAACGACTAAGCCCCAAAAAACCGCCCCTTGTGACACACGAGGGGCGGTTAGTATTTTCTTCAAATTTGGAAGAAAACTTATTAAAAAAATAAAAAATATCCCTGCTTTTATATAATAATTCAATCAATAATTCGGATGAAAACTAAGGATAACTGTTTCATTTGTGATAATATAAACAAGGATCATTTAGGATCCAAATGCTGCATGAAAGGAGGAAAACAGAGCGTAAGACCCCTTTATCTAACCGCATTCATTGCAAATAAGGGAGGCTTACTGGATTTCCCCCTTCTTTAAAAAAGTTGGGGCAAGAAGTTCCTAGGAACTTTATAAAATATTTAAGGAGTGTTTTTTAATGGTAAATAGTTTACTAGCTCTGGCGCTAGCTTTAGTTTTTTGCATAGGCATTAATGAATTAAAGAAGCGAAAAGTCTCCTTCATGATTCGGATTCTCCTAGCTACCGCTCTAGGAATTATCGTAGGCGTGCTTTTCAAAGGACACACTGAATACGTGGCTATTTTTGGTCATATCTTCACTAATTTATTACAAGCCTTTGTTATTCCGCTATTATTATTTTCTATTATTACGACCGTGGCTTCTGTAGAATCCATCGCCAAGCTTAAATCTCTTGGCAAAAATACGATCGCCATTTTAGCGTTACATAATATTTTAGGATCCATCACGGCCTTAATTATTGGTAAATTGGTCGGTCTTGGCTTACACTCATCAATCAAGATGGATGTCGCTGATGAGATCAAGGAAGTTCCTTCTTTTGCGGAAGTGGTAGCTTCATTCTTCCCTAAGAATATTGTCGACAGTATGGCCAACAATAAGATCGTCCCCATCGTGGTCTTCTCAATCATTATTGGGATTGTCGTCTTAAAATACACCAAAAAAGAAGAAATCAAGCCCTTTGTTGACTTTGTCAATGCAGGGAGCAAGGTGATGAGCCATATTATCGGGGATATCATTCAATTTACCCCTTATGCCGTTTTATCCTTAATCTCTAACCAAGTGGCGACCTTAGACTTAAGCTTTGTGAAGGACTTATTATTCTTACTCTTATTGATCTATGTAGCTTGCTTCTTCCATACCTTTATTACTTCTACGGCGATGATCAGCTTGATTGCACGGGTCAATCCATTCAAATTCCAAAAGAAATTCTTCCCTGCTTGGTTAATCGCCTTCACCACACAAAGTTCCTTGGGAACCTTACCAGCTAATATTAAAGCGCAAGAAGATATGGGGGTTCCTACCGAGATCGCTTCCTTTGCAGGATCGATTGGAACCACCTTTGGAATGCCAGGATGTGCCGCTATTTGGCCTGTCTTATTGGCAATCTTCACCATCAATGCCTTGAATATTCCTTTCACCACCACGCAATACATCATTATGGTGGGATCAGCCTTAATTGCTTCCTTAGGAACGGTCGGCGTCCCAGGAACCGGAACCATCCAAGCGACCGCCTTATTTACAGCAATGGGGCTACCGCTTGAAATGATCTTAGTCCTAAGTCCGATTGCCGGAGTTGCCGACATGGGTCGGACGTCAACCAATGTGCATGCAGCTGGATCAACCGGCTTTATGGTTGCCGCTTTGCAAAAAGAATTAGACTTAGACAAGTTCAACGCCTAATTAGCAGACCATACTGAGAGGGGTCCTTTCGTCCCCTCTTTTTTGGTGACAAAAAGCACCTTGAAAGTTTTTTAATTTTAGGCCTATAAAGCGCAAAATTTGCCTTGAGATCTATTTATATTAGTGAGGGGGACTAGTCATCGACTAGACTAACCAGTCCTTCAAATAACAAAAAGCTGCGGGAAGCAAATGAAGTGATCCTTAAAAGTTGGACCAAAAATCTAACTTTTTGAGGGCACTACAAAACTTCCTGCAGCTTTTTTATTGGGGCTGGGTGGTCCTACATAAGGTGAGGCAGGTGGCAATCATGGAGGTAAGAGCAAAGGAGCATGCTTATTTTCAACTATTTTTCAATGAATGGATCGTGTTCAGTTGAATAAAACATCTGCTTTTTTGGCAGCTCATATATTAGATTAATCAATAAATTCTATCTATATATTATCTTTAATATTATGATAAAACTCTTACCCAAATGAGAAAACGCCTATGCCATAATGGAAATACGATCATGAAAGGAGTCTTTAAATGAATAAATTTAAAAAAGCAATGATCCTATTGGCAAGTAGTGTTTTATTGGCTTCAACAGCACCCGCAACGCTTAAAGCCGAAGAAGATCTCAAGACCTATCCGGAAACCGTTCAAAACGAAGGCGAAGCGATCAAGGGTGGCACCTTAAAAGTGGCACTCGGTGGCGATTCTTTTGCCGGTGTCTTGAACAGTCTTTATTATATGACGGGTCCCGACTATAACTTGATCCGCTATATGAATCCGGGCCTTTATGGCAGTGATGAGAACTCAGTTATCGATGAATCTGGCTTTGCCAAGGTGGATATTGATTATGACAACAAACAAGTGACCATCACCATCCCACAAGACCAAAAATGGGATGACGGCGAACCGATCACCATTGATGATGTCATGCTTCCTTATTATATTGTCGGTCACCCTGATTATACCGGCCCTCGCTATGGCGAAAATGTCGAATTAGTGGAAGGCATGGCTGACTATCACGCTGGCAAGACGGAGGAAATCTCAGGCCTTGAACGGGTCGACGACCATACGCTAACCATTCACTATACCGGCCTCAACCCATCCGTGAATATTGAAAGCTCCATTATCCTTAACTACATGGAACCTTCTCACCTCTTAAAGGATGTCCCAGTTGCTGAATTGGAAGACAACGAATACGTTCGTCAACATCCAGTCGGCTTTGGTCCCTTCAAATTCGATTCCATGGTTCCAGGTGAATCCGTCACTTATGTGGCTAACCCTTATTACTACAAAGGTCAACCCAAGATAGACAAACTCGTTGTCCAAACTGTCGGTAGTGATAAGATTGTTGCCGAAATGAAAGCCGGCCACTTTGATATCGCTGCTTTACCGACCAAGGCTTTTGACGAATATAAGGACGCCGATAACTTCGACTTACTCGGTTCCATGAGTAATATCTATTCCTTCATTGGCTTTAAGATGGGAACATGGGATGACGAAAAGAATGAAGTGAACTATGACCCAGACCGGATCGTCTCCAATAAGGCAATCCGTCAAGCCATGGCCTACGCTTTAGACTTTGAATCCATCTCTAAAGAATTCTATGATGGCTTAAGAAAGCCTGCCAATTCCCATATCCCACCGGTCTATACCGATGTTTATAATCCAGATCAAGCCGGTTACCACTATGATCCAGAAAAAGCCAAAGAAATCTTAGACCAAGCAGGCTTCAAGGATGTTGATGGTGATGGCCTTGTTGAAGATCCAAACGGTCAACCGATGACTATTCATTTTGCAGGGTTAGCTGGAGGCGACAATGCTGAGACCTTGGTTCAATATTACCTGCAAAGCTGGCGCGAAATCGGGCTTAATGTTGAATTAGTCGATGGCAAGCTCTTGGAATTCAATAGCTATAACGAACGCGTGGAAAGCGATGACCCAGCGATCGATGTCTTTGAAGGTACTTGGGGACTCCTAGCCGATGCAGATCAAAGCTTTATCTATGCTCGCAACTCGATCATGAATGACTACCGTTGGGCAACGGATGAACACGATGCCATCCTCGACCAGATCCACTCCGAAGAAACCTTGGATCCCGAATTCCGCAAACAAGCCTACCTAGACTGGCAAGCCTATATGATCGAAGAAGTTCCAACCATTCCGACGCTTTACTCCTACACACTGACTGCTGTCAATAAGCGAGTTAGCGAATACGGAGTTGGCAATGACTATGATATTCCATGGGAAAAAATTGAATTATTAGCTGACGAACCGATCGTTAACGAATAAACACTCAACCAAAGAGGGCTAATGGAAATCTATCTTCCATTAGCCCTCTCTATATGCCTATAAAAGTAGGAACGCCCTGGGTGAAGCGTACAAATTCCTTATCAAAAAAGCATTCCTATCCGACTACCCTATTCTAAATCTAGCGATATTGCAAACCCTCAACAGCATTTTAAAGGTATTTTAGGAAAAAGTCGAGTCTGCTTGCCGTCATTGTGTGGCTTGATTTGGTTTATGACGAGCGGAGTGATTGCTTGAAAGCTATGAGGGGGAATTTGGGGGATTTTAAAAGAGATATGTCGGAAAATAAAGGACTTTAGATACTGGAAAATTATCGTTCTATATTAGTTATCTCAAATATCGAGCCAATCCATATTCGTTTGGACTCGATAATAATTCTTGCTAAATTTTAATAACCCTTATCCTAATAATTATCTTCACTAATCACTACTTTCTTTAAATATATTTAAAAAACAGATAAATCTATGTTAATTATCTAATATACCAATTTGTCTTTTTCTGTTTCCAATGTGATACTAATGATATAAAACACATCTATGGAGGTTCTAACATGAAAAAACTTTTTAAATCTCTAGTTTCTCTTGCTTTACTCGCAACCACATTTAATCCCGTAAGTGCTTTTGCTGGTACCCCAGTAAAAATTGCTACAACAGGTGATAACAAACCTTACACTTATGTTGATGAATCAGATAAATTAACTGGTTATGATATTGAATTAGCCCGTGCAGTTTTTGAAAAATTAGAAGACTACGATATTGATTTCGAAGTAACCGCTTTTGATAGCTTATTTACTGGGCTTTCGTCAGGCGTATATCAAATGGGTGCAAGTATGTTAAGTTATAATGACGAACGAAGCGAAAACTACTACTACTCACGTCCAATTAACGAATCTCCTTATTATTTTGTCTACCGTAAAGGTGACGAAAAAATCACAAGCTTAGCACAATTCGCTGAAAAGAAAATGGTCTTTTATGGACTACCTGGGATCTCTGCTTCGATTATGATGGAAAATTGGAACGCTTCTCAAGATGATGATAAAAAAGTTGAAATCTATTATATCGATGGTTCTGGTGGCCAAACTTTCTTAGGTGCTCTCGAAAATGGAACGATTGACTTTACCGTCTTTGAAGCTCAATTATTAAAGAACTTTAGAGAGTCTAACGATAAAGTAGATGATTTAGTTGATTACACCTTAATCGATGACAAAGTGCTTGAAGGGTTACCTCAAGAAAAAATTGATGAGTTTGTAGGTAACGCTCAAACTTATTTCGTCTTCCCTAAGACAGAAGAAGGTAAAAAATTACGCGATGCCGTTGATGAAATTTTACTAGAATTCTATAAAGATGGTACTATGGAAAAATTACAAAAAGATATTCTTAATGAAAATCAACTTCCAAAACCTGAGAATATGGAAAAACAAACAAACTAACAACAAGTTAATAGTAGATACTATAAAAGGTGCCCCAACGGGGCACCTTTATTTAGGAGGATATAATGAATAGTTTTTTTGATATACGTGCGGTATTTGAACAAATGCCCTTATTACTAGAGTATTTAGGCAATACGTTAATATTAGCATTGCTTTCAATGTTGGTTGGTATACTGCTTGGATTTGTCATTGCGATTATTCGTCAAAGAAAGATCCCTATTTTAAATGCTCTTTCTATTTTTTATGTGTCATTTGTTCGAGGAACTCCTATCATCATTCAACTCTATATTGCTTATTTTGGAATTCCCATCTTTTTTAGGTATTTAAACTTTAAATTCGGTCTCAACTTACAATTAGAATCTATTCCAAAAATGTTCTATGCTGTAACCGCTCTAGGTATTAATCAATCTGCTTATTTATCTGAAAGTTTTAGGTCTGCCCTTTTATCAGTTGATAAAGGAACGATCGAAGCTGGGCTTACAATTGGCATGAACCGACGACAAATTGCCCAAAGAATTATTATTCCTGAAGCGATGACCGTCGCCTTGCCAAACATCGGTAATTCATTTATAAGCTTATTAAAAGGAACCTCTTTAGCCTTTTCAAGTGGAGTCGTTGAAATGACAGCTGCTGCAAAATTAGTTGGCGGAAGAACTTACCGGTTTATCGAGGCATATGTTGCTTTAGCCATCATCTATTGGCTATTAACCATTATTTTAGAAGTGCTTTTTTCATTTTTAGAGCGAAAAACAGCAATTCCTGTTGAAGCACCAGAGCTAGTAAATTCCCAGAGGTGATAAAAATGATAAAAGTTGAAAATTTAACAAAACGTTTTGGAAATAATACCATCCTCGATAACATCTCCTTCGAGGTAAAAAGTGGAGAAATTATTGGTATTATTGGATCTTCCGGATCTGGTAAATCCACCCTTTTACGTTGCTTAAACTTGTTAGAGAAACCTCAAAGCGGATTGCTAACCATCGATGGAGAAACATTTGATTTAGCTAATCTAAATTCAAAAGAAACACTTCGACTCCGAAAAAAAATGTCTATGGTTTTTCAGAACTTTAATTTATTTAATAAAAAAAATACCTTACAAAACGTTACAGAAGGACTTTTAACTGTCCAAAAACTTTCAAAAGAAGAGGCTAATCAAAAAGCATTGCATTACCTAACACAAGTGGGTATGGCTAATTATTTAAATCATTACCCTGTACATTTATCAGGCGGACAAAAACAGCGCGTTGCCATTGCACGAGCCCTAGCACTTACCCCTGAAATAATTCTATTTGATGAACCAACTTCGGCTTTAGACCCTGAATTAGTTAATGAAGTTTTAAAAATTATAAAAGCTATAAGTGAGTCCCATGAATTCACTGTATTTCTTGTCTCACATGAAATGAACTTTATTAAATCAATTTCTGATCGAGTCATGTTTATTAATGAGGGTAAAATTCTAGACTTCGATCATCCAGATGTCATATTTAACCACTCCAAACACCAAAGAATTAGAGACTTCTTAGCTAAAATGGAAAATTTTAACGAATAGGAGATACATATGCGAACCAAGCCTTGGAAAATAGCTGTTGATAATAACCCAAATCCTAATGATATATATATCACCCCAAGACTCGCCAAAGAATTAATGGATACCGATCCAACTGTCGTTGTGTTGGACTTTCCTTTCAATGAATCTGTTCAAAATATAAACGGCCAAAAATATATCTCAAGAGTAGACAATCGGTTTAACCGCCTTTACAAAGATGCACATATTCCTAATTCAGTAAAGGCCTGTGTTTTTGACTTTGAGGAACGTGATACAGGCAATATTAAAGATGCTGAGAAGATTAAAGAATTTCTCTTATCAAAGGGGATTAACTGTGATACACACTTGATTGTTTATTCTGATCTAGTTATTGTTGCAGCCTATGCTGCATTTATCGCTTATTGGGTTGGTGTAAAGCAAGTTCGCATTATTGATGGGGGTATTCAATGTTGGAATGATCATAATTACCCTCTAACAAGAGTTGAATCAATTACAGAACCAGTCAATAATTTTGGAACCAACGTTCCTGCAAGGCCTGAAATTTTATTACTGAGACCTGAGGATGTCTACGTTGAACAGATGCTAGATTCCAATTATCTTTGTGCCTCAATTCGATCTTGGGATGAATTCATAGGCAAAGAAACTGGTTATTCATTTGTAACCTATAAAGGCGAACCTGCCCATTCGGTTTTTACTCGTGCTAGTGATAAAAGTACTGATATTGCATTTTTAACAAATGATAAAGAGGAAATTCTAGTAGATCCCGCTATCCTCGAAGAATGGGCATCATGGGGAGTGACACCTTCCAAACATGTTAGTTTTCATTGCGGTGGCGGCTACCGAGCTGCAGCTGTCTATTTTATTACCTTACAATTGGGTTGGAAACACACTTGTGTTTATCAAGGTGGATCTGGCCAATGGAATAAGTATCATTTAAACAATCCAAAGGAATACCCCATACAAAAGGGAGATCCTCTAACTCAAAGTTCTGTTCTCATTGATTATATTTAGGAGGTAACATATGTTAAAATACGGTAAATCACTTGCAAAAGATCAAAATGTAACCAAAGAAGACTTTTTTATTACTGCACAATGGCTTAATAATCACCTAAAAGATCCTAATTCAGATATAGTTGTGCTAGACTTCTCTTACAACAATTCTATTCAAAACGAAGCGGCTAGAGAGAAATTATCACAAACAGATCCATCTCATCCTTTTCACCGAATATATGAGCAAAAACATGTTCCCACAGCTTTACCCATCTATATCAATGAAGTAGAAGACAAATCAACTTTTAATATTAAATCAGCTGAAGAAATTAAGAAGGCCCTCGAAAATAAGGGTATTTCAAATGATACAACGGTCATTGTTTATTCCGATGATCAATGTATTGCAGCTTATATCGCCTTTATAGTTTATTGGATTGGTATCGATAATATAAAATTCTTAGATGGTGGATTAAAAGGTTGGGAAGATGCTGGATATTCCTTTGAAAGTGGAACTAACCAACCTACTCTTACTGGTAAAATTACATTCGATGTTCCTAAACGTCCAAATATACTTTTAAAAACACCCGATGACTTATTAAAAGCTAAAGACGATAACCCTGAACTAATTATTGCCTCAGTTAGAAATTGGCAAGAATACATAAATCAAATTAGCGGTTATTCCTATATGACAACGAGCAACAATAAGGAAATTGCTGGAGCTGTATATGCAAAATCAAGTTTCAATAATGATTGTGCTTATTTTGTTAATAATGAGTTTGTATGCGAATCAAAAGAAGCAATGGACTCCTGGAATCAATGGGGAATTACTCCAGAGAAAGATATCGTATTTTACTGTGGTGGAGGATATCGAGCTGCTCTTGTTTACTTTATTGCTAAAACACTAGGTTTTAAAAAGGTTAAAATGTTCCAAGGGGGATCTTTCCAATGGAATAAGTATCATCAGAAAAATCCATCCAAATACCCTGTTCAAGTAGGCAATCCGAGAACGAAAGAATTTAGGATTATTAATTAATCTGAATCGCTGTCAATTTAAATCAAATTGCTTATAACCTTAATATTCAAAATTAACTAAAACCTAACAAAAACCCGCTCTAGTCGCTGGCTGCGAATAAGGCGGGTTTGATTGACTATTCTTTTAGAACAAAAATTTCGCTAGGGTATGCCCACTTAGACGATAATAAGGATCTCTCCTAGGACAAAGAGGCTGGTGTATCGATAGACATTCTTGGCCGTCACAAAGTCCTTCTGGCAAAATTACTGCCGCATAGGGTAACGCACTCAGTGACTGCCGCAAAGTCAATCATAGCGTAGGTCATCAAGATCACAATTGGGATCACGTTTGCCCCCGAAATTACGGAATAAGTAAAACCCCAAGCACGATGGGTGCTTGGGGTGATATATAAGATGACCAATCTCTTTTAATGTTTTAACTAAGTAATAGTAAATAAATCAGAAGGAAGAGTAGTAAATTTATTTGTCATTAACTCTAGTAAATGAGCCCATTGCAATTTCCCTATCCTCTTTTGTCCATCCCATACACAATCTCAGTTAATTCTCTTTTTAAGTCTTCAGTAAAACTACCCTGTCTGATGTTGACCCAAACTCTTTCTTTTGATCAAGCATTTCATTACACACACTCCTTTATGCCCTTAATTATGAGTACACATGGAAGGATGTTTGTGCTACTTAACTTTTATGTTCTCTTCTATACTTTGTAGGTGTATGATTTGTCTGCTTATTAAAATGTTTAAAAAAAACTTCTGGAGAATTATACCCAACCTTGTAACTAATTTCCTTAACGCTATCATTGGTATCGATTAATAACTTTTTTCCTTCATTAATTCTAATCATTGATAAATAATTCATAATAGTCATTCCAGTATGCTTTTTAAACAGTCTTGACAAATTACTAGGCTGCATGTAAAAGTGTTCTGCTAATTTTGAAACCGAAAAATCTCTTTCATTATATTTATGCTTCATAAGGTATATGATCTCGTTAACAATGGAATTACCAGAATCCTCAGAACCAAACAATCTCTGTATCATTTCCGTTAACTTTCTTCTATCAATAGGCTTTAATAGAATATCTTTTGCACCAAGTCTTAAAGCTTCCTGAGCATAAGAGAATTTGTCATATGCTGTTACTACAACGTAAGTATTATCAGGATAGTTTCTCATAACATCAAGTCCTGAAGCAAAAGGCATTCTAATATCTATAAAGATCAATTCTACTTTGTTGTTTTTTAAATACTCTATCGCTGATTTCCCATCTGAGATATAATTCGTAATTTTAATGGGTAAGTTTTCAATTTTAATAATCTTATCAATTATTTCAAAGACAGATCTTTCGTCATCAATTACTATGGCATTAATCATCTTTTACTCCTTTTGGAAATACAATACTTACACCTGTTATGTCATTGTCAGAAAAAACATTCATGGTAAAGTGATTAGAAAAGTTAATTTTAAACTTTTGGTACACTAAAGAGAGTCCTTTATCATCTAAGTTAGTAAGGCCTTCATTGATCAATTTTAGGGAGCTCATATCTATTGATTTTCCATTATTTACTACTTGTAAATTAATATTGTCTTTTTTATATTCCTTGATCGCTATCAATATTTTTTTCTTACCATTATAATTGATGAACCCATGGGAAAAGGCATTCTCTATAATTGGTTGAATACAATTTATAGGAATCCTCTCGTTAAGAAGCTTGTTATCAATCTGATACTGTACTTCTAAATTGTTTTCATACCGGTATTTTTGCAATTGTATATATGTTTTTAGATATTCAAGCTCTTGATAAATAGGAATTAAGTCGTTTGAATTATCTGACGTGTACCTTACCATATCAGAAAATAAAATGATAATATCATAAAGCATCAAGTTTTTCTGACTAAGTGCTAAATTCGCAATATAATTCAAGGTATTAAACATAAAGTGATAGTTTACTTTCATACTGGAACTTTTTTCTTTTTCCAGATCTAATTGATGTTCAATTTGTTTGATTTCTATTTTATTTTCTTGTAATTCATCCATTTTTTTCATAAGTTCTTTATTAATCGAATACCTCGAAATTAAAGAAGAGATGCTTTCCGATAGGCTAATAAAATAATTTTGAATACTTTTTTTAGTTGATTCTGGTATATTATCATAATCAATATCCAAATGGTTGAAGATAATATAACCACAGTTTTTATCAACCACTGATATAGGAAATACTATATAACTTGGTTTTTTTATTGTTTTCTGATTAACTAAATCATCTTCATCTAAACATATTTCTGAATAATCAAGATCATAATAGTCACTATAGTTGCTATAAACGATCGAATTATTATTGTCCACAACATAAAAGTTTAATGACAACTCTTTGTCAAAATTTATTAAAATTTGATCAGTCGCATATTTTAAAAGACTAAAATCATCTGATTTCTTTAAGAAAGACGGTTCCATTTCCTTCTTTTCGATAATCCTAGGAACAGATATGACTAAGTCAACCAGCTCTTCATCACTCTCATTTAAAGTAGCATGTTGAGAATTAAACGGAAAATGTAAATAATCGCCTGCTTTTAATCGAAAAGATTCCCCGTTACGTTCATAAACTCCCCTACCTTTTAGAACAAAAAGAAATTGTTCATTTTCATAATGCACATGTGGTTTTTGATAAGTATGTGGGAAAATTTTTGAAATTCCTATATTAATATTATAATTTAATTCCTCAATCCATCTAACTTCTCCCCAATAAAACTCTTGTATGTTGTCCATAATAACTCCTAAAAAGTCTTCCCGAAAAATAACGGGAAGACTATGTTTTCTTAATTAGTTCCAAATATTTTTATCTGTTTTAATATTAAGGCTCTCAGGATCAAATGTCGGAGATAAAACTCCTTCTGATTTCTTAGAACAATAATCATTTACAGTTTTAACACCCTGACTACCAACGAATATCAACGCTATAACATTGGTCCAAGCCATTAAACCATTACCAATATCAGCCAAAGCCCAAATAGTATCTGATACTACCAGTGTACCACCAAATACAGATACTAAAAACATAATCTTAAGGATCAAAAATGCAATTTTATTGTCACCTACTATATAAGAAAGGCTACTTTCAGCATATAGATAAAAAGCAGTTAATGCAACAAAAGCGAAAATTAAGACCGCTAGGGCTACGAAAATATTCCCAAAATTGGGGATTGGGATTGTTGATTGAATAGCATTAGCGACAAATGGATTTCCATATGCTACTCCTTTAAGTCCTTCATAAACTATATCTCCACTAGCATTAACAACATTATAACTATCGGTTATTAATATCATTAAAGTTGTTGTTGTACAGACAAATAAAGTTCCAATATAAACACTTAACCCTCCCAAAAGGCCTTGTTGAGCTGGATGGGTTACTTGAGAGGTTGCTGAAGTAATTGCAGAGGTCCCAATACCAATTTCATTAGCGTGGACACCACGACGAATCCCCCATTGTAGCGCACTACCAAGCATAGCCCCAAAAATAGCATCTCTTCCAAAGGCAGATTTGAATATTAATGCCAATACAGCAGGAAGCTTAGTAATATTAAATGCTATGATGATGATTGACATTAATACGAATAGCAAACCGGCAATAGGCGATAATTTTTGACTCGTCCTCCCCATACGTTTTAAACCACCAAATATTACAATGCCTAGTATTATAGTGAAAATTATAGCTAAGACTAATGTAGGTATGTTAAATGCCTCATTTAATCCTTGAACAATGTAAAAAGATTGAACTCCAGACATTAAGAAAGTTAGCGAAATTGTTGTAATTAAAGAATATGTAATTGCGAAAAACTTCCCTAAGTTTTTATTTTTAAAACCTTCTGCCATATAATTAGCTGGCCCACTCTTATATTCATTGTTAATTACTTTTTTATACGTTTGTCCTAAAGTACCTTCTAAAATTGCAATACTCGATCCAAAAATTGCTAAAATCCAAAGCCAAAATATTGCACCCGGTCCTCCAAAGTATATCCCAGTTGCCATTCCGGCTATATTACCTACACCAACTGTCCGTGCTGCGGTAAAAATAAAAGTTTGGAAGGGAGATAACCCTTGTTCAGACTCTCCACGTTCCTTCAATAGCCTAAACATTTCTTTTAATTGTGTAAACTGCGGGAACCTCATAACAATCGAATAGTAGATACTCACCCCTAAAATTAAGAATATAAGTGGCATATCCCATAAAGTTCCAGCAATTTTATTTAGAATATCAGCCATAATTATTTATTCCTTTCTCATATCTTCTAAGTATTCAATCGAAGTTTCAAAAAGCTCTTTTTGGTATTCAACATTATCGTAAGTATGTCCAGCCCCTTCCACATAATATAACTTAGAATTTTTCGCATAATGATTATAAAACCATCCATTTATCGGTAGTACATCAGCATCTTCCGATCCATGAACTATTCGAACAGGTATATCAATTTCTTTAATTATATCCAGCGGTCGAATATTAATTATATTTTCAAAAAATTCTTTACCTACCTCATCACCATCAATTGAAGTATCATGACCTTCCAACCCCTGTTTAAATCTTTCAACACCTAAGATATGGTAAAAATTCCATAAAGGATTTGAAACCGGAGACCATAAAATAAGACCGTCACAATCTATCTTATTACTTAGTAAGGTAGAGGTTGTTCCTCCCATACTATAGCCATGGAGAAATAACTTTTCCCATGATATTTCTGATTTGAGAACCTGCAAAACAGCAAGGTAGTCCTGAACTTGCCCTTCAATAGTCATATAATGATGGTCCCCTTCGCTATCTCCTGACCCCACACAGTCCGTTCTACACACTGTGTAACCTAGATCAACGAGTTTTTGTTGAAACTTTGGTAGCATCCTATGAGGAGTTATTTTGTGCCCTACAAACCCATGACAGAAGAAAACCAAAGAATGATTATCTACTTCTTGATTTGGCGTTTGGACTACTGTAAGGAGCTTCTTGCCACGGCTATCAACGATATATGATTTTAACAATGTAAACCCTCCTATCTATTTTACATTTAAATATTTAAAATCTTCCTCAGAATATAATGGAAATTCTGAAGATAGCTTATTAACCCTTTCCTTTAAATTATTTAGAATATCTGAGTTATTTATATTCTCAGCTGCTAAATTAATTATCTCAGCAATTTCTTTCATTTGCTCCTCTTTCATTCCTCTTTGAGTTGTTGCGGTAGTACCAATTCTTATACCACTAGTTTCGTTTGGTCCAAGAGGATCACCAGGAATTTGATTTTTATTCACCGTTAAGCCAATTTTATTTAGCGTTTCATCTAGATCATGACCTGTGATATTTTTTTCTCTTAAGTCTACTAATAGTAAGTGAGTATCGGTTCCTCCAGAAACTAATCTAAAGCCAAAGTTCTCAAGTTCATTACCTAAACATTTTGCATTAAGCAATACCTGCTCCATGGTTTTCTTGAATTCCTCTGACGCACAATGTCTGAATAACCAACACTTAGCAGCCATTGTTGTCAAATGCATAGATCCGAGACATCCAGGAAATACACCTTTATCCAATTTCTTGGCGAATTCCTTTTTACACATTACTAATCCAGCCCTCGGACCGGCAATCGTTTTTGTAGTTGATGCTGTTACAAAATCTGCATAGGGGACCGGAGAAGGAATAACTTTTGCTGCTATCAGACCAATTATATGAGCAGCGTCAACCATAAGATAAGCATTGTTTGCTTTAGCAATATCAGAAATACGCTTATAATCAATTAACCTTGGATAAGCTGACCCACCGGCAATGATTAATTTGGGTTTATATTCATGTGCCATTTCTTCCAAAATATCATAATCAATTTGTTCTGTATCCATACTGATTGGGTAATGTACAAAATTGTAAAAATTATGAATAAAGTTAGCTTTAGAACCGTGCGAGAGATGCCCACCCTGATCTAGTTTCATGGATAGGATAGTATCGTCTTTTTCTAAAACCGTTGAATACACACAATAATTAGCAGTCGAGCCTGAGTATGGCTGAATATTAATGTGCTCACAGCCAAAAAGTTGCTTTGCACGATTAATCGCTTCTATTTCAAGCTTGTCTGCATTTTCGCTACCTTGTTGATACCGCTTACCAGGATAGCCTTCTAGAGTTTTATTTGTGAATATTGAACCTGACAGCTCCATAATTTCAATTGGAACAGTACTTTCTGATGCGATCATTTCAATGTTCTTTTCTTGTCTATGTAGTTCGGCTTCTACAATTGAGTATAACTCAGGATCAGAAATTTTAGTTTTTTCTAGCATGGTTTACCTCCTATATTTTGACTTTAACAGATTTTCTAACTACTTTAATTCTATTTTAATATGAAACTGCATTCAATAGTTGAAAATATCCATTATATGATTAAAATTATCATAATTCTATAGGATCTAATTAACACCTTTATATGTGAAATATGATCATCAATAGATATATAAATATTAAGAGTCTAAAAAATAGGGTTAATGGAAGAAATTTTATCTTCCGTCAACCCTATTTACGTAAAACCCAAAATTATTCAATTAGATTTTTATTTGAAACTGAAGACCATACCGTCCTCTAACAAAGAACATTACTCTCTTTCATTTTTTATAACCAATTCACCATTAATGTAAGTTGAAAGAATCGGATTAAGCTTAGTCAAATGGTTAACTACCGGGCAATCGCTAAAGAAACGAACCATCTCATTAATATGTTCTGAAGGAAACGTCTCAGGAATATCGATTCTTATTTGATACTCTGGATTAGGATCTCTTCGAGTATCCGAAACAATGGGGACCAGTTCCATTTCTATCTCACTATAATCTAACTGATGTTCCTTACAATATTTTGCAAGATTGACTCCTTGGCAAGCAATAATCGAGGAAAGAAACACCTCCCAAGGACTAATCGCAACATTGTATCCACCGCGTTCCACTGGATAATCAGTGATCAATCGATGTTCTCCAACATGAATATCACACACTAAATTTGATGGATATTTTAACGTAATCTTTTTGTCCATGTATCTCACCTCAAGTAATTAGTTATTTTTCAAAAAACATTTCAGTAAGTTGTGATTCTAAACCATCTAAACTAGGTAGCATGACTTGTCCGGCATAGGAATCCCTAAGAATACGTTCAATTTCATTTTCATTATTGTATGAACGTCCCCGCTGATTATCCTTCCAATCCTTATACAACATCCTATTTAGAATTATATCTTAACAGCATCAATATTAAGTACAGTCAATTTATAATATTCCCTAATAAATATTATCTTATTATATGATGCCAGTGTTAAATATAATCATTAATAAATTATGGGTATTTATTAAATTTACTAATAAGTCTAGCCCTAATATC
Organism: Facklamia hominis CCUG 36813; assembly: GCF_000301035.1. Classification (GTDB taxonomy): domain Bacteria; phylum Bacillota; class Bacilli; order Lactobacillales; family Aerococcaceae; genus Facklamia; species Facklamia hominis. The sequence continues at coordinate 1,548,228 of NZ_JH932292.1, read as the reverse complement.
TTTTTATGCTAGAATGACATTGATATACAAACAACTTTCTCTGATTTATTATAGTAATAATATAGAGTTTGAAATGGTGATAAAGATGATAACTATTAGGCATCTAGAAAAATATTATGGCTCGAACCATGTCCTAAAAGATATTAACCTATCGATTCCTACTGGGAGTATATTTGGAATACTTGGTAAAAGTGGTAGTGGAAAATCAACACTATTGCGATGTATTAATGGTTTAGAAAAAATTAATAGTGGTTCAATAATTATTGACGACTCAGAAATTTCAACAATGTCTCCTAGTCTGCTAAGATTAACTCGGAAAAACATTGGCATGATCTTTCAGAATTTCTCGCTGATCGACCGAATTTCTGTCGCAGAAAATATTGCGTTACCAATGAAAGTTTGGGGATATGATAAATCAACCATCAATAATAAAATTGATGATCTACTTGATCTAGTAAACTTAAAGGATAAAAAGCATGTAAGAGCAAGAGACCTTTCTGGAGGGCAAATGCAAAGAGTAGCTATTGCTCGTGCTCTATCAACTGATCCAGATATAATTTTAAGTGACGAATCAACGTCTTCACTCGATCCCAACAGCACTGATTCAATTATTTCCTTATTAAAAGGTATTAATGAACGTTATAAAAAAACAATCATTGTTGTGACTCATGAAATGGAAGTTGTCAAATCTCTATGCGATTATGTAGCCGTTATCGAAAAAAGTGAAATAAAAGATGTTGGTTCTTCCGAAGAAATATTTTTTAATCAACCACAAAGTTTAAAAAATTTAATAGGAAAAACTAAATCCTATAGCAGCAGTCCTTCAAAAACAATTTTTCATGTAAAATATCTTGCACACGTGCACTCAAGCCAATTGATTACCCAACTGTTTCGAGAATTGACAATAAATATAGATTTAATTGATTATTATTCAGATAATTTAAAAAATACCCAAATCAATCACTTTATAATTTCAGTATCTAAAAACGATGAACTTACCTTAAAACAGTATTTAATCAGTAAGTCGGTCCGGTTTGAATTATTAAATGACTGAGGTGAATCTAGATGGATCAGATTATACCCCTCTGGAGCAAACTTATTGGCCCTGCTACTTTAGAAACAATTACGATCGTTAGCTTTACTGCTCTCATCGGTTGTACAATTGGTTTTCTTTTAGCTATGCTCTTAATTCTATGGGGTCCAAATGGCTTAACTTATAACAAAAAACTTTATAATTTATTTAATACAATTTTGAATCTTATTCGCTCAATGCCCCTATTGATTTTAATTATCGCTCTAATCCCCGTAACACGAGCAGTAATTGGGAGCATCATTGGAATGAAAGCTACCATATTCACTCTATCGATTGCTTGTTCAGCATTTACAGCAAAAATGTTTGAAGGAAACTTTCTAAGCGTCAATAAGCAAGTCATCGAGGCAGCTAGATCATACGGGGCTACAGATCTTCAGATATTTTTTAAGGTGATTGTCAGACAATGTTTACCGCAATTAATTAATTCTGTAACATTGACGGTAATTACTTATATTGCTGGATCAACAATCGCTTCTTCGATAGGAGGTGGAGGATTAGGAGCTGTTGCAATTACTTATGGTTACCAGAGTTTTAACCAATTTATCTTATACTATGCAGTCGTTGTCTTGATTATATTGGTGAATATTGTTCAATTCATCGGAGACTTAATCTATAGAAAAGTCAAATAAGAAAGGTGTTTATTATGAAAAGAAAAAATAGTTTTTATGTTGTCTTAATGCTTTTTCTAGGGATTATTACATTGTCAGTTTTTAATTATGGTAATCGTGACCTAGTACTTAATAATTCATCGCAAATTAAACGCTCTGCAAAAAAAGCAGATGAGAAAGAAAAAATTGTTTTGGGTGTCCATGGACTTAATCAAGATATTTTTACTTTTTTAACAGATCAAGTTAACAAAAAAGGAGATATAAAAGTTGAGTTGAAAGTTTTTGATGGCAACAGTCTTCCTGCAGAAGGGTTACAAGCAGGTGATTTAGATGTTATTATTGGTAATCATAAACCATGGATTGAAACCTTCAATAAAGAAAATAACGCAGACTTTGTAATGCTAGATGACCAATTTGCCTACGCTTCTCAATTTGGTATTTATTCAACAAAACATGAAAAAATTGAAGATATCCCAGACGGTGCTCAAATTTTAATTCCTAATGACCCAACCAATATGCAACGTGGTCTACAATTTTTAGAAAAATTAGGATTCCTAACTCTTAATGAACCTAGTGGGGAATTTATCTCACTTCTTGACATTAAAGATAATCCTAAAAACTTTAAATTTACAGAAGTGGAAGTGAGTATGATTGCTGGGGCATATAAAGATGCTGATGCCGCACTAGGAAATACTTCCGTCATGCAAAAAGCAGGAATTGACCCTCAAAGTTACATAGAAGAAGATGGAAAATCTGGTGACTTCCCTATTGGATTAGTTGTCCATGAAAAAGATAAAGATTCAGAATGGGTTAAAATTCTTCTAGAAGAATTAAATTCTGACGAATTTAAAGATAAATTCAATGAAATCTATCAAGGTTCCCAAGTCATTCTAGAAAAATAAAAATTGACCTAGCCCAAAATGGGCTAGGTTTTTTAGAAGGGATTTTACTATATGCCTATGAACTTATATACAGATACAAAACAAATACTACAACTCATTGATAATCCATTCGTTCAGCTTGTAGATACTCGACAGGATAGCTTTTTTAATGGCTATGCTGATGATTTGGGAGTTAAAGGACATATTATTGGAGCTGTTCAATTTCCAATAGAGTGGCTAGATAATATTAATGAAAATAAACTTGAAGCTTTTATTATTAATAAAGGAATTCTTAAAAATAAAGAAATCATTCTTTACGACTCTGACTCTGAGCGATCTATCAAATTTTTTCACATATTAAAAGAAAAACTAAACTTTCCATGTGTTAGCGTTTTTAATAATTTGGATCAGCTGTATAAGGAGAGACCAGATCTATTCTTTCAATTCCCAAACTTCCAATACTTTGTATCTCCTCATTGGTTGAAAAAATTGATGTGTGGAGAAAATGTTGATCAATACAATAATCAAGGCTACCAAATATTCGAAGTCAATAGTTCATTAATTGATACTATGCCTGATGAAGAATTCAATGCCTATGACTTATATTGTCAAAAACACATACCAACTGCTGTCTATTTAAATTTAAATTATCTAGAAGATAAGGATACATTAAATATTACCGATCATAAAACGGTATTAAATTATCTCTCTCAAATAGGTTTAGAAAATCAAAAAACTCATATCCTATACTCTAGAAATCCTTCTGCTGCTGCTCGAGCTGCTTTTATTCTAAAATGGGCAGGAATTGAAGATGTACGCCTATTAAATGGAAGTATAGACGCTTGGGAAAAGCTTGGATTTCCACTGGAACAAAAATCAAATATCTCAAATAAGACCAACATACACGTCTCCAAGAATTACCCAAACGAAACCATGCGAATTGAAGACGGTCGTGATATCTACAATCTACAACTAGAAAATAAAATTAAATTAGTTAGCGTACGCTCCTGGGAGGAACATGTAGGTATTAAAGGTGGTTACGAAAATCTACCAAGTATTTCTAATGAAATGACCGTAGGGGAGCCTTATAATGCAATATGGGGATTCGCAGGATCTAAAATCAAGAAAATGGAAGATTATTACGATCCAGACGGAAGTTATCGCAACCCTCATGAAATTGCTTACTTATGGCGGACACAAGACATAACTCCTGCAGATAGAGTCGCCTTCTATTGCGGAACCGGGTGGAGGGCCTGCTTACCATACTTCTATTCGTTGATTTTAGGTTGGGAAAACACATGTCTATATGATGGGTCCTGGATTGATTGGCAAAAGAAAAAACTACCTCGTTTAGATAAAAAGCAAGTAGAAAATAAAATGCGTCCAGATAATTTGAATGATTATTTGTAACGAATCAATAGAAATAGACCAAACAAAAAGGGTTGATAGAAGTAATCTCTTGTAGTGCCCCCAAAAATCTAACTTCTTGGGGGCACTTCATAATCCTATGAGCCTTTTCAATATCTATTATAAAATATGATAATCGTAAAATATTAATAAAATCCCTAACGGTGCAACAGTCGATCTTAAATTAATCAAAGTTTTTCTAATTCTAACTATCAAAAAAAACAAGCAATTTAAAATTGCTTGGTTCTAAAAATAAGTTATCACTCTCAGAAAATACGACACATTTAATAATGATACTTACAAGATAAGACTTCAATCGCTTGGTCAGTCACACGATAAACTAAACGATCTTGTCGAGTTAAACGTCTAGACCAATAGCCCGACAAATCAAACTTTAACGCTTCCCGTTTCCCTAATCCTTGATAAGGAGTTTCTTTAATTGCACCTAGTAATTGATAAAGCTTATCATAGACTTTTGGATTATGTTCCTTCCAATATTCACGTTCAATGACAGCTCGTCGACTCCAATGAATTTTCATTAGATATCCTCAACTTCATAGTCGCCACGTTCAAGTTCGTCCATCGCTTGGTAGAGGTTTTCACGATTAGCTCGACTGGATAATAGATAATAGGTTTCCATCATTTGGTCAAAATCGGACTTAGCCATAACAACTACATCATTACCATTTTTGGAAGTTACAGTATATTCGACTGATTCTTCATTAATACGATCCATATACTTTTTCATATTTTGTCTAAAATCACTGTAGTTTGTAATTTCCATACTTTTCACCCCTATTAATTGTACATCAAGTTGTACAATCGGTCAATTTAATTTTGGAGTCAACTTCTTTCAACGGCTTAAAAGCCTCTTTCTGGTCAAAAAGCGGGCTATGAGTAGTGGCAGCATAGGCTTCATTTTGGTCTTGATTAGCAAGCAAAATATATTTAAGCCGATGCGTATAAACTCTCAGACAATCGACAAAGTCAAAGAACCGGCTATTATGAATAAGAGTTTTACACTTACGCAGGAACACTTGCTTTAAATTATCCAGAACTCATAATGATGACCTTTCATCGACAAGATTTGCCCGTATCCGTAACATGAACAAGCATTACCCGCTTCCATATTGGATGTATATGCCTCTGTAATTTCTACACGTAAATTTTCAAACATTATTAAAGAACTCTGAAAAAAATCTGTCGCCCAGATCATCTGAATGACTATTTGTAACGAATAAATAGAAATAGACCAAACAAAAAGGGTTGATAAAAGTAATCTCTTCTATCAACCCTTTTTATTGTTAAAATTGTATTCATAGGAATCTATTTATGAAAATTCTTTAAAAACTGTCTTGTCCATTCTTCGCTTGCATTGGTAAAAATCTTCTCTGGGGACCCACTTTCAACAACAAGACCTTTTTCCATAAAATAAACTTTATCAGAGATATCTTTCGCAAATTCCATCTCGTGCGTTACTAAACTAATTATGGCTAATTTATCTGCAACAATTTCTCTAATAACATCCAAGATTTCAGACACCTTCTCCCATTATAATCAAAAAAAGAACCAAGCAACTCCAGGTTACTTGATTCCATACATTAAGTCATAACTATTATTTAAATAAATCCAACAGAACATTACTTTCTTTCATTTTTTATAACCAACTCACCATTAATGTATGTGGAAAGAATGGGATTAAGCTTGGTTAAATGATTAACTACCGGGCAATCACTAAAGAAGCGAACCATCTCATTAATATGTTCTGAAGGAAAAGTCTCAGGAATATCGATTCTTATTTGATATTCTGGATTAGGGTCTCTTCGAGTATCCGAAACAATGGGGACCAGTTCCAACTCTATCTCACTATAATCTAACTGATGTTCCTTACAATATTTTGCAAGATTGACTCCTTGGCAAGCAATGATCGAAGAAAGAAACACCTCCCAAGGACTAATCGCAACATTATACCCACCGCGTTCTACTGGATAATCAGTGATCAATCGATGTTCTCCAACATGAATATCACACACCAAATTTGATGGATATTTTAACGTAATCTTTTTGTCCATGTGTTTCACCTCAAGTTATTAATTATTTTTCAAAAAACATTTCAGTAAGTTGTGATTCTAAACCATCTAAACTCGGTAGCATGACTTGTCCGGCATAGGAATCCCTAAGAATACGTTCAATTTCATTTTCTTTATTGTATGAACGTCCCCCGCCGATTCTCATAGAAAATTTAGCCGATTCCATTGCACATTCCGTAGCAACAATTCTTGCAGAGTAAACCTTTTGAAGATAATCGCTATCCTCATTTTCATAACTACGAGCTGCATCAAATACGATTGATTTTGCAGAATTCATATAATTATAAACTTTCGCAAAGTGATATTTTATGGATTCATATTTTAATAAATCATTACCACTTTCTATTTCCCTTTTTTTAATATGATCATAGACTGCATCAACTAAACCACTGCATAACCCTGCATAAACACTTGCTAATCCTAAAACAAATGGAACACTTCTTATATTGAGACCTTTAATTCCATCACCGGACGCTCCTACTTTATTATACTCATCAACTTTTACATGGTCTAATAACATTGGGCATGATACATTAGCTCTCATACCAAGCCCGTTCCATTTATTTTCTTCGAAACTTAATCCTTCAGAATTTAATTCAATTAAAAAGTTATCCATCAAACCCTCTTCATTTGAAGCACAATGAACAAGGTAATATTTAGCATAACCACCAGTAGTTACCATTGATTTAATTCCATTTATTTCATATTTACCATCGTCTAATAAAATCGCTTTTGTTTGTGGCCCAGTAACATTAGCACCGCCTTTAGGCTCGCTTGCTGCTAATGCAATAAGTGCACCTTCATCTATAATCGACTGATAAACATCATTTTTTAATTTTTCAGATGCCATTTCATTAATTTGATGTAAGACAACATTATGCATCATATAAATTAAGCCAACACTGCCACTACTAGCCGCTAATGCCATACACGCTTCAGTGTGATTTAAAATGCCACCCCCTAAACCACCTTTTTCCTTAGGAATTAACAAAGAAAGATACCCTTGTTTATGGATATATTTCATGGCTTCTTTCGGATACTGACCATTTTGATCAAACTGGTTAGCATAAGGTTTTATTTTATCTTTTGAAAAAGCAACTATTTCCTCAAACATTGGTTTCATAACTACTCATCTTCCTTTAAATCTGAAACAGGTACCCAACTTCCTTTAAATGCCTCTTTTACAGCTTTTTTTACTTTATCAGATTCTAGTGCGTCGTGAACAACCATTGCCTTTTCTTCATTATAATTATCACCATTTGCTGATAAAATTATATCGTACATCGCTACATCATCACGAGTATACGTAGCTAATGCTTCATCAGCGGTAAAACCTGCTTCAGCAATATGCACACCTGTTAGAACTCCTAAAGCTGTATCTTCCATAGTTCTTACAAGTGCTGTACCTTCAATTTTTTTAAACACTAATCCAAGTGGATTCTCCTTTATATCTAAATCCGTAAGAAGATCCCCACTTTTAAGTTTTTCTTCATCTAAAACTATTAATCCAGCATCAGATAAAACTTTCATCGCCCGATCAATATTAGTAGGATCATTTTGAATAGCTACAATATCTCCTTCTTTTAATTCATCAATAGAATTTATATTTAACGAAAACAAACCAATTAATTGTCTATAAAGACCATCTCCGACTTTAATCAAGTTAGCATCCCTATCTTTATTAAACGAATTCATGTAGTTTTCGTGTTGGTGAAAATTAACATCAAAAAGGCCATCCCGCAATCCTTCATTCAACTGAACATTATCAGACAGATACTCAATATCCAAATCATACCCTTTTGATTCAATGTAATCTCTAGATGCATCAGCAATAGGCTTATAGAGTGTATGAGCTCCCATAATAATTTTATTATTATCATCTGCCTTAATTGTTGTAGATGGCAGCAAAATTAAAGATGCCATGAGCAATAAAACAATTTTTTTCATATTATCCCCCTAAATATAAGTTACTAATCAAAGAATACGTAACTGCCTTTATAACGATCTTCAATTTTTTGCTTAGTATCATCCGTTTGGAATGCTTTAATAACATCTTCAATCCATTCTGCATCCTTATCTTCTGGATTTACAACAAGACCAATGCCATAAGGCTTATTATCCGATTCCTTTACAAGATAACTAGATGGATCTTTCTCTGCTAAAAACATACTTGTTCCTTGAGCAAAGATCGCATCCATTTCTCCAATTGAAGTTACCAATACTTTACTTTGTAAGGGTTTGAAATAAATATTTTTCGGATTTTCTTCAATATCTAACACACTATATAGTTCACCTTCTGCTTTTTCTTTCAACTTAATTAATCCAGTCTCTTGAGCTAAAACCAATGCTCGATGTTGATTACTAGAATCATCAAAAATACCAATTTTTGCATTTTCAGGAATATCTTCTAGTTTATCGTATTTTTCTGAATATAATGCAGTAAATCCCCCAAATAATGGTTTAACAAAATATAGGTCTGTATCATGTTCCTCGTTATAAGCATTAAGGAAAGGTTCATGTTGATATAAATTAGCATCGATACTTTTCTCAGCTAACGCTGTATTAGGTAAAATAGTATCATCAAATGAAACTACTTCTAACTCATAACCCAATTTTTCCAAACTATCCGTCATAGCCCCAACAACATCTACAACATTAGGTGAAGCACCTATTTTAATTTTCTTTAATTCTTCTGCTGAGACTAAACTTGAATTAACTAAAGATCCACATAACACTATCGCTACCATTGATTTCAATAATTTTTTCAACATAATTATTCTCCTATTTCACATGATTATATATTTTTGTGCCTAAATACTGTATAAGTTGTACAATAACTATCAATACTACTACTGTAGAATACATAATTGTATCGTTAAAATTTTGATATCCATAAGTTAAAGCAACAGATCCCAATCCTCCCGCTCCTACAGCCCCTGCTGCAGCTGAGGCTCCAAGTAGGGAAATTACTGACATAGTAATATTCGATACTAAAAGAGGAACCGCTTCAACCATCATAACTTTAAATAAAATTTGAAGTGTTGTAGCTCCAAAGGATTGCGCAGCTTCAATAACTGCAGAGTTTATACTTAACAAACTACTCTCGAAAAGTCTTGCTAAAAATGGGGAAGCCGTTATAGTTAGCGGAACAATAGCTGCGTTAGTTCCAATACTTGTCCCGACCACAAATCTTGTAAACGGAATAATAGAAACAAGCAAAATAAGAAAAGGGAATGATCTTATAATATTAACAATTGTATCTAGTAACATATAAATTTTCCTATTTGGCTTTAAACCTACTGTAGGGTTAGTAACAACCATTATCATACTTATGATAGCGCCTATTAAAGTTGAAAAAATAATAGACATGGAAACCATATATAAAGTTTCTCCTAAGGCTGGTATAACCAATTTATTTATGTATTCTACCCCTTCACTCATTAAATCACCTCCCATTCCACTTTATTTTCATTGAGATAATCAGTTACTCGATTAACATCTTGGCTTTCAATATTGAGTTCCAAGAAAATAGCTTCTTTATTTTTAAATTTTTGTGTTTCACTTGAAAGAAGTTTAAAACGTACATCGATATCCCTACTAAAATTATTTAACAAAAATTTATCAGAATCAGTTTGAATATTTATTCTTAAATTCATACCATTTTGAGGAAGATGATCTATCGAATTATCACCAAGTAAGGTTTTAAGTATTTCTGGTTTTTCAAAAAAAATTTTTTCAGTGTTTCCTTCAATCATTATTTTCCCATGTTCTAGGATAGCTACTCTATCACAAACCTGTTTTACTACATTCATTTGATGGGCCACTATAATAATTGTAATAGAAAGATCTCTGTTAATTTTTTTTAACAGATCTAGTATTGATTTTGCAGTGTTAGGATCTAACGCTGAAGTTGCTTCGTCACAAAGTAAGATTTTGGGATTCATCGAAAGTGCTCTAGCTATTGCCACACGTTGCTTTTGGCCTCCGCTTAATTCTTTTGGACGTACATTCCCCTTTCCATGTAAACCTACTAAATCTAATAGCTCTTCTGTCCTTTGTTTAATTTCATTAGACTTATATCCCCAACATTTCATAGGAAGAGCAATATTTTCTAAGACCGTTTTTCGCTCTAATAATGAAAATTGTTGAAAAATCATTCCAATATTTTTCTTTAATTCTCGCAATTGCTTATCTTTTAAATCCTTGATTTCATGGTTCTCAATTTTTAAAGAACCACTAGTATATTGGGTTAATCCATTAATACACCTTAACAAGGTTGATTTTCCAGCACCACTTGATCCTACCAAACCATAGATTGAGCCTTCCTCAATATTTAGATTAACATTAGATAATACCGAAACATCGTCAAACTTTTTTTCAAGATCTTTAATTTCAATCATAAATCCCACCAAGGCACCTTCTTACATCTTTTTATTAAACTCTATACTAGCATATTCTCCTTTTTCAAAGATCTTCAAAAGCTTCGCTCCATTCAGTATTTGATCAAAGCCTCCAATATCAGGCGCTTTCCAACTTTGTACATTTTCTAATTCCATTGCTTTTTGTATAATCGAATTACTTCCGACCATTTCTAAAGTTGCATCAAAGAACCGATTGAACAAATCGTGGTCCATATTTGGATTACCGGCAAAAATACAGTGACTGTACCTCGGTGTTTGAGTTAATATCTGTATCTCTTCTTCACTAATATCTCCATTAGAAATCCAATTCTTTAATCGATTCTCATAACAAACGGCTACATCAACATCTCCAGAAACTAAAGCTTTTACCGCATTCAATTCAGCAGTATTATATGTTCCATATAGTTGATTAGAAGTATTAACATTAAAAGAAATTTCTTTAAAATCTACTTCATGTTTCAACCCATTCTTATATAGAAAATATAACGGTACAATTCTTGATTCTACTGAATCAAAACTACCTGTTCCCACGATCTTCCCTCTTAAATCAGAAATTGTTGTAATATCACTTCCCGATCTAACAAGAAAAACAGAACTTACATCAAAGTCTGTATTTCTCATAGGACCATTAAGTTGCATGTCATTACAAAAATATCTAATAGCATTAAATCCTAATGGTCCATTCCAAGTTATGTCAATTTCATTTTTTAAAAATTTTTGTATTTGAGGAATATAACTATCATGATAAACCATTTCTATCATAATCCCATATTCTTTATAATGTTGCGATAACCCCCACCAAATTTCGGGAATAACTGGCGAAGAAATAACAGCACCTAAACGAATTTTATCCATTGAATCCTCTCTCCTTTATAATTGGTATTATAAGGTAATATATCATTATAGTTTGTGTATTTTTTATGAAGTTATACTATTTAATGATTTTAAAATTTAATACTTTAACCATCTCCCTATTTACTTCCAGTCAACCTTATATTGAAAAAATTTCATATCACTATATATTTATAATAAATCTATATAAACAAGGCCAACAATCAAAATGCATTACATACCTTTTATTCAAAATTGACTATATATCGTTTTTTTATAGTTATCTAATGTTTTACTCATCGACGTAAGACTATCATATTAAATATTTCACAACAATATTGATAATTTTTTCTAGGAAATTTTTAGTCTATTTATTATTTTTTTTAAATAGAGTGACTATCATTTACAATTACAAATCTCCTTGAATATTGTGATTAGGAACTTAAAAATTCTTACTTTTAACTATACTATTTAATTTACCCTTTATTTATAAAATTTTATAATAAATGATCTGACACAACGAGATCTTTTCCAGCCGTTCGAAAAAATCCAATGAATCAACCAAAAAAGGGACCAAGCAGTTCTAACTACTCGATCCCTTAATTCTTCTTATTCCCTTATGAGATAATGTACTACATTTTGAAATTAACTAGCACAGCACAAGTTATTCCATGGTCCATTTAAGATTTCGATCTTTAAGAGCTTCAAATATTCTCAAGATAATCACCAAAACAATTACTAAGAAAATAAATCCACTCCACACATTACTATAAATACCATAGTCCGCATTCTTTTTAACAAAGTATCCCATACCATACTTAGCCCCATACATCTCAGCAAAAATTAATACTAAGAAAGATCCTCTCAAAGAGGTTACAAATCCAGATAATGCGGTAGGAGAGGCTGCTGGAAGAATAACTTTGAAAAGCTTTTTAAATCCAGAAAGTTCTAGAGTTGCCGCTGTATCTAAATAAGTACTATCAATCGTTGCTATTCCGTACATAATCCCAAAACAAGTTGGCCAAATAACATTATAGATAATCATAATTCGAGAAGCCCATTCTAAACTAGGAGCTAGTAGTAATAAGAATGGTGATAATAATATCGATGGAATAACACTTAAAGCATAAACAACAGGTAGAGTACCTTCTCTAAGTCTTTTATTTAATCCAAGTGGCACACCGATAACTACCGCGATAACTACCGCAATAAATAAGGATGGGAATAACAATTTAAATGACGCAAACATATTTAAAAACATGGTTGAAAAATTCGCCTTAAAAGATTTTATAATCGCATCCGTTGTCGGAAATAAAAATGGATCAAGCAACTTATTATTAGCTAAATAAGCATATCCAAAGATAAGTATCAAAATCAGAACTAGGGTTATCCAATATTTTACTGCAAACTCCTTAATTCTTTTCATTTTTCCTCACCTATCTAGAATCTATTCTTTTGCATTTTTTGCTCTATTGTCATCAATCGTTTTCTTAACTTGATTGAAATACTCTTCTTCTTCTTTTTCGTCATAATACATACTATTGTATTTGTTGAAGTAGTCTAATTGTCCTTGCCAGTATTCAGGATCTTCGTCTCCGACTTCTTCAATTACTTCATCTAAAGCTTCTTTATATAATTCAACATCAATGTGGTCTCTTAAATTAATGTTCTTTGCATTTTCATCTAAAAGACCTAATTCATCTAAGTATGCCCAAGCACGTACACATGAATTATATAGAGGGTCAGGATTAATTTCGTAACCAGAGTCTAATGCATATGCTTCAACGAATTCCAATGGCATATCTAATTCTTCAGCTAATAATTTAGCGGCTTGGTCTGGATCATCGTGGTAAGCTTTCATTCCTCTTAATAAGGCTTTAACAAGAGCCTTAGTAGTATTTGGTTTTTCTTTAATAAATCTTGAGGCGGTTTCCATTCTACAGCATGAATATTTATCCATTAAATCCCCAAATTTTCCAATGATTTTAACATCCGGATCATTTTTAACTTGGTAGGCTGACTCTGTACCAATTTCAGCGAATTCAACTTGTCCACTCTTCAATGCACTTACTGCTTCAGATGAATTACCTAATTGAACCCAATCAACATCTTCCTTAGGATTGTAACCCATCTCTAATAACGGACCTGAAATGACATATTGACTAGGATCAGAAGCAACCTTCTTACCAATCAAGGATGACATATCTTTAAATTCTGAATCTGGTCGCCCAACTAAGAACATCCCACCTTCAACCATATGACCACCGAAGATAACCAAATCATCACCAGTAGCAATACGTTGTAATGGCGTATTAGTCCCTGCATTCGAAACGATATCCACTTGATTTCCTTTTACTGCCGCAAATGATTCGTCAGTTGTTTGCATTGGAACTTCTTCCACTTTCAATCCATATTCTTCTAGATAACCATTATGTCTAGCCATGGTCATCATTAAGTTTCCTGAGTGACCTCTCACCCATCTAACTACACCATCTTCCCCTTGTAGTTTATCTTTGAAATCATGTTTTTCTTCAGCAGCAATTGAAAATGGCTCTTCAACATCCAAATTAGTCAAATTAATTAGTGAAGGTAGCAAACTCATAGCCATCGTTGATGTTAATAATAATTTAATTCCTTTTTTCATTGTTTTTCTCCTTATAGTCTTGACTCTACATCTTGATTAATCGTATGAACGAGTTTATTTCTCAAAACAATTGTTTTCTCTCTGTCATTTTCATCACGTAACAGTCTTTCATCATCACTTACATGGACGTCTAGGATAACATCGCTACCACTTTGCCCTAAAACAAAGATTCTTTCAGCAAGCAATAACGCCTCATCCACATCATGAGTTACAAAGAAAACCGTCTTTTTAGGTTCCCCTTTTTCCCACAAATCCAGTACCATATCTTGTAACGTTGCTCGAGTGACAGCATCCAAAGCACCAAAGGGCTCATCCATCAATAATACTGGCGGATCAATTGCAAAAGCTCTGGCAATTGCACAACGTTGTCTCATACCACCGGATAACTCTTTAGGTAGCATCTTATAAACTTCTTCTTTAAGACCTACTTTTCGAATAATCTCCTTGGCTCGTTCTCTTTTTTCTGATTTAGATATTTTAGGATACTTCTGTTCAATAGCTAGTTCAATATTTTTCCCAGCTGTCATCCAAGGGTATAATCCATAATCTTGAAAGACAACACCCTTATCTAAACCTGGTCCCTTATTGGGTTGATCTCCAAAATAAATTTCACCCTTTGAAGGTTTTTCCAATCCGGAAATCAATCGTAATAAGGTAGACTTTCCACAACCAGATTTTCCTAAAAAGCAAACAAACTCTCCACCAGGCACATCCATGTTAATATTGTTGAAGATATTTTTATCACTTCCGTTGTATTTAAAACTTAAATTATTAATCTTTACACTATTATCAAGTATATTATTATTTTTCATTACTTATACTCACCTCCATAATAAAATTATAAAATTTTATTCGAAGTCTTTATAAATATCTAAATATTCGCATCCATCTAATAACAATTGATACTTATCTGGACGTCCTTCTACCCACTTATTAACGCCTTCCATTCTCATAGCGTCTTTAACCATTGGATCGTCTTTATCCATTTCTTTCATCAGCTCAACAAATTTTTGATAATCCTCTTTCTTTTCAACATCCAAATTAGGTTGAGCCGCAAAAATGCAGTGATCCCATGGTGAAGTTTTTGCAAACACCTTTACTTCCCAATCCATATATACACCTGAAGCTAATTGATTCAAGAAGTTTCGGTAAAAGCTAGTTGCCGCTGCAACTTCACCATCCATCATCGCCTGAATTCCTTCATTCTGAGTATCATAGTTTTTTTCATAATAATCTTTATTAATTTCTAAACCATGTTCTCTCAAATATTGAACTGGGATAATTCGAGATTCTGCCGAATATTTTGGTCCTGTACTAATCGTTTTACCCTTAAGATTCTCTAATGAATTAATATCACTATCCGCTCTAGTAATGAAGACCGAATGACAATCAATATCAGTATCTTCTGCTAAAGGATTTAGTTGAGCTCCTGATAAAGCATGATTGATAATTGCAAATTGAAATGGTCCTCCCCAAAACATATCCACTTCTCCATCAATAAATTTCTTCATTGCCGTTCCAACTGGAGAATAATGGAAAACTTCGATATCTAGTCCATTTTTTGATAAATACGAAATATACGCATCAAAAATTTCAACATAAGCAGGAGATGCATCCATTGCTATCGACAATTTTTTCATTTAATCCGCTCCTTAAACTATTTTATTTCAATATCTTTGTTAGTAATATTTTTACCTAAAGTCAATGAGAGTGCATCCACACTTGGTGCCATCACTTGGCCAGCATAGGAATCTCTGAGCCATCTTGTCATGCTGCCTTTATTATTGTAGGCTCTTCCTCCACCTATTCTCATCCCGAGTTTAGCTGCTTCCATACTTGCTTCAGTAGCCATTAATCTAGCAGCGACACATTTTTCATCTTGGTCTTCTTCATTGGCATCAGTTGCTCTACCTGCTTCTAAACATAGCGACTTTGTTGCTTGAGCCAAGGTATAGACTTTCGACACGTGTAGTTTTATAGTATCAAAATCAATCATCTTTTTACCATCTGGATAAACACGACTCTTAATATGTTCAATCGCATTTCGACAAACGCCAAAGGTAACCCCTGCGTTAGCACAAGCAATCCCCATAATGAAAGAATTATCTCCAATTTGAATGTCTCTCTTGTTGATCGTATCGGCATGTGCAATTAAATAAAGAAGGTCTACTTCGACATCTTTCAGGTACATTGAGCAACTTGTATTACCCCGCATACCAAATCCATTCCAATCATTCGTATCAAAAGTAATCCCCGGAGTATCACTAGGCACAATAAACCAAGACACTTGATTATTCTCTTCATTTGTACATACAACAGAATAATAGTCTGCATTTCCACCCATGGTAACTAAAGTTTTTGACCCATTTATGATCGCTTTGTCCCCAACAACTTTATAAGTTGTTTCAGAAGAGTTTGAGTTATTACCACCCTTAGGCTCACTTCCTGCAGCAGCAATAAATTTTCCATTCTTTACAATTTCTGGTAGGATCTTGTCCTTGATTTCTTTGCTTGCATTATAGAATTTAGGCATAACGTTATTATGCATCATATAGCATAAAGCTACGGTAGGAGCATACTGTGCAAAAGCTAAACAGACTTCAACATTTTGTTGAACACCTTTACCTTGTCCACCATATTCTTCCTCCACCATTAACCCCATATACCCATGCTCTCCCAATTTTTTGAAAACTTCCTTTGGAAATTCAGCTTTCGCATCCATCTCCTCGGCATATGGCGCAATATACTTTTTGGCAAACTCTAAAGCGTCATCGTAATACTTACTCAAACATTTTCCTCCTCAATATTTATTAATTAGGCCCAACAACTTCTGTTGACAGACCACAAACCAGTAATAATTTATCACTTACAATTAACTCATTCAATTTGTCGAATTATCATAGTTTTAAATAAATAATTTATATAACCACTTATTTATAATATCAATGACCATTTATAACTATTGTAATAAGGGTTATTTTTTATTACTTTTAAAAACACTTTATAAATAGGACTATTTAATAATTTGATAAATAGATTTATGATATTTTTTAATAGTTTGTTGTAAGCTTTTACATTATGTCCTCTTAAGAAATTAATTAATTTAATAAAAAAGAGCCCCATTCTAGTGGGACTGATATTAATCCTTGTATAATTGATTCAATAATGTTATATAAAGCAGAGTAGATTAGAAAGATTAACAAATTTAATAATAAAAACTATTTCTTAGATGCTTCAAAGGCTTGTTTTAAGTCTTCCTTCAAGTCTTCGGCACCTTCAATACCAATCGCTACCCGCAACAGATTCGCTTTGATTCCGATTTGGTCCAGTAATTCTGGATCATAGTCCTCATGGGTCATATTGGCAGGAAGACAGATCAAGGATTCCACCCCACCTAAAGAAACCGCTAAATCAAAGACTTGTAAGGCCTTGAAGAAGGCATTCAGGTCATAGCCTTCATTCAGTTCGAAGGATATCAAGGAACCAAAACCCTTAGCTTGCTTAGTTTGAATCGCATAAGCCTTTGATTCTGGATCCAAGCCCGTATAATAGACCCGATCACAAGCGGGATGGTTTTTTAAGAATTCTACCACTTCTTTGGTGTTGGCTTCTTGACGATCTATCCGCAGGGGCATGGTTTTGATTCCGCGACTCAATAAGAAGCAGTCAAAAGGTGCCAAAGGCGATCCATAGAGCTTCCGTTGCTTTTTGAAGTCATTGTAGCGTGCTTCATCATTTAAAGCGATCAAGCCAGCGATCAGGTCAGAGTGGCCGCCATAATATTTAGTGGCAGAATAAACCACAATATCCGCCCCTAATTTGAGAGGTTCTTGCAGGTAGGCGGTCATAAAAGTATTATCCACGATCACCGTTAAGCCTTTTGCTTTAGCTGCTTGGCTAACCGCTGCAATGTCCGTCACTTCAACCAAGGGGTTGGATGGGGTCTCGATGAAAACAGCCTTAACAGCCGGATCCACTTGATCAAAGTCATATTGATTGAAGTCGGTCACGATCTCATAGTCAATACCCTTTTGCTTTAGAAAATCCGATACATAAGTCCAGGTACCACCGTAGACATTGGAATTAATCAAGATCTTATCACCAGCTTGTAGGAAGGATAAAGCAATAGCGGTCGCCGCCATTCCAGAAGCGGTAGCTAAGACATATTGGCAATCTTCTAAGGATGCCACTTGTTCTTCCAAGTTGGACCGGGTAGGATTACCTGAACGGGAATACATAAATTCTCCGAACTCATCCAGCCCCTTTTGATTAAAGGTTGATGACAAATAAATCGGATAGGACGGCCCCGGATAATTCGTATCTTCTAAGCGTCCCCCATGAATCGCGCGTGTTAAAAAATCTTTCATACAATCCCTCTTTCTATTCTGCTTCTTGAATATTGATATCCAGTAATTCCATCGACAAATACCTTTCTCCCGAGTCGGGAGCAATCACCACAATGCTTTGGTCTGGCTCAAAACGATCGATCACCTGGTTGACAGCTGCTACTGCCGCCGCTGAAGATGTCCCTAAAAAGACCCCTTCTTCTTGCGCCAGGCGTTTGACCCAGTCAATGGCAGTCGCTGTATCGACGGTCAACTCTTGATCAATGAGGCTTTGGTCAATAATCCCCGGCAAGATCGAAGCCCCAATTCCTGAGATCTGGTGATCACCACTAGGGTGTCCTAATAAAGCCGCCGCTTCACTGGGCTCCAGGGCAAAGACTTGGCAAGCAGAATCTTGCGCCTTCAAATAGGCCCCGGTTCCCGTCAAGGTTCCACCAGTTCCCACTCCAGCAATCAAGGCATTCGGCACCCGTCCCAAGTCCCTTACAATCTCCGGACCGGTCGAATCATAATGAGCTTGAGGATTGGCTGGATTCCAGAATTGGGAGATAAAGTAATAGCCTTTATCTTTGGCAACTTGTCGGTAGTGTTCCACGTCCTCGGCAATCCCTCCTGGACTGGACGACAAGATCACCTGACCGCCATAAGCTGAGATCAATTGCCGCCGTTCTCGGCTAGCCTTTTCAGACATCACAATTTTTACCGGATAGCCCTTTAAAGCTCCCACCATAGCCAAGCCCACTCCAGTATTACCTGAAGTGCATTCTAAGATGGTCTGTCCCGGCTTCAATTCTCCCGATGCTTCCGCTGCCTCGATCATTCCAAGCGCTACCCGGTCTTTGACCGAACCCGCAATATTATACATCTCCAACTTTAGATAGACCTTTGCTTGATCCTCCCTGAACAAGTGATTTAACTTCAACAAGGGGGTATTTCCAATTAGGTCTAAGACCGAATCCACCCGCACACTATCCCATCCTTTCTAAGACACTAGTCCTATTCATTTTAGAATGTCTAGTCCCCCGCTTCAAATTAAGATCTTTGATAAATAACCCGCTTTTTACCGACCCTTCTTGACCAAATAAGCGCTAATCAAGGATCAAGGCGCATCAAAAAAACTAATAATTGTTTCAAAAAGAAAACTGGCACCCGTCAAGCAGATGCCAGCAGCTCGATAAAATCCTCCAACCGATCCCATCTAATCCCCCACCAAAAAAGGACGCCTAAGCGTCCCCTTCATCTTCAATAATTTCTTTAATGACAATATCCTTAGATTGAGCCAGATCATAAACGGCGCTTACCTGGTCCGCCCCTTGAAAGCGAACGGTAATCCCACAGACTGCTTCCACTTTCTTAGGGGAAAAGGATACGCTACAAGCCATTCCGGCCTCCTGCATGGCTTGATAGAGTGCCATCCCATCATTGACATTGCTAAAGAGCACTAGATAGTTCGTTTCCATTAGGCAATCATCTCCAAAAAGGCTTCAAGTCGGGTCAGTAGTTGTCCCGAAGCATCGTCCCCATAATCGACTTCCAAGCCAATGCAAGGTAAACCGTCCTTGGTCATTTCTTTTTCAATAAAGTAGTGTTCCACATCAAAAATCTGGCAAAACTTGAGGTGAATATCGATCAGACCATCCACCTTGTAGTCCTGGCGCAGGCGTCTTAAGTCTTCAATTCGACCTGGATTCGGGGTAAAGCAGGCACAATGGATGCCCCCAAAATACTTGGCCGTTATGGCATCCAGCATCTCATCCAGGCTAGCCCCTTCTTCAGCAACCAGACGTTCATACAAACGCAGACTGCCACAGGTCTCTTCAGCCACAACCATCCCTCCACAAGCTTCGATAATCGAATTAATATGCCAAGCCTGCAAACCAATCGGTGACCCCGACAACATAATCCGTGGGGTATCCTTAGTGGTTAGCGTCCGTCCTTCTACAATCCGTTGGTCTAACTCATCACAAAGGCGATTGACGAGGTCGATATACTGCAAAGGGGTTACATAGGCCGCACATTGTTGAACGATCAAGCAGTCCTTACCCGAAATAGGAATCTGATCGCGTTTACGGTAGGACCACATCCTGTGAATAGCTTTCTTTTGTTCATTCAGATAGTGGATGGCTTCCGCTAAGGACTCAGCGGTGATTTGGTTACCGGTGAGCTCTTCCAAGGCCTCGATCATTTTATATAACTCTGCCTTAAACTTAGCAAAATCTTCAGCCGTCTTACGGTTAGGAAGTTGCAGAACGAACATATCTGCTTCTTCTTGCATAATCGGCCAAGCCTTGGTCTTTGCGTCGCAGGAAGTCTCTCCGATCAATAAATCGGCTGAAGCCGCATAGGGACAGGAGTGAGTTAGACGCGCCCCTAAAGAAGCCTTGACTAATGGGCAGGTATTAACCGGCATAAATTGCTCACCCATCTGGGCAAAGGTCGTACTGGCTGAACAAAGACCAATCGGCAAGGCACCCGCCGCATAGATCAAGTCATTCGGGATATGGGCACAATAGGTTCCGACCACCTTGCCCCCTTTAATCCGGAAGTCCATCATTCGCTGCAGTAAGGAAGCACCGAACTCAGCCATAATGGCATCAAAGTATTTCATCATTTCAGGACGGTCTTCATCTGCTTTAAAGTATTTTCGATAGTTATCCGGTAATTCTTTAGCTAATAAGTCTGGATCTTCTAGATCGATATACATTTGGGTCCAGACATTTAATGGATCCTTTACTTGCATGATTGCTCCCCCTCATAAGTTAACTGCTTAGCCCCCTCATTGAAGGGACAGCCGCAGGGTTGATAGTCGATTTTCTTTTGCTGAGATTGGTATTTCTCCTTCAAAAAGGCCAGCCCGGATTGGTCACTGATCAGATGCCTTTCCTCTTCACAACCCCAACCTACTAGCTGGACTTGGTCTGCTAGATGTTCTTGAATGCCAGCCAACTGGTTCGTCGCCACCATGGGATGACTGACTACTTGATCGGTCATCAAGTCTTGCAAAAAGGCTAGCCGTTGGTCCAAATCAAAAATAAATTGAGCCTGGTAATGGGCTTGATTAATGATGGACGGCTCCAAGTCTGCTTGATTTAAGGCTAGATAGGCTTGAGAAATCGCCTGGGATTGTTGGACCACGGCCTCTAGCTTAACTAGATCCAGGCTCTGCTGAGTTTTTTCCTCTAAGAGGTGGATCAGTCCGTCAAGATCACGATAGATATAGACCGGACTCAAGTTTTGGGTCAAGGCCTCCAAGCGCAAGGGACAAAAGTCATCCACCATATAGGCCTTAGCAAAGTGCATATAGGGGCACTTGTTCAAGCGGTAGTACTCGATAGTTGCGTCCAGCATGGTGCAATAGCCCTGTCGCTCTTCAATGACATGTGCATCCGCCGCATAGGCACGAATGGGTAAGATGTCAAAAGCATAGAAGACTTCCCAGGGCACCCGACCAAAGATTGCCACGATGGTTTGTCGACTAGCTCGGTTCATCGCTTCAATAAATCCCTGACGACGGATGATCTCGAGATCTTCTAGCAAGGTCATTTGGCTTCCCTCGCAGCCCCAATGGCTCCAGCAAAGCGTCCATCAGGATCCGAGATCACTGGCGACCCCAAGCGTTCCGATAATTTTTCTAAGATCAGTGGATTCCCCGCAAAGCCGCCGGTCAGGAAGTAACCACCAAAGGTCCGTTTACGTTTAACTAGGCCGGCTACCTTGGAACAGATTGAATTGATCACCGCCGCAGCTATATCATCCTGGTCCCGTCCTTGCCCCATCAAGGAGATCACTTCCGATTCCGCAAACACCGTACAGACCGAGGATAGGGAGATCTCCTTGGATCCTCGACTCGCCGCATCAAACATCTCCTGCAGGGTCAAGCCGAGCCGGTTGGCCATCACTTCCACAAAGCGTCCGGTCCCGGCTGCACACTTATCATTCATCAGGAAGTCATTGACAATGCCATTTTTCATGAGGATGAACTTGGTGTCTTGACCGCCAATATCAATAATATTCAAGGTCTCACCAGATAAGAAGGCCGCCCCTCGAGCATGACAGGTAATCTCCGTGACCGTTCGGTCTGCAAAAGGCACCGAGATGCGTCCGTAACCTGTAGCAACAACAGTCGCGTCATTCAGGTATCCTTCTTGATCCAACCAATGGCGAATATTCTCCGAAGTTTCCCGCATGTTCCAACCTGAGGGTATCACCCGTTGCGTGACCACGGTTTCCTTATCCGGGCTCAAGACCGCCACCTTGGAAGCGGTCGACCCGATATCAATCCCGATATTATACATGTCCTTCCTCCTTACATGAATCCCAGTGCCATCCGGGCGTAGCGCGACAAGCGTTCCGGATGCCAAGCTGGCGACCAGACCAGTTCAATCTTAACTTCTTTGATGGCTGGAATTTCTTTTTGCGCTCGGCTCAAGTCGTCAAAGATCACATCTGCCAAGGGACAGCCCGGCATGGTGAGGGTCATCTTAATCCATAGATTCCCCCGACCATCATAGAGCAAGTCATAGATCAATCCTAGATTATAAAGGTCCAGCCCTAGCTCAGGGTCTTCCACTTTTTGACAAGCCGCCAAGACTTGTTCATAGAGGCTGGGGTCCACTTCTTGCAGCGGCTTAAAGGCCTCCTTCTGGTCAAAGGCAGGACTATGAGTAGCGGCAGCATAGGCTTCATTTTGGTCTTGATTGGCAGCCAACTGCTGATTTAGCCGATCTTGCATGGACTGGTGCATCCCTTGATCGGCATCCTTTAATTCCTTGAACCCCTTCATTTTCCCCACCCTTTCATTGAAAACAAGTCATTTTAACATACTAAGTCTATCCTACCATAAGCCTAAGGGGCGGTTGATTTGGATATTTAATAAATGGAGGAGATTGATTAGAGTTGATGAAGTGAGTTGCAAGGGGGGGCTGGCTTGCTAGCTGGTAAGCGTTACAGTCTCAGCTGATTTTGGTACTCTCAACTCAATCAGTGTTACAATTTCGACCCTTTTTAGTACTCTCAACGCTACAAGAGTTACAATTTCGACCATTTTTAGTACTCTCAAG
>NZ_JH932292.1:1523925-1524747 GCF_000301035.1 Facklamia hominis CCUG 36813 | reverse complement strand
TCTCAACTCAATCAGTGTTACAATTTCGACCCTTTTTAGTACTCTCAACGCTACAAGAGTTACAATTTCGACCATTTTTAGTACTCTCAAGGCACTCAGAGTTACAATTTCTACCCTTTTTAGTACTCTCAACTCAATCAGTGTTACAATTTCGACCCTTTTTAGTACTCTCAGCGCAATGAGAGTTACAATTCCAACCCGTTGTAGTACTCTCAACTCAATCAGAGTTACAATTTCTACCCCTTTTAGTACTCTCAGCTCAATCAGTGTTACAATTTCGACCCTTTTTAGTACTCTCAACACAGCGAGAGTTACAATTTCAACCCTTTTTAGTACTCTCAGCCCAACGAGAGCTACAATTGCAACCCTTTTTGGTACTCTCAGAACACTGAGAGTTACAATTCCACCTCACTTTAGTACTCTCAGAACACTGAGAATTACAATCTCAACCCGTTTTGGTACTCTCAGCTCACTGAGAGTTACAATTCCAACCCGTTTTGGTACTCTCAGAACACTGAGAGTTACAATTTATACCCGTTTTAGTACTCTCAGCCCAACGAGAGTTACAATTCCAACCCGTTGTAGTACTCTCAGCACACTGAGAGTTACAATTTCTACCCATTTTAGTACTCTCAGCTCACTGAGAGTTACAATTTATACCCGTTTTAGTACTCTCAGCTCAATCAGTGTTACAATTTCGACCCGTTTTAGTACTCTCAACACAGCGAGAGTTACAATTTCAACCCTTTTTAGTACTCTCAGCCCAACGAGAGTTACAATTTCGACCCTTTTTAGTACTCTCAGCCCAATCAGCGTTACATT
>NZ_JH932292.1:734856-1523645 GCF_000301035.1 Facklamia hominis CCUG 36813 | reverse complement strand
ATTTCCAATCCTTTTTAGTACTCTCAACGCTACAAGAGTTACAATTTCAACCCTTTTTAGTACTCTCAGCCCAACGAGAGTTACAATTTCGACCCGTTTTAGTACTCTCAACATGCTGAGAGCTACAATTTATCCCCTTTTTAGTACTCTCAGCTCACCAAGAGTTACAATTCCAACTCATTTTAGTACTCTCAAACCAACAAATGTTACAACCCCACACCGCCTTAATACCCTAGAGCCCGTGAGACCGCAACCAACTCTTTCGCCCTCACTACACAAAAAAAGCCCAGAGCTTCGCGCTCTGAGCTAGATAACAATCTTATTTATTCGGCTTCATCAATACGTCGCTGGGTCGCCTTATCAAAGAAGTGGGCTCGGTTCATATTAAAGGCAAACTCGATGCTTTCACCAGGATCTCTTTGTTGGCGGTCATCCATGCGGGCCACGAATTCATCGCTCCCCTTCTTAAGATAGATGATCGATTCCGCACCCAACAATTCAGCCACCGTAATCTCAGCCGAAGTGACGGTCTCCGGTGTGGTATCAAATACAATCGGCTCATTATGGATATCTTCCGGACGAATACCAAAAATCAATTCCTTGCCTTCGTAACCAGCCTTATCCAGCATTGCCTTGCTAGGTAGCGATACCGGAATATCCAAACCATTGGCATTGTGAATACGACCATCCTGATAGGTCACCTCGAAGAAATTCATGGCTGGTGAGCCAATGAAGCTCGCTACAAACACATTGTCTGGGCGATTATAGACTTCTTGTGGGCTACCGATTTGTTGCACCACACCATCTTTCATAATAACAATCCGCGTCGCCATGGTCATAGCTTCTGTCTGGTCGTGAGTGACATAGATCGTGGTTGTCTTGAATTGACGGTGAATCTTAGAAATCTCTGCCCGCATTTGCACCCGCAATTTAGCATCCAAGTTAGATAGAGGTTCATCCATCAAGAAGACCTTGGCTTCACGCACGATCGCCCGGCCCAAAGCCACCCGTTGTCGTTGCCCACCGGATAATGCCGCCGGCTTGCGGTCTAAATATTCTGTCAAGCCTAAAAGGGCTGCCGCTTCCTTAACCCGTTGATCAATCTTGGCCTTGTCATACTTACGCAACTTCAAACCAAAGGCCATATTATCATAGACCGTCATATGTGGATAAAGCGCATAATTCTGGAAAACCATGGCTATATCCCGATCCTTAGGTGCCACTTTGTTCATTAACTGACCATCAATATAGAGCTCTCCTTGGGTAATCTCTTCCAAACCAGCAATCATGCGAAGAGTGGTCGATTTCCCACAACCGGAAGGCCCTACAAAGACGATAAATTCCTGATCAGCCACCGACAAATTAAAATCCGTCACTGAATAATCAGTTGCATTGTCATATTTTTTATAGATATTCTTTAAGTTAATTTCTACCATCTGAAACACTCCTTTATGTCAAAACCGCAAGGCACTTCCTATCTCAACCAACTCGGTCTCACTGAGGAAGTTCCCACACAAATTGTTAACGCCACCTATTGAATCTTCTTAAAATGCTGCAGTGACGTTTGGAAATCACCGCGAGGAACAACCATGGTTAGACCGGCATAAATCAATTCGGCTCCTGAATAAATTTTACCAGAGGACTGTTCTTGATAAAAGGCGTGCGGGTCTAAATTCTTTAACTTAAGGGTCAGTTCACTCTTCTCCAAGGTCGATAAGACACGTCCATAAAAGACGATCAGCTGGTCTTGATAGCTAAACTGACAGGCCCAATCATTGGGAAAATGCTCCGGATCTAACAAGCGCGTCCGTTGACCCCTTTGGATAATCGGTCGAATGGTCTTGTAGAAAGCAACTTGCTGGGCCACTTGCCCTAATTCCTCATTCGAAAGTTGGCAAAGGTCCAATTCATAGCCCAAATTCCCCGTCATGGCCACATCCCCCCGCGTCTTCAAAGGCGTCGTTCGGTTCATCTGATGATTAGGTACAGCGGAGACATGCGCCCCCATGGCAATCGTTGGATATAAATAAGTATGACCGTGCTGAATGGCTAGTCGCTCAATCGCATCCGTATTATCGGACACCCAAACTTGTGGGAAATAGCGCATCACCCCCAGGTCATTGCGTCCCCCACCCCCGGCACAGGATTCAAATAATACGTGTGGGAAAGTCTGCGTGAGATAAGCCATTAAGTCATAGACCCCTAAGAGATGTCGGTGGGGCTGCATCAAGGTGTCACTGAGACTAGTTCCATTACCCACATCGGTGATATTGCGGTTCATATCCCACTTGATATAGTCGATGGCATATCGGCTTAAGAGATCCCCAAACAATTCTTTGAAATAAGCGACCACTTCCGGATTGGCATAATCCAGAACAAGTTGACTGCGGGCATAAGTGTGACTACGCCCTGGCACTTGAATCACCCAGTCTGGATGCTGACGGTAGAGATCGGATTCTTGCGAGATCATCTCAGGTTCAATCCATAAACCGAACTTCATCCCCCGATCATGCACATAATCAATCAGGCGGCTCAAGGGTCCCCCCAGCTTGGATTCATTGACCACCCAGTCACCCAGAGCCCGTTGATCATCTTGCCGATCGCCAAACCATCCATCGTCCAAGACAAAAAGTTCAATGCCAACTTCTTGAGCCTTATCGACAATCTGAGTCAATTTATCAAAGTTAAAATCAAAATAAGTCGCTTCCCAATTATTAATCAGGATAGGGCGCAATTGCTGGGAATAAGCCGGCGGCATAATATGGTCTAAGATAAAGGTCTGGCTAGCCTGACTCAAGGCATTTAATCCTTGAAAAGTATAAGTCATCAAAGCGACCGGACTTGAAAAACTCTCGCCTGATGCTAAGCGCCAATGCAAGAGGTCGGGATGAATACCAATGCCTAAACGCACTTCTTCCAATTGATTGCACTGGGCAAAAGCTTGGAAATTACCACTATACATTATTTGTAAGGCATAGGCCTGGCCTGCGTCATCCTGAGTCAACCGGTCTGCTAAAATAATGGCTGGTGTTTGACCATGCCCGCTGGCCCCACGACTAGACCCTATTTCAAAGTAACCTTGCTTGAGAGCTTGCCGCTGGAATCGTTTCTCGCGACCATAAGCACCCTGGAAGCTGATCACATCATAGGCCCCTGCCGGTAGATCCAACATAGCGGATAAGCAAGTGGCTAATTCAATCGTTTCCCCAGTCTGATTAACCACTTCCTGAAAACAAGTCAAAGTCGCACTGCCTTCATAAAGGGTATAATACAGATTCAAATATAGGTCCAAAACCGTGTCTTTAAGCTGCAATTTCAAGGTCTGAGCCTGTCCCTCTTTGGCATGGGGACTAGGAAGCCCGACTACTTGAGGCACCCCATCTAACACTTGATAATCGACATAACGAAAATCCGTGACTTGATTGTTAGTATGGTTGATTCGAATGGACGGCTTGCGAAAATCCCCCCGCCCCACTTGTCCCAGCACTTGACGCTGGGTATCCATGGAGAAGGTCCGGTCTTCAGACCTTGGATTTGGTGAAAAAGCATGGTCCATTTCATGCATGGCGTTAGCATGATGATAAGAAGCAATCGGCCCCCCAAAGTGTCTTAAAAAGAGTCGGCCTTCCTTTTCTTCCATAATCAAGGCCACTTGGTCATTCACTAAATAAAATAAATTCTCCGCTTTACAGATTTTCATAGCGTATCCTTCCTATTATTTAACAGAACCCAGCATACCCGCTACAAAATAACGTTGTAGACAGAAGAAGATGATCAGGGTTGGCACCATGGAAATCAAAATCGCCAACATAATCATGCCATAATCGGGTGCATAAGAGGCACCCAGGTTGGATAGAAGAATCGGCACGGTCTGCTTATCCGGCGATAAAAGCGTCACTAAAGGCCATAGGAAGTTATTCCAAGAGCTCATAAAGGTAATAATCGCTGCTGCTGCATAGGAATTCTTCATGGTTGGCATGTAAATTCTAAAGAAGAGCCCCCATTCGGATAAGCCGTCAATTCGGCCCGCTTCTAATAATTCCCGCGAAAACATCTTGGTATTTTGTCGGAAGAAGAAAATTAGAAAAGCCGTGGAGATATAAGGCAAGTAGACCGATGCGTAGGAGTTAATCCCAATGGCGGACGAGACTTGCCCCATGGATCCAAAGAGACGGAATAAGGGAATAATGATCGCCGCAAAGGGAATCATCATCGAAGCAAGCAATAAATTAAAGATAAAGTCTGACAACTTGGACCGATAGATCTCAAAGGCATAACCAGCCATCGAGGATAATAAGAGCGCCAGCACGGTTTGGCATAAAGCAACCAAGGCTGAATTAATAAAGGCCCCCATCAAGTCTGTCTGCGCCATCAAACTCTTCCAATTCTCCAATAGATGAACACCTGGTAATAAGCGACCACTGGTCACATCAATACTGGCATTGGTCGCCGACACAATCAAGAAATAAAAAGGAAAGGCAAAGACAATTGAAATCAAGAATAAAAAAAGATACATTAAGATTTTTTTATGCGGCTTCATTTTTTCCACCTACCACTAATTGAATACTCGACAAGATAATAATAACAACTGCTACTACAAAAGAAACGGCCGACGCATAACCAAAGTCAGGAGTGTACTTGAATCCTAAGTTATAGATATATTGGGACAAGGTTAAAGTAGCATTACCAGGCCCTCCTTGAGTAATGTTCATGGTCTCATCAAAAAGCTGCAAGGTCCCAATGGTTGAGGTAATCGTTGTAAAAAGAATGACTGGCTTCAAAAGTGGCGCCGTAATCCGAGTAAACTTAGTCCAAGCACTGGCTCCATCGATATCTGCTGCCTCATAAATCGAAGGTTCAATATTCTGCAAGGCCGATAGGAAGAAGATCATATTGTAACCCGTCCACCGCCAAGTAATGGCTAGAATAATGACAATCTTGGACCAAACCGGATGAGACAACCACAAGATTGGTTGGTCGATCCAATGGAAATCCATCAATAAGTTATTAATAATTCCATTATTGGCAAATAAATACTTAAAAACTAAGGAATAAGCCACTAAAGAAGTGACCGAAGGAAGATAGACAATCGTTCGGAAGATCCCCTTCCATTTTAAAGTGCGTTCATTTAAGACCACCGCAAAGAACATGGCTAAAACAATCATAATTGGCACTTGGAAAATCAAGAAAATGAGGGTGTTTTTGAAGGCCTCAATAAACACCGGATCCCGCAAGAGCCGTTGATAGTTACTTCCACCCACAAACTTAAGATTGGTTCCTGAACCGCTTTGTAGCGAGATCAGAAATGCTTGAAGCATGGGGTAAAAATAAAATAGAAAGATCAAAAGCGTTGGAATGAGGATAAAAAGCCAACCGATTTTTCGACGATCTTTTTCTGATACCATGGTAATAAACCTCCTGTAAAAAAAGAGGCTGTGACATGAGTGTTACAGCCTCCTAAATGCAAACTGGCAATACATGAGTGACATGAATCACTCCAATATATCTTTCAAATTTTTAGCAGTGCGAGACGCTTTTTGTCGCACTCTCTAGACCTGCTTCCAGTCGCATCTCCTTAGGTCTAAGCCAATCGTAGCTCGGGGGATTTTGTTCACCCTAGCTGCTACGCTTGGCTTATCCTACAGGAGATAACCGCACCTGGTCGCACTCTTTCTAAACCTGCTTCAAAAAGCTGATCCTTGCCAATAAGCACTCCCTCTCGGGCACACTTTGGTGCTTCGAGGGTTTGCTTATTGCGGCGGATCATGACGCTTTTTGTCGCACTCTTTAGTTTAATTGGTTTTCTGCTTGGGTTTGGGCGTCTTTTAAGATTTGGTCGAGGTCGCCGCCAGATAAATATTGTTGTAGCGCATTCTTAAGAATGTCTTCGACCGCATATGTATGTGAACCATAGTTAACGGATGGAATTTGTTCAGCCCATTGAGCAAAGTCTTTATAAATTTGTTGTCCGCCGAAGTAGTCTACTTCTTGATTGTAAACATCGGTTTCAAGCATTGGAGTGTAAGTTCCAAGAACCCCAATTTCATTCATTGCTTGTTCATAGAATTCTTTGCTGCCACCAATAATCGTACCGATAAATTTAGCAGCCGCTTCAGAATTTTTAGTATTTAAGACATAGAAGGAAGATCCCCCTAAGTTCGAAGCGTTAACTGATCCTTCAACATTATCTTGTTTTGGCCATGGAACCACTGCCCATTTGCCTGCTTGATCTTCTTGAGCCACAACAGATGGTGTAATCCAGTTACCTTGAGGAACGGTTGCTACTTTACCCCCGTTGAAGGCTTGTAACATTTGAGCCCAGTCAGAGTGAATATTGACGATATCTGCATCGTACATTTCTTTGAAGACCGTAAAGGCTTCTTTCAAAGCTTCATTGTCAGCAATCCAAGGTGTCACACCATCTTCTTTAGTATACCAAGCACCACTGGCATTAATCATAGCACGAATCAGACCCAAGTCATTCAAGTCCATTGATAATAGCTTCACATCGGTTGTTTCTTTAATCTTTTTACCGATTTCAGCTAATTCACGCCAAGTAATATTCGTAACATCCTCTAAAGTATAACCTGCTTCTTCCAATAAATCCTTACGGATATAAAGACCCGTTACCCCTGTATCAAAAGGTACACCGTAAGATTTATCATTAGCGGTCGTTGCTTGAACTTTATAATCTGCGAAGTCTTCTTTGTTGTAATAGTCATCTAAAGGCACAAAGGCATCTGGGAATGCGGTTAAGAAGCTTTGAGCCCGGTAATCTTCAATTAAGACAATATCAGGAAGTCCCTCTGTCACACCTGAACTTAATGACGTATTCAAACGTTGAACAATATCATTTTGCGCACTTTCCACAATATCCAAATCAAAATCCGAATTATCCTTCAAATAGATATCCCGTGCAATCTCCAAGGCCTTGATGTTAAAGTTAGGATCCCACGCCCAAACTGTCACCTTTTCCTTGGCTGAAACTTGCGTCATCGGTGCCAATGTTGCTGCTAATGTTGCAAATGCCATGACAACTACTGATAAAACCTTAAACAACTTTTTCATGATTATCCCCTTCCTTATTGTAAAGCGTTTTCTCCTTCATTATAACACAAGTTTTTTGTCTTAATATGTTCAAATGGATTGATTATATGGTAAAATGTTTCCTAGGAGGGATATTCCATGACACGTCAATGGCTGCAATTTCAACAACAAGCAGATGGTTTAGGACTGGATGAATGTGGCTTTCAACAGTATGATCAATTCCGCCAATATGACTACTCCGCTTTTCAAAATTATGTCATCCACTTTGTCCTTAGAGGGCAAGGACAAGTCGAGATCAACCGCCAGGTCTTTCAAGTGGGACCCAATCAAGGCTTTGTGATCCGGCGCGGCGACCACGCCCGCTACTTTCCCCTCGATAAGGCTTGGGAATATCGCTGGATCGGCTTAAGTGGGAGCGATTTTGACCAATATATCGGTCAGTCTTTGTTGGACCACCAACGTTACTTCTCTTACGAACCACAGATGGCTTGCTTCAATATTCTCAACCAAGTGATCGACCTCTGCTTCCAACAAAAAAATCTAGCATATCGCGAGATCCTGCTTAAAAGCCTATGTTACCAATTTCTCTATGAGATTTGTCGGGAATTTCCCAATACGGACCGCCCCATAATAACTAGCCAAACAAAGAACTATGAAGAGATCGCTAATGAGTATATCCTCACTAATTTTCAGCATCCGATTACCATTCAAGATGTGGCTCATTACGTCGGGATCAGCCGGTCCTACCTTTATAAGCTCTTTAAAGAACGCTATCAAACTTCTCCCCAGTCCTTGCTGATGACCCGTCGCATGGAATATGCCAGCTACCTCCTTGGCCATACTCAATTGACCATCAATGAAATTGCCAATGCGGTCGGTTATGACGATCAATTGTTGTTTTCCAAGACCTTTAAGCGATACTATCAACAAAGTCCTAGCCACTATCGCCAACACAATCAAGGAAACATTTAACCATATTCCATCACCCAATTGCATATAGCTTCTTGCTGGTATTTTCCCTATAATAAAAGAAGATTCTAGGAGGAGGCGTTTACATGTTACTACCGAATTATTTTGAAGACCTGTCCCTCACCGCTTTGAATGTGGAGGCTGACCGGTCTTATTTTATTCCTTACCGAAAAGCGGATGACTTCGATGGCGGCAACCGTCGACAATCCTCACGCTATATCGACCTTAATGGCATCTGGGATTTTCATTATTTTGAGAACGTCCGGCACATTGACCAAGCCTATTGGCAGGCCTATTGCCAGGAATCACTCGACTATGACCAGATTCCTGTTCCTTCATGCTGGCAACTGCATGGTTATGGGCAGATCCAGTACTCCAATACGGAATTCCCAATTCCCTACGATCCCCCCTATGTCCCTTACCACAACCCAGCTGGTCTTTACCACCGCAAGATTGAGATCGATAGTCTGGAAGAAGACTACTTCTTGAACTTTGAAGGGGTGGATTCAGCCTTCTATCTTTGGCTTAATGGGCAATTTGTCGGCTATAGCCAAATCAGTCATCGCCAGAGTGAATTTGACCTGACAGACTATCTGCATGTTGGAGAAAATGACCTGCATATCTTAGTACTCCAATGGTGTGACGGTACTTACTATGAAGACCAGGACAAATTCCGCTATTCAGGCATTTTTAGAGATGTCTACCTATTACAACGCTCTAAGGCGCGAATTACCGACTACCAAATCACTCAAAGCTTTAACGACGACCTAAGCCAAGCATCCATTCATTTGGCCCTACAAGGAGTTGGTTTGGAGAAGGAAGTCAAGCTACGTCTCTTAGACCCCCAAGGAAATACCCTCTACCAAGGGTCCATGCCTGCCAATAGTGAGCTGACCATTCCGGTCGACCAACCTCTTTTATGGAATGCGGAGACCCCTTATCTATATGAAATCTACCTTGAAAGCGACCAGGAGATCATTCGTCAAGCCCTAGGTCTGCGCCAAATTGAGATTCGCGACCAGATCTTTTATGTCAACCAAGTCCCTGTCAAATTAATCGGTGTCAACCAACATGACAGCCAACCCAATACGGGAGCAACGGTGACCTTAGATGAACAAATTAAGGACTTAACTTTGATGAAGCAGTATAACTTCAATGCCATCCGTACCGCCCACTACCCTAAGACAGCCGAGTTCTATGAACTGACCGACCGCATGGGCTTTTATGTCATTTCTGAAGCAGATATTGAATGTCACGGCGTGGTCGATCTCTATGGCTTGGGAGGTAATGATAATTATAATATGATGGCAGACGACCCTGCCTTTGCCCAACAATTCAAAGACCGAATGCTGCATTCCATGCGACCATTTATGAATTATGCTTCAATCGTCTTCTGGTCGGGAGGCAATGAATCTGGTTATGGCATCTGCATTGAAGAAATGTTACAAGCGGCTCGTGAGCTCGATCCTAGCCGGCCACTCCACTACGAGGCCTATTGGTACCACGATCGGCAAAAAACCTATAATACGGACTGCCTCGACATGTGGAGCCGCATGTATCCCTCTGTGGAAGAGATTGAGGAATTGTATTTCAGTCAACCCGCTCAAAAGCCTTTCATCCTCTGTGAATACATCCACGCCATGGGGAACGGTCCCGGTGATATCAAGGCCTACTACGACTTTATGATGGCCCATGATTCCTTTATCGGAGCCTTCGTCTGGGAATGGGCTGACCATGCGGTCAACCTTAACCGCCACCAGCCTGACCAAGAGCCCCTCTACCGTTATGGCGGTGACCACGGGGAATATCCGCATGCCGGCAACTTCTGCATGGATGGACTCATGTATCCTGACCGGACGCCACATACGGGGGTCTTGGACCATCGCCAAGTCTTCCGTCCCGTTAAATTAGTCTCCTTTGATCAAGAACATTTCCAAGCAAGGATTCAAAGTTATTATGACTTTATCAATTTAAAAGACCAGGTTGACTTTAAGCTGGAAGTCTATGATCAAGCCGGTCAACTCACCGACACCTTATCCGTGGGAAGTCTAGACTGCCCTGGACAAGGGCAAGCCACACTGGACTTGAGCCCTTATCAGGAAGCCTGTTCTGATGCTGCCATGCTACGCTTAGTTGCTTACCAACAAGCTGAAGGCTACGAACTGGGCTTTGACTGTATTCAACTCCAAGCCTACCAGCTAACTGATCTACCTGCTCAAGCCAAGACTGTTTCTGTTCAAGACCTAGTTGACCGGATCGCTGTTCATATCGATGACGTCACCCTATCCATCGCCAAGGAAAGTGGCGCCATTCAGGAACTCTCCCTCAATGGCGTTGACCAGCTCACACGTCCAAGCTATTGGACCATCTGGCGTGCCCCGATCGATAACGATCGCAACATCCGTAAGGAATGGGAACAAGCCAACTACCATCATACCCGGACGCGAATCCACGACTATCAAATTGAGGAAAGCGACCAAGGCATTGATATCCGACTCAAAGGCGTCCTCAATGCCCTCGCACGGCAGACCATTCTGGACCTTGATATTCATTGGCAAATCAGCCCACAAGGCCAGGTTCATATATCTTGCCAGGTCGAAAAGAACCCGATCATGCCTTTCCTACCGCGCTTTGGAATGGTTTTACCACTAACTAGCGAATACCAAAGCGTCAACTATCTTGGAAATGGTCCGCATGAATCCTATGAAGACAAGCACCATGCTAACTTCCAAGCACGCTTTAACCAAGATATTGACGACTTATACGAAGCTTATGTCACTCCGCAAGAAAATGGGGCTCACAATCAAGTCCTCGACCTGACTGTAAAAGGAAGTCAAGCACACATAGCCGTCCAAGCCGATAGCTCCTTATCCTTTAATCTATCTGCTTATTCCATTGACCAGCTCACTCAAGTCGCCCACCGCGATCAGCTGCAAAAGGAAGACAGCCACTATCTCATTCTTGACTACGCTCAAAGCGGTACCGGATCAAATGCCTGCGGTCCAGAACTCGCCAAGGACTATCAATTAAACGATCCAAGCTTTAACTTTAGCTTCACCTTAGCCTTGATCCAAGACTAAGCTCAAGCCAACACAAAAAGCATCGTCCAGACCCAAAGTCTTCGACGATGCTTTTTGATGTTATTAAGATGGAATCGAGTCCTTTAGCCCTTGTTCGATCTGCCACATTTTCCAGGATACCCCCATCAAGATTCCCAGAATGAATACCAGCAATAAGAATAAAACCGTCACCGGCATCTTTCCTTCCATCAAGAAACTAATAAGAAGAGAAGCCAACAAGGTGGTCACCACATTGAAGCTGGCAATGGCCCCACTGACTAAGCCGGTCGCTTGCGGATAGAGCTCGCCACCAATACTGATACATAAGGAAAAGTACACTGACATAATCGCTCCCATCAAAAAGAGGCAAAGCTGCAAGGGCAAGGCTTGCTGCAAGCATAACAAGGCCAAGGACAAGCCCAAGGTAAGCCCCGTATTCATTAGAGCCAATTGTGCGGCCCTAATCCTACGTAAAACTAGGGAGAAAGCCACTGACCCCAGGGCCCCGCCCATTTGATAGATAGCCACCGTTCGTAAGGCTGCAGCGGCTTGATAGCCCTTGGTCTGCTGAAGGAAATGTGGTGTCCAAGTCAACAAAATATATTGATAGATCGCAAAGAGGCAAATCCCCGCCAAGACAGTCATCATGGCTGGAGTAGCTAAGATCTGACTGGCCTTTTGCGGTAAAGGGGCTGATCCTTCTAACCGCCTTAAGGCCGGAAGAGGACTCAAAGCCACACGCAACCAGTAAACAAGTCCAAAACCCAGCATCAAAGCATAGATCCAGCGATAGGATAGACCCGCCGCTACCGTATGTGAAACCACAAAGGATACGAACATGCCCCCTAAAGAAAAGAAGAATTGCACCAAGATCAAGGCTGAGCCGGCTTTATCCGCCAGTAAATCAAAAAGGATGGACATGGACGGGGCATCCATCAAACCATGGCCCACCCCTCCCAACAAGGCTAGCAACAATAACCCTGTAAAGGACGTCGTCCAAGAAAAACCCAGTAGAAAGATCAAAAAGCAAAGACTCCCTAATAAAACCAAGGGTTTTCTCCCATATTGGTCGGACCACTTGCCCGCTAGATAGAGAAATAATAAAGTCCCCAGGCTCTTGGCCGAGATCAACTGGGCCACCTCACCTAGACTTCGGTCTAGGCTCTGTGCCAATTGAATCAAGGAGGCATTAATAATCACATTCAAAGCCCCCTCAAAAAACATGGCCCCATAGCTAGCCACAAAGGCACTCTCTTTTAATCGTATTGAAGGCTTCATAACGCCCCTTCCTCTCCCCATGGCTCACCGCCATTTATTACTAACCGATTATAACAAGGAAGGGATGAAAGCACAATTGAGGAAAAGCGTTACTTTCTACCACGGATTTTACTTGGCCAAAGAACAAAGACCCATCCAAGCATCATAGCTGGCCAGAAGCCATTAATCGGCGCCTCGCCCGTTTCTGGTAAGAGAGTCTTGGATTTTAAGGGCTTGGTTTGGGATTGATGATCGCTTGGATCAGAGGCTGTCGCTTCACTTGAATCGTTTGAAACCAAATCTTTATCCGCCGAATCTGTCTCAGTGGCTTCAAGAGAAGTGGAATGATCTGGATTTGAATCTTGACCAGCCGCTTCCTCATGGTCTGACTCATCGTCAACCGGTGCTGGACTAGGATTTTCTGATTCCATACTTTCATCAATAGAGTCTTGCCCTGCTTCCTCTGATTGGTCTTCTGGTGTTGAAGGAGCTGAGACGGATGGTTTCTGGTAATAGAATTGACCAGCTTGTTCTAAGAGTTGACCCACTGCTAGTAAGAGTCGGTCCTGCTTCAAGCCCGCTTGGAATTGCACACCCAGTGTCCGTCCATCTTCAGCCTGATAAGTCGGTAAGGAAATCGCAGGCTCTCCTGTCAAGTTGGCCAACTGTGTAAAAGGCGTATATCTTAAGGCCGTTAACCACTGATCATAGACCAATTGAGCTAGAGCCTCCTTATCTAACAGATGACTCTCCTTAATTTGTTGCAGATGGTCTGCAGTCAACAAGGGGTCTTCTAACTTAGGAGCCAAGAAAGCCGTGCTAGGGGTTAGATAGAGTGGATAGTTTTGGCGGAATTGCTTCATTTTTTCAGCCTGTTCATGAATGCGTTGCCAAGCTAACTCACTATCTTTTTTATCGAGATGTTGGCTATATTGATATAAAACCCAGGTTGTAGGATCCACCTCATCAAATTGAATTGCTTGTTTACGTTTTTGCTGTGATAGAAAATTCGCAAAACTACCGCTGGCTGCTGCTAAGGTATAGTAATCATGCATTAAAGAAACCCCATCGATCGGAGCAGCTACTTCCTCTAAGCTAAATCCAAGACCTTTTAGATAAGCTACCATTTGATGAACGGCTTCCTGAGCCTCGGGAGAAACATCGGTATTAACGGGAGATTGTGTGCTATAGGCAATTTTTATATTCTTGGGGTCAAATGGTATCTCTGGATAGGCACTCCCTCCAAAAAAGTCGAATAATCCAACCATGTCCGTCATATTCTTGGTTAGCGGAAAATGAACGACCTGCAAGTTGGGACGGTCAGGATTCTGGTCTAAGACACCACGACTCGGCTTGTAACCGATCAGGCCGTTCCAGGAAGCAGGAATTCGAATAGACCCTCCAGCATCTGACCCGCTCGCTACGGGTGCATAATGAGCCGCTATCCCTGCGGCCGATCCACCTGACGAGCCGCCTGCTGCATATTGGGGGTCCAGTCCATTGGCTGATCTACCATAGAGCTTGGAATCCGAAATATTCTTCAGACCTAATTCCGGATAGTTAGTCTGACCTACCACAATAAAGCCAGCCTTTTTAAGATCCTTAGTGATCCGTGAATCACTACGAGACTGCGTTCCTTCCATATAGGTCAGACCATTGGTATTATCGCCGCCCTTAATCGTATGGCCTAGACCTTTTAAGAGTAAGGGGACTCCATAAAAGGGTTGCCCTTGATCTTCTAATTCCCGTGCCTCTTTTAAGGCAGCTTCCTTACGGGTCGAGATCATGGCATTGAGCTCACCATCTTTAGCCTCAATCTCTTCAAAAGCCCAATTCACTAACTGTTCACTGGTCACTCGTCCTTGACGGATGGCCTGAGCCATTTGAGTGGCCGAGCTGGTCTCGTAATCCGCTTTGGTAAAGGGAGCCAGTGGTTGGTCTTCTGCTTGAACGACTTCTGAACTAGGCGTTTCCGTAGGAGTAACCGTCTCCTCCAACTGACTGGCCGTGGTCTCAACAACTGGATCCGTCACCGACTCCTGGGCAGCCACTTGACTAAGCGGGGCATTTAAAACTAGAGGAAATAACAAACTTGATAATAGCAAACGTTGATGCCAAAGATTTCTTTTCATAGAAAGCTCCTTTTCTCAATATTATGGATGATCATTCATCACAAACTATGAAACATTATATAAGATTAAGATTTGATCGAAAAGAAATTTGCTTAATCGTATATTAATTTGTTATCAACAAACCAAACTACATTTTTATATTTCCTTTATTTCACACTAGTATCACCGTTCTAAAATAAGAACATAAAAAATCACAAGCCAACATTCCGTCAACTTGTGATTTTATAAATATATTAGCTAATTACACTAGTACTACCGATTATCCGCCAACCACCTAGTAGCAACCGTTGCTAACGCAGCTGCACCGACTGGCATCATGTCTTCATCAAACTGAACTTCAGGGTGGTGAACAGCTTTCGGCTTTTCAACGCCCTTTGGTGGACAGAATAAGTAGAAAAATGTGCTTGGAACATAATAAGTATAATGAGCAAAATCTTCCGACCCACCACTTAAAGAAGTTCCTGGGTTAGGAATGTACTTAAATCTTTGACCATTGTCTGATAATTCACGAATATAAGTATTAGCTGCATCTGCAACTGCTGGATCGTTCACTAAAGTGGGGCAATTGCACTTAAAGCTAACCTCAGCCTCACACCGGTATGCTTGTGCTATTGCTTTGACCAATTGTGGGAAACGTTCGGCTATATAATCTCTCGTCTCATTATTATGGAAACGGATCGTTCCAGCAAGTTCCGCTTTTCCTGGAATGACATTATAGGATCCCTCTGCGATAAACTTACCAATGGTTAACGTAGCACTACGAGTGTGTGGAATTTCACGAGTCAACATGCTCTGAACACCGATAACAATTTGAGATCCCGCCAAAACTGGATCCTTACCATCTACCGGTGAAGCACCATGAGATCCCTCTCCTTTAACCACAATATCAAAATTAATCGCACCAGCTGCACCAATATTCTTACCGGGCATTACTCCAGATATTGGCATATTGGGAACTACATGGAGACCAGAAGCAGCATCAACCTTAGGGTTTTCAAGAATTCCCGCTTTAATCATAGCATCGCCACCTACCAGCAACTCTTCGGCAGGTTGAAAAATGAATTTTACTTGACCTTTAAGATTGGCTTCATTTTCTTTAAGCATCTTTGCAGCTGCTAATAACATGGACGTATGGATATCATGACCACAAGCATGCATATATTGATTCTTCGAAGCATAGTCTAAGCCCGTAGCTTCTTGGATTGGTAAGGCATCCATATCTGCACGTAATAGATATGTTTTTCCTGAAGGATCTCCTAAGACAGCCGTTACACCGTGATCTCCAATGTACTGCGCTTCAATCCCATAGGATTTTAATTGTTCTTTGACAAAAGACACCGTATTATCTAACTTAAATTCAATTTCTGGATGTTGGTGTAAATACCGTCTATTAGAAACCATGTCATCCAAAAGTTCTTTTGCTCTTACTAAATAATCCATTGTAATACCTCCTTAATTTTTTTGATTAAAACGTTTTTTATGAATTGGGCGAATGACAAGGGTCACTAACAAGAAACCAATCAAGGAAATTATCACAACCACTTGAAAGACCCGACTCAATCCCAAAGCCACATTATCTGGATGGGCATTAATAATAAAGGCACTCACCGAAGATGAAATCAAAGAAGTTAAAGAACCAGCAAAAGTAGCTAGAGCTGTCCCTGCCGATAAATCAGCAGGACTCAAACTTTCTTGAACAGAAGGAGTCACCGATACTGACCGGCAACTTTCGGCAATCCCTGTTAAGCCAAAAGAAATAAATAAAGTCATAATCGACATAGAAGGGTTAATATTCATCAGTGGAATAAAGACAATCGCTACAATTAAAGTAGCTGCAGCCATCGCTTTCCACTTATTCAATGAGCTTTTACCTAGCCATACTCCAACGAAAGATGGCAATAATAAGGTTACTAACGTTCTAGGAACCGGTAATAACCCAACAACCGTTGCACTCTTTTTCAAAACTTGGAAACCTGCTAATGATCCATATGACAGCATAGGAGATTGATAGAAATAACAAGTTATCGCAATCATTAATAAAGTCACAAATTCACGATTAGAAAATAGGCGCATTGGAACAATAGCTTGACCACCTTGTTTTTCATAATCTTTTTCAACTTTGATAAATAGGAACAAGGAAACTAAGAAAATGACGATTCCAGCAAGAATAAAAGGATTTGACCAACCTAATTTTGGCGTGTAATTCAAGGTTAAGACAAAAGCAGAAACAACCACCGCTAACATAACCACACCTTTTTTATCAATAGCAGCTTGTTTATTCAACGAACCTTTAGGAAGGTGCTTAGCAATGAGCAATAGCGCAACAAGTAAGAAGATAAATGAGAACGAAATTGAAATAGAATAAAGCCCCTTATCCTCCAAGATTCCTGATACAACAGGACCAACAAATGTACCTAATGCAACTGAACTAGCTAAAAACCCCATATATTTAGGGACATCCACCCGCTCACCCACTAGACTGACCAATATGTAAGGTGCCGCTGTGAATGTTCCTTGTGCCAAACTAAGGATTAACCGAAAAACCGAAAAAAGTACAATCGACTTCACAAAGCCTAAGGCTAAAAGAGACACGATCGAAATAGTTCCCGCTACCAAGATCAACTTTCTAAATCCGACGATTTCTCCTAACTTACCTCCGATTGGTGTCATAACTGCTACACCGATCGTTCCAAGAATAACCACTAAACCAAAATGATCTAAGGCATTCATTCTTTCCAGAATGGGAGTCATTAAAACTGCCACTGACGCACCCGAACTAGCAATAAACAACATAAGTAAGCAACACGCAGCAATAACTAGGTTCTTACTCTTTTTTGGTAAACTGATTACCGCACCCTTTTGATCCGACATAACAATTCCTCCTTATTTTTTCTTTATATCCATTTAAGGAATATATAAAGAATAGTTTATTCTATTATAATAGGTGTAAGCGGATTAATCAATCGTTTTTTGGTATAATTATTAAAATATTTCTCATGGAGGTTCCTATGAATATTGTTTTAATCATTACAAGCTCTTTTTTAAAACCCCTTTTTGAAAAAGCCGTTCAAAAAGTCCAACTAACTCAACCATTAAATCTAAATTTTAAAATTGTCGAATATACTAATTTTAATGAAATCGTCGAACTGTATGATCAAAACCAAACCAATTTAGCTGGTGTTGTTTTCTCAGGAAATTATGTCATGCGAACTGTTTTATTAAATCGTGATATTACGGTTCCTTATGTCTCAATTAGTCAAAATCTAGTTAAGTTTTATGGTCAACTACTATCCATTGTGGTTAACTACCAAAAAAACGAATTAAATGAAGTCTATATTGATTATTTGATCCCTTTTTCCAAAGATCCAACCTTAAACTATTTTATTGAGAGTGCACAGTACGAAGACATTAATTCTGGTTTACAAAAAATATCCAATAATCTGAAAGCCAATGAACTAGAAACCATCGATACAAAGATAAAAACATTTTTATTGGAACAAAAGAAAAAAAATAAAGTCAAACGCATCCTATGTTCTTTAACAAATCTCATTCCTTTTTATGAAGAAAATCAAATTCCTTATGATGTAACTAGCCCTTCTCTACCCTTTATCATCCATAGTCTAACGGATCTTTGCCAAAACATTAATGAGGCTACTCAAACGAGTAACGAATCCATTGTTGGTGTTATTGCTGTTCATAAAAACGAAGACCTCAATCGGGTCAACCAATTAACCCAAACCTTCTTTCGTCGTTATTCCATTGATGCTTTTACCTTTATCGATGAAGGCTTCATCTATTTTATGGCTTCTCAAAAATCCTTAGCTATCATTACTAATAACGGACGTACCAATGCCTTGGCGATCTATCTCAGCTCCAACGGCATTGACTTAACCCATTTCGGAATTGGCATTAACAACTTAATACCAGAGGCCCTATCGCTCGCTAAGATGGCCGTCAAAGAGAGTCTATCAAGCAACACTCAAAATGTAATTATGAAGCCTAATGGAGAGATTCAATACCTAGATACCTACAGTGAAGAAAACAAACAGCAAACATATTCCGCAGGCTACGGAAGCTTAGTGAATGAGATCGCAAAACAAAGTAATCTATCCGCCTTTACTATTCAGAAAATTTATAACTTAATTCAACAGTCTAACAACCCTCTCCTAACTTCCAAA
This sequence comes from Facklamia hominis CCUG 36813, assembly GCF_000301035.1. Taxonomy (GTDB): domain Bacteria; phylum Bacillota; class Bacilli; order Lactobacillales; family Aerococcaceae; genus Facklamia; species Facklamia hominis. The sequence continues at coordinate 1,505,003 of NZ_JH932292.1, read as the reverse complement.
GATCTTGCGGCTAAGCTAGAGGTTACCCCCCGTAACGCCAACCGGATCCTCAAGAACCTCAATGAAGCGGGCTATGCAAAGATTGTCACCACTTCCCCACTAACCAAACGAGGACGCCCCAGTCGGGTTTATCAAATCCTCTTCTATGATCTCCCAAATTAAAAGACTCAAGCAGGCAAGAAACCTGCTTGAGTCTTTTGAAATTTATTTAATTTTCTTGTTTGCAGTCTTCTATCCGCCGATCACTCGCTGAACGAGATAAGCTAATAAAGCAACCAGTGTCAAACTGACTAGATTCACTCCGTTATTGGATACCCAGGAAACCCCTTGTGCGATTTCCTGCCCCTTATAGGCTGGCTTATCCTGCAGGTCACCATTTGCACCAAGATATTTCCGTTGAAAGAGCGCTCCTAGCATAGAATCAATCACAGATCCTAAGAAGCCTAAAATTATAGCCCAGCTATATCCCTTCCAGCTAAAGTCAGTCAAAGTCCATAAGGCCAGGATCACACTTCCTAAAAGGCTGGCTACGAGTCCTGGAAGGGAAACTCCTCCCGATAAACCTTTTGTCACTCGCTGACCATTGGTAATGAGATAGACCGGATGATTAAAGCGACTGCCCAATTCAGAAGCTAAGGTATCAGCAGCTGCTGCCGCAAAGACGGTCAGACCGATCCATTGATAGCTCGGATCTTTGGTTTGATGATAAAAGAGAGCCATTAATAGCGAAGGCAAGGCATTACATACCACTTGTCGCCAATTTCTTGGCTTGGATTGCCCTTTTGCAAGCTGTCCTTTTTTCCCAAAACGGGTCGCTAGTGTGCCAATTAAGAAGAAGGTCAAAAGGGCATAGGCTAGGGAAGAACCTCCTAGGCCATACATACCAGCCCCCATTACTAGGGCCGTCGTCAGTCCATCTAAGCTTAATTTGCCCTTCATAGTTGCGGTAGCTAAACAAATTAAAATGACCCCTAAATACAGTAAAAACTCAGTATCCGCCCCTTGACTCGCAAAGGCCAAAAATAAGCCCAATCCCAGAGGCAGGGTCAAATTATCCAGTCCCCGAGTGCCTTGGAGTTCGATCAACATGGCAAGGAGTCCCGCAACCAGAGCAATCATCAGTTGATGAATAAGTGGCAGTGCCGGTGCAAAAAAGCTGAGACAAACTCCACTAATTACAGTTGCCATCACCAGGACCGTCCAGGAACCTGGCCATGATTTATGAGAAAAGGCTGCAATCGGATGCTTTGCACCATAGGCCTGACCGATCAGTGCCGCCAAGCCATCGCCATAAGCCATGATCAAGACACCCCCGTAGAGGGCAATCGGCCAATTCAAGAGCCAAGACATCAGCGATAGAAACAAAAGACTCAGGGCATAGTAGACCGTTCCCCAAGAATCATCCCCTCGTTCCATCGCCTGGATGACCTGCCTTTTTTTACTCCAATAATTAATACCCACAAATAAAGCGGGCACTAAGATCAAGGCCCATAGATCCTGAAACAAAGGCGTTATAAAGACCCAATTCCCCACTAAAATATGAACCAACTTACGAGAACCTTCTTCGCTCATCTGCCACTTTTTCTGCATAAGGGTTGCTAGAATGAGCACCAAGGCGATATAGGCCAACGATAAAGCAATGCCTAGATAATTATTCATTTCTTACCTCTTCTATTCTAATTGCTATCTCTAATCCCTTCCAAGCTTAACCATCCCTTTGGCTAGCGTCAAGGTCTAAACCATGAAAAAAGCCAGCAGATCGCTGGCTAAACCTCCATTTAACATGGAACAATCCATTGACTCCTCAATCGAGAGTGTTTGAAATAATGATCACACTTACGATTAAGTAGCTGTGAATGGGGGGCACTCTGTTAAATGTGCTCTTCTGTCGTACTCTGTTTAAACCTGCTCGCAAAAGCTGGGTCTTGCCAATAAGCGATCCCCCTCGAGCGCTTTTCAAGCGCTTCGGGGGCTCACTTATTGCAGTGGCACATGCTGAGACTGTTGTTGCTTTAGCAACTTACAGTCTTACATCCGTTAGGTAAACGCAATTGCTCGCACTCTGTTTAAAACGTGTTCCAACTTGCATCCCCTGAGTTCTAAGCAAATCACGTCCTGTGCGATTTTCAATCGCCCTGTCCATGCTTTACTTAGCCTACAGGGGATAAGCGCAAGTTGTCACACTCTATTATTTTCCTAATTTTTTGAGGTTTCGGATGAGTTTGATTCCGAGTAGGGCGATAGCGATCGCATAGAGATGGGAGCTGTGTTTGTCCCAATAGGATTGAACGCTATTGCTCATGTGTGAGGCTGACTGGTGTAGGTCGCTGGCATAGTCACGGCCTGTTTCCATCCAGTCGGAGGCGTAATCTTTACCGGTTTCTAACCATTGGCTGGCTTGGTCTTTTGCTTGATTAGCCAAGACTCCGGCATCATCTTTGTATTGATTGACTTTAGCTTTGGCTTGATGCTTAGCAAGTGCACGTTGAATACCATCTTGTGAAGCACTTGCTTCAATAATTTCTTTTAATTCTTTAACTTCATTTCTTAAATCTGCCATCTTGGTCACTCCTTTGACATATGATATCTCTATTGTAACAGATTTCACCTTGTATGAATATCAAAAAGCCCTTGCATCCACGCTGAGGAATCGTTAGAATAAGTCTGTTGTCCCAGTGATGACGGGGCAGCACCTCGGCACTTCTTCCTTTGGTCGAGGTTATTACTAGCAGCTATTATGCTGACTACAAAGGAGTTGGAAAAATGAATCATCACGTATCAACAAACAGCCGTTTAACGGTATCAGACATTGCCAAAGGTGGGCTGGTCGCTGCCCTATATGTGGTCCTAACCCTCTTGGTCGCCCCCGTCGCTTATGGTCCCATTCAGTTTCGCATTTCAGAAATGTTAAACTTCCTGGGTCTCTATAATCGCCGCTATGTCTATGCCATTACCCTCGGCTGTTTTTTAGCAAACATCCCGAATGGTTACGTGGATATGGTCGTTGGGTCGTTATCGACCTTCGTCTTTCTCTGGGTCGGTCGTTGGGTTAGTCAATGGCTCCTAAAGTCCTTGAAAACCAAGCAAAGACTCTCTTTCGATCCGATGTTACTGGCCTATGCCGTCATGATTATCGCCTTTATGCTACAGATGGCTCCCATTACCATCATGATCCAGTATCTCACCCAGGCTTTAGAGCCATTTTGGTCAACCTTCTGGCCACTCTTTATCTCACTAGCCTTAAATGAAGGACTGGCCATGTTATTAGGTAGTCTGATTATCTATCCAATCAGTCGGCGGATTAATTTTTATGACTAGAATTTTTCAAGAGACTCCTTTTTAAAAAGGAGCTCTTTTTTTATCGTCATCTACCTTTTTTGACACCGGGATGATACAATAAATCAGTTATTATTATTCATTAAAGGAGTTTGAAGATGTTTCATACCAGTCAACTTAAAGGGCTGATGCTAAGTTTAGCCATCGCCCTACCCGCTTATTTCCTCGGTCAGGCCTTTCCCATTATTGGCGGACCCGTCTTTGCCATCATTCTAGGGATGATTCTGGGTCACTTCAAAACATGGGATCCCAGCTTCCAACCCGGTCTACAATTTGCCGCTAAGAAACTTTTGCAATATGCCGTTATTCTCTTGGGCTTTGGATTGAATCTCCATATCGTCTTCCAAACAGGCAAAGAATCGCTGCCCATTATCCTTGCCACCATCTCGACTGCCCTGATCCTGGCCTATGTCTTAGCCAAGCTACTAAAGATTGATCCTCGGATCGCCACCCTAGTCGGAGTCGGCTCCTCCATCTGTGGAGGATCTGCCATTGCGGCTACTGCTCCCGTCATTGACGCCAAAGAAGAAGAAGTCGCTCAGGCTATCTCAGTCATCTTTTTCTTCAATCTGCTGGCAGCTTTACTTTTCCCTATTTTAGGGCAAAAATTAGGCTTCGACACCCATTCAGGTCAAGCCTTTGGAATTTTCGCTGGTACAGCGATCAACGATACCTCCTCCGTCACTGCTGCAGCAGCGACCTGGGATAATCTTTTTAACCTAGGCAACCAGACCCTTGATAAGGCGGTTACCGTCAAGCTAACCCGGACTTTAGCCATTATTCCTATCACTCTAGGCCTCGGTTGGTATCATAACCGCCAACAGACTGCTCAAGCTGACCAACAGTCCCTAGTCCACAAATTAAAAAATACTCTGCCCCTTTTTATCATCTTTTTCATCCTGGCCTCACTGATCACCACCCTCTGCATTCAAGCAGGAATCGACCCACAAGTCTTTACCCCTTTTAGTGCTATCAGTAAGTTCTTTATTATCATGGCCATGGCAGCGATCGGCATCAACACCGACCTTACCAAACTCATCAAGACCGGCTCAAAAGCCCTCATCCTAGGCGCCATCTGCTGGATCGGCATCATCCTCGTCAGCCTAAGCCTCCAAGCCAAACAACAATTATGGTAAAAACAGAGTGCGAACAATTGCGCCTAGCGCCGCAGCGGTAAGTGAGCCTTCGAAACACTCAAAGAGTGTTCGAGAAGGATCGCTTAACGTCCAGGCGCTGCAATTGTGAGCACGTTTTAAACAGAGTGCGACAACTTGCGCTTATCCCCTGTAGGCTAAGCAAAGCATGGACAGGGCGATTGAAAATCGCACAGGACGTGATTTGCTTAGAACTCAGGGGATGCAAGTTGAAACACGTTTTGACAGAGTGCGACAAAAGTCGCTTTGAGCCGTTGAGCTAAGCAAAAACACGAGCATTTTCGCAGAAAATGTTGAGGGTTTTAGCTTAGATTCTAGGCTCTGACTTTTGGAGCACGTTTCAACAGAGTGCGACGATGAGCGCTTATCCCCTGTAGGCTAAGTAAGAAATCGATCGGTGTGATGTTAATCACGCAGAGCGATTTTTGCTTAGACATAAGGGGATGCTCATCGGAGCACGTTTAAACAGAGTGCGACAAAAGTCGTTACCTAATGGATGTGAGACTGTCAATTGCTAAAGCAACAAGCTTCCTTTACCGAACTCCGATAAAATCTAAAACAACATAAACAGCCTGCGACAAAGGTAAAGAACCTTCTCGCAGGCTATTTTAATCCCAGTAAAAAAGCCAAGGTTGATTTTCAACGCTGGCCCCTTTATTTTAAAAGACTAGATTCCACAACCAGCTGATTGTGTGATTTTCCCATAGAATATAGATTCCCAAAAGAATAAAGACCAGGGGAACCAACCAAGTTTCATAGGTTTCAATTTGCTCACCAATTCCGGCAAACCGTGTTAAACGATAAGCGACGTAACACAAAGCTCCTGTTGCAATCGCAAAAACAAGCATGACTAGAACTAATTCAGACCAAGTCAGGCTAGCAAAGTAAGGAATATAAATGCCTAGATTATCCCCACCAGAGGCGAGGGTAATCAAGGCCATATTCAGCCACTGGGCAGAATGCTTTCGCCCGGTTAACCGACTGAGAATATCGGCTTCCTCGGCTTCTTCTTCGCCCACCAACGCTAAACGAATCCCTAGTGCTAAGGGAATCAACCCCAAAAGTCCGATCATTTCATCGCTTGGCAACTGCTTCAAGAAGTAGGCTACTAACAATGAAATAACCACTAGTATGGCCGTTCCAAGATACTGCCCCCAATAAATCTGCCTACGCGCTTTAGATCCATGGACCGCCGCAAAGACAATCAACAAAATGAACAAATAGTCCATCGAAGTGGAAACAAATACCACTAAAGAAGATAAAATTAATTCAAACATTGAAGATCCTTTCTTATTAAGTTCTTAATCATTAACTTTGATTCAAAAAGTGTCGAATTCGCTGCTTAAAGGCGATCGGAATATTGGAATCTAAGGCGTGATATAACTGCCAAAGAATCGTCTCTCGAATATCCCGCGGTAAAGCATTGGGACTACCGATCTCTTCTAAGATTCGCAATTGGTCAGCTAAGGTTGCCAGATCCCACTCCTCAAGATCAAGATCTCGCTCAACCAGGTCTTCCGACAAGGAATGCTGAAAGAGGTCTTCCTCAAAATCACGGACTAAGCCACAAGCCGTTGGATCAATCTGACAATCAATCCCCAAGCCAGCTGCTAAGGGTTGCAATAATTGAGCCGTTCGCTCATTGGTCACACAGATCCGATGAGGAGCACTACCATAATCCACCAATTCCTTCATTAGCTGATTGAGCATCCCTGAAGCCTCTTGCCAGTACTCCCGAGCAAATCCCGTTATAAAACAATGAGTAGAAGCAGCATCCACCCCCACTAATGAATACATAAAAAACGGTGCTTGCTTAGCAAACTCTTGGATCGGTTCTGGCATAAGGACTAGGTCCAATTGAAGATCTGCGGTTTTTGGCAATTTCTTTAAGCGAGCTAATTCCAACTCATTCAGCCGCTGGTGGCGAATCACTGGCGACCGCCCCTTGGTTGGCTGAGGAGTCGTAGCCACAATCTGATAGCCTTGCACCTCTTTTTTCATCAAAGGAATTGGCTGTCCCTTACGCAAATCAGGAATCAAGCGAGCACGCTCTGGTTGCGTTAATCCCTCCAAAGCCAGCGCCAAATCTAAGGAGGCTTGTAAAGCAGCTTTGATCACGCTTAGGTCCTTCTTAGCCACTGGTTTCCAAGGCAAGTGGTTGGAACGACAAACTTCAATACTCGGAAAAGTCTGCGGCCCTCTAACCCGGATGCCCTGATCTTGACGAAAAGCTTGAATCAAGGCGACATCTTCTGGATCCGACTCCTCCTTATTGAGAAAGCTAACCTGCAAATAATCTTGGTCTAAAAATAATTCTTGCTGGTGTAAAGGGCTAAAACAAGGTTCTTGGCTTGATTCCATCACCCGCTTCAACTGATAGACTTCTTTGGGATCTTGATAGATGGATAAAGCGATATGTTCTCCCAATATCCCTAAAACAGACAGATAGATCGTCTTTTTACCCGCTAGGTCCACTGCTATTACTTGGTTTTCATTTAATTTTTTCCATAGTTTGCATTGACGATAATCATGAGCTAACTGAAGTAGTTCCTTATCCATTCGATTCCCCCTCTCCTATAAATGTCCTATTTCCTTAATTTCAGTATAAAGGAGTCAAAGCGCTTAATCTAGTCATACTCGAAAATAAACGATATCCGCCTCCCCTCCCCATAAAGAGCAACTAGCAAGTGCATCCAAATTGACAGCCAAAATTGCTAGTCAAATCGAACTTTTCTAGTTAGACTAAAACTATAAATTAGAAAGGGTGATTCCTGTGTTAGCCGAAAAAATCTATCAACTAAGAAAAGCTAAAAACTGGTCCCAAGAAGATCTGGCCGCCAAGATTGGCGTTTCACGTCAATCTGTCTCCAAATGGGAGCGTGGCGAAGCCTTGCCCGACCTAGAACGAATGATCAGCTTATCAGATGTCTTTGGCGTATCCATCGATGATTTGATTCGATCGAATCAAATAACTGAGGATAATCAAGAAGAAGTTCAAAGCCAACCAAAAACGACACCCCCTCAAGCGGACCAAGAAAGCCCCTTAGCCGCCCTCAATGAAATCGATCTTGCTAGCGCCCATGCCTACTTACAAGTCAAGCAAGTAACCAGTCAGAGCAATGCTGCTGCCTGCTTTTTAATCATTATCGGTAGCGGTAGCTTCTTCTCCTTGCAGATGATGGCCGATGAGCTTCCAAGCGCTTTTTGGCTACAGATTATCGCCTGGGTCATCCTCCTTGCGTCAATTGCCATCGCCAGCGCTAGTTTTATGCAGAACCAACAGCTAAGCGAAGAATACCGCTGGATCGAGACTCAGCCTCATCAACTGGGCTTTCAAGTCCAAGAGATTTTAGAACGCGACCAAAAGGCCAATCGGGAGATCTGGCAAAAACAAACCATCACAGGGACTAGCCTCTGTATCCTATCGGCCCTTCCCCTTGTCATTACTTCCTCCATCCTGGATGATGACTTACCTATAGCCATTAGCCTAATCGCCACCATCGCCCTCATCAGTACTGGCGTCTATCAGCTCATGCGATCTTCTGGCCTCAAAAAGGGCTATCAGACCCTACTCCAAGGTCCTCAAGCATCAAACCGCTTGAGCCAAACCAGTGATGATGACCCTGAATTCAAGAAGGATCCCATCTTGGCACAAGTCCAAAACATCTACTGGGGCCTCGTCTTGGCTAGCTATTTAACAATCAGCTTTATTTTTAGGGCCTGGGCTTGGTCTTGGATCCTCTTTGTCATTGCTCCCTTCCTCTTTGATATAGTCCACCTCCTCTACCGCCATTACCATAAAAAATAGCACTAAATCAAAAAAATCCGCTAAGCCCCGAAACAGAGCTTAGCGGATTTTTGGTGTAGTTATTAAAAAGAGAAAAATCGGGATGACAGGACTTGAACCTGCGACCCCTAGCACCCCATGCTAGTGCGCTACCAAGCTGCGCCACATCCCGTCGTACTTAGATTTTGTCCTAATCCATCATACCTTATTTTGCGACAAGAAGAAAGAGGAAAAAGCAATTTAGCCTCTTGCCAGCCTAGTTCCCGCTTAATTCAACCCGCAATACCCCAACAATAATCAGGATCCCTCCAATAAAAATCGTCGATGTAATTGGTTCGCCTAATATCAAACTCGATGCGATCATCCCTACCAAAGCTTCCGTCGATAGAATCACAGCTACTTGGGTGGGGCTACTATATTTTTGGGCCCAGGTCTGTAAGGCAAAAGCGATCAAGGTACTGGCAAAGCTCAAATATAGGAGTGCTGCCCAACCGGTCGGATGACTGCTAAAGGATAAGTCCCCTTGCCATAAGCAGACCAACCAGGATAAAAAGGCCGCCGTCCCTAACTGACCGACCATGAGGGAAGCTGAAGATAGTTCATGAAGAAAGTGATCAATCAAAATGATCTGACCCGCAAAGAAAAGCGCACAGACCAAGGTTAAGCCATCCCCAATGTTATAGGTAAAGAGCTGGGACAAATCTTTAAAATCAATAGATAAAAGACCGATCCCCAATAAGACCAACAAGACGCCCAGCCATTTTTGCCGCGAAAGATGCTTTTTAAAAATCAATAAATTAAGCAAAGGAACAAAGACAATATTTGTCGTGGTTAAGAAGGCATTCTTGGAGGCTGTGGTATACTGCAGGCCCACCGTTTGAAAGATGAAGCCCAAAAAGACCATCAGACCAATCCACATACCAGGCTTTAATTGTTGCCAGCGCATCGTCGCTAAATCACGCCGGTAGATCAACAAACTCCCCAAAAAAGCCAAGCTAAAACGAACAGCCATGGTCTGAACAGGGGTAAAGTAATCCAAAGACAGGGCGCTCATCGCATAGCCTCCGCCCCAGATTAAGGTCACCACCAATAACGCCAACAAACTTAACTTATGCTTCATCCAACTCCCCCTCAAGACCTCAGTGATTTCTATTTAGCATTTAACCAAGATACCAAGCCCATACCGATCGGAAAGGCAAGGATCAATAAGCCATGTCCCAAGATCAGCCACTTCTTGCGAGCGATAATCGCACAGATCATCCCCACACTCCCAATCAAGGGACAGATAAAGATCAAGACTAAGCCCATGGGTCGCAAGCCAGAAGAGATCGTCAACCAATCTATAGGAATCAAAGTTGCTAGCAATAAAGTAAGGATGCCCAAAATAAATAATCCCCGACTCCACTTATTAGCACTTTTCATACGCTGTCTCTCCTTTTTATCCATGATACAAAAGTTCCCCCACTTGTCACAAGGAGCTAACATTGCTCTCTTAAAAACCAGGACATCCGTCCCGGTCTTAACCAGTGATCAAAACACCCTTATTCCGCCAAGCAACTAGCTTCTTTTTTCTCGTAATAATAAGCCCAAACCGCCAGACACCAAGCGAGGACCATCATTGGCCAAGCACGCACAATCACAGTCACTTGCGTCAAGCCAGCTTGACAAGCCACTCCCAAGGCATAAGCTAATAAGTTCAATAGGAGATAAAGTGCCTGCTTCTTGGCCTGGCCTTGCTTTAAACGCCAATACTTGGCCAATTGACTGGCTATTTCTACGATCAGCCCCGTCACCATGGAAATGTTTCCGGTATAGCCTCGATTTTTTAGTGATAAGGTCGAAAAGATGCCCATACCAAAGGACATGATCCCGATAAAGGCCCAACTATCACGGGGTAATAGCCAGAGTACAAAGAATAAGACACCAATCGCAAAGTAACCTCGCCAATAATCTTCAAAGGATTGCTTATTTCGACCGACATAATACAAATGCGTCAACAAACAACCTCCAAAAAAGGCCAATAAAGGCATTAAGAGAAAGGCCGTTCCTTGCCAATCCCCTTGTACCAAGCTAACCATCAAGCGAGTTAAGTTGCCTGTATGCAGAGTTAACATCGTGTGAATATATAACAACATACCGGCATTCAAAAAGCCCGCATAAAACCGTGCCATTAAGACCCATCCATCCCGTTCACGCTGCAGAAGTCTCACTCCTTTTTTCTTTTTATTATATAGAAAATAAAGACTCAAGCAAGACACAATTTCTAAGATCTTTAAGCCTTAATTTCTCGATTCTATTTCACTAACTCAGCAAAATCCAAGCGTCCATCAAGGCCAACAAAAAATCCAGACCGCCTAAAAAGGGATCTGGATAATCGCTTAGCATTCTTTATTTTTTAGGATTCAAGGCCTTGACCTGGTCAAATTCCTGGCTAGAAATATGGCAGTAACCATTCGGATGGGTGATCAAATAATCCTGATGATAGTCTTCCGCCGGATAATAATTGACCATGGGGGCTAATTCAGTATAAAAAGCGGCGTGTTTCGTCCTTTCCTTATCAAAGTAATCCTGGCAAATAGCCTGGCTGGCTTCATCAATGTAATAAACTCCCGTTTGATATTGAGAGCCACGGTCATTACCTTGTTGATTCTTCTTTTCAGGTTCAATGCATAAGAAAAAGGCCTGTAACAAGCGTTCTAATGGCAGTACTGCCGGATCATAGCTGATCTTAACCGCTTCTTTAAAGCCGGTGGTATCCGTGCAGACTTGACGATAGGTCGGATTCTCTGTCTGACCATTAATATAGCCCACTTGTGTATCAACTACCCCTTCTAAGAGCTGAAAGGCTCGCTCGGTTCCCCAGAAGCAACCTCCTGCAAAATAAATCGTCTTAATTTCTTCCATCCAAATCCCTCCTACAATCCATTAATCTTAGTATAAAACAATCGCTTGGACAGTCAAAGAATTTGATCTTTCTACTAGAGGGCTGTCACCAGTAAATAAATCCAATGGGCTGCAATGCCTGCTACAATTCCTCCAATGGTATGGCTAGCGATGGCTTTACCGGTCACTTCCTTGGTTCCCAAGGCATCCATCATGGCAATATGCGTAGAAATATAACCACTCCAACACATACAGATGGCTGTAAAGACCGCAATATCATTGGCATTGGCCCGCCCTGCCGCTGCCATCTTAGTCACCGTCCCAATCGCCGCACCCGTAGACCCCAAGGCCGTGATCGGAACCGCAATCGCCTCAGGCGCGCTAAAGCCAAATAGCGGATTGATAATAAATTGCAAACGATCGCCCAACCAAGGTAGAAAGGCTACCCCCTCATTGGCAGAGCCTGTATAGATTCCTGCAGCTGAAGGTCCCTTAGTAAGTATAATGACCATCGTACAGATAATCACCACCCCTGGAATGATGGCTACCCCCATATCAATCCCAACCTTCCCGCCATCTAGCAAGGACTGGATGAAGCGCGATCCCACACTACCCTCACGAATAATCCGTTGGTCTTCTGGAATCAGATCCTTGGAATAAATCTCCACCCGATCTTGAGTCCCATAGATCTTTTTACAGGCATGGATCATTAACCTCACGGAAACAATACTGCCAATAATGGCCCCGACATTCCCAATCAAGGCACTTGTGATCGCACCTGGAATATCTAAGCCCATCATACTCGTCGTCGTAATCAAGCCCATCCCAAAAGACGTCCCAAGATTAGTGAGCGCTGGCATCTGGTATTTTTTGAAATAGCGCCTAAAATTATCGTCATGGGTCAGCGTTAAAATCGCTGGATTGTCCGACAAATAACAATTCAAGATTCCCAAAGAAGACGCCCCCGGCAAATCATAAATCGGCTTCATCACTCTGGATAAAATGCGATTAACCAAGGCAATAATCCCAAATTCTGAGAAAATACCCGCTACTGCGCCCGCCAAGACGGCAATCGCCATTAAATAAAAACACACATTCATTAAGAGATCATAACCGGTATTCATCATGGTCTTAATCATATTAACACCACCCATTTTACGCCCAATGGCTATAAAAAAGGCAAAGAAAACGAAGAGTGCCACATAATTTTCTAGGCCAATATCTTTTTTTAACTTACCTGATCTTTCCTGCATAAAAGGCCTCCTTTATTCCTTAATCCATTCTTCGGATAATATTCCTCATTATAGCAAATAAGTCAGCAACTGTGACCCAGTCTCAACTTGAAAATTACTTAAAATTGATCCTTTCTACCAAAAAACCAGGCTTGAAAATCAAGCCTGGAAGATTATTTATGAGAAATTCTTTTTGACTAAGTCCTTGATTATTGACTAAATTGTGATTGATAGAGATCGGCATAAAAGCCCTGGGCTTGAATAAGTTGGTCGTGTTGACCCTGCTCAATAATATTGCCATCCTTCATCACCAAGATCAAGTCGGCATTTTTAATCGTGGATAGCCGGTGGGCAATAATAAAGGAAGTTCGCCCTTGGGTGAGTGCATCCATGGCTTTTTGTACGAGGGCTTCACTGCGAGTGTCCACATTAGACGTCGCTTCATCCAAAATCAAAAAGGCCTTATCGTCCACCATGGCTCTAGCAATCGTTAGGAGTTGCCGTTGACCTTGAGAGACTGACTCACTTTCTTCCAAGGTTGAATCTAAGCCTTGAGGTAGGGTCTTAACGAAGTGATCTAAGCCCACCACCTTCAAGACGTCATTCAACTCTTCCTCGGACACATCCGTTCGGTTATAGGCAATATTCTCACGGACGGTCCCCTTGAACAACCAGGTATCTTGCAAGACCATCGTAAAGAGATCATGCACATTCTCCCGACTCAGGTCTTTAATGGAATGGTCATCAATCACAATATCCCCTTGGCTAATTGGATAGAACTTCATCAATAAGTTAACCAAGGTCGTCTTGCCAGCACCTGTCGGACCTACAATTGCCACTTTTTGACCCGCTTGAATCTCAGCAGTAAAGTGTTCTAAGGTTGGCTTTTGATTGCCTTCATAAGTAAAGCTGACATCCCTAAAGGACACGCGGCCTTGGGCCTTTTGCGGATCCAAGTAGGCCTGAAGATGAGACTCATCGTCCATATTCGCTGCATCCATAATCTCAAAGACCCGGTCAGCACTCGCCCCGGTCGATTGAATAGCCGTCATGGCCTGACCAATCTGAGATAAAGGAGAAGTAAAGAGTCGAATGTAAGCCATAAAGGCGACGATCACTCCAAAGCTCGTCTCTCCTCTAATGGTCAAAATCGCTCCCACAATACAGACCGCAACATAGCCTAAGTTCCCCACAAAGAACATCAAGGGCATCATCAAACCGGATAAAAACTGGCTCATCTGATTCGCTTGGTAGACTTCTTCATTGGCTTGGTCGAACTTGGTCTGAACCGCCGGCTTAGCATTATAGACCTTGACAATATCTAAGCCAGAATAAACTTCCTCAATCTGTCCATTCAAGACCCCTAAGGACTTTTGTCGCATGGCAAAGTACTTCTGACTCTTTGATAAAATCGCAAACATCAGAGCAAAGCCTAATAAACTCGAACCAATAGCTGTCAAGGCCATCTGCCAGTTAGTATAGATCATCATTCCCGTCGTTCCTAATAATAAGACGACCGCTGATACCAGACTAGCCATGGATTGATTCATGGACTGGGCGATCGTATCAATATCATTGGTCACCCGGGATAGAATATCCCCGATGGTATTCTGATCAAAAAAGCTTAAAGGAAGCTGATTCATTTTGTGGGCTAAGGCTGTTCGTAAGCTCTTAGCAAAACGATTAGCCACTTCCGTCATCAGGATCGATTGACCGAAAGTCATCAAAGCACTCATTAGATAGAGGGCTGCTACTGTCAGTGCCATCTTCTTAATCTTGGCTAAAGGCATCTCCGGTTCAAGCAGTTCTTGGACGGATGCGGGTAAGTTCTTCAATTGATCCAACTTGGCTTGTTGATCCGCTTCTGGATCAGCCCCTTGATTAGAGCTAGCTTCCGCTTGCAACTGCTTGGCCAGAGACTGTTGATCTTCAACGGAGATCGTCACCCCATCCAAGGTGATGGGTTGCCATTGGTTGCTGGCAAATCCTTTTTGTAAGGCTGCTTCGAGCGGTGCCATTTTTTCCATTTTAGGCGTCATTCCTTGGGTGATCTCATCCACCAAGTCCGACAGACGATTGGGGGTGATAATTGACAAGACCGATCCCCCGATCGCCAGCAATAGACTCACGATAATTCCAATTCGATAAGGGCGTAAGGCGCTCAAGAGGCGCTTCATTGAAGCACCCAGATTCTTGGGTTTTTCAGTGACCTTGCCCATGCTTCCAGGTCTAGCCATGATTCAATTCCTCCTCACTCAATTGCGATAAGGCGATTTCGCGGTAGACAGGACAGGTCTGCAATAATTCTTGGTGTTTGCCCTGACCCACGATCTTACCTTGATCGAGTACGATAATTAAGTCTGCATGCATGATAGTTCCAATCCGTTGGGCAACAATTAACTTAGTTGAGTCGCCGGTTGCTTCTTCCAACTCCTTACGTAAGTTTGCATCGGTCTTATAGTCCAAGGCCGAGAAGGAATCATCGAAGATAAAGATCTCAGGATCCTTGGCAATCGCCCGAGCAATCGAGAGCCGCTGCTTTTGTCCCCCAGAGATATTGTTGGCTCCCTGGGATAAGACACTGGCTTCTTGATCATCCATGGCTGCCACAAAGTCACTGGCTTGAGCTATGCTTAAAGCCCGCTTCACCTGGTCATCATCAATTGGCTTCTGGCTTTGACCAAAGCGGATATTGGCATCAATCCGGTCATTAAAGAGAACCGTCTTTTGAGGGACATAGCCCAGCTTGTGATACAAGTCTTCCAAGCGATAATCCCGCACGTCGACCCCGTCCACCAAGACACTCCCACTGGTCACATCATAAAAGCGGGGGATCAAATGAATCAAGGTCGACTTACCAGACCCTGTAGCCCCAATAAAGGCCACCGTTTGCCCTGGTAGGGCCGTAAAGGAAATATCCTCTAAGACCGGTTCCTTGGCATCTGGATAAGCAAAGGACACCTGCTTGAACTCTACCTTTCCAGCTTGCCCTGGTAAACCAGTTGTCTGAGATCCGTCCTTGATTTTGATAGGCATCTCTAGAACCTCGTTGATCCGATTCATCGATACCTGAGCCCGTGGCACCATCATAAAGATAAAGGCCAACATTAAGAAGGACATAATTACCTGCATGGCATAGGAAGAAAAGACAATCATATTTCCAAAGAGCGAGATCTTATCCACCATCGCTGCTTGATCGATCAAATGCGCCCCCATCCAATAAATAATTAAAGCCAAGCCATTCATGACCAAATACATCATGGGCGACATAAAGGCAAACATCTTTTGGTTGAAGGTTTGAAGCTTAGTCAATTCGTCATTCACTTGGTCAAACTTGGCTTCCTGATAAGCTTCCGCATTAAAGGCTCGAATGACCCGCATACCGGTTAAATGTTCCCGCATCAAACGGTTCAACTGGTCAATCGCTTCTTGAATCAACTTAAAGCGGGGAACAACCACCCACATAATAAGGGATACTCCTGTCAATAAGACTAAGACCGCGATCCCAGTAGCTGCCGACCATTGCCAGCTCTTATTAAGAATTTTTTGAACTGCCCAAACTGCCGTAATTGGTGCTTTTACCAACATCTGAAAACCCATGGCCAAGAATTGTTGAACCTGGGTGATATCATTGGTATTTCTAGTAATGAGACTCGCCGTTGAGAAGCGATGCAACTCCTCTTGGGAAAAGCGGGTCACTTGATCAAAAAGCTGCCGCCCCGTCTCTCTCGCAAAACGAGCAGAGACTAAGGATACCACATAGCCAGTCACCATGGCACTCAACATCGATCCCAGGGCACAGGCCAGCATCCAAGCACCATTCTCAACGATCTGGCTTAATTGACTGCCTTCACTTTGTACCAAAACGGTAATTTGCGACATATAGTCTGGCATCTTTAAGTCCAAATAAACTTGTAAGACGATTAAAGCAATCGCAATCACGCTATCGATATAGTCCCTCATCGTCCATTGTTTCACCCATTTAATCATGTTCACCCTCCTCCATAACTTCAATATTCGCCACCATTTGCTTCATGACCCGTATAAAAACAGCCAAGTCTTCCTCGTTAATCCCTTGAACCATCTGTAATTCAAGATCACGTACGTGATCTAACCCCGTTTGATAACGATCAAGTGCTAAGTCCGTTAGACGAACCTGCTTGGACCGTGCATCCCGGTCAGCGACTTGACGCTCAATATAACCATTCGCTTCCATCTTCTTCAAAACCGCTGAAATCGTGGCCCGCCTTAAATTTAAGGCTTTTTCTAAATCCCGCTGCAGAACCGGCTGATCCCGATGATCCATTAAATAGGAAAATATTTTTATTTGTGTGGGATTGGGTGCCTTAGGCTGAGTATGACAAGCCGTCTGTGACTTCAACTGTGCCATCCTACGAATCCAAGCCACATGTAAATCTTTAATACTATTCAATACCTCTTCTTTCATAAGAACCTCCTGATTTAAAAGATTATACACGGACGGATCGAATTGTCAACTAGCTAACAATATTTTGAACAAATCTTCCTCTCAATAAAAAAGCCTTACTCCAGAAATCCCCTCGGATTCCCTGAGTAAAGCTTTCTTGATTATTGAATCTTATGTTTAGCCATTTTTTCCTGGAAGATGTCTTGCATGATCTTTTTTAAAGCTTGGGCCTCTTGGTCAGGGAGATCTCCTTCTTGCTTGGCGACCGCATAAAGCTCAGGGTACTGCTGAGCCACTCGTTCAACCGTCTTGGTCGTTGCGTGCTTACGAACGATCCAAGGGATCTTCTTAATCCATTCTGCTGGAACCAAGTCTAATATCTTTTTTGCCGCCGCTTGATCACTGATCTCAGCCGTTGATAAGCCTTTTTGAATTAAAGCCTCTTCTTGTTCACTGAATTGATGCATTCTAAGTTACTCCTTTTCACTTATTTTTATGGCTGAAACTAACTTATCTAAGCCATAAACGATTGTAAGGGCCATTATGACACGCAAGCTTATTTATCACAAGAAAAAAGCTCATTTCTCATCAACCTTATCACTTGAGAACCAGCAAGCAGAATCGATCGCTACTTCTCTCCAGATTATCGGCTCCTAATTATGCACGGTCATAGAAACTCCCAATTAAAACCCCCATAAATAAACCAATCCCCGCCCCAATGGCAAGCTGATCAATGATAATTCCTAAGCCTGTTCCCAGGCAAAGACAAATACCGATCGCAGCTCCTAGCGAGTCATCGCGCTTATTCCGTCCTGAAGTAGCTCGACTTGCTTGATCGCGGACATAAGCCACCAAAACAACCACCAAGACCGCCACGATCATCAATGGCCAAATTTTTGAAAAAATTAGTCGCATTTAAACCCTCTCTTTCTTGAATCCTTAGTCCTTAGCATAACGCTTGATTAATTTAGGCAGATTCTCTAGATCCACCCATTCTTCCGAGTAGCCACAGGACCGGCAGACATAACGATTAACGGGAACCGCAGATAGGATTGTTTTACCTGTCATAATATTATTTCCGGCTCCATAAGCTCCCGCTGCCCCAGGAATAAAAATGAGTGACTGCCCTTTGCACTTTGGACAAATTCCTGTATTTTTCATATTATTTCCTCCTTCATCTAAGCATCATAATTTTGGTTCAATATAACCCAAGGCCATGGCCTGATTATAGGCTTCTAACAAATTATTGACCCCCAGCTTCGCGTAGATGGAAGCTAAGTGATTATAAAGGGTCCGTTCACTAATAAAAAGCTCGAGGGCAGCCTCCTTTTTACTTTGACCTTGAACTAATTTTTGCAGAATCTCAATCTCTCTTGGCGTAAGAGGATCCACCATCGAAGGCTTTGCGGTCAAGACTCGGCCTTCTTGAACCTCGGTCAAACGATCCATTAAATCGCCAATTTCAACCGACTTATGAATAAAAGCCTGAACCCCTAAATCAAAGGCCAAACTCTGATAGTTGGTCAAGTCATAAGCCGTTAGTATCACAATCGGCGTTTGAATGGATTGATCTCTTAATTGACGAATTAGATCAAAGCCGGTTAAGTCCGCCTTAAGATTAATATCTACTAGCAGAATATCATAATTCTGACGGCCTACTTGGTCAAGGAAAGCCTGAGGGCCATCCACATAGTCACATAAGTCAACCACTGCCTGATCCTCCAACAAGCATTTAAGACTTTGACCAAATAAATGATGATCATCCAGCAATAATAGTTTCATGATGGCCTCCTTTTAAACGAACACGTGCCGTTAATACCTCGCCATTTAATTGATAATCCAGGTCGCCACTTTGGGTATCCACGATCAAGCGCATCAATAGAACACCGCGTTTCGAAGATTGAATCAAGGCTAAGTCCTGAGCACTGGCACCATCACTCTCGACCTCCAACAACACGTCCGCCCCCTCCAAGGCGACACGATAAGACACATAAGTCCCCGTCGAATGCTTATAAACATTATTAAGCAATTCCTTACTGAGGATACACAGCAAACGCAAGCTAGCTGGATCCAAGACTCGATTTAAGTCCGGCTGAATCTGATCGTCAAAGACCAATTTGCTTTGAGGATAGAGCGCTTGTACCGAGTGAAAAACCTGCGTCAAATTCTCAGTTAAATCCTCATTATCAAAGAGGTGATTTTGATAATAAGTCATTTGGTCCCGTGCCTTTTTTTCAAGGTCGATTAAGACTTGCTTTACATAAGCATAATCCGGTTCCTTCATGGACAATAAATTCTTAACCGCATAAATTGGTTGGATCAGATCATCATGAATCCATCGTGCAAAGGATTCCCGGTCTTGGGTTAGATAGTCCGATAAATAATAGGCTCGATAAATCTTCTCATAGGTCTGGTCTTTCTCCTTAAGAAACAACATTAAACAAAGCTCAAAAGACAGAAAGATCAAGTGAATCACGATATGAACAATCACTGGCTCCAAGCCTAACAAATTGATCAAGATTAACATGACCAGTAAGAAAGCAAGCGTAAAGCCTTGCGTCATCTTTCTAGAAAGGGGCAAAATCGAGACCGAAACGAACTTTCCCGAGCCAAGGGGTTGTAGAAAATAATAGCTGGTAAGGGCGACACTCGTTAATAAGACGAGGCAAGCATACAACAAAGGCAGTTGCAAGGACAAGCCAATTAAGACAAAGGATGCAACAACAAAGAAATAATCCGTTCTCGTCAAGCTTTGACGTTTAGCTAAAAAGCCATATAGATACGTATATAGGGTTCCAAAAATGGTCATGGAGAACAGGTTGAAAAAAACAGCTTCATTCAGCCCAGCCTGCTGATGGAATAGATAAGCCCAGTAAATCAACAAGAGTCCATGCATCAGAACCAGTATTGCGATTTTTTTATACATGATATTAATAATAACTCCTTACAATCCCCTCAACGGTCCGTCGCCTTTTAAGCCAGAGACCCACACCGATCAGTAATAATAACTTCGTTACCAAATAATATTCTACCATAGATTGATGGTGGTAGATGGCGAGTGATAAACCCGCCAAGATCCCATTAACCAAGACCGTTTGATATTGAATGGCATTCAAGCGACCCAGATTCTCCCTTGATAGAATCGCATTCACTAGACCCCAAGTGATTAAAAAGCTTTGAATAAATAGAATCATCAGCATCAGCAGGAATTCACTTCCCATTGAATGATTGAAAGCCTGTAGCCCCTCGAATAATAGACTCGGAAGCCATAATATTAGGCTGGCTAGATAAAGGCTCACGAGATAGCCCCTTACTAGGTACTTCAAAGAAAGCCCATTTGCTAAAAGAAACTCCAGACGCTTAGTCTGTTTATCCCGAATTAACGATGGCTTAGCTAATTCCGTCACGATCACCCCATAAAGGCAAAGCATTCCTTCCAACTGCAGCCATAAAGTAAGACCTCCATGGCCGGGTGACGAACCCTGAACAGCTCCAAACAAGCCCATCCCTAAAAAAATCAAGCCCGCAAACAAAACAGCATTCCGGTCGAGGAGGGCTTTCACTTGTAATCGAATAAAAGTCATGACCAGGTCCCCTCCTGCCTAATAACCCCTTCCTTACTTAGATGGCGCCATTTCAAAGCAAGCAAGCCCGCTAAAACCAGGGTTAAGCTAACATTTACCAGCAACACTAAACTGGAAAGTGCAATATGATGATTAGCTAAAAATTGTAAAAATTGATTGGAAAAGCTCCCCATCCCATAAATCAGCAAATTAAGGCTGATAAAAAGTAGGTATTTAACAAATTTCAAATGTTTTTGCCCTAAGACCAACACATTAAAATACAAAATCGTCATAAAAACCAAGATAGCGGTGGACCCAAACAGACCTAGAATAGCTAAAAAACCAAGTTCAAATGCTGGTAAAAAAACAAAAGCCATCAACAAGGCAAAAGGAATCAGCATTGAAAAACGACACATCTGTAAACTATAAGCTAGCATCAAGGGCTTAATATCAATGCCCGAAGCCAGGAAAAAGTCCAAACGATGGCTCAGCTTATCCTTAACGGTCACATCCACTACCATTGACGTGCCCAATAGAAGACCCATGCCTAACATGAGTGCCCAGATTAATAATAACAAGGGATCGCTCCCAAACCGGCCCGAGACCTGACTAAGGTGATAGACCCCCAGATAGAAGACCCCACTAAATACCAGCGCTAACAAAGAATTGAATCGGTAATCACGACTATGCCAAATCATCGACTGCACAGCCTTATTCAATGGCGTCTGCTCTCTCATTTCAACCCCTCCTCAATGAAAATATCCTCCAACCGTTCCCCTTTCAAATCTTGAATCCGCTTGGTAAAGACGATCTGTCCCTCTTTAATCATCGTGACCCAATCAGCCACTTTTTCAATCTCCTCAAGGTCGTGGGAGGTGAAGACGATGGTTTTACCCTGATCTTTTAAGACATCAACCACTTGACGAATCTGAATCCGCGAGATCGGATCGACCCCAGAAGTGACCTCATCTAGAAAGATCAGCGAACGATCCATTAAGATAATGGTCAACAGAGATAATTTTCGCTTCATTCCCTTAGAATAGGTCGACACTTTACGCTCTAAATCCGCTTGAATCCCTAATTGCTGAGCCCAAGCCTGATAATCCTTTAACTCAAAGCCAAAATAGCACCCGAATAAACGCAGATTCTCCAAGCCCGTCTTATCTTCATAAAGATAGTCATTCTCCAGCAACATAGCATGCTTGCCCTTCAATTGAACAGTCCCTTGATCTGGCTGATAAAGTCCCGTTATTAATCGCAACAAACTAGTCTTACCTGCTCCATTGGGTCCCATTAGTGCATGAACGGTATTTTGTTCAATCCTTAATGAAAAATCATTAAATAAGGTCTTGTGCTCAAAGTTCTTGCTTAGATGATCGACTTTTATTGCCCACATGGTCATTCCCCTCTTTCATCGACTTTAGCTTTATTCTACTAAGGCAGGAGATAGCCTACCTGAGTAATCCCTGCAAGAATTCAAAAAAGCCCTCAAAGCGAGGAAGACTGCTTCCAATAAAAAAAGCAAGCCTTTCAAACCGCTTGCTTTTGATCGATGAATGATCGATTAATTAAATCCCAAATAATAAATACCTGTCACAATTAGAGGCACCGCTCCGACTAAGAAGATGATCAGCGATAACTGAGCCTTTTTCTTATATAAAGAAAATTCAAGCGATTCTTGTTGAGTCAAAGCCCGACGGGCATACTTCCTACGAAACAACAAATAGGTCACTAAGCCCGTTCCATGCCCATCCGACAAGCTAAAAGCCCCCCATAAGCGAGGGTGCTTCATCCCCCGCGCTCTTGCATCAATGGCAACCAACTGATAGAGATTATAATTCAACAAAAGAGCCCCCATTAAAAAGACCGCTCCCGAGACCACCATGATCACTTGATAGTTATTCATTATTTACCCTCCCTTAAAACCGTTGAATAATTTCTAGATAGATAAGCCCAGCTACTAGTAGCGATAAAACAAAGACAATCGACAATGCCAGTTGAAAAGGAATCCAGCGACTGATCGCCAAAACAAAGAGGATCCCTAATAAAGCAAACAACACGACTCGAATTAATAACTTATTACTTTTAACCACATCGGTACTTTCATTCAGATGCTGCATATAATCGGCACTTCCCTTCAATAAAACATCGAGACTAACCTGATACAAATCACTCAGAGCAATCACATTCAATACATCGGGATAAGTTTTATTATTTTCCCAATTTGAAATAGACTGCCTGGAGACACCCAGCGATTCTGCCACCTCTTCTTGAGTCAACTTTGACTTTAGCCGGGCTTCTTTTAATAAGCTTCCTATGGTCATCTTTTTTTCCTCCTTCTAGTCATGACTTTAAGCGATCCATCCTGAAAATACCATCCAGCTTCTTTGACATCCTCAAAAAACAGGGTAAAAATTCTTTGACACGGTCAAAATTTCCCTGTCAAAAATCATTGACATCGCCTTCTAATCAGTTTTGTGCCAGTCCAAGCAAGTTCTTAAAACTATTTTACTTGAGTAAGGCCACGAAAAAAAGAGGCTTTGAATCCTAGCACTTAAGCAAGTTATTCAAGCCTCACTCATTGATTGAATGATAAATGGGAATGCTGAATCGACTTAGTGATTCTTCACCGCCTCTAGCAATTCAGTCAGCTCTTTGGTAAAAGCACCCTCCTTTTCCAAATGATCTCTCTGGTAAAGCTGAGTAAATTCTTCTCCAAAGGCGACTATTTTGAGTCGATAAGTTGTCTTATCAGACACTTCTTCAAGCAGAATATGATCTATCTCACTGACTTTAATTTGCTTCAATAAGGACGTCGTTCCCAAAAATACCAGCACCGAATCCTTATTGATTCCTTGAAAAAAGGCTACAGAATAAAGGAGCAAGACGGAACTTCCCGCAAGGGCATAATCTTGAATCGTAGACCCCCATTGATAAGCCATATAAAAAGCAAGCACGGCATAGGCGATAAGTATCCACTGGACTAGCGGACGCTGCTTAATGAAAATGGTCATCTTACTTTATAGCCAATAATTATAGCCAAAACCTGCTAAAAACAAGCCTAGGACTAAATTCTTCAAATACACCCTCCCCTTCCATATTGCATTGATCGTTTCGATTAAACTCTCTTCGATAACTCTCCCCGATTAACAAGATTAATAACGTTTTTCGTAATATTGATTGATAAAGAAGGATAATAAGGGATAAGCCACTACCGCAAGCACTAATAGACCCGCTGGTAAATAAGCCTTCATCGACAGACAAATCACTGCCACCACACCCATCAAGACCATTAGAATCGATGTCATGCGTGCATTAACCTTGTCCCTAATCTTCTCATTGCGTTCATCCTGCACAAGGATCCGGTAATGCGAGTCAGTCTTCATTTGCTTAATGTGTCGAAACTTTAAATAGGCAATCGTGACACTGATTGAAAAAACAAAGGTCAATAGAATCGTCATAGTGTCATTCTGTCTAAAGACCCATAATAATATTAAACTGACCATCCCGATTAAATAGCCCAAATACCAAATTTTATCCTTGTTCATTCTGGTCTTCCTCCTCAAATATAAAAATATCTTCAATCTGCAAGTCAAAAAGTCGCGCGATCTTAAATGCTAAGATAATGGAGGGATTATACCTTCCCTTCTCTAAGGAACCGATGGTTTGGCGGGATACCTCAAGCAAGGCAGCCAATGCTTCTTGAGTCATCCCACGTTGTTTTCTTATTGCTTCAAGCCGATTCTTCAACTTTACCTCCTCCTATAATGCTAAGCTAGCTTTACATTTAATATACAACGGATCTTTTTATATGTCAAGTTAGCTTTCCATATAAATCGAATAAAAAAATCGTCCCATAAAAAGATCCCCGCCCAATAGCATTTATATCCAATGACAGGGATTCGCTGAGATTCAACGATGAGCAATATTCGCAATGCGTTAACAAGACTTCTAACAAAGGAACTCCTAATTTCAATCTAGCTGATACTCATTAATATCGCTTTTGGTAGACTATTTCATCACACGAAACCCTTTAAATTCATAAAGACATTTAACGGAATACCAAGGTTCGAGTATTTATTATTTTCAATAAAAACCGGCAAATTATTAGCATTTTTAGACTCGCCCAATAACATTTGAAAACGTTTTATATTATTGCTATATTTAAAGAGAAGATATTGAGACGAGCCGCTTAGAAAGGATCGAAAGCATGAATATACACATATTTAGTCACCAGCTTCAACGTTGGCAAGGATTCAAGCAAACCTATGACCATTATGAGTTACCCTTTATTGATTTCAATTTTGTGGATATGACTGAGCTTACCCTGCCTCTAGCTGAATTCATCAAAGATTATCCTGAAAAGCAGCAACTTTTTATTTTTGATTGTTCAACTGATTATAGCGACAAGTGGTTAGCCTTTATTTTAGAAGCCGAGACGAATGGTAAGATTCATGATAGTATTTTTCTTCACGAATCCAAAGATATTTTTAATGCGATTGCTCGCCATCATTTTCATAGCGCTGATTGGATTGTTAGTGCTAATTGGATAAAAGCAATAGAAGAGTTACAAAAAAGTCTGGCCAAATATCTGTTAAAGCAAGACCCTATTATGAGTACGATCCTTAACCAGCCCGATCACATACGTTATTTTAAAAAAGAAAAAGGCAGTCATTATCTTGAAGTTCATTATAAAAATAAAAGTTTTGAACGCGTTCGCGCTTCTTTAAAGCATTTCATCTATTTACAACCACTTTTTGATTATTATGGTAGAAGCTATCTTGTTAACAAAAATCACATCCTGTACCAAGACCTCCTACTTCACTCTTTAATATTAAAAGACGGCCAAAAACTCAGCTACTAGTCTGAAAATTGAAAAGCTTTCATTTTCGAGGCCAAATCTAGCTGTTTAAAGGCCAAAGTAAGTAAAGCCTATTGTCACCTATAAGGCCTCTTGATAAGATGAAAGCGAGAACAAAAGATGGCCATCTTAAAAAAGGAGGTTTCGATAGTCATGACCCTATTTAAAGGCAATATGAAGCGTCTATTCCTACAAAGAAATGGACTTATTTTACTAGCTTATATTTTGGTAATCAGTGCGATTCAATTTTATACCTATAATCGACCTAATTATTACCATGAACCTTCTGCCTTTGTGAGATTACTCTGTTTTGATAGTACAGGGTATGGAACCGAAGTTTATGCGATGACCTTGCCAATTATGGTTGCTTTCTTTGGAGCAGGCCTTTACCGAGAAGATGTTAACCGAGCAATGATTCTGAATCAAGAAGTACGTTTCGGTCGAAAGGCCTACTATTATCAACAATATTTTACCGCCTTTATCGGAGGTGGCCTAGCAGGGATTAGTCCTTTTATTGTAAGTTCAACGATTTTCTTCATGGCCTATCCCATGACCCTACCCGATCCTATTGTCACTCAATTAAACACGATTTCTCCGGGAATTTTGTATTCGTTATATTCGCTTCACCCATTTGTTTTGTGGTTGCTCTTTGGTCTTGGAATTTTTTTAATTTCAGGAATTTTAACCTGTTTAAGTCTGACAGCCTCATACTTTATTGCTTATAAGTATTTTGAGTATTTCTTTTCTTTTGTTGTTATTTATTTAACACCGTTTGTTTTTGGAATAATTGGCATTATTCATCTGGGCCTGATTCCAATGATGCTCTTATCTCACTTATCGAGTTTGAATGAGATTGAATGGATACAGACTATAACCTTTTGGCTAGTTCTAGAGTTGATCAGTGGCATCTTATTTCTGTGGAAATTATCAAATCGCAACTCGGGCGTAGACTAAGTAAGGAGTGAAGAAGATGGTTTTATTAAAAGTCGATAAAATTTCTAAAGCTTTTGGTAAAAAACAAGTCCTCGACCAAATTGAACTTGTGGTAAATGAAGGCGAAGTAGTGGGCTTGGTGGGTCATAATGGATCTGGAAAAACCATGTTATTAAGAGCAATCATTGCCAGTATGCGCTTAGATAACGGTCAAGTCTATCTTAAGGACCATCCAGTCGTCTTTAACCAGCCACTGCCCCTTGATGTAGGAGTCATTATTGAAAACCCTGAATTTATTCCTCATTTTACCGGATTAGAAAATCTAAAATATCTAGCCTCTATCAATGATAATTACCAGGAA
The DNA here is from genome assembly GCF_000301035.1 of Facklamia hominis CCUG 36813. Classification (GTDB taxonomy): domain Bacteria; phylum Bacillota; class Bacilli; order Lactobacillales; family Aerococcaceae; genus Facklamia; species Facklamia hominis. The sequence goes on along the minus strand of NZ_JH932292.1, from coordinate 1,478,467 downwards.
GAATGGGTCTTATCCCTATTAAAAGATTTAGATATGTATCAACATAAAGACGACAAAGTATCGAACTATTCCTTAGGAATGCGACAAAAGTTGGCCATTGTTCAAGCTCTCATGGAAAATCAAAGCTTAATCTTACTCGATGAGCCAACCAACGGTCTGGATCGAGATTCCGTCAAGGTGGTTATTGACCTAATCAATAAGATTAAAACAAGCGGTAAAGGCTTTTTGATTGCCAGCCATGATGAACAACTGATCCAATCCGTATCAGACCATGTATACGAGATTGCTGATGGACGGATTGTAGGTGGTCAACGATGAAAAAAACGAAGATAATACTACCCATCGTGCTCGTTGTCCTAGTCCTAGCTCGAATCGTTTATGTGAATTTAACCCAAGTAGGCGTCACCGCTCGTTTATATGCCGCTGACGAGATCATTACCTTGCAAGAAAAAAACTATAAACTTTACTCTATCAAGCGTTTAAATGAACAGGAAACAAAACAATTTCAAAAAGATTATTCCGCCTTTGTCAATCCAAACTATGATTTTATTTTCCAAGTAGAGTTAGAAGGCGATGTCTCTGAAACCAAGGAAAAACACATGGGCTTTAGCCTTATATTTAACCGACAATACCGGACCATGCCCGTTTATTCAGCCAATGAAGTTGATGGAGAGAAATATCGACTGTTCTTTGCCTTCCCCAAAGAAGCCTTTAAGCCTGGTAAGAACGAGTGGATTTTGGCCTTTAGTAATTTTATGATTGAAGACAATCAGCATTTTGGCTTCCAAGGGGAGTGGAATTATGAATAAGCTTATTTGTTATGATCGGATCCGTATTGCTTGGCAAAGAGGTCTGCTTTTTTATCTATCTGTGGCTTTAATGCTATTTATTAATGGCTTTTTCGATGTTAAGAGAAGCTTAATTGACCAATGGCCCTACGAAAGACTGATTAGTCAACCCATGGATAGCAATTTTCTACGGTGGATTGCTGTACCTAGCTTTCTGGTCTTAACTTATCTGTTAAGAAGCTATTTTACGAATTTAGAGCAAGTGCGCATCTCCATTGAACGGCAATGCCGTTATAAATGGATCATACTTTTAATCAGTTTAGGAATGATATTTTTGATGAGTGAAGGGATAGTCCTACTGGATTTGATCTGGACTAAAGAAAAATTTATCCTACTGGATATTCTCTATGCCGCTGTTCAACAGTCGCTCATCTTAAGCATTTTTGGCGTGATATGCCATTTATTAGAAAGCATCGTCAAGTATCGCTTCCTAGCCCTTTTGATAGGTTTGGGACTGAGTCCATTATTATTTATCGTCATATTGAAACAAGTCTTTTTATTCTTCATTGAAGAAAGCGATCCGCTGACATGGATGGGGCTAGTTTTTATCTTGTTAAAAATGACTTTTATCTTATATCCAGCTTACCAACTGGACAGATATCTGATGCATCAACGCCAATATATGATTTAATATTATCTATCAGCTTCAAATGAAATAAGGAGAGATAATGATGAGCGCCTCACTTCACTATCTAAGAATGAATCTTTATCGACTCTTCCAACTACGTTATTTCATCGGTGTCTTGTTAATCATCTACCTATTAACGATGGTATCTTTCATGATTGACAAAGGAGATGCTTGGGCTTATTTTGCGATACATGATAAAAATGTCCTATCTAATAATATGAATTGGCTTAGTTTTTATGTATTTCCTTTATTGATTCCTTTTAATTTCTTTGGACAAGTCTTAGTTCAAGACAATCCCTTTGATTTTATTCGGATTCGTCATCCTAAAATATTGTTTCTTCTAAGCGTTGCCTGTATGGGAGTCTATGTCAGCTTGTATGTCTTCCTATCAATTCTGCTTGCCTTTTTCTTTCAAGTGGATAATGTAATGCCTCTGACTGACATTATTTCCTTATTTATCCATTTATTGCTCTCTATCTGGGGAATGCTAAGCTTACAGGTCGCAATCCATTGCCTAGGCTTTAGTGTGCTAGGCTTGGTTCTTAATTTGGGCATCATTGTGCATAGCTTTTATAGCCAATTTGACTTTACTTGGATCATGACCGATCCTTTTACGCAGATGACCGTCGCTTCATTACTAGGCAGATTATTGATTTTACTTTTAATAATTGGATTGACCTATACTGTCTATAACTATCTACCCCGCCTAAAAATAAAGTCCCATTGATTCGATAAAGTTAGCCCATAAGGAGATGAACTTCATGAAAAAAAGAAAGATACGCTTTATCTTAATTCCGAGTCTACTAGTCATTATCGCTCTAATAGCTTACGGAGGGTATTCCTTTTATCTTAAGCAAGTTAACCAGCAAGAACAGCAAGAAAATATCAACACGATCAAACACATTTCTGCGAACCAGTCTGAAGAAGACCCTTACTTACAGAATCCGACTTACCTATCTTATGTCCTGAGCCTAGATGAGGAAGAGGCTAAAAAGATGGACCCCACTATTAAGCAAGTCATTTTTGACGCCTTAACGGCTTTTAATAAAGACCAGATGGCTTATAACTATGAGATGACAAATTTTGAAGGGGCAGAATCTGCTTCTATATCGGGAAAATTCGATCAGAGCAAGGGCCTATTTTATGAAATCCTACAAATGGGGAATACAACATTCAATTATTATCTGGATGGTCAATATGTACAGATATCTTCACCAGAAATGGATCCCTATCAGGAAAAGGGGAAAATGGCTGATTTAATCGAACCTCGAGGGCTATTTATGGATCTCCTAATCCGAGTACAGGAATTAGAAGAACTTGAAATTAGCGAAACTGACCAAAGCTATACCATCAAAGGACAAATGCCTAAAGAGTTATCCCCTTTTAATGATGGAACTTGGACCTTTGAAATAGACAAAGCCTCTCATCTACTTACATCCTTTCAAATTGAACAAGATGGCAATGTGATACAAAGCATCAAACAAGTGAATTACTCAGATAAGGCGGATCTAACCCCGAATGAAATTAAGGAATTAGCAAAAAACTATCCGAATATTAATTAGAACCCACTATGTTTATACTTCTTAATGCGATTCCTCGAATTGATCTTATGCATCTAACGCTCTCTAGCATTCAATTTGAACCTTGATTTTGACCCCACCCCTAGCTAGCCGCATCCCCATGCACAACTAGGGGTGTTTTATATTGCCTCGAACATTTATAGGGTTGATCGAAGAATTCCCTGCTTCCATTCTCCCTATTTATCCATCGCCTTATGATTTAATATCGGAGAAATCGAGATATAGTGCCGAAGGACTTATATCCCTCTTGTTTTCATGGTAAAATTGAGACGAAAAGAATACCAGATGAGGTGATATCAATGGATCGAATTAGTTGGACCGATTACTTTATGGCGCAAAGCTTAGTGATTTCAACGCGAAGTACCTGCGACCGATTGATGGTTGGAGCGGTCATTGTTAGAAATAATCGAATAATCGCAACGGGCTACAATGGGTCTGTCTCAGGCTTAACGCACTGCATCGACCATGGTTGTTTTGTGGTAGATGGACACTGTATTCGGACCATCCATGCCGAAGTGAATGCTGTTATTCAATGCGCTAAGATGGGAATATCGACCGATGGTGCAGAAATCTATATTACCCATTTTCCTTGTTACAACTGCTCCAAGGTCATCATTCAAGCAGGCATCAAACAAGTACATTACCTCTATGACTACCACAATGACCCCAATGCGATCGATCTCTTCAGTGAATGCGACATCCAAGTTAGCAAGCACGAACTCAGCCCTCATCTATTCGAACAAATCAAACAACTCCACCTGACAAACATCGATCAGCAATAACAAAATAAGCTACTGAAGCCTAGGACTTCAGTAGCTTTTTCAGTCAATAACTTTTATCTGGGAATCATAAGAAGACACAGTCATTCTCTAATATTTATAATGACCATGCAACTAATTAAAGTAATAGACATTCCCAGCTCCACCCACATTATCGAAGGCTTTATTATGTTTTAAGCCCAATGATTCAGCGGTTTTTCTTGAAGGAATATTTTCGTCTAAGGTTAAGGCAACGACTTTATAGTCATTATTTAATTCAGTCGTAACACGATCCATTATTTGACGAGCTGCCTCTTTGACAAATCCCTTTCTCGTTTTAGACGGATCAATTCTATAATAGAGATTTAAATACTTTTTATCGTTTATTAAGGTAAACCTTAACCCACACAAGCCAAAAACACTATTATCCGCTTTATCGACTAAGGAATAATAGCCAAATCCATACTTATTATGATGGTCAATCATGGCATTTAAAGTATCGATAAATTCTTCCTTACTTGGTTTTTTCCATCCCGGATTAAACCGATTCGTTTCAGGATTGGCATGAATGGCATATAATTCATCAAAATCCTCCAGCCTAGGAACTCTTAATATTAAACGCTCAGTCTCTAATCGTTTCATCTCTGACCCCTTCACTTAATCTATATCATTGATTTACCCCTATTAATAGAGTCTTAACTACCCTTTCACATTCAGAGTGATGTCTCAGCAGCTGATGGCAACCAATCATTCCTCATGTTTACTTCTTTCCAACTTAATTATACACTCCTTATTTAATTTCACTGCAGTGTATATTATAATTACAGCAGTTGATTTAATAAAAAAGCAAATATTAAAACAACCAATTACACGTTAAACACTCTTAACATTCAAATATAAAATGTCGCAATTCAAGACCATACACAAAGCTTATTTAGCGAAAGCATCACTGGGAGGATTCAATTGATGATTAAAAAATTATATAAAAAGAGTGAGATTTGGTTTGCATTAACATGGATTATTATATACGTTGTACTTGCATCAACAGGAGATAATATATCAGAAAATATAGGGATTTTAAAAATTGCAACCTTACCTATATTGATAATTTTATCAATCATATTATTTCTTTTTGTTAAAAATAATGGATTGGCAAAAAAGTATGGACTTTGTAAATCAGAAATTCCAGCTTCTAAAATGTTATTTTACATTCCATTAATAGTTATAATGACAACAAACCTTTGGTATGGTGTAACAATTAGTTTCTCACCATTAGAAAATGTATTATATATTTTATCGATGCTTTGTGTTGGTTTTCTTGAAGAGATGATATTCCGCGGATTTTTATTTAATGCACTGGTTAGGGATGGTGTAAAATCAGCGATTATCATTTCAAGTGTGAGCTTTGGAATCGGCCATATCGTGAATTTAGTAAATGGTTCAGGAGCGGAATTACTACCAACTATATTACAAGTAGTCTATGCAATAGCTATTGGCTTTGCATTTGTCATGATTTATTACAAGACCAAAAGTTTGCTTCCCTGCATTTTAACGCATAGTATTCTTAATAGTTTAAGCACATTTGCGAATGAACAAGTCATTACACCACAAAAGCAAATTATTTCTAGTATTTTGATTGCGCTAATTGCAGCTGGATACGCGTTATATATAGCTTTAGCCGTTAAAGAAAAAACACAAAATAATTAGGAGGGAACTTAAAATCTCCGTTTATTTCCTGAATTCCCCCACTCCTAACAAAAATGATCGGCTATAAGATATGTCTCTTTTTCACTAGCTAAGAACTGCAATATTTGATGATGCTCGTTTATGAATCTCAAAGCCGTTCTGTAGTCACCAGGTGAACAACATGATGTCCATCTTCTTGGCCTTCCTCATAAACCTCTTTACATTCTATTAATATCAGATTCCCTTCTCTATCACCTACGCTAACGCTATATGGACTTATGTCACAGCTGATTAATAAAAATTGATGCATTCCACTTCTCTAAGTCTTAATATTTTCTTGTCTATAATTTGCCAGACACTGTCTATTAAATTACATCTCATTAATCCTATTTGATAAAGTTATCACTACATCAATAACCTTATCAAAAGTCAGATCATCAATATACTTATTTTCATTAAGATATACATCCCACAAGGATCTTAAGTATGAATCTTCTTTTATATCCTCGATTATTTCTTCATAGTCTTTTATTATTTCTTGACTTCCTCTTTTATTAGAGGTTCTCTCTATTGCTTCTTTTAAAATATCATAATCTATCTGGTCTTTTTTTAGTTTGTAGAGAGTGTATAAGTCATAGAAGTCTCTCATTCGTGTTGTTGTTATATTTCTTCTGATTATGGTTTCGTATTTTTCTGCTAAAATTGTTTCTAATGGATATGCCATTATTTTTATAACTTCTGTGCTAAAAATACATGGATAGGTGTATTCTATTTCCCTTGGTGTTATTGCATCTCCTGTTGTTAAATCAAGTTTCATAGGATTTTTAGTTTTCCCAACATTTGCTATTAGTGAAATTCTAAAGTTCTCGTACTCGTCCTCTTCTCTTATATAAGAAATGTCTTTTATTTCAAATTTTATTCCATCATCTACATTGATATTAATAATTTCTTGAACTATCTCTTTTATTTTTTCTTCTTTTAGTGCGATGCCTTTAATGGTTGTATCCATGTCCATAGTTGTTCTATTTTCTATGCCGATTAAGGATGATATTAAGAATCCTCCCTTTATTACAAAATTATTTTTGTATTGTGATTTAGACAGTCTTTCTAAAAATCTTTCGAAAAAGTATATTTGTAGAACTTCTTGCGATTTCAATTTTTTCTTCTCTGCAAGACTTCTTATCTTGCCCTTTATACTTTCGATATTAATCACGATAATACCTCCATGTATTTTCTAATTTCACCTTCTATTTTAAATAGTCTACTGTATTTTATGAGGCGTCTTAGGTTTTTATTGGGTGATTTAAAGTATCTTTTCATGGCTTCTGTAAAAATCTGCTTATCTATTCTTTCTCTGTCAATTATGATATCACAAATTGTTCTTTCAATATCATAGACTGGGATAAGGGTGCCTTGCGGTGATTTTCTTTCTGTCTTTCCAAGTTCATATAAGTCCTTTTTTACATAGTGAACTTGTAGATCTTCATATCTTTTCTTGATATGGCTGGCATTGTAGCCTTGGGGTACAGATATATGAAATACATTTGGAGTCCTGTCAGATAGGTCGTGAAGGTAAAGGGCAGTTTGATGGGAAAATATAATTCGATGGCTATTAGATGATATTAAAACAAAATCGTCTATTACTTTTCCTTTTAATTGATATAGTCCTGGTCTTAATCTTTCTAATTGTCCGTTCTTTGTTAATTCTGATAGATTATGCCTACTATATCCAAGTTCTTCTGCTTCTTTGTTAGTAATTATTAAATTTTCTTGTATATATTTTTTAAGTGTATTCATAGTCTTACCTCCTCTCGTTTACGCTTTTATTATATAATTTAAAAGCGAATGTGTAAAGTTAAGCTATGTATGTCTTATTTTTTAAAGTGTATAACGAACCCTTACTCCCTTTAATAAAAAAAGAGCAGCCTTGTAAGCTACTCTTGTAGAAAGTACAAAATGAGTACATTATATTTTTTGTGTCTCCTCATACCAGTTACAAAACTACTCTTACATCCATGTAATTTTTTGAGTCTTTTTGACGAATCTTTCTTCATTTTTATCAAAGACAAAATGCTTATAGGTATAAGAAAAGGACCTACTTTTGTAGATGCTAAGGATCTTAAACTTTAATATACTTAGTCGCTCTTCCACTACCTATTTGTTTAATTAAACCTCCATCTTTTAGTTCTTTTAATGCCCTCTCGATGGTTCTCTTTGAAATATCCGGACAAAGTATAACAATATCAGATTTGGATAGCGCTTCTAGGGAGTTTTCAAATACCTTCATTACTCTATCGGCAGATGTCAAAGATTTTTCTCCTATTATCTTAAATCTCTCATCACATTCACTATATGCTTTGTAGATGACTGATAACATATATTTTATAAATGGTAACTCGTCGTTATCTCCAGTGTACCAATTTTCACTTGAAGCTTGTAATTCTTCATAATACAAATCTTTCGTATCTTCGATGATCATTTCTAAAGAAATATATTTTCCTACAAAAAAACCATTTTGGTAAAGAAGTAGCAGTGTTAATAGTCTTGACATTCTCCCATTTCCATCAAAAAAGGGATGGATACACAAAAAATCATGAACTATAACCGGAATTAGTAACAATGGTGGTATGTTTAAACTGACAGCTTCATCGTAAGCAATAATCAATTCATCAATATAATTTTCTGTTTCAAACGCTGATACAGGCTGAAATCTTATTCTTTTCTCTCCAAGTTCGTTAGTTTCAACGATACTATTATCCATCCTCTTAAATTTACCCTTATGACTTTCCCCGGAGTAGGAATAAAATCTATTATGTAAGATCAAAATATTATTTTTCGTGAGTCCAATGTCCTCATAGTTTTCATTAATGATATCGAGTACTTCTCTATAGCCATAGATTTCTTCCTCATTTCTATTTCTGGGCTGGCTTTTTTCTTCATCAATTCTTCTAATCGACTATCATTTGTAGAAATTCCTTCAATTGCGTTTGATGATTTTGTCGATTGAATCTTAGCAACTTCTACCATTTTTTCAAGTACATCCGGGAAATTAGATACATACAGTTCCTGTTTCCCCTTATACTCATATATTTTTGATATCAAATCATACATCTTTGCTGGAATATTTAAACTAAGTAATTTTGAATAATTAAATTCTCTCATGAACTCCCCTGCCTTTATCGCCAATATACCTTATTTGGCGTATATAAATCATTATCAGCTAGATAAAAATCGCCATTTTGATGAATTTGGCGATGATACATCAAAAATGGCGAGATTAAAATATTATCAATCTGAACTGCCCCCATAACTTAGGCAAAAAATCTAACTATTGGAGGCCAATTTAACAAAAAATCCGTTTAGATTATTATTATCTTGGTCTAGTCGCATTACTAATATTAAATGACCTACAAACATTGCTATAGGAAGTAATAAGATTAACAGAATGTTCAACACTATAAACAACCTATTCTTTTTCCTTACCCCAAATATTAAACCTATTAGTCCAATAATTGGTCAGACAAACATTGATTTGAGTCCAGTTGGTCTTAGATTGGTATAGCTATCAAATATATCTACTGGGAGTAGATAGGGAATCACAAATATTACAAGTCCAAGTAGAAATATCTTCTTGCTTAAATTTTCTTTCAAAAAGTCTCCTCTGTTATTCTAAACTTCTTATCCTATCTACAAGACTATTTTGGCTATGTTTTTCATAGAACCTACCTGTAAATATTATCCCAATGATTATATTTATTAAGTTTACAAGTATAAGTGGCGTGATTACAAATTTATAGGAAGTCCACTTAGTTTCTGCCATAAAATCTATCAAAATAAATTTATTTACAAGTAGCTTTACTATAAAAGAAAATACTAAGCTTGAAATTGAATATATCAAATTCTTTTTGATTAAATATTTCTTAATATTTTTCTTGGTCATTCCGATAGCTTCAAGGATTGATAGATTAACCATATTTCTTAGAATTTCTGTAGCAATAATATTTATAAAGTTTAGTACAGAAATTAAAAACAATACTATAGATAAACTATAACCCACAAATTCTATAAGATTTTTGAAATCTTTAAAAGACTTTATTTGAAAATCTCTTGAATCATAGGAAAAGCCTGGATCATTTTCAAAAGATTTTAATAACTTATTAAAATTTTCCTTTTCACTATCCGCCACATCAAATCCATAGGACATTATACTATTATCGCCTGTGAGTTCTTTGTACTCATTCGGATTCATATAAATATATTCCAAACCTAAAGTAGGACTAGATTCGTCATTTATATCTTCCTTAACTACAGGGAAATATCTAAGTCCATTGGAAAAATTATATTCAACTTTACCCATAACTTGGACTTCTTTAATTTTATTATTTACATTTATCCTTATCTTATCACCGATTTTATAGTCAGAATTATTTCTTATTTTTTCCCCTATAATAACATAATTTCCAGTTTGCCATTTATCTTTATCAAACTCTCCATCTGTAATTTTGTATTTATTTATTAGATAGTCATCTATTCCAAATAGAATTGGAGCAACTTTATTGTCTTCTATTTTTATATCCGGATATGTGTACTCATAACCGTATGAATATAAGGCACCTCCACTTTTAAATCCTTTATGGTTTTCTATTTCACCAATATACTTTTCATTAATACCATCTTCACTTCCTGAGTACATATATCTGAAATATTTTGGACTTGCTATATTATAATCTGTTACGATTATATCAGAAATCCCTTTTTCAAGATCAATATTACCAGTATAAGTTAAAACACTGTTCAAAATAACAGCAGATAAACTCATAGAAAGAATTATCGATATAAATCTAAATTTATTGGAAAATACTTGTCTTCTTGCCAGCTTCCCAAGAGAAATGTTATCGCTTTTATATTTCTTTTTTATCTGGATTTCGTTGTATCTGCTGGCATCTATTGGAGAAACTTTTGCTGCGAACCTAGCAGGTCTCATCACTGATAGAAATACTGTAAGCAAAGTAAAGGCTGTCGAAAATAAGATGATTAAGATTATTACTGCGGGCGATAATTTTACATCCGTTAACATCTCATTACTTACAAATATTTTATTTAAAATAAGTTTCCCAATAGAAATTCCTACTATATCTCCAACTACTATTGACGGAAGTGCTACTGCTAAGGACTCAAGATGAACAAGTTTTTTGATTTGTGGTTTTGTCATTCCAATTGTTTTTAAAAGTCCCAGAAGTTTAATATCTTCATTTACGGATATCTTAAAAATATTATTTATTATTAAGTATCCTGCGACTATTACCAAAATTAAAAAAGCTAAGTATGGTAGAAATGTATTAAAATCAAAACTACTGTCACCAGATAAAAGATAGGCAAAGTTTACCCCAATCCTTATTTCCTTTTCAGATAAATTTCCAGGATTATCCACCACTTTATAACCATTTCTCTCTGCAATTTTTAAAAGCTTATCCCCTATCTTAAAAGAATTATTTAACATTACTCCCAAATCGCTATTATTTTTTGGAACCGATAATTTATCTACATAAGCTTTTGATAAATAGATTTGACCTACACCGACATTGGAGTCAATAGGATTTTGAAAAGTCCCCGATATAATAAATTTATCACTTTTCTTTTCGATAATCTCTCCTGTGTAAGCTTTTTCTATTTTAAAAGGAATTTCTATTTCTTCTCCTATTTCACCCTTATAACCTAATTTTTTAGCAGTAGCTATATCTATAAATACTTGATTTTCTTTTTCTGGAAACTTTCCCTTAACTTTTTCTATTAGAGACCATTCAAATCCTTTTTTATCCATGTAAGATAGTTCTGCCATAACTTTTTCATCATCAAGAATTCCAACTTTCTCTCTTACTGAAAAATCCTTTATATCCTTATCATGGGTTAATATTTTTACATCTTCGTCAGAAATATCTTTAAAAGAACCATGGCTGATTGTACCAATAGTTTTCATCGTTTGAGTTTCCATACTTTTCCCTAAGCCTAAGGCTACGGAAAATAAACTTGTAAAAAGTATAGAAGTCAAAGCGATTGCTAATAAGAGAATATTTCTCCTGCTTTTATTAGCATTTAAAATATTTTTTGCAAGCCTCCTTATATAAGCTCTATTTTTGACTTTCATTATTTTCCACCAGCCTTCCATCTTCTATCCTTAGAGTTTTTACTGCAGCTTGAGCAACAGCATCATCGTGAGTAATCATAAGAATAGTATTTCCAAGCTCTTTATTAATCTTTTTTAGTAAGTAAACAACTTGGGAAGAAGATTTTGAATCCAAATTTCCTGTAGGTTCGTCAGCTAGAATTAAAGATGGTTTTGTAACCAAGGCTCTTGCTATGGCAACCCTTTGTTGCTGTCCACCAGATAATTCATTTGGCATTTTATACTTTTGATCGCTTATCTCAAGTATATCTATTACAGAATCGACATATTTTTTATCTACTTTGTCACCATCTAGACCAAAGGGAATAATTATATTCTCATACACATTTAGCATTGGCAAAAGGTTATATGCTTGAAAGACAAAACCAATATTTCTTCTTCTAAAAATGGTTCTCTCATCATCTTTTAAAGCATAAATGTCAGTATCATCAATGATAACTTTTCCGCTTGTAGGATAATCAAGTCCGCCTAGTAAATGTAATAGGGTGGATTTACCAGATCCTGATGCTCCAATTATAGAAATAAATTCTCCTTTTTTTACTTCGAAAGATACTCCGTCAAGAGCTCTTACTTTAACGTCGTTTGTTTTATAATATCTTTTTAAATTTTCTACTTTTAGCACAAATATCACCTCTTTACATTTAATGTAACATTCCTATCTTACAAAGTACTTACAAGACTTCTTACAGCTTTGTAAGAAAAAAGACTTCTCACAAAGGGAAGTCCACTGAAAATTTTATTCTATTTTCATCTAAAGACGCTCTTATATTTCCGCCATGTTTTTCTATAATCTCTCTGGCTATAAATAGACCTAAACCCAAACCATCCTTTGAAACTGAATTTTTTCCTCTATAAAATCTTTCAAATATCTTTGGCAAAGTTTCTTCTGATAAGTCTTGGCACTCATTTTCTATGTCTAAATTATAGTTTAGGTAAGATTTATAAACTGAAATATTAATAGTAGAACCATTGGGAGAGTATTTTATAGCATTATCTACAAGATTGTGGATGGCTTCTTTAAGCCATCTTTCGTCCAAATCAAAAATTAAATCTTCATCTTTTAAATTTATGCTTACATCTTTTTTATCTAATGTAACTTGAAATTCTCTCAAAACATCTTTTACCAGGTCTTTTAAATTTGCTTGATTTTTTTGTAGTCCTATAATATCAGATTCAAGCCTGGAGGATTTTACTAGGTTTTGAATTAAAAATTCTAGTTTATTAAGTTCATACTTTATAATTTCAATGTACTCATCTTTCGGCTCATCTTCTAAAAGACTAATGTATAAAGAAAGATTGGTAATGGGGGTCTTGGTTTGGTGTGATATATCTGCTATTAAATCTTTTGTTTTACTTTTTTCTGTATTTATTTTCGCTTCTTTTACTTGGCTGGCATACAAAAACTTAATGAGCTTTGATTTTATTTTAGATAATTCCTTTTCATCAAATTCTGTAATTTCTAAATTTCCATCCAAAGCCTTATCAATATAGTCTGAGAGTTCACGCATTTCATTTCTCAAGACAATATATTTATATAAAATAATTCCAATTATAAGAGCTAAAAGAGCTATTAAAAATTCCATTTATATCCAACTCCAAAGACTGTTTCTATTGGGTCATAGGGTTTTAATTTATTTCTGATTCTAGAAATATTGACACTCAATGTATTTTGATCAATAAATTCATCATCTATTCCCCAAACAAAATCAAATAGTAATTCCTTAGTAATAACTTGAGACTTGTTTTTTATTAGGTAGTGTAAAATTTTTGTCTCTGTCCTTGTGAGAACTATATTCTTATTATCTACAAAGAAAGCGTTTTCATTGAAATTAAAGTCTAGGCCATCTTTCTTATAAAGATTTAAATCACTAGAAACTATTTTTTCAAAAGCTCTTTTTATCTTTGCTTCTAGGATTCCTAAAGAAAAAGGCTTGGTTAAATAATCATCTGCACCTAAATTTATAGCTGAAATGATATATGCCTCTAGATCTATGGCAGACAAAACTATAATAGGAATTGAGGAAGTTTCTCTAGTATATTTTATTATTTCAAGCCCATCTCCATCAGGAAGATTCATATCAAGTAAAATTAAGTCAACAATGCCAATAAAGCTTTTAGCTTCACTAATTGTGTTTACAGAAAAAACCTCATATTCTTTATTTAAAGCTATAGAAAGCCCTTTATTTAAATTTTTATCATCTTCAATGATAAGTATCTTTTTCAACGAAATATTCTCCCTTCCTTACAGCTTAAAATGTATTTCCTCGTTTTATTCTTTCTTCTATATATCTATCAGCAGTATTTGTTATTATCCTTCTCTTGACTATTCTACTTATCTTAAAAGCTTTAAATGATAATTATTTGATTTCCTCAAGAAGAGCTATTAATTCTGAATGGCTTGAGTGGTCAGTATGGATAAAATTCAATTTTTTTCAAAAGCCTTGTATGTGGGAATATGTTAATCAATAAACATCTTATAATTCATTATATCATTTTAGAGTTAAGAAAAAACAGCCCATATAAGAGCTGTTTAAATTAATATCTTATTGTCTAGTCATATTTCTTGTATTCGATGACCTAGAAACATTGCTATAGGAAGTAATAAGATTAACAGAATATTCAGCACTATAGATAACCTATCCTTTTCCCTTACCCCAAATATTAAACCTATTAGTCCAATAATTGGGCAGACAAATATTGATGTGAGTCCAGTTGGTCTTAGATTGGTATAGCTATCAAATATATCTACTGGGAGTAGGTAGGGAATCACAAATATTAAAAGTCCAAGTAGAAATATCTTCTTGCTTAATTTCTGTTCATAAATACTCCTCTTTCTTTGAAATTATATTGTTCGAATTAAATCGATAGTTGGTCTGTCTAGAATTCTTTTTAAAGATAAATGATAAATTAGCACATTTATTCCGTAGACTACTAACGAAAATGCTATAAATAATTTATAGTCATAGTATCTTACGAGATTTAAAAAAGTCAATCTTGATGAGAATATAGAAATTATAAACATTACACCTATACTAGTTAATATAACTATAAGCAATGATTTTATCTGTTCATTTAAATATTCTTTTTCATAAACCCTTTTGAGTTCATCCAAATCCATTCCACAAGAATAAAAGCTTCCTATTTCTTTTCTTCTACTCATCAAGCTTAAATTAATGGATGAATATCCGTTTGTTATATTTAATACAAAGATTATTAATCCAATACTTACCACAATTTTCATAAAACTTTGTAAGCTTTTAAACTCTTTTTCTTCTATCTCATTACCAATAATAATGTTAAATCTATCTTCAGGTAAAATTTGTTCCCTAATTAATGCTTCCGCATAATCTTGTGCATCTTCTGCTTTAGAGTCTTTTATTTTCATATTCAAAGTATAAGGATAGTTTTTATATTTTTCATCGCCTGCTTCTTTCATTAGACTGAAAAATGTATCAAAGTCGGTGTAGATTTTCACATCGAAAGGCATGGTTTTGGAATTAAATTTTCCCAAGTCTCTTATTGACTTTGAAATCTTAATATTTTTTTGATAATCATCTCCAATACTTATATCAAGACTTGTTGGATTTTCAAAATATGAAATTTTCTTTGCTTTAGATATAGGTATGGAAGAATCTTCTTGGATCATATTATAAAGTAGAAATTCTCCCTTATTTCCTCCAAGCTCTTTTAAATCATCATCTTCTAAGGCTATCAAAAATCCATCTATTCCTTCCGCATTATATTTTTCAATGTTTTTTTCAGCCTCTTTATCTAATCCTGCATTCCTAGCTTCTTTTGAAAAATTTTTATTATTTTCAACTATTACATATTTCTGTTTAGAAATATAGGATTTTTCATTAGGAGTTTTCTCATCAATTTCTTTTAGTACCGATGGCACTTCATCCTTATCACTATAATAATCTACAGAAAAGTTATATCCATTATCATAATACGAATAGTCTCTAAGATAATTTCCAATTCCTATTACAATTGCAAATACTGAGATGATTAGAATTCCAATAGCTGAAATATACCTTTGTGATTTTATTGAAGCTAAGTTGTTAATTCTTAGTTCTTGCCATAAGTTCTGTTTCTTCTTTTTCTGATACTTGGAAAAATCTATATTTCCTCTAATACCATCTATTATATTTATTTTCGAAATCTTTTTTGCAGGAGATTTTATTGCCAAAGCAACAATTATAAAAGAAACAAATAGTATGGCTAAACTTAATAATGGATTAAATCTTACTACTTCAAAGGCACTTACTCCCTCACCTTTTTGTAAATTTCTATACAGATAATATATAAAAGAAAAACCAGCTATGTGACCTAAAACTATTGGAATGGCTGATATAATTAACCCTTCCTTTAAAAGCATCAAATAAATTTGACCATTAGTTGACCCTATAGATTTATATATAGACAGTTCTCTAATTTTTCGAAGACCCCATACCCAAAAGATATTTTTTATAAAGAATACAAAGACGGCTATACATCCAAGTATAGATAATACTATAACCGCTTTACTCATAATTTTTTGTAAAGGATCATTTTCGATACCATAATAATATATTAATCCATCAGAAAATTCTAGCTCTACATCCCTACCAAGCTTATTATTTATATCTTCCTGAATATTTTCTTTATTTTTATAAGTTTTTTCAAATGAATCAAACTTCACATATGTTTTAAAGGATGACATCTTTTCTTGTAATCCTAAAGCAAAGTTTAGTTTACTATATTTGTTATAAACGTCCCCATAAACTCCTACTACAGTAAAAGATTTAGTGGAAACTTTTTTAAATTTTTCCTTATCAGTATTTGCACTAGTAGGTCCTATTTCTTCCCCATCTATAAACCTTTTACCTATTTCAAGTTTTATTTCATCACCTAAATTAATGCTATTTTCATTTATGAAGCTTTCTGATAGAACAATTTCATTTTCATTTTCTGCAAATCTACCTTTTTGAAGTCTTGAATACTCTCTCATTTTATTTATTGCTTCATCCTGATAATTAATGACAAGTAAATCATTATTATATTTAGCATTATCAGGGTCATTGGACATTTTTCCAATTAATTTGATATCTTCAATAGACCTTAGTTTTTCTACTTCATCATTTGATAACTCATCCTTAATCTCAGCATGATAAAAATTATTTGACATGGCATAACCATAGTTGGCTTGTCTGTTTATATAACCATAATAAAATACCACAGTAAAAAATAAACTTACGATTAATAGTGAAATAAAAATAGGAAAATTCTTCTTATTCATTTTTTTCATCTCCTACAATTTTTCCATCGACTATGGTAACTATGCGATTTGTTTGTAGGGCTATTTCTTCGTCATGGGTGATTAGGATAATGGTCTGTTTTAAAGTTCTATTGAAGTATTTAAAGATTTCAATAATTTCCTTAGAATTTTTCCTGTCCAAATTACCTGTTGGTTCATCCGCTAATATTATAGATGGATTGTAGATAAGACTTCTAGCTATGGCAACTCTCTGCTGCTGACCTCCTGATAGTTCACTTGGGAAAAAGTCAAGTCTACTTTCTATACCCAGTTTTTTTACTATATCTGAAATTTCATCTTGATTGATTTTTCTTTTATCTAGTTTTAGTGGAAGTTCTATATTGTGACGAACCGTTAAATTTGGTATCAAATTATAAAATTGATAAATAAGTCCAACTTTTCTTCTTCTAAAATAGGCTAATTCTTTTGAAGAATACTTTGAGATGTCGTTACCATCTATATAAATCTTGCCATCATCTGGACTATCTACGCCTCCTATGATATGTAGGAGGGTTGATTTACCAGACCCACTTGGTCCAACAATAGCGACAAATTCTCCTCTTTCAATTTCAAGGTTAACACCGTCTAGGGCAATGACCTTAGAATGACCCTCGCCGTATTCTTTTCTCAGGTTTTCTACTTTTAATATTTCCATAACTGCCTCCTTTTATTATGTCAAGGTAAGCATATAAAAGTAAAGTGATTTTTAGGTGACATTGTAAAATTTAATTTCAAATCTTGCTCCACTATTAGTATTGGAAACTGAAATTTCTCCGTTATTCTTTTCGACAATTGTCTTCGCCATGGCAAGGCCTATTCCAAAACCATTTGAGTCTGGCGTTTTATAAAAGCGTTTAAAGATCTTTTTAATATTTTCTTTTTCTATTCCTTCACCATTGTCTTCAATGATTAAGCTTGTATAGAGAGGGTTTTTATAAGATGAAACCATGATTTTATCACAACTTGGTCTATTATCAGCATTTTTTATAATATTGATCAGCGCTTCTGCCAGCCAATAAAAATCTCCATTGATGCTATTTTCTTTTAAACTTTTCTCTATTTCTACACTGGTAGATCTCTTTAAGTCCAAACTATCTAAAGCATAATCTGCTAATTCATCCAAACGAATTTCTTCTTTTTTCATAAGATCTTTGTTTGCATCAAGGCTTGATAGTTTGAGTAAAATATCTGATAAAGCGTTTAATCTTAAGAGTTGTCTTTTTAAAACCGCTATATCCTCAATATCTGGAAAATCCATCTCCAAATTTTCTATGGAAAAAAGCATCGATGTGATGGGAGTTTTGATTTGATGAGCGATGTCTTCTAGGTATTCAATTTGCTTTTCGCTATTTTTTCTGCTTATCTCTTTGGCTTCTACTATTTCTATAAATAGTTTGTAAATTTTATCTTCCAGAATTGAAAAATCATCTTGCTTCATAGGAATTTTATAATTTTGATTTTTCATGTTTTCTATCAAATCTATAAGTTCATTTATTCTATTTTTCTTTCTTTTTTCTAAAAAACAATATAGAAGTCCCAGACTTATTATCCAAAATACATATATCATTTAATCCATCCTATAACCTATTCCCCTGACAGTTGAAATAACTCCCCTATCAAGCTTTTCTCTGATTCTCTTAATAGTTGATGTCAGAGTATTGTCATTTACAAACCTATCCCTATCTTCCCAAAACATTTCTAGCAGCTGGCCTCTGGTATAAACTCGGTGAGGATTTTTAATAAATAAGACTAGGATTTCATATTCAAGTGGAGTTAACTCTATTTGCTTAGCTTTAAAGTAAACTTTTGAATCATTTAAGTCTATTTTGATATCCTTGTAAGTAATTTTTTTGTCTTGACTTAGAGGTATTGTCCTTAAAACTGCATCAATTCTTGCCCTTAGTATTGCTAGGGAAAATGGCTTTGTTAAGTAATCATCAGCCCCCTGGTCAAGAGCCGAAATTATAAAATCTTCATCATTTTTAACGGTTGTTACAATCACTCTTATGTCCTTATCTTTTAATCTTTCTATCAAATGTTGACCGTCTTTATCTGGTAGATTTATATCAAGTAGTGCTACATCCATGTCTACATTCATCTTATAACAAGCTTCGTAAAAAGATGAAGCAATCTCTACCTCATAATTATTATTAACTAAATACTTTTCCATTTGTAAGGCAATTTCTTTACTATCTTCTATAATCAAAACACTCTTCATTCTAACTCCTCATATATCAACCTTTAAAATCGATTAAAATATTTTATAGCATCCATCTATCAATAAATTGAGTCTATAACCCAATCATTACACTTCTAGTATACCATTATTGCTTATATTAAAAATAGAACCTTTACAGATCCGCTAGTTATTGGCATCACTTTTAATGCTAGATTTAAACATCTCTTTCAGTTTCTTATCATAATAACTATCCTATTTACACGCCTTACGGGTTTTGCTATTGATCGGTTCCCATAAGGTGTTTTTTCAATAGAACAATGGCTCCTAAGATTTTAATAGAAATCTTAAGAGCCATTGCTATCGCTACGAAGCTAACGCTATATGGACTTATGTCACAGCTGATTAATAAAAGTTGACTTTTTTATTGATAGATGAACAAATTATCTACGGTTGTATCAAGTGCAGAAGCCAATTTAAAAGCAAGCTCGAGCGTCGGATCGTACTTATTGTTTTCAATTGCATTAACAGTTTGTCTACTAACTCCGCATATATCAGCCAATTCTTGTTGATATAAACGCTTCTTTGTTCTAATTTCTTTTATGTTATTTTTCATTTCTTATCATCTAAATTTTCTCATGTTAATTAGATATGAAACATTAAAGGCGATCGATACGATGCCAATATAAATGATTGGACTCGCTTCAAATCCAATTCTAGAATTTTGCTCAAAGAAAATATTCCAAATTATATTTATAAGAAGAACGATTATCCCAACTACTAAAGCACTTAAGGCTGATTTTTTTACAATATATCCTTTTCTCTCGTCTCCTTTTTTAATTAGTATCACTATCATAAGGAAAGTGCAGATCAATGATGCAACAAGAAATAACCAAAGGATTCCTAAAACCATTTTTTGATTAGACTCAATAAAGCTTATCGTATTCATAATTACCCTCCTAATGTCAAATTCTTTTGACATTATTATATTCCCTTAGAAAACATGTGTCAAATACTTTTGACATCTGAATCAAAGTTAAGTTTATATATCTAAAATCTCTCTTGTCTCATAAGCTAAATTACTAATATCATTTCCACTTTCACCCTATCAATGTAAAGCTTCACACCTGAATAATCTTAATTTTTTCTACTCCAGTATTATCATGAATGAAACACATACGTGGAGGTATTTTTTATGAACGCTTGTCTTATTGATAGTTTAACGATAGAATTATGATAACTAAAAAAGGAGGTCTTCTTATGAATATTCGTCCTGTTTCAGATCTAAGAAATAAATTTCCTGAAGTCGAAGAAGAAGTTATTGAATCTGGACGTCCTGTCTTTTTAACTAAAAATGGCTACGGCACAATGGTATTAATGAGCATCGATCAATACGAATCTATGACCCAAGACATTGAAAGCAACCTTGATGAAGCGGATCACTTAGCAGCTTCCACAGAGACAAGGTATAGCCTCGAAGAGCTGATTGAACAAGTCAAGGAGCGCATTAATCAGCATAGCTAACTATCAAATTCGTATTCTTCCAAGCTTTGAGGAAGATTTAAATCAAATTGTCGATTACATTGCTTTAACGCTGCCCAATCCATCGGCAGCAATGAAATTTGTAGAAAATGTTCATAAAGCTATTGAGGAGCGAACTAACTATCCTCTTAGCTTCCAACCTTTCTTAAGTCAAAAAAAAGAAAACATCCGTATTACGTCATCCGAGTTGGAAACTACTCTATTTTCTATGTGATTATTGATTCCGTCATGGAAATCCGCCGTATACTTTACAGCAAACGACACTTAGATTCTCATCTATAAAAGATAAAGCTCCTATCGCTATGATAAGAGCTTTTTTCATTAGTTAGGAACTTCCATTTTTTATAAGGCTCGTTTATGAATCTTGAAGCAGTTCTGCAAACTATAACCCATGTCTAAAGCAATCTGTTCCCAGACGATAAAACAGACGTAACGCTACTCTAGAATGGTCTTTTCTTCCTCGTTCCCTAGAGCTATGGTGGCCTCATTGATTTCTTTTTTCAAATCCACCACTCGATCAATATATTGATTGATTTGTTCCGATAGGCCTAGCATTTTTATCAAGGTATCTTCTGTCGTTGAAGACAGCGTTTCTTGTTTAGGAAAAGGACTTATATTGGATGTGACCTTCATCGCTAGATTTCATAAAAAATCAATATGGTGTAGTTTGTTATTAATCTGCTGATCTAGAATGAAGGCTTGTTATAAAGGGTGCAACTCATTATCTTACCCAGAAAATTCATCCCCCACATGCTGCAGAAGAGCAGGGGACCTTGAAGGTCACGGTCAACGACAATTCATTGAACCTCAAGCCGACTTTCCCAAGGAAGCTCTCCTCTCTTCAGTCAAAACTCGAAACATCTTAAACAAACAGATCCCGGCAGAAGCCTAGGCTAGAAGCACTTAGGAGCGGCGACCCTCATCTTGCGTTTAATCATCGTTATTTAATTCGAATACCCCATGATGGAGTCGCCAAATATCGATCGACTTCACTCATGGGGTATATCGGAGAAAGATTTATAGATTCTTTACGTTCAAAGCTCTAAATGCATTTAATACTGCAAGGATCGTAACACCGACATCGGCAAAGATCGCTGACCACATAGTAGTTATTCCTAAAGCACTCAAAATAAGCACCAATATTTTTATGCCAATGGCAACAACTATGTTTTGATTGGCAATTTTTAGTGTCTTTTTAGAAATATTTATTGCAGTAGCAATTTTTGATGGCTCATCCGTCATAATGACAATATCCGCAGCTTCAATGGCTGCATCAGAACCCAGCCCTCCCATTGCAATTCCAATGTCTGCACGCGCTAATACAGGGGCATCATTTATGCCGTCACCAACAAAAGCAAGTTTACCATTTTGAGATTTTTGCGTAATTAATTCTTCTAATTTTTCAACTTTATCTGCTGGTAATAGTTCTGAATAAACTTGATCAAGACCCAGCTCTTTAGCAACTTTCGTCCCAACACTTTGATTATCACCAGTCAACATGACTAATTGTTTAATATCCGCATCCTTAAGTTCCCTGATGGCCTGTTTTGCATCTGGCTTTAACTCATCGGCTATGACAATGTAACCAATATATTTGTTATCAACAGCCACATGCACGACCGTTCCAATCAATTCCCCCTCAAAATAAGGGATATCCATCATCTTCATCAGTTTAATATTTCCTGCTATCACCTTTTGGCCATCGACGGTTGCCGTCACACCATGTCCAGATAGCTCTTCGACATCAGAAATACGTTGATGGTCTATGTCCTTACCATATGCTTCTTTTAGAGAAAGTGAAATCGGATGATTCGAATAGCTCTCGGCATACGCCGTTAACTCGAGTAGCTCTTCCTTGGAAACTCCTTGTGGATGAATTTCCTGTACATTAAAGACACCTTTCGTGAGGGTCCCTGTTTTATCAAAGACAGCAATCTCAGTTTGAGATAAGGCTTCGAGGTAGTTACTGCCTTTAACTAAAATACCTTCTTTTGAAGCTCCACCGATTCCCCCGAAGAAGCTTAAGGGAATCGAAATCACTAAAGCACATGGACAAGATACCACAAGGAATGCTAGCGCTCGATAGATCCAATCACTAAAAGTCGCACCCTTTATCATAAGAGGCGGTATAACCGCTAGCAATACTGCCATTATCACCACAGCCGGCGTGTAATATCTCGCAAACTTCGTAATAAATTGTTCCGAGTTGGATTTTTTACTGCTTGCATTCTCAACTAAATCAAGAATTTTGCTTACCGTAGATTCTTCAAATTCCTTGGTAACCTCAGCTGTAATAACGCCATTAATATTGATGGAACCACTCAGGATATCACTTCCTACTTCGACTTCACGAGGGACCGATTCACCAGTAAGTGCCGATGTATCAATCATTGAACTTCCCTCAATGACCTTGCCATCAAGAGGAATTTTTTCTCCTGCTGTTATGACAATAATATCTCCAATTTGTACTTCATCAGGATCAACTTTGATGATTTCATCGCCCTTTTTGACATTGGCATAATCTGGTCGAATTTCCATCAGGCTTGCAATTGACTTTCTCGACTTGCCAACGGCATAGCTTTGAAAGAGTTCGCCCACTTGATAAAAGAGCATCACTGCCACAGCTTCAGGAAACTCACCGATGAGCATGGCCCCAATGGTTGCGACACTCATTAGAAAGTTCTCATCAAAAACTTGACCTCGATTCATATTTTTAACCGCTCTTTTTACAACATCTCCACCTACAATAATGTAACTTATTATAAAGAGAGCAATCTGTAACCATTCGTTATTTAATTCCATCAACAGTGCGATCGTAAATAAGAAAGCAGCTATGATGATTCGCCAGAGTCGCTTTTTCATCCTTAATGACCTCCCTTACGCCTTCTTCATCCTAGTATCCGGTTCAAATTTTTTAACTATTTTTTCGGCTTCTGCTATGATGGTTGGCATTTTTTCCTCTTCACCATCAATGACCATTTTTGTGGTCATAAAGTTAACGGTGGCTTTTCTCACGCCATCAAGTTCATTGATCGCTTGCTCCATCTTTGCAGCACAATTTGCACAATCTAAACCATCTAAAATAAATTTCTTTTTCATGATTATAGCCTCCTAAATATTATTTATCATTTTATTTTGAATACTCCCAGTCTTGTTCGAAATTTCCTGACGCATGAATCATTGGCTATAAGGCCTCGAATCCCTGCCCAATAATCTTCCAAGAACATCCTGTTCGAGCCCATGACTACTTCTCGAATGACTACCTCTCGGAGGTATGTATGAGCCCTTGGTCAAAGATTTCCCTTACATGGTCATCAACGAGTGAATAATAGACCACTTTGCCTGCTTTTCTGTTTTTTACTAAATTCGTTTGTTTCAAGACTCTCAGCTGATGGGAAATTGCCGATTGTGTCATGTTAAGTAATACGGCGATATCACATACACACATTTCAGCTTCATGTAAAGCCCACAAGATCCTAATTCGTGTTAAATCTCCAAATACTTTAAATAATTCTGCTAGGTCCGAAAGGCTTTTTTCTTGAGGCATCTTATCTCTCACTTGATTGATAATGTCTTCGTGAATGGCGTTACTTTCACATTTTTCAATGCAAGTAAGTTTTTCAGTCATCGAATCCCCCCCTTCTTGATGATTTCATCTGGATAATTGAACAATCGTTCATACGTTATATTGATATTATATTGGTATTTGTAAATTATGTCAAGCGATATATGATCATTTGTTCAAATATTTTTATATTCTTTTGAATTTTCTCAAAAGATCGACCCAGGCATTGGTAGTATCCTTTTTTCGGTACCATCTTGCCTAGCATTTCTTTGAATAAATTTTCAAAAATAGGAACTTGGCCTTCGTTTAAGTTCTCAGTTTCTTAATCGCTTCATCGAACAAGTTATTCCCTCCCCCCTGCGGTCAAGTCCGGATCCATCAGTTTATTCACAATATTTTTGAGGATCGCCAAGATATCACTCCTGTCAACGATGATACAAAAAACCGCCCATCAAGAGCGACTAACTCTTAATGGGCGGTTTATATTCGTATAAAGTCCTACTGTTATAGAAAAATACAGGTGGCTTATGGATTTCTCTTTAAGTCAAAAAAGAGACAAGCACAAAATTGTGTTCATCTCTTTGATCCAACTATTTGGGGTCACTCTATAAGTTACTAAGGACCCACCCTTTTTTAATATTCGTGCTGATTCTTTAAAAAAATTATGCGTCAAATCTGTCCATTTTAAGTAGTCATGAGCGTCCCAAATTGATTTTTAAAAGTGGTTCGAACGATATGAATGAAAGTTTACATCTCTTTTTTCTTACAAATTTGCCTACGTTGTAGGGGGATCAGTTAATATTAAATCAACAGCCCTCGCTTTTAGTGAGGCTAGGAAATTAATACAATCTTTATTGAATATCTGGTGATGATCCATATCATTATATCTCCAAAAATTAATATTATCTACGCATACAAGATATTATACCATAGACTCAAATCATATACTCTAATAGAACTCTATTGATGAGTAAAGACCCTTCAGACGTAGATCAGTTTTCGCAGATTACTCGGTATTTTTAAGTCTCACACCTACTTTTGTCTGTTTTCATAACAACTAAACTTAAAAAATCAGCCCTCTGAATATGACTAACACATTCAAAAAGCTGATATAACAATATATTACTCCTTTACCTTTTGCATCCATACTACTGTCTCAGCAGCCGATTGCATCCAATCATTTCCTCGCTTCGCTCGTCATTCTTGGGCAATCCGTGCACGGGCAGGACAGCTGCTTCTTCAGTCGCTAACGTGCCTTCACAAGCAGTGTCACTGCCTCGACATGCACCGTCTGTGGGAAGAGATCAACCGGTTGGATATGGCGGATCTCATAGCCTGCTTGATTTAAGAGTTGGCAATCTCTGGCTTGAGTTGATGGATTACACGACACATAAACAATCCGATCAGGATCTTGTTGAATTAAGGCTTGAACAAAACTTGGATCTAAGCCCTTGCGTGGCGGGTCAACGACGACCACATCAAAGTGGATGCCAGCCTGGTTCCATTTAGCTAGCCAGTCTTCTGCCTTTCCTACTTCAAAAACCGCTCGGTCAATCCCATTTAATTGAGCATTCATCCGAGCCATCTCAACGGCTGCTGGCACAATTTCCATGGCATAGACTTTTTTAGCTGACTGGGCTAACGCCAAAGAAATCGTCCCAATACCACAATAAGCGTCGAGTACCGTCTGGGTCCCGTCCAGTTGAGCCAAACGCACTACCTCCTCATACATCCGTTCTGCTTGAGGAGTATTTACTTGGTAGAATGACTGGGCAGCTATGCGAAAAGTCATGCCCAACATCTGGTCTTCATAATATGCTTGTCCCCAAAGTAAGACGGTTTGATCTCCCAGGATCACATTCGTTCGCTTGGGGTTAATACTCTGCATCAAGGAGACAAGACCGTCAATCTGCTTGATTAAGTCCGCTACCAAGGCCTCCTTATGATCAAAATCACGCTGGCGAGTGACCAGAACGACCATAATCTGACCCGAATAATATCCTCGCTTAACAATAACATGTCGAATCACGCCTTGATGAGTCTTCTCATCATAAGCTGGAATCTGATAATAACGTAGTCGGTCACGGACAAGGCGAATCACCTGATCGATCCTTGGATCTTGAATCTGAAAATCTTCCACCGGAATCAAATCATGACTATTCTTACGGTAAAAACCTGTTTCCAACTGACCATTAAGCTCTTGAACTGGAATCTGAGCTTTATTACGATAACCCCAAGGATCCGCCATTCCCCAGGTTGGCTGAACTTGAATATCCTTAAAATGACCGATCCGCTCAAAATTATCGCGCACTAACTTCGCTTTAAAGGCTAATTGTGCAGGATAGGCGAGGTGTTGCAGGGTTAAACTGCCATTTTTCCGTCCCAGATCATCGCGAATGTCTACTCGATCGGGACTTGCTTCAATCAACTTAAGCAACTTTCCATAGGCAAATTTTTTGCCGGTCTTAACCACTTTGAATTCAATGAATTCTCCCGGTAGACTGTCTGGAATAAAGAAAGGATAATGATCGATCTTAACAACTCCCAGTCCTTCATGGGTTAGATCAATCACTTGTCCTGTTAAAACCTGATTTTTGGAATAGGGATGGACTTTCTTCATTTGTTTTCCTCTTTTCTTTGACTAAAAGAAAGGACTGTAGCAACCAGCCACAGCCTTCCTAAAAGATATCATTGAATTACCAGAAAATAATCACCGGCGTTCCGATCTCAACAATGTCAAAAACTTGAGCCATCACATTTGTTGGTGTATTGATACAACCTAGTGACCCATTTGTTTGCCATAAATTACCACCAAAAGCAGGTTGCCATGGGGCATCATGAATCCCTTGACCCACATGGTCGAAAGGCATCCAGTAAGAAACAGGCGATGAATATTCTTTCTTTGTTACCCAGTTATAGCCCTTCAAGCTGGTGTCCCGTTGCTTACCCCAAACGGCATAAGCACCCGGAATTGTTTGAGATTGTGGCCCACCGGATACAATCGGTGTTGAAATTACCATTTTACCATCGATATAGACATACATCATTTGATAGGATAGATCCACTTCGACATAAGTGCTTCCGATCCCATCCCCAGCAGACCCATAACCTGAGCCAACAACAATCGGTTCACGTTCTACGTCTTTACCAGCTGCCAAATCAACCGCAATTTGCTCCGCTTCAGCTGCCCGGTCAATCGACCAACCTAGCGTCCCTGGCTGAACCGTCACAATCCCTTGATTGGTCGAACGGAATTGGCGAGGATTTACATAGGAAGAATACTTGTCGTTATAGCGTTTGAGATATTCAGCAATCTTCTCTTGATCATAAATAATTTTATTATCCTTATCAAAATAAATCCAGTCTTGAATAGCAGCCTTGGAGATCGTCTCCTTACTGTCTTCAATCTTCAAAGTAATCTTCGCCTTGGAGGCATCTTCAATCTTTTGCATCATGGATTGAAGTTCTTCATTCTGATCAGTCACTTCTGGCTTGGCATAATAATCTTTTAAGTCAAGCTTATTATGTCCCTCTTCAAATTGTTCAAAGAGCGCCTCCCGCAAAGCTGAAATATCTACTTGATTTCCTTGTTCTTGGCTCTCAAGACGATAGCCCTGATCTTCTTGATAGCTTATTTGAGCGTCTTTAGAAGGCGTTCTTTTACTGTTATCAACGCCCAGTTCGGCTAACTTACTCGTCACTTGATTACGATCAATCTTAACATCCGTCATCACCGACAAGTCAAAGTCTTGCCCTTTAAAGAAATGGCCTAACCAGCTATTCGGATTTTGATGCTTAAAATATTGTTGAATCGTCGCTTCACCAGAGAATTCAGGTTCTAAATCCTTGAGATGAACCGTTCCTAATTCTTTGCCATTCTCAAGCACGTCGAGGGAATGTCCCAAAATTTCTGATTTTACTTTGGCTTGTGCTTGTTCTAAGGATAAATTACTGACATCCACCTTAGCAATTTTAGTGTTGGCTAAAAACCGATCGCCATAATAACTGATTCCTGCAGCATAGGCCAGACCAACAACGAGGACTAAGGCTAGAAACAAACCCAACCCTGTTAATGCTTTTTTCATCCATTCACACTCCCTACATAAGCTAATATCCCTATCTCATTATTCGATTGAATTATCCTCATATTAAAACATTCATTTGACTAATTCAAGAATTCTACCTTATCTTCTTAATCATTTCACAAAAGCTTCATACTTCCCCAGTAACGTTCTATTGATCCAGCTGGTCTAAAGAGGCCAAGTTACGCTTTGTCGCTGATCGCAGTCTCTGTGTCTCTTGCCTAAAAGACGCCTGCATCTTCTGACGCTGAGTCTCACTCAAGATCTGTGAGTGAATCACATAGGGGAACTCTGCTCGTTTCATTCCTATACGATAACGCCATTCAAATAATTGATTTAAGAGCTGTCCTCGCCAATCTAGTAGCTGAACCATGGACAGATTACGCCAATCATCCTGAACATAGGCTTCTTGACTCATATTGGCAGTCAATTGTAACAGCTGACGATTGTCCCGTCGGTAGGCCATTCGCGCTTTTTCATACAACAATCGGTGAGCTGACTGGCTTTGTTCATGCAATAAAGGGTGAAAAGCTAAAACACACTGCCGATAGAGTTGACGGAGTTTGCGTGATTCTTCGACCGATATTGAATCTTGCTGACCCCATTCTAAGGCTAGGCGGTAACGGTCTTTTTTGAGTCGCAAAAACTCGCGATACTTGGCCAAACAAGCTGGTTGAGTAGGAGCGATCTTCATTTTTGCCTGTCGAAGGCGGGACTGACTCGATAAAAAATCATAGTGACTCTCCCAAAGCGCTAAATAATCCCGTCCTAAATAATAGTAGAAGATATTTTGCAAGTATAAGCAATCCTTGTAGACTAACTCGTCATATTCAAACAGAACTTGACCCAAATCCTCTAAGATACGCTCAATATCCTTAATAAGTAGCGGCCGACCTGGCATCAAAAAAGCACGTTGATCAAAATCCCCCATCGACTCGCCTCCTTCATCTTATGCTGTTCAATCAGTCCTCTAGGATCCCCTGTTCTTCTTCAAAACGCAGAAGATACTTGGCCAACTGATCCTTATCGCGGGCAATTTGGGCCTGAGAGATGTTTTGAGGGTTGAGATAAAAACAAAATAGCCGCTCTTCTGCCTCGTTATAGACCACCAATCCCTGACCTTCATCCGGATCTTGAATCCATTCCACCCGATGATAACGTTCTTGCCAAAAGGCTTGCGCTTCATCTGCCACTGCTTGACGCAGCGTTTGATACATGGCAGCTTGAGCTTCGGGAATCAAGTAAGCGTCAACTTGAACCATGGTCTCAGCCTTCTTTGAGCCTTGTTTTCTTTTTGCTGCTTGCTTTGCCATTTCAACCTCCCCTAGTTAAATCTTAATGGTGCGGTATTTCTGCATAAAGTCTAAACTTCCTGTTTGTTGATAGTCTTCCATTAACTGAACAACCGCTTGATCGTTATTATTACCAATTTGATAGCGGCATTGCATGACCAAATCCTTGTCCGCATTTTCCATGGCCACACTATAGTGGACTTCCTTCATCATCGACTCATCATTCAAAGAATCTCCCATGGCCAAGCAATCTTCAGCCTTTAATTGATAGCGTTCCTTCAAGAAGCGAATCGCAGATCCCTTACCACCTTGGCAATTGTAGATATCGACCCAATTTTCAGCGGAGGTAACGGCTGTCACATCCTCGTAGCGTTCATTGATAATACGAACCAGTGCCTTATTACGATCCAAATCATCCTGACTCAAAATCGCAATCTTAGTCACTAGACTATCTTCTGGCAATTCTCTAAAGGAATCCACTCGCTGAACTCGCGGATTAAACTGAGCTAAGATCTCATGACCTACGCCCTTAGATTCTCGTTCATAGGTCGCATCCCCTAAACAAAGCGCTGGATAATATCCTTTAAATTCATCAATAAAGTCAATAATTTCGATGAAGCGTTCATAGGGAATCCCGATTTTTTTAAGCGTCACTTCATTTTGAACCAGATAATTTCCATTATCACAAGCAAAATATAAAAACGGCCGTATTGACGCCTCAAAATAGTCTTTCACCTTATCATAAGAATTTCCAGTCACAATCGCCACTAAAACAGATTGCTTTCTTAATTCCTTCAGGACTTGGTTAAAACGAGCTACCTCGTAAGTCTTATCACGGCGCAACAGAGTTTCATCTAAATCGATCGCAATTAACTTTAATGGGGCCACTATTTTCTCCTTTATCTTTCAATCCAAATTCTTCAAAAATACTATCTATTATGACTTTTAATGAATGATGAATAAAACGTTCTATTTGATTAATTGGTTGACTGCTGGTCTTTGCTTCATTCATCTCAAGAGTCATCAACAAGGCCATATGATCATCGGCCTTCCTAGTCTTCCCCATTGTAACATATTCTTTCTTAATAAAATATAATCAATCCCAGGATTCCTAAGAGATTTTGTCAGTAAGCTTGCTCACTCACTAATCTAAAAGCCAAAGCCTCTTAGCTTTTGTGCTAAGGGCCTTGGCTCAGTCAAAAATGCCTAAAATTTTTGGACCTCTTATGGGCTATTTTTTCCGTTTAATAAAGTAACCCCCAGCTGCTAACAGGACTAATCCTAGAAGCAAGGTCACCCATGGGCTTCGTTCACCGGTTGAAGGAAGACCCAAATTACCAGTCTTTTGTCCTTTAGTCTTGGTGACAGTCACTTTATTATTAGCTGATTTTGATTGGAAAAGCAATGCCACATAGCCATCACCTTGGTTAGACAGGGTAACGGTATTATTCTGTATGGTCAAAGGAAGCTCTTGAAGTGCTTGCCCTTGTAACTTATAGGCTTTAACACTGCTATCAATCACCTTTAATGGGATGACCAATTCATTAGCAGGCACCTGGCTGAGGAGACTACCATCTTTTTTGTACACTTTGACTTCATAGATGTGATAATCCTTCCCCTTTAGATTCGCTGGTAATTGACTATCTGCTAATTTTACCTGACGAACTGTCAAAGAATGTGCTTGACCGGCAATCGAACCACGCAGGGTCATTTGTGCACCCGTTTGAGGGTCAGTTAGGACTTTCTTATCGGGATGAGCTGTGGTCGTCGTTGTGGTTGTCGTAGTAGAAGTCGTTGTTTTACCAGACTCAATCGACTTTTGCTTGCTTTCTTTTTCAAGACTTAATAGCTGTTCAACCGCATCTTGATCCTTTAAGGTCACTTCTTGGACTTCCTTAATGATTCGATAACCCTTTGGTGCTTGAGTCATTTGATAGAAATAATGACCCGGACT
Organism: Facklamia hominis CCUG 36813; assembly: GCF_000301035.1. Lineage (GTDB taxonomy): Bacteria > Bacillota > Bacilli > Lactobacillales > Aerococcaceae > Facklamia > Facklamia hominis. The sequence continues at coordinate 1,446,876 of NZ_JH932292.1, read as the reverse complement.
TAAAGCGGTAAAGTCCACTTGTCCTTTAGCGTTGGTTTTTAGGACTTTTTCATAATTCTTTCCTTCGTCTCTGAGGTAAATCGCTGCTCCTTCTAAGGGTTTAGAATCCGCATCCGTCACTTTTAAGGTCAATTGAGCTTGGGCCGCCTTTAAGTGAATCGTAAGTTCCTTATCTTCACCCGCTTCTAATTGGAAATTCGTTGAATCTTCCAAGCGATAAACACTCGCTAAGTCTGGTAATTGGAATTGATAATCCCCCGCAGACAAATCGCTCCAAGTCACTTGCCCTGCCTGATCGGTGATTAAGGTAGATTGACCTAATTGAACCTTTTGACCTTTTACCGGCTTACCAGATGGATCTAAAACCGTCAGCCTTAGACTCGCTTTTTGTTCGAGCCGTGTCACGCTCAAGACCTGTGGGTTGCTTTGATTAGCCTGTAGATCAATCTCATAGGTCTCATTATTGGCTTGGAAACCTTTTGGAACCGACACGATTTGGTAAGTATATTTACCTACGCCTAATCCTTGTAAATTCGCTTGTCCCTTATCATCGGTTTTCACACTTTGCCCTTGGCTTCGCATTTGACTCGGGGTGACTTGAATTTCCACACCGGCTACTGGCTCTTGATTCTGGTCGCGTACTTCCAAGCTTAGGTTGCCGGTTAAAGTGGCGGCAGCTAAAGTAAGCGAAACCGTCTTTTGATCCCCAGCTTCAATTTGAATATTTTTAGGTGAATCAGAATCTAAAGTCGCATCCACATAGCCTTCAGGTTTTTTACCAAGGCTCAAGCTATAGTCTTGAGGAACTAGATCTTCAAAAACAGCTTGCCCTTGTTCATCGGTCACTTGTGACTGCTCACCCAAGAGCAATTCAAGTCCTGCAACGGGATTTCCGCTTTGATCTTTTACTTCAAAACGAACTTGCCCCATTTGAAGGGGAGCCTGACTCGTTTCTGAGCTGATTTCTTGACTAGAGTCCTCTACAGCTTCGCTCGATTCCATAGTCGTTGATGATACTTCAGTCGTTTCAGTGGTCTCACTTGATTCACTGGATTCCGTCGACTCTTGGATCGGGTTAAAAGTTAAGACCAAGTCCTGAACTTGACCAGCCACTAAATCAACCGTCTTCGGACTTTCTTCAGCCAGTTCAATTTGATAAGTTTGACGACTTTCATCGGAGAGTCCCACTGAGTAAGTACCTGCTTCCAAATCTGCGATACTAGCCATACCCGACTCATCGGTCTCTACTTCTTGATTACCAATCATCAGCTTTAGATGGGCTAAAGCTTGGCCTGCTTGGTCTTGTGCTTGAATAATCAAATGAGCACTTGCTGTTGAATCTACTGAATCAACTTCGCTGTCAGCTTCCGTTGAGGATGGCTCTTCAGCCGCTTCTTCCGATTCGACTGCAGCTTGATCATCTGCTTCTGATGAACTTGCAGTCGCTTCATCGTTCTCTGCCTCCTCCGCCGCTGCAGCTTGGCTCTTAAGATAGATCTCATAGTGAATGGAATCGCTAGCTTCTTCAATGTCGAATTCAAATTCATAGACTTTATTATCGCTGTCGTCTAAGTTCTTAATCTCGCCTTTCTGATCCAGACTTTCTTCCTGACCCGACTGTTTGCGGATGACTTTATCCACCTCAACGGCCTGTCCTTCCCGTTGGAAGTTTTGGTCGTCAAACAAGCGGTAAATATATTTACCCACTGATAAAGTTGGAAAAGTCATATTTTGCGTCGAATCATAGACCACTTCTTTGTCAGATTCACGTAGAATTTGATAAGTGACTTGACTTTGCGCATGAGCTTCCTCGCCTACTTGCAAGTAAACTTCAAAATCAACAGCTTGATCTTGGGCATAAACACTTTGTAATAGAGAAGTTTGAGTCATCGTTGACGCGATCGGCGTTAAGATGAGCCCTGCTGATAATAATAAATAAATCGGTGCTTGCTTTTTCATGATGATCCCTCCAATGTGATCAATTATTCGAGACTACTTCCGACTTGTTATCTTTACTTTATCATAAATGCATGTTTTTTTAAGCAAATTCAAATTCTTATCATATAAATAAAAGCATTTTACGATCTTTCGTCAAACTTTCTTCATAAGCTTTCTTGGCAAAATTAAGAGCGTTTTTATTTGCATTTAATAAAGAGATTCCTTATAATCTATTTAGAAGTTCATAGGGGAGTAACTCGAGGCCTAGCCTTTTTAGTATCAACAACGTTAAGTAATCTCACCGATTACTGGTACTAAAGTAAAGAGTGAGACTTATGCCGCTTAACAACGTTCAGTTGCAAGAGGCATAAGTCTTTTTTCTTGAGGAACCCACCATGAACAAAAACTTAAAGGGGGAAAGTCCATGTCAACCAAAGAATTACTTGCCTATAGCAAAGACAAGGAAGCAATTCTGAGCCAATTGGAAAGCGATCGCCTGAAAGGCTTAAGCGCTAGCCAAGTCAAAGAACGGCAAGCCCGTTATGGGGAGAATGCCATCAAAGAGGAAGAACACCGAAGCACCCTGCAAAAGTTCATTGATCAGTTCAAAGACTTCATGATCATTGTTCTTTTAGTAGCTGCTGCTGTCTCTGCTGGTATTGGTCTAGCTAATGGCGAAGGTATTGCCGATGCCGTGATTATCTTAATTGTTGTTTTACTCAATGCCGTAATTGGAGTGATCCAAGAAGCAAAAGCCGAGGATGCAATTGATGCTTTGAAGAATATCTCCTCTCCCGAAGCCAATGTCTTACGTGATGGCAGTCACCAAAAAGTCAAATCCACTGAATTAGTTCCTGGAGACATCGTCTTACTAGAAGCCGGCGACGTCGTGCCAGCTGACTTACGTCTGATCGAAACCAACTCACTTAAAATCGAAGAAGCCGCACTTACGGGTGAATCTGTCCCTGTAGAAAAAGACGCTGATTGTCTGGTAGAAGCCGATGCTGGTATTGGTGATCGGACCAACATGGGCTTTTCTTCCACGAATGTCACCTATGGTCGCGGGCTTGGGGTTGTCACACAAACCGGAATGGATACCGAGGTCGGTCACATTGCGGCAATGTTATCCTCCACACAAAAGCAACTCACCCCACTACAACGTGACCAAGAAACTTTAGGTAAGAACCTTACCTATCTAATCATGGGTATTGCCGTCGTTACCTTTATTGTGGGCGTCTTCTTAAATGGCTTATCCCCATTAGAAATGCTATTAGTATCTATTTCGCTAGCTGTTGCTGCGATCCCAGAAGGACTCCCAGCCATCTCCACGATTATCCTTTCCTTAGGAACCCAAACTATGGCCGAACGTAAAGCCTTAGTACGGACCCTTCCAGCGGTAGAAACCTTAGGGTCCACTCAAGTTATCTGTTCCGATAAGACAGGAACCTTAACCCTTAACGAAATGACCATTGAAAAAGTCTACCATGACGGTCAACTTCACGACGCCAAGGATGACTTAGATACGGATTCTGAATTCATTCGTTCCTTTGTTTTTGCCAATGATTCCAAGATCGATGCTCAAGGCAAAGTCAATGGCGACCCTACCGAGACCGCCATGGTCAAGTATGCCTTAGACCATCAAATGCCCCTTCAAGATCAACTGGCTCAATACCCACGAAAGGAAGAAGTACCCTTTGATTCTGATCGTAAATTAATGTCGACCGTTCACAGCTTCCAGGATCGTTATTTTGTGGCCGTTAAGGGAGCTCCGGATCAACTGATTCAACGATGCCGTTATCAAAAAGTAAATGGAGAAGTCAAGGAATTAACCCAGACTGATAAAGATGAAATTTTGAAAATCAATAATGATCTAGCTCGACAAGCTTTACGGGTTCTGGCAGGTGCCTACCAATACATCGACCAACTCCCAGCGAGCTTTGATAGCGATAGTGTCGAACATAATCTGATCTTTACAGGTCTTGTAGGTATGATCGACCCTGAGCGTTCTGAAGCTAAAGAGGCTATCGAAACCGCTCGCCGTGCAGGTATTCGTACCGTCATGATTACTGGCGACCATGCTGTCACCGCCCAAGCGATTGCTGAACGCTTAACCATCCTTGATCCATCCGCTTCCAACAATGAAGAGCACGTCCTAACCGGCGCTCAACTCAATGAAATCAGTGATGAAGAACTGGCCCAAAAAGTCAAGAACTACTCTGTCTATGCCCGGGTTTCTCCTGAGCATAAGGTTCGTATCATTAAGGCTTGGCAGGCCAATGATGCGGTTGTTTCTATGACAGGGGATGGGGTCAATGACGCTCCTTCTCTAAAACAAGCCGATATCGGAGTGGGTATGGGAATTACCGGTACCGAGGTCTCCAAAGGTGCTTCGGATATGGTCTTAGCGGATGATAACTTCCAAACGATCGTCGTTGCTGTTGAAGAAGGACGTAAAGTATTTGCCAATATTCAAAAAGCTGTCCAATACCTTCTATCAGCTAACTTAGGAGAAGTCATCACTCTCTTTACAGCCACCCTCTTTGGATGGGTCATCTTAGAACCCGTTCACATTCTATGGATTAACTTAGTCACCGACGTCTTCCCAGCGATCGCCCTAGGGATGGAACGTGCCGAATCGGATGTCATGTCTCATAAACCAAGAACCTCCAAAGATTCCTTCCTATCCTTTGGAATAGCTCCATCAATTATCTATCAAGGTATCTTTGAAGCTGCTATTACACTCTTTGTTTATTGGTTTGCTGCTGAAGGGCCTATGACCACTAGCTTAGTTGGTGAAGAACGTCACGTCTTAGCAGAGACCATGGCCTTTGTCACCTTAGGAATGATTCAACTCTTCCACTCTTATAATGTGAAATCAACCTTTGGTTCCCTCTTCAAACGCAATCCATTTGATAATAAGTGGCTTAACCTAGCCTTTATCGTGTCTGGTGCCCTCTTATTAGGAGTCATCTTGATTCCAGGAATCAATCAATTCTTTGATGTTCACCCAATGAATGGCTATGAATGGGGTATTGTTATGGCAGCAGCCTTCTCCCTAGTCATCATCTGTGAAATCGTTAAATGGCTCTTCCGCGTTACCAAATGGGACATAAAATTCAAAAGATAGTTAGCCATAAAAAGCAGTTAGTTTTCAAGAACCGCTTCTAAAATAACTAATCAATTCAATAAATAAGAGGCTTGACCACCAGGTCACAGCCTCTTATTTTGATATCTTTATAATTTCTGTACTTTACTTTTTGCTAAATAATTGCGTAAGTCGCGATTATAGACCCGGCGTGCCACAATCCGAGACTGATTTTGTCGCCGCTGTCTTTCCAGATAATCATAATAGGTCCCAGGCGTTTGGATACCCACCAATGGAAAAACGTCAAAGCCACACACCCGCAGCAGCTCTTCCGAGAAAAGGACACAATTCGTCCAGAACAAAAAGTAGGTCTGGTATTTACCAGCAGCAAATTTATAAAATTTTCCCTGGGTTTGGCGAATGATATTCCCGGCAAAGCCTTTTAATTGTTGGGTGGATTGTGGATACCAAGGGACAAATTGATCCTGCATTCTAGCAAAATGAGCTTCTAAAGCTAATCGTTGAACTTCATTTAAAGCAATTTCGTATTCGATAATGGTTACCCTGTGAGAGAGGTAATAGTCAAGGTATTCCTGATGATTCAGTAAGACCACCACGCCATCCCCCAAACAATCCATCATACGTCTTGAGGCCGCATCATGATTCCCATATGAATAAACGATCCCATCATAAGCCACATTCATATGTCCCACTCGACTATAGCGATCTCTACCCACATGAATCTGTACGAGTAGGTTTTTATTTTTGGACAAAGCTAGCTCCTCTGCCGGTATTGACACGTCCGCATCCCGTCCTGGATTCAAATCAGAAGAAGCTAAACTTATCCGACCCTGAACCACTGCTTCCGTTTGAGCTAATACTTTTTGAGGAAAAAACAAAGAAAAAACAACCGGTAAAGGGACTCGCCAAGTCCAGCGAGGAGTTGAGGTCTGAGGCAATGCCCATAAGTTTCGGCCGTCTTTTAAATAGCTCAGTCCAATAAGCAAGAGATAAATCCCTAGCCACTGCAAAGCCCGGTAGCCTTGAAAGGGAGTCAGGATTGTCCCTATCCCAAAAATCAAATGGAAAATCGCATAAGCCAACCTTCCCCACCGACTAGGCACCTGGTCTTTTCGCATCAAATAGTAAGCAAAGAGATTGAGCAGAGCCAAGCCGAGCTGATAGACACCTATAAGCTTCACTACCCAAACCACCAGGAAACTTCTTTGCCAATAAATCACTAAGCCCAATAAAAGATAACCCAGTGCCAGTAGATAAGGAAAGCTTCCCTTCTCCCCTTTGAAGATACTGCTTTTTAACCGCCATTGATCCCAAAACTTGCTACAAGCCGTTAAAGCTAAATAGGCCGCTAAAAATTGCAGGAGAAAATCCATTTGTTCGAAGGGAAACAAGACCAACAAAGCACCTGTAAGCATAAAAGCTCCCGCTATTACCACATAAGCCCACAGACTCGTTCGTCGCATCCTTATCACCTTCCTTTTATCGTAAACCTATTTTAACATAAAATCCCATTGGGGGTTTGACCAAACGATCGCCTATTCAAACATGAGCGACTCCTCACCAGCCATCCCAACAAAATAATCCCACTTGCTTAGGACTAAGCAGTGGGATTATTTTCATTCATCCACTAAGCCATCTGACTCATCAGCTCCCAGTTATTTCGGCGATAAATATAGAAGCCCCATACAACGATCCCCATATTCGAAATTAACATGGAAATCCAAATTCCCGTCGATCCCAAGTCCGTCAACCGCCCCAAAAGAAATACAATTGGTACCCGGATGAGCCACAAGCGTCCCATTGTCATAAACATGGAATACTTGGTCTGACCGCATCCTTGGAAGAAGCCATTTAAGGCATTAAATAAACCCATAAAGAAAATGATAAAGGCAGAATAGTAAAGATACTCTCGCGCCTGATTCCATAAATCCCTAGGAGCATCCGCCTTAATAAACAACCGTAAGATCGGTTCCTGTCCTAACAAGATACAAGCCGATGCTAGAATCGACATCCCTAATATAAATTGGATGGCCCGTTTAAAGATCAAATGGGCTCGGTCAAATTGCTTGGCTCCCATATTCTGACCAATAATCGGTGTTAAGGCCATCCCCACCCCCATCTGTGGCTGCATGACAATATCAGAAACCCGATTGATCATGGAAAAAGCCGCCAAAGTATTGGTCCCATAAGAAGTAATTAAGGCATTCATCACGGTAAACCCTAAAGAAGACCCTCCATAACCTAAAGCAGAAGGCAATGCCATTCGCAAAATATGCCCTTGACTCCCAAGATCCCAACGGAACCATTTTCTAGAAGGTTTAATGGCAGATTGTTTGGCTACGATCCAGGCAGCTAAAGCTAATAAGACCCATTTCGAAATAAGGGTCGCCCAGGCCGCTCCCGCAATGCCCCATCCCAAGCCTGACCAATGAAACACGGGTACTTGATCATAGATAAAGAAAGGATCCAATAAGAGATTCACTCCCATCGAAATCGCGGAAATAATGGTCAATGTCTTAGTCATCCCTTGAGCATTCAGGATCGACTGGTAAGCAAAGAAGCCAAAGTCAAAGAAGAGTCCCAAAAAGGAAATCTTTAAATACAAATCCGACTTCTGCAAAAAGCTCCCTTGGCCCCCCATGGCTTTTAAGAGCCACTCACTGGAAGCTATTCCTAGGACGGTCAACATAGCCCCTAAGACCAAGGTTAAAAATAAGGTCGAATCTAAATAGACTTGAATCTTCTTCAGTTGATTGGACCCAATAAAATGAGCGATTAAGGCGGTCGCTGCGACACCAATTCCCATTCCGATCGAAATAAATAAATTATTTAAAGGCCAGGAAAAACTGGAGGCCGCAAAATCTTCTGCCGATAACTGAGCTAAATACAAACCGTCCGCCACCGTATAGAAAGTACGCACTAAATTATTAAACATGAGTGGCGCAGACAAGGTCAACAGCATTGGCATAATCGGTCCCTGAGTCATCCATTCTTTTCGCGATACAGCTTGTTTAGACATTCATTCATCTCTTTTCTAACAAAGTATCCTTAGCCTATCATATTCCCCTCAAAAAAGTAATCCTTCTGACTCCATAAAAAAATGGCTGGGACTTTAAGCCCCAGCCTCTTAAGATTCATTCCAAGGGATTAATGGCGACTAACGCCTTCTTTAATCGCTTGATCTGCGACCGCCTTGGCTACCACATCAGCTACACGGTCATCTAAGGCATTCACAATAATAGCCTCGGCCTTTAAGTCTTCCTCCGGAATTAATGAAGCAATCGCACGAGCCGCACTCTCCTTCATACCATCCGTTACTTCTCGTGCTCGAACCGCTAAGACTCCTTTAAAGATTCCTGGAAAAGCTAAGACATTATTAATTTGGTTCGGATAATCCGACCGACCCGTCCCAACAATTGCTGCCCCCGCTTCTAAGGCATCTTCTGGCATAATTTCTGGTACCGGATTGGCCATCGCAAAGACAATGGCTTGATCATTCATCGACCGAATCATTGCTTGGCTAACCACCTTTGGCGCAGAAACTCCAATAAAAACATCGGCGCCTTTAATCGCGACGGATAAATCCCCTGTCAATCCTTCTGGATTCGTCACTTGAGCAATGGCCTGTTTGGCTGAATCTAGATGTGTATCCTCACGATTTAAGATTCCTTGACGATCCACCATAATAATTTGACCAAAGCCCATCTGTAATAAGAGCTTAGCAATCGCAATCCCGGCTGCCCCCGCTCCATTAATCACCAACTTTAATTGACCCATTGTTTTGTGAGTTAACTTGACCGCATTCAATAAAGCGGCCGCAACAACAATGGCTGTCCCATGTTGATCATCATGGAAGACAGGCACATCACACCGTGCCTTAAGCTTTTCTTCAATCTCAAAACAAGCCGGTGCGGCAATATCTTCCAGGTTAATCCCACCAAAACTTTTTGAGATGCGTGCGATCGTATCTACAACCTCATCAACATCCTCACTATCCACACAGATGGGGAAAGCATCAACGTCGGCAAAGCGCTTGAAGAGGGCACACTTACCTTCCATGACTGGCATGGCCGCTAATGGGCCAATGTTCCCCAAACCTAAAACAGCCGTTCCGTTGGTGACAACCGCCACTAAATGTTGGCGCCGCGTTAAGGCATAGGATTGATCCGGATCCTGATCAATGACCCGACAAGGTTGAGCAACTCCTGGCGAATAGGCCAAGGCTAAATCCTCCATTGACTCAATGCTTGCACGTGAGACCACTTCAATTTTTCCTTGTAGGTCATAGTGACGCTTTAAAGATTCTTCAAATACATCCATTTTTTCTGCTTCCTTTCTTCGCTACTTATACCATTTTGCTGGGATCGACTAATTGATCAAAAGTCGCCGCATCCAAATACCCTAAATCCAGACAGGCTTCCTTCAGACTTAAATTAGCCTGATAAGCATGTTTAGCCACCTGGGCCGCTTTTTCATAGCCTAAACGTGGACTTAAGGCCGTCACGAGCATCAAAGACCGGTCCATATTCGCTTGCATCTGATCTTCATTCACTTTTAAGCCTTTTAAGCAATACTTGGTAAACATCAACATACCATCTTGCAATAATTCCATCGATTGAATCACATTATAGATCGTAACTGGCATAAAGACATTCAGCTGAAAATTCCCTTGTGAATGAGCCATACCCACTGCAAGATCATTGCTCATAACTTGAAGGGCAACCATGGTCAAGGCTTCACATTGAGTAGGATTAACCTTACCTGGCATAATCGACGAACCCGGTTCATTCGCTGGAATCGTAATCTCTCCCAAACCACACCGAGGTCCTGAAGCCAACCACCTTATATCATTAGCCATCTTCATAAGGTCACCCGCTAAAGCTTTTAAGCCACCATGAAAAGCTACCAACTCACTTTTAGAAGACAAGGAATGGAACTTGTTAGTAGCGGTTCTTAATGGAATGCCTACAACCCGGCCTAATAAAGCAGCCACCTTTTGATCATAACCTTGAGGTGCATTCAAGCCGGTTCCTACGGCGGTCCCTCCCAAAGCAATCTCACTCACAAAATCACTCAATTGATCGAGCATCGCTAAGTCCTGGGCCAAAGAGGCTGACCATCCTGAAACTTCTTGACTAAAACGAATCGGCGTAGCATCTTGCAGATGCGTCCGTCCCGACTTAATTTGATCTTGATAGGCTTGCTCAAGAACATGTAATTGGTCAATCATTGCCACTAAGGATGCTCTTAATCCCTGATGCCAAGTCATTAAACAGGCCACATGCATAGCCGTTGGAAAGACATCATTGGAGGATTGCGACCGATTCACATGGTCATTTGGATGCAGGAGCTGATCTCCATACACTTGATTCGAGCGATTCGCAATCACCTCATTCACATTCATATTGGTCTGTGTGCCTGATCCGGTTTGCCAAATTGGTAAAGGAAAATGATCATCCAGCTTTCCATCCAGGATCTCATCACATACTTCTTCGATTCGCTGGGCACGCTCGGCATCCAAGACCCCCAGAGACTCATTACACTGAGCAGCCGCTTTTTTAATCGCTGCTAAAGCACGAATCAAAACCCGCGGCATCTTTTCCTGACCAATCTGAAAATGTTCATAGGCCCGTTGTGTGACTGCTCCCCAATAACGATCCTTGGGCACCTTAATTTCCCCTAAGGAATCATGTTCTAACCGATATTCCACTCTTTTGCCTCCTAACTTATAGTTTAGTATTTATAAGTCATTATACGTGATTCTAAGAAAAAATGAAATCCTTTCCACTAAAAAAGTTTCTCTTGTCCAATTAATTCTAGGAAAGCCTGACTCGCTTTCGTTAAATAACGGTCCTTCTTCCAATAAATACAAATCGGTCGTTTCGAGGCCTCCCCTTGCAGCCGGTAATATATCAAACGATCACTGGCATAGCCGTAATGTAACAAGGCTTCTCCCATCACCGAAATCGCCATGCCTGATAAAGAAATATTATAAGCCGTCAACTGTTGATCAACCCCATAAACCACATTCGCTTGATAATCCTGAGCCTGGCATAAACGTCGAGCCCGCACCCCTGTATCATTATGATCATTTAAAAAGACAAAGGGAGCTTGACCAAATGCTTTTAAGTCGACAGCTGGCACCTGATTGATATCTATATCTCCTTGGCGAATCTCCCTCGGTGAAAGCTGATAATCCAACAAGAACTGGTTAACCGCAAAATCACGTGGAACAGCTAAGAGAAGCTGCTCAGAAGCTAGTTCAACCGCCTCAAACTCTTGTTCGTCAAAGCCGGTATTATCCAGTAAGAGATCAATCTCCCCCTCTCTTAAATAATGAACTAAGTCTTCACTCGTTGCCTCCTTCAAGCCTAATTCAATGGCAGGATAAAGGGCCTTATATTGGGCCATCATCCTAGGGAGAATCATGGCAGCGTAGAGACTGGACCCTCCAATCATAATGTGCCCATACTGCAAGCCCTCATAACGCTGTAAAAATTGATCAAAATCAGCCTCAATCTTTAGGATTTGCCGGCATTGCTTCAGATATTCCTCTCCAAATTCCGTCACCCGTAGAGGAATGGTTGACCGATCAAATAAATCATGACCCAAACGCTCTTCAATCCGCTTAATATTAGCCGATAAAGAAGGTTGTGAAATATGCATTTTCTCGGCCGCCTTGGAAAAAGACCGCTCCTTTTCTACCGCCAAGACATATTCTTTTCCTTGAAACATGAAACCACCCCATATATAACTTTTAGATTATAACTAATATACCATAATAAGTATTAGAAATAAAACCTTTTCATTTCTATAATAAGACTAAAGAAGTCAAACCTCATAGAAAAGGAGCAAAGTCATGACTACACATACCAATAACCCTACTCGGATGGAAGCTGATTCCATTGGCCAACACGCCGTCCCTGTCGATGCCTACTACGGGGTTCAATCCCTGCGAGCTCGTGAAAACTTCCCAATCACCGGGCAAAGTTTACACCCTCGTTTTATCCAATCCCTAGCCTATGTCAAAAAAGCCTGCGCAATCACCAACCAGGCCTGTCATCGCCTCAGCGAGGATGTTGCCCAAGCGATTGTTCAAGCCTGTGATGAGATCATCAATCACCAACTCCAAGATGCCTTTATTGTTGATCCGATCCAAGGTGGGGCAGGAACCTCTATGAATATGAACATCAATGAAGTTCTAGCCAATCGGGCCATCGAAATCCTGGGTGGCCAAAAAGGCAATTACCATCTGGTTCATCCCAATGACCATGTCAATTATGGTCAATCAACCAACGATGTCATTCCGACTGCTGGGAAGTTAACCACCTACCAATTAGCCCAAGATCTGATTCAAATGCTGATTCAACTCGAAGAAGCGCTCCTTGACAAGGCTCAAGCTTTCGACGATATTATCAAGATGGGCCGCACACAAATGCAGGACGCCATTCCCATCCGTCTCGGTCAAGAATTTCATGCCTATGCTACCGCCATCAAACGGTCTCGACAACGCTTGGAAAATGCCCTCGACGAACTCCTAACAGTTAACCTTGGCGCAACCGCGATCGGAACCGGCTTAAATGCTGATGAGCATTACTTTACCCAAGTCGTCCCAGAGTTAGCCGAAGTCTCTGGTCTTCCAGTTCACCAAGCTGAAGATATGATTGACGGCACCCAACACATCGATAGCTTTGCTTATATCTCAAGCATTCTTAAGACCTTGGCCCTTGCCTTATCAAAAATGTCTAACGACTTACGCCTCATGTCTTCTGGGCCTAAAACAGGTTTTAATGAAATTAATCTTCCTAAAAAGCAAAACGGCTCTTCCATCATGCCAGGTAAAGTTAATCCGGTTATTCCTGAAGTTGTCAATCAAGTTGCTTTTAAAGTCTGCGGCAATGATTTAACCATTGCCATGGCCGTTGAAGCCGGTCAATTGGAACTTAATGCTTTTGAACCTGTTACCTTCTTCTGCCTGTTTGAATCCTTGACCTATCTTAAACAAGCCATTCAAACCCTCATTGACAACTGCCTTAAAGACCTTACCGCTAACCGTGATCGTTGCCACGAATTAGTCGATCAAAGTGTCGGTACCATTACCGCTTTGGTCCCTTATATTGGCTATCAAGCAGCTGCTGACATCGCTAAGGAAGCACTCACCAGTGACCAATCGGTCAAAGAGTTGGTCATCGAAAAAGGCTTGCTCGACCAAGCTAGCCTTGACCATTTACTGCAAGCTGAAAAAATGACCACTCCCGGCATCTGCCAAGCCTAATTAAAAGCAAATAAACAAGGAGCTGACTCTCGTCGCTCCTTGTTTTATTTGTCTACTGATCAGCCAGCCGCTTTCTAAATATAAAACAAAATCCTAAGGATAAGAGAACCGGCAAGAACCACGCCAATCCTAGCTGATAAAAGAGAAAATTCTGTTTTGCCCAACGAATCATCGCCGCGCCCCAAATCGATTGCTTTATAAAGGCCGGTGAATGATTGATAAAATCAAAGACCGCAAAGAAGGCTGTCACCCATAGACAGATCTGATAGACTCGCTTAGAGGCCCACTGATTCGCCAACAGGGCCAAAAGAATTAAGACCATGGCTAAAGGATAAATCAACATTAAGAAAGGTGTCGTCAAGGCAATCATCCGATCCAAGCCCACATTGGCTAAAAGTCCTGGCACTAAACAGGCTAAGACCGCCCAAAGCCAACCCTTACTTCCTGGAAAAATCTGTTGAAAAGCTTGACTAAAGGCAACCACCAAACCGAGAGTCGTCTTAAAACAAGCCACAATGACGATCAGGGTCAGAAGAATCTGTCCAAACCAACCAAAATAATGACTCACAATTCTAGGCAATGCCTCTCCACCATTAGCGGCTAATTGACTGTAATTCAAGCTATCTGCACCCAAGAGAATCAAGGCAAAATATACCAAGCCCATCATCAATACACACAGTCCCCCACTCAAGAGCACTTCCTGACTAATTCGGTGAGGATTTTTTAAACCGAGAGATCGGATAGAACGAATAATCACGATCCCAAAGGCCAACCCTGCAAGACCATCCATCGTATCATAGCCTTTGATAAAAGAATTGGCTAAAGGATGATCTAAAGTCCCACTAGGAAAATCAAAACTCCCCTTTAAACAGGCTTGCACAAAGACGAGAGCCAACAAGAGAATCAACAAAGGGGTCATCCACTGACCGATTAGTTGAATTAAATTCGACGACTTGCGTGAAAAAAGATAGGCACCGCCAAAAAAGAGGAGCGAGTATGCGGCCAGACCCCAAGTCTGACTCAGCCCCATTTGATCAACCCAAGAGGCGACCCCTACTTCATAAGAGACTGTCGCCAAACGTGGAATCGCAAATAAGGGACCGATCATCAAATACAAAGCGACTGTAAATAGCACCGCAAACGGCTTGGAAACCCGTAAACTCAATTCGTAGACCGATTCACTCTCAGTCACAGCCATCGCTGCAATGGCCAACATAGGTAACCCGACTGCTGTTAAATTAAACCCTAGGCTGGCTAAAAGCACCTGGTCTCCAGCAAGCTGCCCTAAAAACACTGGGAAAATAATATTTCCTGCCCCAAAGAATAAGCCAAAGAGCATGGATGCGATCATCAATCGCTGTTTAAACCGTAAAGAATCATTAATCATAAAAGACTCCCCCCTTTGATCTTATTTTAGCATAGGTCACATGAAAACGATAAAAGTTTTTTTACATGATCTACCCTCCATTCTTGCTCCAACAAAAACGCTCGAGCCTTCATTCTAGACTCGAGCGTTTCACAATTAATAATCCTTTAAGACTATTCCTTAGCATGATCAGGGTCTGGTGCGGTCGCTAAATCCTCCAATTGATCGAGCCGTTCCATATCTGCGGCCTCAATCGTGAATTCAGGCCGCTCAATATTAGATAAGATATTAGCCGGTGTTTTAGAGCGAGGTAGCGGTAAGAAGCCATGTTGCCAAGACCATTGTAAGCATAATTGAGCCACAGTCACATCATAGCGAGCGGCCATCTCCTTTAAAGTCTCATTGTGGAATGCATCCCCGCGACCGAGCGGACTGTATGCCTCCAAAACAATTCCTTCACGCTTACAGTAGTCAACGAGTTTGGCTTGCGTCAAACCTGGTGACAACTTAATTTGATTGACCATTGGTTTAACGGTGGCAGTCTTCTTCAAGGCTTCGATATGATGTTCCAAGAAGTTAGACACCCCAATCGAACGAATCTTACCCGCTTGATAGTATCCCTCCATCGCACGCCAAACTTGAGCGTTACGTTCAATCCAAGCATCATTTGCTTGAAAGGCTTGTGGGTTTGGCCAATGAATCAAAAGCAGATCCAAGTAATCCACTTGTAGCTTAGTCATGGATTCATCAATAGACGCTTTGGTTGCCTCATAGGTTCCCTTGTCATTCCAGACCTTAGTTGTCAAGAAGATAGCCTGACGATCAATTTTGGAATCTTTAATGGCTTGGCCCACACTTTTTTCATTGCCATAGATTTGGGCGGTGTCAATGTGGCGATAACCATATTCCAAAGCCTTTAAGACGGATTGGTAAGCCACCTCGCCTTCGGACAACTCCCAAGTACCAAAGGCAATCGACGGAATCTTAACATCATTACTCAACACATAATTCGCTTGCATGTAGAACCCTCCTTGCTTGTGATAGTTTCAGTTTAGCACGTTCACCTTAGAAGCCACAAGAAAACACACTCAGATTTGAAGGGTCAATTATTCAAGATGCGATCAAACTAAATAGATAGACAGATTTATTTTTTACGATATATGCGGATCAGATGGATCAAATAAGCCCACAGGGCCACGGCTAATAGGCCATACATCATCCGCCATTTAAGAGCTACTTCAGTCGCAAGCAGACTAAAGGCACTCAGTGATCCTGCCGCCAACAAGAAAACCCCTATCACCAGAAAACGACTGAGCCACCGTCCCCAAGGATTGCTATGGGATTTCATAGAATAATTGGTGATTGCCAGAAATAGCCCAATCATTAGTCCTCTAATTAATAATTCCAAGTCTATTAACCCCCTTCATACATAATTAATGATCGATTGATAATCAGTATACACCAATCTCTACCAGGCCACTAGACAAAAAGCCCCTAAATATCCACACAGGATACAAAGAAAACACCCCAAGTTTAACCTTGGGGTGTTGTTCCTTGATCCTATTTTATTAAGCTAGTGAAGAATTTGTACCAACCGAGTTATCTTCGACACCATCCGTCAATAATAAGGCGTCATACCGCTCTTTTTGCAAGTATGGCAAGGATAACATCACCATGAAGCTGATTAGATACAAACTCGCCAAGAAGAGCATGACGACTGATACCGAAGTACTATCTAAGATCTTCCCAATAATCACCGATGAGAATCCGCCGACCGCACGACCAACATTCAAGATCACATTATTGGCAATCGAGTGAATTCGACTGGAGTACAAGCGGCTTGTCATGGCTCCATAACCAGAGAACATCCCATTAACGAAGAAGCCAACGATCATTCCGCCAATAATCATCGTGACCGCCGAATTCGCAAATTGGAACAAATAGACCGAAGCCGAAGACATTAAGAGAAAGAGGCCGTAGGCTAGGCGCGGCCCTAAGCGGTCTAAAATTTGACCAAAAACTAACATCCCGATACACATCCCAACGATGGTTGCGATCATCCAAGTTGAAGAGTTTTTAACCGACAAACCTAGCGAGGCTTGCATAATACTCGGCAACCAATTCATCATGCCAAAATACCCTGCAATTTGAACGGTAGCCATCACCATCAAGGCAATCGTTTGATGGACTAAAGCAGGTGTTGCAAACAGTTCACTAATTGCTGGCTTTTCTTTATGTAAAGAAGACCGCTTAGCAGCGTAACGATTGGTAATTGTTGACTCATCCACCGCAAAATGTGTATAAGCCACTAAAATCATCGGTAACAATCCAAATAAGAAAAGGCCTCTCCAACCAAAAATTGGCGCTACAAAACCAGCTAATACGGCCGAACAAATAGACCCCACTTGCCCTGCAATCCCATTTAAGGCTGAGATCCGTCCCATTTTATGCGGTTCGACGATCCCGGCCATGATAGCGACAGCCACCCCATATTCACCGCCAACACCAATTCCAGCAATAAAACGCATCAAGTAAAGATAATAAATATTATGGGTGAAAAAGATCATGGCTGTAGACAAGGAGAAGATCATTATCGTCCATTTAAAAACACGGTACTTATTATAGCGATCAGCTAAGACGCCAAACAACAAACCTCCAACTAACATCCCGAAGTTAGTAATCGTCGCAATCCAGCCTCCTTGAGTTTGTGAAATCCCCAGACTACTTACAATACTAGACATTGAAAAGGCTAGAAACATCACATTCAAATCATCTAATCCTGAACCCACAATTGCTGTGATTAAAGCGCGTCGATCATTTCTACTCATTTTTTCCATTTTTTCGCTCCTTAATGAATGCTCTCGTCATTCTTTATTAATTCTTTTAGCAACAAATCGCCTTGACTAACCCTGATGAGCTTGGCTCCACCCCTCAGGATCCTTATACCAATCTGCCAATGAAGCTTGATAGTCTTTTAAGTCAGCTTGCTTCATCGCAATTTCAACCAAGCGAGTGTAGTCCGTCAAGGAGACAAAATCGATTCCCGCTTCCTTGAAAGCTTTCTGCCCACTGGCCAATTGATAATTAAAGATACTTACAACGCCTAATACTTGAGCTCCTTCAGATTGAATTTGACGGGCTGCATTCAAAACACTGCGACCCGTTGAGATCAAGTCTTCGATCAATACAACCTTATCACTTGCTTTTAAGACACCTTCAATGGCACGCCCTTTACCATGATCCTTGGCAGAAGACCTCACATAGATCATGGGTAAGTTCAGCTCAGCAGCCACAAAGGCTGCATGCGGAATACCCGCTGTTGCTGTCCCTGCAATCACCGTTGCTTGTGGATAATGAGACTGTATCGTTTGAGCTAATAAGCCTTCAATCACTCGACGTTCCTCGGGATAAGACATAATCAAACGATTGTCGGTATAAATGGGGGCCTTCAGTCCGCTTGCCCAAGTAAAAGGAGCCTGGGGACTGAGGCACACAGCATTGATATCTAATAAGATCTGTGCCGCTTGTTCGGATGGGGTCATACGCTTCTCTCCTATCTTAAAAATTTTTATTTTTTTCAGCTAATCCGCTTTGCCAATCCACTAATATCGCATGATAAGCCTCAACCGGATCAGATGCTTGTGTAATCGGACGTCCGACTACTATATAATCACAACCATTCAAAGCGGCATCATAAGGGGTGGCCGTCCGTTTTTGATCATCACCGCCTTGATTCAATCGAATACCCGGTGTAACCGTGATAAATTCCGAACCAAATTGAGCCTTAAGCGCCTTAGCTTCTAGCGGTGAACATACAACACCATCTAGCTGAGCCATCTGGGTGAGCTTGGCCAAATGACTGACACTTTCTTCCATGCTAACTTCAACAAGCTGCTCTTCATGGAGCTGCTCCGAACTCGTTGAAGTCAACTGAGTCACCGCCAGTAACAAAGGACGGGCCTGACCCGCTTTGACCCCTTTATCAATTCCTTGACGAGCCGCTTCCATCATGGCTCTCCCACCCATCGCATGAACATTTAGCATGGCCACACCTTGCTTAGCTAGTGACTTCATGGCCCACTTGACCGTATTCGGAATATCATGCAATTTGAGATCCAGGAAGATCTCATGCCCTCGGTCTTTCAAAGCATGAATCATGGCTATTCCACTAGTGTAATAGAGCTCCATACCGATTTTGACATTAAGCGGTTCTTGAAATTGATTTAAAAAATCTTCTAACTGATCCATTTCTTGAAAGTCAAGCGCAATAATAGGCTTTTTCGGATCCATTATTACCATCCTTCCTCAAATTCCGATTAAAAAGAAAGAACCTACACACGTGTGCAGGTTCATAAAAGGACATAATCATCTGACCATAAACTTAGCAAAAAGTACCTATTTATCGTCAATATTTATATGGTAGCTTTCATGTTTCTCGAACACGTTTAAAGATCCCTTAATTTCTTATCTAAGGATACGAAGCTTTACCTAGAATGTCAAGAGAGGATTTGGAATACTTTCCAAAATCCTAAAAAACATTACATTCTAATATCACCAAATCCATCTAATTATAGGACGTTTTCAAATTTTTAGTCCCGTCCCAGTACCAGACAATAACTCTATAATAATTTTAATTAGGTAGTTTTTTAATATCTAATTGGTTTAATTTTTCTAAAGATAAGAGTTGTGTCTTCGCAAGATTTCTAAGTTCAATCATTCTATCTCTTTGCTCTAATCCTTTTTCAATTAGAATTGCATTGTAGGATTCCATATTAGCAAGTACTAATAGTTCGTTAAGACTTGCATAGTCTCTCATATTTCCTTTTAAGTCGGGATTTTCTTCACGCCACTGTTTTGCTCTTTTATTTATTAAAAAGTGCTACATTAAGCATATCCGCTTCACTTGCATATTTAAAGGATAATTGTTCGTTGGTCAAATCTTTTAGGAGATATTCTTTAATGGCATCTGTATGAATTTTATAATTTATCTTTGATATTTCTCTATGCAGGTTCCAAGTTAATGATAATTTTGAGTTTTCATCTTCTTTAAGTCTTTGATAATCTTTAATTATATAAAGTTCAAATTCTGCAGATATCCATGAAGCAAATTTAAAAGCTATATCTTTATGAGCATATGTGCCGCCATATCTACCTAACTTTACAAATAGTCCTACTGCATTAGTGGTTTTCTGCCATTTTTGAGGTGATAAAGTAAAAGCGTTACTACCTGCCTCTTTTAAATACCCCTCGAATTCGAGGGGGTTAAAATCTGGATTATTTAACTGCTCCCAAATGCCAAGATATTCTATTGTATTATAGTTTCGTATCCAATTTGAAACAACTACATTAGGTTCTTCCTTGTTTTTATATTTTGCTATATCAGTAAGACTTATATAGTCATTTTTAAAATCTTCTGTATAAACCTCAATATCAAAGCCTTTAGCAGAAATTTTTTCTTTTTTAATTTTTGACAATACACTCCCTCCTTATCCTGGTTTAATCTTTATTACTTATATATAACATAAAAAAATGGCCAGGGAACCGTATGCTTCCTAAGCTAATCTCATGGTTAAATAATATATTCCAAATCACTAATTATCAAGTTTCATTGTCACTTTGTACCCATCCCAATTATTTCTATTTTTTATTATACCTTATTTTATCTTTGTTTTGCTATACATTCGGATTTTATCTTAAAAGCTCTATCACTTTCTTTTCGGCCTTATTCAAATCAACACTCAAATCGACATTTTATTGTCGTATTATTATTTGTTCGCTAAATTATGTAAAATATATCTATACAAAAAGACCGCAGCTTTTAACTACGGTCTAATTTTTTGTCCAAATGTAAACCACTTGAAACTATTATTCAATTTATTCTTTTTTACTTCCAGTACCATTTGAGTACCAGTAGCCTTTTTTCATTCTCTTTATAGCTTGTAATTAAGCCATTTTAGAAAATTTTGCGACTATTCCCATTCTTCTTTTCCAAACGTGCGATATATCCAAAACCATTCAAAATATTGCATTCAATTTTTCTAATACCAATAAATCCACCTAATTATAGGACGTTTTCAGATTTTTAGTCCCGCCCCAGTACCGGTACCGGATAATATAACCTATTCTAAAAGTCGGCTTGTTTAATGGATTTAGATTAATTTACTTATAAACGTGGTATAATATTATAGAAATACTGCACAAAGTAGAAGATTAATTTGAGGTGGATTATGGGATTTTCCTATGATAAATTATGGAAAAAATTAATAGATGAAAAGATGAATAAACTAGACCTACAAAAAGCCATAAACACAACTCCTCATACCATAGCTAAAATGGGACGAGATGAGAATGTGAGTATGGAAATACTTGGTAGGATATGTAGGTATTTTAAATGTGATATATCGGAAATATTGGAGTATAGAAATGAAAATACTAATGATTGAAGATGACAGCACAATTGCCTTTGCTGTTAAAACTTACTTAAACAAGCATAATATTGAAACGATTATTTATAACAACCTTTCTCAGGCAGAAAATCTTAATTTTAATGATTTTGATTTAATTCTTCTTGATGCTAATCTCCCAGATGGGTCAGGCTTTAATTTTTTAAAGTGGCTAAGAGAATTTTCTGACCTTCCTGTAATAATGCTTACTGTAAAAAATGAAGATGAATATGTTATAAAAGGTCTTTCCCAAGGAGCAGATGATTATATTACAAAACCTTTTTCTCTCCCTGTTTTAAAGGCGAGAATAGACAATGTATTTAGCAGAAAAATAAAAAAGGTTAACGAACTGACTTTTGAAAATTTATCTTTAGATCTTATATCAAAACAAGCTTCGATAGATAGAAAAGATTTAGACCTTAACTTAAAAGAGTTTGCTATATTGGAAATGCTTTTAGAAAACCAAAATATAAATCTACTAAGAGAGCGAATTTTAGATTATGTTTGGGGTTATGATTTTTATGAGGTAAATGACAATACATTAACTGTCACCATAAAGAGACTCAGATCTAAACTTGGAGATTATGGTAATCATATAAAAACAATAAGAGGAATAGGATATAGGTGGGACAATGAGTAAAAACAAAAATATTTTACTTGTCTTAATTTTAAATTTGATAATGTCTTTGTTTGTAATTTATCTAAGTCCAAGATTTGATATTCTAACACTTATTGGCTTTCTAGCTATAAATATAATTCTGTTTATAGTTATTTCAAAAATTGAAAAGAAAAAAGAAAAAGCTCTTGAGGATAAAATTAATAATATATTTAACCTACTACATTCGCTTGATATAAACTCTGATAATTACGAAATCATAGACGATGAATTTGGCAAACTCAGAGATGAGATTATTAAAATTATTATAGAAAACAAGAGAATAGCTGAAAATGCTGAAAAAAACAAAGAGATCTTAAGAGAATATACTGAAGACATTGCCCATCAAATAAAAACCCCTCTAACCGGATCTCTATTATTACTTGACTTATTAGATGACGAAAATGACACCTTTTCCGAAGAATATATAGAAAGACTCAGAGATAATTTACTTAGACTCCACAACTTATCTGATATTTTATTAAAATTGGCAGCCCTTGATTCAGGTACAATAGAAATGACAAAAGACAGGATATCTGCTCGAGGATTAATTGAAGATATTATACAAAACCTAAAGGATTATTTTATCAATGATAATATTGAAATTCCACTTGATGGAGATGACTTTTATCTTATATGCGATAAGAAATGGACCTATGAAGCACTTTTCAATGTGATGAAAAATGGTATAGAAGCTACAGAAGGTAGACAGATAGAAATCCAACTTAAAGAAACAAATCTATATAAAAGTATTTTTGTGGAAGATTTTTCTAAAGGTTTGGATCGTAAAATGTTAGAAAAAGTTTTTAAACGTTTTTATAAGCTGGATCCAAATTCAAAAGGTTATGGGATTGGCCTTCCTATGGCAAAATCTGTTATGGAAAGGCAAAATGGAGAACTTTTATATCACAAAGGGAAGAAATCAAATTCCTTTGAACTAAGATTTTATAACTGATTTAATTATGGCTGTGTAAATAAAGCACAGTCTTTTTTTCTAGTCACTTTCCAGTCACTTAAGTCTAATATCATCTAAGAAAGATAAGGAGGACTAAATATGAATATTGTAAAAACAGTAGATTTAACAAAAACTTACAATAGTGGAGTAGAAGTACACGCTCTATCAAATGTGAATTTTGAAATGGAGAAAGGAGATCTTGTTGCCATTATTGGAGATAGCGGATCAGGAAAGTCTACCTTGCTTCACCTATTAGCAGGAGTTGATAAACCAACAAGTGGGGATATTTTTATTCAAGATAAAAATATTACTAAGTTTAACAAAGATGAGATGACAATTTTTCGAAGAAGGAATATAGGCGTTGTCTATCAATTTTTTAATTTGATTCCAAACATCAACGTTCGAAAAAATATTTTACTTCCTCTTTTGTTAGACAATAAAAAGGCAGATGACGAATATTTAAAGGAAATTTTATCGATACTAGGAATAGAAGGAAAGCTTGATAGGTATCCAAAACAGTTATCAGGTGGTGAACAACAAAGAGTTGCCATTGCCAGAAGTTTGATTACAAGACCTGCCATAATCTTAGCAGATGAGCCTACAGGAAATCTCGATAGAAAGAATTCTGAAGAAATCACAGGACTTTTCAGACTTGTAAATAAGAGATTAAATTCTACAATTATGATAATAACTCATGATGAAAAAGTAGCAAATTCTTGTGATAAGGTCTATAGAATGGTAGATGGTAGGTTAAATTTCTTAGGAGATGAAACTTATGAAAATTATTAATGACCTAGCTGATGGAGCTGTAAAAAATAATAAGAAAGACAGTTTTGCTATTAAAATATCAATACTTTTAGCAGTAATGTTATTAGGAACTGTAATTTTTATCTCCAACTCGTTAAAAACTGACAAGTATGAGTATGTAAAGAAAACTTTTGGAGATTATCATGTGAATATAAGTGGAATTGACCAAGGTTTTTATGATAAATTAAAAAACGATAAAGATATAGAAAAAGTTTCTTTCAATAAAGTAATAAAAACAGACTTAAATGCAGTTATATATGAAAATGGAGATCCTGCAAGCCTTTTACGTTTTGATATTAAGGAAGGAAAAAAGCCAGAAAAAGCAAATGAACTTTTAGTACCAGAGAGATTTTTAATAAAAAATAAAGAATATGATTTGGGTTCTGAAATAAATGTTCGTGATAAAACTTATAAAATAGTTGGTACTTATAAAGATTTTAGCTATTCATTTGAAGAGGCTATGCTTGTAGGTTTATCTAAAAGTGATGATAAAAAAGTCTTGTTTGAAAAAAATGTTGGTACCGAAGCAGAAATTTGGTATAAAAATATAAGAGATACCTATACAAAGACTAGGGAAATTTTATCAGAAATGAATATTGATGAGAACCATGCCCTAAATATTGGTAGAGTATTTTATAATAAAGATATCTTAGAATATAAAATGGTCTATCCAAAAGGAATCATTCCACCAAAAAGTGTTGTAAACTCAGCTTTAGAACAATATGGAGCAGCCTTCTTTCTTTGCCTACTTTTTGCTTTTATCATTTATGGGGCTTTTAATGTATGGAACAATAGGGATCTAAAGGAAATTGCTCTATTAAAAAGCACTGGGATGACAGATAAGCAGGTAAAGCAATTAATTCGAAAGAAAGCATTTAAACTTTCAACCTTACCAATAGCCTTGGGAACAATCTTATCTTTGGCTTCTGCAAATCTGCTCTTATATTTGATGTGGCTTAATAATACAAAATCTTATCAAAACATATCAAATATTTTAGGTCAAAGTGTAAAATCTATGGATTTCCATTTCATATTTCCAAGCCCTATATCTATTTTAATAATTGTTTTGTTATCCTTGATAATGGTGTATTTTTCAGCATTGATCCCTGCCAAGAAAAGTGCGAAGATAAATGTTATCGAAGGTTTAAATGGGATTACAGAAAAAAATATTAAATTAGGAAAATCAAAAATAAATGGACCAATAGAAAAGACTTTAGCAAAAGATTATTACAGGTCTTATCGTTCAACCTATCGAATTATTGTAATTTCCATGGCTCTGTCTGCCTTGGTACTGACTACAGTTTTAGTTGACCAGTCATATAGAGCTTTAAATGAAAAATATAATTCTTATAAAAGTCCTTACAATTTTGAATCTAGTATTTATGTAGGTGATTTTTTGGATAAAAACTTTGTTCATGATATAGAAGAAGTTGAAGGCATAGACCAATTGCATGTATACCAAAGAGTTGATACAAAATTTTACGTTGGTGAAAATGAGGACTTTATTTCTAAGGATTTAAATGAAGCTTTAAATAGCGGTAAAATACCGGAAGATAAATTATATTCCAACATATATGCCTTAACAGATGAGGATTTCGAAAAACTTTTAAAAGAAAATAATATTTCGAATGCAAAGTATTTACTACTAAATAAAATTCCAAAAGATAGTAGAAGTCCTTATTCTTTTAATGAATATATAAAAATTTCTGATAAGGATACAGGAAAAGTAACTTTAAAATATAATGCAAATGGTAAGTCCATGCCTATAAAAATAGATTCAAGTATCGATGAAATGCCTTATAATCTAGAAGCTTATAATGACAATCAAATATCTATCTTTACAAGTGAAAGTGCTATGAAAAAATTTATTGATGAATATGGAATAGATGAAGGCAACCCAGTTTATTATTACTTTGTAAAAATTAAAGCTGATAATAATAAAGAAAAAGTATTTGAAGATGCTGAAAAAGTAATTTCAAATTATGTACCAAAATCTGACCATGGCACTTCTACAGAAATTATTAGAGCAGCTATGGATAAAGAACAAATAAAGAATGAACGACTTTTCAACTTAGCTATTCAAATCATTCTAATAACAATCGCTCTTTCCAATGCCTATAATAGTTTTAAAGGCAACCTTAGGGCAAGATCCAATGACTTTAAACTTCTATCAACAGCAGGTATGACAGAAAAACAAATGGAAAAGATGGTCTTCGGAGAGGGGAAAATATTGTTTAAAAATATTTTCTTAGCCTATATCTTTATGTTCATTATTGGAATTGCATTGAGAGCCTATAGAAGTAACTATGAATTAGCATTTGCGATAAAAGGTCTGATAACAAATATGAATTATATCCCTCTATTAATAGTATTTGTATTTATGATTGCAGGAGTTTTATTTGCAATAAAAAGTGGTTTTAAAACAATAAACGAGAACTCAGATAATACTTTCAAGAGTATATAAAAAAAGGCTGTGAGTATTCAAATGTAGTGCCCCCTAAAAAGTTGGACCAAAATCTAACTTTTTGGGGGCACTACACTATCCCTTGATTCTTAGTAGTTTTTATTTATCACAACAAAGATTACTTCTTCATCATCTAAATTACTTAAATTTTATTCCAGTTCTTCGCTTCTAATTTTTTCAAATTGTCTTTGTTAATTTCAAAAATTGTTCCATTAAAAGGAATTTCATATCCTATTCTTTTCCCAATGTGAACTAATTCTATAATAGCCTTATTATTTTTAACTTTGATATCAAAGGAACTAATTTCATTCCATGGCATAAATAAGAAATTTCTTTTTAAAGAATTGCTTATTTCTTCCTCGTGAATTCCCTTATTTGAAAAATATAGAATAAAAGTCCTGTTTGAATCCAACGTATAAAAAAGATTGCTCGCTATCAATTTTGCAAGACCTGTTTTTATGTCATTATGCTTAATTGCTAACAAGTGATTATCTAAATTACCGAATTCATTGTTAATTTTTTCATTTATCTCATTATTATCATTAAATAAAAGTCCCATATTAAAACCTCCTTACTTAAAAATAAATACTTCTTTAATATCTTTATTTAACACCTTGCATATTTTATAGGCTGTTTCAAGAGTTGGACTTATTGTATTATTTTCATACGCCATTATTGACCTTCTTTTCATACCAACAGCTTTAGCAAGTTTATGTTGGGATAGTCCAAGCTCCTTACGAAATTCTGCAATTCTATTCTCAATTACTACCTCCATATAATCACTTCCATATATACTTATAATACAAATTCATAGCATAACCAATGTATAGATATCCAATTTTATACCTTTGCAAATAACAGCGCATCACAATTCTTACCTTAAGTTATTTATATATGGTTACATTTATAGTACCATGGCGTTGTTTTTTGTCAAATCATTTTACTGACTTCTTTTATAATAGCCATTAAAATATTCACCACAACAGAATTGCTGGCCTGCTTATCAAAGAGACAATACAGCCTTAAGTAATTAAAAATTGGTTAAACCATAAAGGTGTTCAAACGATTCTTAACACCTATAGCCACTTGTGGGAAGGTGCGGATGATGAAGCATCTGACTTACTTTCTAATTTAAATAGGAATTAAGTGGGTTTATAAACAAAGAGCCTCGCAGTTGCTTTTATATTAGCAATTGCGAGGCTTTTATAGTTTATTCCCATTCTTCTCATCAAGCCGCACAATGCTCCTTTTCGTCGCATTGCTTGTTCTTGATACGCAGATGGGCCGTCATCAACTCTGCTTTCGCCTTACGGCTCGGCAATCGTTGGACGGACGTACGATATATCCCAAAGCCATTCAAAATATTGCATTCAATTTTTTCTAATACCAATAAATCCACCTAATTATAGGACGTTTTCAGATTTTTAGTCCCGCCCCAGTACCGGTACCGAAGAGTTATAACTTGTAGATCTATAATAATTAAATCTATCATATATATTAGTTTGGAATCATTTTCTATTTTTTTAACATTGTCCCATTTTCCTTTAATATTGACACAAGTTCAGAATCATTATTTTTAAATAGTAATTTTTCGTGTTGTATTTTTTATATAAAGATATTTATTTTTTGCTTATATTAAATGCATTAGGCTCAAACGTAAATATTTCATCATGTAAATGTCAACCAAAAATGGATCCGGAGTTATTATCTAAAAGTGGCCCACAAATAGTAAACTAATTGACCACATTTTTAATTGAATTTTGAATGCATTTAAATTTAAATAGATTCAGATGTGTTTTCCTATAAGCCTACGTGCTCTTCCATATTCTTTCTTATTCTTTTAAAAATTTTCAAATGCATTTCGTAAGTAAAATTTTCTATTAAAATTTCATAGCTATCATCAAAAAATTTTTTTATGCTTTTTTTAGCACCTATGTCTGCCATTGTGTATATGATATAAAGCCCTTGTAAAATCGCTTCGGTAACCAAAGGATCACCTGCTGAGTAGGAAATTATCTGGCTGAAACCAAGATATAGTTCATCCTCTACAGAATAACTTTGATAGATTATTTTTACATCTTCGTCCTCTTTCAGAATTATAAAATGATTGTCTGTAGATAAAAGTCTCCCAAACAATGATGACATTTTATTTATACACATTATTGCAGTATTTGGATCATTTGTGCCGGGGCTTAGGGCCATATTTGCGATTTCGGTTAAGTTTACAATTCCACGGTGATAATCTTCTTCTCTATTATTGTAAATATTTATTAAAAACAATGAACTTAATTTTTCTTTTAATTCTTTTTTATCATTATCATCTAACTCGCATTGGAATATATTTAATTCTCCTAAGGTTTCTCCTTT
The DNA here is from genome assembly GCF_000301035.1 of Facklamia hominis CCUG 36813. Taxonomy (GTDB): domain Bacteria; phylum Bacillota; class Bacilli; order Lactobacillales; family Aerococcaceae; genus Facklamia; species Facklamia hominis. The sequence goes on along the minus strand of NZ_JH932292.1, from coordinate 1,418,500 downwards.
GATTGTGTATTCACCAATTCTCTTGTTTATAGACAGTTCTGCTCTTATGCCATTAAGCTCTTTAAAAATCTCATCTGCTTTTATTTCAAATAAATAACCTGAACTCTCAGCTACAATTGATAACTTTGTAGATTCGTCGCTTTTTTCGTAATGCTTAGCTTTTTCTCTTAGTTCTACCTCTTTATCAATAAGTTTTTCGCAATCATTAAAAATATATTCTATAATATTTGATACTTTTATATTATCAAGAACCTGTCTTGAGAAAGCTATAAAACTAAGCATTGCAACTATGGCATAGGCAATGCCTAAACTTCCAGCTACAACATGTTGGTCTGGACCAAGATCTTGTAATAAAAGGATACTGATTACTGAATAGAAAAAACCACTTACAAATATACCATATAAACCAAGAACTCCTGTCCTATCTATGAAACTCTGAAGCAATCTAGGCGATACGCTACTACTATATTTATTAAGTACAGTGACAATCGTTGTAAAACAAAAAGTACTTATAGTCAAAAATATTCCAGATATATTAGAAAGAAAATCTACCGAAACTTCAACGGACAGCAATAGTTGTTTGGGAATATAAGATTTAATTGCAATATATCGATGATCAAAAATCCAGGTAACTAAAAGAAGCAACACTGTTAAAATTATAAATCTTGACATCCTTAAAAAATTCTTATTATTAAAAAACCACAATTTAATTTTGGACAACATACATCAACCCCCTATTTTAATATTGTAATTATAAAACTATATTATAGTATACTTGATTTTTATCCAATATAAATGAGTATATTCATCTCCATGTCATTGAAAAATCCTTAGGGATTTTCTTGCTTATTTTCCCCAATTGATCTTCGATTAATCTCTAAAAGAACCAACTTAATTACACCCATTTATATAATATTCAAAAATAACCTGTGAGGAAAGATGGGTAAAATAGACGAAGTACAGCTATCTCCGATATGAAGCGTGCTATGGTAGTAAATAATAATGGAAGCTTTACTATTTATTCAAAAGAATATAAGAATAGAGCTTGTATGATTCATTTTTACAAGCTCTATTTACAAAAATTTAAATTCTATTAGAATGACTCTATTATTTCTAGTTTTTTTAAAGGAGTCATGACTACATCTATGGTATCTCCATCTTTATCAAAAAACTCAACTTCACACTTTTTATTATCATAAAGCAAAACAATCGTTCCTCTTGTTCCTTTACTTATTTCTTTGTAATCCTCTTTCAATTTTACAACATCTAATTCATCCATTATAAATTTTTAACTCTTTCAGTTTCTCTATCATCAATCTCAAAAGACCCATCATTTATTTCATATAGTCTTTTTTTTAGTTTCTCTAATAATACAAGCATTTTATACTTGTCTTTTTTCTCTTGTTCTTCATCGAAAAAGCAAGCCTGATCATTATAGTCAAAGTGGTAGTAAGATGTAAACAATTCTTGAATTGTTTCATTTATATCCCATATATTTTTATCATTATCTACTTTTTCAATTCCTGTTAATAATCTTCCTTTCTCTTCATCAAAATACTCAGTCCATATTGGACCTTCTCCAAAATCTAGCATGAGTTTTATTTTTTTTATATAGCCTCCTATCTTGGATAAACTGAAACAATAAATCCATTTGTTCCAAGTGCACATAGTACATAATGTTTACCACCAAAATCATATATTCTGGTAATTTTTATACTTTTTTTAACATTAAAAATTATTTTTCCTTGTTCTATAACATTCTTTATAAATGAAGGTATGGAGTTTTTATTCACTCCAAATGCAGATTTTAAATTTTCAGAATGACCTTCTAAAAACAAGTTTCTGCTTTCAATAATAATTGAATCACTAACTACTAGAATGACAAGTAATGTTGAATCGTTATTTTACAAATCTTATAAACACATCTTTTTAACATATTTAATTGCAAAAAAAGAACGCAGCTTTAAACTACGGTCTTATTTTTTGTCCAAATGTAAACCACTTAGAAGAATTATTCAATTTATTCTTTTTAGCTTCCAGTACCAGCAGCCATTTTTCATTCTCTCGATAGCTTGTAATCAAGCTATTTTAGAAAATTTTGCGACTATTCCCATTCGATTTTGAGTAACATATACTTTCTTATAAATTGCGTAAAATAAAGCCTTTCTATCTTCTTTATGTTTAGATTATCCTATTTATTTGTGGTTATTTGATTTTTTGCAAGCATTTTGCAAGCACAAAAAACTAAACTATAGAACTTAGATTTCAGCTTTACTTTTAGTTTCAAACAATTGTTTGCCTCTTAATTATGAATTGCCTCCAGTTCACATAGAATAAACTTGTCCCAAACTCCAACACTACTCTTTACATCTCAGTTACTTGGTAGTGTCAAATATTTTGTCTGCATCAATTTTCATTCCTATGAACATAAATCTTTTTGTATCACATCATCACTATTTGGACTTATAAACTCTTTTTTATGAACTTTTATAAAAATAGGTATATTATAATTCTCACTTCAATATTTTTGATACATGACTAACTGCTTCTCTCAGGTCCTCTTGAGCTAAAATTGCTACACTGTTGTACCTTTCTTTTATATCTTCTTCTACGTCAATTATATTTCGATCATAGTTTTCTATTAATAAATATCCTAGCCAACGAAAAACAATTAATAAACTACAAGTTTTTTCCTTAGAATTCTGTATGATGTTTATATAATTTATTTTCTCTATAGCTTCAACAATTGACCAAATCAATATTCTCTATAATGTGATAAGCATTATAGCATTCGACATATTCTTTAGATTTTTTACCCAGCACTGTTTTTAATTCAATCCTTCCAAGTAAATCACTTAAAAAAGCCACCACATGTTATGTTTATCTGTGAAGCTAACTATTTCTTCTTTAAATCCCTCTATTTTAGGTTTCAAAGCATTTTCGTGTTTTTCGTATACAACATATAATCTTGCCAATCACCAGAGCTTCTTGGAATATTATATTTATTGAATATAACATTCTCCAAATAATAAAAAATCTCTTGCATACAAGAAAAATTCATTAACAGATTCACTGTAAGGCACTATCCCTTTTCAAAAAATGATTTTACATTATCTTGAATCTCTGACTTTAAATTTGGATATTCAAATGGGATTGACGCAACCAATGAAATCATAGTGCCTAACAAAGCTCCATTCAAAAGCTCATTTATAATTATGATTCTATGATTTTCCTTTCCATTGCTACCGTGTAAGCTCCAACTCTTAAATGAGATCGCAATAATACCTATTTATAGGCTTTAGTAGATTTAATTTTGTATAAGAAAGCTGTTTTTCCTAATATCATTCCCATTTCTAAAGAAATTTTATCATTTTACTTTCATAAACTCTTCATCAATTCAGCTTGTTTTTAAACCAAATGCTAATTTGTGAAATATTCGTTTAATCTCGGATATTTAGTTTTATTAGCCCTAACCCTATCAAAAATAAAACCTCTAAATTTCATTGCTGCATTAATAGATAAATCGGTCTCTTCAAAAGTAGGATAGTATCCTGCATGCACAATCTTGTTTCTCATACTATAAGTGTCAGCATACCATTCATGTATGGCGGTACCTGACCTAGTTAAATCCCATGTTCCACCAAGATATTGGGATAATTTTTTTTTAATAATACTCATGAAACTTTCCTCTTCAAGTTTATTTTGTATATCAATTTCAGTATATTTTAAACACACTAAAATTTCTTTATATATAATCCTAATTATAATTTCAATATTAGTTTGAATACTTATAACAGCCTCATCATAAAAGCCTTCTCTAAATTTTCTATTCGCTTTTAAAACATATGATTCAGCATGTAACAGAGGGTTTGTCTGTTCATTATAAATGTTATAGTGTCTAATGAAATCGTTAATCTTATCATGATGAATATGATCTTTTTGACAATTAAAATTCATGTGAAGAATAAATAAACTCTTATTACTTATTTTTTCCTCTAAATTTACTAAATTAATAGCTGCAATCGGGAAAAGTGCTTCTTTATTTATTCGGAAGCAACTATCATCTTTAGTACAAACTGTATAGGCTATAATCTGCTTGTTAAGTTCTTTTAGTGAGTAGTCAAATAAAATATTTATAATCTCTTCCGAGCTTATATTACCCTGATAATTGCCAGAATTATAACTTATTCCTATAATCACAGAAGTATAATATTTTTCTACGGATAAATCTTTATGTTCTACTACAGTTTCATTTCTTTTTTGTAGTTTATACAAATAATGCAAAATACAATCTTTTTTTTTGAAACTAAACAAACTCTTATCCTCTAATGCAATTTGAAATGGCAATGATATCTCAAATTCTAAATAAGTATTTATTTCAAAATCAAGACTTTTATATAATGGTTCTATTTCACAATAGAATTTATCATCTCCAATAAAGAAATTAGATTCTTCTTTATTCAAACAACATTTCTTATATTTTTTTCCACTACCACATGGGCAAGGATCATTTCGTCCAATTTTCATCCGTAATTTTAATACCTCCCTCTATATCCATACTTTACAAATACTTTAAAGATTGTAGTGTTTTTATAAGTAACTTTTCGTCATTTAAAACTTTTTATTCAGCTAAATCTTTATACCTTTTCATTAATTCTGCTACACACTCTGACTCAGTCATTGTTCTCCAATCAAACCCATAGGCTTCCATTACAGCTTTATCATTTTCTTGATGCGCTTTTCTTAGTTCTACCGGCATGGTTAACTCATCATATAAATCAGCTAAAGAAGAATTAATGTATAAATTTCTTGCATCTAGAATATTTTGAGCTGTCTTTTCAATTTTATTTTTCTGACTGTCAGAAACTTTTGGCCATGAAAAATTATTGTAAACTACATCTTTCGAATATCTATAATCACTTTTTAGCCTTCCTGCTACTACTCTCATCCAAGCCATATGAACATTTGAAGTCAGAATACCAAAATCATATAAATTAGCATCTGGAACTACCTGTACGGCATCAGTAACAATTGTTTCCTTTGTTAAAAATCCCATAGGTATATATTTTCTTTTCTCTGAAGAAACCCTTGGAATTAAAATATAATCAGTATCCTTCGGTTGAGTAATTTGAGCAAATAAAGTTGGAGTCGTTGCAAACTTTCTGATCCCAGCTGCTTTACTACTTTCTCGTGCTTCTTTACATTTTCGTATTCTATCTAATACTAATGGACACTCTCTTAATTCTTCTGGTTTTGCATCAACCAGCCACAGACAATACCTAGACTTATTATTGATGAATTCTCTTGCACCTAATAAAGGACGAATAAATTTTTTTGCTTTTGGCTCTTTTAATAGAAACTCTTCCAATTCATCATCTTCAATAATTAAATGACCTCCATCTGCTGGTTTATTACCATATACCATTTTAGGGACATCACATATAGGCTTATTTCTACTTCTAACTAAAATATTAGGTCCATCAACTAAATATGGATTGATACTTTTCACCTTTTGAACTATTTCATCTTTATATAAAAGTTTTTCTGTTTTTTCTTCTTTAGAAAATCCTATAATAACGCAGTAAACACTTGCTTTTTGTGATGCTTCACTCTCCCACTTGAATGATTGGTACGCAAAATTAATATATACTTGTAAATTCTCCCAAAGTCTTGCAACTGTTTCTCCTTCAGCTATCGAACTAGTTGCTACAAAACCACAATGAATAGAAGTATTTTCAATATATATCTCAGCCTTTTTAAACCAACAAGCTACATAGTCTAAGTTTTTTATCCCTGGGAAAAGTAAATTCATATCTTCTTTTTGTTCATCTTTCATGTAGGTAAAACCAGAGAATGGTGGATTACCTATAATATAATCTAAATCATTCTTTGATATAACATCTTCCCAATCCATCCTTAGAGCATTCTCTTCAACAATATTCGGATAGCTCTTTAACGGTAAGAAATCAAGATTCATATTAACTATGTCTTCTGTCTCTTTCATCATTTGTGACTCTGCTATCCACAGGGCAGTTCTTGCTACAGATACAGCAAAGTCATTGATTTCAATTCCGTAGAACTGACTAATAAAAACTTTGATTGGGTTATGAATATGCCCCATTACAATCTGATTTCCATAAAGCTCTTTAAGAATTTCATTTTCTAATCTACGAAGTGAAATGTATGTTTCCGTTAGGAAGTTACCACTACCCGCTGCAGGATCTAAAAACTTTAAGGAAGCCATCTTATCTTGTAGCTCCTCAAGTCTTCTTTTCTTAACATTTAGTGTTTTTAAAGCTACTATTTCTTTGAATTCTTCCCTTAATTCTTCCATAAACAGAGGGTCTATTACCTTATGTATATTTTCCACAGAAGTATAGTGCATTCCACCTGAACGTCTTGTATCTGGGTTTAAGGTTGACTCAAAAACACCACCAAAAATAGATGGACTAATATTAGACCAATCAATGTTTGCAGACGCTTTATTCAAAATAATGTCGATAATTTCCTCATTTACTCTTGGAATAACAATATCTTCTTTTGCAAATAGACCGCCATTAACGTAAGGGAAAGCCAACAATTCTTCAGATTGATATGGATCTCTTTCATGTTCTTCTTGGTCTAATACCTTAAATAACTTAATCAATGCATCTCTAAAGCTTGATGGATCTTCACTATATTTTTTCAAGTAGTCATGGAACATATTATGACGACCAAATAAGCCTGCATCCTCAGCATAAAAGCAAAATACCAGACGTACACATAGAACATTTAGGTCTTTCAATATCTTCTCATCATCTGGATTGTTATATTGTTTTAGAAGTGCATCGTAAAGCACTCCTACCAACTCACCAGCTTGTATAGAAACTTCTATTGTTTTCCTAATATAATGGTCTTCTTCATTCACTAAAAAGTTAAGACGGTAATAGTCCTCTTCTAGATCCTTAAGATAAACAACTTCAGGCTCAGATTGTGGCTTATTCATATCAAAAATGTGAAATTCCTTAAAATTAGATAGTACTATCCATCTAGGTCTATCGTCATATGGTAATTCAATAGAATATCTTTTAGCTTGTTGGAATGGAGAAAGTAGTGAACCATCTGACTGCCTGATTCCTTTCCTCAAGTTTTTATCTATCGATTTTTGTTCAATTAAAACATGGGTAGATGGTATGTAGCCGTCAATAAAACTGGTGTTATCAAGCATAACCTGATCTTCAAAACGTATAGACTCAGCTGGATGCTCTACACCATAAACTTCATTTAAAAGTGAAAGCCAAAATCTAGCTGAATCACCTTTTTCATAACCAATTCCTTCCCATTTTTTAGCAAACTCTTTAGCTGCTTTTCTTTGTTCTCTCTGTGTTAACATTCTTCTCCCTCTTGCACGTAACTAACAATATCCCCAAAATCACAATTTAACTCATGACAAATCTTAGCTAATACACTCATACTAACAATTTTATTTTTTCCTAATTTAGCTAAGGTCGCTGATGAAATACCAGTTGCTATCCTTAACTCTTCTCGTAAAATGTTTCTTTCTTTTAATATTTTCCAAAGATTACTATAATCAAATCCCATAGGCCATCTCTCTATATTCTTCTTCAAAACTAATTTATACGTGATAATCAACTTGATTAGGTATTGCACTATCATCTTGATAAACCCTAAATAATTTAAATAACAAATTCAAAGCCATAAAATCAATACCATTGATATTTGTTTCCCATGTATTACTGCAGTTTTCAATTTCTATTTCTTTTTTTCTATCATTAAAGGATAATCAACAAATACTATCACACTTTTTTCTACTAGTTTTTTCTTTCTATTTGGCATTCGTTTGATTTTTCTATGGATATCAGGCTCTTGAAAACATGTCTTTTTAACTAAAATAGAACCGTCCAAAATATAATTTTCATTTCTAAATTTTGCATCATTTAGGTTATATGAACCATAAACATAAATCACATGGGATTCATCTTCTAAAATCTTTTTCATATATGCTCCATGCCCTATGCTCACGTATATCCTCCCCAATACCAATCTTTTTCCTTTTAGATGTTAAAGGTATTATATCAAAAGCAACTATCCTTTTAAAGAAAAACTGGTGTCATATCCAACACCAGTCAATTTAGGTTTAGCCTATTTCTATTTCTTTTTTCTTTATTTTTCTTCGTTTCGTATTTTGTTCTTGTGCTTCAACTACTTTGAGGCTATCTCGAATACTTTTCTTAGGCTCTACACCCCTCTTCATATACTTATCCATATTTATTTTCAATTGATTCAGCTCTTCATATTCTGAGCTTATCCTATTATGTTCTTGTGCCAATTCTTTCTGCTCTGACTGTAAAGCTTTTGGATGAGAGTTCAAATTTTGAAGTAATTCTTTAGCCTTTCTTCGCTTTAATCCTTGTGCTGTTTCTTTTTTTAGATGAGGAAATTGTTTGATAAAAAATTCAACTTCTTCATAGGCCTCTTTATAACCTCAATATCTTTCTTATTCATCATCCAATAAATCTTGTCCTAGGGATTTTTCTTATAGCCATCATAGTGGAATTTTTTATTGATACAGGTTTGAAGACTTTTAGCAATCTCCTTAATTAGTTTTTGCTCAAAATTTTTCTTATCGAATTCTTTTCTTAACTTGTTCATTTTATAAGATAAACTCGACATTGCTCTTTTCATTTCAGCTATTGATTCAAATCCCTTATCGTGAATCTGAAGCATTCTATTAGCTGCTGTATTCAAATTGTGTTTATCAGCCCAATGTTCATAGGCCTTACTGTCTTTTGCTTTAGAATTAACAATTACACCTATTTCCTTAGCTTTATTCTGGATTCTATTTTTAATAGAACTCTCTGAATAATTTTCACCTATGGTCTTTGCTCTAGTAAACCTTTGCTGATTCTCACTTCTAAACGTAATGTGCTTACCATGCTTAATTTCATGGCCTTTCTCTTTCATTTTAGAAAGAAAATCTTGTCAATTTATTGAAGATTTTATAAGCTTATCAATGTCAAATTGAAGTCTTGATTTATAACTGTTGCCTTTTGTATCTTCATTCCAGTAATACCAATTCATAAATATTCTTCGCTTAATTTCATTGATTTCTCTTTTTATTTCTTGATCAATAACTGATAAATGATGTTCCCTACAAAGCCTGTCACTTTGATTTCTGATATTCATATAAGAACCATAGTAGGAATGATAAACTTTGCCCTCATCAACATCGACTGAATTAAATATGATGTGATTATGGATATGATTTCTTTCTATTTATGTAGCCAAAACAAATTCATATTTTCCACCTAAAGCACTCTCACAAAGTTCATTACCTACTTGATGTGCTTCTTCAAAACTAACTTCTTATGGAACAAAAGATTGGACAAGATGATGTGCTAAGGTCTTTATTCGTGAACCAAATTTCTTCTTGGTAAGTTCAAATTCGTTATGAGCATTTTCTCTACTAAACAAGTGAGTAGTTACATAAATTTCATCGTCTGTTTTGTCTCTGTTACATATATAATCTATCGCCTTTTTAAGAGTAATTTTAAGAGGATGTAATGGAATAGAAAAAGCATAGCAGAGAGACTTAAATATCTGCGTTCCCTACACAATAAAACTCAAAAAGAATTTGCAGAGATGTTGGGCATTCCTCAATCATCAATTTCTACATATGAAAATGAAAAAATAACCCTACTATCGATGTGCTTATAGAAATTGCTGATAAATGTAATGTATCCCTAGACTGGTTAGCAGGACGGAGCTCATTCGCTATGAACCTATCAAGCATGAAAGAGTTTGTGATTTTCCTTTATGAGCTTTCTATGAAAAATGAAATAGGATTTAAGATAGAAGTTGAAGATAAGTTTGATGATGATATTGATGACACAAAATAATGGAATGCTAAATTGATTTACTATGGCCATATTGCTACTGCCTCGAGTTAGTTTATTCAAATAAAATAACTATTAACTTTCAATCAAATCATAAAATGTAAATTCGTCAATAATTTCTATATCTTGTCCTTCTAATTTCAATTTTTCAGCCTTTTTATGCTTTGATGATTTTTTTCCTTTTAGAATCGCATTATAATCATTATTACCGAGTATTAAATAATTTGTTGATTTTGTAACATTATTGTCTAATAACCCACCTAGGTTAACTACTATTTGCATTGCATCCTGCCTAACCATTTTTCTAATTTACCAGTAAAAACAACATGTCTATTGAAGAAAAAATTATCTTCATCAATTTCTACTTCTGTTGCATGTATTAATTTGATATCAATACCTTTTCCACCGTGAATAGAATTAACCCATAAGTCTTGAATTTCTAAACCTCTTTTATTCATAATATCTTTTATTGAGTCATATAATTCCTTTGTTGCAATACAATCTGATATAGATCGATGTTCATTATTTGAAAGACCTAAATATGATGTCAAGTCTGAAAGTCTATGATGGTTTAATTCTGGGAAAAGCTTCCTTGCAAATTGCATAGTATCTATATACTTATTATCTAACTCTATTTTAAATCCAGCATTTAAAAATCTTATGTCAAAAGATGTATTATGACCGATTATTACATCCATTCCAATGAAAGATAATACATCATTCATTACAAAGTCTATAGCGGGCATATCTTTTACCATCTCGTTTGTTATACCTGTTAAAGATGTAATAAATGAATCAATTTCATATTGTGGCTTTATTAATTGAGAATACCTATCCACAATTTTATTATCTCTTACTTTTAAAATTCCAATTTCTATAATTTCATCATAGTATGAGGATAGACCTGTTGTTTCTGTGTCCAAAACACAGTAATCATTAATTATTTGCTTTGTATAATTCTTATTAGCCAAAAGTCCCACATCCTTTCCAAATTATTATTAAATATATTATACCCTCCAATACCCTGCTAATAAACTAAAACAATCACCTCATCATTTTTAGTGAATTTTTCATTTTCTTTTCTTATAAAGATTTAAATATTCTTTTAGTAGTCCGCTTTGTTACACCTATTTTTTGGAAGTTAAATTTATGTAAAGATTGGCTCTTTTATCAGGAGTTCAATCACTTCCTTATCAGTTTTTTTCAAATCGACACTCAAACCGACATTTTATTGTCGGATTAATTATTTATTTGCTAAATTATGTAAAATATATGTACGCAAAAGACCGCAGCCTAAAACTACGGTCTTATTTTTTGCCCAAATGCAAACCACCTGGAACTATTATTCAATTTATTCTTTTTAGCTTCCAGTACCAATAGCCATTTTTCATTCTCTCGATAGCTTGTAATTAAGCCATTTTAGAAAATTTTGCGACTATTCCCATTCTTCTCATCAAGCCGCGCAATGCTCCTTTTCGTCGCATTGCTTGTTCTTGATACGCAGATGGGCCGTCATCAACTCTGCTTTCGCCTTACGGCTCGGCAATCGTTGGACGGACGTAGAAATAATCACTTGTGATTATTTCTACTCCCATTCCACCGTTGCTGGTGGTTTACCCGTGATATCATACACCACGCGGTTGACATGAGGTACTTCGTTCACAATCCGATTCGAAATTTTCTGCAAGACTTCCCAATCGATCCGTGCAAACTCAGCCGTCATCCCATCAATCGAGGTAATAGCTCGAATAGCAATGGTATGATCGTAAGTTCGACCATCCCCCATCACTCCAACCGAACGAATATTAGGTAATACTGTAAAGTATTGCCAGATATCCCGATCTAACCCATTCAAAGCAATCTCTTCACGTAAGATCGCATCCGCTTCACGAACGATATGCACCTTTTCATCGGTAATTTCACCTAAAACGCGAATACCTAGACCAGGACCTGGGAAAGGTTGGCGCCAAACAATGGAATCTGGCATACCTAATGCGGTTCCTAAAGCTCGAACCTCATCCTTGAATAAGGTATTCAAAGGCTCAATCAATTCAAAGGCCATATCTTCCGGTAGTCCTCCCACATTATGGTGAGACTTAATCGTTTGAGCTGTCTCTGTTCCGGACTCAATGATATCTGTATACAAGGTGCCTTGAGCTAAGAAGTCAACACCTTCTAATTTAGCAGCTTCATCATCAAAAACATAAACAAATTCATTGCCAATAATTTTACGTTTTTGTTCAGGGTCAACCACTCCGGCTAACTTTTTAAAGAAGCGATCTTTAGCATTCACACGAATGATATTTAAGCCAAAGTCTCCCCCTAGGGAAGCCATTACCTTGTCTCCTTCATCTTTTCGTAATAAACCATGATCCACAAAAATACAGGTTAACTGATCACCAATCGCTTTTTGGAGCAATACGCCGACAACCGAGGAATCTACCCCACCGGATAGTCCTAATAAGACTTTCTTGTCTTGAACACGGTCACGAATTTCTTGAATCTGAAGATCGATAAAGTTCTCCATATTCCAATCACCTGACGCATGACAGACTCCAAATACGAAATTCTTCAGCATTTGGTTTCCATTCAGTGAGTGGCGAACTTCCGGATGGAATTGCACCCCATAAATCTTGCGTTCTTGATCTTCAATGGCTGCAATTGGACAGTGCGGGTTAGAAGCAGTCACCGCAAATCCTTCGGGCGCTTTAGTCACCAAGTCGTTATGACTCATTAGGACTTGTTCACTTTCAGCCAAGCCAGCAAAAATTCCGCTCTGGTTTTGCTTAACATCGATGGCTCCTCGGCCATATTCCGCCTGCTGTCCCGCTTCGACTTTCCCTTTAAATAAGTGAGTAATTAACTGCATCCCATAGCAAATGCCAAGTACAGGTACCCCTAATTCAAAAATGCTTGGATCCACACTAAAAGCATCCTCACCATAAACAGAATGCGGTCCTCCTGAGAGAATGATTCCAACGACATTACCCTCTGCTTTAATCTGCTCAGCAGTAGTGGTATTAGGGAGCAATTCACTAAACACCCCAAATTCACGAATCCGTCTTGAAATCAATTGGTTGTACTGACTTCCAAAGTCAAGAACAATTACCTTTTCAACGCTGGCTTCCATGCTGTCACTCCTTTATTAATATTTTCTAACATAAACAGAATCAATATAATGGTTATCGCTCTTATGCAGCACTAAATCTGCCCGTGAGCGAGTCGGTTTAATGTGTTGAATCAAGTTAGGCAAATTGATGGTGGTCCAGACTTCCTTGGCATAGTCAATAGCAGCTTGCTTAGACCACTGACTCATTTGATAGTAATAACTACTAGGATCGTCCTTAGCCATCTGTAAATGAACCAAGAACCGGTCCACAAACCACTGATAAATCAACTCGGTCGGCGCATCAATATAAATCGAGAAATCAAAAAAATCCGATACATAAATTTGTTGATTGGAGGGTAATTGGAAGACATTGATCCCTTCAACGATCAGAATATCTGGGTTTTCGATCACTTGGTATTCACCCTTAACGATATTATAGCGATCATGAGAATAGAGAGGAATCGGGAAGGGGCTCGCCTTGGTCTTTACATGGGCCATAAACTCTAACAAGAGCGGCATATCATAGGACTCTGGGAAGCCCTTGCGCTTAAGTAAGCCCTTTTGTTCTAAGACTTCATTGGGAAATAAAAAACCATCCGTTGTGATTAAATCAACTTTTCGCTGAGGAAAAGTCTGACTTAATAGCTTATGCAATAATCGTGCGGTAGTTGACTTACCGACTGCGACCGAGCCAGAGATTCCAATCAAAAAAGGCACTTTCACGACTTGCTTTTGCAAGGGATCTTGTTGGTTAAAGAAATCTTGCTTGGCTTGATTATAAGCGCTCAAATAGCGATAATCCGCCTCAATATAATGCAACAAAGGGCCATAAACTTCCTGCACATCCAAAGGCGACAGCTGGTCCTCTAAAGACACCAACTGACTCAACTGTTGCGGAGAGATCAGTGCTAAATCTTGCGCTTGAAATTGCGCCCACTGCTCACGTGGATAATAACTATAATATTGATTCAACATGCATTTAGGTCTCCTTAGTCAAAAGATCCACATTAAGGGCATGCAGTCTTTACTCAAGCTCAAGCAAAATAGCTAGCCTCTTACGGACATCTTTTGTTATAATAGCTAAGAATAATCCATTTCATTTTAGCATAGAATTCATGATTTATATAGTATTTTTAAAAGAAGGAGGTCGCAAATGGATTTAAAAAAGTCTAACGCCCAGCTCACAGAGACATCCAGTCAAATCGGTACCGGCTATGCTCACAGTAAAATCATCCTCATGGGAGAGCATTCTGTAGTCTATGATTATCCAGCCATCGCCCTCCCCTTTACCAGTGTTGGAATCACCGTTCACGTCCAACATAGTTCCAGCTCTGACCACCAAATTGACTGCCAATACTTTAAGGGACCACTTAACCAGGCTCCCAAGCATTTAGATAATCTCAAAAAAGCCTTATCCTTAACCCTATCTAGTCTACATATTCCCCAAACCCCCTTAGCGATCACCATTCATTCAACCATCCCTCAAGAACGAGGCATGGGATCTTCAGCGGCAGTTATTGTGGCCTTAATTCGAGCTTTAAGTCATTTTTATCAACGAAATGTCACCGATTATCAATTGCAACTGATCACCAATCAAGCCGAAGTGATCGCCCACGAATCAACCTCAGGGATTGATAGTTTGATTACGGCATCCAATCATGCCATTATCTATCAAAAGAGTCAGACCCCTCGTTTCTTTCAAATGAACCTTAATGCTTATCTAGTGGTCGCTGATTCTGGTATGGCTGGTAAGACCTCTCAAGCGGTGAGCCAAGTTGCCCAACTGAAAAAAACCAAGCCTGAATTCTGCCAAACCACCATGAAAACTATTGGACATTACGTCCGCCAAGCCTACCATGCCATCCACGACCAGGATATTGTTCAATTAGGCCGTCTCATGTCTTATAACCACTATTATCTCAACCAATTAGGCGTCTCTAATCGCAAAATCGACCAAATTGTCAATGCTGCTTGGCTAGCCGGTTCTCTTGGAGCCAAGCTGACCGGTGGTGGTTTGGGGGGCTGTGTCATCGCCCTTGCTCAAGATTATACTCAAGCTACCGCCATTGAAGAAGCTATGCAAGCAGCAGGAGCCAGTCAGACTTGGGCACTAGATCTTGCTTTAGCTCACTAAGGAGGAATGCTTTTACCATGCTACTTTCGAGTAAATTTCAAGCTCACACTAATATTGCCCTAATTAAGTATTGGGGCAAACGTCATCAATCTTTGATTCTTCCTGTCACATCCAGCTTATCTATGACGCTGGATGCTTTTTATACTCAAACCCAAGTTGACTTTGATTCCAGCTTAACACAGGACCAATTCACCCTTAACGGCCAATTACAAAACGATCTAGCTACCGCTAAAATTTCTCGCTTTATCGATCTTTTCCGTAATCTTGCCCAATGTGACCTCAAGGTCAAAGTTAGCAGCAAAAATTTCGTTCCGACAGCTGCAGGTCTCGCTTCTTCTGCCTCGGCATATGCGGCCTTAGCCTGCACTTGCAACCAAGCCTTAGGACTAGAACTCGATTCAAAGTCCCTATCGATTTTAGCCCGCCAAGGTTCTGGATCAGCCTGTCGATCTTTGTTTGGGGGCTTGGTAGAGTGGGAAAAAGGCTCTGGATCTGATAGCCAATCTTCTTTTGCCCATCAACTTGACTCAGGTGATTGGGGTTTGGCCATGATCGCTATTGTGATTAATTCAGGACCCAAGCCTTTCTCCAGTCGACAAGGTATGCAGCATACGCTAGAAAGCTCTCCTTTTTATCAGCTTTGGCCCCAGACTGTTGCTGAAGACCTGCAAGCAATGAAAAAAGCAATTCAAGACCGTAACATTGACCAGATGGGGCAAATTGCTGAACACAACGCCTTAAAGATGCACGCAACCATGCTCAGTGCTAATCCTGGTTTTACTTATTTTGAAGCGGGTAGTCTTAAAGCCATCAACGCCGTACGCGATCTTCGTGAAAAACAAGGCCTCACCGCCTATTTCACCATGGACGCAGGTCCCAATGTCAAAGTACTCTGTCCGCTTGATCAAGTCTCAACCATCTACAAGCAATTAGCTAAAAGCTTTGCTACCGACCAACTACTTTGTTCTACCGTCGGTCCCGCACCTTTTGCCTTGGAGGTGGATTAATTGTCCCTTTTTAGCCGACAAACTATTCCTGCGATTAGCCATTGCAAAGTCCCCGGAAAACTCTATCTAGCCGGTGAATATGCCATCCTAGAGCCTGGACAAAAAGCCCTCCTGCTAACTATCAATCACTATCTTGAAGCTTCTAGTCAAAGAAGTGACCAAGGAAAGTGGCAGCTTATCCAAGCGGATCCTAGCATTCCAAGCCTTTGCTTTTCCAAGTTGGAAGACTTAAATTCTGCAGATTGCTATTGGCAATATGTCAAAACGGCCCTCTTTCTTTGCCAATCCCTCTGCCAAGAGCTTGGGATTCCCTTTCATCCTTTACAGATTCATTTTAATTCCGACCTTCGAACAAAAGAGGGCGTCAAACTGGGACTAGGTTCCTCCGGTGCTGTCACTATTGCCTGCCTCATGAGCTGTCTCAACCAACAGGGACTTCGAATCCATCACTCAATGACCCTTTATAAATTAGCGGTCATCGTCATGATCCTTCTTAAGTCCAAGGGAAGTTTTGGTGATCTTGCTGCTAACTGCCAGGGAGGACTGCTTAGCTACCAAGCACCGGATACGACCTTTCTCCAAGCCAAGGTCAAACAATGGCAAACCGGTCAAATCCGACTTGTAGATTTATTAAGCCAGGACTGGCCCCTCTTAGAAATCCAAAGCCTTCCCTGGCCAAATGACTTGACTCTCTTAATTGGTTGGACCCAAAGTCCGGCTTCTACCGAGAATCTAGTGGGACAATTGAAAGCGCGAAGCCAGCTAAATCCTGACCCTTGGATGGCCTTCTTAAAGCAAGCACAGGTTACGGTCAACCACTTAATCACTGCTTTTAAAAATCAAGCGAATGAACAAATCCTGACTCATATTAATGACTACCGTCAAGCTTTAATCTCACTAAGCCAGGCTTATCATATCCCTATCGAGACACCTGCCCTAGAATCCTTGATTACAATCAGCCATCAATATGGCTATGCTGCTAAATCTTCCGGTGCAGGTGGTGGCGATTGCGGCATTGCCTTAGGCACAGACTCCCAAGCTAGCCAACAGATTCTCGCTCAGTGGCAAGCATCAGGAATCCACCCACTCAACTTTCAACTCGCCCCCAAACTAGACATCTAAAGGAGGTCTATTCATGAATCCAATCAGTCAGCGAAAAGACGACCATCTAGATTTAACACTTCAACAAAATCCTTTGCAGGACCCTTTTGAAGAGATCCGCTTTATTCATCATTCTCTCCCTCAACTTAGCGCCGCAGATATATCCTTGAAGACCCATTGGGCAGGCAGCGACCACGCTTATCCCTTGTACATCAACGCCATGACTGGCGGTTCCCAAAGGAGTCGTTACTACAATCAAGAACTTGCACGCATTGCTGCTTTATGCCAAATACCAATGGCGGTTGGCTCTGTTTCCGCGGCAATTAAAGACCCTAGTCTATCAGACAGCTATCAAGTGATTCGTAAGGTCAACCCCGATGGATTTATCCTAGCAAATATTGGAGCGAATCATGATGCCAAGGCCGCTCAAACCGCCATTGATCTCTTAGAAGCCGATGCCCTGCAAATCCATCTCAATGCCCCTCAAGAAGTCGTGATGCCAGAAGGTGACCGTGATTTTTCCCAGTGGATGGATCATATTCAAGCCATTGTTGAATCTGTATCCGTTCCTGTTATCGTTAAGGAAGTTGGCTTCGGAATGAGTCGAAAAACCATCCAGAGCCTCATTCAACTAGGTGTTCAAACGATTGACCTATCTGGTCGAGGCGGCACCAATTTTATTCAAGTTGAAAACAGTCGACGAACAGACTTGGATTTTCAGACCTTGAGTCATTGGGGGCAAACCACACCAGAGTCTCTCTTGGAAAGCTTAGCCTTTCAAGACCAAGTTGAAATTCTAGCTTCAGGAGGGATTCGTCATTTCTATGATCACTTAAAAGCCTTAGCTTTAGGAGCAAAGGCTTGTGGCATTGCAGGTCAAATCATCAAAAGGCTTGATCAAACTGGACCACAAAAGACCCTCGAGTGGTTACAAGTCTGGCTCGAAAGTCTCAGGGCTAGTTTTTTAATCTTAGGTGTAAAAGACCTGTCTCACTTGCAAAAAACCGACCTCCTATTGTCCGGTTCACTCCTTGAATGGGCACAAGTTCGTCAAGTTGATTACCAAGCTCTCTCAAGACGGTCTGAATAATATTGGAACACTGAAAAAAGCGGCGGATAAGCTAATGTAGTGCCCCCAAAAAGTTGGACCAAAAATCTAACTTTTTGGGGGTATTTATATTGGCAAAATATAGCTATGAATTTAAACGAAAGATTGTCGAAGAATATTTAGAAGGAACAGGTAGTTACAAATATTTAGCGAAAAAATACAAAGTTAAAAACGTTAGTACCATCCAAAAATGGATTAATGCCTATCAAACCTTGGGCGAGGAGGGATTATTACGTTGTCGACAAAAGAAAGTTTACCCTGTTGAATTCAAGTTAGAAGTAGTACAATCTTACTTGACCAGTGAGAAAAGCTATCAATCTCTAGCGAATCAATATGGGATCAATAATCCCACTTTATTAGCGCGTTGGGTAGTCGACTATCGCAAATATGGGATTGATGGACTCTTACCAAAACAACGAGGGAGGCCATCAAAAATGTCGAAAAAAGAAAAGAAAACAAAGCCATCACTATCTTCATCCGCTGATTCAGCGCAACGTTTAAAAGAACTCGAAGAAGAAAATTACCGATTAAGAATGGAAAATGATATTTTAAAAGAATTTCGGAGGCTCAGATTAGAAAAGAAGAAGCAACAAACGAAGAACGCTCGAGATTAGTCTATAGCCTCCGTCATCAATATAAGTTGAAAGATTTATTACACTATGTCGGCCTAGTCAAACAAACCTATTATAATTGGGTCAAGAAATTTGACCGTCCTAACCCAGATCAAGCTTTTGAAACACAATTATTAGAACTTAGAAAACACCATCCTAACTATGGCTATCGGAGACTTTGGGCTGAGTTAGGTAAGTTAGGCTACGTTATCTCAGAAAATAAAACCCAAAAACTGTGTCAAAAACTGGGTATTCAGGTCACTTGTTTTGGCCATCGGAATCGGAAATATAAATCTTATAGGGGAGAAGTCGGAGAAGTAGCACCGAACCGTATTCACCGTCGATTTAAGACAACGATTCCCCATCAAAAAATCACTACAGATACCACGGAATTTAAGTATTATGAATATGATTCAATGGGAGTTCCACGAATTAAAAAATTATATTTAAATCCATTTTTAGATATGTATAATTCAGAGATTATTAGTTATTCCATCAGTAAACAACCGACATTTAGACCGATTATGGAGGCTTTAGAACAAGCCATCGAACAGACAAAAGATTGTCCGTTTCGAAGAACTTTTCATTCCGATCAAGGTTGGGCTTATCAAATGAAGCCTTACGTCAACACCTTGAAAGACCAAAAAATATTTCAGAGTATGTCTCGTAAAGGAAATTGTTTAGATAATGCCATCATGGAAAACTTCTTTGGCATCTTAAAACAAGAAATTTATTATGGTCACACGTTTAACTCTTATGAAGAATTGAAACAAACGATCGAAGACTATATTGAATACTACAACCATGAACGTATCAAGAAAAAACTGGACTTTATGAGCCCAGTAGAATATCGCATGAAATATACAGCATAAAAGAATAAAAAAATATCCAGAACACGTTAAAATGTGTCCTGGATAAAAGTCCAACTTTTGAGGGTCACTTCATAAAGCTCATCTGCCGCTTTTTTAGTCAATGAGTTACTGACAGTCTGTCGACCCTTATCACTCTTAATCTTCAATTAATTCATAAATCAGTGGACGTTCTTCAACAAAGCCCCCAATTTCTAGGGCTTGGTCTAATCGGTTAACTGCCTCGGAGACATCCTCATGGTTTGAGTAGATCGTTACAATTTCATCGCCTTCTTGCACCCAATCCCCCACTTTTGCTTTGAGAATCAAGCCAACTTGAGGATCAATTTGATCTTCTTTGGTTGCTCGTCCAGCACCCAAAACCATGGCTGCTTCGCCCACCAAATCTGCTTCCCAATGGCTCAACTGACCAGATTTCTTGGCTCGATAAGGAATTTGATAACTTGCTTGACCCAATAAACTATAATCTTCAATAAAATGGGCATCGCCACCTTGAGCTTCAATAAAGTCCTTAAATTGCTTAAGCGCCTGACCATTCTCCAGCTGTTCCAAAGCCTTAGTCATCCCTTGATCCACACTATCAACGGCTCCTGCTAAAAATAACATTTGCCCAGCCAAGGTCACTGATAGCTCCGTTAAATCCTTAGGTCCTTGATTCTTCAAAGTCTCAACCGCTTCGATCACTTCTAAGGCGTTCCCAACTGCAAAGCCCAAGGGTTGATCCATGTTAGAAATAACGGCTAAGGTTTTTCGCTTGGCCAAGTGCCCAATCTGAACCATGGTATGAGCTAGTTGTTCTGCTTGATCAAGCGTCTTCATAAAGGCACCTCGTCCAACCTTCACATCTAAGACAATGGCATCAGATCCTGCCGCAATTTTTTTAGACATAATGGATGAGGCAATTAAAGGAATGGATTGAACGGTTGCAGTTACATCCCTTAAAGCATAGAGCTTTTTATCGGCTGGCGTTAGATTACCTGTTTGCCCCGCTACTGCTAAATGATGCTGATTGACCAAATCAATAAATTGATCCTGACTCATTTCAATCGAAAAGCCGGGAATCGACTCTAGCTTATCCAAGGTTCCGCCGGTATGGCCGAGTCCCCGACCAGACATCTTAGCAACCGGTACCCCACAAGAGGCCACCAAGGGTGCCACGACCAAAGTTGTTGTGTCGCCAACTCCTCCGGTCGAATGCTTGTCAACTTTAATCCCTTCGATCGCTGATAGATCAATTTGATCGCCAGATTGTGCCATAGCTAGGGTCAATTGTGTGACTTCTTCCTCATTCATCCCATTAAAATAAACCGCCATATTAAAGGCTGCCATTTGATAGTCAGGAATGGTCCCTTGCGTATAGCCTTTAATCATAGCCTCAATCTCAGAGGCAGTTAAAGCCTGCTTGGTCTGCTTTTTATGAATTAAATCAACCATTCTCACCATCTTATCTACCTGCTTTCTTTACTATGCCTGAACGATTGACCGTTCAATCTTCATAATCGTCCCATCCTGCTTACCTACTAAAATCGTGGTAGCATAATCTAAAAAGAGTCCATGCTCCACCACGCCAACCATTTGCTTAATTTCTTGAGCCAATTTTTCAGGGTAGGGAATTTGTTCCAGGTGAAGGTCAATAATATAGTTGCCAGAATCCGTAATGAATAAACTATCCTTATGATCTTTACGGAAGCTTGGATTCATCCCGCGTTCTTGGAATCGATCAAACAATTTCCATGATCCAAATTGAACCACTTCAACCGGTAGAGGGAACTTACCTAACTGATCAACAAGCTTCGATTCATCAATAATCCAAACAATCTTATGAGCATACTCGGCCGTAATTTTTTCGTGAAGCAAGGCACCCCCGCCCCCTTTAATTCCAGCGAATTGGCGAGTCGTTTCATCCGCTCCATCCACTAAAAGATCAATGGCGTTCACGTCTTCTAGATTCTTTAAAGGAAGCCCCAATTCACGCGCTTGTTGACTGGATGCCTCTGAGGTTGAGACACAGAGAATGTTTTTTAATTCACCGGCTTGATAACGCCGGCCCACTTCATCAATAAACCAATGGGCCGTTGAACCAGTCCCTAAGCCCACAACCATACCATCTTCAACATAAGACGCCGCATAACGACCGACACTCTTCTTAACTTCTAACATATTATCCTCCTCTTAATCGACAAAGGCCTCCAAAGCCTCCACATACTTAACCAAGGGTCCAATCTCTTTTAGGTCATTCGGTTCTACCATACTGCCATATTTCTCCAACAAATGCAGGCCCTCTGGTCCTAGATAGACTTCATCTAAGGTTGTCCCCGGTTGCATGGTCATCTGCTTAGAAGCTAG
This sequence comes from Facklamia hominis CCUG 36813, assembly GCF_000301035.1. GTDB lineage: Bacteria > Bacillota > Bacilli > Lactobacillales > Aerococcaceae > Facklamia > Facklamia hominis. The sequence continues at coordinate 1,396,319 of NZ_JH932292.1, read as the reverse complement.
ATACATCAGGGTGAATCGTTTACTGGCAATACGCAGGCGATAGTGATAAGCAACCATTCGTTTAAGCGCTTTGGCTGAAAAAGATCGTTGCATAATGGCCTCAAAGTTGGTTAATGATGGCGTCGAGATTCCTACCGTATAAAAAACCCAAAAAGGCTGTGGAAAAGCTTCGATCAAGGAATTAATCTTTTTCGATTGCCGAATCTCTCCTTGCAAGATCCAAGTCCCAACGATCACCACATCATATTGGTCCAAAGTCTGTGTATCTAATTCTTCTAAAGGCAAAATTGGAAAATGAAGAAGGTGATGCAACGCATAGGCATAACTTTGATTTAAATCAAAATCACTATAATAAACAATTAAACCCTTCATTCTTTCCCCTCCTTATCGAACACTTGCATTATATCATGACTAATGTCGCTTGTGAATCGCTTACAGAATAAAAGAGTGTTTTTATCCCCTTGACTGGTTTTGTTATAATAGATGTTAGAATCATACCCAAAGGAGGTGTCCCATGCAAGACCGCGTTTCTTTTGTATGCCCTATTTGTCAACAAGCAACTGAGCGACCAAATTACGCCATACTTAATGCCCAAAAACAAAGAGACCTAAAACTCGACCTCTTAGCTGGCGATCTTTTCCGATTCGAATGCCCGCACTGTGGTGGTCTTAGGTTAATTGAAACACCCTTTTTATATTATGATCCTAAACTTAAATTTGCTATTTATCTAGATCCACATTTTGACCGTCACCCACAGGAAAGTATAGAGCAAGCTCAATTATCTCTCATCGCTGCCGACGAAGACTCAAGTCGATATCACTTGCGCCTAGTCAATCGGTTGGCTAGCCTGGTCGAAAAAGTTCATATCTTTGACCAAGGATTCAATGATCAATTGGTGGAAGTGGTTAAGCTCTTAACCGATGGCTTATTTGCCCAGCAAGAAGGTGACCGTCAAGTCTCTCAGCGTTACTTTCAATGGGATAAGGGGAAGAGTCAGCTCTTATATTTAACCGATCAAGGTCCGTTTAAGGTCGACTACCTCCCTAAGCTCGTCCAATTTATCCAAAAAAAATATGCCAAGGAATTAAAACAGACTTATCTCGGCGAATGGTTAATGGTTGACCACCACTGGGCCTTAAGAATCGCCCAACACGAAAGCGGCCTAGAGAATGATGAGACCCTCAAATTTGATTAATTTCCCTTCTTTACATAACATCACTAATAAAAAGACGGCCCCTTCAATGAGGGGTCGTCTTTTGTCAGTTAAAACGCCATCTTTTTTAGCGAGGTTCTAACTTCACTTGTAAATATAAATCATTATATTCGATAAGCTTTTCTTTTCCCAAATTCCGATAAACTTCCAAATGATCTAAAGTGTCATTATCTGGATAAAAGGCTTGATCAGAAGTGATCTCTGGATCCAATAGCGCTTTAGCGGCCTTATTCGGAGTTGAATAGCCGATATATTCTGCATTCTGCGCTGCCACTTCAGGACGCATCAAGAAATTCATCAAAGCTAAGGCGCCCTTTTTATTTTTAGCACCTTTGGGAATGGCCAAGTTATCGAACCAAATATTAGACCCTTCTTGTGGCACTAAGTAACACAGATTCTCATTCTCTTCCATCGCCATGGCAGCCTCACCTGAATAGGTAACCGCAATGGGCGATTCTTCCATCGCTAAATACATTTTAATTTCATCGGCTAACAAGGCCTGAATATTCGGCATCAAGGTCTTCATTTTATCGGCTGATTTTTGTAGACGCTGTGAATCAGTTTCATTTAAGGACCAGCCTTGCGATTGCAGACCAATACCAAGCACTTCCCGAGCTCCATCAATCATCATCACTTTTCCTCTTAATTCCGGTTTCCAAAGGTCATCCCAACTTTGAATATCGCCTTCATCAATAAACTTAGAATTATAGACGATTCCCAGCGTCCCCCAAAAATAAGGAATTGAATAGTGATTACCTGGATCAAAAGATTGATCCAAAAAATGCTCATCTATATATTGAAGATTATCTAACTGTGCTGCATCAATGGTTTCTAATAAGCCTAATTCAATCATCGTCTCAACCATGTACTCACTGGGACCGATTAAATCATAATTGGTCCCCCCCTGTTGCACCTTCGTTAACATGGCCTCATTGGAATCAAAGGTCTCATAAACGACAACGTAACCGGTCTCCTCCTCAAATTGCTTTAATAAATCGGGATCAATATAGTCCCCCCAATTATAGAAGTTAACCACATTATCCCCATTAAGCTTTTGATTATCTTGCAGATAATGGCGACCCAAGACCAAAAGTCCCACCACTAACAAGATGATCGCCATAAATTGACCTAATTGTTTCATGATTAGACCCCCTTCTTAGCGCGTTGCTTTTTGGCTTTACGACGGTACTCATTCGTTCGAATAAAGTAATAGACCGCCACAATGATCAAGGCCACAATCATCATCAGGGTCGACAAGGCATTGATCTCTAGGCTAACTCCACGCCGTGCCCTAGAATAAACTTCAACCGATAATGTCGAAAACCCATTACCTGTTACAAAGAAGGTGACCGCAAAATCATCCAAAGAATAGGTAAACGCCATAAAATAGCCTGCTAGGATTCCTGAACGAATGCTAGGAAGAACAATTCGGCTAAGAATCTGCTGGCTATTGGCTCCCAAATCCAAAGCTGCGGTAATCATCGATGGATTCATTTCATACAAGCGGGGAAGAACCATCAATACAACAATCGGCACATTAAAAGCCACATGGGAAAGCAGAACCGTCCCAAAACCAAACCGAACCGGAATCAAGAGGGAGAACATCAGCAGGAAACTGGCCCCCATCATCACATCTGGAGTCACCATCAACACCGAGTTCAAATTCAAAACCGTTTGACGCAGGCGGTTGGATCGAAAATAATAAATCGCCAAAGCCCCTAGACTTCCAATCACCGTCGCAATAAATGCCGACAATATCGCTACGATAAAGGTGTTCATGACAAAGATCATCAACCTTCGATCTTCAAAGAGCTGCCGATAGTGGTCCAAGGTAAACCCTGTAAATTCAACCATGCTTCCGCCCTCGTTGAAGGAGTAAAACATCAGATAAAAAATAGGTAAATACATCAAAATAAAACAAGCAACAATATAGAGTGTTGACCATGAAAAAGAACGTGTTTTACTCATGACGTTGACCTCCTTTTGACCGCTCACGCGTTAGATACAACATGGCAAACATCGCAATCATCAAAACCACTCCGATAGTCGATCCCATCCCCCAATCCTGAGTGACTAAGAAATGCTGTTCAACCGCAGTTCCTAACGTGATTACACGGTTCCCCCCAACTAGACGAGCTAACATAAAGAGCGAGAGGGAAGGAATAAATACCGCTTGAACGCCAGAGCGAACCCCCTTTAAAGAAAGCGGGAAAATCACTCGACGAATCGTCGTAAGACGAGAGGCTCCCAGGTCATCTGCTGCCTCAATCAAGTTATGTGGAATCTCAACAATTGAATTAAAGATAGGCAAGAACATAAAGGGTAACTCAATATAAGCAGCTACCAAGAGGAAAGAACTATCACGGAACAATAGTTGCTGCCGGCCAATTCCTATACTCTGTAGGAACTCATTAATAGGGCCTGCATTCCCTAAAATACCAATAAAGGCATAGGTTTTAAGCAGTAAGTTGATCCAAGTGGGTAACAACACCAACATCAACCACAAATCGCGCTTCTTAGACCAGGAGAGTAAATAAGCTAGTGGATAGGCTAAAATAAAGGTAAAAAAAGTGACTAACAAGGCATACCAAAAAGAAGACAGCGTCATCTGCAAGTAACTCTTAGAGCTAAAAAAATGTTGATAATTCGCTAAGGTAAAGCTCCCATCGGTTCCCACAAAAGATTGCTGTAACAGTAACAACAAAGGAGTAATAACAAAAATAATCAACCAAAGATAATAAGGAAGGGCTAACCATTGAATTCTACTCTTCTTCATCTTCCACCTCTTCATACTGCTCCAATCGCGCATCAAATTCCTCTTCAGTTTCATTGAAGCGCATTACGTGAATCGCATCCGGCTCAATACGAAGACCAATTTTTTCGCCCTCTTTAACAGTAGCTGTTGAATGAATCATCCATTCATTGCCCTCATCATCATATACAATAATTTCATTAAACATCCCCCTAAATAGCATGGTATCCACGGTCACGTTTACCTGACCCTCATCATACTTAGTGAGGAGAATATCTTCTGGACGAATTACCACTTCAACCGATTCCCCTGCCGGAATTCCTGCATCCTCACAGTCAAAGACATGTCCCAAGAACTTCACGCGGTAGTCCTCCACCATTTGTGCGTCAATAATATTCGACTCGCCAATAAAATCAGCAACATATCGGTTGATTGGCTCATCATAAATATCCACTGGTGTTCCAGACTGTACAATCCGCCCCTTATCCATGACATAGATCCAATCAGACATAGCCAGTGCTTCTTCTTGATCATGTGTTACAAAAACAAAGGTAATCCCTAACCGCTGCTGTAACTCTCTCAATTCATACTGCATGTCTGTTCGCAATTTTAAATCCAAGGCCGATAGAGGTTCATCCAATAACAGAACGTCCGGCTCATTCACAATCGCACGAGCAATCGCCACCCGCTGTCTCTGCCCACCAGACATCTCGTCAATCCGTCGGTCACCATAACCATCTAATCGAACTTGCTTTAAGGCTTGGTTCACTTTTTCTTCAATCGTTGCTTTATCGACTTTTTTTACACTTAATCCGAAGGCTATATTATCAAACACAGTCATATGCGGAAAGAGCGCATAATCTTGAAAAACTGTATTCACTTTACGCCGATTAGCCGGGATCTTAGTTACATCTTTGCCTTCAATTAGTACCTGGCCACTACTGGAAGAAGTGAAACCAGCAATAATTCGAAGAATTGTGGTCTTTCCACATCCTGAAGGTCCTAACAAGGTATAGAACTTGCCCTTTTCTAATTCCATTTCAATATCTTCCAACACAACGAGCTCATCATACCGCTTAGAAACGTTCTTCAATTCCACACTATAGAAAGTTTGATCCATCTAATCCACCCTCTTCATAATAAAGTCATACTCCTACAAAGTATAGCATAGCCCCCTCAATAAAAAAATCATTCTTCTTAAAAATCACATCCCTTTTTATCATTATTCAAAATAAAACACAAAAAAGCAGTAGCTTCCATTAAATGGGCTACCGCTGGCTTCAATCGTTATATTATTCCTGATCTTCTCCAATAATTCGAACTTCAGGCTCCAACCGCACTTGAAACTGATCCCAGATAACCGCTTGAATATAATGGATCAAATCCACATAGTCAGTGGCTGTTGCTTGATCCACATTCACAATAAATCCGGCATGTTTACGGGATACTTCTGCACCGCCAATCCGATATCCCTGAAGACCCGCTTCCTGGATGAGCTTACCGGTAAAATGTCCTGGAGGGCGTTTAAAGACCGACCCACACGAAGGGTACTCTAAAGGCTGTTTTGACTCTCTCAACTGGGTTAATTCTGTCATAACCGCTTGGATCGCGTCACACTCCCCTTCATGAAGTTGATACCTGACCGCTAAAATAATATCTCCTTGATCTTGGAAGAACGAATGACGGTAAGAGAACTGACAAGCGTCTAGATCATAGGTCACAAATTCGCCTTGTCGCGTAATGGCATCCACTTGGTAGACAACGTCCGCCATCTCCCCCCCATAAGCGCCCGCATTCATAAAAATAGCGCCTCCGATGGATCCCGGAATACCACAAGCAAACTCCAGTCCTGATAAAGTAACATCCCGCGCAAAGGCTGCTACATCCGCTAATAAAGCGCCACTTTGAGCCTGGATTTGTTGTTGGTCCAATTGTATTATTTGATTCATTTCACTCAAAATCATCACTAGACCACGAATTCCCCCATCCTTGACAATCAAGTTACTTGCATTACCAATGACTGTCAAAGGAATCGATTGATCATTAACCCAATCTAAGATCACTTTTACCTCGGTCGGATTCTTAGGAAAAATTAAATAATCTGCTTTACCGCCTGTTTTGGTATAAGTATAGTTGGATAAGGGTTCATCTTTTAAAATCGTGATCGGTGGATAAAATTCAAATAAATCTTTCATGACACACCTCTACTCTTTCAAACTGCTTCTCTATTCTATTGAAGAATGATCAACTTGTAAAGCATCCTTAGGATAGAACTCGTTCCATCGTGTAAACATCTAAATAATTGGAATCTACCCGCAATCGTTGCGATAAACGTCCCCTAATCTCAAAGCCAAATGCTTGATATAGACGAATCGCTCGCTCATTATCAACGAGCACCTCCAAAGTGATTACCTTCAAGCCGGATGCTTGAGCAAATTCTAATAAGCTTTTCATAAATAGCTTTCCAATTCCCAGCCCCCAGTAGTCCTTCAATATACAAACACCTAATTCTGCCACATGGTTCTGCCGGTCTTGGTCCAAAACACTCAATTCGCCTAAGCCAATTAAATCATCTGCCACTTGGGCAACCAACATAATCGAATGCGGGTCTTGCTGATAAGTCGCAATTAAGTCCGCCTCCTGCTCCCAACTTCTTTCACCAGCACTTGCGTCCACCAAATAGGGCGTCTCGTAGCTGACTTGCTCTAACAATACTCTTAAAGCTCTTGCATCCGCTTCTTGTGCTACCCGCAAGCATAATTCTTCATTTGATGGCTTAGGACTCATATCGGTCACCCACTTGATCTACCCATTCCTTAAAAACCGCTCGATGTTTAGCATCTGCCTCATCAGATACAGAAAGTGTGATTCCTCGCTCCCCGTCCTCTTTTAATTCAAAAACCAATCGCAAATAAGACGAGGGTAGGTAATCTTTCATAAATTGTGGCCATTCAATCAAGCAAATATTTTGAGGTTCAAAATAAAAGTCAAAGTCGACCGAATCACTGCCCCCTTCCTCTAAGCGATAAGCGTCAATATGAACCAGACGCCCCTGATCTAAAGGATAGGTTTTAACCAGTGTATAGGTAGGACTTTTAATAGGACGATTAATAGCTAAAGCCCGTCCCAAAGCCTGGGTAAAAGCCGTCTTACCCGCTCCTAAAGGCCCTTCTAATAACAAATTGATTCCGGGCTGAAGCACTTTCGCAAAAGCTTGTGCCAGAAATTGTGTATCTTCTAACTTTTTACTGGACCATGTTGTCATAAACGTTCCCTCATTTCTAGAATTCATTATATCGAATCCCCCTTTGAACATCGAATCATTTGACTTTTAAGCGTTTTATTGTTAATTTATAACTAAATCGATAAGGAGGTTATCCTATGAATAAACGCATTAAAATGATTTTTCTGGCTTTAACAGCCTTTCTATTAGTCGCATGTAAAAACACCCATCAAAAACCAACAGTAGAGAATGCTCCTGCAGAAAGCGGCAAAACGACAGAAGCCGTGAGTCAAACCAGTGCTGAAGAAAGCACTAGCGGAGAAGAAGCTAAACAAGCTCAAGACGAGAGTGGAGCAGATGCTCAAGGCGAAGCAGGCACAGCAACCATTATCATCTATAAAAATGGAGAAGTCGAACACGAATATACGGTCAATCAAATCGGTGGTGTAAGTGTCTTAGATGCCATGAAGGCCATCAAAGAATTAGACTTCAACTTTAGTGAACAAGATGGGGTTATCGACCAAATTGGCGATGCCAAAAATGATTACAACCCAAATACTTGGATGTATCTCTATAACGGCGCTTTTGCTGAATTGGGTGTAGTGTCACAAAAACTTAAAGACGGTGATAAAATTGAATGGTACTACGGTACCATCAACGACATTCCTGTCAATATTATCCCTGCTCAAGAATAATCAGGGACGAATCCTTAGCATATAACAAAAGAGCTGCAGCTTTAGATCAAGCTGCAGCTCTTTTATTGATTAGTTCAATGCTTGATTAGCGGTAATAATCGCTACCTTATAAACATCTTCTTCTACACAACCACGTGATAAATCAGATACCGGCTTATTAAGTCCTTGTAAGATAGGTCCAACCGCTTGAAAATTTCCCAAACGCTGAGCAATTTTATAGCCAATATTTCCCGATTGAATTTCTGGAAAAACAAAGACGGTTGCCTGGCCAGCCACCTTTGAATCAGGTACTTTTTGCCGAGCCACTTCTGGTACATAAGCCGCATCAAACTGTAACTCACCATCAACCGCTAAGTCGGGGTCCATTTCCCGAACAAGCGCTGTCGCTTCCGCAACCTTATCGACTTCTGGAGCAAAAGCAGACCCATGCGAAGAAAAGCTCAACATAGCTACCTTCGGCTCGATTCCAAAAATTCGAGCTGTCTTAGCCGATTCTACTGCAATTTCAGCCAAGGAAGCCGCATCAGGATTTATATTAATGGCACAGTCTGCAAAAACCAATTTTTGCCCATTGTTATGCGGTGGAACCATGATAAATGCACCTGAAATTAACTTAACGCCCGGACGTGTCTTAATAATCTGTAAGGCTGGACGTACAGTATCCGAAGTCGCGTAGACAGCACCGCACACCATCCCATCTGCTAATCCTTGATAGACAAGCATAGTTCCAAAATAGACAGGGTCTTGTAAGAGTTTCACAGCTTGTTCTCGGGTATTCTTACCTTTACGACGTTCTACAAAGGCGTCAATCATGTCTGGCATTTGTTCAAAGTGATCGGGGTGAATAATTTCAATATCTTGAACCACCCAATTCTTTTGCTTAGCTATCGCCAAAATCTCCGCTTCATCTCCAATTAAGATTGGCTTAACTAATCCATCTGCGTGTAATCGAACTGCCGCTCCTAACACACGAGCGTCTTGCCCTTCTGGGAAAACAAGTCGAATTCCACGACCCTTAATACGATTTGCTAATTCATCAAACATTTCCTTACTCCTTCTTTAAGCCCACAGTGTCATACCTTTAGAAAGAAAATCTAATCCCATTCCTTTCCGTTCAATATGCACTTTAGCAGTCTTTTCTATTAACTGCAAGCGATTTATTAGAATAGCTATTCTAATTTGACATATACGGTTTACAAGTGTAAACTGTATATAGATTACAAAAGTAAACGAAAGGAGGCGGTCTTTGATGACACCCTCTAACACGGACATTTCAAATGCCGAATGGCAGCTAATGCGGATCATCTGGACCCACCCCGGCTTAACCAGTCGTCAACTGATCGACGATGCCCAAAGCATCTTACCTTGGAAAGAAGGGACCATCAAAAGTCTATTGCACCGTCTTTTACAGAAGAATTTACTAAGACAAGATAAAACCGTTCGCCCCTATGCTTATTATCCAACTCTATCGCAAAAAGAAGCCTTGGATCATAGTTTCCAAGACCTCATGCAACGGGTCTGCAACAAACAAAGGCAAATGATTATCAGCCAATTGATTGCCGACAATGATCTCACTCAAGCCGATTGCCAAGACCTCATGCAACAACTTCGTGACAAGTTAAAGACCGCACCTCAAGTTATTGATTGCCAATGTCCCCCTCATCAATGTACTTGTCAAAGCCATTGTCCCTAATAAAATGTGAAAGGAAGATAACTATGATTCAACAAGAATTTTTTGTCAATAATATGAAATGCGCTGGCTGTGCCCAGCAAGTCAAAAGCAAACTTCAAGCAGTTCCTAATCTAGAAATTCTGCAGCTTGACCTCGCTAATAAAACAATTCTACTTCAATTTGACCCTCAAACACTCAGTCTAAAAGACTTTAATCAAGCCTTAGCTGATACACATTTCTCACTGGTTAAGTCATCTACTCACTAAAAGAAAGGAGCCTCCTAATGATTCAAAAAGATTATCCAGTCAAGGGTCTTTCTTGTGCCTCCTGTGCCTCAACAGTTGAACAAGCCCTTAATAAACTTCCAAAAACCCAAGCCCATGTCAATCTATTAACCGAACAAGCCCATATTAGCTATGACCCAGCCTATGTTGATGAAGCCACTCTCGCTCAACAGGTCAAATCAGTCGGCTACGAACTCATCCTCCCGCAAACTTCCTCATCAACACCGAACTCAAAGAGTAGCCTTTTTTCTATCCAAGGCATGTCCTGTGCTTCCTGTGCGCAAACAATTGAAGACGGCGTCAAGCAAGTAGCTGGCGTTTTGGATGCCCATGTCAATTTAGCCAACGAACAGATGCAAGTCATTTGGGAGGATCAAGCACAAACTCAAGCCGTCCTTCAACAAGTTACGGACCTAGGGTACCGAGCCAAAGTTACTCAGCCCAATCAAACAGCCTATCAAGACGATGAAAAAGAACATGAGCTAGCCTTAGCCAAACGAAAACTAATCCTAATGGCTAGCTTTACTATCCCACTATTCATTCTGACCATGGGTCCCATGTTTCACATGACCATACCGCAAGCTATTAGCCTACACGTCCATCCCTTACGAAACGCCTTCATCCAGCTTGCTTTAACCTTACCGGTTATCTATCTAGGACGGTCTATCTTTAAACGCGGCTTCAGGGCACTCATTAAGGGACACCCTAATATGGACTCACTGGTCTCATTGGGAACGACAGCAGCACTTCTTCAAGGAATCGCCACAACCGCTCTCCTAGTCTACCGACCCGAATATGTTCAAGGTCATCCCGACCTCTATTTTGAATCTTCTGCGGTGATCTTGACGCTAATGACCCTTGGAAAATACTTAGAAAACCTCGCTAAGGGTAAAACAACAACCGCCATTCGAGCCTTGATGGATCTTACACCGCCCACTGCACGCCTTATAAAGGAAGATGGCTCCGTCGAAGAAGTGGCTGTATCCTCGATTCAAGTCGACGACTTGATCCAAATCAGACCCGGAGACCGCTTACCCGTCGATGGAAAAATCACCCAAGGACAATCCAGTTTAGATGAATCCATGCTAACGGGGGAAAGCCTACCTGTCTTCAAAAAAGAAGGTGACTTCGTCACAGGTGCTTCAATCAACAAGACGGGTAGCTTTATTTACCAGGTCACCCAAGTCGGACAAGATACCCGTTTAGCTCAAATTATTCAATTGGTAGCCCAAGCTCAAAACTCCAAGGCCCCCATTGCTCGCCTAGCCGATCAAATCGCCCGTTATTTTGTACCAACAGTTCTGGCTCTTTCCCTCTTAGCAGGTGTTTTCTGGTATTTTATTATGGGAGAGCCACTTAGTTTTACCTTACAAATCATGATCGCCGTCTTAATTATTGCCTGCCCTTGTGCTCTAGGACTAGCCACCCCGACAGCAATCATGGTAGGCACTGGCAAAGGGGCAGAACAGGGAATTCTCATCAAGTCAGGTGCAGCTCTTGAAGAAACCCAACAAGCTTCGGTTGTTCTCTTTGACAAGACTGGTACCCTAACCCAAGGTAAACCCCAAGTGACAGACTTTATCTGCCGCGATCCGAAGCAAAAAAAGAAACTCTTACAACTACTAGCTTCGGCCGAAGCTAGTTCAGAACACCCCCTAGCTCAGGCAATCCAGCAAGCCGCCGAAGAGGCAAAAATTGACCTATTAGAAATCAAAGAATTCAAAGCTGTCCCTGGTCATGGCATCAAAGCGCAAGTGGACCAGCAAAATTTACTAATTGGTAATCGGCAGCTTTTAGACCAAGAAGAGCTCCCCCCACTCAGTCAGGACTTCCTTGATCAAGCAGAACGCCTCAGCCAAGCAGGTAAAACCCTAGTCTACCTGGCAGTCAATCAACAGGTAGAAGCACTTATCGCAATCAGCGACCCCCTTAAAGAGGACAGTCAATCAGCTATCCAAGCTTTAAAGAAAGATGGACTACAAGCCTACATGGTAACAGGCGATCAAGCTTCAACTGCTCAACACATTGCAAAAAACCTAAACCTGGACCGCGTTATTGCTCAAGTGCTCCCTCAAGATAAGGCACAGGTCGTTAAAGATCTACAAGAAAAGGGCCTAAAAGTCATTATGGTCGGCGACGGAATTAATGACGCTCCCGCTTTAGCTCAAGCAGATGTAGGTATGGCTATCGGAACCGGAACAGATGTTGCCGTAGAATCTGCAGATATCGTTTTGATGAGTCCTCAACTTCAAGCTGTTCATCAAGCCATTCGCTTAAGTCAAGCGACCCTGACCACCATCAAACAGAACCTTTTTTGGGCTTTTATCTATAACGTCATCGGCATCCCCTTTGCCATGGGCGTATTCCACCTCATGGGTGGCCCCCTCCTAAACCCAATGATCGCTGCTCTAGCCATGAGCTTCAGTTCTGTATCTGTCTTATTAAATGCCCTTCGATTAAAAAAAGTAAACATCGATTAAAGAAAACCGCTCAAGTAAAACTAACCAACTACCAGTAAATTATAAAAGAGGCTGTGATCAATGAATCACAGCCTCTTTAAGGTTAAACTTTTAAGAACTTTATTCGTTTTTAACTCTCGAACAAACATTTTTTCGTTGCGTCCGTTATAATAATAGATGTAAACCATAATAAAGGAGCTCTAACTCATGACTAAACTTTATTTTGCTAGTCCCCTCTTCACTGAAATGGAAGTTGCTTTTAATCAACAGCTTGCTGATCACTTGCGTCAAGAAATTCCTGAACTTGATATCTATCTTCCGCAAGAACAAGCTGATATTAATGATAAAACTTGCTACGCCGACTCAAAAATGATTGCTCAAGCTGATACCAAGGCCCTCTTAGAATCAGATATTTTATTAGCAATCTTAGACGGTCAAGTCATCGATCCAGGGGTGGCTTCAGAAGTAGGAGTGGCTTATCAAGCAGGGATTCCCATGATTGGGCTTTATACTGATACGCGTCAACAAGGAGCTAATAACCCAGAAAAATTAGCCGCCCTTTCTCAAATAGGAGAGTCACAATTCCCTTACGTCAACCTCTATACCGTTGGACTTATAAAACTTAAGGGACAAATGGTTTCCAAGAGTCAAGATGTTGTCCCCGCTCTTATTGCTATAATCAAAGATCTCGCTTAAAAGGAGTTACCTATGCACGACCAAAAAATTGCCCTTATCGATATCGGGTCGAACACCATTCGTTTAGTCATCTATGGCATTAATGCTTACTGTGATATGAACGAATTATTGAACTTAAAAACCCCTGCCAGGCTTTCTCAGTATCTCGATCAAACCAAATCAGGCGAAATCACTCTCAGTCCTCAAGGGATCAAAGTCCTAGTCGATACACTGACTGCCTTTCATCGAACCTGCCAAGCCCATAAAGTAAATGAAGAAATCATTCTTGCAACGGCTGCAATCCGTCAATCTCAAAACCAGGACGAAATTCGCCAAGCGATTAAAACAACAACTGGATCAACACTACGCATTTTATCCGAAAAGGAGGAAGCCAGTTACGGCCAGTATGCGGTTAACCACTCCTTATCCTTGGAAGACATGGTCACCATTGATATTGGAGGTGGTTCGTGTGAACTGACTCTCAGCCATAACAACTCACTCATCCACTACCACTCTTTCCCTTTTGGAGTGGTAACACTCAAGGAACGTTTCTTCAAAGACGTCCCCCATAATGACCCCCAAGCCATTGAGAACACCCGCAAATTCATTAAAGAGCAATTTAAAAGCTTAGACTGGCTTAAAAAATGTCAAGTGCCCCTTGTAGGTATTGGCGGATCCGCTCGGAACATCGCCCAAGTTTATCAACGGCTCACCGATTATCCGATTGCCGGTATTCATGGTTATCACCTCAGCCATAAAATGCTAGAGAAAACCTTAGACCTCTTTCAAAGCAAGTCACTCAAAGAACTTGATGATCTAGATGGACTGAGTTCTGACCGTCGGGATATTATTATTCCCGCCAATCTGGCCTTTCTAGAATTGTTTGCCTTGACCAAAGCCCCCACCTTCCTCATCTCAAAACAAGGATTACGTGAAGGGGTAATCATGCACTATCTCAACCAGCATTACAATCGCCCCTTTGATCCCGACTTAGTCAAGTCTCGCTCTGTCAGTCGAGCTTGTCGTGAATTCAAGGTAAATACAGTCAATGCTAGTACTCGAGCCAAATTGGCGATGGATCTCTACCGTCAACTCTGTGAACTCGGTCTCTTTAATTATCAATACAATCAGCAATTGGAAATCGAACTCGCCGCTTATTTATTCCAATGTGGGCAATTTATTGATCAAGAAGCCGATTCACAACATACCTTTTACTTACTATCCAACATGAATCTAGCTGGATTCAACCACAAAGAACGGGTTCGTTTAGCGATTCTGGCCTCTTTTCGTAATAAGTCTCTACTTAAGCAATATATCCAAGCTTTCACAGGTTGGTTTGACGATATGGAATTAGCCCAACTCATCAAACTCGGAGGCCTGCTTAAATTTTCCCAAGCACTTGACGATTCGCAGACCCACTCAATTCAAACCCTTAAACTCACAAAATCAAAATCATCCTATCAACTCAACCTCTATTGCAATGGCCCTGTTGTCGCCGAACAATACCGTGCCCAAAAACACGCCAAGCATCTAAAACGTGCCTTAGATGGTGCAAACTTATGTCTAGACTTTGTTCCTTTAGAATCACTTTCCTAGAATAAGGAGGAATTCACTCATGTCCTTGAAACCATTAATTCCGTCTAACAATTCAATCCCTTCGATACCTAATCCTGACTTTAATGATCCCTCGCTATATTTTAATCGTGAATTAAGCTGGCTCGATTTTAATCAACGCTGTATCCTCAATGCCTACGATCATCTCAACCCTTTTCTAGAACAACTTAATTTTATTGCGATTGCTTCTTCCAACTTGGATGAATTCTATATGGTTCGTGTTGCGGGGGTCTATGACCAACTTCTAGCCGGCGTCGCTATTGCCGAAAATAAAACCTATCAAACCCCCGATGAATTATTAGACCATATCATTGCACAGAACCAGAAGAATTTGCAACTTCAATACCAACGTTATCAAGAGCTCATTCAAGAGCTTCCGCAAACCGGCTATCAAATCAAACAAATGAAAGACCTCACTCATCAAGAAGTCGATCAAGTCCAAGCATACTTTGACCAACTCATTCTACCAACCCTATCCCCTTTAGCCATCGATGCCTATCGTCCTTTCCCTCATCTGGTCAATAAGGCCATCAACATCTATATTGACTTGAAAGAAGGTAAGCAAAGAAAACAAGCCATCCTCCCTATCCCTCAACTGTTGGATCGCTATTATTTACTAGAGGGGGACACCAATACCCTTATCTTAATTGAGGATATTATTATTTATTTCTTAGATTCGCTCTTCAAAGGCTATCAGATAAATCAAGCCTTTCCTTTCAGAATTACTCGCAATGCCGACTTTGACCTAGCTGAAGAGGAGGCTGACGATCTATTAGCCGTCATCGAAGACTATGTTCAAAAACGAAAAAATGGCATGGCCGTCCGTATCGAAATCGATCAGCGCTATTTTAACGGCTCTCCAAGCTTACCAGATAGTTTCTTCACCACGCATTTTGAGCTTGATTCGCGTCTAATTGACCAAATTGAAGGCCCCCTAGACTTGACCTATTTATTTAGCCTACGTCAACTGATTGGTCAAACAAATCCTCAGTTTTTATTTAAACCCTATCAGCCCTATCTTAACCCTAAGCTTCTAGGAGAAAAGCTTTTTGATGCTGCCCGTCAATCAGACCTTTATTTTCACCATCCCTACGATGACTTTAAACCGATTATTGAGCTAGTTAGCCATGCTGCGACTGACCCACAAACGATCAGCATCAAACAAACGCTTTACCGTGTTTCCAAGCACTCTCCTATCATTCAAGCCTTAAAATTGGCTGCACAAAATGGAAAAGAAGTTACCGTTCTTGTTGAATTGAAGGCCCGCTTCGACGAGGAAAACAACGTCTACTGGGCTAAAGAACTCGAAGAGGCCGGGTGTCATGTCTTATATGGGGTGTCCGAACTAAAAACCCACTCAAAAATCTGTCTCGTCATCCGAAAAGAAGGCGATCATATTCAACCCTATCTTCATTTAGGAACAGGCAACTATAACGATAAAACAGCAAAACTCTACACCGATATGGGGCTTATTACGACCCATCCTGGACTTTGTCAAGATGCGATTGAATTTTTTAACTATTTATCCGGTTATTGTCAAAGACCCGAATATCGCTATCTACATGTCTCACCTTTTGAAATTCGTGATTCCCTAATGGATGCGATTGACGAAGAAATAAGCTATCAAGAAGAATTTGGTAATGGTCACATCATTGCTAAGATGAATTCACTCACTGATAAATCCTTGATTCAGAAGTTATATCAAGCCAGTCAAGCTGGTGTCAAAATTGATCTCATCGTGCGCGGCATCTGCTGCCTTCGCCCCGGTATCAAGGGCATCTCTGAAACCATTCACGTCCGATCAATTGTTGGTCGCTTACTCGAGCATTCACGAATTTATTACTTCCACCGCAACGGTCAACAGCGTCTCTTCTTATCTTCCGCGGATATGATGACCAGAAACATGGTTAAACGGGTTGAAATCGAATTTCCCATACTGGATAAGAAGATCGAAGACAAAATCCTCAACTTCCTTAACTTACAACTATCGGATAACCAACATGCTTTCATTCTCGACTCTGCAGGAAAGTATCATTTGACTCGCCCCAACAATGAGCCGGCCGTTAATTCACAAGAAATCCTAATTCAAGATGCCGTCGACCGCCAGAAAAAGCTTCGTTCTCAACAAGACCAAAGCAAGACTCGTTTAGTAAGCCGCACTAAAAGAAGCCCTCGCTTACTTAGCAATCTTTGGCAGGCCTTAAAAGCCTGGTATCCGTTCAAATAAGCCATTTTCAAGGTGCTTTTTTTGCTAGCCCGTGATAGAATGTATCTGTATGCCCTAAATGGGACATTTAAGGAGGATTCTCATGATTAATGTATCAAATGTCAGTTTACAATTTTCTGATAGAAAATTATTCGATGATGTAAATATCACATTTTCACCCGGCAACTGCTATGGAGTCATTGGGGCTAATGGCGCCGGAAAGTCCACATTTCTAAAGATTCTATCGGGGGAAATCACCCCGACCACTGGCAACGTCTCTATGGACCCCCAAGAAAGACTCGCCGTCTTAAATCAAAACCACTATGGTTTTGAAGAACATCAAGTAATTGAAACCGTCATGATGGGTTATAAAGAACTGTATGACATCAAAAAAGAAAAGGATGCGATCTACCTCAAAGAAGATTTTTCTGAAGAAGATGGTGTTCGCGCTGGTGAACTTGAAGCTCACTTTGCAGAAATGGGTGGATGGGAAGCAGAAGCGCAAGCAGCAAACATGTTGCAAGGACTAGGTATCCCTACTGAAATGCACTATAGCCTTATGAGTGATTTAATTGAAGCGGATAAGATTAAGGTCCTACTAGCCCAAGCTCTTTTCGGTAAGCCAGATAATTTACTCTTAGACGAACCAACAAACGGTCTAGATGCCAAGGCAATTGACTGGCTTATTGATTTTATTATGGATTTCCCAAATACCGTGATCGTTGTTTCACACGACCGTCACTTCTTAAACACAGTCTGCACCCATATGGCCGATGTCGACTTTGGTAAAATCAAGCTCTATGTCGGAAACTACGACTTCTGGCTCAAATCCAGTCAACTAGCAGCTAAACTTCAAGCAGATCAAAATGCTAAAAAAGAAGAACAAATCAAAGAACTACAGACCTTTATCGCCCGCTTCTCAGCTAATGCCTCTAAATCAAAACAAGCCACATCTCGTAAAAAACTCTTAGAGAAGATCACCCTAGATGATATCCAACCTTCTAGCCGTCGTTACCCTTTTGTGGGCTTCTCTCCAGAGCGTGAAATTGGTAATGACTTATTACGAGTAGAGGGCTTAAGTAAAAAAGGTGATGATGAAATTCTCTTTGAAAATGTCTCATTCACTCTAAATCGTGATGATAAAGTAGCCTTTGTTTCAAAAAATGATAACGCCATCTCAGCTTTATTCGATATTCTCATGGGTAAAAGCCAAGCGGATTCAGGTAGTTTCGAATGGGGAGTTACCACTAGCCAGACCTATCTTCCCCGTAATTCATCGGACGAATTTGACGGAAATGATCTTACAATCGTTGACTGGCTAAGACAATATGCTAGCAAAGAAGAAAGCGACAACACCTTCTTACGGTCCTTCTTGGGACGGATGCTCTTCTCTGGTGAAGATGTCTTAAAATCCGTGAAAGTCCTCTCTGGAGGTGAAAAAGTTCGTTGTCTACTATCAAAAATGATGTTATCAAAGGCGAATGTTCTGGTTCTGGACCAACCGACTAACCATTTGGACTTAGAGTCCATTACCGCCTTAAATGACGGCCTCATTAAATTCAAGGGCGCCATCTTAATCGCCTCACACGACTACGAAGTTCTAAACACCACTGTTAATCGCGTCATTGAAATCACCCCAACCGGTGCCTATGACCGTATTAATACCACCTATGAAGAATTTGTCAATAATGATGACGTACAAGAACGTATCAAACAAATGTACCCTCAAGATTAATCCAAAACTCTAAAAGAGGAAGAAAAATTTATTTTCTCCATCTAAACTTATTTGTTATAATAAACTCAGATTGAAAAATGAAAGTGAAGTGAAATAATGGGTCGTAAATGGATGAATATTCGCGAAAAGAAAGCCAAAACTGACCAACAGACCTCGCGTATCTACGCAAAATTTGGAATTGAGATCTATGCTGCTGCAAAATCAGGAGATCCCAACCCAGAAACCAACCAAAAATTAAAATTTGTCGTAGACCGAGCTAAAACTTATAATGTTCCTAACCATGTCATTAACAAGGCCATTGAAAAAGCCAAAGGTTCCGATGATGAAACCTTCCAAGAACTTCGTTACGAAGGCTTTGGTCCTAATGGATCTATGATTATTGTGGATGCATTAACCAACAATGTTAACCGAACTGCCGCCAATGTACGGACCGCCTTTTCAAAAAACGGCGGAAACATGGGGGTTGCGGGTTCTGTATCATATATGTTTGACTCAACAGCCGTCTTTGCCTTCTCTGGTCAAGATGAGGAAGCAATTACACTGGCCCTCCTAGAAGCGGATATCGATGTAAAGGATGTGGTGAGCGAAGAAGATAGTTTGATTGTCTACGGCCAACCAGAAGATTATGCCTTGATTCGGTCTACCCTTGAATCCTTAGGAATCAAAGATTTTGATCTTGCAGAAATTCAAATGCTTGCTCAAAATGAAGTCGAGCTTAACGAGAGTGATTTAATCAAGTTTGAAAAGCTAATCGACGCCCTAGAAGATGATGAAGATGTTCAAAACGTTTATCACAACGTTGAGAACGCCTAATGAGTCCTACCCAACTCAATAAAACCTGCAGCCGATGAGTTGCAGGTTTTTAGTTTGTCTTTTTAAAATCAACGATAAAAAAATATAATAAATTCTTACCTAAATTAACAAAAACTTAACCTAAAGCATGAACAAATATGGTAGTATAAAGTTAATAAAAACCGTAGATAAGGAGCATAGTTATGAAAAAACTCTTAAAAAACACTATCACTAGCCTCATGGTCGTTACCAGCCTTTTAGGCTTCATTCTGCCTCAAACCTTTATTCAAGCAGAAGAAAAACCACTACAAGTTCAATTTGTCCCAACCAATAACGATGGATCAATGGAAGCTCGGGCCGAACCTTTCAGCAAATATCTCTCAGAAAAACTAGGTCGCCCAGTTAAAGTAACCTTAGCCACTGACTACTCAACCATTGTTCAAGCGATGGCTTCTGGCCAAGTAGATCTAGGAATTATGCCGCCTGCTGCCTATGTTCAAGCACGCGGTCTCAATGCGGCTCAAGCTATCTTAACCTCCAAACTAGGCGCCTATGACCCTGAAACAGGTCTTCCTATTGAAGGTGAAACAAGTGGATCTTTTAAAGCCGAAGTATTAGTCAAAGCTGATAGCCCGATTCAAAACTTAGAGGACCTTAAAGGTAAGAAAATTGCCACTCTGAGCCCAACCTCTGCTTCTGGTTATATTTATCCTATCGCAGAAATGAAAGAAAAAGGCATGAGTGTCAAAGATCTAACTTTAACCACTGTTAATGATATTCCAAGTATGATCACGTCCATTCTCAATGGTCAACAAGACGCAATGTTTTCATTCCAAGGAACCCGCGTAGTCTTTGGTCAAGCTTTCCCAGATAATGACTTAATGAAAGATTTAAGGGTGATCTACCTTAGTGAAGGTGATATCCCCAATGATGCCATTGCGGTTCAACCAAGTATGGATGAGAACCTAAGAAAACAAATCATCGAAGCCTTCAAATCAATGGCTGATAGTGACGAAGGAAAAGAAATTATGTCCCTATGGGGGCACGTCGGCTATACTGAAGCAGACGAGTCCGTTTATGATACGGTCGAAAAATACACACAAATCGCTGCTCAATAACCCATTATTTAATCAGTATCCTAGAGGCGACATCTTAATGCATGTCGCCTCTTATCTAAATATAAAGGAGATTAATCACTGTGATTGAAATAAAGAATGTCACTAAAATCTTTGATAATGGCGTGGTTGGTCTTAAGAACATTGACTTAACCATCCAACAGGGTGAATTTGTTTGTATCATTGGCTTAAGTGGCGCTGGCAAAAGTACTCTACTTCGAAGCCTCAACCGGCTCAATGATATTAGCCAAGGCGAAATATTAATCAATGGTCAATCATTAACCAAGGCCAACAGTAGACAACTACGACAAATGCGACGGCATATTGGCATGATCTTCCAACAGTTTAATTTGGTTAAGCGCAATACCGTTCAAAAGAATGTTTTGTCAGGTCGACTAGGCTACTATAATAACTTTCAAAGTCTATTTGGCTTATTCAGTCAAGAAGACTATCAGCGAGTTCAAACTGCCCTCGAAAAAGTGGGCTTAGCTGATAAATTAAAAGTTCGATCGGATGCCCTAAGTGGTGGTCAACAACAACGTGTATCCATTGCTAGAACGATTGTCCAAGAAGCAGAAATTATCCTAGCCGATGAGCCTGTTTCAGCCTTAGACCCTGTTACAGCTGAAACAGTCATGAACGACTTCAGTCGCTTAAATCGAGAACTTAACCGAACCATTATTATCAATATCCACTCCATACCTCTAGCTCGTAAATATGCCAGTCGAATCATCGGTATGCGTGATGGAGAGATCGTCTTTGATGGCCCCGCTAGTCAAGCAACGGATGCCAAACTCAGTGAAATCTACGGTACTGAAATCCTCCAAGAAGAAGCTCGTCAAATCCAAGATTCCTCTCAGGAAATCCCTGATGAGGACTTAGACACGCTTATCTTATAGAAACGGGTGATCCTATGCCATTAAAAGCAACCATTCACGATCAACTCATAAAAAAATTACTTATTGGATTAGTGATCCTTGCTCTATTTTGGGGGTCCGGTCAATTGATTGATGTTCAATGGGATGATCTAGTCAACAATCGTTCCCAAGCCCTACTCTTTTTAAGTGGATTTTTTAATCCAGAATGGTCCTATCTCCCTGAACTCATCCAACCAATGATTCAAACGATCCTGATGTCTATCGCTGGCACTTGCGTCGGTGTCCTATTTGCCATACCTGCTGCCTTTTTAGGAACTCATATTGTCACTCGCAATTCCTTTATTACCGGGCTATTTCGTGGTTTTTTCAGTTTAGTCCGAACCATCCCAAATCTTCTCTTAGCTGCAATTTTTGTGGCGATTGTCGGAATTGGTGAATTAACTGGTGTATTGACAATTGCTGTATTTACCTTTGGTATGGTCTCACAGTTAATCTTTGCTGCCATTGAAACAGTCGATGAAGGGCCCATTGAAGCGGATGAATCCATCGGTGCTACTCGGTTTCAAATTGCTCAAAATGCGATTTGGCCTCAAGTTAAAGAAGCTATCTTCGCCTATGCTCTCTATGCATTCGAAGTTAATATCCGAGCATCTGCCGTCTTAGGTTATGTTGGTGCAGGTGGAATCGGTGTACTGCTAAATTCTGCGCTAAGCTTCTTCCAATTCGGACGAGTTAGCTTAATTATTCTGATGATCTTGTTGATGGTCTTTATCACCAACGCTATTAGCCAATATATCCGAAAGGAAGTGATCTAATGGCTTCCCTAAAAACCTTCCCTGCTAAGCGCATCAATCAGATTCTTAGCTGGCTCTTGGTACTGGTCATCCTCTATTCCTTTATCAGTCTTGATTACAGCAATTTAGCCGCTCTTCGATCAAGTGATATTAGGCATATGTTTGCCGGTCTCCTAAAACCAGACTGGTCCTATGTCTATGATCAATCGAGCGAAGATCTCGTTCACCTAATGCTCGAAACTTTAGCGATCGCCTTCTACGGAACCCTGTTAGGAAGCGTCCTATCCCTGCCCTTTGTCTTATTAGCATCGAATGTGGTATGGGGAAGTTGGCGTTTTATCCCAGCCTTTGGACGTGGCTTATTAAATTTAATGCGATCAATCCCTGCCTTAATCTATGCCATCCTATTTGTTCGAATCGTTGGACCTGGTGCCTTCGCAGGAGCTTTAGCTCTAGGCGTACAACTCATTGGGATGCTAGGAAAACTAGTCAGTGAGGAGCTCGACCGATCAGATCCTATCCCCGTTGAAGCGATGCAAGCGTCAGGGGCTTCCTCTCTACAAAGCTTCCAGTACGCACGGATTCCACAAGTTATTTCCCTAGCAGTGAGTCATGTGATTAATCACTTTGAAATCAATGTTCGTAGTGCAACAACCTTGGGCTTAGTTGGGGCTGGAGGCATCGGTGCTCCCGTAATATTCGCCCTCCAGCAACGCAACTGGAATCGAGTTAGCATCATTCTGTTAGCGATCATTATTGTGGTTATCATCATTGACTTTATTTCCACTCGGCTGCGAAAAGCCTTAAGATAGGAGACCTTTATGTCCATACGTATCCTTTCAACCACTGACATGCACGCTAGCAAATTAGGAATGACCCTTGATTTTACATCACTCAAGCCTGATCTTCTAATCGATAATGGTGACTTTCTCATTGGAAACCTCTTTTCCTTATATTGTTATCTAAAAAAAGAGATAAGCCCTTTGACTCGTTTAGCCAATGACTTGGGTTATGACGTAATGATTCCAGGTAATCACGATTTAGACTATGGACTTGATTGGCTACGATCACAAGTCAAAGCACTCAAGGCCCCCTATATCTGTGCAAACCTTTATGATGCTTGTAATCAGCGCATATTCCCAGCCTACCATATTCATTCTTTAGCTAATGGCCAAAAAATTCTCGTAATCGGGCTTTTGACGGGCGCTTTTAGCCAACTTACAAAGGAGTCCTTTGTTTGTCAAAGCTTGGTTAAAGACCCCATTCAAACGCTTGATCAAGTTCTTCACGACATCGAGAGCCAAGGAATTTCAACGGACCTTTTATGTGTCGCTTATCATGGGGGAATTCTTCAAGATCCTGTCAATGGTAAATGGCTATACTATCCAAGCGTTGAAGATCAAGCCTATGACCTAATGAATCGCTTCCCACAAATCGATAGTTTAATTTGTGGTCACCAACATTTTGTCAATGCCGCCTGCCATCCTAATGGTGTTGCTATGGTGCAACCCGGTAGTCACGGTCGCTATATTGGTCTTCAAGAATTCGATCATGGACAAGTCCAAAAGAATCAGGTGCTCTCAAGTAATGAAGCTATACCCAATTACTGTCAGCGTGAATATCTAGAAGACATCCTCACCGATTATCAGGACTGGCTAAAAACAACCATTAATCTTGAGGCTTTCGCTCAATATTTAAGAGAAACTTACGACGCCGATCGATGCTGCCTCGATCTAGGCAAAGACCTCAGCTTAGCGAGTATCCAGCAAAAGTTAATACCACCCTTTCCTGTAAGTAGTTACTTGATTGAAGGTGAGCGTCTGATTGAATGCTACTACGCCTATCAAAAAAAACACCCTCATATATACTTGTCCCCTAGTCTTGATGACTTAAGAAAAGATCAAACATACAAAGTCATTGCCAGCCCAGGAATATTACCACCGGAACGTCTTCGAGAAGACCACCTAGCACCAGTCCTTGAAGATTATCTATTCACTCAAATAAAACCTGATTGGCTTTCATAACCACTTCAAATCTCATCTTTTCTGAATCCCTTGAACCCTATCTGACACTAAAACACAAAACCGACCTCGGAGAATCAATGTTCCGTTGACTCTCCGGGGTCGGCTTTTCATTATTTACTTGTATATTACCCTCCAAGATAGGCCTTTTGAACCGCATCGGATGCCAAAAGCTCCTGACCACTGCCACTCAAGACAATCTGACCTGATTCGAGAACATAAGCCTGATCCGCAATTTCTAGCGCCTTATTCGCATTTTGCTCAACTAAGAGAATCGTTGTGCCCTGATCATTAATATCTTGAATAATATTAAAAATTTCATTAATAAAAATAGGTGCCAACCCCATCGACGGCTCATCTAATAGCAATAACTTTGGCTTGGTCATTAAAGCTCGCCCCATCGCTAACATCTGTTGCTCGCCCCCTGATAGAGTGGCTGCATCTTGTTTATTCCGCTCTTTTAAAATTGGAAAGCGTTGATAGACCGCCTCTAAATCAGCCTGAATCGCTGATTTATCCTTGCGTAAGAAGGCTCCCA
Source organism: Facklamia hominis CCUG 36813 (assembly GCF_000301035.1). Classification (GTDB taxonomy): domain Bacteria; phylum Bacillota; class Bacilli; order Lactobacillales; family Aerococcaceae; genus Facklamia; species Facklamia hominis. The sequence goes on along the minus strand of NZ_JH932292.1, from coordinate 1,371,653 downwards.
TCTCTAAATTCTCTGCAACAGATAAGCCAGGGAAAATCCGCCGGCCTTCGGGAACTTGGACCAATCCCGCTTTAACAATCTCCTGAGCCGATTTTTTCATCAAATCTTGCCCCAGATACGTTATCTGCCCTGCTTGGGCCTTAATTAAACCCGATAAGCTTCTTAAAATCGTTGACTTACCCGCTCCATTCGCCCCAATCAAGGTTACAATACTTCCTTCTTTTACTTCAAAAGATACCTCTTTAATCGCCTTGATCATACCATAAGATACCTGTAAATCTGTCACTTGTAACATCTATAACCCCTCCAATGACTGTCTTTATATTAAGAAGACCCGACGGGGTTTCTCATAAATCGTTAAGCTAATTCTAATATAATCATTCGGTTTAGGCAAGGTTCTTTTTCTGAAAGTTTCAAAAATTGTATAAATGGATTATATATCTTCCTCAAAAACCAATTTAAATCAAGTTAATCTTGATAATCAGTATGTAAATTTTCTCTTTTACAAAGTTATAAATTGTGTTAGAATAACACCAACCCAAAATTGGGTAACTTTTATTAGATTGAGGTGGCAAATGGAACTTTTATTACAAATCAATAGTTATTTATACTATCCGATTTTAATTATTATTCTAATCGGTGCAGGCCTTTATTTCACAGTGAGAACCGGCTTTTTACAAATTTCTCTTTTTCGAGAATCTCTAAGGGTTCTCAAAGAAAAACCCCATGATGGTGAAGTATCTTCCTTCCAAGCCTTAATGATCTCAACTGCATCCCGTGTAGGAACCGGAAATATTGTGGGTGTCGCTCAAGCCATCTGCCTAGGAGGCTACGGAGCCGTCTTTTGGATGTGGCTCATTGCTTTAATTGGAGGTTCTTCAGCCTTTATCGAATCAACCTTGGCACAAATCTACAAGCGTAAGGGAGAAGATGGTAGTAGCTACGGAGGCCCTAGTTATTATATTGAAATTGCCTTAGGTTCACGCTTTTTTGGAGTTCTTTTTGCCATATTTTTAATTTTGACCTATGCCGTAGGTTTTAATATGCTCGCATCCTTTAATATGACTGACTCATTCCGAGTCTATGACTTCTTTGTTGAAGGGCAAACCTCTTGGATTATCGGAGCCTGCCTAGCTCTCGTGGCGGGTTACTGCATCTTAGGAGGCGGGAAACGAATTATCAAGGCTACCTCTACAGTAGTACCTTTGATGGGAATTCTATTCGTGGCGATGGCTCTATTCATGATTATTCGCCATATTCATTTCATGCCTGTCGTTTTTAAGAATATTTTTGCTGATGCCTTTAACTTTCAAGCCATATTTGGCGGATTAGCTGGCTCCGCCTTGGTCCACGGGATTAAGCGAGGTCTATATTCCAACGAAGCAGGTATGGGATCTGCCCCCAACGCCGCCGCCGCAGCAGATGTTTCTCATCCAGTTAAGCAAGGTCTCGTTCAAATGTTCTCTGTCTTCTTAGATACTTTAGTAATTTGTTCAGCAACAGCCTTTATGGCCATGGCATCCGGTGTGGAAGCAACCCCTGAATTAGCAGGAGCTGCCTATGTCCAAGAATCCTTATCTACTGTCTTTGGGCACTTCGGTTATATCTTTATTACCCTTTCCTTGACCCTCTTTGCCTTTACTACCTTATTAGGAAACCTCTATTATGTCGATAGTTGCTTAACCTATCTCAATAAAAAGACTCCTTCCAAAACTTTCATGTTAGTATACCGCCTAATTGCTATCGGTTTAATCTTCTTGGGTAGCAGCTTAAAAATGGATTTTGCATGGAATATCGCTGACTTTTTAATGGCTTTAATGGTCTTAGTAAATATTCCTGCCATTCTACTCTTAGGAAATCAAGCCATTGCGGCGCTTAACGACTATAAGAAACAATCCCAAGCCGGCTTAGACCCTCATTTTGTAGGAAGTCATATTGGTATCGATGAGAGTAAACTCGATTATTGGAAATAAACCGTCTCAAAGCAAGCATTTTGCTTGCTTTTTTAATGCAGTCAAGGATTATTTAACAAAAGTCTTATAACATAGCCCTTACCTTTAGCTGACTTTTTGATATAATAAGGAAGATGTGTCGATTATAAAAATTTATTGGAGGAAGTATAAAATGAGCGAGTTAAGTTCGTGGTCTCAAATTGACTGGCATTTAATTGCGGGAGGCTTAGGTTTATTTCTTTTTGGTGTTAAATTAATGGGGGATAGCCTTACTAAATTTGCAGGGACAAAAATTCGGGATTATATTGAAAAATATACATCCAATCCCTTGATGGCTGTATTAGTAGGAATTATTATGGCCGGTCTCATCCAGTCCTCTTCAGCTGCCACCGTTATCGCCATCTCTCTGGTTCGTTCCGGATTAATGGGGCTCAACCAAGCCATTGCCATTATTTTAGGAGCTAATATCGGGACAACCGTCACTGCCATTTTGATTGGCTTCCAATTAGACTATTTGGCTTACTTCATTCTTTTAATCGGTGTATTCATCGCTCTTATGGCCTCCAAGAAAAAAACAATCTATTTAGGAGAAGTTATTATTGGATTTGGGCTTCTATTTATTGGCCTTAACATTATGGGTGATGCCTTAAAAGAACTCCAATATATTCCTGGATTTTCAGATATTGTTATTCGCTTGAGTAAACAACCCATTCTCGCAGCTTTAATTGGGGCAGCAGTAACCGGCGTCATTCAATCTTCCTCTGCGATTGTCGGAATTATCCAAACCCTCTATGCCACTCAATCCATCAGCTTAGTTGCGGCCTTAGGCTTGGTATTTGGAGCCAATATCGGAACAACCGTTACCGCTGCTCTTGCTGCTGTTGGTGGAAGTTTAGCGGCACGACGCACTTCCTTGTTCCACTTTATATTTAATGTTTCGGTATCTATTTTATTTCTAGCAATTATCGGTCCTTACGAACATTTTATTCTCTATCTCACAGAAGCATTTCATCTAAACAGCATGATGACCGTCGCCGTAGCTCATTTCTTATTTAACTTTATCGGCATGGTTATCTTCTTACCAATTATTCCTAAATGTGTTCAATTGCTTAAAAAAATCATGCCTGGTAAGGATCGTCTTGATCTTGAATTTGGTAAAATTCAACTTGACGAAGCAATGGTTAAGACCTTCCCTTCCGTTGCTCTAGTTCAAGCTAAAACAGCCATTCTTCAAGTCGCAGATATTTCTCTTAAATCACTAGAAAGCTCAAAACAATATCTAATTACCAAGGATAAAAAGTACTTTAATGAAGTCAATCAACTGGAGGATATGATTAACTCACTCGATACCAAAATTGAAAGTTATCTCCTAAAAATTGCCAAACAGTCACTCTCTGAAGAATTAGCTGACGAATATTCAGCCAATCTACAAGTCCAGAAGAATTTCGAACGGATCGGAGACCTCTCACAAAATCTCGTGGAATACTTTGAAATGATATATGATGCTGGCGAGTCCCTCCAGGAAGAAGCCATGACCGAACTCACCTCTATCTACGAGCTCTTAATCCATATGTATGCTGAAGGAGTGGCTGTCTTCAAGGATGGCGACCATCATATCTTTGAAGTCATGAAAGAAGACGAAAACAACTTAAACCATATTGAATATAAACTGCGCGCTTCTCACTTTAGACGATTAACCTCACAGCACGAAGAAGCAACTGTTGCCACTTCACTATTTGTGGATATCTTAGGAGCGCTTGAACGGATCGGAGACCATACCTTTAATATCGCTCGTTTGACATTCGATCCAATTAAAACCCACGGAGAAAAGACCCTACTCACTGATGAACCTCTAGAGGTCCCTTCAGAAGCTTTAAACTAAAAATATAAATACACCGCTCGAAAATCAGCTTCAGTGCTAACTTTCGAGCGGTTTTTTACTAGCCACTAGTTATTTATTCTTAACTAATTGTTTTCCTTCCAATGTCAAATAAATCGGTGACTGCTCCATTGAAACATCCTTTTTATAATGATGGGCCACTTCAATAACCGTAGAATCTAATTGCGCTAAAATCTGACGAACAATCGCTGCGTTCTTTGCATCCAAGGCTGACGTCGCTTCATCGACTAAGAGGATTGGCTTATGATGGACAATGGCTCTAGCTATTTCCAACCGTTGTTTTTGTCCCCCAGAAAGATTCATCGTCTTAGGATCGTAGCGCAAATCTAAGATATCCTTGCCTAATTCCTTAGCCAAACCCACCTGTTCTAGCACCTCCGTTAAGACTTGATCGTTGATCGGCTTTCCAAGGCAGAGATTGTTACGAATGGTCGTTTGAAATAGAACAGGATCTTGGTTAATTCGAGATATTAAATGAGTCAATCCTTGACAGACTTGCCCGGATCCTTGGCTTAAGTATATTTTCCCCTGGTTAGGTTCAAGCACACCCTGCATTAAATCCAAAAGAGTCGTTTTACCAGTACCAGAAGCACCAGAAATAAGATATTTCTTCCCATAATCAAATTGATAGGATAAATTCTTAAAGATCTCACGTTCACCATAGGCAAAATCGACAGCTTCTAAGACCAAATCTGGCTCAAACATTTCTTCATGATCTCCAGATGCTTGAACTTCTTTAATTACTTCATATATCTTTTGCCGAGCATCTTTAGTAGTGGATATTTGATTAAGCATCATGCCAACACGACGCAAAGGGTAAATGACTCGATCACTTGCCAAAAACATTGCAATAACAACTCCGGCTTCAATTCGACCTTGTATAACCAGGTATAAGGCAACCGTAATAGGCACAATGTAGGACAACCAGGATAATACCCCTGCTATAAAATTTACAAGACTTTGCAAATTTGCAAAATGACGATTGGTATTTTCAGCATTTTCTAACTTATCATGGACTTGACCAGTGGCAAAATCATACGCATCATAGGTTCGAACTGTTTTACGACCTGCAAATATACTCTTTAAAGAGGCAGTAAACGATTCATTGGCTTGAGACCAATCAACTGATTTTTGTTCGATGCGAGTCCCGAATAATTTAGCAGGTAGCATGGGTAAAAACGAGAAAATAATAAAAAGAAGGGCGACCATTGGACTCAAATAAAGCAAATACCCCATCGACACCACGCCCATCACGGTCATGGAAATAACATCCAACACAATATCCAAATAGTTAGATTCCACCAGCTTAAAGTCATTTAACATAAAAGAAACAATTTCATCCGTGTCTGAATGAGAATTAGCCTTTTTTAACTTATTAGCAATATAACAATCTTTGACATGCATATTCAAATGATAAGTCAATTGACTCCTTAAGACTGCATTCAACAAGTTAGCAAGCATAATCACGCTATATATCAGAATCGCACCCAGACTAAATCGAATCAGACTTCCTATGCTTGAATCCACTGTAAACCTTGTTACTGCAGAGATAACCATTGATAGGACGACACCATCGAAAGCAGATATAACCATGGTTATGAAAATTAAAAGCCACAAATATTTAGGCGAGTGCTTAAATAAATATTTAATATCCAACTTAGATCCTTCTTTCTTAAAAATTATTATATTAAAATAAAATAACACATTAAGGTCTTGGTTATTTATTCATATAATCTTTTAAAACTTCATCACAGAACATCAACGGATTCTGAAATTGATGATGATCCATACGAAAATAAAACGCATATATTCCCGCATTTCCAGCTCCTAATCCAACATCTAATTTATCAATCGGTTGAGAAGGAAAAAGATATTTTCCATCCTTATAAGCCTCCATAGCATTTAATCCTTCAAAATTATTTAAGGCCTGATTCAAGTATTGATTTTCACCCAAATAATAGTAAAGATCCAAATTCACTTGACCAAGGCCCGCTATGCCTTCAAAATATCCAGGAGATACTGAAAATTTCACATCCAATGCTGGTGCTAAGCAATTAATCCAATCTAGATAATCTTTTCTTTTAGTTATAATGAAATAACGCAGCAAGACTGCCAAAACGCCAGCTGTTCCCTCACAAAAATAAGGATAAATAACATCATCCGCAAGATTGCTTGGATAACCATATTGATAGGTGTCTATGGATCTAACTGATAGGAGATCTTTTTCCAAAAGTTGTTGACCTAATTCTAAATATCTTTTATTTTCCGTCACTACATATAAATAGAGTAAATATAAAGCAACCCCTGATTTACCTTTTGATAATCCAATCTGTGGAAGATCTAGAAGAATATCCTTATTATTATAGAATATATCTCCTAATTCTTTTGATCTTTCTAAGTAGCAATTTTTTTTAAGCGTTAGATAATAACGCAAATTAACGAGTGCAACTCCTGCCAACCCCTCAGAAAAACTCCAATCTGAAATTGAATTATCTGTAGGTTTTGGAATTGATTGAAGTATCTTCTCACCCATTCGAAATTTATGCTTTAACAGTGTGATTGCAATACCTGAACGACCTTCAAATAGTCCTTCTCTAGCTGGTGGTTTATCTAGATAAAGTGAAATCAGCCAATTTTCATATTTTTCCAAAAAATCATTCGAACAGCTTTCTATACTCTGCAATATATAGAGTAATCCAGATAAGCCATTAGCAAACGACAACTTATATTCTGACCTCGGGAAAATGTTTAAATGATAATTAATAAAATTTGGTATAAGCTCAAATAAGTCTCTTTTTCTTTTAACTAGTAAACTCTCACTATTAGAAAAATCAAATTTCCACGCTTCTTGTAGCTTAGAATTATCAGTTACAGGATTTTCTACAATCATACGCATCCATATTTTCACTTGATCAAAATTAGACTTGTCATTTGCCCACTGTAGCATTGCCCATGTTTTAAAAATTAAAGGATTTAAATTCATATCACTTATCAATTCCATTAAATAACGCCTTAAATACCCAGTTTGAAAATCTTTTAAGTACGATCTTGGAATTAATAAATCATACAAAATCCACGCCAAAGACTCATAATCTATATTAGAAATATCTCTTCCTAACCGATCTAAACTTGACAATGTAGTTAAAAAATCTTTTACCGGCTTGTTAATAGGAAAAACAGATTCTAAATCTATCATTTTAATACATCTATTTTCCAATAATAAAAGGTTATCTAAAGATAAATCAGCTAATATATACCCCGTATGATGTACTTCTATAATAAAATCTAATATTTGTTTTATTAAATCCATAACATCTTTTATATATGTTTCAATCAAACTCTTATCGGTTTGATGTTTTTGATTCATAAACGGATTTCGATTACTTGAAAATTGTCTAAGAGTCTGACCTTTAATCCATTCTTCAGCAATGAAATAATGTTCCCATTCAAAAAAAGCATCTAACAATCGTGGAAGCTGTCTTAAGTCTTGATTCCCTTGCAAAAAACTCACTTCATTCTTACGTCGATCGATAGAATCTAAATGATCCTCAAAAGATAAACAAGTATAAGGCCTAGATTCTTTTAAAATTACACGCTTATCATGATATAGCGCTTGATAAACCCCACCACTATTAGTAAAACGGATAGGAGTAATCTCTTTATAATTATCAAATAAATAAGATCGTTCCTCATCAAATTCAATAAAATTAAAAGGATCATTAATAAAATCTGGTAGAACAAATTCAGGCTGTCTTTGGTCAGCAATCAAATCACCCTGAGGAGTAATCAAAGCTGCTTGTTTATGGTAATCATCAGCCCACATCAATTGATACCCGCCATAACGGTAATATAACACCTTACAATCTTTATATCGGTGATCAGTAAGAATATAAGGTCCACTATAACCGCTTATTTTTTCATATAAATTCTCAATCACCTTCTCAAACTCTGCTTGATCTTCAGTATAAACAGTAATAAACTTACCTGCCTGAACTCTTGAATAACCCTTTAAACTTGTCAATGTTAATAGATACTTGTTTGCTACAAATTTAAAAGATATTTCATTACAATTTGCTACCTCAGAAAGAGCTAATAATAAGTCCTGTGAATTATAAATATTTGTTGAAATGTGTATTTTCCATCCCTGAACAGGTAGAGCTTGCTTCAAATTAAAAAAACAAGTATATATTCCAGATCTCTCAACTTTATATTTACATCGATCATTCAAACTATTATCCAATAGGTTAAGATACTCTTCCTTAGGTGATATGTCCTCTATATTTTGATAATACAAGCTAGATTGACAATGATTTAATAGTACTTCAATTGACATATTAACTACTCCTATCATTAAGAATCCCTAGCAAATATTACATTTTCACTAGGGATTCAAAAACAAGTCTTAACCAAGGTGACAAACAATACTAAAAGTTGACCATCCTTCAGAATGCCCTGCTCCATTAGGACTAACCACTGGTTTAGTTTGTAAGCGTAATACTGACATGGTGCACCTCCCTAAAATATTTAAAGAAATAATTCAATACGAAAAGATAGGTCCCAAAATAGCATAATAATTAACGAACACATTACCCTGCTACTGTTATATATCTCTTCTTATTAATTAAATCTTTATAATTTCATTATAAAGATTTAGGTAAAAACGACCATGACAAGAATGTCAGGAGACAATCTTGTCATGAATATTTTCTCATTTTATTACTCACTTAAAAAGTCAAAAATCACTTCATCACATTGAAAAGGCTTTATTTATTTGCTAAAATATTATTAATACAAAAAGGAGCGTAAAAGGAGCGTAAAGTATGCATTCAAAAAAAGAATTGGGAAAAAAGATTCGATTACTTAGAGAAACAAACCAATTAAGTCGTGAGACTTTCTGTGAAGATGAATCTCAATTAACCGTAAGACAACTTGCTCGCATTGAGAGTGGACAATCCCTTCCAAGTCTTTACAAGCTTGAATTTATATGCAATCAATTACACATACCGCTTTCTTTTTTGTTAGAAGAAAAGTACTTGACTCCTCCATTTGAATACTATCAAATAAAAGATCGCTTAATGAACTTTGCAAGTTATGGACTCAAAGATAAAATTCAAGAAAAAGATGACCTTTATGAAATAGTTTTTCAAAAATACTATGACTATTTACCAGAAGAAGAACAGATCGCCATTGATATTATGCATGCAACTTCAGATGTCGTAAACGAACACATAGATCTCTATGGACAAGCCATTATAGATGACTATTTTGATCAAGTTAAACTGAAATCCTCCTACACCTTAAATGATTTATTAATTATTCGTTTATATTTATCGCAAGTAGATTTTACCAATGAACAATATTTTGATGATAATTTAATTGATACTATGTTAAGTAAGGTCTTAAACCAAGTAGATTTTATTCATTATAATATGGTTAACTTTGGTATTAGCTTTTATATTGATTCAATCACAACATTATTTCATTATAAAAATTTTAATAGAATAGAAGAAATTTTGACTTGCTTAGATACTTTAATTCATATTGACAAAAAAGCAGAAGATCTCATCATCTGCACAATGCTAAAAGCTAAATGGTATCTTTATGCCAAAAATAGCATACCCATGACAAAATACTTTTATCAACAAGCAATTGATTATGCAAATCTTTTCAATGAAGTATTCCTAGCAGATAAATTAACAGATGAACTCGAACTTGACCTAAAAAGATATGCTACTGGAAAATTCGATTTAGAATAATTTTTATTCTTAATTGATAATTTAATAATAGAAAGGAGATCCAATTCATGAGTCAATTATTAATAATTCACCCATCTCTAGACACAGACTCCGCTAAAATTGAATGGTGGGGTAAATCGATCGAATTAAATACAATATTTATACCGCATTAATCAATTAATTAACACGGTACCATTATATAAAGGACTAGCATTATAATAGTGCCCCCAAAATGTTAGACTTTAGTCTAATTTTTGGGGTTCTTCTCACATAGTACTTGCCCTCTTTATTACTATAAAATAGAAAGTATATATCAATTAATGTATAAATACACAGCCCACCTGATTATTAAGCCTTATTAACTCATAAATTCCACAATCGGATCTTATATCAGTACCCCATCTTTACGACCAATCCAGTCTCAATGAATAGATGTCTATTTATTCATTAAGACTTCATTCTTTTTAAACAAGATTTCTCAACAACTCATTTTACTAATCCCCTACATCTTCCTATCAAAAAAGCCCTAAAATAAATAGGGGTGATGGAAGTAATTTTATCTTCCATCAATTCTCTGATGATAGCCTGTCCATAAAGACTATTGTGCTCTTTTACAGCATCAGAGGGATCACGCATAATATAATAGCTATCTGTTCTTCTTTTAGTAAATAACCATAATATTTATCAAAAAATCTGATCTTAAAGCGCTTTTTTCACCCTGTCTTTCTGCTAATCTATAAGACACAAAGTTCATCAAAGATTCCTAATTTGATAATACTCATTAGAGTCAGCAATTTTTGATCTTCGATTAAATAGGCTATTGTAACTCCTAACCGCTGAGTAATATAGACTAGTTTGGTGAAGATTGCCTGATTTCAATTCTTGCTAATTGACGAGCGCTTATTTAAGATTCAGCCTCACAAAACACTTCTCGACTTAACTCCTATTCTTCTTTTAAAATACGTATCCTTCGACCAATTTCTTCTATGCCTTTCAAGCCCATCATCCTATTCTATTCTTTTTCAGTATTTTTTCAAAAAAGAAGGTATTACTAACTGTATTATGGCCATATTATTTAATCAATATTAAATATTTGATTTGATCTTTTATCTGCGGTGTATAAAAAGTACTACTAATAGCAAAACAAGCCATTAGCAGTACTCACACTTTAATTCACTTTATTTGATTCATCGGCTAAATGATCTTGAATCCAATTCGTTAGACTCATCTGATCAACTAAAAACTTATCCACTTTTTTGTCAGGTGTTATATATAGAAAAGATGGAACCGTCTTTAAATGAAACTTCTCGCCAACCTTTTGAATATCTGCATCGGACTGTGAATTTTCAGTATTCAAGTAGAATATTTTCAGACCATCTTCTTCAAGATAATTGATCGAAGATTCTAATAATTCAACAAAATCACGACAAAAAGGACAAGATTCTCTTCCCAGATAGAGAAAAACAGGATAATCTAACTGTTCTTCTAAAATTTGATCAGCCTTAACTTCTTCAAAGCGATCAATGATCTGAGAATAGTTTTCAATTTCTTTAGCATCCGTCGGAGTTTTTGCCGTAACTCTGCTTGGAAAAACCAAAACTAACTATCAAACTAAGGCCCAACAGAAGTATTTGGCGTTTCAATTTACTCACTCTTTTTCATAAAGATTGTATCCCATAATAAAATCAGTTGAAATAGGAAATAAAGCAAGCTGTACCATAGCGGTTTTTTATAGTCTTCGAAAAGAAAGTAAATTACTACTAAAGCTAGGCAACACCAAAACCGAATTGACTTATAAAAGTCTTTATTAAATTTCATAGAGCACCCCTTATATACAAATCGAACAAATTTTATTCTATCCAATCTCTAAAAGATACAACCTAAAACTCCACTACCAAACCCAGCAACGGAGATATTTAATCTCTCTACCCTCCTTACTCAATATTCTATAAGAAAATGACTTATTTTAACATGACATAAATGTCCTATTCAGCAAAAGAGGTTAGCTAGAAGCAATTTGCTCCTGGCTAACCTCTTCATATTGAATATACTATTTCAACTTCATCATCCGTGAGATGGTAGCCCGTTCGTTTTCTTCTAATTTCATAGAAATATAAGAAATAGTCTCTTGCGTATCTGGAATCATCCGATACTCCAAGGCATTGACCCGACGACGGGTCTTTTCAATCTCATCGGCTAAAAGTTGACATGCTTTTTCAATTTCTACCAACTCTAATAATTTAGGTAAGAGTTTGGTCAAGACCTCAAGTGCTTCATCCAGCTCCGCATTGGAATTCAAATAACCATAGCGGGCCTGACTATCTTCTTCGCCAATATGAAAATCCATCTTAGGAACATAGACAGACATGATATTTTCCATACGAATATCTAGTTCGACGCGGTTTTGAGTGATCGCCGCGATCTCTTCCATAAAATTCTCATTCATTAAGGCTTTAGAGAGAATAAAGGATTTGAGGGATTGGGTTAATTCTTCCTCTACTTGATCACGCAATTCGTTATTGCGACGAATCATGTCGATGAAGTTACGCATCAATTCATCTTGCTTATCCTTGAGTAGCTTATGCCCCCGGGTCGCAAGCGCTTCGGTTGACTTTAGGGAGGCTAACTCCATCCGGGTTGGCTTTACACCTAATACGTTGGCCATAGCGCATTACTCTCCTTCCGGCATATATTTTTCAATCATTGGGTCCTTGATCCGCTTCAATTCAGACTTAGGCAAGATTCTTAATAGATCCCAAGCCAAGTCTAATGATTCAAAGATATCTCGGTTCGTATCGAAACCTTGGTTAACGTAACGTTTTTCAAATTCATCGGTAAACTTCACATAAAGTTTATCCGTATCCGATAAGGCAGATTCCCCTAATACAATCGCTAATTCCTTGGCTTCTTTACCTTTAGCGTAAGCAGCAAAGAGTTGGTTCATGGTTGGAGCGTGGTCTTCACGCGTCTTACCTTCACCCGTTCCCTTATCCTTCAACCGAGATAGAGATGGTAAAACATTGATCGGTGGCTCAATACCTTGATTATATAAGGCATTATCCAAGATAATTTGACCCTCAGTAATATAACCCGTTAAGTCAGGGATTGGGTGAGTGATATCATCTTCCGGCATGGTTAAGATTGGAATTTGAGTTACGGAACCTTTACAGCCAACTAACCGACCTGCACGCTCATAAAGGGTTGATAGGTTAGTATATAAGTAACCTGGATATCCACGACGACCTGGCACTTCCCGCCGAGCAGCTGATACTTCCCGTAAGGCTTCACAGTAGTTCGTCATGTCTGTCATGATAACTAATACGTGCATATCTTTTTCGAAGGCTAAGTACTCAGCAACCGTTAAGGCAATCTTAGGCGTAGCCAAACGTTCAATCGCTGGGTCATTCGCCAAGTTCACTAACATAACCGAACGATCAATGGCTCCTGTTTCACGGAAGGAATCCATGAAGTATTCAGCCTCGTCATAAGTAATCCCCATCGCTGCAAAGACAACCGCGAATGGTTCATCGGAATTCAATACAGTCGCTTGACGAGCAATTTGAGCCGCTAATTCCTTGTGAGGAAGACCTGCACCCGAGAAAACTGGTAATTTTTGACCCCGAACAAGCGTGTTCAAATGATCAATTGTCGAAATCCCGGTTTGAATAAATTCGTCCGGATAGTCCCGTGCCATCGGATTAATCGCTTGTCCATTAATGTCTGCAAATTTTTCAGGAATAATTTCAGGACCGCCATCCATGATATTCCCCATCCCATCAAAGATCCGTCCAACGATATCTTCTGATAGGGCAAACTCTAACGGTTTTCCTTTAAAGCGAGCCTTAATATTTGAGATCTTCATATTTGAAGTTCCCCCGTAGATTTGAACAACGGCCTTGCCATCTTGTGCTTCAAGTACTTGTCCTAAACGGGTTTCACCATTATGAAGTTCAATCTCAACCAATTCATCATAAGCAACGCCTTCAACACCATCAACAATCATCAAAGGTCCTGAAAGTTCACCAATATTTGTGTATTCTTTAAGCATTCGCTTCACCACCTCGTTCTAGTGTTTGCTTAAGACTTGATTTAATGGCTTCTTTCAAGTCATCTAATCGAGAAATTTCTGATTCTGGAATGAATTTTGCCCGTGCGATTTGTTCACGAACATCTTTCGTTCCTTCCATAATTTCTTGGTAATAAGCTCCTAATTCCATTGCATGACGTGCTTCTTGTTCAAAGGTAGAAATTAAGTGCAATAATTTCAATTGTTTCACTTCGGAAGTGGTTGTATCCACGTCATCAAAGGCATTTTGTTGTAAGAAGTCTTCACGAATCATCGCTGCAATCACCAAGGTCAACTTATCTTTTTCAGAAAGGGAATCCAAACCAACTAAGCGAACGATTTCTTGAAGGCTGGCTTCTTCTTGAAGTAAGGCCATAAAATGACGAACCAATTTTCCCCATCCTTCTTCAAGATGGGCATCGTTATACGCTTGAACATCCGTTGAATATTGTGAATAAGAATCTAACCAGTTAATCGCTGGGAAGTGACGTTGTTGTGATAGTTTAGAATCCAATGACCAGAAGACCTTAACGATTCGCAAGGTGTTTTGTGTAACAGGTTCGGATGTATCCCCACCTGGAGGTGATACCGCACCAATAGCAGATACCGATCCTTCACGTCCATCGGAACCTAAAGTCTTCACTAAACCAGCTCGTTCATAATATTCAGCAATACGTGATCCTAAGTAAGCAGGATATCCTTCATCCCCAGGCATTTCTTCCATACGTCCTGACATTTCACGCAAGGCTTCTGCCCAACGAGAGGTTGAATCCGCCATGATTGCGACAGAGTAGCCCATATCACGGAAATATTCAGCAATGGTAATTCCAGTATAGATTGAAGCTTCCCGTGCAGCCACCGGCATATTCGATGTGTTAGCAATTAAGATGGTCCGCTCCATGATCGATTCGCCCGTCTTTGGATCGACCAACTCAGGGAATTCGTTAATAACGTCCGTCATTTCGTTCCCACGCTCACCACAACCAACATAAACAACGACATCTACGTCAGCATACTTAGCAATTTGGTGTTGAACAACAGTTTTTCCTGCCCCGAAAGGTCCAGGAACTGCTGCCACGCCCCCTTTTGTTAATGGGAAGAAAGCATCAATCACTCGTTGACCTGTCTTTAAAGGGGTTTTTGGTGTTGTTTTTGAAGCATAGGGCCGTCCTTCACGTACTGGCCATTTTTGGATCATATTGAGTTCTTTTTCACCTTGATCCGTATCTAAAACACAGATCGTCTCTTCTACTGTAAAATCGCCAGACTGAATGGACTTGATTGTCCCTTCAACACCCACTGGTACCATGATCCGGTGTTCAATAATTTTTGTTTCATCAACCGTACCAATGATATCTCCAGCTATAACATGATCACCAACAGCCTTAGTAGGTTTAAACGTCCATTTCTTTTGTTTGTCAAGAATATCAACGCTTGCTCCCCTAACCAAGAAATTACTCTTAGTTTCATCCATAAATTCTTGTAGAGGACGTTGAATTCCGTCGAACATCTTTGTTAATAGACCAGGACCTAATTCAACGGATAAGGGATTTCCACTTGAAATCACTTCTTCTCCTGGTTGTAATCCAGACGTTTCTTCGTAGACTTGAATTGACGCCACATCTTTGTGCATTTCTAGAATTTCACCGGTTAGGTGCATCTTACCAACATAAACAATCTCACGAATCGATGCATCCGCCATTCCCTTAGCTTTTACTAAAGGTCCGGATATTTCAGTAATTATTCCAGTGCTCATATAATTCCTCCTTTGTTATAGAATATTCTGCCCAATGGCTTTTTCGACATTTTCATTCACTTTAGCTTTACCAATTCCCAAGGATCCCTTATGGGTTGGGATTAAGATAACAGCGGGAGTGGCTTGCGTATCGAAATACCGAATTGTATCAGGAATTTCCTGAGCAATATTTTCTGTCACCAAAATCACGCCAAATTTTTCTTGGGCTAAATCATGTATTGTTTTACGCGCTTCCTCACCATTATTGGCTGGGAAGACTTCGAATCCTAATAATTTGAAAGCCAGAACCACGTCACGGTTACCGACCACTGCGATCTTATATGCCATGAATTGGTCTCATCCTTTCTTTTATTAGCTGTGCATCTAGATTATTTTCTTTACCGATTAATAATAAACGAATATTATCTGTTTCATTTTCTAAGAAATAAAGATACGTTAAGACAGGCATCGGTCCAAAAGCCTCAAAGGAATAAGGTCGTAAGTTCTTTGCGAACTGTTCTTGGATAACACGATTAATAAAAGCCGAGTCTACTTCGCTATTATTCAATTGATCCCATACTTGATCAAGATCAATCAAATAATCAGCTCGATGGTAAGTCTCTACCAAGCCACTCAAATCTTTTTCTCGCCAATTTTCAAGAATATCATCCCGACTGACGCCTCCTTGACCTGACAAGGCGGTATAAATAAAGGTGTTTGATTGACCTTGATTATATCCTCTAACAAACGTTGTTAGATTTTGGAAATCAATTTTCATTTTAGTAAATTCAACGACCGCTGGATCATTTAGTTCTCTTGCATTTGAAGCAATATGATCGAGATATGCCGTATCCAAAATCACATCAATTGAATAAGTATCTCCGGTATCTTCTACCGATGTGATCGCATCATAAATCGCCGCTTGCATAATCGGATCTACATCTTCGTCTTGGCCTTTCGTTTCAACCAACTGCTTTAACTGATCATAAGAATAACTCCCAATGGGAATCAAAAGATCAGATAAGTCTCGATCAACATAATTCTGTTTAATTAAAACCTTAAGATTATGGTAAGTATAACGAAGAGAGAAGATCTCAATAACCCGTGGATCCGGTGATGCTTGAACTAACTCATGATAAACGTACTCAAGGCGCTGTTGAATCGTTGGTTCAAACTGACGCTGAGTGCGAGCTTGTTCATTGACTACGTAAGCCGTTTTGGCGAGATAATCTAGTACACTGTCAATTTGATCCATCTGCAACAATGTATCGTAATCAGATTGGCTTAAGAGTTGGGCTTCATAGAGACGTAGCGTCGTATTTAAACCAGCATACTCTAATTGTGACATTCCTAGCCCCCCTTACGCTTGCAATAGTTTTTCAAGTTCAATTAACAGTTGAGGTGTTAGTTCTTGAATCACATCTTCAAAGAAATAATTTAAGTTAATGCCTGCTTGCGAAAGCATAAAACCAGATTTTCCGGCTTCATTCGCTTCTGTAATCTCCATATTTGGATAATCCTTAAGTAAGGCAGCACGACTTTCTTGACTTAGTTTATCACTCGATTTTTGACCAAGGGTTAACTTAAAGCTTTGTGATTCATTAATATCTTTTAGGACATGGCGAATCAATTTGACAAATTCTTCCTCATCCTGTTGGTTGACCAATGGGGCAACTCCTTGAATCATTTCTTTAAGTAAAGCTTGTTTATGTGTCAATTGGTCATTTCTTAATTCATTTGTTAACGATTGTTGACGAATTTCAAATTGACGGGCTTGACTACGATTAAAGCTGTCTTTTTGTTGGTTGACTTGATCACTTAAACGTGTTTTGAATTGAGCCAATTTATCAGCTAATTCACTTTGAAGAGCTTGAACTTTTGCTTCACCTGTGGCTTGAACCTTGTCTAAAATAGATTGTTGTAAAGTTTCAATTTTTCCCACAAGCTTATCCTCCTTAACCTTGAACTAGTAAGAATGAGAATACGAAGCCTAAGATGGCATAAGTTTCTACCATGACGGCATAGATAATCGCATTAATAACTTTTTCAGGGCGTTTAGCTAAAATTTGCATCCCAGCAGCAGCAACACGTCCTTGGTAAATCCCGGACATCCATCCAACAAATCCTACTGGAAGAGCTCCAATTAAAAGTGCAAATCCTTTTTCTAAAGTCATTCCTGGATCAAGCTGTAAGAAAATCAAGAATCCAATCGCAAATCCATACAAACCTTGTGTACCTGGTAATAGTTGTAAAATCAATGATTGAACGAATTTTTCAGGTTGATCTTTTGTTAAAGCAGCTGCAGCAGAACCCGCTGTACCTACCCCATTTGAAGATCCGAAACCTGAAAATACAACTGCTACTGCAATTCCTAAAACTGCAAAAATATATCCACCATGTTCTTGTAAGAATTCCATAAATGATTCCTCCTAAATAGTTATTTAATATTTACGTGTTTGTCTAAAAATTTCAATGGTGCAAATTCGCGACCACCTGCTTCGTAGAATTTACCAAAGAATTCAACGAATATTAGCCGGTCTGAGTGAACATACGCACTCAGCAAGGATAATCCAAAGTTAAACAATTGGAGGGCGATAATTAATACAACCCCAACAGTAAAACGAGCAACTGGTGGTAAATAAGCAACCAAGATATTAAAGGCAAGGGCAATTGACCCACCAGAGATTCCTAAAGCCATTAACCGACTATAAGATACAATATCACCAAGGTAACCAGACACGCCATAGAGATCATACAATCCCGCAGCAAATCCAGCCGCCTTATTCTTACTCTTTATAATCGCAATACCTAATATCACCAAGGCTGCGACTCCTGCCATGTATAGACCAATCTTTTGTAAAATAGCTTGGTGTAATACCATTGGCCCTAAGGCCGCAATAATAAATCCGCACAGCATAACGATCCAGGCTAAACCGTCCTTGATCGCAGAGGCTTTATCGCTCTTCCAATTAAGCCCTGTATGCAAGGCTAATCCATGAAGAATTTGAATAAATCCAAGTCCAAAAGATAAACCTAAAACAGCAATCACGTCTTCAGTCGGTGATAATAACTTAAAGGGTAGCGCGGCTCCAAAGAAAGAACCATACATCAATCCCCATACAATCACTGAGTAACTTAAAATATGGAAGAATTTAATATTTTTCTTCATTCCTTGATCCATTGTGAAGAACTTCAACGGAATCAATGTGCCTAGCCATAATAGCAAGCCATAGCCAAGGTCCGCCATCATCATTCCGAAGAAAATCCAGTAATACGGCGCTAAAGAGCCCGTTGGATCGAAACCATTATATTTAGGCGTTCCATACATTTTAGTGATGTTTTCAAAAGGTGCAATCAATGATGGATTTTCTAATTTAGTTGGTACCTCATCCATTTCATCTTCGACCACATCACTTTGACTAATATAAATTTGGCCTGGTAAAGCTTCTTCAACATTCTTAATAATCGCAGGCGCTTCATCCTTGGCCACCCAGCCTTCAATCGCAAACAAACGATCACTGGTCATTGAGCTTTCAGTGGCTTCCTGCCTTTGATAAAGCGCATAAAGAATTTCTTCAGCCATCTCAAGCACACGATATTCCTCTTGGAAATCTGCTAATGATAAGCGCTCTGCTTGAGCTTCTTTTCTTAAATCCTCCGCTTGTTGATGGCGCTCTTTTAATAAATTCGCAGGTAAGTCTGCAAATTGATAATCCAAGGCTTGGAAACGATTCTGTGTTAAGAACTGATTTACTTCATAGCTTTTATCAAGACTCGTTGCAATTACCAAACCAATTTCATCTCTTGATTGGTAAACCTCTTCAACGATTATATCTTTGTTCTCACGCACAGCATTGATATACTCATTGTCATTCGTCTGAGGCAGTGTCCCAATATATAACTTGGTATATTTTGGAGCTCGATGATAAGCTGGAATAGCGTGAAGATTTTGCCATTTACTAAAGAAATCAGCTTCATTATTAATGACTTGTAAGTCACTTTCAATCTTTTCAAGCTTCTCTTTTTTGGCCCAAACTTTTTGAGTCACTGATTTAATCTCATCAAAAGATACTTGCTGTTCCAACTCTTCTAAAGTCATTGTTGGTAAAGGCTTCATATATTTTTCTTTAAAACCCTTAGCTTTCAAATAACTATCTAAAAAACGCATGGCTGAGCGAACATCTTGCAATTGATCATCCAGCTCATTTAAGCGTTGACTGGTGCTTGGCCGAGTACCATCCACTTGGTTTGGATTAATCGGACGAACTTCTATCTTCTGAATCGATTGCAATTCTTTCATCAATCGATTACGATTATTTTCCTCCACAATAGCTGATATTTTGACCATCTTGGCTATTGCCATATTTCTTCCACCACCTTCTTAGCAATTTTTTGCTCAAGCTCTTGCCGGCGTTGAAGTATATCTGCTTCCATCTGCTTAATCTTCTGCTGGCTGTCTGATTGAAATTGGTCCTTGACTGTTTTGAACTTATCTTCCTGTTCCTGACGAACACGTTCTTTAAACGCTTTCAATTCCTTTTCAAAATCTTCCTCTAGAGCTTTTTTCTTGTCTTCAAACTCGAGATTCAATTGTTTCAGCTTGTTTTGATATTCCGCCTCTTTGGCAGCACAAGCTGATTCAATTGAATTCACTTGATCCACTAGATTAGCCACTGCTTCACCCCCTATAGCTATTAATTATACTACATTAATAAAACGTCTTCAAGGCGATTTCCTGTTAGCAAACCGCGATGGAAAGCCATATTTCGCTTATAGATTCTCCCTATAAATAAGTAGAAACATTTTTACTAACACCTAAAACAATCAAAAAGAATAAAAACGATTAAACAAAAATTAGATCGATTTAATCGTTTTTATTCTTTGTATCCTTAATTATTTTATTGTTGCTCGTTTAAATAACGGGCCAAAAATTCTTGGGTCCGTTGATGCTGTGGATGATTGATGACTTGATCCGGTTCGCCACTTTCGACAATATAACCCTTATCCATGAACACCACACGACTCGATACGTCTCTGGCAAAGGTCATCTCATGGGTAACCACAATCATGGTTAAACCTTCTTTGGCTAGTTGGGTCATAATGTCCAAGACCTCCCCTACCATCTCAGGGTCAAGAGCAGATGTCGGTTCATCAAATAAAAGCACTTCAGGATCCATGGATAAGGCTCGTGCAATGGCAACCCGCTGTTGCTGGCCACCTGACAAATGTTTTGGAAGAGCATCCCGATAAGGAGCCATACCCACCCTATCTAAATTCTCTAAGGCAATCTCTTTAGCTTCCTTTTCTGAACGTTTAAGGATTTTTTGCTGGCCGAGACAGCAATTCTCTAAAACATTCATATTCTTAAATAAATTAAACGATTGGAAGACCATCCCTACCTTGGCGCGTAATGCCGTCGGCGAAGCATGACGCTTTAAAATGGACTGCCCGTGAAAAAGAATGTCTCCGCCACTAGGTTCTTCTAACAGATTTAAGCAACGCAACAGCGTCGATTTACCCGATCCCGATGAACCAATAATCGAAATAACTTCCCCGGAATTAACTTCAAAATTAATATCTTTAAGCACTTGATGATCGCCAAATGCTTTCTGTAAATGCTGAACTTGAAGAATTGAACTAGGCATGTGACGATTCCTCCTTTACTGTTGGATAGGATGACGAGGTGTAAACCTTATAATGGTCTGCTCCTTCTAGATACGTTTCAAAAAGATTTAATAATCGAGTCGCAACAAAAGTCATGACAAAATAGATGCACGCCGTAATAAAGAATGTCTGGAAGGTTAAATAGGTGGATCCAGCCGCTGAACGAGTAATAAAGAAGAGTTCTGTCACCGCGATCACGTTTAAAACAGAAGTATCCTTAATATTAATCACAAATTCATTCCCTAGAGTGGGCAAGATCGAACGAATCGCTTGTGGTAAAATGACCGATACCATTGTTTGCGTATGGTTCAAACCAATCGCTTTTGCTGCTTCCGTTTGTCCTTTATCAACAGAAGTGATGCCACCACGAATGACTTCCGCTAGATAAGCTCCTGTATTAATCGACACAATGAACAAGGCTGCCACAATCGAGGATAGATCTAAGTTGAAAAATAGCTTGGACCCATAAAAAATCAACATTGCTTGAACCATCATTGGTGTTCCACGGAAAATTTCAATATAGGCTACAACGATAAAATCTCCTAATTTATGAAGATAGTACAACAAAGGTTGACGGTGCTTAGCAACAGGAATCGATCGAAATATTGCCACTAACAAGCCTAGCAAAAATCCGAATAAAGTTGATACCGATGCGATAAACAGGGTCGTTAAAGCTCCTTTTATAAACTGACCACCATAAGAAGACCATACGCTAGCAACATCCGACCAAAAACCCTTCGAAGGACCTCTTTGATTTAAATCTACCATTGCTTGCATCAAGTCTTGACGTTCATCTTCAGGAATCGCGGTTAAAGCCTCATTAATTGCAGCTTTTAGGGGCGAATTTTTTCGTAATCCCACCGCGATCGATGTATCAACCTCTTTAGTATCAAAACCTTGCCCTTCTTCGAAAGCCACATAGGTTAAATCTGAATTCGCAGCAACTGCGGCCATGGCTCCTGGCCGTTCCGAGACATAGCCGTCCGATTTGTTAGATACGACTGAAGAAATCATAGTTGGAAATGAATCCATGGCTGTTTGCTGGTCGACTTGTGGAATTTGGGGAATCAAATCATAATGGAAGGTATTTAACTGTCCCGTAATCTTTGCCCCTGCAAAATCCTTTAAAGACTTGGCCTCAGCATAAGGTCCATCCTTTTTAACAACAACAACAATATCCGATGTATAATAAGAATCAGTAAAATCAATTTGTTGGCGTCGCTCTGGGGTTGGTGACATTCCTGCAATAATCGCATCAATTTTTCCTGATTCGAGTGCCGGTGGTAAGCCATCCCATTCTAATTTAACGATTTCCAATCCTAACCCTAAGGAATCAGCTAGTTTTTTGGCAATTTGGACATCATACCCATTAGCAAACTCTCCATTTGAATTAGAAATCGCCACCGCTTGATCGGCAGCCGATGATTGAGACCAGTTAAAGGGTGCATAATTAGCTTCCATTCCTACTCTTAATACGCCATTTGTTTCCAAGCCACTCTCATTTGCCAAAACAGTGGTTGGCACGATTTGCCAAACTAAGAGTATGATGGCCCATAGCCTATAAATAAACCTTTTGTTAATTTGCATGACAATTCCTTTCTTTGATTGAACAGTTTCCATCTAGTCTTTTAAATAAATAGCCATCACATGATACCCTCTATTTTCTAAAGCGCGTTTTAATGAGTCCGTCTCTTGATCATCAATATGTAAAGCCACTCGAATTCCTTGATCCACATGATAAACCGTCATATGCGTTAAATTTTTATTAGTTTCTACTAAGGCGTCCCCAACTTCTTCAATAACGCCTTGTTTATCTTTAGCAAGTTCAATCACCAAGTGGGCACCCTTAACGGTATAACCTGATATTTCAGCAAAGGCCTTAAAGATATCCTTATCTGTAATAAGTCCTAGAAGCTTGGTATCCTCCATCACGAGTAAAACACCTACATGATGTTGTAACATCAACTGGGCCGCTTTTTCCACTTGCTCTTTCGGTCCAATCGTAAGATACTGAATCTCCATAATTTCTTCAACTCGCGTTTTTTCCAATAAATAATTTACCTCATGTGCAGACAAAGACGTCGCTTGAGAAGGTCGGTTAGCGATAATCGTTTCTTTTGTAACTAAGCCAATGACTTTATCATTTTTGATCACAGGCAGACGATTAATATCTTTTTCATCCATCAAATCCGCTGCTTGCATCATGCTTGTAGAAGGACTGACAGTAATTAAGTCCTTACTCATATAATCACAAATATACATAATTAACCTCCTAAGTATGCTTTAATAACGCGAGGATTTTCCCGAATTTGCTCCGGACTTCCCTGGGCTATGAGTCGCCCATATTCTAACACATAAATCTTCTCACAGATACCCATGACCAAAGACATATCATGTTCAATTAAAACAATTGTCATCTTAAAATCTTTTTGAATCGCTAAAATTAATTGACTCAGTTGATCCGTTTCCTGAGGGTTCATCCCAGCAGCAGGCTCATCAAGGAAAAGTATTTTAGCATTAGTCGCTAATGCTCTAGCTATTTCCAAACGTCTTTGTTGGCCATATGCTAAATTCGTTGCTTTTTCATTAGCCATATCTGCTAAATCTAGCCGCTCCAAAAGATTCAATGCTTCTTGACGCAATTGTGCCTCATCTTGATAGAATACACTCGTCCTTAATAAATGATCCCATAACCGACTTTTTTTATGGGCATCCATAGCTACTAAAACATTTTCGATCACTGTTTGTTGTGGAAAAAGACGAATATTCTGAAAAGTTCGCGCTAAACCTTGATGCGTTACTTGATCAGACCGCATTCCATTTAGCTTGATCGTTTGATCCTCTTTTTCTAGAAGAACTTCGCCTGAGCTAGGTACATACACCCCAGTTAATAAATTAAACAAAGTGGTCTTTCCAGCCCCATTTGGACCAATTAAGCCAATTAAGGCATTATCATCAAACGTTAGCGACACATCTGAGACTGCCGCTAGACCGCCAAAATTTTTACTTAAGTTTTTAACAATTAATCTTGTCATTGCTAAGCCTCCTTGCGCTGCTGAATTTTACGCTGTAATTGACTCGCTAATCGCCACTCTTTGTGTCCCATCAATCCAGCTGGCCTAAAAATCATAATCAAGATGAGTGCCAATGCATAAAACACCATTCGCAATTGTCCATAGTCTTGCAACACGAGATTAATTAAACCTAAAATAATCGCTGCCAGGAAGCTTCCTGTATAGGAACCAATTCCTCCAAAAACAACAATAATAAGAATATCAATCGATCGATTAAATGTATAATCACTCGGAGTCACTACCCCAATAAAGTTAGCTTGCAAGGCTCCTCCCATGGCAGCTGTCATCGCTCCCAGGATAAATGCTCCTAACTTATACTTGGTTAAAGGAACCCCCATGGCTTCTGCAGCAATCTCGTCCTGACTCATAGCCAGGGTTGCACGACCGACCGAAGAATAAGTATAGTTCAAGATGAGGATTGTTGTTAGTACCAATATTACAAAGGTCAACTGCCAAGAAGTCGTCAGCGGGATGTTATTAATTCCTGCAGCGCCATTGGTTAATCCACGCCAGTTTATCAATAAGACTCGAACCATTTCAGCTGCACCTAGTGTCGCAATCGCCAAATAATCTCCTTTTAAACGGAGTGTTGGTAGACCCACTAGAAAAGCTAAACCAGCAGCCAATGCTATCCCCACTATAAAAGAGAGTATGATCGCTAACCACGGATTAGCGATACTTTTAGAGATTAATGCGGCAGAATATGCTCCCACCGCAATAAAAGCCGCATGACCCAATGAAAACTGTCCAGCCACCCCTAAAATTAGGTTTAACCCTACCGCATAGATTATATTGATCATTATTGTTACTAAGGTCACTTCATAATAGGCATTAATCCAATCCAAATGAATCATCAGACCAATGACTAAAAAGCACAAACTTATGAACGTAAGCCATATTAAATTTTTGCCATGAAATCGTGTCATCGCCTGACCTCCTATACTTTTTCCTTCTTATTTTTCCCCAAGATACCCTGTGGAAGGACTAAAAGAATCATAATTAATAGCGCATAAACCGCTGCATCCTTATACATCGAATAGCCTAAGGCAGTCACTAGAGTCTCTAAAACTCCAATCAACACGCCTCCAATCATAGCACCTGGAATAGAGCCAATACCTCCCACAACCGCTGCAACGAAGGCCTTCAGGCCCGGCATCGTTCCCATGGTTGGTTCAATCGCCCCATAGTAGATACCAAAAAGTACACCTGTGATACCAGCAATTCCTGAACCAATGGCAAAACAAAATGAAATAACCCGATTGACATTGATGCCCATTAATTCCGCTGCCTGAGCATCAACGGCAACGGCCCGCATAGCTTTACCCATTTTAGTATGATTAATTAAAAACTGGAGGATCAACATCAAGGCAATACTGATCACAAAAACAAAAATTTGTTTTAATTGAATATATATCCCAAAAACTTGAATTGGCGCCCCTACTATCGGTGATGGAAAAGAACGCACTTCAGGCCCAATAAAATAAACCATCAAATTTTGGATTAAATAAGATACGCCGATCGCTGTGATCAGGGCTGCCACACGAGTTGATTTTCTCAAAGGTCGATAAGCAATCTTCTCAATAATGACACCTAACAAGGCACAAAATATCATCGCAATCAACATTGAAATATAAAAATTAACCTTCAAATATGCTAGAACAAAAAAGCTAACAAATGCTCCCATCATAAATACTTCCCCATGGGCAAAGTTAATTAATTTTATAATTCCATAAACCATGGTATAGCCCAAAGCAATTAGCGCATAAATAGAGCCTAAAGATAAGCCATTAATAATTTGCTGCAAAAACAACTGAACCTGCATGAGACACCTCTTCCATTATTCATTAAATCTAACAGTAGCTATCGAATCCTACCGTTAAAATCGCTACTTAACCTGTACCTCTACGGCTGAATCCACTTTCCCTTGGTCTAATTTGACAACAACCGCACTCTTTATTGGGTTATGATTCGCATCTATCGAAAAACTACCCGTCACTCCCTCAAAATCTTTCGTCGAAGCCAAGGCTTGATTCACTTTATCCGTATCCGTTGACTGAGCACGTTCAATCGCATCAAACAATAAATTTGCTGCGTCATAGCCAAGAGCTGAAAATGTTGAGGCCTCTCGGTGATATTTCGCCTGAAAATCACTCAAAAAAGATTGTACCTTAGGGTTATCACTTAATGGTGAGAAATGGTCTGTATAATAAACATCGTGTGTATTTTGATCCCCTGCTAGATCCAAAAGAACATCTGAAGCAAAGCCATCCGATCCTAAGATAGGTGTGTCAATCCCCATTTCTCGTGCTTGTTTAATAAACAAACCCGCTTCAGTATAGTAGCAAGGTAAATAGATTAAATCCGGCTTAAGCGTGTAAATACTCGTTAATAGCGCTGTAAAATCACGGTCACCACTAGCAAAGAAGGCCTGACTTAAGATGTCACCGCCTAATCCTTTATATTCTTTCATAAAATTATCTGATATCCCTTGGGAGTAATCTGAAATCGCATCAGTCACTACCATGACCTTCTTAGCCTTTAAATGTTGATAAGCAAAACGAGCGCCTGCTCGTCCTTGAAAGGGGTCTTCAAAGCAAACTCGATAAAGATACTCCCAAACTTCACCATTTTCCTTCAAAGTTAACCCTGCTCCTGTTGCCGCTGGCAATACTAATGGTACTTTTCCATTGGATAAGATCGGCACGGTCGCTAAGGAAGTCCCAGTCATCGCTGGTCCCAAAACACCCACTACTTTCTCCTTAATCATTCTTTGGGCTAATGAAGCTGATTCTGTTGTATCTGACCGATTATCAAAAGTAACCAAGTCCACAGACCGATGGTCTAATAAGCCACCTTTTTGATTTAAATGATCAATCGCTAGGTTAATTCCATCAACCATATCTTGCCCATAATTCCCCCCTGGACCGGACAATTCAAAATTTGCTCCTACCTTGATCGTTTCATTAGCAGAGACACTCATAGGCAAACATAAGCATAAGCATATTCCTAATAAAGTGAATATATTTTTCATACATTTCATAAGCAATTCCTCATTCTAAAAAAGATGAACTCATTATATCAAACTATTAGAGTTTAACAAGATGAAAATGAGAAAAACACGTTTTCATCTTGTTGTTTTTTCATTTTTCAATCCATAAAAAAAAGACTCTTTCGAGTCTAGCTAATCTAGCTACTAGCTTAATGACTAGTTCCTTGATCAAGATAAATTTGAAAGGCTTCTCGCGGATCACCATTTAATAAGTAGATTCGCCCACAATGAGTAAAACCTAGATCCTCTAATAACTGAAGCATGGAACGATTTGCTTTATGAGTATCAATTCTAATGTTACCACATTGACTAATAGCCCATTTTAATAAATCTCGCCCAGAATGCCTCCTTAATCCAGCACTAACGAAGCGATGAACAGTATGATATGATGTTTCATCCAACCAACCTCTACCTTCAATATACTGATAAGTAGGATCAATACCAGCTATTAAAGCCATAGCGGCTAAGATATGATCTCTCTCATCAGCTAACACAAACAACTGATTTTTAAGAATATCTCTTTTAATTTGCGCGAGTCCCGGATATCCCGGAGCCCACTGATGCAAATTTCCTTGCTTGATTTGAAACTTTTGCCCCTGATCGTATATCTTTTGTAAAGTTTCCATCTCAGAAAGTCTAGCTAATCGGACACTAGTCTTCACTAAAGGCCCCCCCTTCAAAAGGATCCTGACGATAATCTACGTGCATCAGATATAACCCTTGCGGAGGAGCAGTAGGTCCTGCTTGATTTCGATCCTTAACTTGTAAAAGGCGTTGCATTTCAGAAGGATCTTTTAAACCATCACCAATTTGCATCGCTGTCCCCACAATAATTCGAATCATATTATACAAAAAACCATTCCCATAGAAATCAAAAATCAATTCTTGCCCTTCATTGTCTTCTCGGACCTCCGCTTTATAGAGCGTTCTTCGCTTATCTTCTTTATCTGTTTTTGTTGAACAAAAAGATGTAAAATCATGCCAACCCAATAAGGGCTCCAAGGCCTTTTGAATCGAGGTTAAAGAGTAGGAATAAGGATGATGGGTCGTATAGAAACGCTTGAAGGGGTTAAGTACTTTACCAGTATCTATACGATAACGATACCCCTTACCTAAGACCTGGTAACGTGCATGGAATTGATCTGACACCTTATTTGCTGCTACCACTCGAATATCTTTATCTAATAATGCATTTAAGGCGTTAAGAATTGCTACTGGAGGTAAATCTAATTCCAAATCAAAATGAACAACCTGACCCAAAGCATGAACACCCGAATCCGTTCGGCCCGAACAAGAAGTGGCTATTTTTTGATCTGACTTTTGCTTGGTAATCTTTAACAAAGCAGCCTCCAGGGCACCCTGAATCGATGGCCCATTAGGTTGAACCTGATAGCCCACGTAACGAGTCCCATCGTATTGAAGTTTTATGACATAACGCGGCATACTATTCTCCTATCCAAACAACTTAGCTTTATATGAATCTAGATTAAATCCTAAAAAAGAAAACCAGACCCGTCCATAATATAAGTGACAAAGCCACCAGAAAATCTGCCCGCTGAAGAGATAATTGGCGATACTTACTACGACCTTCTGATCCGTGATACCCCCTAGATTCCATGGCCGTCGCCAATTCCTCCGCACGATTAAAAGCTGATACAAATAAAGGAACTAAGATTGGAACGACCGCCTTCATTCTCTGCATTATGGACCCCTCATCAAATTCTACCCCTCGTGACCGTTGGGCATTCATAATGGTAGTGGCCTCATCCATGAGTGTTGGTACATATCTTAAGGCAATCGATAACATCAGCGCGACTTCGTGAGCAGGAAAACCAACTTTTGCTAGTGGTCGCATTAGATGTTCAATACCATCCGTTAACTCTAACGGTGCAGTCGTTAAAGTCATTAAGGTTGACATCATGATAATCAAAAATAGACGCATAAAGATATAAAAAGCATTTTGTAAACCCAAAGAAGTAATTGATATAAAGGCAAATGAAAAATAAGTTTTTCCACCCTGGGTAAACAGTAATTGAAAAATTACCGTAAACAAAATAATCCAAAACATCGGCTTTAAACCTTTAAAAAAGAATTTAATAGGAATTCGGCTCAGCTTAACACCCAATAAGATAAAGATTAGTAAGACCGCATAAGAAGCTAGACTATTAGCAAAAAACACAATAAGAATAAAATAAAAAGTCGTTAATAATTTAGTCCGAGGATCAAGTTGGTGAACCAAGGAATCCATCTGGATATATCGCCCAATAATTAATTGATTCATATCTGTCCTCCATCTATTCCCCGATCATGCCATTGAATAAGAGTTTGAGCGAGTTCCTCATGAGTCAATGGAACTAATTCATCAATGTGATCATTTGTTTGATCAAGACGCTTTTTTAACTGATTGAGAAACAATAAACTATGTGGCAAATCTAATTGCTTGTCCTCCAACCAATCTGGCTGGGAAAAAATTTCTGTAGGGGTAGCAACTTTAATGACCTGCCCTTTTTCTAAGACTACTACCTGATCAGCATAACGCGCCACATCATCCATTTGATGGGTCACTAAAATCAAGGATAGCCCTTCTTGCTTTTGTAAATCCATAAACATCTGTAAGATTTCCCATTGACCAAGTGGGTCTAAACCTGCCGTTGGCTCATCTAAAACCAGAACCTCCGGTTCCAAGGCTAGGACTCCAGCAATCGCTACACGCCTCATTTGCCCTCCGGATAATTCAAAAGGAGATCGATCGAATAAGGCTTCTGAAATTCCTACACGTTTCAAACATTTAATAGCGATCTCCTCGGCCCGTTCTTGACTCACCTTAAAATTCAAGGGCCCAAACATAACATCTTTAAGTACCGTTTCTTCAAATAATTGAGCTTCTGAAAATTGAAAGACGACACCAATCTTCTTTCTTAAAGCTTTCAAATTCTTTTGAGAGGCTTCAGCAGTAATTTCTCGTTGATCAATAATTACTTTCCCTCTAGTTGGCTTTAAAAGAACATTCAAATGTTGAATTAAAGTCGATTTCCCAGAACCGGTATGTCCGATAATTGCCGTTATATTTTTTTGACCGAGACTTAAATTAATATCCTTTAAAACGGGTACCTCAAAAGGTGTATTCGGGTAATAAGTAAAACCTACTTGGTCAAATACGATTGGGATAGCCATTCTACTAATTCCTCCTCGGTTAAATACTTGTCAGGAACAGGAACATCTTGCTCCTTTAAACAAAGACGTAATTTTTCAGCAAAGGGTAAATCCAATCCCATTGCTATTAAATCTTCTCCCAAAGAAAATACTGCTTCTGGTAAAGCGAGTTTCATCACTTTCCCTTCCTTAAGAATTAAAATACGATCTGCTTGACTAGCTTCATCAATATCATGAGTAATCGAAATAACCGTGAGCTGGTATTTTTCTTTAAGCTCACGGACCGTCTTGATAATTGTTTTTCTTCCTAGCGGATCCAGCATCGACGTCGACTCATCTAAAATAATTACATCAGGTCTTAAAGCAAGTATGCCTGCAATAGCGACGCGTTGCTTTTGCCCGCCAGATAACTTAGCGGGTTCTTTCTTTAAGAAAGCCTCCATTCTTACCTGTTTTAAGACTTCATGGATTCGTTGAACCATCTCTTGGCGATCAATCCCCAAATTTTCTAAGCCAAATGCAACATCATCTTCGACGGTCGCCCCTACAAATTGATTATCTGGATTTTGAAAGACAATCCCTACTTCTTTTCGGATCTGCCACAAGGAATCCTCATTCAATAACCGGCCGTTTACCTCCACCGACCCTTGATAAGGAGCCAGGAGACCATTGATCATCTTAGCCAAGGTCGACTTGCCAGAACCATTGGGTCCGATAACTGCCAACCACTCTCCCTTATTAACAGAAAAAGAAATCGAGCTTAAAGCATCCCGGTTGGCGTTGGGGTAACGAAAAGAAAGATCTTGAACGTTTATGATAGCTTCCACTTTACGAACTCCTAACTATTCACGGCTGAATTTATTTTTGTTTAAAAAAAAAGCACTTTAAGATGATAGCAAGGATTAAAGCCGGATAACCAGCTTTAATCCGCCAAACTCATGGCTTACTTGCTATAGAGCTAGACTTCATCCTTGAAATCATAACACTCTTCATCATAAAAGTGAAATAAATTGATTAATCATTAAACCAATTCAATAATAACCATCGGTGCTCCGTCTCCGCGACGTGGACCTTTTTTAAGGATTCGAGTATATCCTCCGTTACGCTCTGCATAACGTTCTGCATAAGTATCAAATAAACGATCTAATACAGACTCAATAACCACTTGATCGTCTTCGATACGAGCATCAGCTATTTCATTACGTAAGAATGATGCTGCACGACGGCGTGATGCTAAATCGCCTTTTTTACCTAAAGTAATCATTTTTTCAACGGATTTACGGACCTCTTTTGCACGAGCTTCGGTCGTTTCGATGCGTTCATTAATAATCACATCTGTGGTCAAATCACGTAACATTGCTTTACGTTGAGCACTTTTACGTCCTAATTTACGATATGACATAATTCTTTCCTCCTTTGCAACTCATTAATCTTCTTCGCGTAAGCTTAAATCTAAACCTGTTAATTTATTCTTTACTTCATCCAGTGATTTCCGTCCAAGATTTCGAACTTTCATCATCTCTGATTCCGTTTTATTAGTTAACTCTTGTATTGTATTAATACCCGCACGTTTTAAGCAATTATAAGAACGAACAGACAAGTCTAATTCTTCAATGGTCATAACCAACAATTTTTCTTTTTCTGCTTCTTCTTTTTCAACCATAATTTCTACTTGACGTGCTTCATCATTTAAATCGACAAAAGTATTCAAGTGTTCTGTTAGGATTTTTGCTGCTAAACTTAGGGCCTTTTCAGGACTGATTGAGCCATCGGTCCAAATATCGAGAGTTAAGCGATCATAAGAGTTTCTTTGACCTATTCGTGTATTTTCTACTTGATAATTCACCTTAGTAATTGGTGTATAAATTGAGTCAATCGCAATTTCACCAATAGTCATATCCTCTGTCTTATTATGTTCACTTCTTACGAATCCTCTGCCACTAGCGACATTCATCTTAATATTCAAGCTGCCACCTTCTGCAATGGTACAGAGGTATAAGTTTGGATTTAAGATTTCTACTTCATTATCATGAATAATATCTGCAGCTGTCACTGTTTTGGGACCTGTCACATTTAATTCAATGACCTTATCTTCTTGGGCATGTTTCAATAAAGCTAACTGTTTTAATTGAAGAATAATTGTGGGCACATCTTCGACAACCCCTTTAATGGTCGAGAATTCATGAGGTACTCCCTCGATCCGAATACTCGTTACTGCCACTCCAGGCAATGAAGATAATAGCACTCGACGTAATGAGTTACCAAGGGTTGTTCCATAACCACGTTCTAGCGGCTCTACGACTATTTTTCCATATTTCGCATCGTCACTAATTTCAATTGTTCTAATTTCTGGTTTTTCAATTTCAATCATTGATTATTCTGCCCCTTTCAAAACGTTTGTCGCGCCAATCGTTCAAACACAACCGACTTAATGAGCATTAATTATACACGGCGACGTTTTGGTGGACGGCATCCGTTATGAGGAATTGGTGTTACGTCACGAATTGCAGTGACATCCAAACCAGTTGCTTGTAGTGAACGAATAGCTGATTCACGTCCTGAACCTGGGCCTTTAACGGTTACTTCAACACTTCTCATACCATGGTCCATTGCACCTTTAGCGGCAACTTCTGAAGCCATTTGAGCTGCAAACGGTGTTGATTTTTTAGAACCACGGAATCCTAATGAACCCGCTGAAGACCAAGAAATCGCATTACCATTAACGTCAGTAATCATAACGATCGTATTATTAAATGTTGAACGAATATGTGCTACACCTTTTTCGACATTTTTCTTGACACGACGACGTCCTCTACGTGTTTGTTTTGCCATGACTATTCCCTCCTTCTATCTTAATAATTATCTAATTGGTTTTTTTGGGCCTTTACGAGTACGGGCATTATTCTTTGTGTTTTGACCACGTACTGGTAAATTACGACGGTGGCGAATTCCACGGTAAGAACCAATATCTTGAAGTCGTTTAATATTCATGCTGACTTCACGACGAAGATCGCCTTCTACTTTAATCTGATTAACAATTTCACGAATACGATCAACTTCATCATTCGTTAAGTCTTTAACACGCGTATCTTCCGACACATTAGCCTGAGCTAAGATTTGTTTTGCAGTCGAGTTACCGATACCATAAATATAGGTTAACGATACCACAACTCGTTTATCACGTGGAATATCCACTCCAGCAATACGAGCCATACGATTCCCTCCTTTTTAAATTATCCTTGACGTTGTTTGTGTTTAGGGTTTTGGCAAATCACCATGACTTTACCTTTACGGCGAATTACCTTACATTTTTCACAAATTGGTTTTACAGATGCTCTAACTTTCATCATTTACCTCCTTATTTGACTTAGGGGATTACTTAAAGCGATAAGTAATCCGGCCACGAGTTAAGTCATAAGGTGACAATTCGATTGTCACTTTATCGCCGGGTAAAATGCGAATATAATTCATTCGAATTTTACCAGAAACATGAGCCAAAATTTCATGGCCATTTTCTAATTCTACTTTAAACATTGCATTAGGCAAGGTTTCTACGACAGTGCCTTCTACTTCGATTACATCATCTTTTGACATTCGAATAGTATGCTCCCTTCTCTAGAATCAATCCAATTATTTTTCTAAAATGCTTTTAACATTCGCATAAACATTCTCAATTGAATCCTGTCCATTAACGCGATGTAAGAGACCTAATTGATCATAATAATCTAAAATTGGACGAATTGATTCCATTTGAAGATCAATACGGTGAGAAACTTTTTCAGGGGCATCATCTTCACGTTGATAGAAGTCACTTGCGCCACATTTATCACAGATACCTTCCACTTTCGGTGGATTAAAAAGCTTATGATAACTTGCTCCGCATTTCGCACAAGAGAAACGACCACTTAATCGTTCCTTTAACACTTGTGGATCAACATCTATATATATGACAGCATCAATTGGAGTCGATAGTTCTTTTAAGTTTTGACTAAGTGCTTGAGCTTGGTCGATGGTACGTGGATAGCCATCTAACATAAAGCCATTCTTTTTCACATCATCTTGATTAAGCCGTTCACTAACAAGGGCATTTGTTACTTCATCCGGAACTAAATTCCCATGATCAGTATAAGACTTAGCTTTTAAACCTAAAGGTGTTTCATCTTTAATGGCTTTTCTAAATATATCTCCTGTTGCAATATGAACCATTGGATAGTCTTGAGTAATTTGGTCACTCTGAGTCCCTTTACCTGCACCAGGTAGACCCATTAATATGATATTCATCGTTTTTCTCATCCTTTTTATGTCTTAACGCATTATATATGCAAGAAACCTTGATAACGACGTTTAACAATCCGGCCTTCGATTTGTTTAGCCGTTTCAATTGCAACGCCGACAACAATCAACAAGCTAGTACCCGAAAGGGCAATATTACTTGGAATTTTCCAAATAAATCCAACAACAATCGGTAATAGAGCAACGATACTTAAATAAATTGATCCAACTCCACTTAATCGGTTGATCAAGCTCGTTAAATAATTTTCGGTATCTTTCCCTGGTCTAACACTCGGAATATAAGCACTTTGCTTTTGCAAATTTTCAGCAACTTTTTCTGGGTTGACCTGAATCAACGAATAGAAGAAAGTAAATCCGATCAGCAAAATAGTATAGAAGATTGCTCCATATGGATGTTGAATGTTAAATAATTTAACTAGGAACTGCATTACGC
This sequence comes from Facklamia hominis CCUG 36813, assembly GCF_000301035.1. Classification (GTDB taxonomy): domain Bacteria; phylum Bacillota; class Bacilli; order Lactobacillales; family Aerococcaceae; genus Facklamia; species Facklamia hominis. The sequence goes on along the minus strand of NZ_JH932292.1, from coordinate 1,336,599 downwards.
TACCTGTTGGATTTGGGTTAACTAACCCGATAATCGTTTGAGGTGTTGTAATAAATGAGCTAGCAAAGATTACTGGAATAACTCCAGCTGAGTTAATCTTTAATGGTAAATGAGCCATATGACGACCGCCTGATTTACGAGCATGATGAACAGGAATACGACGTTGTCCCCTCTCCATCACAACCACAAACACAGTCATTAAAAATAGCGCTAAAATAACGGCTCCCATAATCAACAGATTACGAGTTAGTTTATCTCCAGCATTAATAATCATTGTCTTAATGAACGTTTTAACTTCAACCGGCACTTGCGAAATAATCCCCGCCATAATCAAAATGGAAACACCATTACCGATCCCTTTTCTTGTAATCTGCTCACCTAGCCAGACAAGTAGTAAACTACCCGCTGTTAAGACAAGCGCAATGATCAAGTAAGTGGCTGTACTTGGATTTTTTATTAAATTCAAGTGGGACATTCGATTCATACCAAAGGATAACCCTAATGATTGAATATAACCAATGACAATCGCTAAGTAGATAGTCCATTGATTAAGCTTCCGCCGACCGACTTCACCTTGCTTTGCCCATTCAGTAAATCTTGGAACAATATCCATTTGAAGTAATTGGACAATGATCGATGCTGTAATATAAGGTGAAACACCCATAGCAAATAAAGAGTAACGTTTTAGTGCGCCCCCTCCAAAAGCATTTAACATCCCCAACAAACCATGGGAAGCTAGGGTATCTAAAACATTGGCATTCACTCCAGGAACCGGAATATGCGACCCAAGTCTGAAAATAGCTAAAATAAAGAGCGTAAAGAAAATACGATTTCTTACATCTTTTGAAGAAAAAGCGTTCTTAATAAAAGTGACCATTAAATCACCTCAATCGATCCACCAGCGGCAGTAATTGCTTCCTCTGCTGCTTTAGAGAATTTATGTGCTTTTACACTTAATTTTTTCTCTAATTTACCTTCACCTAAAATTTTAATTCCTGAAAGTTCTTTTTTAACAAGTCCTGCTTCAAATAGAGCGTCAACATCCACTGTTGAGCCTTCTTCAAAACGGTTTAGACTTTCTACGTTAACAATCGCATATTCTTTACGGTTAATGTTCTTGAATCCGCGTTTTGGTAAGCGACGGTATAGAGGAGTTTGTCCCCCTTCAAAACCTAACTTAGTGCTTCCGCCAGAGCGTTGCTTAGCACCACCTTGTCCACGTCCAGCTAATTTACCATTACCTGAACCTTGTCCACGGCCTACACGATTACGCGCTTTACGAGAACCTTCTGCAGGGGTTAAAGTGTGTAATTTCATCATTGGCACCTCCTTGTACTAGTATACTAAAATTAAGCTTCTTTGACTTCTACTAAATGAGAAATAACGGAAATCATTCCTCGGATAGAATCATTATCTGGTTTAACAACTGTCTTATAAGTCTTAGTCAAGCCGAGTGCTTTCGCTGTTTCAACTTGGTTTTTCTTGCGACCGATCAGACTGCGTTTTAAGGTAATTTCTAAATTAGCCATAAAATACCTCCTAACCTAACAATTCTTCAACTGATTTTCCGCGTAAATCAGCTACATCTTCAGCAACTTTAAGTTGTTGGATTGCTTGCATTGTCGCACGAATCATATTGATTGGTGTATTTGATCCTAATGACTTAGAAGTTACATCGGCAATTCCAGCCAAGTCCATGATCGCTCTGACTGGTCCACCAGCAGCAACTCCAGAACCAGCTTGAGCAGGTTTTAACATTACCCGTCCGCCACAGAACTCACCAATTGTTTCATGAGGAATCGTAGTTCCAGCTGTTGGTACTTTGACTAAACTCTTCTTAGCATTATCAACTGCCTTACGAATTGCTTCTGGTACTTCTTGAGCTTTACCTGTACCAAAACCAACATGGCCTTCTTTATCACCAACCACGACTAATGCGGAGAAACGAAGACGACGTCCACCCTTAACAACCTTAGTAACTCGGTTGATGGCAACTACGCGCTCTTCTAATTCGCCTAAATTATCTGGGTTAATATATACCATTCTTAGCTTTCCTCCTTCTTTTAAAATTCAAGTCCATTTTCACGAGCTGCATCGGCTAGAGCTTTGATACGTCCATGATATAAGTATCCACCACGGTCAAAGACAACACGCTTCAAACCTTTTTCAACACCGCGTTCAGCAATCAATTTACCAACTGCTTTTGCTTGGTCAATCTTGTTTGATTTTTCAACGGACTGATCTTGACTAGAGGCACTTGCTAGCGTCACACCCGCTACGTCATCAATTAATTGAGCGTAGATGTTAGTATTCGAACGGAATACACTTAAGCGTGGGCACTCAGCAGTACCAGAAATTTTATTGCGAATTCGGTGATGTCTTTTTTGACGTGTTTTATTTTTATCTGGTTTATTAATCACAATAGTCACCTCTTTTTATAATTTTTAGGGTGTAAGTTAATACTAGATTACTTACCTGTCTTACCTTCTTTACGGATAACGTATTCGTCAACATAACGGATACCTTTTCCTTTATAAGGTTCTGGTGGTCTTACAGCGCGAATATTTGCCGCAAGTTCGCCAACTTTTTCTTTATTGAAGCCTTCTACAATAATTGAAGTGTTAGAAGGTACATCAAATCCAACACCTTCTTCGGCTTCAAATTCAACAGAGTGAGAAAGACCCACATTTAATACGAGCTTATTACCTTGCTTTTGAGCACGATATCCAACCCCGATTAATTGCAACTCTTTTTTAAATCCTTCAGAAACTCCAACAACCATATTATTCACAATTGAACGTGTTGTTCCATGAAGTGAACGGTTTTCTTTGGAATCGTCAGGTCTTGTAAATTCAATTTCGTTATCTTTAATTTCTAATGAAATCTTCGGACTCAATTGACGTGTCAATTCACCTTTTGGTCCTTTTACGGTCACTGTATGACCGTCTAAACTTACGGTTACGCCTGCTGGAATTGTTACGGGTGATTTACCAATACGACTCACAGGGCTGCACCTCCTTTAATTTAATATATATTCTACCAAACGTAGGCTAAAATTTCGCCACCAACATTTTGTTGACGTGCTTGTTTATCTGTAATAACACCGTTTGATGTTGAAATGATTGCAATTCCTAAGCCGTTTAATACTTTAGGAACATCTTCTGATTTTGCATAGATTCTTAAACCTGGTTTTGAAATACGTTTAATCCCTGTAATGACCTTCTCATTGTTACGGCCATACTTAAGCGTAATTTTAATTTGGTTTTGCTTGTTATCTTCAATAACTTCGTAATTCTTAATGAATCCTTCGTCTTTTAAAATTTCAGCAATCGCTAATTTTGTATTAGAAGAAGGTGCAGTGACACTTTTGTGTCCTACGCTGTTGGCGTTACGAATACGAGTTAGAAAATCTGCAATTGGATCTGTCATTGCCATATGTTTTTACCTCCTTAGTTATTCGAATTCTTACCAGCTTGCTTTTTTAACACCTGGGATTTGACCTTTGTAAGCTAGTTCACGGAAGCAAATACGGCAAAGTTTAAATTTGCGATATACAGAGTGCGGACGACCACAACGTTCGCAACGGGTATATTCTTGAACTTTATACTTAGGTTTGCGTTGGTTTTTAACTCTCATTGATGTTTTAGCCAAGATAATGCCTCCTTATATTATTTTTTAAATGGCATGCCTAATTCTTTCAATAAGGCATGAGATTCTTCGTCAGTGTTGGCTGTTGTTACAAAAACAATATCCATACCACGCACTTTATCAACATTATCATAGCTAATTTCAGGGAAGATCAATTGTTCTTTGATACCAAGTGTATAATTACCACGGCCATCAAATGAACGATTACTTGTTCCTTGGAAATCGCGAACACGTGGAAGTGATACTGAGATTAATTTGTCTAAGAAATCATACATTCTATCGCCACGAAGAGTTACTTTTGCTCCGATAGGCATACCTTCACGCAAACGGAATCCAGCGATTGATTTCTTTGCTTTTGTAATCACTGGCTTTTGACCAGATACAAGGGTTAATTCTTCAACAGCTTTGTCTAAATTTTTAGCATTTCCTGTTGCATCACCAACACCCATATTGATTACAATTTTATCAATTTTTGGAACTTGCATGATTGACGTGTAATTGAATTGTTCCACTAACTTAGGTGTTACTTCGTTAATATATTTTTCTTTTAAACGGTTCATCTTTTAGCCTCCCCTCTTAGTTAATTGTCTTATCTGATACTTTAGCGTAGCGTACTTTTTTACCGTCTTCAAACCGATAACCTACGCGAGTGGGTTTACCTGATTCTGGATCAATTAATTTTACATTTGAAACATGGATTGGCGCTGGAAACTCTTCGATTCCACCTGTTTGGCCTTGACTTGCTTTACGGTGTTTCTTTGCAATGTTGATTCCTTCAACAACTACTTTATTTAATTTTGGCAAACTTTTAAGTACAGTTCCTTCTTTGCCTTTATCTTTACCTGTAATGACTAAAACTTTATCGCCTGCTTTAATACGCATGAATTGTCTCCTCCTTTATTATTGTTTATAAAACTTCTGGAGCTAGTGAAACAATCTTCATAAAGTTATGGTCACGTAATTCACGCGCAACAGGGCCAAAGATACGTGTTCCACGTGGGCTCTTATCGTCACGAATGATAACACACGCATTTTCGTCAAACTTGATGTAAGATCCGTCCTTACGACGTGAACCAGACTTAGTACGTACAATAACTGCTTTGACAACATCGCCCTTCTTAACAACGCCGCCGGGCGTTGCGTTTTTTACCGTTGCGACAATGATGTCTCCAATGTTAGCTGTCTTACGTCCAGATCCGCCCAAGACTTTGATTGTTAAAACTTCACGAGCTCCTGAATTATCAGCAACTTTTAATCGACTTTCTTGTTGAATCATTTTTTATCCTCCTTCCGATTGGTAGTTACTAAATGATTACTGCTTCTTCTACAATTTCTATTAACCGGAAGCGCTTCGTAGCAGACAATGGACGTGTTTCCATAATACGCACGATATCGCCTTCTTTAGCTTGATTTAATTCATCATGAGCTTTGTATTTTTTAGAGTATTTTACTCGCTTACCATATTTTGGATGAGTTTTACGCGTATCCACTTGAACAGTGATTGTTTTATCCATTTTATCGGATACAACTCTTCCTTGGTAAACTTTACGTTGATTACGTTCAGTCATTGATTAATTGCCTCCTTTGTCGTTTTTACTTAGACAATTCTTGCTCACGCAAGACTGTTTTGATGCGAGCAATCGATTTACGTACATGACGTAAACGGGCAGTGTTGGTTAATTGTCCAGTTGCCAATTGGAATCGAAGGTTGAATAATTCTTGCTTGAATTCTTTTTCTTTTTCCAACATTTCAGCAGTGGATAATTCTCTAATTTCATTAATTTTCATTCGATTCACCACCATATTCTTCACGTTTTACGAATTTAGTTTTAATTGGTAACTTATGTGAGGCTAAGCGAAATGCTTCTCTAGCTATTTCTTCACTTACACCATCAATTTCAAATAAAATTTTACCACGTTTTGTTGGTGCAACCCATCCTTCAGGTGCCCCTTTACCTTTACCCATACGAACACCGATAGCTTTCGATGTATAGGATTTATGAGGGAAAATCTTAATCCAAACTTTCCCACCACGCTTCATATAACGCGTCATTGCGATACGAGCTGCTTCAATTTGTCTGTTGGAGATCCAACCTGATTCAGTTGCTCGTAAACCATAAGAACCAAAGTCAACATTTTTTCCGCCTTTAGCTTCTCCACGCATCTTACCGCGGAATTCACGACGGTGTTTTACACGTTTAGGTACTAACATTGATTAGTTCCCTCCTCTCTGAGATTCTTCATTTGAATTTTTAGTAGGTAAAATTTCACCTCTACAAATCCAAACTTTAACGCCGATTTTACCATATTGTGTGTCGGCTTCTTCCCATGCATAGTCAATATCTGAACGTAATGTATGCAATGGAACTGTTCCTTCTGTATAATGTTCAACCCGAGCCATATCCGCCCCGTTCAAACGGCCTGAAACCTGTGTTTTAACGCCTTTAGCGCCAGCTTTCATCACACGTTGAATTGCTTGTTTTTGTGCACGACGGAAAGCAATCCGGTTTTCTAATTGTTGAGCGATATCTTCTGCAACAAGTTTTGCGTCCAATGAAGGATCTTTAATCTCAACAATATTAATGTGTACTTGCTTTCCAGTTAATTTGTTCAATCCGTTACGCAGCACTTCAACTTCTGAACCACCTTTACCAATAACCATCCCTGGTTTAGCGGTATGAATTGAAACCACAACACGATTAGCCGCTCTTTCAATTTGGATGGTTGAAATTGAGGCGTCTGCTAACTTCTTGTATAAGTACTCACGGATTTTTAAATCTTCGTGTAAGTAATCAGCAAATTGTTTGTCTGCGTACCATTTAGCATCCCAGTCGCGGATGATTCCTACACGCATTCCAATTGGATGTACTTTTTGACCCATGAATTAAACCTCCTCTTTTTCTGCCACCACAATTGTGATATGGCTAGTGCGTTTTAGAATTTGTGAAGCAGATCCTTTAGCACGAGGACGGAAACGTTTCATAGTAGGTCCTTCGTTAACATAGGCTTCACTAACATATAAAGACTCTAAATCTAAGTCAAAGTTATGTTCAGCATTTGCGATTGCTGATTTTAATACTTTTTCAATAATGGGAGATCCCGCTTTTGGAGTGAACTTTAAAATCGCCATTGCTTCTCCAACTTGCTTGCCTCTAATAAGATCAACGACTAATCGAGCTTTACGAGGTGCAATACGAACGGTTCTTGCCATTGCTTTAGCAGATGTTACTTGTTCTGACATCTATATACCCTCCTCTTAATTAGCGTTTTCTGGTTGACTTATCTTCGTCTACGTGTCCTTTATAAGTACGCGTTGGGACGAATTCACCTAATTTATGTCCAACCATATCTTCTTGAATATAAACTGGGACATGCTTACGTCCGTCATAAACCGCAATCGTTAACCCAATAAAGTTAGGGAAGATTGTTGAACGACGAGACCAAGTCTTAATCACTTGTTTTTTACTTGCTTCTTGTTGAGCTTCAACCTTTTTCATTAAATGTTCATCAATAAAAGGTCCTTTTTTTAAACTACGAGCCACACTGTAGCCTCCCTTCCAAATTATGGATTATTACTTCTTACGACCGCGAATAATTAACTTGCTAGATTTCTTTTTAGCGTTACGTGTTTTAACACCCATTGCTTTCTTGCCCCATGGTGTCATTGGCGATGGACGTCCGATTGGAGCGCGACCTTCACCACCACCGTGTGGGTGATCATTAGGGTTCATTACTGATCCACGGACAGTTGGACGAATTGATTTCCAACGGTTACGTCCAGCCTTACCAACATTTATCAATTCATGTTGTTCATTCCCTACTGTTCCGATGGTTGCACGGCAACTTGCCAAAATCATACGAACCTCACCTGAATTCAAGCGAACCAGTGTGTACTTTCCTTCTTGTCCTAAAACCTGAGCAGAAGTTCCCGCTGAACGGACTAATTGGCCGCCCTTACCAGGTTTTAATTCAATATTATGGATTACAGTACCCACAGGGATGTTTGATAGAATCAATGTGTTTCCAACTTTAACGTCAGCATTTTCACCTGACTCAACTTTTTGCCCAACTTTTAAACCTTTAGGTGCTAAGATGTATGTTTTAACACCATCTTCATAATGAATCAAAGCAATGTTAGCAGAACGGTTTGGATCATATTCAATCGTAGCTACTGTTCCGACTACACCGTCTTTATTTCGTTTAAAGTCGATTACGCGGTAAGCTCTCTTATTACCTCCACCTTGGTGGCGTACTGTCATTTTCCCTTGACCATTACGTCCGGCTTTTTGCTTTTGAGATCTTAACAATGTCTTTTCAGGTGTTTTAGTGGTGATTTCAGAAAAATCGTAACCTGTCATATTACGGCGACCGTTTGTTGTCGCTTTATAGTGTTTTATTGCCACTCTATTACCCTCCTATCGTATTCTTACTCAGCGTCATCTTCGCCAAACAATTCGATCCGTTTAGAATCGGCTGTTAAAGTGACAACTGCTTTCTTGTATTTACGAGTAAAGCCTTGGTAACGTCCCATACGTTTAGCTTTACCATCAACGTTTATTGTGTTTATTTTTGCGACTTTAGCTCCTTCAAACATAGCTTCAACCGCTTGTTTGATATGTGTCTTATTAGCGCGACGATCTACTTCAAAAGTATATTTGTTGTCATCAATTGCTAACATGGATTGTTCAGTCACAACAGGTCTTAAAATAACTTCTGATAAGTGCATTATGCTAATGCCTCCTCTACTGTAGAAAGTGCTGCTTTAGTAATGAGAACTTGATCGGCGTTAATCACATCTAACACATTAACATTTTCATCATCGATCACTTTAACGTTTGGAATGTTACGTGCTGATAAGTATGCCGCTTCATTATCGCCTTCTAATACTAGTAAGGTTTTGCTGTTAATATTTAAGTTAGCCAACACTTGTTTGAACTCTTTAGTTCTTGGCGCTTCAAATACTAACTCATCTACAACAACAAATTTTTGGTCAAGTACCTTTTGAGATAACACAGAGTTAAGTGCTAATCGACGTACTTTTTTAGGTAACTTATAACTATATGAACGAGGGGTTGGCCCAAATACCACACCACCGCCTACCCATTGTGGCGAGCGAATAGAACCTTGACGGGCACGTCCGGTACCCTTTTGTCTCCATGGTTTACGTCCACCACCGCTAACTGCTGAGCGATTCTTGACAGCATGAGTCCCTTGTCTCAAGGAAGCTCTTTGCATAACAACCGCTTCAAAGATGACCGCTTCATTAGGTTCAACACCGAAGATCGCTTCGTTTAAAGCCACTTCTCCAGCTTGTGTTCCATCTTGTTTAAATAATGTAACTTTTGGCATTTACTCGTTCCTCCTTCCTTATTAATTATTTAACTGTTTTAATAGCTTGTTTAATTTCAACGAGTGATTTTTTAGCTCCAGGAACATTTCCTTTAATTAGGATTACATTGTTCTCTGGGTCAACTGATACAATTTCAAGATTTTGAATTGTCACGCGTTCGCCACCAGTTTGTCCAGGTAGGTTTTTACCTTTAAATACTTTAGACGCATCAGACGCCATACCCATCGAACCTGGGCGACGGTGATAACGAGAACCGTGAGCCATAGGGCCTCTTGATTGTCCATGGCGTTTAATAGCACCTTGGAATCCTTTCCCCTTGGATGTACCCGTTACATCAACGATGTCACCTACTGCGAATGTTTCGACTGTGATTTCTTGCCCTACTTCATATTCTCCTAGCTCAACATCACGAAATTCGCGAACGAAGCGCTTAGGAGTAGCATTTGCTTTTGCTACATGACCCTTATGCGGTTTGTTTGACAACACTTCACGAAGGTCTTGATATCCAACTTGAACAGCTTCATAGCCATCATTTTCCATTGTTTTCACTTGTAAAACAACGTTAGCTGGAGCTTGGACTACTGTTACGGGAATTAACTCGCCGTTTTCCGTAAAGAATTGTGTCATACCGACTTTTGTTCCTAAGATTCCTTTGGTCATGAGTACACCTCCATTTTCTTTTTATTATAATTTAATTTCTACATCAACACCGGATGGTAAATCCAACTTCATTAAAGCATCAACTGTTTTAGCAGTTGGTTCAATAATGTCGATCAAACGTTTATGTGTACGCATTTCGAATTGCTCACGCGAATCTTTATATTTATGCGTTGCACGAATGACAGTATAAACAGACCGATCTGTTGGAAGCGGGATTGGACCTGAAGTCTTAGCCCCTGTTCTGTGTGCTGATTCAACGATCTTCGCTGCTGAAACATCGAGCGCGCGATGCTCATATGCTTTTAAGCGAATACGAATTTTTTGTTTTGCCATATTTTTTCCTCCTTCGTCTCATTTGAATGTAGACTAGCTCAACAAGAATTTCTGAACACCAGGTATAGGCAACTCGCCCTGGCGTATCACAACCTCTCGTTTCATCGCTAACGCCTTTCTTATCGGCTTTGTAACCTTTTTCGCTAGTAGTCTAGCGATTGGCACAAGGAATATTATACCCAACAAATCCATATAAAGCAAGGGTTTCTTTCACTTTTTATTTAAAAAATCGACTTTCGAATCCGCAAGAAATTCAAAGTCAAAATAATTTTCGAATATCTATATTATTTTAAATTTTAAGTTTTTTCCTCAAGACGGATACATACCCTATAATCGACTGCATTGTTGGTCTCCTAATAATTTTTATGTTTAATAATAAATTACCAAGTGATACGAACCTCACTTCAGATGGTTTTTTTCCGTCTGAAAAATGAAAATTATTTACAAATCTTTCAAACCATAGAATAACTGTTGATCTTACCGCTTAAAATTGTAAGTAAAATTTAAAAGATTTACATTATTATTGCGCACTATATTTTTCGTTGACTTTATATATTGCGCATTTTATACTGTTTTTAAACGCAGTTTATTATAGGAGGAAGATTAATGAGACGCATCTACGCTTTTAATGAAGGCCATGCAGATATGAAGGATCTACTAGGAGGAAAAGGAGCAAACCTTGCCGAGATGACCCACCTAGGATTGCCAGTCCCACAAGGATTCACAATTACTACCCAAGCCTGCTTAGAGTTTTTAGAATCAAATAACACCCTGCTCGATGAACTAAAAGAAGAGATTTCTTTAGCAGTTGCCCAATTAGAAGATAAAACCGGAAAGAAATTTAATGATGCCAAAAATCTTTTACTTGTATCGGTTCGTTCAGGTGCCAAATTTTCGATGCCTGGCATGATGGATACAATCCTTAACTTGGGTCTTAATGACCAAAACGTCGAAAAGCTCGCCAAACTTACCAACAATCAACGTTTTGCCTATGACTGCTATCGACGTCTATTACAAATGTTCGCTAATGTTGTCTATGAAATTGACATGAAACATTTTGACCGAATTTTAGAGCAAAAGAAAAAAGAAAAGCATATCCAATACGATTATGATTTATCTGCAGACGATCTTCAATCAATCATTATTGATTATAAGAAAGTCTACCAACAAGAATTAGGATTTGAATTCCCTCAAAATGTCTTTGATCAAATTCATGAAGCTGTTAAGGCCGTCTTCAAATCGTGGAACAACCACCGAGCGATTGTTTACCGAAAACTTAATCATATCCCTGACGACTTAGGAACAGCCGTTAATATTCAAGAAATGGTCTTTGGAAATATGAGTGAAAACTCAGGTACAGGAGTACTCTTCACGCGAAACCCCGCTAATGGTGAAGCTAATCTTTATGGAGAATATCTAACCAACGCTCAAGGAGAAGATGTCGTTGCTGGGATTCGTACACCCGCTTCTATCAATCGATTAAAAGACCAATTCCCAAGTATCTACCAAGAGATACTACAATATACTCAGAAACTAGAAAAACACTACCACGATATGCAAGATATGGAATTTACTATCGAAAATGGTAGACTGTTTATTCTACAAACACGTAACGGCAAACGAACAGCCCAAGCTGCAGTCAAAATTGCTGTTGACCTAGTTCAAGAAGGCATTTTAACGCCGCAACAAGCCCTATTAACCATCGATTGCCAATCACTAAACACCCTTTTACACCCCGCTTTTGATCCAAGCTCCTTAGAGCAAGCATCACTTATCTCATCAATGGGACTTCCTGCCTCTCCAGGTGCAGCGACCGGTGAAATCGTCTTTACAGCAGATCGCGCTAAAGAATTAGCAGACCAAGGCCATTCCGTCATTTTAGTCCGCCATGAAACCTCACCTGAGGATATAGTGGGAATGCATTCATCAAAAGCTATTGTAACAAGTCAAGGGGGAATGACCTCCCACGCTGCTGTGGTAGCGCGAGGCATGGGTAAATGTTGCGTTGCTGGCTGTAATGAGTTAGAGATTAACGAAGATAAAAAGACCCTCACCTACCCTGGTGGCCAATTAAATGAAGGGGATATTATTTCGGCTGATGGTAGCACCGGTAAACTTTACTTAGGAGAAATTAAAACAATCGCCACCGGAAAAAATGACTATTTTGACCAAGTTATGGAATGGGCCCGTCAATATGCAGACATGGAAGTTCGTATGAATGCCGAAACCGTTAACGACATCAAAACCGGACTACAATTTAAAGCAAACGGAATCGGACTCGTTCGGACAGAGCACATGTTCTTCGAAGCTCAACGTCTCATTGCAATTCGTCAATTCCTTTTGGCTAAAGATGAGCCAGCCCGTCAAACAGCGCTTGAAACGATTCGCCATTTCCAAACTGAGGATTTCTCCAATATTTTCGATTTAATGCAGGATAAAGCGGTGGTAATTCGCTTACTCGATGCACCGCTCCATGAATTCTTACCTCATAGCCATCATGAAATTCAACAAGTAGCTCAAGACCTACACTTGGATGCTGACGAGTTATTCGATCGCGTTCAAGCCATGAAAGAAGTCAATCCAATGATGGGTCATCGCGGCTGTCGAATGGGCATGACTCACCCAGGACTTTATATTGCACAAAGTGAAGCAATCATTCGAGCTGCAATTAAAACTGCCCAAGCTGGCCATGAGGTTAAAGCAGAAATTATGATCCCATTGGTCTCAACACAAGGAGAACTTAAATCACTAAAAGAAAAAATTAAAGAACATCTTGATCAAATTCTGAATCAAGAAAAGATCTCCGTTGACTATATGATTGGCGTGATGATCGAAACTCCTCGTGCTTGCTTTATCGCCGATAAACTCGCAGAGGATGCTTGTTTCTTCTCTTTTGGAACTAACGATTTAACTCAGCTAAGCTTCGGCTATTCGCGAGACGATGCTGGCAAATTCCTTAACCAATATATGGACCAAGGCATCCTAGAACACGATCCTTTCCAAACCATTGACACTAGCGCAGTAAAAGAATTAATCGCTCTTGCCACTCAAAAAGGACGGTCTATTAAGGATCAATTAAAAGTTGGTGTATGTGGAGAATTAGGTGGAGATCCTAAATCCATCGAAAGTTTCCATGAAATTGGCCTATCCTATGTTTCCTGTTCCCCTTACCGTGTCCCTATTGCACAATTAGCGGTTGCTCAAAGCAGTATCCGCCACCAAGAGAAATAACTAATCAAAAGGAGGACACCATGAAGTTTTCTCCACGTCAAAAAGAAATTGTTGAAATCGTCAAACACAACGAACCTATTTCTGGTGATGAAATTGCCAAGAAATTAGGACTCACAAAATCAACACTGCGAAGTGATTTTGCAGTACTGACCATGACTGGTGTTCTGGAAGCCCGTCAAAAAATAGGCTATATCTATTCTGGACGTAGCGAGGACTCCTTACTAACGGACGCTTTTGCAGAGTATCAAGTTAAAGATATTATGATTGAAGCCTTAACGACATACGCTAAGACAAGTGTTAATGAAGCCATAACTCAACTTTTCATGTATGATGCTGGTTCCTTATATATCATCGATCCTAATGACCAGACCCTCCAAGGTCTGGTCTCTAGAAAAGACTTGCTTCGTTCTTCAATCGGCCAACCAGCGGACACACCGCTTGGTGTTATCATGACTCGAATGCCCAATATCATTGTGATCCAACCAGACCAGTCCGTCTTAGAAGCTGCCCGTTTAATCGCTCAACATCAGGTTGATTCATTACCTGTGGTAACTGCGAACTATGAAATTCTAGGTAAAATATCCAAAACACACATCGTTAACCTACTGGTTGATCTGTGCTATGCGGAGGAATAACATGACAGAACAAAACAATCCTATTTTTTATATCATTTCAGACTCAGTCGGAGAAACCGCTCTACGAGCGACAAATGCTGCCTTAGCACAATACCCTCAATTAACAAACGCGAGACTCAAGCGTTACCCATTTATTAATTCTTTAACCGAATTAAGTCCGATTCTTGAAGAAGCAAAAAAAGTCCAAGCAATAATCATCACTACACTCGTTAACGACGAACTTAACCAATTCGCTGAAGAATTTACTCAAAATCATAAGATTCCCTACCATAATGTCGTTCGCCCGATCATGAATATTATCCATCAAGAGACACAGCTGACAGCCAGTGAACAGGCAGGCAGTTTACATCGACTTGATGATCACTATTTTGACCGAATTCAGGCAATCGAATTTGCTGTTAAATACGACGACGGAAAGAATCGCAAAGGATTTAAACTTGCTGATATCGTGCTTTTAGGAGTTTCTCGATCATCAAAAACCCCTTTATCCATGTACTTAGCGAACAAATCTTATAAAGTAGCGAATCTTCCTATTTTTCCGGAAGTCCATATTCCAGAAGAAATCTACCAGGTCGATCCTAGACGTATTTTTGGACTGACCGCTTCGCCGCTATACATTCAACAAATTCGAAAAAAACGAGTAAAAATGATGGGAATGAGTGAAGATTCATCTTATACTTCAATGGAACGTGTTAAACATGAGCTCATGTTTGCCGATGATTTATTCTATCGCTTAAAAGCTAATGTTATCTATATCGAAAATCAATCCATTGAAGAACTCTCCGAACAGATCATCACTCAATATAATTACAATATGTATTCTTAATAAAAAGAAGAGAAGAACCACACGGTATCTTCCCTTCTTTATTTTGGTTAATCCTTATTATTAGAATCCGAATTTTTACTCGATTCATTAAAACTTGCCTCGAGCTTTTCTAATTGTTTTGCAGCGAATTCCTTACCCCCTAGACCCACCGCTAACGTGAAGGCAAAGGCAATGGCTCCAAGAATTATAACAAAAGCCGCATTAACAATGGTTGGTGCAAATTGTAATTGATCTAAAGTCATAAATGAGGCTAATACTATGATAGCATAACGAATAATCTCTCCAAAAATAAAGGATCCTGAGACTTCTTTCAAGAAAGCTGCCAAAATATTAGATCCAATAATTCCCGCAGCTAAAATCAAAGCAGCAGAGATGACATCTGGAATATAAGCGATAATCGATTGTCCAATTGTATTCAACACCTCTAAATTTAAAACAGAAATAGCTTCTACAATAAAGAAAATCAATAGCATTCCACGTGTTATTTGAGCAGAAACTGTTGAAATTTCTATTTGACTTTCTCCCTTAAAATTTAGATATTTCGAATATTGATCAATACCAGATGTTTTTAGTAAACTTTTGAGTAGTTCACTCAACAACTTAGCAATAAAACTACCGACTAGCACAAGGACAACGGCGACAAAAATATTTGGAACTGCCGACATAACACTATTCAGCACCTCTACAATTGGCTGTGATATGGTCGGAATTCTTAATGTCTCTAAAGCCACCGTTAATATTGGAATAAATATTAATACATAGACCCCTCCTGCGAGAACTTCGGCCACTTGACGGCCATTTTCAGATGAATTTTTTTGGTGGGTTAACTTGTTATACCAACGATCAACATTAAATCCTACTAAAACATTTTCTACAATTTGTCTGACAAATGAACAGAAAAAATTACCGACAAATATAATCAATGCTGCAGCAATGACATTAGGAATATAATTAAATATCTTCAAGATCATGTTATAGATTGGATCAACTACCCCAACTAAACCTAAACGGTTCAAAATGAAGGGGACAAATAACAGAAATATCACAAAATAAGCAAGTGTCCCCAAAGTATCTAAAAAAGCTTTAGATTCTTCATCATTGCGAGCCAGACCCCACGCTTTCAGCTTATCATCGAAGTTTGTTTTTACTAAAAACTCAATCAAATATTTACGACCATAGTGAGCCAACATTGAAGCTACGATCAATAATACAACCGCAATTAAAATCCCTGGAACAACACTTAAATAATCATTCATCATCATTTGAAAATTCATTTTAGCGCTCCTTTCCTCATAAAACCATTATAGCATGTTAAAACGAGCTGATAAACATCAAAAAAACCCCACCGAAGTGGGGTTTCAAAATCATTAAGATTAGTTAAGAATCGATGTAACTGTACCAGCACCAACGGTACGTCCACCTTCACGAATTGAGAAGCGAGTTCCTTCTTCAATCGCGATTGGGTGAATTAATTCTACAGTCATTTCTACGTTATCACCAGGCATAACCATTTCAGTTCCTTCTGGTAATTCAACAACACCTGTTACGTCTGTTGTACGGAAGTAGAATTGAGGACGGTAGTTAGCAAAGAATGGAGTGTGACGTCCACCTTCTTCTTTAGACAATACGTATACAGAAGCTTCGAACTTCGTATGTGGTGTAATTGTTCCAGGAGCTGCTAAAACTTGTCCACGTTGGATATCTTCACGAGTGATACCACGTAATAAGGCACCGATGTTATCTCCTGCTTCAGCATAATCTAACATCTTACGGAACATTTCAACACCAGTAACAGTTGTCTTCTTAGTTTCTTCGTGGATACCAACGATTTCAACTTCGTCACCAACTTTGATTTGTCCACGTTCAACACGTCCAGTTGCAACTGTACCACGACCAGTAATTGAGAACACGTCTTCAACTGGCATCATGAATGGTTTGTCAGTTTCACGTTCTGGTTCTGGAATATAAGCGTCAACTTCTTCCATTAACTTAAGAACATTCTTTTCTTGTTCTTCGTCACCTTGTAAGGCTAACAATGCAGAACCTGCAACTACAGGAACTTCATCACCTGGGTAACCATATTCAGTTAATAAGTCACGAACTTCCATTTCAACTAATTCTAATAACTCAGGGTCATCAACTTGGTCAACTTTGTTTAAGAAGACTACGAAGTAAGGTACACCTACTTGGTGAGCTAAAAGAATATGTTCACGAGTTTGAGGCATTGGACCATCAGCAGCAGATACGACTAAGATCGCACCGTCCATTTGAGCGGCACCAGTGATCATGTTCTTAACGTAGTCCGCGTGTCCTGGGGCGTCAATATGAGCATAGTGACGAGTAGCTGTTTCATACTCAATGTGAGACGTGTTAATTGTGATTCCACGTTCTCTTTCTTCTGGAGCGTTATCGATTGAAGCATAATCTTTAGCTGCTTCTTTATTGTCTCCATGTTTTGAAAGTACTGTTGAGATTGCCGCAGTTAAAGTAGTTTTACCGTGGTCAACGTGTCCTAAAGTACCTATATTAACATGGGGTTTAGTACGTTCGTATTTTTCTTTTGCCATTTAATGAATCCTCCTAATAATTTAAAAGTGTATAGATAATGTACCTATCATGGTCATTATACCGACTTTACTACAAAAATTCAATCAATTGCCGTAAATTCAGTATCTTATATTTGTTGCATCATCATATTTCTAATGCTTATGCTTCAGATCCACCATATTTCTTAATAATATCTGCAGCAATTGATTTTGGAACATCTTCATAGTGATCAAATTGCATTGTAAATGTTCCACGTCCTTGAGTCGAAGAACGTAAGGTTGTTGCATAACCAAACATTTCTGACAATGGAATAAAGCACTTAATAATTTGAGCATTGGCTCTCGAAGTTGTTCCCTCAATACGTCCACGACGAGAATTTACATGTCCCATAACATCTCCTAGATATTCTTCAGGAACTGTAATTTCAACTGCCATCATTGGCTCTAAAATAGTAGGATCTGCCTTCTTAGCTGCAGCTTTCAATGCCATAGAAGCAGCCACTTTAAAGGCTGTTTCACTCGAGTCAACATCGTGATATGAACCATCATATAACTTAGCTTTGATATCTACTAATGGGAATCCGGCTAATACACCATTTTCCATAGCGTCTTTCAATCCAGCTTCAACTGCAGGAATGTACTCACGAGGAACAACCCCACCGACAATAGCGTTTTCGAATTCAAAGCCTGCTCCTTCTTCATTTGGAGAGAATTCAATCCATACGTGTCCGTATTGTCCTTTACCACCTGATTGACGGACGAACTTACCTTCTGCTTGACAGCTAGAACGGAAAGTTTCGCGATAGGATACTTGAGGTGCACCAACAGTAGCGTTTACCTTAAATTCACGTTTCAAGCGATCCACGATAATGTCCAAGTGCAACTCACCCATACCAGCAATGATTGTTTGTCCTGTTTCATGGTTTGTTGAAGCTCGGAAAGTTGGATCTTCTTCAGCCAATTTAGCCAAAGCTAAACTCATCTTATCTTGGTCGGCTTTTGAATCTGGTTCAATCGCTACTTCAATAACTGGATCTGGGAATTCCATTGATTCAAGAATAACCGGTTGGTCAGGATCACATAAGGTATCTCCTGTTCCAGTATCTTTCAATCCAACAGCTGCAGCAATGTCTCCTGAGAAGACTTCTTCAATTTCTTGACGGTGGTTGGCATGCATTTGTAAGATACGTCCAACCCGCTCACGCTTGTCTTTCGTTGCATTTAGAACATAAGAACCTGATTCCAAAGTTCCAGAATAAACACGGAAGAAAGTCAAACGACCAACGAATGGGTCTGTCATTACTTTAAAGGCTAAAGCTGCGAATTTTTCATTGTCATCTGCATGGTGTTCGATTTCAGTGTCAGTTCCAGGCTCTACCCCAATAATTGGTGGTACTTCTAATGGACTTGGTAAGTAATCAATAACACCATCTAATAGAAGTTGAACCCCTTTATTCTTAAAGGCTGTACCACAGAAAACTGGGAACATTTTAACTTCAACTGTTGCTTTACGAATCGCTGCTTTTAACTTATCTTCTGGAATTTCTTCACCTTCAAGGTAAGCTTCCATGATGCTTTCATCAACATCCGCTAAGCTTTCAACCAATGTTTCATAATATTGGTCGGCTTTATCTTGATACTCTTCAGGAATATCGATTTCTTCAATTTCAGTTCCTAAGTCATTTTGATATAGATAAGCTTTTTTATGAACAATGTCAACGATTCCGCGGAAGTTTTCTTCAGAACCAATTGGAACTTGCATTGCTACCGCATTAGCTTGAAGACGTTCGTGAAGGGTCGATAATGAATATTCAAAATCTGCTCCTAATTTATCCATCTTATTGATAAATACAATCCGAGGAACTCCATAAGTTGAAGCTTGGCGCCAAACAGTTTCTGTTTGAGGCTCAACCCCTGATTGTGCATCGAGTAGGGCAACCGCTCCATCTAACACCCGTAATGACCGTTCAACCTCAACCGTGAAGTCCACGTGCCCTGGGGTATCAATGATGTTTACTCGGTAACCTTTCCATTGTGCTGTTGTTGCAGCTGACGTAATGGTGATTCCACGTTCTTGTTCTTGTTCCATCCAGTCCATTTGAGCCCCACCATCATGGGTTTCACCAATCTTATGGATCTTACCTGTGTAGTACAAGATACGCTCTGTGGTCGTCGTTTTCCCGGCGTCAATGTGAGCCATGATACCGATATTACGCGTTTTTTCAAGAGTAAATTCTCTTTTCGCCATTCTTTATACCTCCTCTTTTATTTTCTTTCATTGTACACTAAGCTCTTGCTTAGCCAATAAATAACAAACAATCTTACCAACGATAATGAGCAAATGCCTTGTTAGCTTCTGCCATCTTATGAACGTCTTCACGTTTCTTAACTGATGCTCCGGTGTTGTTTGCAGCATCCATAATTTCGCGTGCTAGACGCGTTTCCATGGTTTTTTCACCTCTTAAACGAGAATATGAAACTAACCAACGAATCGCTAAAGTATAACGACGTTCTGGACGCACCTCAACTGGTACTTGATAGTTAGATCCCCCAACCCGGCGCGCTTTAACTTCTAATAATGGCATAATATTTTCGATTGCTTGTTCAAATACTTCCATTGGATCTTGTCCACTTTGTTCACGAACAATATCAAAAGCACTATATAAAATTGCTGAAGCCTTACCACGTTTACCATCTAACATTAAACGATTGATTGTACGTGTTACTAACTTAGAATTATAAATTGGATCTGGCAACACTTCACGTTTAGGAATATTTCCTTTACGAGTCATTCAACTTCCTCCTTTACGATTAATTTGCTAATAATTATTTTTTAGGTTTCTTTGTACCATATTTAGAGCGACTTTGTTTACGTTCGTTGACACCAGCAGTGTCTAATGCGCCCCGAACAATATGATAACGAACCCCTGGTAAGTCCTTAACCCGTCCACCACGAATAAGGACCACACTGTGTTCTTGCAAGTTATGGCCTTCACCTGGGATATAGGCGGTCACTTCCATCAAGTTGGTTAAGCGAACACGTGCATATTTCCGTAAAGCAGAGTTCGGTTTCTTAGGTGTCATCGTTCCTACACGAGTACATACTCCACGTTTTTGAGGAGACATCGTTGTAGTACTTGAACGTTTATAAGAGTTATAACCGACGTTCAATGCAGGTGATTTAGATTTAGTTACTTTTGACTTACGTGGTTTATTAACTAATTGGTTAATTGTAGGCATCAAAAGTCCTCCTTCCGTATATTCTTTGTCAACACATCCAAGTGTGTCATAATTAGGTCTATTTTTTTGCAGCCTCTGGTTAAATACCTAGCGCTGCATTTCGAGTGGTTTTACAGCAGTCAGCACGACTGAAAATCAGGAATCTGTCAATAAAAACACCTCCATTATACTAACATGAACTAATGGAGGCGTCAATCGTTTTTTTATTATTAGTGATTTCTTAATGTTGGGAAAAGCAAAACATCTCTAATTGAGCTAGCATCTGTTAATAGCATGACTAGACGATCGATCCCAATTCCCAATCCACCTGTTGGTGGCATACCATACTCTAATGATTCTAAAAAGTCTTCATCCACCGGCTGAGCCTCATCATTACCCGCATTTTTTTCTGCCATCTGTGCTTCAAACCGTTCCCTTTGATCGATAGGGTCTGTTAACTCCGTGAAGGCGTTCGCATACTCATGACCCGCAATAAACAACTCAAAACGATCTGTAAAGCGAGGGTCTTTCTCATTTTTACGGGCAAGCGGTGAAATCTCCGTCGGATGACCATAAACAAAAGTAGGTTGAACAATCGTTTCTTCTACTTTTTCTTCAAAGAAATTATTGATAATGTGACCAACCGTTAGATCATGATCTAAAACGGGCACCCCGTGTTCCTTTGCCAAGTCTTTAGCTTGATCAAAAGTCATCTCTTGCCAGAAATCAACACCAGTGGCTTCTTTGATCATATCTACCATATGACGTCTTGCCCAAGGAGACTCCAAATCAATAATCTGGTCCTCATAGGATACTTTAGCATCTCCTAAAACCCGTTGAGCTACACTGCGAATTAATCCCTCAGTTAAATCCATAACATCCGTATAAACCGAATAAGCCGTATAGACTTCGATCATGGTAAATTCAGGGTTATGTGTCGTATCGATCCCTTCATTTCTAAAAACACGCCCGATCTCATAAACGCGTTCCATTCCACCGATGACCAATCGTTTTAAATGGAGCTCAAGGGCAATTCTTAAATATAACTCCATATCTAAAGCATTGTGGTGAGTAATAAAAGGTCTAGCATTCGCTCCACCCGCCAAATTATGTAAAACCGGTGTTTCAACTTCCAAATAACCGCGTTCATCTAAATAATGACGGACTTCTCGAATTATTTCTGACCGCTTAATAAATCGTTGATAGCTGTCTTCGTTAGAAATTAAATCCAAGTAACGTTGACGATATCTTTGCTCTATATTGGTTAAGCCATGGAATTTATCAGGCAGAGGACGAAGCGCCTTGGTTAAGGGAATAAATTCATGGGCCTTAATGGATAGTTCACCTGTGTTTGTCTTAAATACTTCCCCTTTAACACCGACAATATCTCCTAAGTCCGCAGCTTTCCACCATGCAAAAGCATCTTCACCAACTTTATCTTGACGAACATAAATCTGAATCTTTCCTTTAAGATCCTGAATATGGGCAAAACCAGCTTTCCCTTTTCCACGCTTAGAAACGATTCGTCCTGCTACTGAAGCTATAATCTGTGCTTCTTCTTCAAAAGATTCTTTTGATTTATCTTGATACTTTTCAATTAAATCTTGCGAATAGTCTTCTTTTTCAAAACCAGCTGCAAAAGGATTAACACCAGCTTGAGCCATTGCTTTCATTTTGTCTCTTCTGACCAAAATTTGATCATTTAATTCCAGGGTATGTTTTTCCTGTTCTGACATTTTTATCCCTCCAAATCCTCATATACCCTTCCATTCTACATGATTAATAACACTTTGTCATGAAAACTCGTTAAGAAATACATGATCTCTCAACAAAAAAGAGCTACAACCAACTGGTTATAACTCTTTTAAATCAATAAGTTTTTAATCTTCGTCTGATGAATCCTCTCCAGAACTATCAGCAGCATGATCCGAAACATTCGAAGTCGATTCTTCCTTCTTAGTCGAACTATCTACTGGATCATCCAAAGTCAATGAGTTTGATTCTTTCTGTTCATCCTTTTCAATAGCTTGAGGCATTTCACCTGTTTCAAATAACGACTTGATTTGACGAGCATCTAGCGTTTCTAATTCCAATAATTTTTCAGCAATCGTATTAAGCTGCTCACGATGCTCGTTGATAATTTTTAAAGCTTCCTCATGCGCTTCACCCATTATTCGATGAATTTCCTTATCCATTTCATACGCAACTTCTTGAGAATAATCGGGATGATTTCCTGAACCATACTGACGACCTGCAAAAGGTTTACTATCACTCTCATACTGAACCGCTCCAATTTTTTCAGACATACCATATTTCATGACCATGCTTCTCACAATAGCAGTCGCTTGTCGGAAGTCGTCGCTAGCTCCTGTCGATTGATGATTAAAGACGATTTCTTCTGCCGATCTACCGCCTAAAAGACCTACTACTTGTTCAAAAAGTTCCTCATAGGTCACAATGTATTGATCTTCTTTAGGTAGCATAATAGCATAGCCCCCAGCACGACCTCTTGGTACAATGGTTACTTTATGGACGGTTCGTGCTTTACTTAATACCATTCCTATAACCGTATGTCCCGCCTCGTGGAAGGCCACAATACGTCGTTGTTCCTCAGATATTACTTTATCCTTTTTGGCAGGGCCCGCAATCACTCGGTCATGAGCTTCATCGATATCCTGAGCATAAATCATGGTTCGATTAAATCGTGCAGCCAAAAGAGCTGCTTCGTTTAATAGGTTCTCTAAGTCCGCTCCCGAAAATCCAGGTGTTTGTTGAGCAATCACTTTTAAATCGACGTCTTTCGCCAATTTCTTATTTCGTGCGTGAACTTTAAGAATGGCTTCACGCCCCTTAACATCAGGGTTTCCTACTAAAATCTGACGGTCAAAACGTCCTGGTCTTAATAAAGCAGGGTCCAAGACATCTGAACGGTTGGTTGCAGCAATGACAATAACACCTTCATTCCCCTCAAACCCATCCATTTCAACTAACAATTGATTCAAGGTTTGTTCTCGCTCGTCATGACCGCCTCCTAGGCCAGCACCTCTTTGACGTCCAACAGCATCAATTTCATCAATAAAAATAATCGATGGCGCATTTTTCTTAGCATTTTCAAATAAGTCACGAACTCGCGATGCTCCTACACCGACAAACATTTCAACAAATTCGGAACCAGAGATTGAAAAGAAAGGAACGCCTGCTTCACCGGCTACCGCCTTAGCTAGCAAGGTTTTCCCGGTCCCTGGGGGGCCTTCTAGTAAAACGCCCGCGGGGATCCGTGCTCCTAATTTTGTAAAGCGCTTAGGATCTTTTAAAAACTCAACAATTTCAACTAATTCTTGCTTTTCTTCTTCTGCCCCCGCCACATCGGTAAATTTCACTTTTACTTTTTGTTTTGAGATATCTTTTGATTTGCTTTTGCCAAAGTTCATCATCCCTCGGCCATTGCCACTCGATTGCATCATGGTATACATTAAAAAGAAGACCGGAACAACCATTAGTAAAACCGGTAAAAAATTCAGCCATAATCCCACTGAAGATTCAGGAAGAGCTTTAAATTTAGTTCCCTGCTCCTTTGCAACTTGAGAAACGTGATCAAGTGTAGCATCATTACCTAGAATATCTGTCGAAAACGTTCGTTCATTCGGTGAACCTTGAAAAATTTGAACATATTGTTCATTTTCTTCCTTTTTCTGCCCAGAGTCTTTGACATATTTTCCTTTTATATGATACACACCCGAGCCAATCTGAACTTCAAATTCCTCGATTTTACCGGCTTCAAGTTGAGTCATAAATTCACTCGATGTAATTTCTTTCATGTTCCCTAGTAAGGAACCTCCGCCTGTCATAGCACTAAAAAGACCTAATAGGGCTAATCCTAATATTAGATAGGTCAAAGTGTTACGAAACGGATTACGATTTCGATTTGGTTTTTGCATTGACAACATTGCTCCTTAATTTTTATAATAACACTATGTTAGCAGACTATCGATAAAACTACCACTAATTGCTTTAAGAATATATCGATTCTTTTAAGACACCAATATAAGGAAGATTACGATACTTCTGTTCATAATCCAAGCCATAACCCACAACAAATTCATTAGGCACTTTGACACCAACATAATCCACGATAACATCGGTCATAATTCGGCGCGAAGGCTTGTCAAGCAAGCTACAAATCTTAATCGAGGCAGCTTTGCGGACTTTTAAAAGATTTATCAAATACTGCAAAGTTCGACCTGTATCAATAATATCTTCCACAATTAAAACGTGCTTACCTTCCACACTCGTATCTAAATCCTTAATAATTTTCACTTCTCCAGAGGATTCTGTAGCTGTTCCGTATGATGAAACATCCATAAAATCAATCTCTAGATAACAGTCAATTTGACGAATCACATCTGCCATAAAAAGCGAAGCACCTCTTAGAATACCAACGACCAATACCTCTTTGCCCTGGTAATCTCGAGTAATCGCTTCTCCTAAACGTTTGACGGCCTCTGCCAATTCCTCTTCAGTCACTAAAACACGTTCGATATCTTTTTCTAACATTTCTTCTCCCCCTATCAATCTATAATTACACTTAAGTGTTTTTATATTCAGACTAGCTAATACATCTTCTGCAACAGTAAATAATGGGTCACATTTTGTGGATTTTTTGGTTGATAGGTCGCTGAAATTTGTTGGCCAATTAACCAAATAACCGCTTCTTGATCATTAACAACCAACCACATTTGTTCTCTTAAAGCAGGCGGTACTTTTTCATCAATCATAATCCGTGACACTTTTTTATGATATAGACCTTCTTTTGAAGCTAACTCCATCACGTCACCCGCTTGACGATGACGAACGGAAAAGTGAATAGGGTGGTCCAACGAACTAAGATCCAAGGTCACATATTGGTCAACTGACTGGCGCATCTGGTTATTCACATAGTTAGCATTAAAAAGTCCAATCCATAAACCATTATCAAGACTATACCACTTATCAAGCTGATTAAGTTCTACTTTTTTATCTTTGACTATCGGACGCATTAACTGAGACTCAATATAAATAAAATCATACTCTCTACGTGCGATCCAACCTTTGGATAAATTTAAAGTGTGATTAGGATTAACTGCATTGAGCATCTGATCTTCTATACCCTGAATAATATCCTTATCATATTGCCCGACTTCAGGCAAGAAACGCTCTTCAAAAAAAATCGTCAAAAAAGTTCGTCGAATTTCTGCTTCAAGATCACACCAAGCTTTCACATCTAACACCCAAACGCCCTCTTTAATAACCCCCACTAACAAGGGCTCTTTACGTATATACATTGAGTATAAAGCCTGGTAAGCCAGCTGAAGCTGCTTCTGCATTGAAACTAGATTTTGAAAAAATTGAGGATTCTCACTCTCAAAAAGGGGTAGATAGTCATTTCTAATACGATTTCTTAGATGATTTGGTTGGTGATTGCTGTCATCTTCATTGTAAGCTAAATTATTTTTATGCGCATAGTCATATAATTGTTCCTTACGAAAGCCAATTAAAGGTCGTAAAATCGACACACTAACATGTTTTCCCTTGGAAGTTTCTAATAGACGTTGATAATGACTGGGCATCCCCATCAATCCTCTAATGGAAGCTCCTCGAATTAAACGCATAAAGACCGTTTCGACTGCATCATCTAAATGATGGGCCGTCATTAGGCAATCCGCCTGCGTTGCATCAACGACATCCGCCAAGAACCGATACCTGGCATATCTAGCATTTGCTTCAATATTACTTTCACTGGGATTTTCCCATTTAGAAACAAAATAGGTCAAATTCATTTCTTTTGCTGATTTAATGACCATATCTCGCTCAAAATCATGAATTTCTTTTGATCGTAAGCAATGGTTAAAGTGAGCTATCACTAAGTGGCGGTCCTTGTATTCCTGTAAGTGACACAATTCCAACATTAACCGCATTAAGACCATCGAATCAACCCCACCAGAGACTGCCAGTACAATTTTTTGGGCCGTTTGCCATTCCGGCCAAGTTTCTAATTGTGTTTTGAATTGTCTTAAAATCGGCTCCATTCTATCCCTCCTAAAATAAATAAGAACTGCAGAATAATATCGCGTTCTTGCAGTTCTTTTAGGAATAAATTATTAACTACGTCGTCCGCCCCGTCCGCCTCGTTTGCCTTCTGTATTACGCCTTAGCGAAGCTAAACGATCTTCTGAATCTTTCAAAAAATTACTCATTAATCGGTCAAAATCATCATTACTTTTTTGAGCATACTTTCCAGTAACGTTTTGATTTGGAAAGTTTTCTTTTTTATTCTGGTCATCTTTAACAAAGTTTGATTTTGACAGCCGTGTTGGCTTTGCTTCTTGAACATCGAACTTCTTCATTTTCGATTTATCAACTGCAGGTTTATCCTTAGCTTGTCGGATGGACAATCCGATTTTACCATCTTCTGCGACCGAAATAACCTTCACCGTCACTTCATCACCGAGACTTAATAGATCGTTGATATCTTGTACATAATCCTCCGAAACTTCGCTAATATGCACAAGACCGGATTGCTTATTTTCTAAAGCAACAAATGCACCAAAATTTTTGATTCCCGTTACTTTCCCTTTTAATTTTTGTCCTACTTCAACCGACATAATTATGAAATTCCTCCTGCTATTATTAAATATTATTTAGTATTTGAAAATATTTGATAATCATCCATCTTATCTGACTCAATATCAAAGATAATCTCGCCCTCTTTAGAATAAAAATAATCCCTCCGAGCTAATTTGGCAAGATATTCAGGATCTTGAGAACGCTGATACTCAAGCTGAACAGCTTGATACTTGTTTTGAGTCTGTTTAAAAGCGGTTTGCGCTTCCGTTAACTGGGCTTGACTTTGAGAAAGTGCCTTATGTGCACGCACACAAGAAATTAAAGCAAAAGCCAAACAAATAATAGCTGCAAAATGTACAAAGAAACTCATATAGCTTCGCTTTGCTTTCTTCATATGCATTTCAGTAGAAACTTGACTTGCTTTTGGTTTTTCAAAATTTATAATTTTTTGATTTTTAACGATTTCTGACATAAGTATCACCGCTTTCTCATCTAGAGTATATCAGTCTTTGTCTTAGAATGCACGATCAAATATTAAAATTGAGTAATTAATCATTGACTTCTTCGTAGAGCTCCTGAGCCTCATCTTTCTTACTCGTCTCTTTAATCGCTTTTACTCGAATTTTTAACAGGCGATTTCCAAATTCGATTTGAATTAAATCCCCTACTTTAACCGTACTACTTGATTTAGCCACTTGACCATTAATCTGAACACGACCTTGATCCGCGACTTCTTTGGCAACGGTTCGCCGTTTAATAATTCGAGATACCTTCAAAAATTTATCTAATCGCATTTTTATCTCCTTTGGTTTTCTATCTTAAATGTCTCCTGCATCTTTTGCTCTTGTTCTTTGTGGTTTTGTAATAAGTCGCTCGCTTGGCTCATAAATTTAATCAACAAACTCAAAATTTGATCCGCTTCCTTGCCCTGAACTAATAATTTTACCTGGAGTTGGTCCTTATTCAGAATGACTTTTTCTCGAGCTTTAACATTTTCTAAGGCTTCATAAACTTTAGGACCATAGAAATACTGACTCGCAATCGAGTTGAACATTACCACTATCGATTGATGGTTACGCGTTAATTTTAACACACCTGATCGGCTTGCATAATAACGTAATAGAGCAATATCTAGTAAATTAGCCACTTCATCTGGAAATTCACCATAACGATCGATCCATTGATCTTGAATTTCACGATATTCCTCCATACCATCCATTTTTTGTAGCATCTTGTAGGCGGCGATTTTCTGCCTTTCATCCGAGATATAGCTATCTGGAATATAGGCATCAATACTTAGATCAATTTCAACAACAGACTGATTCAAGTTTTCAAGCATATTTTGCTTACCTTGACGTCGATCAATCGCTTCTCGTAACATTTGTGAGTAAAGATCAAAGCCGACTGAATCGATAAATCCTGACTGTTGAGATCCTAATAGATTTCCAGCTCCTCGAATACTTAGATCCCGCATAGCAATTTTAAAACCTGATCCTAATTCCGTAAATTCACGAATCGCATTGAGTCGCTTTTCAGAAATTTCACTCAACTGCTTCATAGGATCATACATCAAATAAGCATATGCTAGACGGTTAGTTCGTCCTACCCTTCCTCTTAATTGGTAGAGCGTTGATAGTCCCATCCGATCCGCTTTTTCGATAAAGAGAGTATTAACATTTGGAATATCTACTCCGGTTTCAATGATAGTAGTTGTCACCAAGACATCATAATTTCCTTGAATAAACTCATACAAGACATTCTCTAATTCTACTTCAGACATCTGCCCATGAGCAACTGCCACTCTCGCTTCAGGTACTAATTGGCTCAATTGATCTGCTCGATGATAGATGGAAGCCACTCGATTATAAAGATAAAAGCATTGACCGCCACGATCAATTTCTCGTTCAATAGCAAATTTAATAGCGGCTTCATTTTGTTCCATAACATAGGTTTGGACCGGATAACGATTAGAGGGTGGGGTTTCAATAACCGATAAATCTCTTACCCCTACCATAGCCATATGAAGCGTTCGTGGTATCGGCGTTGCCGTTAAAGTCAACACATCTACTTGCGATTTTAACTGCTTAAGTCGTTCTTTATGTTTAACACCAAAACGCTGCTCTTCATCGACTACCATCAAACCTAAATCAAGAAAGGTCACATCTTTGGATAATAAACGATGTGTCCCTACCACAACCTGGCAGGCACCCGTTTTTAGTCCTTTAATCGTCTCCTTTTGCTCCTTTTGACTCGCAAAACGACTTAACATTCTGATCTCAAAAGGATAATCTGCAAAACGTTCCAAAAGAGACTGATAGTGTTGTTGCGCTAAGATCGTGGTCGGAACCAAAAAAGCGACCTGTTTGCCATCCATAACTGCCTTAAAAATCGCTCGCATCGCAACCTCTGTTTTACCGTAACCGACATCCCCTACTAACAAACGATCCATCGGGCGATCCTTTTCCATGTCCTTTTTAATTTCAGAAGATGTTTGCAATTGGTCTGGTGTTTCAATATAAGGAAAAGCTTTTTCAAATTCTAGCTGTTCTGGTGTATCCATACTAAAGGCATAGCCTTTTTCTTGTTCACGCTTGGCATATAACTCAATGAGTTCATCTGCAATATCCTCAATTTTACTGGAAACTTTTTGCTTCGTCTTAACCCACTCACTACCACCCAACTTATGTAATTTGGGTGTCTTCGCTTCGCCAGATGACACATATTTTTGAATCAAGTGGATCTGATCGACTGGAATCATAACTTTCGCATTTTGTTGATATTCAATGGCTATTAAGTCACGATGAACTCCTGAGATTTCCATCGTTTCCATGCCAATATAGCGACCAATCCCGTGGTTTACATGAACCACATAATCGCCTACTTCTAACTCATTATACGACTTGATCCGTTCCGCATTAGATAGTTTTTGACGCTTAGCTTGATGTTTTTTTATTCGATTAAAAAGTTCCTTTTCGGTGATAACTACCCATTTATCAAGAGGCAATTCAAAGCCGTTAGTCAAGTGTCCTTCTAAAACATTAATGGCCCCTTGATAAATTTTTTCATCCTGTTGATGATAAATCGGCTGAATTTGATACTCATTAAAAATTTGTTCAAGCTTTTTAGCTCTTTCTTTATTATCAACCACCACTTGAATAACCTGGCCTTCTTTCAACCAGTGATCTATTTCAGGTTTAACTAAAGCCATCTGATTGAAGAAAGGGGTCATTGAGCGATACTGAAATGAATGAAGACTTGAAAACTTCATTTTGCCAAGTCCTTTTTGAATAAGGGATAAGTAAACCGTCCTCTTTTGACAGCCTTTAATTTGATCAAAAGCAGACAAATGGAGCTTCTGACCCGGCAATAAGTTTCCTTGATTAATTTGATCTTCGATCCAAAACTGATCGCTTTCGATCAAATGCAACTCTTCTTGATGGACTCTATCAAATTCACTCACAAGCAAACATGCCCCTTCTTCCATATAATCCAATAGAGATGTCCCTACCGTATCATAAAAAGAAAGAAAGGCTTCAGGGAGTACTAAACTTCCTCCTTTTGCTAAATCTTCTAATTGATCATTCATTCGCTGACTAAGCGTTTTGACAAGATCAGCGTCTTTCAAATGACTCACTTGTTTAGAAACCGCCTCTTTAATAGACTCACTCACGGCTAATTGTTTTTCTTGATTAAATAGGATGTCTTTAACTGGCTCAAGCATAACTTCGTTAATATTTTCTAAGGAAGTTTGAGTCTGTGCATCAAAGTAACGAATCGAATCTAATTCCGTATCAAAAAAATCCAAGCGAATCGGGTGTTCACTATTTAAGGGATAATAATCAATAATACTTCCTCGAATCGAATATTCCCCAGGAGATTGCACCATATCTACTCGTTGATAAGCCAAATTAAACAATTTACGCTCCAGGTCGTCACGTGTTATTTCACAACCCAGACTTAAGATGAGTTGATTATCTTTCCAATCCGCAATCGGCATTAGACGCTTTCTAAGCGCATTAACTCCGGCAACAACAATGACCTTTTCGCCTGAAATTAAGGTCTGAAGGGTCTCTACTCGTTGAGCGATCCCATCAAAGGAAGCCGTTGAATATTCTAAAGCGACATTCTCTTCACAAGGAAAACTTAATACTTGGTTTTGAGGTAGTAAGGCATTTAAATCATCATAAAGTGCTTGACGACGATTTCGATTAGGCTCGATTATGAGTAACTGTCTTGGATTTTTTTTATACAATTCCGCAATAAAAATAGATTTTGCGGATCCATCAAGGCCCGTGATTAAATGATGGTATGTGCCTTGTTTATCAGCAGGCGCTTGAAGCATACTGTCAATAGTCTGATCAAATGCCCTTGTCTGTAATTTTTCGAGCATATCCTCTTCCTTACCTTTCTACTCTTTGAAAATAATAGTAACTACTTTTGATTATATTCCTTCATAACCTCCTCAAAAGAAGCACCCTTTACCCAATCATCAATTGCTTGTGCCGCTTTATCTACAGACTGATCAACTAATAATTGCTCACTCGGTGTAAAAGCTGATAAAACATGGTCTACTACCTTATAAGGACCTTCAGGGTGCCCAATTCCAATGCGAATTCGCTTAAATTCAGAAGTTCCCAAAAGATTGATCATGCTTTTCATCCCATTATGTCCACCTGCAGACCCTTTGGTCCTCAATCTTAGACGCCCCAACGCTAAATCCATATCATCATAAACAACACATAGGTCATCAGCTGATACATTAAAATAAGACATTAACGGCAAGACTGCTTCACCTGAATTATTCATATAGGTATAAGGCTTAACTAAAAAGACTTTATCCTCAGCTAATCTCCAAATCGTATAATCTGCATTAAACTTTTGTTTATCCATCATTAATTGGTTATCTGATAATAATTGATCAATCACTGAAAAACCAATATTATGTCGTGTTTTGGAATACTGCTCGCCTGGATTACCTAAACCAACAATTAATTTCATACTTCAACTCCTCACTCATC
The DNA here is from genome assembly GCF_000301035.1 of Facklamia hominis CCUG 36813. GTDB lineage: Bacteria > Bacillota > Bacilli > Lactobacillales > Aerococcaceae > Facklamia > Facklamia hominis. The sequence continues at coordinate 1,304,530 of NZ_JH932292.1, read as the reverse complement.
TTAAAACATTATAGCATATACCAAGCATTACCCTAAGCAAATAAAAACCCGTAGATTAATAACTTAATCTACAGGTCAAATTGCACCTTCTAAAACTCTATTTCAACCGCATTTGTTAAGACATCTCTATAAGAAAAAGAAACCCGATCCACATTATCGCTCTCTTTCAAGTCAACAATAAAAATAGATCGATAGGTTTCTGTAAGAATTCCCCGTCGTTCCCTTTTTTTCTTCCGTCCCATTTGAACAGTGACTACAATGTCTTCGCCCAACTTACCATCAAGCATTGATTTTATTTCTAACAGATCCTTTGGCATCTCATCACCTCTCGAACCATTATATCATAAATTGATAAATAAATCAATATAGCATAAGTTGATTGTTCTTGCAATTGTTTTTGGATAATTTAGAAATTTTATTTTGTACACCAATAGCTAGCCCTGATAAATATCCAGCTCATTCCCAATATAACTAGTAATAAAACTGCAACCTTTATCATTCATATTAAACTTCCAAAGTCTCTAACCATCCTAACGGTATTGCACGAAAAAGAGCCGCAAACTCTTCAACTGTCAGTGTTTCCGCCCTTCTTTGAGGATCAATTCCCGTCGTTTTAAAAGCTTGCTCCAAAGAATCAGCCCCATCTAAGCCAACCACTTGAGACAGACCGCTCTTTAAGTTATTCCATAAAGTCTTTCGCCGTTGCTTAAAACATTGTTGGACAAATCGTTCAAAAAGTCGATCATCAGCTACTACCACTCTCTTTTGCGGTAAACGGGTTAACTTCAAAACCGCTGAATCTACTTTTGGCTGTGGAATAAACACTGTTCTAGGTACTACAAAGGCATATTGACTAGCCATTTGCATTTGAATAGCAACCGATAACGAGTTATAAGCTTTCGTTCCAACGCTAGCTGTCATCCTTTGGGCTACTTCCTTCTGCATCAACATCACCAAGGATTGAAAAGGTAACTCACTTTGTAGTAAATGCATAATAATCGGGGTAGTAATATAATAAGGCAAATTAGCTACTACCATTAAAGGTTCTTCCAATAAGCCTTTATAAGCTTCTTTTGAAAAATCAACCTTTAGAATATCCTCTGCAATCACAGTTACATTATCAAAATCAACCAAGGTTTCCGACAAAATTTCTACAAACCGCTGATCGATTTCGAAGGCAATCACCCTTTTAGCACGCATGGCTAAAAATTGAGTCAAAGCACCGATTCCTGGTCCAATCTCAATAACAGTACAATTTTTATCAATATCAGCAAGATCGACCATTTTATTCAATATTTGAGGTTCAATCAGAAAGTTTTGACCAAGACTTTTTTTCATTTTTAGTCCATATTTTTTCATAATCGCAGCCGTCTGGCTTGGTTTAGCAATAAAATTATAGCTAGCTTCCTTCTTCAAGTAAGTCAACCTCTTTCATATAGCGCACTAATTGTTCTTCTGTGATCCCATAACGCATCAACTGCTTCCGTAACTGCTTTCCGTTTACATGTCCTAGATTAAATACCTGCGCAAGTTTCTTTCGATGCATAGACGCTTTAGGATGACCAATTAACTTTAATTTGATTAACGTCGCTTGGCTAATTTCTTCCGACTCAGTATCAGTCATACGTTGGCTAATCCGATCAATGGCTTGGCGAATTACTGCTGGGCTCGCATGTTCAATACCCAAAGAATGATTCCGCCGATGAGGATTTGCTTCTTCTTGTGTCAAAAAAGCTTCTTTGGCTTGTGGAACCGCTCGGATAATCGTTCGCCGTATTTTTTGCCCGGCAAAATCGGGATCTGTAAATACAATCACACCAAATTGTTCTTGTGCCCTCTTGATACGTTGCAAAATCGAGGTATCAATCGCCGATCCATTCGTTTCAATCGTTTTAACTTGATTTCCATAAGTCTCGATCAAACGTTTTGTATCATCGCGTCCTTCAACAATAATCACTTCTTCGGGGATGTGGGATAACTCATGCATCTAATGATTCCTCCGGCGCCCAAGAAAATAATTTGCAAGCATTCTGATAAGTTTGTGTAGCAAAGTCTTCAAGTGACATTTCTCTTAATGAAGCCAAGAGCTCTGCGACATAACGAACATATGCCGGCTCATTCATTTTACCTCTTTTTGGAACAGGTGCTAAATAAGGAGCGTCCGTTTCTATTAGCAAATGGTCAAGTGGTACAATCTTTGCGGCTTCACGAACTTCAACCGTCTTCTTAAAAGTGACTACTCCTGAAAAAGACAGATGCATGCCTAAATCCAAAAAGCGTTTAGCGATTTCAGGTCCTTCACCAAAGGAATGCATAATCCCGCCTGCATCCGGAACTCCTTCTTCTTTTAAAATTCGATAAACATCTTCAGTCGCTTCGCGATTATGAATAGTGATAGGAATTTGATGCTCTTTAGCAATCGCTATTTGTCTTCTGAACACCTTCATTTGAACATCGCGCGGTGCTGTATCCCAATGATAGTCTAAACCGATTTCTCCTAACATAAATACGCGTGGTAATTCTAACCAATGATGAAGATCCTTTTCAAAGTTTTGATCGTATGTTAGAGACTCCGTGGGGTGGCAGCCCACTACCGATATCACCTGTGCATAACTCTGGCTTAATTCCAAGGTCTTTTGAATCGTCGGGCGATCAAATCCTACGACCGCCATCGCTTTAACGCCAGCTTGAGCAGCGTTTTCTATATATATATCCTCTTTACCAGCAAATTCATCCGCATTTAAATGTGTATGCGTATCAAATAACTTCATAGATCCTCCTGTCAATTATCCAATTAAGGCACCATTTTGGCTTTCATCTGGAGCAAAGACTAGGTGGAGATCTTTTCCAGACTCTGCAGATAAAATCATTCCCTGGCTCCAATAGCCCATCATTTTTCGTGGTTTAAGATTTGATACAATAATCAGCTTACGTCCTATTAATGCTTCGTGATCTGGATAATACTTGGCAATCCCTGACAAGATCTGACGATCTACTGATTCGCCGGCATCTAATCTAAATCGTAATAATTTATTCGATCCTTTTACCGGAGCAACATCCATCACCTGTGCAACCTTCAATTCAGTCTTAATAAAATCATCAAATTCAATGGTAGCATCAAGATTTAAAGATTCTAAATCCCAATCAGGGTCATCCAATTTTCGTGATGAGTTTGACTGATCCTGGTTAGATTTCCCAGTCATTTCCTTAAGAATATAGGCCTGTTCTTCTTCAACATCGAGTCGTGGGAAAATAGGCACACCATTGGATACTACTTGGCTTTCCTTTGGAAAATGACCGAAAGCTAAACCACTTAAATCAGTGGACACTTCATCCTCAATACCTAATTGACGGAAAATTTCTTTTGGGGTATTAATCATAAAAGGCCTTAATAAGTGACCAATAAATCTTAAACTTTCTGCTAAATAGAATAAAACGACAGGCAATTTCTTATTATCTGCTTCTTTAGCTAATATCCACGGCTGTGTTTCATCAATATATTTGTTGGCTCGACTGACCATCGCCATCAAGTGATCCAAAGCTTGATCAAAAGCCATCTTCTCCATAGACTCTAAATAGGCCGAGTATTCCTTATCAAAGAAGGCTTTTAAATTCTGTTCAAACTGGTCCTCTTCAACACAATCAAAATAATTTTTAACACTACCATTTTGATACTTGTTAATCATAGCAACTGTTCGATTTAATAAATTACCTAAATCATTAGCCAATTCTGAATTAATACACGTAATAAAATCCTCCGGAGTAAAGACTGTATCATTTCCTTGGGACATTTCACGCAATAAATAATACCGTACTGCATCGAGTCCATAACGTTCAATCAATGTCTCAGGATAAATAACATTCCCCTTGGATTTAGACATCTTTCCATCCTTCATAACAATCCAACCATGTGCATAAATATGTTTAGGTAATGGCAAATCTAAAGCCATTAAAATTGCTGGCCAATAAATCATATGAAAACGCGAAATATCCTTTCCAATCATATGAACATCCGCTGGCCAATACTTCTTAAACGCCTCATTTTCTTGGTCAGGGTAACCTAAAGCGGTAATATAATTGGATAAAGCATCAATCCAAACATAGATGACATGCTTTGGATCCGACTTAACAGGAACTCCCCATGAAAATGATGTTCTAGATACAGCTAAGTCAGATAAGCCAGGCTTAATAAAGTTATTAATCATCTCATTCTTACGAAATCCTGGTATAATAACATCTTCACTAGAATGATAATAATCAATCAGACGCTCAGCATATTTACCTAATTTGAAGAAATAGGATTCTTCCTTCACTAACTCAACCTCATGCCCACTAGGTGCAATTCCACCAATCACTTTACCGGACTCATCACGAAACACTTCCGACAGCTGTGTTTCAGTAAAGTATTCCTCATCGGAGACAGAGTACCAACCCTCATACTCTCCAAGATAAATGTCGCCTTGATCTAATAGCCTTTGAAAAATCCCCTGAACCGCTTTTTCATGAGCTTCATCGGTCGTACGGATGAATTGATCATTTGAAATTCCCAAAAGTTGCCATAAATCACGAATAGCATCCGCCATTTTATCCACATAGGCCTGCGGTTCCATCCCAAGTTCAGCTGCTTTTTTCTCAATCTTTTGACCATGCTCATCGGTTCCAGTTAGAAAATGAACATCATATCCTTTTAATCGCTTATAACGAGCCATGGCATCACAAGCCAAAGTAGTATAGGAATTTCCTATATGCAAACGTCCAGATGGATAATAGATGGGAGTTGTAATATAAAATGTTGGTTTTTCGGTCACGAAACGCTACCTCCTATTTAAAACTAAGAATTACCTCTTATTATAACATACTAGTCTTAATATGAAGCGATTCCTATCCATAAAAAAAGACTAGGAACACCCTAGTCTTTTAAAATTCTATTAACGTAATCTTACGGCAAATTGTGGTGCATATCCAGAAACGCTACCATAACTTACAGATTGACCTGGTTGAGGAGCATGAATATAAGAACCACCACCTGTTGCTAAGGCTACATGATAAGTGCCTCCAGATCCATCTGCCCAGAAATAAAGATCTCCAGGTTGTGCTTCTGCAACTGAAATTCGTGTTCCTGCATTCTGTTGAGCACCAGTCCATCCACCAATTTCCATACCATAAGTCTCACGATAAACATATTGAACGAAACCTGAACAATCAAAACCTGAAGGCGATTTTCCACCCCACACATAAGGAACACCCAAATATTTCTGTGCATTAGAGATTACATCTCCAAGGTTTGCAGTAGAAGGTGCCGGTGCTGTCGTTGTTTCCACCACTTCTTGAACAGGAGCTGCAGTCGTTTCAACGGTTTCTTCCACGACTGTTTGTGGCGCTTGTGTTGTTTCTACAACTTCTTGAGTACTTACAGGAGCTTGCGTTGTTTCTACAACTTCTTGGGTCGTCTCTTGCCATTGTGAAGTTGTTGTTGCTTCTTGAACAGACTCTTGACTAGTTTCTACTATTTCACTTGTTTCAAGCACTTCTTGAGAGCTAACTGCTGGAGCAACTGAAGTGGTTTCAGCGCTCGTTACTTGAGGATCAAGCACTTGGCTTGTTTCTTGACTCGCTTCTGGATTGGAAACAACTAGGTCTGCTTCATAGTTTTGTTTTTCAGCTTCTAATGCTTGTAATTCAGCTTGATCTAATTGTCCTTCTGTAACTAATTGATTATAGTTCGATTCTACCAAAGCACTTTGAGCTTCTAAATCGCCTTTTAAGGCCTCTAAACTAACCATCGAATCCACTTTCGCTTGCTTTGCTACTTTGGTCTCGGAAATTTTTGATTCTAATGTTTCTTTATCTTCTTTTTGCTGAGCTAGTAGATCCTTATTAGAAGATACTAACTTACGAATTACATCCATCCGACCAACAAAATCCGAAATAGAAGTTGATGAAGCTAGCACACTAAGATAATTTGATGTGCCCCCATTCTTTTGAATGGCCACAGCTTGATCAGCAATTAGTTGTTGGCGTTTTTCAATTAGAGCTTCTAATTCAGAAATTTCTTGACCTAAAACAGCGATTTTTTCATCATCTGCTTGAATAGCTTCCTGCAATTCAGCAGCTTGAGCCTTAATGCTGTCAACAGAATGATATGCGTTGGCTAATTGTGCATATAACCTTGTCTGTTCTGGACTTAAATTCTTTGAATCAGCCAAATCTTGTGCTTTTATAAACATTGGATTAATAGCTGTCACAAGCAAAGTAGAACACAACAATGTTTTCATCATCTTTTTAGAAATTGCCTTCTTCATTGTTAAAGTCTCCTTGTTCGTTAATGTATTTATGGTTGGACTATCCAATCAGTCCATTTTTATCATCACAATCCATACTTTAACACAATCTTGTTCTGATGTGGTTATTTTCTTCAATTCGTATAGGATTTGAAATCTTCAAGAAATATTCTTTAGAAATTCTTTAATAATTTTAAAAACCGTTTAAAGACTATTTCTTAAACGGTTTTTCAACTCTTAATTTTCCTGTAATTCAACCAAGGTATAATTCTTCTTTCCGCGACGGACTAAAATATACCGTCCTTCAATCGCATCTTCTTTAGACACCTCATAATCCACATCGGTTACTTTTTGACCGTTCAGTAATATAGCGCCGTTTTCAATAAACTCCCTCGCTTGTCGACGAGAAGAAACAATTCCCGCATCCACTAACCAAACAGCAATATTAGTTGGCTGATCTGAAATACTTGCCTGAGGCATATTTTGAAATCCAGCTTGAATTTGTTTAGCGGTTAAATCTTGAACCTGACCAGTAAATAAAGCTTCAGTAATTTTTTGTGCTTCCGCTAAAGCTTCACTACCATGAACAAACTGAGTGATTTCTTCAGCTAAGCGTTTTTGAGCATGTCTTAAATGAGGCTGACTTTCAACTTCTGCAGCTAATTGGTCAATCTCTTCTTTCGTTAAGAAAGTAAAATATTTCAAATATTTTACAACATCTTCATCTGCTTGATTAAGCCAGAACTGATAAAACTCATAAGGGGTTGTCTTTTCTGCATCTAACCATACTGTCTGACCTCCAGCTGATTTACCAAACTTCGTACCATCAGCTTTAAGCATTAAGGGAATTGTTAATCCATAGACCTCGGCTTCCGGCCCCTCAACACGACGAATGAAATCAATTGAAGCTGTAATATTTCCCCATTGATCGCTTCCACCGATTTGCAATTGAACTTCATTATTTTTATAAAGATGTAAACAGTCGATCGATTGAAGAATTTGATAGGCAAACTCAGTAAAGGAGATCCCATTATCCAACCGCGAAGCGACAACGTCCTTCGCTAACATCGTATTCACATTAAAGTGTTTACCATAATCCCTTAAAAAATCTAAAGCCGATAATTGACTTAACCAATCATTATTATTCACAATTTGGAAGGAATTCTCACTCGTGTCGCCTTTAAGAAACAATTTTTCCATTTGTTGTGTTAATTTTTCAGCGTTTTTACGAACAACATCCATTGTTTGAAGCGTCCGTTCACTCGTTCGACCAGAAGGGTCACCAATCGAACCAGTGGCTCCACCAATAACTACAACCGGATGATACCCTTGAAGCTGAAATCTTTTCAAAACCATAAATGGAATCAAATGTCCAATATGCATTGAATCTCCCGTAGGATCTACGCCACAATATAAATGAATCGCTTTTTTCGCTAATAAATCCGCTAATCCCTTTGCATCAGTTTGTTGATTGACCGCTCCGCGCCATTCTAGCTCTTCAATAATCGACATTATGTTCTCCTTCTATACTTGATTTTTCTTTAGTTAAAACATTATAGCAAATCTTAATTATTTTTTCCAATCACTCACGCGCCACATTTGCCCATCTAATCGCTGTTGATAATCTTCCAATCTTTTTTTCTGTTCTTTATATAACAATCCAGCATTTTTAAGAATGGCTCGCGTTGGGTATTCCTTGGCCTTTTGAATCCATTGTGTCATGGCTTCTTCATACTCCCACTTTTCCATTTCTCGTTACCACTCCATTTCTTCAAAAAAATGCAAGTCTTCTTTTTGTTCATTTAGCTTCTCCAAAAATTGGTCAAACAGCCATTGATCAACATCGGAAAGATCTAACTTTAAATTATTTACTAGCTTAATAATATATTCTTGCCGAGCTTTAAAATCATGAACTTTTCCTTCATTAAGATACAAAGAATAATCAATCATTAGCTCCAACCTTTCTGACTCCGTTAAATAATGATATTGAAAGATTGAAAAAGGCGAAAATGTTTTTAAATCAAAATAATTAGCCCAGGCGTAATAAGGTGCCAACATCGAAGAAAGGGTAATTTTTTGCCGTCCATAAAATTGATAATCATCCGACTGACTCCCAGCAACCGTAATGATCCCCAAAGGATGTCCTTGTAATCGTTGATGTAAGCGTCGATTCAACTTATCTTGGCTAAAAACTTGATCCAACCATACCTTTAAGATGAAGGGAGCTTGGTACCAATAAATAGGAAATTGCAAAAAGAGTTGGTCGTAGGATAAGATACGGGCTATTTCTTGATCAGAATCAAAATCCCCTTTATTTTTCCATTGATCATACAGATCCACATACTCAACTTCTGCCAAAGAATGACCGCTCTCGATTAAAAATTGTTGACTACCTGATTCTGCTAATTGATCATGAGCAATTAAGACTAAACTAGTCATCATTATTTGACTCCTTTTCCTCACTGGTGCCATTTTGATGTGGCAAGCGAATAGTGAAGGTCGTACCCTGACCTTCTTCACTCTCCACTTCAATTTTTCCTTCATGAGCTTCGACTAATGACTGAACTACCGCTAAACCAATCCCTGATTCGCCAAACTTGGTACTTTTACGTGAAACATCTACTTTATAAAATCTTTCCCAAATCAACTTAATCTTTTCAGCTTCAATCCCGATGCCATGGTCTTTAACTTGAATCATGGATCCTTCGTCCTCCATGGATCCTAAAATTTGGATATCACTATCACTAGAAAATTGAATAGCATTATTTACTAAATTAATGAGTATTTGCAAAAGACGATCATAATCTGCCCATATAATCAGATCATCGCTAGCTTGGATAACAATGCGATCATTTTTATCATCTGCCTTCGTTTGCATTTGTGTTTTCAAATGCTCAAACAAAGTCTTACCCTTAATGGCTGTTTTTTTAAGAACGATCTGCCGACTTCGTATCTTTTCATAATCCAAATTTTCATTCACAAGCCGGGTCAAACGTTTTGTTTCCGACTGAATCAATTCCAAGGAACGTGCTTTTTGACTCTCAGGAATCATATCGTACTGTAAGCCTTCCAAGAGACCAGACATGGTGGTCAACGGAGTTCGCATTTCATGAGCAGCATCCATCATAAATTGCCGTCTTAGACTTTCCTGCCGCTTAATTTCTGCTTGATACTCCACCAACGAATCGGCCATTAATTGAAAATCGCGTGCTAAATCCGCAAACTCATCTTTTCCTTCCGTATTTACCTCCACTTGATAGTGCCCAGCAGCAATCTCTTGTGTCGCTTTTTGTAAATGCTTCAGTTTTTTTGTTTGGTAAAGAGAATACACAATACTTATTAATACTCCCACAAAACTCGCCACTAAATAAGATATAAAAATCTGTCGCTGCATGGTTGAAACCTGGACTTCCAAATCTTCTAAAGGGGCTCCTAAAGAAATAAAACCCGAAGGAAATCCTGCAACTTGATTCTCCTCTAACGGAATATACACTGTAGCCATTTGTTCCTGAGTTGATGGGTTCACTAGTCGTTGTGAGAACCTAAGTCCGATACTTCGACCATTCGCAATTTGATCCAGGTCACTCTGACTCAGTTTTGAGGAAAAACGTTGATCATAAGTAGGATAGATTATCCGCCCATCCGATAGATACACTTGGATCATTATCTTCTCACTTGCTAGCAATTGCGAAGCGATAACCAGATCATTGCGTGAAAAAGCATTATTAACAATATTTTCACCATATAGCAGTAATTGATTCTCCCGTTCATTATAGATATGTTTTTCCATATAATGTGAGATCCCATAAGCAGAGATCGATAAGGCTGTTAACAAAACCACGAAAAAGACAATGATCTGTTGCCACAAGAACTTCATAGTTTATTCCCCATCATGCTCGTCAAATTTATATCCCACACCCCAAACGGTTTGAATTAACTGAGGACCATAATTTTCAAGTTTTTGTCTTAATTTTTTAATATGAGCGTCAACTGTCCGTTCATCACCATAAAAAGGGTCTTCCCAAATGCTTTTTAAAAGCTGCTCCCGGGTAAAGACACGCTTTGGATGCTTAGCAAACATAACTAATAACTCAAATTCCTTGGGCGTTAAATTTTCAACAAGTTGCTCATTATAATAAGCCTCACGTGTTGTGGTATTAATTTTGACGGTATCGGTCTGAATATTAAATTGGTCCTCTTCTTGAGTTGGATGATCCTTCATTGAAATATGAGCACGGCGGTGAAGTGCCTTCATACGAGCTAGTAAAGTTAGCGGACTAAATGGCTTAGTCACATAATCATCTGCTCCCATCTCTAAACCAATAACCTGATCCGACTCAGAGTCTTGTGCTGTCAACATAATAATCGGTGTTTCTTTTGAAATTTCACGCATTTTTCGACAAATTGTCATCCCATCCATAGAAGGCAAGTTTAAATCCAAAATTACTAGATCCCATATTTCAGGATCCGCTTGATAGGCATCAAAGCCTTCTTTTCCATCTCCATAAAAGCTAGCTTCAAATGCTTCTTTTTCAAAAAACATTCCCATCATTTCACACACTGAACTATTATCTTCGATCATCAATATCTTCATTATTCTCATTCCTTTCTTTGGCTAGCCTTAAACCTTCCAACCTCATTATACCTTAAAACCCCCTAAATCACATCGCAATCATAAAAAAAGAACCTATGACACTCTCGCCATAAGTTCTTCAAATTAGTATATTAAACTTTTCCGTTTATACCGTGGACTCTTCTTTCAATTGATCAATCACTTGATCGACCATTTCTCTTGCAATCTGCATACTTTCCTTGGTCTCGTCATCTGACTCTGAGCCACCATTCTTAAAACTTTGATCTTCTTTACTCTTAGCCGACGGCCGATCCAATAACTCAATTTCTTGGGCATGACATTCAATCACATAAACCGACTTATTATCTTTATCCTGATACTTTCGACTTTGCATCATGCCAGAAATGGCGATACGTTGCCCCTTACAAGCAAACTTATGCAACATCGTCGCTAAGCCATTCCAAGCCACAAATGGAATAAAATCGGTAATAGTCTCCCCATTACGATCACGATAGGTCCTCGGAATAGCTAACGCATTATTGACCACTTTAGAATTTTCACCAGCGGATTTTATTTCAATATCTCGGCAAATTCGACCGACAAAAACTATCTGGTTCATCGATATCCTCCTTAAATCATTACTAATAACTAGATAGTCTATCAGCCATCATTTGCGCTATTCATTTTGAATTTGCTCTGCAATTTGAATGATCTTCCTTAAGCGGTGATTAACACCTGATTTAGATATCGGTCCTCCTGGCACTTGATGACCTAATTCTTTTAAGCTTAAATCAGGATTTTCAAGCCGGAATTCTGCTATTTGTCTTAGTTTTTCGGGCAATACCTGAAGCCCTTTGGTCGATTGAATCAACTTAATCGCTTCAACTTGCTTTTGTGAAGCATCAATTACTTTATTAAGATTAGCATTCTCACAGTTAACCAGTCGATTCACTGAGTTACGCATATCTCTAACAATTCGAATATCTTCAAACGCTAACATTCCCCTTGTAGCACCAATCACAGCAAGAAAATCAGCAATCTTTTCCGCTTCTTTAATATAGACAATATAGCCTCGTCGGCGTTTTGTTATTTTGGCATTCAAAGAAAAATCATTCATCATCTTACACAAAGAATCGCTATGATCTTCATAATTGGAGTAAATCTCAAGATGATAAGAATTAGCAGTGGGCGTATTAACCGACCCCCCTGCTAAAAATGCTCCTCTTAAATAAGACCGTTTCTTTTGTTCATCCAACAATAACTTTGATGAAACATCCGTCTGGATTTCTCCTTGATCCCAAATTTCTAATTCATTCAGAAGGTCTAAAACCCCCTGACGAAAACGTACGATATAAACATTATTCTTCTTTAGCTTCATCTTCCGTCTAACAATTAATTCGCCTTCATTGGAAAATTGATCTTTAATCAAAGTATAAATCCGTCGAGCAATCGCTGCGTTTTCGCTTTGAACATCTAAGATCAACCGTTGCCTTTGTATATTGAGCAAGCCGTTCATCCGAATCAAAGCCGCTAATTCTGCTTTAGCATGCTCATGGTGCACTTCAAGCAGGGTACATTCTTTTTTTATATCTGAAGCAAACGTCATTTGATCGCTCCTTATTCTCACTCTGGCTCATTAATAAGAAGCCCGAGTTAAATGATTTTTGGCATTTAATTTACTAGTTTCTAATAGATAACTTAGTTCCTGAACAACTTTATTTGTATCATGGTAGGCGCCTCCCTGGGTCATATTCAAAAACTCACTTGAAATGACCCGACAACCTTGTTGCCGCAACGCCTCAAAATCATGCTTAACTTGTAATAAATACTCTTCATTGGGTTGATTTTTGATATATTCCTCAGGTACTGGGGTCGTATTAACCAACACTGTATCAATAAAGTTAGCCTTTAAATGCTTATGCAAGACCGCAACATGATCTGCATCGGTAAAGTTTTCTGTTTCTCCTAATTGAGTCATAATATTGCATATATAGACAACCTGAGCGGGACTTTCTTTAATCGCTTCCCCTATCTCTTCAATCATCAAGTTAGGCAAGATCGACGTATATAAACTACCCGGACCTAACACTACCAAGTCCGCCGTCATGATTGCTTCTACAACATGATCCGAGGCTTTGATCGCCCGATGACCACTTAAGGTCGTGACATTAACTTCTTCTATTTTTTTTCGATGCTGAGCAATTTTAGATTCACCAACTGCAATGGATCCATCCTCAAACAAAGCATTCAAAATCAAAGGCTCCTCAGCCGCAGGATAGATATGCCCTTGGATTTTCATGTATTTTGACAAGACATCAATGGATTCACTCAAGGATCCCGACATCTCTTTCAATGCCGCAATCACTAGATTACCTATAGCGTGTCCCGCTAAAAAGTCATCATCTGTATTAAAGCGATACTGAAAAAGCTCCAATAAGATCGGATCCATTTGCGACAACGCCACCATACAATTACGAATATCTCCCGGTGGAACCACATTCACATAATCTCGAATAATCCCTGAGGATCCACCATCATCAGCGACCGTCACAATAGCCGTAATATGGGCATCTAACTTTTTTAGTCCTTTTAGAATAACTGGTAGCCCGGTGCCGCCCCCAATAACAGCTACTTTAAATCGCCCTTTATTAATTTGATCCATTAGCCTCTACCTTCTTAATTACTTGTTGTTGATTGCGATCCTTATCTCGATGAGAAACTTTAACCATATATTTTTGACGAATTAAATCTTCGCCTAGACGCTCCGCCATCGCTGCAGATCGATGTTGACCCCCCGTACATCCCACCGCAATCGTTAACTGACTTTTACCTTCTCGCTTATAATATGGCAAGCAATAATTTATCAAATCTATCCATTTTTGATAAAAAGTTTCTGTCTCCGGTTGATTCATCACATAATCATAGACCGGACGATCCAAGCCGGTTAATATTTTTAAGTCATCAACATAGTAAGGATTTGGTAAGAAGCGAACGTCCATCACCAAATCCGCATCAATCGGCAGTCCATATTTAAAGCCAAAAGAAATCACATTCACGACAAATTGTGACCGGTCTTCCGCTGAAAAATGAGACATAATCTTTGCCCTTAATTCTCGTGGCTTCATCTTAGAAGTATCGATAATCCACTGAGAACGCCCACGAATTGACGCTAATAAAGCCCGCTCTTTCTGGATCGCTGCCAAAGTAGCCTCGTGCGTCCCTTGAGATAAGGGGTGACTTCTTCTACTCTCTTTATATCGGGCAACTAAAGTTTTATCATCTGCTTCCAAAAATAAAATCTGACTAGTCACAGCCTGATCTCCATCCATTTGAGCCATCACCGAAGTCAATTCATCAAAGAATTCCCGCGTTCTTAAGTCAATAACCAAGGCAATTTTCGTAATTTTCCCAGTTTCCTGCATCAAACGCCAAAAAGTAGGCAGCAATTTTGGTGGCATATTATCAATACAATAGTAACCCAAATCTTCCAAAGACTGCACGGCTACAGTTTTCCCCGCTCCACTCATCCCAGTGATAATTACTAGCTCTAAACCTTCTGACATAACCGATCCTCATTTCTATCATTTAGCTTTCAACAACGCTTTTTTGGATTTAGACTTGCAAAAGAGTACGTGCTGCTTCTTTTAACTGCTCCGCCTTCATCATTGCCTCTTCTTTATTTTTATCTACTACACCTAAATAAAGCTTTATTTTAGGCTCTGTCCCACTAGGCCTTAAAGCAAACCAAGCATTAGGTGTCAAACGGTACTTAAGAACATCTGACTTAGGATAAACTAATGGTATTTGATGCCCATCTTCACAAGAACGGATACCCGATAGGCAATCAATCGTTTCAATCACTTTAAAATCAGCTAATTCTTTAAGTGCCATTTCTCTCAATTGTGTCATCATTTTCTTCATTTGATCACGTCCACCTAAACCAGGATAATCAAACGAAAGGGTCTCTTCATAGTAATAACCATAACGTTGGTAGATTTGTTCTAATACCTCTGACAAACTGTTACCTTGTTGCTTATGATACGCCGTTAATTCTGAAATAAATACCAAAGCTTGGATAGCATCTTTATCTCTAGCGAAAGTTTTTAATAAATAACCATAACTTTCTTCAAATCCCATCAAAAAGGAATGTGACTGATTCTGTTCATACTGCTTAATTTTTTCACCGATATACTTAAAGCCGGTTAAAACCTCGACTAATTCTACTTGGTACTGCCTAGTTAAACATTCTACTAAGTCCGTGGAGACAATTGATTTTATAACTACACCATCACTTGGTAAATCTCCAGATTGAGACTTAATCGTGAGCAAATAATCCAGCATCAAAACAGCAATCTGATTCCCTGTCAATAACTGAAATGTGCCCGTCTCATTACGAATCATCGCGCCTAAACGGTCTGCATCTGGATCAGTCGCCAATATAACATCCGCATCAATAACCTGCGCTAACTGTTCAGCCATATCAAAGGCCGCTGGAGATTCTGGGTTAGGATACTTCACAGTTGGAAAATCTCCATCAGCTTGTGCCTGGTCTTCCACAACATGAACCTGTGAAAATCCCGCTTGATGTAAAGCCTTCAGTCCCAAATACAAACCTGCTCCATGTAATGGTGTATAGACAATTTTTACTTGATCTCCCGCTTGATTAATCAAATCTTTTTGCAAAGTAACAGTCCTCATTTGATCCAAATAAGCCTGATCTAATCGATCAGAAATGATCTCAATTTGACCCGAACCCAATAATGTTGTCTTATCTCCAAAGGGAATGGTTAAAATATCTTGAATTGCAGCTACCGATTGGCTTAATCGGTCCGCTAGTGCAGGTGGCATTTGCCCACCATCTTCACCATAAACCTTATATCCATTATATTCTGATGGATTATGACTAGCTGTAATCATAATGCCTGCATAAGCTTTTAAATGACGTACTGAAAAAGATAAGACCGGAGTGGGACGCAAGGACTCAAACAAATAGACTTTAATTCCATGATACCCTAATACCAAGGCTGCTTGCATTGCAAATTCACTGGATTGGTGGCGCGAATCATAGGCGATAACCACACCGCGTTCCATAGCTTCCTTACCTTGATCTTCAATTAACCGCGCCAAACCTTCTGTTGCCTGACGAACAGTATATACGTTCATCCGATTCAATCCAGCCCCCATTATACCGCGCATTCCTGCAGTACCAAATGATAAATAGCTTGAAAAAGCATCCTCGGCCTGCGTAGGGGTAAGCTCCTCTAAGTTCGCTCTAAGCTGGTCATCTAATTGTCCATATTCTTTCCATCGTTGATATTCTATACGCCAGTCCATTACAATCCCACCTTTCTATTATCTATTAACTTATTTGTTAGCATCCATTTCTTGAAGATATAAATAAGCTTGATGACCTGCTCGACTTCCATCGCCTACAGCTGTAGCAATTTGACGCAAAGTATTTTGACGCACATCACCCACCGCGAAAACGCCGGGAATCGAGGTCTCCATCCGCTCATTCGTTATAATCCAACCCTCTTCATCACAAATCCCTAATGATGTAACGAGTGATGTGTTCGGAACTAGCCCTATATAAATAAATACGCCCTGACAAGGCACAAGACTATCTTTTTGATCCTTTAAAGACTTTATGCGAACCGCTTCAACCGCTTGATCTCCCACCACTTCTTCCACGACACTATCCCAAATAAAATGAATCTTTGGATGATTAAATGCCCGGTCTTGCAATAGCTTTTGTGCACGCAATTGATCTCGCCGATGAATAATAGTTACTTTAGAAGCAAACTGGGTTAAATAAGTCGCTTCTTCAACTGCCGAATCGCCACCACCTACAACAACTAGGTCTTTATCACGGAAGAAGAAGCCATCGCAAACTGCACAATAAGATACACCTTTCCCATTGAGTCGCATTTCGCTATCTAATCCTAATTTTCGATGTTGGCAACCAGTAGCCAGAATAAGCACCTTACTAATAAAACACTTATCGGAGGTATACACCAGCTTAGCCTCTCCCTCAATATCAATTTTGGTTACCTGCCCCATCACATGGTCTACACCAAATACCATAGCACTTTGATACATTTTTTCAGCTAATTCCGGACCAGAAATTAATGGATAACCCAAATAATTTTCGACATCTGCGGTATTATTCACCTCTCCCCCCGGTAAACCCTGTTCAATCATGACTGTTTTTAAATTAGCCCTCGAAGCATATAGGGCAGCTGTTAACCCAGCGGGTCCTGCTCCAACGATCACAACATCCACATGTTCTTTTACTAGTGATTCCTTTGCCATTACGATCATTCTCCCTTCACTTGATTTTTCGCCCATTCTTCTTGGTGTGAAGCCAAAGAAGCTTCTTGTTTACCAGGTCGACCCATCAATTCTTGGATGACTGTTTTCAGTGAGGCACCTTCATACAAAATTTGATATAAACCCGCTGTAATCGGCATATCCACTTGGTATTCTTGACTCAACTCATATGCTGCCTTTGTTGTAAAGATCCCTTCAACAACCATATGAACTCGCTTCTCTACTTCCTCTACATTATAACCCTGAGCTAACAGGTTCCCTGCTTGCCAATTTCTAGAATGAACGCTGGTACAAGTTACAATTAAATCACCAACCCCGCTCAAGCCCGAAAATGTTAAAACATCTGCACCCATCTTTATCCCTAAGCGGGTTATTTCTGCTAAACCCCGTGTAATTAATGCTGCTTTTGCATTATCTCCATAATCTAACCCATGTAAAATTCCGGAGGCAAGAGCAATAATATTTTTTAAAGCTGCTCCCATCTCAACACCAATCACATCCGTATTCGTGTAGACTCTAAAATAATCATTCATAAATAGCGTTTGAATTTTTTGCGCAGCCTCTAAGGAAGTGGACGCTGCTGTAATTGTGGTAATATCTTCTTTCGCCACTTCCTCAGCATGACTAGGACCTGAAAGAACCACAATCGCTTGAAATAATTCCCGAGGAATCGTTGCTTCAATAACCTGAGAGATTCTTAAATGGCTTCCCTGCTCCAGCCCCTTACTAACATGCATAATAATAGGACGTGTTTTAGATCTACTTAAAATAGGGACAATTGATTCAGCAACTTTTCGAATAGCCTTCGTTGGCACTGCAAACACAAGCAATTCGCAAGCTGTTACAGCTTTCTCTAAATCATTCGTTGCCTTTATGACGGGGGCAAGTTCAAGTCCTGGTAAATAGGAAGAATTTTGATGTTGGTCATTTATTTCTTTAATAACATCCTGCTCAATCCCCCACATTTGAACATTAACCTGATTGTCGGCTAGTACTTTTGCTAAGGCTGTTCCCCATGAGCCTGTTCCTAAAATTGTTACTTTCATATTCTCATTCCTTTTTACATTATATTACTGTCTGAATAATAAGGGATATTCGGATTTTTTCTACGCAGAATACCGAGCATTATACCTCCAACCACCATTAAAATGGAGACAACTTGAGAAATTCTAAAGCCAGCAAAATACAAACTATCACTTCTCAATCCTTCTATAAATGATCGCCCGATTCCATACCAGATCAAGTAAAAACAAGTCATTTCTCCAAGTTTCAAATGCTGATTCATCCGACGCAAACAAAGTAAGATTAATCCGCCAAATAGGTTCCATAAAGACTCATATAAAAAAGTTGGCTCTCGATAAGCTCCTTCAATCCATAAGTGCTCAATCATAAACTGCGGCAAGTGAAGAGATTTTAAACTAGTCAGATCAACAATTCGTCCATAAGCTTCTTGATTAATAAAGTTGCCCCAACGGCCAATACTTTGAGCAAACATTAATGAAGGGACCGCCATGTCTAACCATAGAAATAAAGGTTGCTGGTAACGTCTAGCAAAATAATATAAAACAATACCTCCGGCGATCACACCCCCATAAATCGCTAAGCCTCCTTGCCAAATAAAAAGAATGCTTAACGGATCTAACTGATAGGCTTCCCAAGAAAAAAGAACGTAATACAAACGTGCACCTATAAAACCAATAACAATCGCCCAAAACATCAAATCAAAAGCTTGGTCTTCATCCATTCCCTTACGACGAACTTCCCTCATAAATAAACTGTATGCAATAACCATTCCCAGTCCAATGAGTAACCCGTACCAACGAACAGGCCAAGCTCCAATTCTAAAGGCAACTGGATCAATTTTTGCAAAAAACATAATCGCCCCTCTTCTATCCCTCACGATTTGCTCGTATCAACGCATCTAATTTTTGATTAAAACTTTCTGTTGCATCATAACCCATCTGAGTGGCTCTGAAATTCATCGCCGCTGCTTCAATGATCGCTGCTAAATTTCGCCCGCTTTTTACAGGGATACGAATTCTTGGTATTTGAACATCAAAAATACGTTCATATTCTTGTTTAGATCCTAAACGGTCATATTCAATCTGCCCATCATCTAACACCATTTCAATAATCAATTCCAAACTCTTAGAACGTACGATCGCTGAAACGCCATAGAGACTCATCACATCGACAATACCTAGTCCACGAATCTCTAATAAATTCTGCAAAATTTCTGGAGCTTCTCCGATCAAGGTTAGTTCATCAATCATATAAAATTCAACCCGATCATCTGCAATCAAGCGATGTCCCCTTTGTATCAATTCTAAAGCGGTTTCTGACTTACCAACACCCGAAGTTCCGGTAATTAATACACCCATCCCAAAAACTTCTAAAAAGACACCATGCTTCGAAAAACGTTCCGCCAATTTTCCTTCTAGATAATTAGTTAGATTAGCCAACACACGTGATGTCTTAGAACGGGCAGATAGGACAGGAACCTTCATTTCATTTGAAACTAAAGCTAATTCAGCAGGGACAACGATCCCTCTTGCAATCACGATCGCAGGCGTATCATGACGACAAATTAATCGAAATTTTTCAATCCGCTCTTGGCTTGATTGCGCTTGAAGATAAGCAATTTCTGTTCGTCCGATTAATTGAATACGCTCGCTCGGATAGTAATCCTTAAATCCAGCCAAAATTAACCCTGGCCTTGATACTTCAGAGGAAATAATCTGTCGATTCATAAACTCGGCACCAGCTACCAACTTAACATCCAAGGTATCAACGAGCTCCTCCACTGTTACATATTTATTCACAAGGATCCCTCCAATTAATTTCCTGGCTAAATGGTATCATAATCCGAATCTAATAACTAGTTATAAACAAAGGAAGGCTGAGATATTAATACCTCAGCCTCCCTAAACTACATCATTTTGATGATAAAATGGGTCTTCTCTAAACCCTTAAAACGACAAGAGTCCCCGCAAATTAAGAGCAATACGCTCAATGATACTTGCTATTTTTTTATGAATCGACAATATGCCTCAACCTTAATTATTCTTAAATAGATAATGTAAACTAAGGCTTAAAAATCACTCCACATATCTTCCTCATCCTCCGGTGTAACATCTTCTCTATTAGATTCATCAAAACGATGACGGGTTTGATATCGTCCAACTTTTTGATAATCTGTAGGTATAATGAAGGCCAATATCAAATACAACAGTAATCCACTCCCACCGGTAAAGAATGCGAAAATAAATAGGATGCGGAAAATTATCGGATCAATATTGAAGTATTCACCTAAGCCCCCACAAACACCTAAAAAACGTTTGTTTGTTGATGATAATGTTAAAGTCTTTTTATGTGCCACAAAAATTCCTCCTTATTATTCCCTATCTTTTAAATATATGTCGCCCATGGTTAAAGTCACTTCGATATCTAATACTTCCTCATCATCCTGTCTCCGACTTACTTGCATACGCTTGCGGTCCGAAGAAATAACTTGGAACTGATTCAAACGATGATGAATATCACCGGTCGTAGTTGATAAATTTGCCTGAAAAGCTTGTTGTTCAGGCAAGCTAATTTTAACATCTCCGCGAACACCCGTAATGTTAATCGGGTCATTCGATCTATTTCTCTTAGTTAAGTAGACATCTCCATTAACAGAATTAGCGTTTAACTGATGAACATCCCCATCTAATCTAATATCACCATTCACATTTTCAACTTTTACATCCTGGATCAATGAATCTTTAATCAAAATATCACCATTAAGTAGATCCACGTCTAACTTATCAACTTTGACACCTTTAATATCCACATCCCCTAGCTTACTTTCTATCGTCAGATCCGATGTATTTAATTCGTAAGCAGAAATATCTCCTCGCATCGCCACAAGATGGACATTCTGGGATTCGACCGCTTTAAAATTCAAATCACCATTCAAGGATACCACATGGATATCTTCATACATTTTATTTGGAAGCCATAGCTGCATATCCATTGTTAATTGAGGATTCTTAATCGCAACCTTTAATGTTTGATCTTGTAATTCAATCGTAGCCAATTCTAATATTTGATTAAGATCAATATCTTGAACATCTCCTTGATAAAGAAAATGGCTATCCAATCTAACTTGATCACCCTCATAACTTAACAGATCAACGTCTCCCATTAATACATCAATGTCGATCGACTTAATTGTATCTAACTCGTACACAAATTCATGATCGATCTTTTGAGCTGATGACCAAGAAAAATTCGCGAATGACTCTTTATTAACTTTCAAGTCCTTTAACTTAGCTTTCACAAAATCAGACACCTGTTTGCCAATTCGTCCACCCTCACGACCAGCTTCTTCACTGAATAAAATCGCTTTTTCCGTAATAGAATCAGCGGACTGCTTCACTTTTTCAGCAAAAGCGCGTCCATCAGTATTGCTTTCGCCTGATTTATCCGCATTAAAATTAGCTTGATCTTCTAGGGCCAAATCGATTTTTGCTTTCACCGCTTCTATTTGTCGGTTCAAGTTATCTTCTTTTTCATTAAGCTCAGACCGATTTTGTAATTGATCCTCCGTTAAATTCTCAATCTCCTGAAGTACTTCATACTCTCGTAGGCGTTGCTGAACAACGATCAAATCATTATTTAAACCTTGTAAAATCTCTTGATAATGAGACACATGATCGACTGATTCCTCAAAATCTACTGGATTTTCCTGTGCCGTTGCTGGTTCTTCTCCCCTTATTTCTTCTGAGCGGGATGAGACACTCCTTTCTTTAACTTTACCCAATGACTGGTTCAAATCCTTAAAAGCTTTTCTTCCAACATCTCCCACTTCTTCAGCGAGTGAAGTGCTTGTACGGACCACTCTGTCAAGTAAAGTTCCGATCTTGCCACTTAATTCATTAATGTCCCTTTTACTTGTTTGATTAAAGCTTGTCTTCTTACTTTCTGTGTTAATACTTTCTTTTTCGTAACCACCCGCTTCTAAAAGACGTAATGCTTCATCCATACTAATGATATTATTACGAACCAATTCAATGATACGTTCTTTTTCATTCATTTTACTACCTCCTCAACCGATACTTGTTCCTTATGGTTCTAATTATGACACGATCCTTCTTCCATATCCTAGGTCTTCAGGCTGATTTTAATAAAAACCATCCACCACTTATAAAATAAGCAATGGATGGTTTCAATGATTTTTATCGTATAGCTATATTTCAATTGATAACTTAATAACTATCACTTAAAATTTTGGCTAAATATTGCCCCGTATAACTATTTTTATTTTTAGCCACTTCCTCTGGTGTTCCATAAGCGATCAGCTCGCCTCCCTTATCACCACCTTCGGGTCCCAAGTCAATCAAATAGTCAGCCGTTTTGATGACATCAAGATTGTGTTCAATAACAACAACGGTATTTCCAGCTTCCACTAGACGGTCCAAAACTGACAATAATTTACGAATGTCATGAGCATGAAGGCCAGTTGTTGGCTCATCAAGAATATAAAGTGTCTTACCTGAAGAAACTCGATGCAATTCAGAAGCTAACTTCATCCGTTGAGCTTCTCCACCAGACAAAGTCGTTGCCGATTGTCCTAAACGAACATAACCTAAACCAACATCCTGAAGTGTTTGAAGTTTTCTGGCAATTTTAGGGTGAACACTAAAGAATTTAAGGGCTTCATCTACCGTCATATCTAATACTTCTGCGATATTTTTACCCTTGTATTTTATCTCTAAGGTTTCAGAATTATATCTAGCGCCTTGACAAACTTCACATGGAACATATACATCTGGCAAAAAGTGCATCTCGATCTTAGTGATACCACCACCTTGACAAGCTTCACACCGCCCTCCCTTCACATTAAAAGAAAAACGTCCTTTATCGTAACCACGCATCTTAGCATCATTAGTTTGTGCATAAAGTTCACGTATATCATCAAAAACAGAAGTATAAGTTGCGGGATTTGATCGAGGTGTCCGTCCAATCGGACTTTGATCGATATCAATCACTTTTTCCAAATCTTCATAGCCTGATATTTCTTTGAAGCTACCCGGTCTTTCTTGAGTCGACGTTAGACGTTTCGCTAAAGCAATTTTCAATATACGATTAACCAAGCTGGACTTACCGGATCCCGAAACACCCGTCACACAAGTCAACCGCCCTATCGGAAAATCTACAGTGAGGTTTTTTAAATTGTTTTCATTCGCCCCGGTAATTCGAATCCACCCCAAATCCTCATTCCGCCGTGATTCAGGTACTTCTATTTTTTCCTCTCCTCGTAAATACTTACCCGTTAATGATTTTTTATTGGCCATCACTTGCTTAGGAGTTCCTGCTGCTGTGACATAACCGCCATTTTCACCTGCTCCTGGACCAATATCAATCAGATAGTCCGACTGTCGCATTGTATCTTCATCATGCTCTACTACAATCAAAGTATTTCCTAAATCTCGCATTTGTACCAAAGAATGAATCAATCGATCATTATCTCTTTGATGTAAACCGATTGAAGGTTCATCCAAAATATAAAGAACCCCACTTAACTGAGAGCCAATTTGTGTGGCCAAGCGAATCCGCTGAGCTTCCCCGCCGGACAAGGATCCTGCTATTCGATCAAGTGTCAAATATTCTAAACCAACATCATTCAAAAAACTTAAACGATCAGAAATTTCTTTAACAATGGGTTTTGCGATAAGCTGATCATGTTCAGAAAAGTCTAAACTTTGAATAAAGGCAATCGCCTTTTCAATCGAAAGTTCATCAACTTGTGCTATATTATGCTGCTGAATTTGAACTGATAGTGCTTTTTGATTCAAGCGCTGGCCTTTACAGGTCGGACACACTAATTCATGCATATAATTTCTTAAAACATCGCGCATACTCTCCGAAGCCGTTTCTTGATACCTGCGTTCAATATTATTAAAGACTCCCTCAAAAATATGATCTGCTGTTTTTTTACGATTTCCCCTATAACTCGTAAAGGAAAATTTAAATACATGAGCAGGATCACCATATTTTAACACTTCTTGATGTTGAGCTGGCAAATCTTGATAAGGTATCTCCATGTCGATCCCATAACTTTCTGCAAATTGCTCTAACATAGAGGCATAATAGCCCGATCCCTTTTTCCCCCAGGGAGCAAACGCTCCTTGACTTAGAGTTAAACTTGGATCAGGGATAATCAATTCCTCATCCGGAGTTAATCGAGACCCTATCCCATCACAAGCTGGGCAAGCCCCAAAAGGTGCGTTAAAAGAAAAAAGCCGTGGCTCCAATTCATCAATTGAAAAATCACAAAATGGACAAGCATAATGTTCATTAAAATAGAGCGGTTCATCACCTATTACATCAACAATCACATACCCATCCGAATAACGAACCGCTGTTTCAACAGAATCAAATAATCGAGATCGAATCCCCTCTTTAATAACTATCCGATCTACCACAACGTCAACAGTGTGTTTTTTGTTCTTATCCAACTCAGGAACTTCTGTTAAATCATAGATTACCCCATCAATACGAACTCGAACATATCCTTCCTTGGCAATATTTTCGAGCTCTTTTTTATGTTGCCCTTTTTTATCTCTAATTCTTGGAGATAAAATCTGAACTTTACTGCGCTCTGGCAACTCAAGGATCCGATCTACCATTTGTTCAACCGATTGTTTTTCAATAGGAACATGGTGATGTGGACAATAAGGTGTCCCTACTCGGGCAAAAAGCAACCGCAAAAAATCATTAATTTCTGTAGCAGTTCCTACAGTCGATCGTGGATTTTGAGAAGTTGTTTTTTGATCAATTGAAATAGCTGGGCTCAACCCTTCAATCGAATCAACATCCGGCTTATCCATTTGACCTAAAAATTGGCGGGCATAGGCGGATAGACTTTCCACATAGCGTCTTTGCCCTTCAGCATATAATGTATCGAAAGCCAATGATGATTTACCTGAGCCAGAAAGTCCGGTAATGACAACCAGCTTATCTCGCGGAATTTCTAAATTAATATTTTTTAAATTATGGGTGCGTGCCCCCTTGATCACAATTTTATTTTTTGACACGGCAACGCTCCTCCTTTATTAGAATAGTAAGATCATTATATCACATTTCAATATTCAAGAACAATTGTTCGCTTTATTTGTCAATAAAAAACCCCCTGAACACGGGGATTTTCAAAAATTCTTAATACTCAACGGCAAAAATTTCATTCATAACTAAAGATATATAAATCATAATCCAGGGATAAATCACAAAATAACCTAACAAAAATACTATTAGTACTGCCAACCCAATAATCAGTATTGGATTAACAATGATTCTGTAATAGACGGCAATCAATACAAAAGGAAGACCCCCAAAAATAAATGATAATAATGCAGTTAACAGAATCATTCCTAAAAAACGTCCAAAATATTTACGCCCAATCCGTATACTCTTTGTAAAAGTAGCCCAAAGACCATACTTTCTTTCTACATCATAAGCAACTAGATAATTGATGGAAATGAATAAAGTGTTCACTATAAGAGTAATAATCAAGGCAAACACTATAGCGAAACCTAGCTTCATAGGTGTCATTTGGTTTCCACTCATCAAAACAACAGGACCTATAAACAGCATGAAGGCACCGGCTTGAATTAAGCCTGAAAACAATGTCAATAAAAACAACTTGATTGGCAACCTTAGCCAATCAGCTAACCCTGTATTAAAATAAGCCGCTTCACCTAGTCGCATTTCCGGAAAATTTAACTTTTGAAAAATACTTCTTTGAGTGAGCATAGACAACATCAATGTAAATAATGACGTTATCAATCCGATAACTACTGGAACCCATGATGAATTTGTACTTAATTGATAAATAATAGCACTATAATCAGTGCTTGAACCGCCTGTTGTATTTAATAACATATTTTCCATTGGAGAAAACCAACCAGATACCATCGTGATAAATAAAATTAAAATAACTTGAATGGTAATCAATGAAATATAAAATCCAAAATGCGCTTTTAATTCTTTAAAAGCTTTACCTAGCATAAATTCTCACTCCTTTTCTTAAAGCTCATTATAACATAAGTCAGTATAAAACTATCCATTTATTTCCATTATATCGTCTTTTGACTAATCTGTTTTCCAAATAAAATCGAAGATGTTGAAGGTCTCCAAACCCCCATGTTCTCGTCCCTTCCCTGAATAAAATAACGATTTGCAATATTAGGATCTTTCGATTCAGATAGAGTGATAATATCTTTTGTACGATTATCGAGAACACGATTGATCAGGACACTTACTTGTGTATCTGGAAAAGCCATTAACATCGGATAATCGCCCATGCTGTCACCAAAAACAGCAATCGGTCCCCTTCCTCCATGTTTAGCTAACAATACCTCATTAATTAGTGATACTTTACCAACCGAGATAGGAATCGGCCAATCTTTAGAAATCGCTGCCGTCAACTTTCCTTCGTTAGTTAAAACATGTGGAACTCCAAAAATCTGTTGTAATGGCAATTCTAAAGGATCTTGTAAAACCGAATCCCGAATTAATGCGTAAGGACTAGCGGACACAACATAAGATAAAATCCCATGCTGATTGGCAACCCGCATTAACTGAATCACTTCTTCATTATATCGAAGACCCACCTGTAAGTAAGATTCAAGCTGAACTTTCGAACCATCTACAATAATTATCGCTTGATAATAGCGCCGCCGAGGTCTTAAGCCCTCATATGTATTCCAAATTTCCTTTACTAAATAAGAAAAGGACTCTTCATCGTAGCCTTGAAACCAATATGTAGGACAAAAATTTGTTTCTTGAATTTTAAAGATACTATGAATTGTCTGATAATAATAAATCAACTTAGCTCTAAAAGAAAGAAATATTGGGTCTTTTTGGAATGATAATCGTTTTATTTTTTTCTTATCCTTTATATATAGATCATAAAGGTAAGAAAAATCAGTCCTTAAAGATTCAGTTAGTATCCCCAAAGGTATCTTTGCAGGCCCTAATTTTTGATATACATCCAAGAAATCTGGTTGAATCACTTTAAAAAATTCTTTTGGAGTCATTCTAAACGCTAAATGGTCCACTAGATATAAGGTTAAATGATCTTCGATATCTCCGATAATACAAGTCTCATCAAAATCAAATACCATATACGCCTGATTAGATGGTTCTTTACTGCCCGATAACTGCATATCATCAATTAATTGATTTAAACGATCATATAGCTTGGGTTCCCAATTTGCCTTTTTTAAATATGTTTGAAATTCACTCATCTAGCGGTCCTCCGAATATAAACTGTAAAAAAAGAAGCTTACACTAAGCAGCTTCTTCTCATAAGATTAATTAATTTTTTCATATAAGTCAATAAAACACTGAGCTACATCAACCATAGTCATTGCATTCATTAAATGATCCTGAGCATGAATGAGTAATAGCGATAATTCAATACTATAGCCTGAACTCTCTTGAACCAGCAAAGATGTTTGTGCCTTATGAGCTTGTAATAGTGACTCATGAGCCGAAGTCAACAACTGGCTTGCCTGATCGACCTCTCCATCCTTAGCCATTTCAATCGCCTCAAGCGCTTTAGAACGCGCGTCTCCACCATTAGCAATTAGAGTCATTGCAATTTCTTGCGCGTGTTTTCCTTCGATATCCCGATCAATATTACTCACTAAGTAATGCCTGAGCCTGTTCTAATATTTTACGTCCATTAGCTAAGCCATAATCATCTCGATTAATAGCTGCTACGATCGTATTTTTATCAGCCAGTTTTTCTTGGATCTTTTTAGCTAAATACGCCACTTGAGGGCCCAATAAAAGAACATCAACAGTCTTCTCTTCTAGCAATTGTCTTGCTTCAGCAACTGAACACGCAATCACTTCTAAATCCAAATGTTCATTTTCAACAATTTTATGAATTTTTGAATAAAGCATACTGGTCGACATTCCTGTCCCACATGCTAACATAATTGTTTTTTTTGCCATATAAGCATTCCTCCATTCGATAAGATCCTAATAATATAATAACCAAAATATAAAACGGTTTCAAGTGTTTGAAAGAAAATATTGATATTTTGTCAGTCTGCAACATTAATATAAGTATGTCAATACACGGATGATTTGTTATAATAGTAAGGCTATTAAGGAGGCTTATCATTGAATTCAACAAAAAATCAAATAACTGAACGTTTACTCTATGCTTGTTTACTAACTATAACCGGCGGATCTCTAACGAGTTTTTCTTACATGAATTTATCCGGTGTATTTGCCGGATTTCAAACTGGAAATATTATTAAGTTAGGTATTCACATTGGTTCCGGACAATGGAACGATCTTGCCCCTTTCATTGTTTCCATCATCACCTTTATGCTTGGTATCGCCTTAACACGAACTCTTAGATATCTTAAATTCTTTCAATCAAATAAAGTATTTCGTGACATCTTTGTATTAGCAATTGCCCTTTTACTTATTATCGTTTCAGGTATAATGACAGCTCAAGGCTTTATCTTACTACCAATTGCACTATTAACTCTATGCGTCTCCAGTCAATATGAAGAATTTCGAACAATTCATGGAACTCCATTTACACCGATGATGATGAGTGGTAATTTAAGAAAAATGACAGAAGATGCCTTTGATTATTTTATTCATCCGCAAATTGAGAGTAAACAGAAAGCCAAACAAGATTTTATCTATATATCTTCGGTAATTATTTCCTATTTTATCGGTGTTCTTATTATGGCCATATTTCAACCCTTTTTAACACACCGTACCATTATCATTTGTATAATTTTTAATTTAATTAGTCTAGGATGGTTAATTATTAATAGTAAAAATATCGAATAGATAGGGTTAATGGAAGCAAGAGATGCTTCCATTAACCCTATCTTTACTTCTCATTCTAATATACTCAAAGCTATATTTTTTGGAGTTTTGATCAATTAATTAATTCTATCTTAAATTATTAATAACCCTAGTCCACATTATAAGGATCTCTTCGAACTTATTTGAATCATCCTGGAAACCACACAAATATATGGTTTATTGACCGCATAAAGTCAATATACTAACATTAAAAAGTTACCGGTAAAAACTCAAAAGTTGCAGAAAAGTCGCCGATTCTATATCCCTTTTTACAAATTAAAAAGCAAGGTCATTGAAAAGTCTAAACTCTTCAAAACCTTGCTATAATCACGTTTTTAATCAAAAAAAATAAGCCACCTGTCGGATTTGAACCGACGACCTCTTCCTTACCATGGAAGCGCTCTACCTACTGAGCTAAGGCGGCATAATTTATTATAAAAAAAAAGCACTCCGCCAGTAGGGCTCGAACCTACGACATCATGATTAACAGTCATGCGCTCTGCCAGCTGAGCTATGGCGGAATTAGATGAACGAGCACGCGTGGCAACGACCTACTCTCACAGGAACAAAGTCCCCACTACCATCGGCGCTAAGAAGCTTAACTTCTGTGTTCGGCATGGTTACAGGTGTATCCTTCTTGCCCTCATCACCACACTGTGCCCTCTTTCACCTTGAGCGATTCTTCATCACTCAAAACTAAATAACACCCTACTTCCCTTGAAATTGTCTTGGTTAAGTCCTCGACCGATTAGTACTAGTCCGCTCCATTCATCACTGAACTTCCACTCCTAGCCTATCTACCTGATCGTCTCTCAGGGGTCTTAAATCTTGCGATTGGGAAATCTCATCTCGAAGCTGGCTTCCCGCTTAGATGCTTTCAGCGGTTATCCATCCCACACATAGCTACCCAGCGATGCTCCTGGCGGAACAACTGGTACACCAGCGGTGTGTCCATCCCGGTCCTCTCGTACTAAGGACAGCTCTTCTCAAATTTCCTACGCCCGCGACGGATAGGGACCGAACTGTCTCACGACGTTCTGAACCCAGCTCGCGTACCGCTTTAATGGGCGAACAGCCCAACCCTTGGGACCGACTTCAGCCCCAGGATGCGATGAGCCGACATCGAGGTGCCAAACCTCCCCGTCGATGTGAACTCTTGGGGGAGATAAGCCTGTTATCCCCAGGGTAGCTTTTATCCGTTGAGCGATGGCCCTTCCATGCGGTACCACCGGATCACTAAGCCCGACTTTCGTCCCTGCTCGACTTGTTGGTCTCGCAGTCAAGCTCCCTTCTGCCTTTGCACTCTTTGAATGATTTCCAACCATTCTGAGGGAACCTTTGGGCGCCTCCGTTACTCTTTAGGAGGCGACCGCCCCAGTCAAACTGCCCACCTGACACTGTCTTCCGTGTTCTTCACGCGAGTTAGAGGGTTCATATCACAAGGGTAGTATCCCACCAACGCCTCCTTGCATACTGGCGTACACAATTCTTAAGCTCCTACCTATCCTGTACATGTCACACAAACACTCAATATCAAGCTACAGTCAAGCTCCATGGGGTCTTTCCGTCCTGTCGCGGGTAACCGGCATCTTCACCGGTACTATAATTTCACCGAGTCTCTCGTTGAGACAGTGCCCAGATCGTTACGCCTTTCGTGCGGGTCGGAACTTACCCGACAAGGAATTTCGCTACCTTAGGACCGTTATAGTTACGGCCGCCGTTTACTGGGGCTTCAATTCGTACCTTCGCCGAAGCTAAGCACTCCTCTTAACCTTCCAGCACCGGGCAGGCGTCAGCTCCTATACATCATCTTTCGATTTAGCAGAAACCTGTGTTTTTGATAAACAGTCGCCTGGGCCTATTCACTGCGGCACACTTGCGTGTGCACCCCTTCTCCCGAAGTTACGGGGTCATTTTGCCGAGTTCCTTAACGAGAGTTCTCTCGCTCACCTCAGTATTCTCTACTTGACTACCTGTGTCGGTTTGCGGTACGGGTTGGTTCGACTCGCTAGAAGCTTTTCTCGACAGTTTGATGATCCACCTTCGCTACTTTTACTTCGCTCCAGGTCACAGCTCATGCTTTCTGCGACTAAGCATTTGACTCACTCGCACACTCACTGCTTCTACAGGCTCTTCCATCCGCCTGCGTGGACTTACCTCCTGTGTCC
Source organism: Facklamia hominis CCUG 36813 (assembly GCF_000301035.1). GTDB lineage: Bacteria > Bacillota > Bacilli > Lactobacillales > Aerococcaceae > Facklamia > Facklamia hominis. The sequence continues at coordinate 1,273,292 of NZ_JH932292.1, read as the reverse complement.
CTCCATTGCTCAAACGTCTTCCCAAGTACAGGAATCTCTACCTGTTATCCATCGCATACGCCGTTCGGCTTTTGCTTAGGTCCCGACTAACCCAGGGCGGACGAGCCTTCCCCTGGAAACCTTAGTCTATCGGTGGATGGGATTCTCACCCATCTTTCGCTACTCATACCGGCATTCTCACTTCTATGCGCTCCAAGGCTCCTTACGGTACCCCTTCGCCGCACATAGAACGCTCTCCTACCACTTACTCTAAAGTAAATCCACAGCTTCGGTGTCTTGTTTAGCCCCGGTACATTTTCGGCGCAGGGTCACTCGACTAGTGAGCTATTACGCACTCTTTCAATGATGGCTGCTTCTAAGCCAACATCCTAGCTGTCTATGCAACCCCACATCCTTTTCCACTTAACAAGTACTTTGGGACCTTAGCTGGTGGGCTGGGCTGTTTCCCTTTCGACGACGGATCTTATCACTCGCCGTCTGACTCCCAGAGTTAACAAGTTGGCATTCGGAGTTTATCTAGATTCAGTAACCCGTGTGGGCCCCTAGTCCAAACAGTGCTCTACCTCCATCTCTCATCCTCTGAGGCTATACCTAAATATATTTCGGAGAGAACCAGCTATCTCCAAGTTCGATTGGAATTTCTCCGCTACCCACACGTCATCTAAACATTTTTCAACATGTCCTAGTTCGGTCCTCCAGTGTGTCTTACCACACCTTCAACCTGCACATGGGTAGGTCACCTGGTTTCGGGTCGACGACCTTTGACTCTCGCCCTATTCAGACTCGCTTTCGCTTCGGCTCCGTTTCTTCAACTTAACCTCGCCACAAATCGTCACTCGCCGGTTCATTCTACAAAAGGCACGCCATCACCCCTTAACGGGCTCTGACTACTTGTAAGCACACGGTTTCAGGTACTCTTTCACTCCCCTCCCGGGGTGCTTTTCACCTTTCCCTCACGGTACTGGTTCACTATCGGTCACTAGGGAGTATTTAGCCTTACCAGATGGTCCTGGTGGATTCCGACGGGATTTCTCGTGTCCCGCCGTACTCAGGATACTCCTAAGCTGTCTCACTTTTCGTCTAAGGGGGTCTCACCCGCTTCGCCGCCCCTTCCCATGGGCTTCGACTAAGTGTTTCAGTCTTTCCTGGAGTCCTTCAACCCCAACGTGCATGCACGTTGGTTTGGGCTCTTCCCCGTTCGCTCGCCGCTACTTAGGGAATCATTCTTATTTTCTTTTCCTGCAGGTACTTAGATGTTTCAGTTCTCTGCGTCTACCTCTCTTTCGAGTGATACGGGTCTATCCGTATCGGGTTCCCCCATTCGGAAATCTCCGGTTCTTAGCGTACTTACCGCTCCCCGAAGCATATCGCTGTTCGTCGCGTCCTTCATCGGCTCCTAGTGCCAAGGCATTCACCGTGCGCCCTTCATTGCTTAACCACAATATTTTCGCTTATTTTTTACTCTATAACTTTCGTTATAGACTCGGTCAATTTCTCGGTTCATTATATCTTTTTAGAAATAATGGATTGTCATTGCTCGCATCCGAGTCAATGATCAATCTTGTTTGGTGTTATTCAGTTTTCAATGATCAAGTTGAGTTCGCTTTAAAGCTCACTCAAAACTAAATAAAGACAAATCCGTGTAAGTTCTTTTGGGATTTTTCCCGATAAGGGCAGAGTTACCTCTTCCTTATCTTCCATTACTCCTTAGAAAGGAGGTGATCCAGCCGCACCTTCCGATACGGCTACCTTGTTACGACTTCACCCCAATCATCTGTCCCACCTTCGACGGCTCCCTCATAAAGTTAGGCCACCGGCTTCGGGTGTTACAAACTCTCGTGGTGTGACGGGCGGTGTGTACAAGACCCGGGAACGTATTCACCGCGGCGTGCTGATCCGCGATTACTAGCGATTCCGGCTTCATGTTCTCGAGTTGCAGAGAACAATCCGAACTGAGAATGGCTTTAAGAGATTCGCTTGCCCTTGCGAGTTCGCTGCTCGTTGTACCATCCATTGTAGCACGTGTGTAGCCCAGGTCATAAGGGGCATGATGATTTGACGTCATCCCCACCTTCCTCCGGTTTGTCACCGGCAGTCTCACTAGAGTCCCCATCTGAATGCTGGCAACTAGTGATAAGGGTTGCGCTCGTTGCGGGACTTAACCCAACATCTCACGACACGAGCTGACGACAACCATGCACCACCTGTCTTCTTGCCCCGAAGGGCTTCACCTATCTCTAGGCTATGCAAGAGATGTCAAGACCTGGTAAGGTTCTTCGCGTTGCTTCGAATTAAACCACATGCTCCACCGCTTGTGCGGGTCCCCGTCAATTCCTTTGAGTTTCAGCCTTGCGGCCGTACTCCCCAGGCGGAGTGCTTATTGCGTTAACTCCAGCACTGAAGGGTGGAAACCCTCCAACACTTAGCACTCATCGTTTACGGCGTGGACTACCAGGGTATCTAATCCTGTTTGCTCCCCACGCTTTCGAGCCTCAGCGTCAGTTACAGACCAGAAAGTCGCCTTCGCCACTGGTGTTCCTCCATATATCTACGCATTTCACCGCTACACATGGAATTCCACTTTCCTCTTCTGCACTCAAGTGACCCAGTTTCCAATGACCCTCCACGGTTGAGCCGTGGGCTTTCACATCAGACTTAAGTCACCGCCTGCGCTCCCTTTACGCCCAATAAATCCGGACAACGCTTGCCACCTACGTATTACCGCGGCTGCTGGCACGTAGTTAGCCGTGGCTTTCTGGTTAGATACCGTCACTCCGCTAACAGTTACTCTAGCGGTCGTTCTTCTCTAACAACAGTGCTTTACGATCCGAAGACCTTCTTCACACACGCGGCGTTGCTCCGTCAGGCTTGCGCCCATTGCGGAAGATTCCCTACTGCTGCCTCCCGTAGGAGTTTGGGCCGTGTCTCAGTCCCAATGTGGCCGATCACCCTCTCAGGTCGGCTATGCATCATTGCCATGGTAGGCCGTTACCCCACCATCTAGCTAATGCACCGCGGAGCCATCCTTTTGCGACAGCCGAAGCCGTCTTTCCTTCGTTGATCATGCGATCTGCGATTCTATGCGGTATTAGTCATCGTTTCCAATGGTTATCCCCCGCAAAAGGGTAGGTTCTCCACGTGTTACTCACCCGTGCGCCACTAACTTTGCCGGGAACAAGTTCCTAGCTCCGTTCGTTCGACTTGCATGTATTAGGCACGCCGCCAGCGTTCGTCCTGAGCCAGGATCAAACTCTCATGAAAGTTCATGAGTCTCTTGACTCTTGATTTTTTGCTGACTGTTTTTTATCCTGCTTGTCTGCAGTGTCTCGAATTTATTTCGATTGAATTGATCTGATTTCTCAATCAGAACCCTTACACATTTTGGTGTTTGTCTTTATTCAGTTTTCAATGAGCTTTCGTTGCCCTCTCAAGTGACAACTTCTATATATTACCACGCGATCGTTTCTTTGTCAAACATTTTTTATGACTTTTTTAATGTTTTTTTCTTTCGATCGGATGTCCTTTATCGGACAAGTGTTAATATAGCATGGATCCACTCTGCTTGTCAACACTTTTAACGCATTTTTAGCTTATTTTTATATCTTGTTTATGAGGTGATTTAAGTGCATCTACTAATTGCATATTTTGGAGCAATCTTAGGCTCTTTTCTTTTCTGTATGTTTTCTCACAGAAATTCTTTTGATTGGTTGTTAAAGAGTCGATCAACTTGCGATCATTGTCATCATACATTGGGTATCTATGATTTATGGCCTGTTATTTCTTATATTACAAATCAAGGAAAATGTCGTTACTGCCGTTTCCCAATATCTATTCATTATTTCTATACCGAATTATTCGCTGGTATCTTATTTCTTATTCTTTTTGATTTAAACCATCCTCTATTTTCTGTCAGCCTTTTTTCAATTTTCTTCTTTATGGTTTGCTATGATTTTGCACAAAGGTGGGTGCCTGATTCCTTGTTTCTTATTTTTTTTATTTTAGGTCTGTTCTATAACCAACAGTACCACGTTATTTCATATTCGGATCTTATTATTCTTCTCTTGATCCTTATCGGTCTTTTTTCTTTTTTTCACCAATTTATTGGAGGAGCAGATATTAAATTTATTTTTATCAGCTGCCTATTTCTACCGATCACTTCTTTTCCTCTATTCATTTTTTTAGCTGCCTCTTCAGGCCTTCTCTACGCCTTTTTAAATAAAATGCGAATTATTCCATTCATCCCATTTTTAATTCTTTCTTTTATAATTTTATGGCAACTATAGAATAAAGCCCACAGAACTTTCAATTCTGTGGGCTTTTTAAACGCTTATTTCATTTGTTGGGGTTCTTCTCGATTGCTTTCTTCATCTGGATCTTCTTGGTTTCCTTCTTCTGAAACAGGTTGTGGTTTAGTATCCATTTCCGTTTTAATCCCTAAATCACGATAATAAGACATACCTGTACCTGCTGGAATTAATTTACCAATAATCACATTTTCTTTCAATCCAATTAGATAATCTCTATCTCCACGGATTGCAGCATCTGTTAAGACCCTTGTTGTTTCTTGGAAGGATGCAGCAGAGATAAATGATTTTGTTTCCAAAGCTGCTTTCGTAATTCCAAGTAATACCGGACGTGCAGTAGCTGGCGTTTCGCCAATTGTTACTGTTTCCTTATTGGCTTTGGCAAAGTCTGCAATGTCCATTAATGCTCCTGGTAAAATCTGTGTGGATCCAGGATCCATTACTCTAACTTTTCGAAGCATTTGTCGTACCATTACTTCAACGTGCTTATCACCAATTTCTACCCCTTGTCCACGATAAACTGATTGTACTTCACGCATCAAATATTTTTCAACAGTTAGTACATCAGTGACAGCTAATAATTCTTTCGGATCAATCGAACCTTCGGTTAAAGCCTGACCTCTTTCAACATAATCCCCTTCGGCTACTTTTAGACGAGCTTTATATGGAACTTTATAACTACGTTCATCTGTTTTACCTGAGACAGTAATTTCTTTTAGACGTTCACTGGATTTTTCTTCAATGGAGGTCACCGTTCCTGCAACTTCTGTAATCGTTGCTTGACCCTTAGGAATTCTAGCTTCAAAAATTTCCTGAATCCGCGGTAAACCTTGAGTGATATCTCCACCACCAGCAACACCGCCCGTATGGAACGTTCTCATGGTTAATTGAGTACCCGGCTCACCGATTGACTGAGCTGCAATTGTTCCGACAGCTTCGCCAACTTCTACTTCATCACCCGTTGCCAAGTTTCTTCCATAACAATGTTTACATACACCATGATCCGTATTACAAGTAAATACTGAACGAATCGTCACAGATTTAACTCCTGCATTCACAATCATAGCTGCTTTTTCATCGCTAATAAATTCATTCGCATTTACGAGCACTTCACCTGTTTCAGGATGGAAAACTGTCTTATGCGCATATCGTCCTTGTAACCTTTCTTCTAGTGATTCAATGATCGAATTACCATCAGATATTTCACAGATTTCTACACCACGATCTGTTCCACAGTCTTCTTCACGAATAATGACATCTTGAGCCACATCGACCAACCGACGAGTTAAGTATCCTGAGTCGGCCGTCTTCAAAGCCGTATCCGTCATTCCTTTTCTAGCTCCGTGAGTTGAAATAAACATCTCCATAACATTGAGACCCTCACGGAAGTTAGAAGTAATCGGCAATTCAATGATCTTTCCAGAAGGTGCAGCCATGTTACCACGCATACCAGCTAACTGAGTAAAGTTAGAAATGTTACCACGAGCTCCTGAGTCTGACATCATAAAGATTGGATTCAATCTTGGTAGGCTGTCTTGTAGATCCTTTTGAATATGATCTTTAGCTTCTTCCCAAGTGCGAATAACTTGTTGATAGCGTTCGTCTTCCGTTAGAAGCCCTCTACGACGCATCTTGGTAATATCATCTACACGACTGTGGGCTTTTTCAAGAATTTCAGGTTTTGATTCAAGTCTCAATACATCGGCAACACCCACCGTAATACCAGAGCGAGTCGAGTATTTATAACCAAGATTTTTTAATTTATCAAGCATATTAGATGTTTCAGTAACTTTAAATCGTTTAAAGACTTCGGCAATAATCTTTCCAAGGTCTTTTTTCTTAAATGGCGCTACCGTATCCATCGCTGCAATCGCCTCTGGTACGTTAGTTCCCGGTTCTAAGAAGTACTTATCTGGAGTCTTATTAGTTAAGTTCTCATTGGAAGGCTCATTTAAGTAAGGGAAACTATCAGGCATAATTTGATTAAAGAATAATTTACCAATAGTTGTAACCATCATTCTTTCTTTTTGCCAATCTGTAAACGGTTTGTCTTTTAAATTCTTAGCTGGAATTGCAACCCGAGTATGAAGATGAACATAACCATTTTCATAAGCTGTTTCTGCTTCAGAAACCGAACTTAAAATCATCCCTTCTCCAACACGACCAGCCTCTTCAATGGTTAAATAATAATTCCCCAAGACCATATCTTGTGAAGGGGTTACTACTGGTTTTCCATCTTTTGGATTTAAGATGTGGTGCGCGCCCAGCATCAATAAGCGTGCTTCTGCTTGGGCTTCTTCAGATAAAGGTACATGAATTGCCATTTGGTCCCCATCGAAGTCGGCATTATACGCTTCACAAGCCAAAGGATGTAAACGTATAGCCTTCCCCTCTACTAGCACAGGTTCAAAGGCTTGAATTCCCAAACGGTGCAGGGTAGGTGCGCGGTTAAGTAAAACCGGATGCTCCTGAATCACTTCTTCAATAACAGGCCAAATTGCATCATTTTGCGTCTCAATCATTCGCTTAGCATTTTTTACATTGCTAGCAATTTCGCGCTCAACTAATTCTTTCATCACAAATGGCTTAAACAATTCAATAGCCATTTCCTTTGGAACTCCACATTGATACATTTTCAAGGAAGGTCCTACTACGATAACTGAACGACCTGAATAATCTACCCGCTTACCTAGTAAGTTTTGACGGAAACGTCCTTGCTTACCTTTTAACATATGCGATAGCGATTTAAGTGGACGATTGCCTGGTCCTGTTACCGCTCTTCCGCGGCGACCATTATCAATCAACGCGTCAACCGCTTCTTGTAACATCCGTTTTTCGTTTTGAACAATAATGCTTGGTGCCCCTAAATCTAATAACCGTTTAAGTCGATTATTACGATTAATTACACGACGGTATAAATCATTTAAGTCAGAAGTCGCAAAACGACCCCCTTCTAATTGAACCATCGGCCGTAAATCAGGTGGAATAACAGGTAAAACATCGAGTACCATCCATTCTGGCTTATTACCGGACTCTAAAAAAGCATTAAGGATATCTAAACGACGGATAGCTCGAGTTCTTTTTTGACCTTTTGCCGTCTTCAACTCTTCTCTTAGAACGGCTACTTCTTCTGCCACATCTACCGATTGAAGCAACTCTTTAATCGCCTCTGCGCCCATTTTTGCATAGAAACGATTACCATACTCTCTTTTCTTCTCACGATACTGACTTTCTGTCAACAATGATTTAACTTCTAAGTCGGTATCGCCAGCATCTATCACAATATATGAAGCAAAGTAAATGACTTCTTCTAAAAGTCTCGGACTCATATCTAAGATTAATCCGATACGACTCGGGATTCCTTTAAAATACCATACATGAGTGACGGGGGCAGCCAACTCAATATGCCCCATTCTCTCACGTCTAACTTTAGCACGGGTTACTTCGACGCCACATCGATCACACACACGCCCTTTATATCTTACTCGTTTTAACTTACCACAAGCACATTCCCAATCCTTAGTAGGACCAAAAATTCGTTCGCAGAATAACCCGTCTTTTTCAGGCTTCAAAGTTCGATAATTAATTGTTTCTGGCTTTTTGACTTCTCCATATGACCATGACCGGATCTTTTCTGGGGATGCGAGTCCAATTTCCATGGAGTCAAATTTATTTACATCTATCAAAGGGCCGACCTCCTTCTTGATTGGCTTGAATCACTCTATCTATTTCTATCTGTCTTATCCTTCTTATACAACACCGATGTTCTATAACTCTTCACCAGCCGAATCGCTGCTTTCAATCACAGGCTCTTCATTATCTCTACTATCTTCCTGAGCCTGATTCATGCTGTCAGCCGCCTTTTGGTCTTCTTTATAACGATCCAAAGCATTGTAATTAATCACATCTTGTTCATCTTCGTCATCAAGTAATTCGATTTCTTCTCCAGCTTGATCAAGAACTCTAAGGTCTAGAGCTAAGGCTTGTAATTCCTTAACTAAAACCCTGAAGGATTCTGGTACACCAGGTTGAGGAATAGCCTCTCCCTTAACAATTGATTCATAGGTCTTCACACGACCCACCACGTCATCCGACTTATAAGTTAGGATTTCTTGAAGGGTGTATGAAGCACCATACGCTTCTAATGCCCAGACTTCCATCTCTCCAAATCTTTGTCCACCAAATTGAGCTTTTCCTCCTAGTGGTTGTTGGGTTACTAGAGAGTAAGGTCCAGTTGAACGAGCATGCAATTTATCATCAACCATGTGTGCTAATTTCATCATATACATAACACCTACGGAAACCTTACGATCAAAAGGTTGACCTGTGCGTCCGTCATAAAGAATCGTCTTGGCATCATGATCTAAGCCTGCTTCTTTCACTGTATCCCAAACGTCCTCTTCTCTAGCTCCATCAAAGACTGGTGTTGCCATCTTTAATCCAAGCTGACGACCAGCCATTCCTAGATGCAATTCAAAAACTTGTCCAATATTCATCCGTGAAGGAACCCCTAAAGGATTTAACATAATATCGACAGGAGTCCCATCTGGTAAGAATGGCATATCTTCTTCTGGCAAGATTAAAGAGACAACCCCTTTATTTCCATGCCGTCCAGCCATCTTATCTCCCACCTGGATCTTACGTTTTTGAACAATATAAACACGCACTAGCTTATTAACACCTGGTGAAAGTTCGTCGCCATTTTCCCGTGTAAAGATCTTAACATCATGAACAATTCCGCCACCACCGTGAGGTACTCGTAAGGAAGTATCTCGAACCTCTCTCGCTTTTTCACCAAAAATAGCATGTAGCAGGCGTTCTTCAGCCGACAATTCGGTCATTCCTTTTGGTGTCACTTTACCAACTAGAATATCTCCATCACGAACTTCAGCCCCCACGGTGATAATTCCATCTTTATCTAAATATTTAAGGGCATCTTCACCTACGTTTGGAATCTCACGGGTAATTTCCTCAGGACCTAACTTAGTATCTCGTGATTCTGACTCATATTCTTCAATATGAATCGAGGTATAAACATCATCTTTAACCAAGCGTTCGGACATAATTACCGCGTCCTCATAGTTATAACCGTCCCAAGTCATAAAGGCGACTAAAGGATTTTGTCCTAGAGCCATTTCTCCGTTCTGCATCGAAGGACCGTCAGCTAAGATTTCCTTATCAGCCACCTCTTCACCTAACTTAACAATAGGTCGTTGATTGTAACAAGTTCCCGCGTTGGATCTTGCGAACTTAGTTAAACGATATTGATCAATAGAACCATCTTCTAACTGAATATCTACGCGATTAGCATCCACATAGACAACCCGTCCGCCACGCTTACAGGTTAAAGCTGCTCCAGAGTCATGGGCTGCTTTATACTCAATACCTGTACCAACAATCGGCGATTGAGGATTAATTAACGGAACAGCCTGACGCTGCATGTTCGCTCCCATCAGTGCCCGGTTAGAGTCATCATTTTCTAAGAATGGGATATGTGCTGTCGCAACAGCAACCACTTGCTTTGGCGATACATCCATATAATCAACGGTTGATACTTTTACCTCTAAGTTCTGATCTTTAAAACGAGCCATAACAGTTTCGCTAGCAAAAGAACCATCATCATTCAATGGCGAGTTTGCTTGTGCAATAGTATAAAGATCTTCTTCATCCGCTGATAAATATTCGATTTTTTCCGTAACAACTTGCGCTTCTTTATCCACCTTTCGATAAGGTGTTTCAATGAATCCATACTTATTAATTTTTGCAAAAGTTGATAAGGAGTTGATTAATCCAATGTTAGGCCCTTCAGGAGTCTCAATTGGACACATACGGCCGTAGTGAGAATAATGAACATCCCGCACTTCATACCCCGCACGATCTCTCGTTAAACCACCTGGACCTAAAGCGGATAGACGTCGCTTATTAGTTAACTCACTCAATGGATTGGTTTGATCCATAAATTGTGACAATTGAGAAGATCCAAAGAATTCCTTGATCGCTGCTACAACTGGACGAATATTTATTAATTGCTGAGGGGTCATTGTCGAAACATCCTGTAAAGACATTCTCTCTTTAACTACTCGTTCCATACGCGACAAACCAATTCTAAACTGTGTCTGTAATAATTCTCCTACCGAACGAATACGACGATTACCTAGGTGATCAATATCATCCGTGGTTCCAATTTTTTCATCTAATAATAAATAATAGTTCATGGAAGCAACGATATCTGCTGGTGTTAAATGATAAACCTTTTCAAGATTAGCATTACCTACAATATTAATGACTCTTTCTGGATCAATTGGCGAATAAACTTTAATTACTTGAAGATCAACAGGTTCACCAACCACTCCTTCAGGTGATGGAGTATAAGTAAAGACATTTAAGCCATTCTCAAGATGAGGCCTTAAGATTGCAAGACTATCAGCCGTTAATTCAGTACCTTCTTGTAAAATAACCTCACCTGTATCTGGATCTGCCAGAGTTTCCGCTAAAGTCAATCCAGCTAACCGCTTAGTGAGATCTAGCTTTTTATTAATCTTGTAACGCCCTACTTCTGCTAAGTCATAACGACGCGGATCAAAGAAACGTGCGTTCAATAAATTCCGAGAGGATTCTGCTGTTTTAGGTTCTCCTGGACGTAGTCGCTCATAAATATCTTTCAAGGCTTCTTCGACTCGCGAATCAGCAATATTTTTATGAACATCCTTAATTAAAGTATCATTCAATAATTGAGTTTCAGACAGAATATCCACTATTTCATCGTCTTCCCCAAAACCTAAAGCTCGCATCATAGCTGTAATCGGCAACTTGCGTGTCCGATCAATCCGTACATAAGCAATACCTTTCGCATCCGTTTCAAATTCTAGCCAAGCTCCACGATTAGGAATTACTGTTGACGTATAGGTGTGTCTTGCCTTTTTATCCACTTTATCGTGGAAATAAACACCCGGTGAACGAACTAACTGTGAAACAATAACCCGTTCAGCCCCATTAATAATAAATGTTCCCATGTCCGTCATGATCGGTAAATCACCGAAGAAAACTTCCTGTTCCTTCACTTCACCCGTTTCTTGATTAACCAATCTTAAATTAACATAAATCGGTCTTGAATAATTGGCATCATGTGCTCGTGCTTCTTCTACTGTATATTTAGGTTCTTGAAAAGAATAATCATGAAAATATAATTGTAGTTTTTCGCTGTGGTCGATAATTGGTGAAATATCTTCCAACATATTCTTCAAACCTTCATCTAAGAACCATTGATAAGAATTTGTTTGAATCTCAATCAAATCTGGAATTTCTAACACTTCGTCAATTCGTGCATAAGAACGTCTTTGAGCCTTTGTGCCATATTGAACCATGTGATGATGATGATACACGCTGTTCACCCCTCTTATTTATTCCGCAAACGTCTGCCTTTTACCCTGATAAGCACAATGTTAATTTTCTATGACAAACTATTAAGATTATGTTACATGTCATTTTTTTAGGCTTTTTTAGGCAAAAAAAAGACAAAAGATATTCAATGGTCTGTTTCAACCTCATCTTTTGCTTTATTTTTCATTAAAATCTTTGATCGGACAATATTTCGACCCAGATTTCTTATTTTACTGCCACGTATTGCGACATATATTATACTTGTTTATAGAAAAAAGTCAAGACTCCTTCTACGAACTAATTACTTTTTTCAGCCTTTATTACCCAATAACCTTTTTCTAGGTTAACTCGCTCAACCTGACTAAACTGCTCTTTCATGTAACTAACCAAAGAAGGAGCCCCTTGCTTCTTTTGGATAACCAACCACAGCTGGCCTCCATTTTTTAATCCATTGATCGCTTTATCAACAAAAGTATGAACTACTTGCTTTCCAGCTCGAATGGGTGGATTTGTAAAGATCAGGTCATAATTATCGGTTAAATTCGACTGACAGACATCCATCGATTCAAAAGACACATTAGTCACATGATTTAAGAGAGCATTTTGAATCGATAATGCCACTGCCCTTTGATTAAGCTCTAATCCGCTTAATTTCGCTGATGGAAGAGCTTTCGCCAAAGAAAGAAGAATTGGCCCATAGCCAGATCCTAATTCAAGAACCTTAATTGATTCTCCTTTGAAAAATTTATAATCTGTGGAATCTAAAAAGCTTTCAACTAACACACGCGAACCAAAGTCCACTCGATGCTTTGAGAAAACACCCGCATCTGTTAGAAATTCCATCTCAAAAGACCCAATACGAGTTGTAATCAACTGAGTATTCTCTTTAGAATGTGGAGAAGCAGAAAAATAATGTTCAGACATAAGCTACCTACTTTCTTCTTGACTCGATCCTTTGACCTTTTCAACTTTTTAATAGTAACATCTAGCATCATTAAAACATTAGAGGCTGGAGCCCAACTTGTCCAACCTCTAAATTTGATTGCTATTCTTGCTGCGTTGTTTCCTCTGGTTGATCTTTTATAATCGGTGTCATTGTTACTTCGATTCTCCCACTATCTAACTCAACTTGACTAAATTCAAAAGTATCCGGAAATGCTTCTATCACTGCCTTTTGGATCTCATCATTGAATTCCCCAGTTACTGGATCAGCATCAACAGTATAGGTATAAGCTAAACGATCAGCCTTATATTCAATTTCCAAACTTTCTTCATCATAAGTTAACGCTTGAGTATCTGCTTTTGGACGTATACCAAAAATAACATCATATCCTTGTTCTAATTCCAAAACCTGACCTGCATTAAAAATATCCGGATAAATTCTTAGGTTATGATCTAAATATTGTTGAGCTTCCTCTTGTGTTTCGAATTCACTGGCCACATAGAAGATAATATAACGACCCGCTTCTTCAACTTCTTCTGCATAAGTCACTTTAACAATGACAAAATCTTCACTGACAACTTCCTTTTCTGCCACAAAACGATCTTTTGTCGCAGGATCTTGATCAATTAATTCCATAAAATGATCGGCTTCGGCTTCCGAAGTAAAGATATTGGCATGGAAAGTCACAAAATCGCCTTCTAATAGATTAATCGAAGACTCTACTTCCCCTTCTTCTTGAGTCGTTTCTTCTGAATTATGAGTCACTTCTTGACTGTCTGTTGGAACAGTCGGTGTTACTGGATGGTAATTCGAAGGATTGGTCGGTCTTGGTACTGAAGGGGTTACTGCTGGCGTATTCGAACCTGAATTATTATTGTTTTGATCAGTCTTATCGCCCGTTGATTCCTCGTTTTCAGAGACAGCGTTATTTGACTCTTTTTCCTCTTTGCTCTCTCCTTCGGGGTTCCCCTTATCCTTTTGCTGACTGGATTCTTGACTGGATTCTTGATTTTCCTTACTTGACCCCCCCGTTGTTTGGTCTCCGGTATTCTGATCTCCAGTTGGTGTTGTGGAGCCAGTAGTTGGAGGCTCTGTTCCTTCTGGATTGTTTTGACGATCATCTGTTGCTAATACCGTTGTAAGATGGCTCAAAAGTAAAGCAGATGCTAATAAAATACTCAGTGTTTTTTTCATCAAATTTTCTCCTCTTCTATAATTTATCGTTTTGCAATCACAATAAGTAATAAACCAATTAAAACAAGGCCTACCAGTAATCCTGCGACTATATAGGGTGCCGAACTTTCACTCAATCCTAAAGTAGTCAATAGGCTAGACTGACTCACACTATTTACCAATTGGTTGAATGACTTTAAGATCATTTCCCAAATATTTTGAACAAACGAAATCACCTTTTGAAGAATGCTCTTAGTTCTCTCATTTTCAGACGATTCAGCATTTTGAGGACTAGTCATACTTAATTGACTCATTTCCACTTTTACCTGACCTGACTCAGTCTTTGTTTTAAAGTCAAATTGTCCAGGGAACGCTGTTTCTATCGCAGATTGATAGGGATCTTCCTGTCCTTCAGGGTATTGATAATAATAAGTTGTACGCAATTGATTATAAAATAACTTCTTATCAGCCACATCATTTGAAAAAGCTTGAGTATTGACGCCGCTTCGAATGCCAAAGGCAACATCGAAAGATCCGTTGTTTTCAACGACTTCCCCAGCGAAGAAGAGATCTGGATAAATCTTTAACTGTTCATCAATCATGCTTTGTGCCTCAGCCTTACTGTCATAAGAAAATGGCAGATATAAAATAATTGCTTGAGTCTCTTTATCTGCTTGATCCGTATAGCTAGCAGCCAATAAAAAACGACCTTCTTTAGATACATCTTCTAAATTAATCTGACCCTTTACGGCTGCTTGTTTATCAAGATAAGATTTAAAATCCTTTAAATCCTTTTCACTTGAAAATTCATTTAAAGTATAAATCGTTACATCATTCTCAAAAAGTGGTTCTTTAGTCTTATTTTGAGTATCTTCAACCGTTTGAGTCTGTTGAGAAGTGACTGAAGATGTATTACTAGATTCTTCTTCGGTTGATGTTCCCTCTTGAAGAGAACCTTGTTCCTGACTAGCCTGCTTTAAATCAGAGGGCTTAGCAGGTCTAGGTACATATGCTGTATCAGACTGTGCTTTTATTACAGGTGTATAAGCCCCAAGCAACATCAATAAACAACATACTTTTAATAAATTTTGAATAGTTTTCATTAGTTTTCCCCTTAAGCAATTCATTGCTTTTATTATAACAAGAAATCTCTTAAATTCTCAACTTATTAATCATAAACTCAAAGAGACTCTATGATTAAAACAATTAAGTGTAACTTATTCAGTAAGCTTATTTTCAATACTAGATCGGGATCGATACTGCGGAATTAAAATCCGAAATACAAGCTCCTTATCATGAACAAAAGCATGGACATCACCTTTATGTAACCTAATTATATTTCTTACAATTGCCAAACCTAGCCCTGAACCAGGTTCTTTGGAATTTCTGGATTTATCCGAACGATACGAACGTTCAAATATTTTTTCAAGTTCTTTTTCATCTAACAACTGACCATCATTAGCCACTTCCATCTCTAACCAAAAACTGGGTTGTCCCTTATCTAAAGGGTGCAAGGACTCGTTTTTAACCAATGACTCATAATGTTGATTTGATATTTTTTTTGCTTGTATTCGAATATAACGAGCCCCTTTACCATATTTAAATGCATTTATAATCAAATTATTAAGGACTCGAACAATCTTTTCAGGATCAATCAAAACTTCTAAATCACTTGGATTAACATCTATTTGAAGATCAACCCCTAATTTTTGAGCTTGATAATCAAAATCTGCTTGGATTTGCTCCAAGAAAAGATTTAAAGGGATAAATTGAAAATCCATTCGCGCCGTACTATCCTGCGAAGAAGTATACACAAACAAATCATCAAGCAAACCTTTTAAATTTTGGCATTTAGCATAAACTAGGTCAATATATTCCTTGAGTTGTTCGTCAGTCAAGTCTTTCTTATCTTGAATCAGATTTAAATAACCCATAATTGATGTTAAAGGAGTTCTTATATCGTGACTAATATTATTAATCAATTCATCCTTACTTTTTTCACTCTCATTCCGTTGTAAAAATGCTTGATTAATTGAATCCATCAAAGTATTAACATCTTGTGATAAATTCTGATAATCCTCCATCTCTTGATCAGGGATCCTCAATTGATAATCACCCTGAGCCATTCGAGATATATACTTGCGTATACTAGCCAACCGGCGAGTCGTTCTATTTTTTCGAACAATCCAAAATAAAACAATGATTAAAACGCACAAATATATTAAAATTAAAATTTGATTACTATGATTATAGATCGTATATAAAACAGGATAGTCATACAAAACTGACTTAATTGATATATTCATGGTATCAATCCAAAATACTAAAAATAATTGATACAAAAAATAAATAATTAAAAAAATAAACGAAATTGTCCCTGCATAGATAAGAACTTCTAGACCAAATTCTAATTTTTCTGAAAAGGTGAGCTCAGATTTAGATTCCTTTTTTAATTGCAGCAATTTTTCTGATAAATATCTATTCATTGATCTTATATCCTACACCCCAAACAGTTTGAATTATTTTTTCTCCTCGAGTCGCCTCCTCTAACTTATTTCTTAAGTTAGAAACATGTACCATTACCGTTTTTGTAGAGGAAACAGAGCTATCTTGCCAAACTTCCTGCATTATATCATCAGCAGAAAAGACGTGACCTCTATGACTTGCCATCAGAAAAAGAATATCAAACTCAATCACGGTTAATTTTATTTCTTCTTGATCACTATTAACCACTGAATGGTTGCGTCGATCGATAATAATAGACCCTAGATCTATCCTATCCTTATTTACATCCACCTTATTACTTGATTGATAAATCGACTGACGTCTTAGCATTCCTTTAACACGCGCTACAACTTCTAAAGGTTGAAATGGTTTGGTCACATAATCATCTGCTCCGGCTAATAGACCAGATATTTTATCGGTCTGCCCTTGATTAGCAGAAATTAAAATTACTGGATATTCAAGACTTTTTTTACGTAAGTAATCTAGTACTTCCATCCCAGATTTTTCAGGCATCATAATATCTAATAAGCATAAATTGATATCTGAATGGTTTTCAATTAAATGGATTGCTTCTAAACCATTATTAGCTAATAAACATTCATATCCTTCATTTTTCATATAAATCGATAAAAGATCTAAAATTTCTTTATCATCATCAGCTATTAAAATTTTTACCATTACTTACTCCCCCTCCTTTGTCAAATCTATTATACCTCAAAAATCAAGTAAATAAATTATTAATGACTATCCAACAAAACAAAAAAGACCCAGTTAAAAATTTAACTGGATCTTTCATAGCTATATGAAGATTACTTAACTTCGACTTGTCCGCCAACTTCTTCAATTTTAGCTTTAAGTTCTTCTGCTTCTTCTTTAGAAACGCCTTCTTTAATAGCCTTAGGAGCATTATCAACTAATTCTTTAGCTTCTTTCAAGCCTAAACCAGTTGCTTCACGAACCACTTTAATCACTTTAATCTTTGCATCACCTGCAGAAGCTAAAACTACATCAAATTCAGTTTTTTCAGCTTCTTCTGCTCCACCAGCAGCAGGTCCAGCAGCAACAGCTACAGGAGCTGCTGCAGAAACGCCAAATTCATCTTCAATTGCTTTAACTAAGTCGTTTAATTCAACAACTGTAGCAGCTTTGATATCTTCAATAATTTGTTCAATATTTAATGCCATAATAAATTTCCTCCAAATAATTTAATAATATTTTATGCTACCTTTAGGCAGACTTTTGTTCGCTGATTCCTTTTAAAGCATACACCATCTTTTGAGCCGGGTTTGCTTGAGAAAGGACTGAAGCCACATTGCGCATTGGTGCTTGAAGAACAGACAGTAACATTGATAGTAACTCTTCGCGTCCAGGCATCTTAGCTACTTGTTCAATGACTTCTTTAGAAGCATAACTTCCTTCTACAATACCACCACGGATTTCAAGGGTTTCATTATCCTTTGCAAAATTTGCAGTTACCTTAGCAGGTGCTACTACATCGTCTGAGAAGACAATTGCTGATGGTCCTTTAAAAAGATTCGCATCAACTTCAATACCTGCCTCTTGAGCAGCTCTACGAAGCATTGTGTTCTTAACAACTTTCATGCTTGCGCCTGCTTCTCTTAACTGCTTACGATACTCAGTTACTTCTTCAACAGTTAATCCTAAATAATCTACAACAACAACTGTTGATGATTTTTTCAGATCTTCTGCCACTTCAGCAACCTCTGCTTGTTTGGCGTTCATTACAGATTCTTTTACCATATTGTGTTTTCACCTCCACTTGCCTTGATATAGAGATTTAATAAAAAATCTCTATGCCACCCAGACATAGAGATAAATTCCTAATAATTGGAACTTCCTCGGTAAGAAATTAAGGCTTAGCCACTTACTGTCTTAGGTCGTTTAACACTACATTATGATAGTCATAAAATTTGAGTTTGTCAACTTAAATTTTATAAAGAATCTACATTAATTTTGATACCAGGACCAAAAGTTGTTGTAAGTACTAGATTAGTAATATACGTACCCTTAGCTGTCGCTGGTTTTACACGAACGATTGTTTCGTGTAAAGCTTTAAAGTTTTCAAGCAATTTTTGGTCATCAAATGAAACCTTACCAATTGGAACATTCACAATACCTGCTTTATCAGCTCGATAAGTTACTTGTCCAGCTTTAATATCCTTTACAGCTTTAGTAACATCCATTGTTACGGTTCCTGTTTTAGGGTTAGGCATTAATCCTTTAGGACCTAAGATACGTCCTAAACGACCTACTTGCCCCATCATATCCGGAGTGGCTACCATTACATCAAAGTCTAACCAACCGTCATTGATCTTATTGATTAATTCTTCTTCTCCAACAAAGTCAGCACCCGCTTCTTGCGCTTCTTGTGCTTTAGCTCCTTTAGCAATTACCACAACGGTCTGTGTTTTACCAGTACCATTTGGTAATACCATAGCGCCACGAATTTGTTGGTCTGCCTTTTTAACGTCAATATTTAGATTATAAGACACTTCTACTGAAGCATCGAACTTTGCAAAATCAATTTCTTTTGCTAGAGAAATTGCTTCTTCTGCAGTATATTTTTTTGTGCGGTCAACTTTTTCTTTTGCCGCTAAATAATTTTTACTTTTTTTAGCCATTACTTATTTCCTCCTATATCTGTGGTTATTCGGGAATTCCCTCCCACACCCGATAGAAACGGGGCGAGAAGCTGCCGCAACGATTAGTCTTCAACTGTAATACCCATTGAACGGGCTGTTCCTTCAACCATACGCATTGCCGCTTCTACATCGGCTGCATTTAAATCTTGCATTTTAGTTTCAGCAATTTCACGGACTTGATCTTTAGTCACAGAACCTACTTTTTTCTTATTAGGTTCACCGGATGCCTTTGTTAAACCAGCTGCTTTTTTAAGTAACACTGGAGCTGGTGGAGTTTTTGTAATAAATGTAAATGAACGATCTTCATAAACATCAATTACTACCGGAATAATCATTCCTTGTTGGTCTTGGGTACGCGCATTAAATTCCTTTGTAAAGGACATAATGTTTACACCAGCTTGACCCAAAGCTGGACCTACCGGTGGAGCTGGGCTCGCTTGACCTGCAGGGATTTGTAATTTAACTTGAGTGACAACTTTTTTAGCCACGAAAATTCCTCCTTATGTCATATATTCGTGATGTGGTAATTGGAGCTTACACCCTCTATGTTTTACCTGAACTCAAACAGGACGATGTTTCTCCTCCCACTCAGTGCCAAATTCAGGCACCCCACCATTATACAATAACCATTTATATTTTGCAATCACAAGAACACTAATTTTAATCTGTTATTTTTTATGATTAAACACAGTGAATTTTAATTGACTTATTTAATAGTCTAATTTATTAACTTGAGCAAAATCTAATTCTGCTACTGTTTCACGACCAAACATTTCTAAGACTACTTTTAATTTTTGAATTTCTTCATTAACTTCCTCAATCTCTCCCGTCATACCGGAAAATGCTCCATCGACAATTTCAACATGATCTCCTACTGAGATATCTAAATGTACCTTTTTAGCAGGAGCTTGTCCCATAATTGTAGCTATTTCTTCAGGTAATAAGGGGGCTGGTTTCGATCCTGCTCCATGTGAACCAACAAAACCAGTTACACCAGGTGTGTTTCGAACAATAAACCATGATTCATCAGACATAATCATTTCAACTAATACATAGCCTGGAAAAGTTTTTTGAACCTTACTCTTCTTTTCTCCATCATTAATTTCTGTTACTTCTTCTTCAGGAACAACGACGTTAAATATATAATTTTCCATATCCATACTTGCAATCCGCATAAGAATATTTTCTTTGACCTTATTTTCATAACCAGAGTAAGTATGAAGAACATACCATTCTTTTGAAGCTTCCATCTCTATCTCTCCCTCATTTATTTCTAAAATAAAAAACCTACATTACTCGCTCGTAGGTTCCACTTAGCTTATTATACCACGATGATAAGACCTTGACTAATTAAAAAACTAGCTTGATTAACAAGCTAGTTCATTTTTATTTTAAATTTACTAACCAACTAATTAAGCGATCAAAAGCAAAGTCAGTTAAAGCAAAATATAATGAGAGAATAATAACCATGACAATAACTGTCCACGTATAGCGATTCGTTTCTCTTAAAGTAGGCCATGTAACTTTTTTCATTTCATTAGCAACGCCCTTAATATAATTCATAAGCTCTCCTCTTTTCAGTTACTTAGTTTCTTTATGTAAAGTGTGTCGATTACAATGTTTACAAAACTTCATTAATTCTAGGCGTTTTGACTGACCCATCTGCGTCGGTGTCATATGATAATTACGATTTCCACATACACTACATGCCAAAGCTGTTTTCTTTTGAGCCATCAAATTGCCTCCTTTTTTGTTAGTCTCTTTTAAATCTTAAAGACAATCTAATTACTTGTCAAGCAAAAGCCGATATTTAATCTGCATTTAAATTTAAGCAGATCTTACAATTTATTAATTGAAGACATTAGTAAAAAACTTTCGAAGTTTTTGCCAATTAGTATTAAATGCTTGTTTTAAATAGTCCCAAGTTCGCTTGAATAGATTTACTTTTTTTACTTCTTCCGCTAAAACAACTTTTGTTTGATTGCCTTCAGCACTTTCAAGAATTGGTAATGGATAGCCTGCTACTTTAATGGTCATTTTTCCCACTTCTGTTCCTTTTTCTAAAGGAGCGACTAGTCGATCACCTTTAAAGATCTGTTGATTAGCTTGGAACTGATACTGATAATGAGGAGCTGTATCAATCAAGGGAACTAATAAGTATAGATCATCTTGATAAATAAGTGGAGCCCACTCTTTGTCAGCATTCGTGAGTGGAATTCCATCAATTTGTTTTACTTCTTGACCTGCTTTAATAGCTAATTCTAAGCGATAGGCGTGAGCGGCATAGTCAAGCAACTTACGACTTTGTGCATATAAATCATTTTCTTCCTTTACGCCTAGAACAATTGCAATCATTCTCATTTTATTATTATCTAGAGTTGAAACCATCGAAAAATTATCTTCAGGGGAGCTAGTCACCATCAACCCATCTAAATTTGAATAGGATAGATTATAGTCAGCTGTTTTTAGCATTTTATTGGGATTATTCATCTCAAAGGCATCTGGTGTATCTTCTTGAAAAAGTTTTTTAGATGTCTTGGAATAATCCAACACCTCTGGATACTCCTTCAATAAATGATAGCTAATTGCTGCCACCGCTCTAGCCGTCATCGTATTAGTCTTTCCATTTTTGTTTGATCCAACGTCTTGTGGCTGATAATCCACCGAAAGTCCTGTCGCATTATATAATTGAAAGGAGCCTACATTCCAAGCTTGAAGTTGTCTTTCCATCATTTGCACACATATATCCTGACTACCAGCGAGAGCCTCAGCTAATGCTAAGCAAGCCCCATTAGCTGATCCAAGAACTGTTGCCTCAATTAGATCTTCTATGCGATACCGCAGATCCTGCCTAAGCGGTACATTCGCAATATTATAGTCCTGACTTAAAGCATACGCTTGATCTGAAATTGCTATCTCCTGCTCCAATGTCAACTTACCTTCGTCTATCGATTTATAAACTAAGTATACAACCAATAATTTACTGAGTGAGGCGATTTCAACAGGCTCATCTTCTTGAAAATTATAAATAACTTGTCCATTTAATGCATCAATGATAAACGCAGACTTAACACCTGCTAATTGAGGCTGACTCTCCTTAATTTCTGGAGCATATGTATATTTTCTACTTCCTTCTGACTTGATATTGGTCGATGATTTTAGTTCTTGAGCACTAACTAACA
The DNA here is from genome assembly GCF_000301035.1 of Facklamia hominis CCUG 36813. Classification (GTDB taxonomy): domain Bacteria; phylum Bacillota; class Bacilli; order Lactobacillales; family Aerococcaceae; genus Facklamia; species Facklamia hominis. Next base: position 1,251,142 of record NZ_JH932292.1, on the reverse strand, counting down.
TCTCGCTTGTATAAGAAAACAACACACACATCGCCATGCAACTCAAAATTAAAGTTCGCCATTTTCTATCCATTAAGCTCGCCCTTTCTAAATCGTGTATCTTGTATTATACTAAATATCTCCTTTAGAAAATAGACTTTCTATTAAATAAAAAAACAACTTTATTTTTAGCTACTTAAAATAAAGTTGTTCTATTATATTAGGTTACTTGCTATAAATCAATTTTAGAAAAGACCACCCACAATTGTATATTTTCGTTTCAAATAATACCGTAATAAGAAGGTTAAAATAGCGATGATAATATAAGCCACTGGTGGAAGAATTGGGTTAATAACAGCTGGAAGGATGGCTTGACTTCCCATTACAAAAACAACCCAAATCAACATCGCAACCGTTGAAATCAAAAAATATCTTAAATATCCCTTTTTCCCTTTTGGTGCCTCTAAATTTGGTAATGCTTTAGACGTATAAAGCATGGCAATCCCAGCAAGAAAATAGTTAATCACAATCGTTAGAAGCCCCATCATAAATCCCACTTGATTTTGGGATCGCCCTAACAATCCTACCCCGGTAATTAACGTAAAAATAGATCCCAACATAAGTCCACCATCTAAAGCAATCTGCCAATCAGGTGATTTTGTTGTTAAATTAGAAGAGTCTTCTTCCTTCTCCAATATCAATGCTGTTGTTTGACTAGGTGTTCCATAAATATGTCGGTAAGTTTGTCCATGGTTTTGTCCCTCAATTAAGGTTGGCACCATCTCTTGATAAATAAGTTGTTTCTTCTCATCAGACAATTTGCTTGATGCTAATTGACGATCTATATCAAACATAAATTGTTGATTTCGCTTTGTCAATTGATCTAGCTGATTTTGACTGATACCGGTCAACATGCTCATAAGTGAATCTTTTTTTACGATTTGATTGTTAGTCTCTTGACCTTCATTCACTTCATTTTGTAACTCTACACGATCTTTATTATCAGTTTTTGACATGACTTACCTCCTACACATTAAATCTAAACAGCATAATATCTCCGTCTTGAACCAAATACTCTTTTCCTTCGGAGCGATAGTGTCCAGCTTCTTTAACTGCTTGTTCACTACCATAAGTCATCAAATCTTCATAAGACATTGTTTCTGCCCGAATAAAACCTCGTTCAAAATCAGAGTGAATTACTCCTGCAGCTTGTGGAGCTTTCATCCCTTGATGAAAAGTCCAAGCTCTCACCTCTTTTTCACCCGCTGTAAAATAAGTTGCTAAACCTAGCAAGTGATACACTGAACGGATTAATCGATCTAAGCCTGACTCTTTAATTCCATAGTCAGAAAGTAAAGATTCTTTTTCCTCATCATCAAATTCCGCAATTTCTTCTTCAATTCGTGCAGATATAGGAACAACTTGAGCTCCTTGAGAATGAGCCAATTCTTCAACCTCTTTTAAATAGGGGTTAGATTCGGGATTACCTGCCTCTTCTTCACTAATGTTCGCAATATAAAGCATCTTTTTACGTGTCAATAAGAAAAGATTTCGCACATAAGGTTCTTGCTCTGGATAAAACTCCAAGGAATTAGCTAACTGATTCCGTTCCAAAGCATCCTTGACTTTTATCAAAACTTCATACTCTAATACGGCCTCTTTATCTTTTGTCTTTGCAATCTTCTGAACTTTAGCAAGTCGTTTTTCAACCGTTTCTAAATCGGCTAAAATCAATTCTAAATTAATTGTTTCAATATCATCAATTGGGTCAATTTTTCCCGTTACATGAGTAATATTAGGATCTTCAAAACAACGTACCACTTGACAAATAGCATCCACTTGTCGAATATTAGCCAAAAATTTATTTCCTAATCCTTCACCTTTAGAAGCCCCTTTTACAATTCCAGCAATATCCGTAAACTCAACAGTCGTCGGCAATATTCGCTGTGGATGATAAATTTTGGCAATATTTTCCAATCGTTCATCTGGAACTTCAACAACTCCAACATTGGGATCAATAGTTGCAAAGGGATAATTGGCTGCCTCAACCCCCGCCTTAGTAATCGCATTAAATAATGTGGACTTTCCAACATTGGGTAATCCTACAATTCCTGCTGTCAGTGACATTTAAACACACTCTTTCTTATTAGTTTATTAAATCGTATCCGCCTTTTTTAAAACCTTTTTAAGTTTTCTTTCAAATTCCCGTCGTGTCATTGTAACAATATGTTCACACTTCTGACACTTTATGCGAATATCCATGCCCATTCTAATTATTTGCCAAGCATTACTTTGACAAGCATGTGGCTTTTTCATCTGTACAATATCAAATTTGTCATACTCTTTATTTACCATTTGATTCACCTTTTACAAATGTATGTCTAAAATATCTAAAATTCTTGTCAAATCTGATTGACTAACATACTCAATCTCAATTTTACCACGATTCCCTTTAACGACAATATTACTTTTACTTCCAAACTTTTCTTCCATTTGATTTTCTAAAGCACGTATGTAGGGAGATTTAGTCACTTTCTTTGTCTTAACCGATTTATCTTTCGCTGATTGTTGATTAATCGATTGAACTTTCTCTTCCAGCTGGCGAACAGTCCAATGTTCTTTAATCACCTGTTTAGCTAACTTTACCATTTGGGCCGAATCATTAACACCTAATAAGGTTCTTGCATGGCCCATTGTTAATTTCTCTTGACTAACTAGATCCTTTACTGATTCAGGTAACTGTAGCAAGCGAATATAATTAGCGATATACGGTCGACTTTTTCCAATTCTTTCAGCTACTTGTGCTTGAGTTAATCTTAAGTTTTCCATCAACATGGCATAAGCTTCTGCCTCTTCAAGGGGGCTTAGATCTTCTCGCTGTAAATTTTCAATCACCGCAATCTCGATCATTGCTTCCTCATTCAGATCTCGAATAATCGCTGGAATTGTTGTTTTACCGGCTAATTTAGAGGCCCTAACACGTCTTTCACCAGCAATTAATTCATAGCCTTTAATTGTTGATCGTCGTATAATAATGGGTTGAAACACACCTGTTTTACGAATCGATTCGGCTAGTTCATTAAGCGCTTCTGGATCAAAATGCTTTCTCGGCTGATAAGGATTAGGTCTAATTTGACTTAATTCAACTTCCGTTACTAGTTCATTTTCTCCTGGACTTTCTTCGTAGGCTGTTGAAAACAAGGCCTCCATCCCTCTTCCCAAACCACCTCGTTTATTTTTACTCACCATAACTAATCACTTCCTTTGCAAGTTGGTGATACATTAATGCCCCCCTTGATCTAGGATCATAATCAATCACTGAAAGTCCATATGACGGAGCTTCTGACAAACGAATGTTTCGAGAAATAACTGTTTGATATACCTTTTCTTGGAAATATTTACGTACTTCATCTACTACTTCATAACCCAAATTCGTTCGAGCATCCAACATGGTGATCAAAACACCTTCTATTCTAAAATGTGGATTATAGGTTTTTTGTACCAAACGAATAGTATTTAATAATTGACTCAATCCTTCTAATGCATAATACTCTGCCTGAACAGGAATTAGAATAGTATCGGACGCTGTAAATGCGTTTATACACAGTTGTCCTAGAGAAGGCGGACAGTCTACCAAAATATAATCATAGTTATCCCTAATCGGCTGTATCGCATTTTTTAATTGGAATTCGCGGTCCTTGATATCAATTAATTCAATTTCTGCTGCTGCCAACGAAATCGTAGACGGTACAATCGACAAATTTTCACGAGTAGTAGGTAGGATCGTTTCTTCAATAGCCACATTATTTATTAAAACTTCGTATAAACTAGCTTTAACATCACCGCGCTCCACTCCTAAACCAGAGCTAGCATTACCTTGAGAATCCGAATCAATGATTAGAACTTTTTTACCTAATTTTGCTAAAGCGGCACCTAAATTAACCGTGGTAGTTGTTTTTCCAACGCCACCTTTTTGATTACCAATAGCAATCATTTTTCCCATAGATGATCCTCCCTTTCTTGCTATATAATCGGTTGTTTACTAGGTTTACCGGCTTGACGCGGATATTTTTTTGGTGTTTTCTCTACCTTATTAATCAATAAAAATGAGCGTTCTCCTTGATTTTCAGGCAATTGACAATAATTAGATTGAACAACTCTTCCACCCAATATATTCAAAGCTCTCTTTGCTTCATTCAATTCTTCTTGACAAAGGTTCCAATCACCTTTTAAGGCCAAAAAGTTTCCTCCAAGGCTAACTAATGGAAGGCAATATTCACTTAAAGTATTTAATCTAGCAACTGCACGAGCTGTTACAAGGTCAAAAGATTCTCTCTGTTTTTCAAGATGCCCAAAATCCTCCGCACGCGCATGTATTATTTCAACGTTATCAAGTTTTAATTCACTCACTAATAATTCTAAAAAGTGAGTTCTCTTTTTTAATGAGTCAACGATAGTCACCTTTAATTCAGGCCTAACAATCTTTAAAGGTAGGCTAGGAAAGCCAGCACCTGCGCCAACATCACATAGCTTAATTTGATAACTTTCCAATGGCATCTGCCATAAACAAATTAAGCTATCGTAAAAATGTTTTAAATAGACTTCTTCTCTTTGAGTGATTGCTGTCAAATTAATTTTTTGATTCCACTCTACTAATAATTGATAGTAACGGTCGAATTGATTAAGCTGATCCTTTGACAGTTTTATATCTTGGTTTGACAAAGTTGTTAAGAATGTCATTTCATCCATTTTAATCACTCCTTTACAATATGTGAAACAATTGTTCCACATAAATCCACTTTACTAAAGAATTCAATAAATAGCAATCTTATTTTTCAGTTTTAAAGTGCTTCTTATCTTATCTTTCACTATCTTCTAAACGTTTAATATTACCATGTTGAATATAAATACTTAAAATTGCAATGTCTGCAGGATTAACACCCGATATTCGACTAGCTTGTCCAATATTATAAGGACGTATCTTTTTCAATCGATCCCGTGCTTCAGTTGCCAAAGAATCAATGGCATCATAATCAATATTTTCTGGAATCAATTTGTCTTCCATGGTTTTGACTTTTTCCACTTTTGAAATTGCTTTTTTAATGTAACCTGCATATTTTATTTGTATTTCTACTTGATCTTTGACAGCCTTTGACAATTCATTTTCTCTTTTTGGTAAATACTCTTGCAAATCTATATATTTGATTTCAGGACGCTTTAATAGATCACTCGCTAAAATACCATCTTTTAATGGAGTAGAATGGATCTTTTCAAAATAGTTCATTAATCCTGGAGTATTGGGTGTCAAACGTATTGTCTTTAATCTTTCCAATTCAGATTCGACTGCTGCTAGTTTACTTTTAAAAGCTTGGTAGCGTTCAATGTCTATTAACCCGAGTTGGTATCCTATTTCAGTTAATCGTTGATCTGCATTATCATGTCTTAATAATAAACGATACTCAGCTCGAGACGTTAATAAACGATAAGGTTCAGTGGTACCCTTTGTCACCAAATCATCAATCATTACTCCAATATAGGCTTGAGACCTTTGAATAATGAATGCTTCCTTGTTTTGTACTTTTAATGCTGCATTAATACCAGCAATTAAGCCTTGTCCCGCTGCTTCTTCATAGCCCGAGGTTCCATTCATTTGCCCAGCTGTATATAAATTAGGAATTTTCTTTAATTCAAGGGTTAAATTTAGCTGATGTGGAACAACGACATCATATTCAATGGCATACCCTGACCGCATCAATCGTGCATTTTCCAATCCTTCTACAGAATGAACAATCTTTAATTGAACATCTTCAGGCATAGAAGTTGAAATTCCTTGTAGATACATCTCTTTTGTACAACGACCTTCTGGTTCTATAAATACTTGATGTCTTGGTTTATCACTAAATCTTACAATTTTATCTTCAATCGAGGGACAATACCTAGCTCCAACTCCTTCTACAATTCCTGTAAACATAGGTGCACGATCTAGATTTTGTCTGATTATTTCATGCGTTTTTTCATTGGTATGAGTTAACCAACATGATACATCATCTTGAATACTAGCTTCCTCTGATGTTTCAAAGGAAAAGAATCCGGCATCAGGATCTCCTGGTTGTTCTTGGGTTTTATCATAATCGACTGAATCCCCATGAACACGTGGAGGCGTTCCTGTTTTAAATCGAACCAATTCTACACCTAAAGACTGCAAATTTTCTGATAATTTTATGGAAGGTAGTGTATTATTAGGTCCTGATGAATAGGATAATTCTCCTATAATTATTTTCCCCCGAGATGAAGTGCCTGCTGTTAGAACAACTGCTTTTGACCGATAAACAGCTCCTGTCGAAGTAATCACACCACAACATTTTTCATCTTCTATTAACAGCTCTTCAACCATACCTTGTTGCAAAATAAGATTATCAGTCGATTCCAATGTTTCTTTCATTTTCTGTGAATATGCTTGTTTGTCGGCCTGAGCTCTTAATGCTTGAACAGCTGGACCTTTGGAACTATTCAACATTCTCATTTGAATAGCTGTCTCATCAATATTTCTGCCCATTTGACCCCCTAAAGCATCAATTTCACGAACAACGACTCCTTTTGCGGGGCCACCAATTGATGGATTACAAGGCATGAAAGCTACCATTTCTAATGATATAGTGAGTAATAATGTTTGACATCCCATTCTTGCAGCTGCTAAAGCTGCTTCACAGCCAGCATGCCCTGCTCCAACTACTATGACATCGTAACTTTTAACTTCAAAATGATTCATTAAGATTGATCTCCTTCATATAAAAAGTCCACCTCATAGTCTACTAATTCGCCTAATTCATTATATTTGAATTTAGCAATAAAAAAGCCTTTCGCTTCAAGTACCCACTTTAGAATTAAAGCATCTCCAGTCCAGGTAGGCTTAGTTAACACTTGGTCATAATCAACCCACTCTAGTTGACCCTCATCACAATCATCAATTAATTCTCCTGAATACTCTTTGACACGATAAACAAAAGAATACCAATCACGACCATCATGAGTAAAATTAGGAAAAGTGATAAAACCTAGAAGATCTAATTTTTTAGCCTCTAAACCCGTTTCCTCTTTAATTTCACGAATAGCACAGGATTTAGGATCTTCTTCTGCTTCAAATTTACCGCCTACAGAAATCCATTTTCCATGATGAATATCATTCTTTTTCTTATTTCGATATAACAATAATAGTTGTGAGCCATTATCAATATAACAAATTGTTGAAAGTTGTTGCATAATACCTCCTATTTTCCTAAACAAAATTGACTAAATAATTTATCTAATAACTCATCTTGAACACTTTCCCCGGTAATTTCGCCAAGATAATCCCAAGCTTGGGTAAAATCAATTTGAATTAAATCTACAGGCACACCCATTTGACTTGCTTCAATCACCGCATCCAAAGATCTAATCGCTTGTTTGAGTAGATTCGTATGTCTAGTATTTAGTAAATAGTTAACATCTTGACTTTCAATAGCCCCTTTATTAAAAAGTGACTCTATTTGATTTTCCATTTCATAAATTCCTTCATCTGTCATTAATGATGTTTCGATCAAAGACGTTCCTACTATCGCCTCTTTCAGTTTGTCAATATCTAAACTAGACTTTAAATCTTGTTTATTTAATAAAACAATTCGTTTCTTATCTTTTGTCAAATCAATTAATTCTAAATCCATTGAACTTAAAGCTTGACTTTGATCAAACATTAAGATAATTAAATCTGCTTCATTAACCATTTGACGACTCTTATTTACACCGATTTGTTCCACAATTTCATTAGTATCACGAATTCCTGCTGTATCAATAAGAAGCAATGGGATTCCTCGTATTGAAATTAATTCTTCAATCGTATCCCTAGTTGTCCCTGCAATATTGGTCACAATGGCCTTTTCACGACCTGTCAAACGGTTTAACAAACTAGACTTTCCCACATTGGGACGACCAATAATCACCGTTTTGACACCTTCTCTTAATAATTGCCCATTTGAAGCTTCATTTAAAAGTTTGTCAATTTCATCTTTCACCACGAGTGCTGTTTGACAAAGAGCCTTATTTGATAATTCTTCGACATCATCATACTCAGGATAATCAATCGTTACTTCAACTTGTGCAAGGGTCTGGAGCATTTCGTTTCGAAGGTGTTTTATTTTACTTGATAATGAACCGCTCAATTGACTCATCGAAGCAGACATTGATTTAGCTGTTTTAGCTTGAATCAAGTCCATTAAGGCTTCAGCTTGGGATAAGTCCAATCGGCCATTTAAAAAGGCCCTTTTTGTAAACTCACCGGGCTGGGCCAAACGTGCCCCTTGATACAAACAAGCTTCCAATACTTCTTGTACTGCTACCAGTCCCCCATGACAATTAATCTCAATAATATCTTCTCGCGTATATGTTTTAGGAGCCTTTAAAACAGTTATCATTACTTCATCAATGATACTTTGATCTTCTCGATAAATATGACCATAGTGAATCGTATGACTTGCTACTTGATTTAAATCCTTTTCTCTAAACAATCGGTTCGCATATTCAATCGCTTCTGGTCCACTCATTCTTACAATTCCAATTGCTCCTTCCCCTAGAGCAGTAGAAATAGCAGCAATCGTATCTAATTGGTACACCGACATCGCCTCCTATATATTTAATCATCTAAGAAATCCAAACAAAAAAAGTGCTTTGTCCAAACTCTTTTCCTTTGAAAGAGTCGGATAGCACTTTGACTGCTAAAACTATTGATATTATGCTAACAAATTTTCAACTATATTTCAAGGAAGATTATTCTCCATTTTCTATTATCCAACTTGAATCAAGAGTGTAAATAGCTTGATCTACCGGTAAACTAAACAAAGGTTGATAGATCATTGACTGAACTTGTAATTGAACATGCTCGACGCCATAGAAATGCCCTAAGGTGGTAACTAACGCATGAACAACTGCAAGTTCACCTGCTGGGTTCTGACTAAAACTTTTTGTTACTGACTGAGATAGGTTAACAAGTAATCCTTGATCTGTCATTTCTAAAGCTAGTAATTGATCATTAGGTCCAATCCATTTTTGTTCTTTGAAAAAAGTTTCAAATACTTTTTCTACTTGGGCATTGGTTTGCCATGATATACTAGCCTGTTCTTTTGTTATCTTTCCCAAACTAAGATCATTTTGCACAACAGGCTGGTAAACCGTTATAGGTGTTATAATCATCACATTATCTTCTACTTTAGTTAAATAAATAAATTTAGTAGGCTCTCCTTCAATCCATTCAGCAACCAGTCCTTGATTAGCTGAATATAAAGAATGTGAAACGCTCTGGTCTTTTTTATTAACGACTTCAACTACTTCTTGATAAGTTTGATCTTGAATTGTTACTTGTTGATATAAAGCTTGTATTCTTGATTCTGACTGATCTTCATTAATCCAAGTTGTTCCCTGTTGAATAGGGGCTTTTAATAATATTTTTGGTGCTAATGATAATACTTCAGTATCTTTTTGATTTAAATAGTTTGACATTTTTACAGGTGGGTCAAATTCATTTAACTGTATTAATGTATCCTTATCTTTTTTGTAAATTTCATTAATCCATTGATCATCTTGTATTCTTCGGATTTGACCCATTACTTGATCCGTATCAATATATTCCAGATAACGAATATTTCCATCCGAATAATAACTAATTCGATTAGGATTAAAAAAAGAAAAATTGACTAGGTCAAATTGTGTATTTGGTTCGGCTAATTCTCCATGAATATTTTCAGGGAGTGTTTGATCAACAATTGATCTATGATCATCTTCTGGTACTTCTGAAGATTTTTTGAGTGAATTATTATTTATTTTAGCTAAATTTTCTTCACTTAGTTTTATCATTGGCTCTTTAGCACAGGCTGTTAAAGCAAAGCAAGCTAATAGTAGCAGATAACGAAGACGCCGAAGCATCAGACCAGCTCCCTTCTAAGCTAAAAATATTATAGCATATTTTATGATTCGGTAGTTCTTCTAATAAAAAATCCTAACCATTTCATTAAAAAAAGCTGGCAGTCACAAGCCACCAGCTCTTCAAACTTTCTTTATAGTTAAGATAATTTAGAATCTGATACATAATCTACCACTAAATAGCGATTAGGATCTTTTCCCTCAGAATGTGTAGCAATATGATCTACTTTACTTAAATAGGCATGAATTTGTTTACGCTCATAAGCAGGAAGTGGATCTAAAATTATAGTTTGCTTAGTTTTTAATACTTTATCAGCAGTTCTTTCAGCGATTTGTTCTAAAACATTTAATCGACGATCTCGATAATCCCCAACATTTAGTAAGACTGATAAGCGACGACGATCCTTATTATGAATAAAGATTTGAACAAGCGTTTGAAGAGAATTAATAATTTTTCCATGTCGACCAATAACTAAGCCTGATTTATCAGTATCAATATCAAAGGTTACTTGGTTTCCCTTGATATGGAATTGTACCTTAGCCTCAGCACCATATTCTTTAATAATTTGCTCTAAATAACGACACGCCTCTTCAAAATTTTGAGTTTGTTTAGCTTTAATTTCTGTCTTATCAAGTGATTCATCTTGCTTAATTTCTTTGACTTCTTTAGTTGTTTCAGATGTTACTTCAGATAAGGAGTCAATCGGCATTTCTTTGTGGAGCGATTCTTGGATTTCATTTTTAATTGTTTGATCCGCTGATTTATCTGAGTCTTTTTTTACTTCATTTTGAACCTGCTTTTCGGATTGATTATTCTTCCGTATATAATCAGCAGTCGAAGACGAACTAAGATCTTGACTCACTCTTTCCTTTTTGAAAGACATACCTACCTGTTTTTCTAATTCTTGAGTAATTTCTTTAAAAGATTGATTATTTTTTGCCTGTAAATGGACTATAGCGTCTTGTCTACCTAACCCTAAAAATCCTTTTTTTCCTTCACTAATAATACGGATGTCTACTTGATCTTTTGACAAATTTAATTTTTTTAATCCTAATTCAATAGCTTCTTCAACATTTTTTGCTTTCATTGTTAGACTATTTTCAATCATATTAACTCTCCTCTATGAGCGATTTTTTTGTGCTTTTTTCAATGCTTTACGCAATTCTTTTTCTTTAGCTTTTTTTGCAGCAGCTTCAGCTTTTCTTTCTTCAATAATTTTATATGGATTATTAAATAATAAAATACTAATCAACCTAACCAAATTAGAAACTACAAGATATAGGGCAACTGCTGATGGTAAACTCATTGAAATAATAAAGATCATAATTGGCATAAAATAAGTCATTGAACGAGCCATTGGATTATTTTGCGGATTGGCTTTTGTTGTTAAATAAGTCGTCCAAAATGCTAAACCAGCTGCCAATAATGGAAGAACAAAATAAGGATCCCTTTGTCCTAGGTTCATCCATAAAAAGTGGCCTTGTCGTAAAACTTCTGTTCTAAGAATGGCCTGATATAAAGCGGTAAGAATTGGTAATTGGATTAAAAGTGGCAAGCAACCTGCAAACTGATTAACGCCCTTTTCATCCAAAAGAGCTTGTTGTTCGGTCTGTAATAATTCCATAGATTGACGATCACGATTAGGATACTTTGCCTTGATAGCATCCAATTCTGGTTGGATCTCCATCATTTTTTGTTGAGATTTCATCTGCATTTGATTTAAAGGTAATAACAAAATATGCAGAATAACTGTAAAAATAATAATTCCAATAGCGTAATTACCTGCGAATAAATTTGAAATTGCAATGATTAATCGCGATAGATTATATAATATGATTCCATCCCAGAATCCACTTGAATTCGCATTAATTGGTTGATTAATCGTCGCACAAGCACTTAAAGTAGTCGACATCAAAATTAATAACAATACCTTTAGATGTTTATTGTTTTTTATCATAGGTCCCTCCTAATTGATTGTTTAATAATGAACGATCGATAATACCAGCAAGATTCATGACATGAATCACTGAACTTTTCACTTCTTGATAAGGGCGACCAACAATGTCTTTTCGGGCAATTAAAAGAAAATCAAGATCGGGTTGAATCACTTCACGAAGTTCAAATACTGCCTGACGTAAATAGCGTTTAATTTGATTTCGAACAACAGCATTCCCTATTTTTTTACCAACCGATAAACCTACTCTAAAATGCTCCTGATTAGGCTTAGAATATTGATAAATTACTAATTGACGATTAGCGATTGATTGGCCTTGATGAAAAACTTTTTGGTAATCCTTATCACTTTTTACACGATATTTTTTTTTCAATGGATTCCCTTTCTAATATTACTATCAACCTGTGCCTTATATTATATCAAAAAAATGAACAATTGAAACATAATCAATAGTTATCCATTATAAAATAAAAAGGCTTCCCCTAGGAAGCCCCGAATGACTATGCGCTTAATTTTTTACGACCTTTTTTACGTCTTCTAGCTAAAACGTGGCGACCGTTTTTCGTTGCCATACGTTTTCTGAAACCATGTTCTTTACTACGTTGACGTTTTTTTGGTTGATATGTTCTTTTTGACATATAAACACCTCCTCACCATTCTTATAACACAATACTAGAATAGTTTATAAGAATCTTTTTATGAAAGCAAGTACTTTTTACTAAATATACGAATTTTATATATTTTTCAACAAGTTATCAACAAGATTCAATATAACTGTTGATAAAGTTCTCCTTTATTTTTATTAAATCACAATTATTTTTCAGACTTATCCACAATGAACAGGTTGTTTACAAAATTTACACTTTTCAACAGTTTTAATTTTTTAAGGATTACAATCCTATTATTAAGCCATTCTTTCATGTTAGTTATGCACAGTTTATAATAATGAACCAACATTTTTTAGAATTTATCCACCAATAATATTCACTTGTTGATAAGTCTGATGACAATATGTGTATTAAAGGTTTGTTCACTTTTACTTTGTGGAAAACTCTCTTTATGTTACAATAGATTTACTCTTAGAGACTGTATTCTAAATAATGGAGGTGATTAAATGGACGAAAAAGATCTTTTCTGGCAAGGAGCTCAGGAATACCTTAAAGACATACTTTCAGTATCTTCATACCGATCATGGGTAGAGCCAGTTATTCCCACTCGAATTGGACAGCGTACCATTACATTAGTTGTTCCCAATCCTATGACACAAAAATATTGGGAAAATCATTTAACCAACTATATCTTACAATATAGCTATGAACACTATGGTCAGGAATATTTCCCTGAATTTGTAGTTCGTAAACAGCCACAAAAAGATAACGTATCTCAATCAAAAATTAATGATCAATCTCAAGAAACAATTCCTCTTCCTATTTTTTCAGAGTCAAAATTAAATCCTTCTTATATTTTTGATAGTTTTGTTATTGGAGAAGGAAATAAAATGGCAGCGGGTGCTGCATTAGCCGTATGCGATGGACCAGGTAAAACTTACAACCCTTTTCTTATTTATGGAGGCGTAGGTCTTGGCAAGACTCACTTAATGCAAGCTATTGGAAATGAAATCTTAAAAAGAAACCCTCAACTAAAAATTAAATATGCAACGTCAGAGTCTTTTGTAAATGATTTTATTACTTCTATTCAAAACGGATCCCAGAAAACATTTCGTGAAATGTACCGTGAAATTGATGTTCTTTTAATTGATGATATCCAATTCTTATCCAAAAAAGATGCTACCCAAGAGGAATTTTTCCATACATTTAATGAACTATATAATAATAATAAACAAATTGTTCTAACTTCTGATCGATTACCTAATAATATTGCTAACTTAGAAGAACGTTTAATTTCACGTTTTAAATGGGGACTATCCACCGATATTACACCACCAGATCTAGAAACACGTATCGCTATTCTTCGCAAAAAAGCAAGTAGTGATCAATTAGATGTTGATTCCGAAAGCTTAACTTACATTGCTTCCAATGTAGATACTAATATTCGTGAATTAGAAGGAGCTCTAATGCGAGTTATTGCTTATGCAGCAATCGAAGGAAAAGAAATTAACAGCCAACTAGCTGCAGAAGCTCTTTCTTCAATCATTGATCAAAAACAAGAGTCCATTGTCTCTGCTGAAAGTATCATTCAAATAAGCAGCAAATATTTTGGAATCCCCATCGAATTAATTCTTGGTAAAAAACGTAAGAAAGAAATTGTTTATGCACGCCAAATAGCAATGTATTTAACTCGTCAAGAGACTGAATTATCTTTTCCAAAGATTGGTGAAGCCTTTGGTAATAAAAATCATACAACAGTCATTCACGCCTATGAAAAAATTGCTCAAGATCGAAAACAAGATTCTCAAGTAGAAAATGACCTTTTAAATCTTGAAAAACAACTCAAAAGATAGAACTGTGTATAACTAGTTGAAAAACATAATATTTATCAACTAGTCTATTCACACTTAAAAGCTTATCATTTGATTGATTAAATGACTTATCCACTAAATGAACAGGCCCTACTATTATTACTTACTTATAAAATACTTTATATAAAGGAGTCTCACTATGAAATTTACTATCAATCGATCTAAATTAATTCAAGAATTATCTAATGTTCAACGAGCAATTCCTGGTAAAACAAGTATGGAAATTCTACTGGGTATCAAATTAAATTTAACTTCTAATGGACTTTATTTATTGGGTAGTGATTCTGAAATTTCTATTGAAAGTTTCATCAATGTAAATAAAGAGGATGCACATTTAAAAATTGAAGAAACAGGATCAGTTGTACTTCCTGCTCGTTTATTAAATGACATTGTTAAAAAATTAGCTAGTGATGAAGTTAAGATTGAAGTTGAAACAGATTATGTTACAAAAATTTCAGCAGCTAATGCTGAGTTTAAAATTATTGGAATTAATGCAGAAGATTTTCCTCATTTACCTACAATTGAAGAACAAAGTCAAATTATTCTTCCTGCTGCTCAATTAAAAAAAGTTATCGATCAAACTATCTTTTCTGCTTCAAATCAAGAACTTAAACCAAGTTTAACGGGCCTTTATTTAGCTATCGACAAGGATCAATTAACCGCTGTAGCAACAGATAGCCATCGATTAAGCCAACGTAAGTTACTTTTAGAAAATCAACATTTATCAGGTATTACACCAATGATTTTACCTAAAAAAACAGTTAAAGAATTAGCTCGTGTGGTTCCAGATTATGCAGACATTAAAATGACAATTGCTAGTCATCAAGTAGTTTTTCAATTTGAAAATATTACTGTGTATTCTCGATTAATTGATGGAACTTATCCAGACGCAAGTCGTTTGATTCCAACTGAATTTAATACAGAAGTTGTTCTTAACGCACAGTATTTCTCAGGGGCCATGGATCGAGCTTCTTTAATGTCACATGAAGGAAAAAATAATATTGTCCAATTATCAATCGAAGATCAACATGTTGAATTAAAAGTTCTAGGAGCAGAAATTGGTAATGTTACAGAAGAAATTGAATACCAAGAGCTTGTAGGCGAAAACATAAAAATATCTTTTAATCCTGATTATATGAATGAAGCTCTAAAATCTTTTGGTGATCAAACGATTTGTTTACAATTAATATCGCCAGTTAGAACAATGCTTTTAAAAGCTTATCCAGAAAAAGATTCAAAAAACGCTCTATTACAATTATTAACTCCTATTCGTACCCATACATACTAATTTTAACTTTTCTAACTTGATAACTGAGTAATTAATTTATTTGCTCAGTTATCAAGTTTTTAATTAATAAAGGCTAAAAACTATTTCTTAGAGCTTTTTCTATAATGAGATAAAAAATATCAGATTAAGTTTACCGTGGTTAAATCGAAATATTTGTGAGATTGTTTGTTTTTTACTGATTTTAAGCCTATAATAAGATAGAATCATCATAAAGGAGATGAAGCTGATGAAAGAAGAAAAATTAATAATAACTAATGATCTGATTACTTTAGGTCAATTACTTAAAGAGCTCAGTCTCATCTCAAGTGGTGGGATGGCAAAACACTATCTTAATGAGCATCTTGTTCTTGTTAATGATGAGGTAGAAAATCGTAGAGGACGTAAGCTCTATCCACAAGATCGAGTGAATTTCATTGATGAATCATTGATAATTTTAATTCAAAGAGAAGACTCAAACTAATGTATTTATCCAAACTCAGTCTTAAAAATTTTAGAAATTATTCACAGCTTGATATTCAACTAAATCCAGGTCTAACAATCTTAACTGGTGAGAATGCCCAAGGAAAGACCAATCTCCTTGAGGCGATTTTTTTACTATCTTTGGCTAAAAGTCATCGTACTAATCATGATATAGATATGATTCAATGGGGTAGTGACTATGCAATTATCCAAGGAAAAGTAAAAAAAAATAGTTATGAAATTCCACTTGAAATTCAGTTATCTAAAAAAGGTAAAATAGCTAAATTTAATTACCAAGATCAGGCAAAACTGAGTCAATTTATAGGTAAATTGAATGTTGTTTTATTTGCACCTGAGGACATGCAGTTAATAAAAGGCAGTCCTTCTTTAAGGAGGCAGTTTATTGATGCTGAATTGGGTCAAGCTCAACCTTTATATCTTCAAAGTTTATTACAATATCATCGATTGTTAAAACAACGAAATACTTATCTAAAACAATTACGAGAAAAACAAGTTAAAGATCTTATTTATTTAGATATTATTAGTGATCAATTAATTGATCTTGCTGAAATTATTATTAATTATCGACTTGATTTTATTGAACATATAGGAAAGATTGCCAATAAAATTCACCATAATTTGTCATTAAATCGGGATGAATTGACTTTATTTTATCGCGCATCTTCCAATAAGTTGGATTATCAAAGTAAAGAGACGATTAAAAAGCAATTTTCGGACTTATTTTTTGCAAATCGTCAAAGAGATATTGACCTTGGTATCACGCATTACGGGCCACATCGTGATGACTTATTATTTTTTATTAATGATACGGTCGCACAGAATTTTGCATCTCAAGGGCAACAAAGAACAATTATATTATCGCTTAAATTAGCAGAATTAGAATGGATGTATCGACTCAATCAAGACTATCCTGTTTTATTATTGGATGATGTCTTATCGGAGTTAGATGATCAACGACAATTAGTATTAATGCAAACTATTGAAAATAAGGTTCAGACTATTTTAACGACAGCTTCTATTGATCAAATTCATTTAGAGAATTTATCAAATAGTCAATTATTTAAAATAGAAAATGGACAAATTATTAACGAAGGAGATTAAGCATGGCAAATCATCACAATGAAAGTCAATATAATGCCGATCAAATTCAAGTATTAGAAGGACTTGAGGCGGTTCGTAAAAGACCTGGTATGTATATCGGGTCAACTTCTGAAGAAGGGCTGCATCATTTAGTATGGGAAATTGTTGATAACGCAATTGATGAAGCCTTAGCCGGTTATTGTAATCATATCGAGGTAACGATTGAAAAAAACAATTCGATTACGGTAACAGATAATGGTCGGGGAATCCCAGTTGATATTCAACATAAAACTGGACGGCCTGCTGTGGAAACGGTTTATACCGTGCTTCATGCTGGTGGGAAATTTGGAGGCGGATCTTATAAAGTTTCCGGTGGACTTCATGGAGTTGGTGCTTCAGTTGTTAATGCATTATCTTCTCAATTAAGTGTCGAAGTTTCTCGTAGTGGTAAAGTATATCGTATTGAGTTTGAGAGAGGAAATATCACTTCGGAATTAAAGGTTATTGGAGACCACGAAGAAACTGGTACGCGGGTTAATTTTGTTCCAGACCCAACTATTTTTACCGAAACTACGGAATATCGATTTAATATTCTAAATGAACGTATTCGAGAACTCGCTTTTTTAAATAAAAATTTACGAATTACTTTAGTTGATAAGAGAGAGGATCGGGAAAAGGAAGTTTCTTATTTTTATGAGGGCGGCATTAAATCTTATGTCAGTTATTTAAATGAAGATAAGGAAGTTTTGTTTTCTGAACCAATTTATTTAGAAGGAGAGTTAGAGGGAATTACAGTCGAAATTGCTTTACAATATACGACTGCCTATGAAACGATTATTAATTCTTTTGCCAATAATATTCATACACATGAAGGTGGAACGCATGAATCAGGATTCAAAACCTCTTTAACGCGTGTGATTAATGATTATGCTCGGCGTGCTAATCTTATAAAAGAATCTGAGTCCAATTTAACTGGTGAAGATACACGAGAAGGATTAGTTGCTATTGTTTCTATCAAACATCCAGACCCCCAGTTCGAAGGACAGACCAAAACTAAATTAGGAAATTCAGAAGTTCGTACAGTAACTGATCGTCTTTTCTCAAGTCATTTTGAAACTTTCCTTTTAGAAAATCCAAAAATTGCTCGAACGATTGTTGATAAAGGAATTCTAGCTTCGAAAGCACGTCATGCAGCTAAGCGTGCTAGAGAAATAACACGTAAAAAATCAGGTTTAGAAATCGCTAATTTGCCTGGTAAATTAGCTGATTGTTCATCGAAAGATGCTGAAAAATGTGAATTATTTATTGTCGAAGGAGATTCAGCAGGTGGGTCTGCTAAACAGGGTCGTTCAAGATTGTATCAAGCGATCTTACCAATTCGTGGAAAAATTTTAAATGTGGAAAAAGCCTCGATGGATAGAATCTTAAATAATATGGAAATTCGTTCTCTTTTTACGGCTATGGGGACAGGTTTTGGTGCTGATTTTGATGTGGAAAAAGCGCGCTATCATAAATTAATTATCATGACTGATGCAGATGTAGATGGTGCTCATATTCGGACCCTTTTATTGACCTTGGTTTTTCGTTATATGCGTCCTCTATTAGAAGCTGGTTATGTCTATATAGCTTTGCCACCTTTATACAAATTAAAAGTAGGTAAAAAAGAATTTTACCTTGATACGGATGAACAGTTAGATCAATGGCAAAAAGAAAACCCCGATGTTCGTTTTTCATTACAACGTTATAAGGGTTTGGGAGAGATGAATGCAGAACAGCTTTGGGAAACGACTATGAATCCTGCAAATCGAAGAATGCAAAAGGTAAAAATGAAAGATGCTGACGAAGCTAATCGAGTTATGAATATGTTAATGGGCGAAGAGGTTCAACCTAGAAGAGAGTTTATCGAACAAAATGCAGTCTATGTCCGCAATTTGGACGTCTAATGATTGAAAGGAGTTATCAATGACAGAGGAATCTTTTGATATAAAAAATCAAAGCTTTGAAGAGGTCAGTTTACCTGAAGAGATGAAATCTTCCTTTCTTGATTATGCTATGTCGGTGATTGTAGCAAGAGCTTTACCGGATGTTCGAGATGGACTAAAGCCAGTGCATCGTCGAATTCTTTATGGGATGAATGAATTAGGTGTTACTCCGGACAAACCCTATAAGAAGTCAGCACGGATTGTTGGAGATGTAATGGGTAAATACCATCCGCATGGAGATTCGGCTATTTATGATGCCATGGTGCGTATGGCTCAAAGCTTTTCTTATCGTCAAGTATTGGTAGATGGTCACGGAAATTTTGGTTCAATTGATGGTGATGGAGCCGCAGCAATGCGTTATACCGAAGCAAGAATGTCTAAAATAACTTTAGAGATGTTGCGTGATATTAATAAAGACACTATTGATTTTCAAGATAATTATTCGCAAGAAGAAAAAGAACCAGTTGTTTTACCAAGCCGTTTTCCTAATATATTGGTAAATGGAGCATCTGGAATTGCAGTGGGGATGACAACGAACATTCCTTCACACAATTTAGCTGAGGTTATTTCAGCTATTCAAATTCTTATGAAAAATCCCCAAGCTAGTGTCGAAGATTTGATGCAAGCGATTCAAGGACCTGACTTTCCAACCGGTGGAATCATTATGGGACGAGCAGGTATTCGAAAAGCGTATAAAACGGGTCGTGGAAAAATTATTATTCGTGGTCAAGTAGAAATTGAAAAGTTTGGTCGATATAAAGATCAGGATCGGATTGTGATTACCGAAATCCCATATGGTGTTAATAAAGCAAAATTAGTTGAACGAATTGCTGAATTAGCACGCGAGAAAAAAATAGATGGAATTACTTATATCGCAGACGAATCAAACCGTGAAGGTATGAGAATTGTTGTAGAAGTAAGAAGAGATACCTCGGTCGATGTTGTTTTAAATAACTTATATAAACAAACAGCTCTTCAGACAAATTTTGGCATTAATATGTTAGCAATTGACCATGGTGTTCCAAAGGTACTTAATTTAAAAGAAATTTTGGAAAAATATTTGGCTCACCAAGAAGAAGTAATTACAAGGCGGACGCGTTTTGAAAAGAAAAAGGCGGAAGACCGTGCTCATATTGTTGAAGGATTACAAAAAGCCTTAGATGTAATTGATGAAATTATTGATATTATTCGCTCTTCACATGAACCAAGTGCTGCTAAGGAAGAATTAATTCATCGTTTTAAATTTTCAGATATTCAAGCTCAAGCTATATTAGATATGAGATTGGTTCGCTTAACTGGATTAGAAAGAGAAAAAATCGATCAAGAATTAAATGATTTAAGACAACTGATTCAGCGATTAAGCGATATTCTATCTTCCCAAGAACGTATTTATGAATTAATTTATGATGAATTATTAGATATTCAAAAAAGATTCAATGATCCAAGGCGTACACAGATTCAAGCTCGTGAAATACAGAATTTAGAAGATGAAGATTTAATTGATGAAGAAGATATATTGTTGATGCTTACTCGTACTGGATATATTAAACGTGTCTTAGAAGATGAATTTAGGGTACAAAATCGTGGAGGACGAGGTATTAAAGGA
Source organism: Facklamia hominis CCUG 36813 (assembly GCF_000301035.1). Lineage (GTDB taxonomy): Bacteria > Bacillota > Bacilli > Lactobacillales > Aerococcaceae > Facklamia > Facklamia hominis. The sequence continues at coordinate 1,230,345 of NZ_JH932292.1, read as the reverse complement.
ATGGGTGTTTCTGAAGAAGATACTATTCAATGTCTAGTGTCTACTTCAACTCATGACACACTTCTATTCTTTACAAATTATGGTAAGGTATATCAAGCTAAGGGGTATGATATTCCTCAATATGGTCGAGCTTCCAAGGGATTACCGTTAGTTAATCTTTTAAAATTAGATGATGGCGAACAAGTACTTGAAATTATTAACGTTCGTGTTCAAGATGAATCAAAAGATAAACAAAGGTATCTTTTCTTTGTTACAAAGAACGGTCGTGTAAAGCGAACTAGTGTTGAAGAATTTTATAATATTAGAGTTAATGGTTTGATTGCTATGGGTCTCAATGAAGGTGATGAATTAAGGCATGTTTTATTAACAGATGAAACATCAAATATTATTTTAGCTTCTCATGAAGGTTACGCCGTTAGTTTTGACCAAGAAGACGTTCGTGTTATGGGACGTCCGGCAGCAGGTGTTAAAGGAATGTCTTTAAGAAAAGGCGATTATATTATTGGAGCAGATATTCTTAAAGAGGATCATCAAATACTGGTTGTTAGCGAAAATGGTTATGGTAAGAAGACTCCTGTTGAAGAATATGCTTTAAGATACCGTGGCGGAAAAGGTGTTAAGACTGCTAAAATATCTGCTAAGAGTGGTAAATTAGCAGCAATGCTTTGCATTGAAGGTCATGAAGATTTAATGATAATGACGAATACTGGGATTGTCATTCGTATTTGTGTGAAAGATATTTCAGTCTCATCGAGAGACACTCTAGGTGTTAAAGTAATCCGTTTAGATGAAGAAGCGATCGTTGAAAAAATGGTTGCAATTGGTGAAGCTTCTGAATCAAATCAGAAGTTTGATGAGGATGCTCAAGTTGAAGTGAATGATCACGATCAGTCATTAGTTGACCAGTTATTGGATCGAGCCGAAAACGATGATGATTTAGATCGTATATAATAGCATAATGAGGCGGGATTTTTTCCTAGCCTCATATTTTTATAGGGAAAATTATTGAATTAGTTTAATCAGTATGATAAAATAAATAAATGTGAGTTATTAGCTATTTAGCTAGCAACTCCTTGCTCTATGGAGCCATAAGACCAAAAGGAGGTGCAGTCATGAGTCAAGCAACAAAATATGAAATTCTTTATATTATTCGTCCTGATATGAACGATGAAGCAAAACAAGAATTAATTTCTCGTTTTGACCAAGTTCTTACTGATCATGGATCGGAAGTTGTAGAATCAAAAGACTGGGCTAAGAGACGTTTAGCATACGAAATTAACGATTATCGTGAAGGAATCTATCACTTAATCAATGTTAATGCAGAAAATGCTGAAGGAGTAAACGAATTTGATCGTCTAGCACGTATCAATCGTGATATCTTACGCCATATGATTATTAAGTTAGAAGATTAGTTATGTTTCACGTGAAACACTTGTAGGAGGTATGGAAGATGAACACAGTACAGCTTGTAGGTCGTTTAACTAGAGAAGTTGAATTACGTTTTACAGCTCAAGGAACTGCTGTTGGTTCTTTTACAATTGCTGTTAATCGCTCTTTCACCAATCAGCAAGGTGAACGTGAAGCGGATTTTATTAATTGTGTGATTTGGCGAAAATCAGCAGAGAACTTAGCGAATTTTACGCGTAAAGGTTCGTTGATTGGTGTAGAAGGTCGTATTCAGACGAGAAATTATGAAAATAAACAGGGTCAGAGAGTATATGTAACTGAAGTAGTCGTGAATAATTTTCACTTATTAGAGCCTAAATCAGTTACTGATCAAAGACCGGTTGATCATAATCAAGGGTATGCTACGAACTCTAATTATCAATCAAATCAAACTGCTGGTCCCTCAACACCTAGCAATCAATCTAACCAAAATCAGTCAGGCTTTGATTTTAGTCCAAATTTCAATTTTAATGATCAGGATTCATTCTCAGCAAGTCCAAGAAATGATATTTCGGAGGATGATTTACCTTTCTAGGAGATAAGGAGGAATATTATGGCACAACGTCGCGGAGGAAGACGTAGAAGAAAAGTATGTTATTTCTGTGCAAATCATATCGATCATATTGATTATAAAGATACAGATCTACTTAAACGCTACATTTCAGAAAAAGGTAAAATTTTACCTCGTCGTGTTACAGGTACTTGTGCGAAACATCAACGTACTTTAACAACGGCCATTAAACGTGCACGTGTAATGGCATTGTTACCATTCACCGTTAAAGATTAATCAATATAAATGTCATCTCTTTCGTATAGAGATGACATTTTTTAATATATACGTTTCATGTGAAACATTCACCTGCATAGATAGTGATTTAATTCGATCTATGTTAAAATAATTACTGAACAGAAAAAGAGGTGAACTGTGATTATTAAAGAAAAATTGAAGATTTTTTTTGAATATTTCCATTCTCTAGAAATCTCTTGGCAAATTTATACCTTATTGGCAATTTATTTATCAATATGCGTTGTTTCTCTATGGATAGATATTCGAATTACATGGATGTTAGTGATCTTTTTGATGATTACAATTTTGTTTTTTTCTTTTAAGTATAAGAGTTTCCTAAGGGATATTACTTTGATGGCTAATCAGTTATCAAAAGATGTTTCTTTATCACAGGAATATGCTATTTACCATGCTCCAATTGGCGTTTTAATTTATGATGAAGCCAATCGAATTTCTTGGGTAAATCCAAAAATGCAAGAAATTATGGAAGTTGAAGATATTATTGGTCAATCCTTAGAGTCGATAGACCCTAAATTAGTTCCAGTTCTTAATCAGACGTCAATGGATGAGTGGCAAGAAATTTCATTATCACATGGTTATTATAGAATTCTTCACCATGCGAAATACCATGCGATTTATCTTTACGACATTACCTATGATCGAGAAATGCAAGAAGCGACCGATAGTACAATTGTAGTTATGGGAAGCTTACTGTTGGATGATTACGATGATCTTCTATATGCTATGGATGATGAGAAAAGTGCAAAGTTCGAATCAGAATTAATCAGTGATTTACATCATTGGGCAGACCAATACAATATCTTTTTAAAACCAACAGATGAAGATCGATTTATGTTGCTTTTAACAAAAGCTGATCTTAATATTTTAGAGAAAGAAAAATTTCAATCATTTGAAATGATTCGAAAAAGTTATGAAGAAAAAAATATTCCGTTATCGATGGCTTTAGGTTTAGCGTATACTCAGGAAATTAAGCAAGATATGATTTTAGTATCAAATCAGGCTAGAAGTAATCTAGATTTAGCATTAGGACGTGGAGGTGACCAAGTAGTTGTAAGAGCTATTGAAGGTAAGGCTAATTTTTACGGTGGCAATACAAGTCATACTGAAAAGAGATCAGATATTCGAGTTAAGTTATTCTTTCAGGCTCTTAAATCAAGTGTTGCCTCAGCAGATAATGTAGTGATTGCTGGGCATCGCTTTCCAGATACGGATTCAATTGGATCAGCATTAGGCATTTATCAAATATGTCAATCATGGAAAAAAGAAGCTCGCATTATTATTAATCAAAGTGAATTAAATCATGATATTACAGAATTACTAAGTGATAATTATTTTAAGGAAAACTATGATCAATTCTTTATTACTCATGATAGTTTAAATGAATTTCTAAAAACTAAGACTTTATTTATATTGGTAGATCATCATCGTCCAACACTTTCAGAAGCAGAACCATATATTAATGATCATGACACGGTTATTATTGATCACCATCGTCGTTCTGAGGACTGTTTATCAAATTCTGTATTGACTTATTTGGAACCATCGGCATCTTCTGCGTCTGAATTAGTAACCGAATATTTTGAATTTGTAGAAGAAGGAAATAGTAAAGTTGATGATATGATTGCGACAGCATTATTATCAGGAATTGTGGTAGATACTAATCAATTTTCATTAAGAACAGGGTCTCGGACTTTTCAAGCAGCTGCTTATTTGAAAGCTAAAGGAGCAGACTCTGTTAAAATTCAATATTTACTTAAAGAGAGTTTAGAAACTATAACTGCTAGAAACCGATTAATAGAAAAAATGGAGTTGCTCGATTCAGGTCATGCCATTACTCTTAGTGATGAGGAAGCGATATTAGATAATGTAACAGCTGCACAAACTGCTGATGAGATGCTTGGGATTGATCATGTTGATGCTTCATTTGTCATTTATCGAAGGAAGGCAGACGAAGTAGGAATTTCAGCACGTAGTTTAGGAAGTGTTAATGTTCAAACGATTATGGAGGCTTTAGGTGGTGGCGGTCATTTATCCAATGCAGCGACTCAAATTACTGGAAAAACATTAGCAGAAGTAAAAGATCAATTGATTCAAGTGATTAAGGAAAGAGAGGAATAATAGTGAAAGTAATTTTATTACAAGATGTTCGAAAAAAAGGTAAAAAAGGACAAGTTATTGATGTTCCAGATGGATATGCGAATAACTATCTGATAAAAAATGGATTAGCAAAAGTAGCTGATGCTGGAAATATGTCAGAATTGAAAGCACATAATAAAGCTAAAGAAAAATTAGCAAAAGAACAGTTACAGGAAGCAAAGGAACTAAAGGAAAAAATAGAATCTGATTCAACAGTAGTAGTGATTACAGCCAAAACAGGTGAAGATGGCCGACTATTTGGAACAATTCCATCTAAGCAAATATCTCAAGAACTTGAAAAACAATATAAGCTTAAAGTGGATCGGCGAAAAATCGAATTGTCTGAAAATCTTTCATCTCTAGGATTTCATCAAGTACCAGTTAAGTTGCATCCAGATGTGATGGCAACTATCCGAGTAAAGGTTGAAGAACAATAGGTTATTAGGGGGGATTTCATGGAAAATTTTGAACAAATCGCTCAGACACCCCCTCAAAATCTTGACGCAGAAAGGTCCGTCCTAGGTGGTCTTCTTTTAGATCCTATAAAATATGCCAGTGTTGCACCAATCTTAAATGAGTCTGATTTTTATAAAGTGAGCCATCAATTAATTTATTCAGCGATTGAACGTATCTATGATCGTGAGGGTAGTGTAGATACTTTGATGTTGATTGATCAGTTAGATGCTTTAGATCAATTAGAGACAGTAGGTGGGCAAGAAGCCATTATTAATTTAGCAGCCTATGTACCAACAACAGCGAACATAGAACAGTATGCTAAGATCGTACAAACAAAATCACTATTACGTCAATTAATCAATACTTCTAAACGTATTTCTAAGATAGCATATGAGGAATCAGAGGATATTGAATCGATTATTGATCAAAGTGAAAGATGGATTTTATCAATTGGTGAAGGATCACAAGATGATCGACCAAGAGATATGCATAAAATGGTTGTTGAAGCGTTTGAAAAGATTGTTAAATTATCAGAAGAAAAAAAAGATATTGTTGGTTTACCGAGTGGATATATTGAACTAGATAAGTTAACGGCTGGTTTTCAACCTGATCAGTTAATTATCTTGGCTGCAAGACCTTCAGTAGGTAAAACTGCATTTGCTTTGAATATTGCACAAAATGTTGCTACTCGTTTTTCAATTCCTGTTGTTATCTTTTCTTTAGAAATGAATGCGCTAGATATGGTCTACCGAATGATTTGTGCAGAGGGAAATATCAATGCTTCTAACTTAAGAACAGGTCAACTTACTGATGATGAATGGTCAAGCTTAACGGTAGCTACTGATACACTAAAGGATGCTCCTATTTTTATTGATGATTCAGCAGGAATTAAAGTATCTGAGATTCGAGCTAAATGCCGACGTCTAAAGCAAGAAAATCCTAATTTAGGATTAATTGTTATTGACTATTTACAATTAATCGATGGAAATGGGCGAGAAAATCGGCAACAGGAGGTGTCTGAAATTTCAAGACAACTCAAAAAGCTTGCTAAAGAACTAGGAGTCCCTGTACTAGCATTGTCCCAACTGTCTCGGGGGTTGGAGCAAAGACAGAACAAACGCCCTATACTATCAGATATTCGAGAATCTGGTTCTATTGAGCAAGATGCAGATATTGTTGCTTTTCTTTATCGAGATGATTATCATCAGAAAGATGAAGAAGAACCCGACAAACAAGACGATCTTCCGGATAATGTAGTAGAAGTGATTATTGCCAAAAATCGAGCTGGCGCGAGAGACACCGTCAAATTACTATTTAAAAAGGAATATAATAAGTTTTCATCACTATCATTTAAAACTGAGTAGTTAGATTAAGTAAAGTATGAATTGTAAAAAGTACTTTTTTATTAATAATAATTTAAAGAGGATTTGGCATTATTGTCAAATCCTCTTTTTACATAGTAAGTGACAAATTGAACTTGAAAAAATAAGATGATTTTGGTTAAAATAGATGAGAGTCTTTTACAGTGGAAAAGGTGGCGGAAAATGACAAAAAAATTAACAGCTCAAGAATTTGCGGATGAATTAGGTGTAACTCGGCAGCTAATTTATTACCATGCAAAGAAAATAAATTCGAAAGATAAAATTTATGAGGATAATAAGCTTGTTTTTTCTCCTGAACAACAAGATTTTTTAAAAAGCTTTATGACCGATACGGTGTTACCTACTAAAAATCAATCAGATAAAGTAGATAAAAGTGTTCAGGAAAACAATCCAATTTTCGAGGATCATTCTCTAGAAAGTGAGATTCAAGTAGTTAACCAAGAAGGAAATGAATCTCCTGACTTTACTTATGATCCAGAATTAGCTAGAGAAATTGCTCTTGTTTTAGATCATGAAGAAAGTGTTAAAGATAGTTCAAAAGAAATAGCGAAAAACCTTCCTCATTTACCTAAGGATAATAAGCAAGTTGACAGTGAGTTTTCGAAACAAGATAAGATCACAAATGAAATTTTGAAAGATGAGAAAAGAGAAGGACGAGTAGAATCTAATAAATTGAACTTAGAAAATCAGACGATGATTTTTAGCTATATCCAAGAAGTAGTTAAAGATCAATTATCTGTATGGGTAGATCAAGAACATGCAGAAATGGAAAGACTAATGTCTGAGTTACAAACAAAGAATGAACAAATCAAGGGATTACATCAATTACTCGATCAGCAACAACAACTTATGTTGATCACTGAACAAAAGCATGCAAAATTAATAGAAATCTTAAATCAAGATCTTATTGAAGTAGAAAGTGATCAAAATTTAAAAATGACATACAAAGAAATAAAAGCAGAATTAAAATCTGTTCAATTAAATCAAACAGTACGGAGTAAAAATTATTTAGAAACAATTTTTAAATAAATAGAGGAGATAATATGGAATATAAAGACGTAGTTATCGTAGCCGCAAAACGGACAGCCGTTGGTCGTTTTGGAGGTAGTTTGAAGGATTTAAGTGCTGTGGAAATAGGAAGCCAATTAGTTCAGGGGATATTAGATTTATTAGCAATTCCTAAAGAAGAATATGATGAGGTGATCTTTGGGAATGTTATAAGTGCAGGACTTGGTCAAAATATGGCTCGACAGATTAGCATCAAAGCAGGACTTCCAGTTACGGTTCCTGCTTATACTGTTAGTCAGGTCTGTGGTTCAGGAATGAAAGCAGTGATGTTAGGTGCTCAGTCAATTGAGGTTGGAGAAAATGAATTAGTCGTGGTTGGAGGCTGTGAAAACATGTCTCAAGCTCCATATTATTTAACGAATCAACGTTGGGGTAGTAAATTAGGTCACCAACAAGTATATGACTCTATTTTAGTTGATGGATTAACAGATGCTTTTAGCTTAAATCATATGGGATTAACTGCCGAGTACTTAGCCGAACATTATCAAATATCTAGAAAGGACCAGGATCTTTTTGCTTTAAGTAGTCATCAAAAAGCTGAAAAAGCTCAAAAGGAATTAAAGTTTGTTGATGAAATCATTCCTATAAAAGTGACAAATAAAAAGAAGGAGCAAACTATATTTTCAGAAGATGAAGGGATCCGGCATGGCCAGACTTTAGAAGCTCTACAGAAATTAAAGCCAGTTTTTAAAAAAGAGGGTAGTGTGACCGCTGGCAATGCGTCACCTATAAATGATGGCGCGGCCTGCCTTGTTTTGGCAAGTAGACAAAAGGCTAGGGAGTTGGGATTGCCGATCTTAGCTAGTATCAGGTCTTCTGGAAAATCTGGACTGGATCCACAAGCGATGGGGATGGGCCCGGTTAAAGCAAGTTTAGAGGCTTTGACAGCCGCCCAATTACAGTCTAAAGATATTGATTTATTTGAATTAAATGAGGCTTTTGCTGCTCAGTGCTTGAGTTGTTTAAAGGAATTAAATTGGCCTAGAGATTGTGTTAATGTCAATGGTGGAGCAATTTCTTTAGGACATGCAATTGGTTGTAGTGGGAGTCGAATCCTTGTGACCTTACTTTATGAAATGAAACGCCAACAAGTAAAATATGGTTTAGCCTCATTATGTATTGGTGGTGGTCAAGGGAATGCTCTTATTTTAGAAAGAGAGTAAAGCTTAATTATATATTAAAAGGGATGTATCGCTTAGCATTTTAGCTAAGTGGGACATCCCTTTTTTATGGAATATAGGGTTCAACATGAATATCAATATCATCGATTTGGTATTTAAGTGTTAAAATTTCTTCAATTTCTTCAGTGATTTGGTGAGATTTTAATACTGATAAGTCTGGGTCTAACAAAATGACGATATCAAGATAAATAGAATGACTTGATTGGCGACCACGAATAGATTTGACTTGTATAACTTGAGGATGGTTACAGACTGCTTGTTTATATTCTTTGAGGAGTTCTGGATCGAATCCATCAGATAATGAAAAACTTGATTCCATAAAAAGATCATAAGCAGATTTTAAAATGCTTAACCCGACTAATAGAGAAACTAAAACATCGAATAGAGGCAGCTTTAAATTAACCATTAAGGCTCCAAATAAAGTAGCTAGAGAAACATAAAAGTCATTTTTCATATCCTGACTGGTTGCTTTTAGAGCAATTGATTTTGATGATTTAGCCATACGACCAATGATGAATTGGGTTAAATAGAGTACAGAGATTGAAGCAAAGGTTGTAAGATAGACGATGATAGAATTGCGACTTTCTAAGGGATGAAAGATACGACTCAATGCTTCCCAACATACTTGAACGCCAATTGAAAACATCATCAATGAAACAACAAAGGAGGCTAGAAGTTCATATTTTTCGTGTCCAAATCGATGTTCACGATCTGCAGGTCGACTGGCAAAATAGATACCAAGTAGTACAAAGGCCGAAGAAAAAATATCGGTTAAATTATTTAACCCATCGGCCTTAAGTGACCCTGCTTGGAAAATGTTTGCGACTACAAGTTTGCTAATCGCTAAAAAAAGATACACGAAAATACTTATCATTGCACCTTGAGTGGCTATTTTAAAAGAAGTTTTCATGATTTTCCCTCGTTTATATTTGGATTAGTTGGAGAAAGACCAATAATTAATACCTTCTTCAATCAAGGTAGATTCAGGGATAGCCTGCAGGCTATGCATTTTTTCAATATCATCATTGGGATCATTGACATAGACAAAGCCATTTTGATAACCACGGATGACAATGATATGACCCACTTCCGTAAAAAATCCTGGAGAGACTGAAGCAATAACAACCTGCCCTTCATTCAGTGCTTGCATGGCTTGAGCAAAGTTATTTCCGTAATTGTAAAAGGTAAGATCATGGGCCATCGCATAATCAGAGAAAATACGCCAAGAAGTTCCCGCGCGTTCTTCATAATAATCATTTTTAGCCCATTTAAGAACATCTTTGGGTAATACTTCTTTTTTTGATAAATAGGAGTCAACCATTGCTAGTGAAACGATGGCACAACCGTTTTCGGCAATAGATTGACTGCCATCTGTTCCGTAGGAAAGGTTTGCAAATTGAGGGTCATTTTGTAGGTATAACGGGATATTTATTTGATTGTTACCATGATGAGTCCAAGAAGCTGGAAAATCAGGTAACACATAATTACTGATATTTTTCAATTCGTAAGGACTTGATTCAAAAAGTGTAACTAGATCACTTTGTGCACTTAAAAATTCTCCATGGTAGTTAGTATTAATAATATTTTTGATGAGTTTTTTGATTGTTGCTTTGTTTCCATTATCAAAGCGATAATCGTGAATAATCTTTGCTAAGTCGTTCTCTTCAGTATGGGATGGTTGATTATTATCTGAAACTTGATCAGTTTGTGGAGATATTGATTTTTCTACATCTGTTTCCATATGATTGCTAAAGTAACAAAGATAGACGACAGACAGACATGCTATAACTATGATTATTGTAGATAGCAGATTTGAAATCTGTCGTTTTTTTTGGAAATGATTCAACATTGACTTCCTCCTTATTATGTAACAGAAGTTCCATATTATCATAGCATAAGTTAATTTGAATTAAAAAACATTTTGCATGACTTTTTTGCGAAATAAATTTATAATGTAAGATAATATGACACATAATGTTATATTATCTTTGACGCATCATAAATCTAAGTTTTATACTGTGACTAAATTTAGGGAGGAAAAGGCTTGAAAGATAAGGTTAAACGTAAATTACGTCCGATTTTTCCAATTGGGACAGTTATGGAAATTACTGAAATGTCGGCCAGACAAGTTCGTTATCTTGAAAAATATCAATTGATTCAACCACAACGGTCAAAGACAAACCGACGACTGTACTCCTTAAATGACTTGGATCGAATTCTGGATATCAAAGAGTTGATGGAGGAAGGGATGAGCCTAGAAGGAATCAAACGTCGTTTTGAACAGGAAAAAATAAATTTAAAAAATCATCATCAAAGACCTTTGACTGATGACGATGTTCGGCGGATATTGTACAGTGAAATGCAGGCACAAAATCGTTTTTTAAGTGATTATGAAATTTAATTTAAAAGGATGATATAATGAAAAAGAAATGGACTCGTGAGGCAATTTTATCAGATGCAAAAGCGCAAAATGTTCGATTTATTCGTTTAATTTTTACTGATATTAATGGAATTTTAAAAAATGTTGAGATTCCATTATCCCAGCTAAATAAGGCGATGGATAATGATATGATGTTTGATGGCTCTTCTATTGACGGTTTTGTAAGAATTGAAGAGAGTGATATGTATCTTGTACCTGACTTAGATACCTGGCTTGTTTTTGATTGGAAAGAGACAGAAAAAGATGCTAAAATTGCTCGGTTGATTTGTGACATTGAATTGCCAATGCGTCAATCCTTTCCCGGCGACCCGCGGTCTAATTTGAAGCGAGTTTTAAAAAGAATGAAAGATATGGGATTTACTCAATTTAATTTAGGACCCGAACCCGAATTTTTCCTGTTTAAACTAGATGATAAAGGTGAAGCTAGTAAAAATCTCTATGATAATGGCGGTTATTTTGATTTAGCTCCTGTTGATTTGGCTGAAAATTGTCGACGAGATATCGTTTTAGAATTAGAAGATCATGGCTTTGAGATTGAAGCTAGTCATCATGAAAATGCACCTGGTCAACATGAAATTGATTGGAAATATTTAGATGCTGTAGCAGCGTGTGATAGCATTCAAACCTTTAAATTGATTGTTAAATCAGTTGCACGTCGCCATCATCTTCATGCGACCTTTATGCCTAAACCAATTTATGGTGTTGCTGGTTCAGGAATGCACTGTAATGTATCTTTATTTAATGAAGCTGGAAATGCTTTTTATGATCCAGAAGCTGAAGATGGCTTATCTCAAACGGCCTTATACTTTATTGGAGGATTAATTAAGTATGCTCGCTCATTTACTGCGGTGTGTAATCCAACGGTCAATTCATATAAAAGACTCGTACCAGGTTATGAAGCACCGGTTTATAATGCTTGGTCTAAACAAAATCGGTCTCCTTTGATTCGGATTCCTTCTGCTCGAGGAAATTCAACTCGGATTGAAGTGAGATCTGTAGATCCTTCTGCGAATCCTTATCTAGCATTAGCGGTGATGTTACAAGCTGGTTTAGAAGGAATTGAACATAAAATTGATCCCCCTAAAGCAATTGACCGAAATATTTATGCGATGAGTCATGAAGAACGACTTGCCAACGGTATTGTAGATTTGCCGGGGTCTTTGAGAGAAGCAATTAAAGAATTGCGTCAAGAACCGGTTATGTTAGATGCTTTAGGTTCGCATATTGCTCAAAACTTTATTACAGCTAAATCTATGGAATTTGAGTCTTATCAAAAACATGTCTCTCAGTGGGAGTTGGATAAATACTTTACTAGTTATTAAAAAATAAGCGCATGAAAGAGAGAGCTTAACAGTTCTCTTTTATGCGCTATTTTTTATTGCTTTAACATTTCGCTGGCAAGGTCTAAGATCTGGATTGCCACTTGGTGATGTTGGAAAAAAAGATTATATAATTGATCCTCACTATAAATTCCTTGGGGAATATTGGGGTCAATTTTTCCACTGTTGGAGGCATCAAGATCATCAAAATACACTTGTGAGCTATAATAATCGCTTAATTCTTTAAAAATTGGAAGAAATTCTTCATGTTGATCAACAATCATTTGTAATTGGTTAATTTGGTCTTGGTATTTTTGATAGAGCGCTTCATAATGGACAGCACGTTCTTGAGGGGTCATGTTAATCACTCCTTTAAATTGATTATTCTTTTATTCTATTGTAATGAATGAGATTTAGAAAGTAAAATCAAGTGAATTTTTACAAATCACTTACAAATAGTTAAAAGAGGTGAAAAAATTTAGAAAAAAGGTTACAATTAAAGCGATTGCAAAAAACTTATTGTCAGAAAGGAAGGGGTATTTTGAGTGAAAAAGTGCGTGGTTTTGAGATTGTTTCTGAATATCAGGATAAAGGGATTGAACTTCCTCAAAGACAGACTAAATATTCAGCAGGATATGATTTAGCTGCAGCAGAGGAAGTGGAATTACCTAGCTTTTGGTCCCAAGCTTTTAGAGTATTATTGCATCAGTTTAAGTTAAAGATGATGGAAAACTCTGACCAAGTGGATCAAGTAAGAGAAACACTCTTTAAACCAACTCTAGTGCCAACAGGATTAAAAATTTATATGCAGGAAGATGAGTACGTTAAAATTGTTAATCGTTCTTCAGGTTCATATAAACATTTTTCTGCCCTCCCAAATGGAATTGGGATTATTGATGCAGATTATTATAATAATGAGAAAAATGAAGGGCATGTTTATGTTCAGTTAATAAATTTTGGTATGAAGACGCGAAAAATAAAAAAAGGTGAGCGAATAGCACAAGCTATATTTTGTTCATACTTAAAAGTGGATCAGGATCAACCTATTGATACAACGCGACAGGGTGGCTTTGGTTCTTCAGATTAACGAGGGAGAGGGGGAAAAATTTGGTAAAAACAAAAGTAATGTATGAATGTTTGGCATGTGGCTACGAATCTCCCAAGTGGCTAGGGAAATGTCCTAATTGTGGGGCGTGGAATCAAATGGAGGAGCAACTTCGCCAAATAACAGAAGATAAGGTTCAATTATCGAATCGGCGTCACCCAGCTTTAGCAAAGGCGTATCAGTTAGATCAAATACCTACTAAAGTTGAAGAACGACTTCCTAGTCATTTTGAGGAATTAGATCGTGTTTTAGGAGGAGGAATTGTTCCTGGATCTCTGGTTCTTATAGGAGGAGATCCTGGTATTGGCAAATCAACTCTTTTACTTCAAGTGTCAATGCGCTTAGCTCAAGAAAAAAATAAAATCCTATACGTTTCTGGAGAAGAGAGCTTAGGACAAATAAAAATGCGTGCCCAGCGGTTAAATCTGATGGCACAGGATTTTTATCTAATGTCTGAAACAGACTTAAATTTAATTGTTAAAGAGATTGATCATGTTCAACCAGAAATCGTGGTGATCGATTCAATCCAAACGATGTCTGCGAGTGAAAATCAAGGGATTGTAGGATCTGTTTCACAATTAAAAGAAGTGACTAATCATTTGATGCGCATTGCAAAAGATCAACGCATTGCTATTTTTATTGTAGGACATGTGACTAAAGAAGGAAATATTGCTGGCCCTCGTATTTTGGAGCATATGGTTGATTCTGTTCTTTATTTTGAAGGGGAAAAGCATAATCGTTTTCGAATTTTGAGAGCTGTTAAAAATCGTTTTGGATCAACAAATGAGATTGGTGTTTTTGAGATGGATGATTGTGGACTTAGAGAGGTGAACAATCCATCAGAGCTCTTTTTAGAAGAAAGATTAGCTGGTGCGACGGGATCTACGGTGGTGGCCGCGTTAGAAGGAACCCGCACAATTCTAGCAGAAATACAGTCGTTGATGACTCCGACAGTATTTGGAAATGCTAAGCGAACGAGTTCTGGGATTGATTACCAAAGAATTTCTTTATTGCTTGCTGTAATGGAAAAGCATTGTGGTCTTTTAGTACAAAATCAAGATGCTTTTTTTAAAACAGCAGGGGGTGTTAAATTAAATGAGCCGGCGATTGATCTAGCAATCGCTGTGTCAATTGCTTCCTCTTATTGGAATAAAGAGGTTCAGGTGGGAGATGTTTTTGTAGGTGAGATTGGTTTAACGGGTGAGATACGAAGAGTGAGTCAGATCGAGGATCGGATTAAAGAAGCAGACAAATTGGGATTTAAGCGAATTTATATTCCCTTTAATAATTATAAAGGATTGCAATTGGCACCAATGGATATTGAAGTAATTCCAGTGAAAACGATTCGCTCGGCTATCCAAAAGATATTTCCACGTTAAATAAAAAAGAAAGGAGGGATATTATGTTTCGAAAAATTATTGTGGGTATATTTGCGATTATTGGAATTAGTTTAGGTTTTTCAGTAGGCCCTTTAATCTGGAAAAATTTCAATATTTTTCCCCCTTTAGCTCAGTTTCCGGTGATAGACAGTTTATTATTTGGTCTTATTTTTATTATTTTGGGTTGGGTTCTATCTCCCTATATTGAAAACTTTATTAAGCGATTTATTCGTTATATTGAGGATCAGTCGACCGCACATATTTTGTTTGGCCTATTGGGTTTAGTTTTGGGGTTACTTTTAGGATATTTATTATCGTTACCTTTTAGTAATATTCCCATCTTATCTTCAATCGCTCCTCTTGTCTTTTGCTTTCTAGGGAGTGTGATTGGCTATAATATCATGATGAATCGGCGAGAGGAACTGTTAGGTATTTTTTCTAATCGAATGAATAAGATGGCGGTTTCGACTCTGCGTCATAATGTTGAGAAGGTGGACGATCCGATAATACATGTCGATTCGACAGAAAATTTAGCGAAAGATAAATTATTGGATACATCGGCAATTATTGATGGACGGATGGCGGAAATTGTCAAAACAGGTTTTATTGAGGGTAGATTGGTAGTACCACATTTTGTTTTAATTGAATTACAGCACATTGCCGATTCTTCGGATGCACTAAAACGGAGTAAAGGACGACGCGGATTAGATATTTTGAATCGACTTCAAAAGGAAGGGCATATTGAAGTGCGTTTTTTTGAAGGAGATGTAGAAAATGTTTCTGAGGTTGATGCGAAATTAGTTGTTTTAGCTAAGAAAATTGGAGGAGTCCTTGTTACTACTGATTATAATCTGAATAAAGTGGCTGAATTTCAGCAAGTGGCGGTATTGAATATTAATGATTTAGCAAATGCCTTGAAACCAGCTTACGTACCAGGTGAAGAGATGCATGTTCAAATTATTAAGGCAGGAACAGAACGGCGTCAAGGGGTTGCTTATTTAGATGATGGCACTATGGTAGTGGTTGAAGAAGGTTTAAATCATATTAATGAATGGTTGGATGTTGTTGTGACGTCCTTTTTACAGACTTCTGCTGGACGTATGATTTTTGGAAAAATAAAAGAGTCTGAAACGAATTTGAAAGCTTAAGCGATAAGGATTACAATAGTGGAGAGAATTTGAATAAAGGAGATTAAAAAAAGCATGACTGATAAAATTCGCGTTCGTTACGCACCAAGTCCTACTGGGAAATTACATATTGGGAATGCCCGTACGGCATTATTTAATTATTTATTTGCTCGATCGATGGGTGGAGAATTTATTATTCGAATTGAAGATACAGATACCAAGCGTAATATTGAGGATGGAGAGAAAAGTCAATTAGAAAATTTGGCTTGGTTAGGAATGGATTGGGATGAGTCACCTGAAAATCCTGGAGAATACGGTCCTTACAGACAGTCGGAACGTTTATCTATTTATCAACCTTTAATTGATGATTTATTAGCACGTGATTTAGCTTATAAATGTTATATGACAGAAGAAGAATTAGAAGAAGAACGTGAAGCGCAAAAGGCTAGAGGGGAAATGCCACATTATGGTGGAAAACATGCTCATTTAAGTGAGGAAGAGATTGCCGCATTTGAAGCGGAAGGTCGTCAACCGGTTGTTCGGATCCGAGTACCTGAAGGAGTTACTTATCAATTTGATGATATTGTTAAAGGCCCTGTAACTTTTGAATCTAAGAATATTTCTGGTGACTGGGTTATTCAAAAAAGAGATGGTATGCCTACATATAATTTCGCGGTTGTGGTTGATGATCATATGATGAAGATTACCCATGTTTTAAGAGGGGATGATCATATTGCAAATACACCTAAGCAGATGATGGTGTATGATGCCTTTGGTTGGGAAATTCCAAGGTTTGGGCATATGACATTGATTATTAATAGTGAAACAAATCGTAAGTTATCTAAACGGGATGGTTCGATTTTACAATTTATTGATCAATATAAGCAATTAGGTTATTTACCTCAAGCTATGTTTAATTTTATTGCTTTATTAGGATGGTCTCCTAAGGGAGAGGAAGAAATCTTTTCACAAGAAGAATTGATCCAACAATTTGATCCTGATCGTCTTTCGACCTCACCAGCTTCTTTCGACAAGAAAAAGTTAGAATGGATCAATAATACTTATATGAAAGCAGCTGATTTAGATACAGTAGTTAGCTTAGCGCTTCCTCATTTACAAACAGCTGGAAAAGTATCTCAAAATCCTGATGCGCAAGAGATGGCTTGGATTCATAAACTAGTTGCTTTATACCATGACCAAATTTCTTATGGGGCTGAGATTGTAGAAGCTTCAGGCCTATTCTTTAATGATGAAGTTCATTTGGATGCGAGTGCCAAAGAGATCATGCAAGGAGAAACTGTTCCTACGGTTGTTGAATTGATGAGAGAAAAACTAAGTCAGCTAAGTGAGGAGGCTTTCACTTCAGAAAATATTAATCCTCTAGTCAAAGCTGTTCAAAAAGAAACGGGTGTTAAAGGTAAGAATCTCTTTATGCCAATTCGTATCGCGGTTTCTGGACAAATGCATGGCCCTCAGTTAGCGGATATGATTGAAGTTTTAGGTAAGAAAAAGGCGTTAAGTCATATCGACCAAATAATGAATCAGCGCTAATCAATGATTAAAAAGAAAAGCTTCTTTCATGGCTATTCCAAGGTTAACCATGAAAGAAGCTTTTTTAGTTGGGGATGGTTTGATTTCTTTTTTTTTACACAAAAATAGCATAAAAATCTAGTTATCCGCATAAAAACTGGACTTATCACACTTTATCAAGGTCAAAACCACTCAATTTACTACTAATTTACTACTTATGAATGAGCTTTGATACGACGATTTATCCTTGAAAAGTGAAGATATAAAGATACTTCCAATAAAATTTGAATATTTAATAGGTAGACACTTCAAAAAATGAGGTGTCTATTTTTTTACCCGATTTTGAAAGGAAGTGAACTTATGAAAACAAAAAATCAAGAATCAAAAGGTCGTTCCCCACTCTTTAAGACCATCAAACATTCATTCAGCCAATAAAAAAGAAAGGATAGGTAAAAATATGGAACTTAAATTTGTGATTCCCAACATGGAAAAAACATTCGGCAATTTAGAATTTGCTGGCGAGGATAAAGTCGTTCAGCGAAGAATCAACGGACGGCTAACTGTCTTATCAAGAAGCTATAATCTCTATTCTGATGTTCAAAGAGCAGATGATATTGTGGTGGTGCTTCCTGCTGAAGCTGGCGAAAAACATTTCGGCTTTGAGGAACGTGTGAAGTTAGTCAATCCACGTATTACCGCAGAGGGCTACAAAATCGGCACTCGTGGTTTTACAAATTACCTTTTACATGCTGACGACATGATAAAAGAATAAAGAAAGAGAGGAAAAATGATGAGATTAGCAAATGGCATTGTATTAGATAAAGACACGACTTTTGGAGAATTGAAATTCTCTGCTCTACGTCGTGAAGTGAGAATCCAAAATGAAGACGGGTCGGTTTCAGATGAAATCAAGGAACGTACCTATGACTTAAAATCCAAAGGACAAGGACGCATGATTCAAGTAAGTATTCCTGCCAGCGTGCCTTTGAAAGAGTTTGATTATAACGCACGGGTGGAACTTATCAATCCCATTGCGGACACCGTTGCTACTGCCACCTATCAAGGAGCAGATGTTGACTGGTATATCAAGGCAGACGATATTGTGCTGACAAAGGATTCTAGTTCATTCAAAGCTCAACCACAAGCAAAGAAAGAACCGACACAAGACAAATAGTCGCTAGGTAGAAAGGAGACTTTTTCGCATGAAACAGCGTGGTAAAAGGATTCGCCCATCTGGTAAAGATTTAGTCTTTCATTTTACGATAGCGTCACTCCTGCCTGTTTTCCTGCTGGTTGTCGGACTGTTTCATGTGAAGACAATCCAGCAGATCAACTGGCAGGATTTTAACCTATCACAAGCAGATAAGATTGACATTCCCTATTTAATTATCAGTTTCAGTGTCGCAATTCTTATCTGCTTGCTGGTAGCGTTTGTATTCAAACGGGTTCGCTATGATACGGTTAAACAACTTTACCACCGTCAAAAACTGGCAAAGATGATACTTGAAAACAAGTGGTATGAATCTGAACAGGTCAAAACAGAGGGTTTCTTTAAAGATAGTGCTGGTCGTACAAAGGAAAAGATAACCTACTTCCCTAAAATGTATTATCGACTTAAAAATGGCTTGATACAGATACGGGTGGAAATCACGCTGGGAAAATATCAAGACCAACTCTTACACTTGGAAAAGAAATTAGAGAGTGGCTTGTACTGTGAGCTGACGGATAAAGAGTTAAAGGATTCCTATGTGGAATATACTTTGCTCTATGACACCATAGCCAGTCGTATTTCTATTGATGAAGTAGAAGCTAAAGATGGTAAACTTCGCTTAATGAAAAACGTATGGTGGGAATATGATAAGCTCCCTCATATGTTGATTGCTGGTGGTACAGGTGGCGGTAAAACTTACTTTATACTGACACTGATTGAAGCCTTGCTTCATACAGATTCAAAACTGTATATTCTTGACCCGAAAAATGCTGATCTTGCGGACTTAGGTTCTGTGATGGCAAATGTCTACTATAGAAAAGAAGACTTGCTTTCTTGCATTGAAACATTCTATGAAGAAATGATGAAACGTAGTGAGGAAATGAAGCAGATGAAGAACTATAAGACTGGCAAAAATTATGCTTACTTAGGTCTCCCGGCACACTTCTTAATCTTTGATGAATACGTCGCTTTCATGGAAATGCTGGGAACAAAAGAAAACACCGCAGTTATGAATAAGCTGAAACAGATTGTCATGTTAGGTCGTCAAGCTGGCTTCTTTCTAATACTGGCTTGTCAACGTCCAGACGCAAAATATTTAGGCGACGGAATCCGTGATCAGTTTAATTTCAGAGTGGCTTTAGGTCGTATGTCTGAAATGGGCTATGGCATGATGTTTGGCAGTGACGTACAAAAGGATTTCTTCTTAAAGCGAATCAAAGGTCGTGGCTATGTTGATGTAGGAACAAGTGTCATATCAGAGTTTTATACTCCCCTTGTACCAAAAGGATATGATTTCTTGGAGGAAATTAAAAAGTTATCCAACAGCAGACAGTCCACGCAGGCGACGTGCGAAGCGGAAGTCGCAGGTGTGGACTGATCTTGCTGGCTGGTGTGGCAATAGCCACGCCAGCACTTAACCCCCCGTATCTAACAGGGGGGTACAAATCGACAGGAAACAGTCAAAAAAACATTAGAAAATCCTTTGGTTACAAGGGATTTACAAAATTTCAGCGTATGTCAAATGGGCTTTAAAAGTTGACATACGCCTTTTTGATTGGAGGGATTTTTACTGAATGAACAAACTTGGTTACAGCATTTAAAAGAAAAACGCTTGGCTTATGGACTATCTCAAAACCGTTTAGCTGTTGCGACTGGTATTACAAGGCAGTATCTAAGCGATATTGAAACAGGAAAAGTCAAGCCATCAGAGGATTTACAGCAGTCCCTTTGGGAAGCTCTGGAACGCTTCAATCCCGACGCTCCCCTTGAAATGCTGTTTGATTATGTAAGAATTCGCTTTCCGACAACAGACGTACAGCAGGTGGTCGAAAACATCTTACAACTGAAACTGTCCTATTTTCTTCATGAGGACTATGGTTTCTATTCTTATTCAGAGCATTATGCTTTAGGCGACATATTCGTCCTTTGCTCCCATGAACTGGACAAAGGAGTTCTGGTGGAATTGAAAGGTCGTGGGTGCAGACAATTTGAAAGCTATCTTCTGGCACAACAAAGAAGCTGGTATGAGTTCTTTATGGACGTTTTGGTGGCTGGCGGTGTGATGAAACGCCTTGACCTTGCCATTAACGATAAGACAGGGATTTTAAATATCCCTGTACTCACTGAAAAGTGCCAACAGGAAGAATGTATCTCCGTCTTCCGCAGTTTTAAAAGCTATCGCAGTGGCGAACTGGTACGCAAAGAGGAAAAGGAATGTATGGGAAACACCCTCTATATCGGTTCATTACAAAGTGAAGTTTATTTCTGTATCTATGAAAAGGACTACGAGCAGTACAAGAAAAATGATATTCCCATTGAAGACGCAGAAGTAAAAAACCGTTTTGAGATTCGATTGAAAAATGAGCGTGCCTATTATGCAGTCCGTGATTTACTCGTCTATGACAATCCAGAGCATACCGCCTTTAAAATTATCAATCGGTATATCCGTTTTGTAGATAAAGACGATTCCAAACCTCGTTCTGATTGGAAACTGAATGAAGAATGGGCTTGGTTTATTGGGAACAATCGTGAACGATTAAAACTAACCACAAAACCAGAGCCTTACTCCTTCCAAAGGACGCTGAACTGGCTATCTCATCAAGTTGCCCCGACCTTAAAGGTTGCGATTAAACTTGATGAAATCAACCAGACGCAGGTTGTAAAAGACATTCTCGACCATGCGAAACTGACAGACCGACACAAGCAGATTTTGAAGCAACAGTCAGTAAAAGAACAGGACGTGATAACAACAAAAAAATAACTCAAATACAAATTCATTGAATATAGAGAGGAGAACATTTTTATGAATTTTGGACAAAACCTTTATAACTGGTTTCTATCAAACGCTCAATCACTGGTGCTTTTAGCAATCGTTGTGATTGGCTTGTATCTTGGCTTCAAGCGTGAGTTTAGCAAACTGATTGGCTTTTTAATTATTGCGATTATTGCGGTTGGCTTAGTCTTCAACGCTGCTGGAGTAAAAGACATTTTACTAGAGCTATTCAATCGCATTATTGGTGCTTAAATAAAACCGTTCTTTTGTGGAATATAAGTGGTTTTCTTATGTTCCGCAAAGGAATGGTACACCAAACGAAGTGCGGTAGGGATTTTTGAATCTCTACAAAGAAAGGACGTGAATATATGGACGATATGCAAGTCTATATTGCGAATTTAGGCAAATACAATGAGGGCGAATTGGTCGGTGCGTGGTTTACCTTTCCCATTGACTTTGAGGAAGTCAAAGAGAAAATCGGCTTGAATGATGAATATGAGGAATACGCCATTCATGACTACGAGTTACCCTTTACGGTTGACGAATACACTTCCATTGGCGAACTCAATCGACTATGGGAAATGGTATCGGAATTACCCGAAGAATTACAATCGGAGCTATCTGCTCTGCTCACTCATTTTTCAAGCATTGAAGAACTAAGCGAACATCAAGAGGATATTATCATTCATTCCGATTGTGATGATATGTATGACGTGGCACGCTACTACATTGAAGAAACGGGTGCTTTAGGCGAAGTACCAGCTAGTCTTCAAAACTATATTGATTATCAAGCCTATGGTCGGGATTTAGACCTTTCAGGAACGTTTATCTCAACCAATCATGGGATTTTTGAAATCGTCTATTAAATCTGTCGGTACATTACTACTGGCAGATTTTCTATTTTACGGGGTGGCTCAATCAGCTACCCCTATTTTTTATGAAAGGATTGATTACATGAAGAAAATACGAAGCTATACCAGTATCTGGTCTGTGGAAAAGGTACTGTATTCTATCAATGATTTTAGACTTCCGTTTCCCATAACCTTTACGCAAATGACATGGTTTGTCGTGTCACTCTTTGCAGTGATGATACTTGGCAACTTGCCCCCTCTTTCCATGATAGAGGGAGCATTTCTCAAATACTTTGGGATTCCTGTGGCTTTCACATGGTTTATGTCTACAAAAACTTTTGATGGTAAAAAGCCTTATGGATTTTTGAAGTCTGTCATTGCTTATGCACTGCGACCAAAGCTGACCTATGCAGGAAAAAAAGTAACGCTTGGCAGAAACCAGCCACAAGAAGCCATTACAGCAGTTAGGAGTGAATTTTATGGCATATCCAATTAAATACATTGAAAACAATCTCGTCTGGAATAAAGACGGGGAATGTTATGCTTACTATGAGCTTGTTCCTTACAATTACTCATTTCTAAGTCCAGAACAGAAAATACAAGTGCATGATTCTTTCAGACAGCTTATCGCACAAAATCGTGATGGCAAAATTCATGCTTTACAAATCAGTACAGAATCCAGCATACGTTCTGCACAAGAGCGTTCCAAAAATGAAGTCACTGGCAAGCTCAAAGCGGTTGCCTATGACAAAATCGACAAACAGACAGACGCTTTAATATCCATGATTGGCGAAAATCAAGTGAACTACCGTTTCTTTATCGGCTTTAAGTTGCTTCTCAACGATCAGGAGTTTTCTATGAAAAGTCTTACCGTTGAAGCAAAAAATGCTTTGTCTGATTTTGTCTATGATGTGAACCATAAGCTGATGGGCGATTTTGTTAGTATGAGTAATGATGAAATCCTGCGTTTTCAGAAGATGGAAAAGCTCTTAGAAAATAAAATCTCTCGTCGTTTCAAAATCCGCAGGTTAGATAAGGACGACTTCGGCTATCTGATTGAACACCTTTACGGACAGACAGGCACTGCCTATGAAGAGTATGAGTACCATCTATCAAAGAAAAAGCTGGATAATGAAACGCTGATTAAATACTATGACTTGATTAAGCCTACTCGCTGTTTGGTGGAAGAAAAACAGCGATATTTGAAAATCCAGCAGGAAGATGAAACCGTCTATGTAGCTTACTTTACCATTAACAGCATTGTCGGAGAACTGGACTTCCCGTCCTCTGAAATCTTCTACTACCAGCAACAGCAATTTACATTCCCGATTGATACGTCAATGAATGTGGAAATTGTAGCGAATCGTAAAGCCCTATCTACTGTCCGCAATAAAAAGAAAGAACTGAAAGACTTGGATAACCACGCTTGGCAAAGTGATAATGAAACCAGCTCCAATGTGGCGGAAGCTCTGGAAAGTGTGAATGAGCTGGAAACCAATTTAGACCAAAGCAAGGAATCTATGTACAAGCTGTCTTATGTGGTAAGGGTATCAGCAAATGATCTTGACGAACTCAAACGTCGTTGTAATGAAGTGAAAGATTTTTATGACGATTTAAGCGTAAAACTGGTACGACCATTTGGGGATATGCTCGGCTTACATGAAGAATTTTTACCTGCCAGCAAGCGTTATATGAATGATTATATTCAATACGTGACCTCTGATTTCCTCGCTGGTTTAGGTTTTGGTGCTACTCAAATGCTGGGGGAAAATGAGGGGATTTATGTTGGCTACAGCTTAGATACTGGACGCAATGTCTATCTGAAACCTGCTCTTGCCAGTCAAGGGGTTAAGGGTTCAGTAACCAATGCGTTAGCGTCGGCTTTTGTTGGTTCGCTGGGTGGTGGTAAATCCTTTGCGAATAACCTTATCGTCTATTATGCGGTGCTTTATGGGGCACAAGCAGTGATTGTAGACCCAAAAGCAGAACGTGGCAGATGGAAAGAAACCTTGCCAGAGATTTCCCATGAAATCAATATCGTCACTCTGACTTCTGATGAGAAAAACAAAGGCTTACTTGACCCTTATGTGATTATGAAAAATCCCAAAGATTCTGAATCACTGGCTATTGATATTCTGACATTCCTTACGGGGATTTCCTCTCGTGATGGGGAACGCTTCCCAATCCTTAGAAAAGCCATTCGTGCAGTAACCAATAGTGAAGTACGAGGGTTGATGAAAGTGATTGAGGAATTACGGGTTGAGAATACGCCACTAAGTACCAGTATAGCCGACCATATCGAAAGTTTTACAGACTATGACTTTGCACATTTATTATTCAGTAATGGTTATGTGGAGCAGTCTATCAGCTTAGAAAAACAACTGAACATTATACAGGTTGCGGACTTGGTACTTCCCGACAAGGAAACTTCCTTTGAGGAATATACCACTATGGAGCTTTTATCCGTTGCTATGCTGATTGTCATTAGTACCTTTGCTTTAGACTTTATCCATACAGACCGAAGCATTTTCAAGATTGTAGATTTAGACGAAGCATGGAGCTTTTTACAGGTAGCACAAGGAAAAACACTATCTATGAAGCTGGTTCGGGCTGGTCGTGCTATGAACGCTGGGGTATATTTCGTGACCCAAAATACAGACGACCTCTTAGATGAAAAACTGAAAAATAACCTCGGCTTAAAATTTGCATTTCGTTCCACTGACCTTAACGAGATTAAAAAGACCTTAGCCTTTTTTGGTGTAGACCCAGAGGACGAAAACAATCAGAAGCGATTGCGTGATTTGGAAAACGGGCAATGCCTTATCAGTGATTTATATGGTCGTGTCGGTGTGATACAGTTCCACCCTGTATTTGAAGAACTGCTCCATGCCTTTGATACCAGACCACCTGTGCGAAAAGAGGTGTAAATGTGAAACCATCAATAGTAAACAGAATAAAATCAAACTGGACGCTGAAACGTCTAGGTAAAGTGGCAATGACAGTGGCTTTCACACTTGTGATTGCCATTTTTCTTTTAGCCATGCTGGGAACGGTGGTTCAAGCTGCGGGCTTGGTAGATGATACGGTCAATGTGGCAAATGAATACAGCCGATACCCACTTGAAAACTATCAACTGGATTTTTATGTGGATAATAGCTGGGGCTGGCTTCCGTGGAACTGGTCGGACGGGATTGGAAAACAGGTCATGTATGGACTATATGCCATTACCAATTTTATTTGGACAATCAGTTTGTATGTTTCCAATGCGACAGGTTACTTAGTACAGGAAGCCTATTCCTTAGACTTCATTTCCGCTACAGCAGATTCCATTGGTAAGAATATGCAGACCTTAGCTGGTGTGAGTGCAAACGGATTTTCAACAGAGGGTTTCTATGTTGGATTCCTCTTACTCTTGATTTTGGTTCTTGGGGTTTATGTTGCCTATACGGGACTGATAAAGAGAGAAACCACAAAGGCAATTCATGCCATTATGAATTTTGTGCTGGTGTTTATCCTATCGGCTTCCTTTATTGCCTACGCTCCCGACTACATTAAAAAAATCAATGACTTTTCATCAGACATCAGTAATGCCAGTTTATCACTTGGCACGAAGATTGTCATGCCCCATTCCGATAGTCAAGGCAAGGACAGCGTGGACTTAATCAGAGATAGCCTGTTTTCCATACAGGTTCAGCAACCGTGGCTACTGCTTCAATACAACAGTTCAGACATTGAAAGTATCGGTATTGACCGTGTGGAAAGCCTGCTCTCCACCAGCCCAGATTCCAACAATGGCGAAGACAGAGAAAAAATTGTTGCGGAAGAAATTGAAGACAGAAGCAATACCAATCTAACCATTACAAAGACCATTAACCGTTTAGGTACAGTCTTCTTCCTATTTGTCTTCAATATTGGGATTTCCATATTTGTATTCCTATTAACAGGAATCATGATTTTCTCGCAGGTACTTTTTATCATCTATGCTATGTTTCTGCCTGTGAGCTTTATTTTAAGCATGATTCCATCATTTGATGGTATGTCAAAACGAGCCATAACAAAGCTCTTTAATACCATTTTGACACGAGCTGGAATCACATTGATTATTACGACAGCATTTAGTATTTCAACCATGCTCTATACCTTATCGGCTGGTTATCCGTTCTTTTTGATTGCTTTTCTACAGATTGTGACCTTTGCAGGAATCTACTTCAAGCTGGGCGATTTAATGAGTATGTTTTCTCTACAGAGTAACGATTCTCAAAGTGTGGGAAGTCGTGTGATGAGAAAACCTCGTATGCTTATGCACGCTCACATGCACCGTCTACAGCGGAAACTTGGACGTTCCATGACTACTCTAGGGGCTGGGTCTGCCATTGTTACAGGTAAAAAAGGACAGTCGGGTTCGGGGAGTTCTGCAAGGACACAAGCAGATCACTCCCGACCAGACGGAAAGGAAAAATCAACACTTGGAAAACGTATCGGTCAAACCATCGGTACAGTAGCTGATACCAAAGACAGAATGGTAGACACTGCTAGTGGTTTGAAAGAACAGGTTAAAGATTTGCCGACCAATGCAAGATATGCAGTATATCAAGGAAAATCCAAAGTAAAAGAGAATGTCCGTGATTTAACCAGTAGTATTTCTCAAACCAAAGCGGACAGAGCCAGTGGACGCAAGGAACAGCAGGAACAAAGGCGAAAAACCATTGCGAAGCGTCGCTCTGAAATGGAACAGGTCAAACAGAAAAAACAGCCTGCTTCTTCTGTTCATGAAAGACCGACTACAAGACAAGAACAATATCATGATGAACAGACCTCAAAACAGTCTAATATTCAGACTTCATATAAGGAATCTCAACAAGCCAAACAAGAGCGTCCAGCAGTTAAGTCCGATTTTTCAAGTCCAAAAGTGGAACGCCAAGGCAATACCGTTCAAGAAAAAACCGTTCAAAAGCCAGCAACTTCAACCACTACAGCAGATAGAACTTCACAACGTCCAATCACAAAAGAACGTCCGTCTACTGTTCAAAGAGTACCACTACAAAATACAAGAAGTAGACCACCAATCAAAACCGCCACCATTAAGAAAGTCGGTAAGAAACCATGAAGTTGAAAACTTTAGTGATTGGTGGTTCTGGATTATTCTTGATGGTCTTCTCACTGCTTCTGTTTGTTGCCATTTTATTTTCAGATGAACAGGACAGCGGAATTTCCAATATTCATTATGGAGGTGTGAATGTTTCCGCAGAAGTGCTGGCTCATAAGCCTATGGTAGAAAAATATGCCAAAGAATATGGCGTTGAAGAATATGTCAACATACTTCTTGCGATTATACAGGTGGAATCGGGCGGTACTGCGGAAGATGTTATGCAGTCCTCGGAATCCCTCGGTCTTCCACCTAATTCATTGAGTACAGAAGAATCCATTAAGCAAGGTGTGAAGTATTTCAGTGAATTATTAGCCAGTAGCGAAAGGCTCAGTGTAGATTTAGAATCGGTTATCCAGTCCTACAATTATGGTGGTGGTTTCTTAGGGTATGTGGCTAATCGTGGAAATAAATATACCTTTGAACTGGCTCAAAGTTTCTCAAAAGAGTATTCAGGTGGCGAAAAAGTGTCTTACCCCAATCCCATAGCCATACCTATCAATGGGGGCTGGCGATACAACTATGGCAATATGTTTTATGTGCAACTGGTAACGCAGTATCTTGTCACAACAGAGTTTGATGATGATACGGTACAAGCCATCATGGACGAAGCACTGAAATATGAGGGCTGGCGATACGTTTACGGTGGAGCTTCCCCGACTACTTCTTTTGATTGTAGCGGACTGACACAATGGACGTATGGAAAAGCTGGAATTAACTTACCACGAACCGCACAACAGCAATATGATGTGACCCAGCATATCCCACTATCGGAAGCACAAGCTGGCGATTTGGTTTTCTTTCATTCTACCTATAACGCTGGCTCTTATATTACTCATGTTGGGATATACCTTGGCAATAACCGTATGTTTCATGCAGGCGACCCAATCGGTTATGCCGACTTAACAAGCCCCTACTGGCAACAGCATTTAGTGGGAGCAGGACGAATCAAACAATGAGAAAGGAAGATTTAATGATGAAATTTAGAAAAAATCAGAATAAAGAAAAACAGATACCAAAGGAAAAGAAACCTCGTGTCTATAAGGTCAATCCTCATAAAAAGGTTGTGATTGCCTTGTGGGTACTTTTAGGGCTTAGTTTCAGCTTTGCGATATTCAAGCACTTTACAGCTATAGATACTCATACTATTCACGAAACAACTATCATAGAAAAGGAATACGTTGATACTCATCATGTAGAAAATTTTGTAGAGAACTTTGCGAAAGTCTACTATTCATGGGAGCAATCCGATAAGTCCATTGATAATCGAATGGAAAGTCTAAAAGGCTATCTGACAGATGAACTTCAAGCTCTCAATGTTGATACAGTACGCAAAGATATTCCTGTATCGTCTTCTGTAAGAGGATTTCAGATATGGACGGTAGAGCCAACTGGCGACAATGAGTTTAATGTAACCTACAGTGTAGACCAGCTCATTACAGAGGGAGAAAATACAAAGACCGTCCACTCTGCTTATATAGTGAGTGTCTATGTAGATGGTTCTGGAAATATGGTACTGGTTAAGAATCCGACCATTACCAACATACCTAAGAAATCAAGTTATAAACCAAAAGCCATTGAAAGTGAGGGGACGGTTGATTCCATTACAACCAATGAAATCAATGAGTTTTTAACGACGTTCTTCAAGCTCTATCCTACAGCGACAGCCAGTGAACTTTCCTACTATGTGAATGACGGGATATTAAAACCAATCGGAAAAGAGTACATCTTTCAAGAACTGGTAAATCCTATTCACAATCGTAAGGATAATCAAGTCACGGTATCGCTGACAGTGGAGTATATCGACCAGCAGACCAAAGCAACGCAGGTATCTCAATTTGATTTGGTACTTGAAAAGAACGGGAGTAATTGGAAGATTGTAAAATAACAAATATTGGTACATGATTACAGATACTTTGTAATCATGTACTCTTTTTGATAAAAAATTGGAGATTCCTTTACAAATATGCTCTTACGTGCTATTATTTAAGTGACTATTTAAAAGGAGTTAATAAATATGCGGCAAGGTATTCTTAAATAAACTGTCAATTTGATAGCGGGAACAAATAATTAGATGTCCTTTTTTAGGAGGGCTTAGTTTTTTGTACCCAGTTTAAGAATACCTTTATCATGTGATTCTAAAGTATCCAGAGAATATCTGTATGCTTTGTATACCTATGGTTATGCATAAAAATCCCAGTGATAAAAGTATTTATCACTGGGATTTTTATGCCCTTTTGGGTTTTTGAATGGAGGAAAATCACATGAAAATTATTAATATTGGAGTTTTAGCTCATGTTGATGCAGGAAAAACTACCTTAACAGAAAGCTTATTATATAACAGTGGAGCGATTACAGAATTAGGAAGCGTGGACAAAGGTACAACGAGGACGGATAATACGCTTTTAGAACGTCAGAGAGGAATTACAATTCAGACAGGAATAACCTCTTTTCAGTGGGAAAATACGAAGGTGAACATCATAGACACGCCAGGACATATGGATTTCTTAGCAGAAGTATATCGTTCATTATCAGTTTTAGATGGGGCAATTCTACTGATTTCTGCAAAAGATGGCGTACAAGCACAAACTCGTATATTATTTCATGCACTTAGGAAAATGGGGATTCCCACAATCTTTTTTATCAATAAGATTGACCAAAATGGAATTGATTTATCAACGGTTTATCAGGATATTAAAGAGAAACTTTCTGCCGAAATTGTAATCAAACAGAAGGTAGAACTGTATCCTAATATGTGTGTGACGAACTTTACCGAATCTGAACAATGGGATACGGTAATAGAGGGAAACGATGACCTTTTAGAGAAATATATGTCCGGTAAATCATTAGAAGCATTGGAACTCGAACAAGAGGAAAGCATAAGATTTCATAATTGTTCCCTGTTCCCTGTTTATCACGGAAGTGCAAAAAACAATATAGGGATTGATAACCTTATAGAAGTGATTACGAATAAATTTTATTCATCAACACATCGAGGTCCGTCTGAACTTTGCGGAAATGTTTTCAAAATTGAATATACAAAAAAAAGACAACGTCTTGCATATATACGCCTTTATAGTGGAGTACTACATTTACGAGATTCGGTTAGAGTATCAGAAAAAGAAAAAATAAAAGTTACAGAAATGTATACTTCAATAAATGGTGAATTATGTAAGATTGATAGAGCTTATTCTGGAGAAATTGTTATTTTGCAAAATGAGTTTTTGAAGTTAAATAGTGTTCTTGGAGATACAAAACTATTGCCACAGAGAAAAAAGATTGAAAATCCGCACCCTCTACTACAAACAACTGTTGAACCGAGTAAACCTGAACAGAGAGAAATGTTGCTTGATGCCCTTTTGGAAATCTCAGATAGTGATCCGCTTCTACGATATTACGTGGATTCTACGACACATGAAATTATACTTTCTTTCTTAGGGAAAGTACAAATGGAAGTGATTAGTGCACTGTTGCAAGAAAAGTATCATGTGGAGATAGAACTAAAAGAGCCTACAGTCATTTATATGGAGAGACCGTTAAAAAATGCAGAATATACCATTCACATCGAAGTGCCGCCAAATCCTTTCTGGGCTTCCATTGGTTTATCTGTATCACCGCTTCCGTTGGGAAGTGGAATGCAGTATGAGAGCTCGGTTTCTCTTGGATACTTAAATCAATCATTTCAAAATGCAGTTATGGAAGGGATACGCTATGGTTGCGAACAAGGATTATATGGTTGGAATGTGACGGATTGTAAAATCTGTTTTAAGTATGGCTTATACTATAGCCCTGTTAGTACCCCAGCAGATTTTCGGATGCTTGCTCCTATTGTATTGGAACAAGTCTTAAAAAAAGCTGGAACAGAATTGTTAGAGCCATATCTTAGTTTTAAAATTTATGCGCCACAGGAATATCTTTCACGAGCATACAACGATGCTCCTAAATATTGTGCGAACATCGTAGACACTCAATTGAAAAATAATGAGGTCATTCTTAGTGGAGAAATCCCTGCTCGGTGTATTCAAGAATATCGTAGTGATTTAACTTTCTTTACAAATGGACGTAGTGTTTGTTTAACAGAGTTAAAAGGGTACCATGTTACTACCGGTGAACCTGTTTGCCAGCCCCGTCGTCCAAATAGTCGGATAGATAAAGTACGATATATGTTCAATAAAATAACTTAGTGTATTTTATGTTGTTATATAAATATGGTTTCTTGTTAAATAAGATGAAATATTTTTTAATAAAGATTTGAATTAAAGTGTAAAGGAGGAGATAGTTATTATAAACTACAAGTGGATATTGTGTCCTGTATGTGGAAATAAAACACGATTAAAGATAAGGGAAGATACTGAATTAAAAAAATTCCCCCTCTATTGTCCGAAATGCAGACAAGAAAATTTAATTGAAATAAAGCAGTTCAAAGTAACTGTGATTACAGAGCCAGACGCAAAGACGCAGAGCCGATAAAATGAGATTAATACAATCTCATTTTATCGGCTCTTTCCGTTATGTATGGATTCTTTTAATTAGTCTTCGATGTTTCTTGCTTCGTTGATACCGCTGGCTAAAGTTTCCATTAAGGATAGTTCTTTGTCTGTAAAGCTATCCATGTATTTCTCTATCTGTAATCGTCGGGTGCTTTTTACCAAGTTATTAGCAGGTAAGAAAAATTCATCAACGGAAACATGAAGTAACGATACAAGGTCATAAAGAACTTGTATGCTGGGGTGTTGCCCTTTATTTTCAATATTAGTTAAGTACCGTGGGTCAATTTCAATCAATGCTCCCACTTGTTCACGAGTTAAACCTCGTTTCAATCGAGCTTCTTTAATGGCTAAACCAAAGGCTCTAAAATCATATTTATCTTCTTTTTTACGCATAGTAGACCACCTCTATACATTTTATTGTTCCTACTGAATTAAAAACAGGTATAGAAAAACGTGTTATATGGTTTATAGGTTTATATTTAATAAAAAGCACTACTAAACGCCAATAAAAAAAACCGTTATATGGTAGTGCTATTTACGCTGTTAAAATATTGTATATTACTTCCAAATGGCGGTTTGTTGGAGGTCAACGTCGCCATGAAGTACATCATATACAATAAATTTCCTTACATTGGGTTCTTGTCAAAAAAAGTCGTCTATCTGCAATAGATAAGTACGTCCACCAATGTGGTTTTATAAATCATATAGATAGAATAACAGAAGCATGTAAACAGAGAAATAAATCTGTTTATATGCTTTTTTGGCTATTCAGAACTTTTTTACAAAGTTTATTTATCAGTAATGCAACAAATCCCCCTTTCACATTGGGACTAAGAGTGAAAGGAGATAAACGAGCAAGGCTCACTTCCTTTCCTAGACAGAAAGGGGGTGAGAAACATGAAACCATCTTCTTTTCAGACCACAATAGAAAATCAGTTTGACTATATCTGTAAACGTGCTATGGAAGACGAGCGAAAGAATTATATGCTTTATCTTTCAAGGATTGCAAAGCGTGAGGTGTCCTTTTCGGATGTTGGCGATTATCTTGTTAGCCAGTTTGCGACAACAGATAACTATTCAACTGACTTTCAGATTTTTACACTCAATGGGTTATCAGTAGGCGTTGAAAATGATTTGTTGAGTGAAGCATTACGTGAGTTGCCAGACAAGAAACGTGAAATTCTACTGCTGTTTTACTTTATGGACATGAGCGATTCAGAAATTGCAGACCTGTTGAAATTGAACCGTTCTACTGTCTATCGGCATAGAACCAGTGGACTAGCCTTAATTAAAAAGTTTATGGAGGAATTTGAAGAATGAAAACACAATATCCTATGATTCCCTTTCCTCTCATTGTAAAGGCAACAGATGGCGATACCGAAGCGATTAACCAGATTCTACATCATTACAGAGGGTACATAACGAAGCGTTCCCTACGACTTATGAAAGATGAATATGGCAATCAAAGTATGGTCGTTGATGAAGTCTTACGTGGAAGAATGGAAACCAGACTGATTACAAAGATTTTGTCATTTGAAATTAAGTAATATCCTCTCTCCTTTCGTGGAAGCGTGCTAAACCATTCCACGCTTCCCGAACAGGGAGGTTTGTTATTCCACCAAAGCATATTGAGCTTTCAATGTGTTTTGATAGGCTAACGAGCCATTGTTCTTTGAAAACTGAATAAAAGTAATCGAATACGTTTCGATAAGAAAAGAGCCAACGGAACTAACCGCCATGACCTATCTTATAAAGATAGCGAGCGATTCATGTTAGTGATCCGAGAAGCAATCTTTAGCAGGATTGCCTGCAACGACATTCTTATCGTGATAATGATACTCCCATACAGTCAATAGTCCGAGCGTGATAAAACCGTCGCAGGCAATGAGTATGGCTACATGAGAACCATGCAGGGGTGGAACTCCCGTGAGCTTTGCTAAAGCTGTTCGATTGCTGGTAAAACAACTTTTATGAAATCCAAATAAGTGATTTGGAAAGGAGGATTTTATGAAGCAGACTGACATTCCTATTTGGGAACGTTATACCCTAACCATTGAAGAAGCGTCAAAATATTTTCGTATTGGCGAAAACAAGCTACGACGCTTGGCAGAGGAAAATAAAAATGCAAATTGGCTGATTATGAATGGCAATCGTATTCAGATTAAACGAAAACAATTTGAAAAAATTATAGATACATTGGACGCAATCTAGCGTCGCCAAAGGGTCTTGTATATGATAAAATAGTATTAAGTCGTATCAAGGCTCTTTCCATAAAGGAAAGGAGCAAATGCCATGTCAGAAAAAAGACGTGACAATAAAGGTCGAATCTTAAAGACTGGAGAGAGCCAACGAAAAGACGGAAGATACTTATACAAATATATAGATTCATTTGGAGAACCGCAATTTGTTTACTCGTGGAAACTTGTGGCTACAGACCGAGTACCAGCAGGAAAGCGTGATTGTATCTCACTTAGAGAGAAAATCGCAGAGTTACAGAAAGACATTCATGATGGTATTGATGTTGTAGGAAAGAAAATGACACTCTGCCAGCTTTACGCAAAACAGAACGCTCAAAGACCAAAGGTTAGAAAAAACACTGAAACTGGACGCAAATATCTTATGGATATTTTGAAGAAAGACAAGTTAGGTGTAAGAAGTATTGACAGTATTAAGCCATCAGACGCTAAAGAATGGGCTATTAGAATGAGTGAAAATGGTTATGCTTATCAAACCATCAATAACTACAAACGTTCTTTAAAGGCTTCATTCTATATTGCTATACAAGATGATTGTGTTCGGAAGAATCCATTTGACTTTCAACTGAAAGCAGTTCTTGATGATGATACTGTCCCTAAGACCGTACTAACAGAAGAACAGGAAGAAAAACTGTTAGCCTTTGCAAAAGCTGATAAAACCTACAGCAAAAATTATGATGAAATTCTGATACTCTTAAAAACAGGTCTTCGTATTTCAGAGTTTGGTGGTTTGACACTTCCAGATTTAGATTTTGAGAATCGTCTTGTCAATATAGACCATCAGCTATTGAGAGATACTGAAATTGGGTACTACATTGAAACACCAAAGACCAAAAGTGGCGAACGTCAAGTTCCTATGGTTGAAGAAGCCTATCAAGCATTTAAGCGAGTGTTAGCGAATCGAAAGAATGATAAGCGTGTTGAGATTGATGGATATAGTGATTTCCTCTTTCTTAATAGAAAGAACTATCCAAAAGTGGCAAGTGATTACAACGGCATGATGAAAGGTCTTGTTAAGAAATACAATAAGTATAACGAGGATAAATTGCCACACATCACTCCACATAGTTTGCGACATACATTCTGTACCAACTATGCAAATGCAGGAATGAATCCAAAGGCATTACAGTACATTATGGGACATGCTAATATAGCCATGACGCTGAACTATTACGCACATGCAACATTCGATTCTGCAATGGCAGAAATGAAACGCTTGAATAAAGAGAAGCAACAGGAGCGTCTTGTTGCTTAGTAGTACAAATGAATTTACTACTTATTTACCACTTCTGACAGCTAAGACATGAGGAAATATGCAAAGAAACGTGAAGTATCTTCCTACAGTAAAAATACTCGAAAGCACATAGAATAAGGCTTTACGAGCATTTAAGAAAATATAAAAAGATAATTAGAAATTTATACTTTGTTTATAAAAAAAAGAGTATATAATAAACAAAAGGAGGAATAAAATGAAAAAAGAAGAAAAAATCAAAGCACTACAAGATATTGTACGCATTAAATCTGTGAATGATAAAGAAGAAGAAGTTGCTAAATATATTCAAAAGTTATTTAAGGATCATGGTATTGAGTCTGAACTCGTTGAGTATGCTCCGGGGCGTTCCAACTTAGTAGCAATTTTGGAAGGTCGCCAAGCAGGAAAGACTCTAGCTATCTCCGGTCATATGGATGTGGTTTCTGCGGGAGATGAATCGGAATGGACCTATCCACCTTTCTCTGGTGAAATTGTCGACGGTAAGCTTTATGGTCGCGGTTCAACAGATATGAAGGGCGGCACTATTGGATTAGCTATTGCGATGATTGAATTAAAGGAGTCAGGTCAAGACTTCAAGGGCAAAATTAAATACATGGCAACGGTTGGTGAGGAAATTGGTACGGTTGGTGCCAAATTCTTAACTCAAAAGGGTTATGCCGATGATTTGGATGGCTTATTAATTGGTGAGCCAAGTGGTCCTTCTATGATTGTATCAACTCATAAAGGCTCGATGTCCTATAAAGTAACTTCAGTTGGCAAGTCTTCACACTCATCGATGCCAGAAGAGGGAATCAATGCGATCAATCAGTTGAATCAATTTATCACTAAGGCTAACGCAAGAATGCAAGAAATTACTGATCAATATGAAAATGAAAAAACAGGTCGAACAACCCATGCTATTACCCTTATTCAAGGTGGCACTCAAATTAATAGTATTCCTGAAAAGGCTGTTCTTGAAGGAAATATTCGCTCAATTGCTGAATATCCAAATGATAAAATCGAAGCTGATCTTTATCAAATTATTGATGAAATCAACCAAGAAATTGAGGGTCATTTAAGTATTGAGTTGACTCAGAATAATTTCCCAGTAGATAAAGATGACCAATCAGATTTAGTAAAAGCTATTCAATCGGTGGTTGGATCAGACGTTCCTGTGTCAGGTATTGGCCCAACCACTGACGGTGCGCAATTTATTTTTGGAAAATCAGATTTTGATTTTGCAATTTATGGACCGGGTGAACCCACTCTACCCCATCAGGTAAATGAATTTATTAAGGTAGAGGAATACCTTGACTTCATTGATATCTATCAAAAAGTCTATCTAGCTTATTTGAATTAAGCTTAGTAGGGGTAGTGGTTGTTAATCGTTAAAGTTTAATATAAAGGAGAATTTCATGTACTTTGTAGACAATCAAAATAATTATGATGCCAGCGTCAACATTGCTTTGGAAACCTATCTCGTCGAAAATCGTCTAGTCGATGAACCCATCTTGTTATTTTATATCAATGCCCCTTCGATTATTATTGGTCGAAACCAAAATACCTTTGAAGAAATTAATCAGTCCTATGTCGATGAACATGATATTCGTATTGTTCGCCGCATGTCCGGGGGTGGCGCAGTATATCACGATTTAGGAAACTTTTCTTTTTGTTTTATTAAAGATGATGATGGATCATTTAGAGATTTTGCCGCTTTCACTAAACCGGTGATTGAAGCCTTACACAAGATGGGAGCTTCGACAGCTGAATTAAAAGGGCGGAATGATCTGTTGGTCGATGGCAAAAAGTTTTCTGGAAATGCGATGTATGCTAAAAAAGGGCGTATGACAGCTCATGGAACCATACTCTTTGATTCAAAATTAGATGAAGTTAATAATGCTTTAAAGCCAAATAAAGCTAAATATGAATCTAAAGGGGTTAAGTCTGTTCGTGCAAGAGTCACTAATCTTAAACCATATGTTGATCCGCAATATCAGAAATTAACGACTGAGGAATTTAGAGATAAGTTATTATTAGAGATTTTCAATGTGGATAAACGAGAAGATGTGAAAGAATATCATTTGACTCAAGAAGATTGGGATGCTGTCTATAAAATCAGAGAAGAACGCTTTGGTAATTGGGATTGGAACTATGGCCATTCTCCTCAATTTGATATTAAAGCAGTTAATAAATTTCCAATTGGCTTTATTGACATGCGATTTAATATTAAGGATGCTAAAATTTCTAATGCTAAGATTTACGGGGATTTCTTTGGTTTAGGGGACATTCAAGATGTTGAGGAAGCATTGAACGGAGTTAAGTTTGAAAGACATGCGGTTCAAGCTGTTTTAGAGTCTTTGGATCTAAAAAAATATTTTGGCGATGTTTCGGCTAATGAATTAACTGATATGATTTTCTCTTAATAGTCGGTCATTTAAGCATCTTGGGGCATTGTTGCCTCAAGATGCTTTTTTAACTGTGATCGTACCTGGATGATGTTATAATAAGATAAAATAGGAAAGAAGGTAGCTTATGGTAATAAGAGTCTATAATACATTATCACGAAAAAAAGAGATCTTTGAGCCCATTCATAAGGATTGTGTGAATTTTTATGTTTGTGGTCCGACTGTATATAATTATATTCATATTGGTAATGCTCGTTCTGCAGTTTGTTTTGATACGATACGTCGTTACCTCGAATATAAGGGATATCAAGTTAATTATGTGAGTAATTTTACGGATGTTGATGACAAAATCATTAAAGCTGCCAAAGAAGAGGGATTGACGCCAAAGGCACTGGCTGATAAATATATTCAAGCCTACCGTGAAGATGTTTCGGCAATTAATGTACAAGAAGCCACGGTCCACCCACGAGTTATGGATAATATTCCTGAGATTATTGACTATATCCAGGTGTTAATCGATAAAGGATACGCCTATGAAAGTCAAGGTGATGTTTATTATCGAACCGAGAAATTTAAAGCTTATGGTCAATTATCTGATCAATCAATTGCTGATTTAAAAATGGGGGCCAGCGAACGTTTGGCAGCAGAGGATGCCCAGTTGAAAGAGAGTCCTTTAGATTTTGCTTTATGGAAACGTAATAAAGATCAATCTGAGATTTCATGGGAATCGCCTTGGGGCTTAGGAAGGCCTGGATGGCATATTGAATGCTCAGTGATGTCAACTAAGTATCTAGGGCAAGAATTGGATATTCATGGTGGAGGACAAGATTTACAATTTCCACACCATGAAAATGAGATCGCTCAGTCAGAATCTTATACGGATCATCATCCTTTTGCAAAGTATTGGTTGCACAATGGTTTTGTCACCATCGGGCAAGATGACGAAAAAATGTCTAAGTCTCTAGGTAATTTTGTATTATTACGAGAATTATTAGAAAAAGAAGATCCGATGGTTATTCGTTATTTATTGTCTAGTGTTCATTATCGTCGGCCTTTACGCTATGATCAAAATGCCCTTGATAATGCCAAGGCTGAGTTAAAGCGAATTCGAGAAGTTATGCAAAAAATAACTTATCGAAAGAATCACTTAGGTCAAGGAGAGGTGGCATCTGCTCAAACTATTTTGGCTACTTTTGATCAAAAGCTGAGAGACTTTGAATTAGCGATGGACGATGACTTTAACACCGCCAATGCTTTATCAGCTCTTTTTGAAATGATTAAAAGTGTGAACCAGTATCTAGATTTAGACAAGGTTGATGAAGATACCTTAAGTTATTTTGAAACCAAGTTAAGTCAATTATTAGCTATATTTGGTTTAGCTTTTTTACAAGAAGAAGGACTGGATGAAACGATTGAAGCACTTATTAAAGAGCGGCAGCAAGCACGTTTGGATCGTGATTTTGTTCGAGCTGATGCTATTAGAGCTGAACTAAAAGAGATGGGCATTATTCTTGATGATACACAACAGGGTACACGATGGAAGAGGGTTTAGTTTGAAAAATCATAATGACAATGCTAAAGGAAATTCAACAGTCCCATTTACCTTATT
This sequence comes from Facklamia hominis CCUG 36813, assembly GCF_000301035.1. GTDB lineage: Bacteria > Bacillota > Bacilli > Lactobacillales > Aerococcaceae > Facklamia > Facklamia hominis. Next base: position 1,190,977 of record NZ_JH932292.1, on the reverse strand, counting down.
AAATGGGGCTGCTTTGGCTTATATAGGAGATGCTGTTTATGAGCTTGCAGTTCGGGAATATGTAGTCAAGCAAGGAAAAACAAAAGTTCATCGACTGCATCAGGCTGCAGTTAAATATGTTGCAGCGACTGCTCAAGCCCAAGTAATTAATAGCTGGTTAAATCAGGAAGATTTTCTAACACAAGCAGAAATTGAGATTTTCAAAAGGGGTCGTAACCATAAAATAAATACTAAGGCTAAAAATGCTTCGATGGCAGATTATAGTCGATCAACAGGATTTGAGGCATTAATTGGTTGGTTGCATTTAACAAATCAGGATGAACGATGCCAAAAACTGATCGATTCATCTATAAAATTTATTAATAAGTCGGAGGGAAAATATGACTAAACCATCAAAAAATCAAAAAAATTCCCAACAAACAAGAATTAAAAAAAATATCGAACGAAAGAAAAGCCTTAACAATAAGGAAAGAGATAAGGATTGTGAATTTATCTATGGGAAACATGCAGTATTAGAACATCTAAAAAGTCACCATAATACCAATAAAATATTTTTACAAAAAGGCTTCACAGAAAGACACTTAACAGATATAATAAGTTTGGCAAACGAATTTGGAATCGTTTACCAAGTGGTTCCAAAATCTAAGTTAGATGTGTTGGTAGAAGGAGCTGTACATCAAGGAGTAGTTGCAAGTATCCCTCCTTATCAATATTCTGAGTTAGAGGATGCCTTTAATTTAGCTAAGTTAAGAGAGGAGGAGCCGTTTTTTATTATTTTAGATGGAATTGAAGATCCCCATAATCTGGGTTCAATTCTTAGAACAGCCGATGCTGTAGGTGTACATGGAATTATTATTCCAAAAAGACGATCTGCCTCATTAACGGCTACCGTTGCCAAGACTTCAACAGGGGCCATTGAACATGTTCCCGTGATTCGAGTGACTAATCTGGTTCAAGTCATTAATCAGTTGAAACAACAAGGAGTTTGGGTCTTTGCAAGTGATATGGAAGGTGAAGATATGCGGTCTTGGCGAACTCAGGGATCGATTGCAATTATCATTGGCAATGAAGGATCCGGCGTGTCCGATCTCGTTAAAAAGAATGCGGATGGAGTGGTGACGATTCCGATGGTAGGTCATGTCCAAAGTCTTAATGCTTCCGTTGCAGCGGCGCTGTTGATGTATGAAGTGGCGCGATTTAGAATGAAAGGCTAGGCAAATTATGTTTTATCAACGCCGCGAAATATTGTGGGTAGATGGTTATAACATGATTGGCTCTTGGCCAGAACTAGCAAGATTACAACGAAAGAATGAGATAGCTCAAGCGAGAGATCGTCTATTATTTATATTATCGGATTATCAAAAATATCGAGATATTAAAATAATCGTTGTTTTTGATGCACAATTTGTTTCGGGTTTATCTAAGCAAGTAAACATTGGTCAAATTGAGGTTGTTTATACGCAAGAGAATCAAACCGCTGATTCTTATATTGAAAAAGAAGTAGGGCGTTGGATTTCTCCATTAAATCGAGTCGTGGTGGCTACCAGTGACCAAGCAGAGCAGTGGCTTATTTTTCAAAAAGGTGCTTTGCGAATGTCTGCTCAAGAATTGCTATTAGAAGTTAAGCAGTCGCAAGCTCAAGTTAATCAAGATATTCAGGCCTATTATTCTGCACGGATGAGGAGACGGAGTCCTTGGCGTATTGATCAATTAAAGCATTTGGATGAGCTGAGACTATCTTTAAAAAAAATAAAAAATAGGAGGTCAAAATGACCCAATATCATGATTTAACCAATGAAGTTTTAGTGCAATTGTTACAAAATAATTTGCAGGATGAGTTGGCATTTATGACTCTGTTGGATCGTTTTAAGCCTTTGTTTACTAAAATGGCCTATCAAATGAAAATTGAAGGATATGAACCGGAGGATATTTTTCAAGAAGGTTTTATTCAACTTTATTTAGGGATTCAGTATTTTGATGTAAATTACGGTTCTTACTTTGCATCTTATTTAAAAGCGGTGATTATGAATCGAGTGTTTCAATTAGCTAAGAAGGATCAAAAAAGAAAAGAAGTCATTCAAGAGGTTAATGCTTCTTTGGAGGATCTACCTTATTTTGAGTCAGACTTTAAATTACAGTGTTCTTCATTGGGGGAAAACGATTTTATGCGTAATTCTCCGGAGGAGATTCTTATGGCTCAAGATACGATTCGACGCTTTATCGATCAGTTGAGTGATTTTGAGCACGATGTCATGCGTTATTATTTGTTTAGGGGTATGTCGGTGCGTGAGATAGCGGAAGAGACGGGTCAAGATTATAATAAGGTAAGACATGCGGTTCGGCGGGCAAAAGACAAGTTGAATAAATTGATTCATCATGAATAATAGATAAGGATTAATCGATTAATTAGATAATATTATAGAAAATTTAAAAATATTAGGTCTTCTACTTATCTAATCAAGATACGAATTTTTAAAGAGGCTGTGGTTAAGAACCATTGCCTCTTTTAAATAATCGACGGCTCTATGTTCAAGCGGAAGATTTAGAATAATCCAATTTCGTTAGTCATATTCTATCTGGCGATCAGTATATTCAAATTATGAATCGTTTAGGCAAGGTACTCTATTTACTTTCTGCACTAAAAATGCTAAGATAACAGCAATTAAATAAAAGAAATTAGTAAAGGGGAGCCCATGGCTGAGAGTAGATTTGATCTAGACCCTAGAACCTGAATACGTTAATGCGTGCGTAGGGATTACTGTAGGATTATAGACTTATTTAGGCTTATTTATGCTCTTTACTATTTTCAGTAAGGAGCTTTTTTATGTCAAATAAAAACCAGTCGGTGTTAGCTTTTGTTCAAGCGGCTATTTTTGCGGGCTTAGCTATTGTTCTTTCTCTTCTACCTACTAATATTGGTTCTTCATTGACTATTTCTTTGGGTATGATTCCTTTGGTATTGATTTCATTGAAACTGGGTTTGAAGATGGGTTTGGTTAGTGGCCTTATATGGGGATTATTACACTTTGTTTTAGGGAAGGTATATTATTTAGGTCCCATTCAAGTGGTTATTGAATATGTTATTGCTTATCTTTTTGCAGGCTTTGGTGGATTATGCGCCAAGCAATTTCATTTATCACTAAAAAAAGAAAAGGTGATTATTTGGGCTTCTTTTTTAGCAACCTTTGCACGATTCTTTTGGCATTTTGTGGCTGGTTTTATTTATTGGGGAGAATATGCTCCAGAAGGTTGGTCTCCTGTTTTCTTTTCGTTGGTTATGAATGGATCGAGTGCTTTGTTAACAGCGCTTGTGACAGCATTCATTTTGGTTATCATTTACAAACGGTATCCTAAACTATTTCAAAAGGATTATTATTTAAACTAAATCAATGTATCTGATATTTTATCGATTAAGACTGAGACTTTTAATAGGTTTCAGTCTTTTTTGCTTTTTTGGAGTTAATGATACATGGAATCGGTATTCTGAAAAAAGGAGATAGATTAGCATGAGTTAATATGTTTAACTAATTTAAAACTATTAATAAGAACCCGTAAGCTGTTAAATTCTTGCGTCAAAGTAATATGGTCAAAGGAGCATGTCATTTCTAGGCAATATCGTATATAATAGAAAGAGTAGAAGAAAGAGGGATGAGATGAGAAAAATAAAAAAAATAAATTTTCAACCGAAAATCTTCAGTCCCAAAGTCGGAGCGGTATTGCTGGGGCTGGTTGTGTGTTTATTAATTGTTTATTGGCAGAAACCGTCTAAAGCCTTAGTTAACCAGTATCAAGTAGCTTTAGATCAGCTGCAATCAGAGACCAAAGGCCTGGATAAAAATGCTAAACAGGAAGATTTAGATCATCTTGCCGCTATTGTTAATCAGATGCCGCTTGTTGGGGGGTTACCTTTCAAAAAAAAATATGTGACTTTTCAACGCGCCTTTGATGAGTTACAGAATGCTCGAAGTATTTTTCAAACTAATCAGGGTGATAATAAATTACTTCGCGCAGATCTGGATCGAAAGGAACTAGAGGGGAAATTAAAGGCTTGTCAAGGAAAAGAAGCAAACAGCCCTGCTTGCCAAATTTATCAAGAGGGTATGGATATTTTGCAATCAATCGACGAGGCTCAAGCGGTTGTTCAAAATAGAGATCTTAATATTAAGGTGCGGGGAGATATTGAACCAGGATTAAAAGAATACCTGAAATTTGAAGCGCGTTATAGAGATTTAGCAAATCAACCACAAGCCGAATCGTTGCGACAGACCTTGCAGTCCAAAGCTGATCGTCTAGCGGAGATCATTTTAAAAGGAGCCCAGTATGGTGACTATTCGGCGGAGTTTAAGGAGAACTTAAAAGAAAGTCCTTTTTTAAAAATAGCTTTACGAGCTAGTGAATTTGATCAAGAGCCATTGGCTTCTTTAACCTTTGATGATGGGCCAAATCCTGAGTATACCCCTTGGCTTCTGGATGTTTTGAAAAAGCATGGTGTCAAGGCCACCTTCTTTCTCGTGGGAGGGAATGTGGATAAGTATCCAGAATTAACCAAGCGAATTTATGATGAAGGCCATATTATCGGGAACCATACCTATAATCATCCGGATTTAAGAAAATGTAGTGATGAAGAGGTTTTAAAGCAATTTGAGTGGACTCAAATGGCTATAAAAGCTGCATGTGGTTTTGAACCGAATCTATATCGGTTACCTTTTGGAGCGGGTGGGAAACGAGTGGTCGATTTGATGGCTAAGCAGGGAATGACATCGATACTTTGGAATATTGACACCATGGATTGGTCAAGCCATAATACGCAAGCTATTTTAAATGAGGTAGATCGTTCCTTGCAACATCATTCATTAATTTTAATGCATGATAATCACCCAGCGACGCCCGAGGCAGTTGATCAGTTAATTCCTAAGTTAAAGGAACTAGGTTACGCTTTTGTAGGACCTGATGAATTGTCATTTAAGTTACGTTATTTTTCAGAATAAAATGATAGGAGATTAGAGATGGAAAATTTGAATACACAGAGCGCATTTATTTCGACGATAGCCGGCGCGGTTGCCAAGAAAGAAGCTTTATTCGAACAAAGTAAAGCACGTTATTTTGTTCGGTCTATGTATGCTGGTGCTATGTTGGTTTTAGCTACAGCAGCAGGAGTTTATGCAGCGGATTATATTAATATTATGAATCCACAAGTTGGAAAATTTATCTATTCTTTCTTATTTGCATTTGGCCTTTCTTTCATTCTCTTTTTACATCATGAATTAGTGACTTCTAATATGATGTATTTAACTGTGGGAATGTATCATCAATTAATTAAGCCAAAAAAGGCCTGTCAAATCCTTGCATTTTGTACTTTAGGTAATTTATTAGGAGCAATTGTAGCTGCTTTACTAGTATCTAATACAGGAGCTTTTAGTCATTTAACAGCGGAAAGTTTTATTGTGACGACAGTTGCAGGTAAACTATCTAAAGGATTAATGCAAGTATTCATTGAGGCGATTGCAGCGAATATTTTCGTAAATATTGCGATTTTAGGTTACCTCTTGGCAAAAACGGAGTTTGCAAAGTTATTACTTGTTTTTGGAGCCATTTTTATGTTTGTATTTTTAGGTTATGAGCACGTGGTGGCTAATTTTGGTTCGTTTGCGATGGTGGCTTTTTCCTCCTATGAATCGGATTTTATTCAAGTTATACCTGTTTTATTAGCTTGGGTAGTTGCTTGGGTAGGTAATTATATTGGTGGTGGTTTGGTGATGGGGCTTGTATACGCTTGGTTAAATGATGAGGGTCTATCTTTAAGAGACTAAATATCATTTTTGAAATAATAGAGTTACTATTAATAATTAGATAAAATCCGCGTTGTTTGTTCTTCAACAACGCGGATTCTATTTGTCTAGTTAGTCGGATTTATTTTTGGACTAACTAATGCTATTAAATATTTAAGACGGAATTAATTGTCAAGCTGATAAAATTGTTGACTTCCTAGATGGACTTGGCCACTAGAAAGAGTGATTATTTGGTTATTTATGAGGCGAACTTTTAAATGCCCCTTTTCATCAATTCCTAGAAGGGTTCCTTGGTAGTGAGTACTGCCATGTTGAAAATTTATAATACAGCCTTTGCCCATTAGTAAAGCTTCATAATCCTTTAAAATTAGCTTAGTTTCTCTTGTTAATTCATAACAGAATTGATGGAGAAATTGACTTAAGAACTGATTTTTTGAAAAATCTTTAGGCAAACTTTTCTTAAAGAGGGTTCCTGCAAATGAGAGTGCGCCTTCATTTTGTGGGGGGAAAGATCCGGATAGATTGAGACCTATTCCAACAATTACGCTGGTTAATTCTTGACTTTCCAGATTAAAATTGGCTTCCGTAAGGATTCCAGCAATTTTTTTCCCTTGGTAGAAAAGATCATTCACCCACTTGATTTTTAAGCTAGTATCAAGATAAGGGTTTAGGGTCTTAGTTAGGGTTAGGGCTGCGATCATTGTAAGATAGTCTAATTTTTGATGGATGATGGGATCAGCTTTTAATAACAATGAAAAGTAAAGACCGTTTTCTAATTGCGAATAAAAGGAGTTCCCATATCTTCCACGTCCCTCCGTTTGTTGGTCAGCAATAAATAGGGCATTTTGAAAATTTGCTTTAAAGCTGTATTCTTTTGCCCAATCATTGGTTGACGAGACTATTTCTTTATGAAAAATGACAGGTTTTAAGAAAGAATCTTTAGTATGGATCGAGATTTGTAAGGGGTCGATTTCCCTTTTGAGAGATTCAAGTAGATAGCCACTACCTTTCTTAGCTTGGATTTGATAGCCGGATTGGTTAAGATTCTGGATGGTTTTCCAAATAGCATTCCTTGAAACCTGAAATTCTTGGGCTAATTGCGTTCCTGAGAGAGGCTTTGTTTGATGAATGAATTTTTCTAGAATTTTTTCTTTGAGACTTTGTGTCATAATTAACGATCTTTTTTAATGATTTTAAGCTCTTTAGGATAATCATTTAAGACTTTACAACCGTCTTTTGTGACTACGACAAGGTCTTCGATACGAACTCCAATGCGACCAGGAATATAGATACCTGGTTCGATTGAGAAGGTATTACCTACTTGGACAAGGTCTTGGTTAAAGGGACCTACATCCCCATACTCATGAACATCCCTACCGATCGAGTGTCCTGTTCGGTGGGTGAAGTATTGACCATAGCCAGCTTCTTCAATGACTGACCGTGCTGCTTTATCAATGGATGCAAAAGAGACACCAGGTTTAACTTGTTCAATAGCCGCTAAGTTGGCTTTTAAGACCGTTTCGTAAACATGACGGTCCTCATCAGAAACCTCTTCAAAGAAGACGGTGCGGGTCATATCTGAACAGTACCCATGACGAGAGGAACCAATATCTAATACGACGCATTGTCCAGGTTGAGGTTTTGATTGATCGGTAACATGGTGAGGATCGGCTGCATTAGCACCGTAGGCGACAATCGGTTCGAAAGAGAATCCATCACAATCCAATTCTTGGTAGATCGTAGCTAATTTTTCGGTCATTTCTGTCTCACTGAGGGCTTGCGGAAGGAGATCGATTAATCGGCCGACCGCTTGGTCATTGCGATGAGAAGCATCAAGCATTTTTTCAATTTCTGCTGGAGTCTTGATACTACGGATTTGATCAATAATTAGACTGCCATTACAATAATCAATATCCTGGCGCTTGGTCATTAAGTCTAAGAGAAAATGACTAGGCCAGACTTTATCGATTCCGGTTAGACCGGGATGGAGCAGTTTGCTGATAGTGCTAATAATATCTTCGCCATCGCTGTAATGAATCTGATGAATTGTTTCAGAAGGGTCGATATATTCGGGGAAAAGTTTGTTAAGAATAAGTGTAGGCTGTCCTTCGAGTGGGATAAGTAGCGCAAGGAGTCGTTCACCGGGATCTGTATGATAGTTGATTAAATAATCAATTGAGCTAGGGTCGGTTACTAAGAGATTGTTCACTTGGCAGTCAGCCATTTTATCTAATACGTTATTCAGACGTTCTTTTTCCATAAAAATCCTCCTCATGGTATATCTGCTTTAAAACTATTATAATGAATAATAAGATCAATTCAATCAAAGGAGTAAGATTATGATAAAAAATGCGGCTATCGGCTTAATTCGGATCTATCAAAAATATCTATCTCCTCTAACACCTCCTTCTTGTCGCTATCGTCCAACCTGTTCTAATTATGCCATTGAAGCAATCGGTCGATTTGGTCTATTAAAAGGAGGATTAATGGCCTTAGCCAGAATTTTACGTTGTCATCCATTTGCAAGAGGAGGGCTTGATCTAGTACCAGATAATTTTTCGTTAAAACGAAATGAAGAAAAACACTAAATAATTCTAGTCTATATTTGTCAATATGATAGAATGAAGGAAGAAAAGTAGGTGAGTATATGTTTAGTTGGTTAAATCATTTTTTGGGCAACCAACCGATTGTCAGTGTTTTAGATATCGTTATTGTTTGGGCAGTTATTTACACCTTAATCAAGTATGCTCGAAAAACAAGGACAATGAATTTGCTGCAAGGAATTGCTTTAATTTTGGTGGCCAAGTTTCTCAGTCAAACAATAGGGTTGCAAACCGTTGATTGGTTATTAGGCCAAGTTATTTCTTGGGGTGTAGTAGCCTTGATTATTCTTTTCCAACCTGAGCTTCGAAAAGCATTGGAAAATTTAGGTCGGAGTCTTTTTCGGAATCGTCAATCACAACGCAATGCCAGCGAGCAATTGATTGATGATTTGGAAAAATCTTTACTTTATATGTCTAAGCGTAAGATTGGAGCATTGATCTCAATTGAGAATGAAGATCCTTTGTTAGAATACATTTCAACCGGTATCGATTTGGATTCGGATGTTTCCAGTCAATTATTAATTAATATTTTTATTCCAAATACCCCTCTACATGATGGAGCGGTAATTATTAGTGATTACCGAATTGCTGCGGCATCTTGCTACTTGCCTTTATCAGAGAGTCGAACTATTCCAAAAGAGCTTGGAACAAGGCATCGGGCAGCGATTGGTTTAGGAGAAGTAACAGATGCATTAACACTCATTGTTTCTGAAGAAACCGGAGCTATTTCTATTGTAAAGAACGATTTTTTACATCGGGATTTGGATTTGGAAGAGTTGCACCAGTTACTATTGCAATACTTGTACACAGATACAGATGAAGAGGATCAATCTAGCTTTATTAAGATCATAAAAGATTTCTGGAATGAAAAAACTCCGAAACAAGGAGGGAATTCAAATGAATAAACTTTTTGAGAATAAGTGGGCTGTACGGTTAATATCCTTGGTTTTTGCTTTATTTATTTATACTTTTGTGAGTAACGAAAATTATTCCAGAAGAGCAGCCTTTAATACACAAATGGCTAGTTCAGTGAATACTTCTGAAACGATGTATAATATTCCTTTACTTTTGGGGAAACATCCTGATGATATTTATGTTTCAGATCTTAATGAAACGGTGACCGTCAAGTTAGAAGGCCCACGCAATATTATTAATCAAGTGACCCGCGAGAGTTTTATTGTACAGACAGAAGAAATTTCTTCAGGAGATATTGGTCAAACTAAACTTCGTTTAAAAATTGAGGGATTACCTCAAGAGATTAGTTATCGGATTAGTCCCTCAAGTGTATTGGTTGATGTTGAAAAGCGTAAGGCTATTACCTTACCGGTGGAATATGATGTTTCCAACTTACAATTAAGTTCCTCAGTAAAAGTGGGCTCTGTTGAGACTGATCCTAAACAAGTTAAATTGATTGGAAAGCAAGAAGTGATTGATGCGATTGATTTTGTAGGCATAAAAATCAGTTCAGAAGACGAAATATCTGAGAGCTTTTCAAATACATATCGCTTACAGATTTTAGATAAAAATGGTGACTTATTGGATGTGAACGCTGATGTCGTCGATATAAAAACAAAAGTTAATTTAGAAGCTAATTCTAAATCAGTTCCTTTGAAAGTCACTCCGATTGGTGAAGATAATACAAAAAAATCCTATCAATATGATCCAGTGGATCGACATTCGGTGGTTCTTTATGGAAGACAAGAAGACCTCAATCAAATTGAAAGTGTCGAACTAGTTGTCGATGTATCTCAAGTTGAAAAGTCTCAAACGGTCACAGGTATCTTAAATCTTCCAACTGGAATTACAGGAGCAGACACGAACCAGGTTAATGTTAAAGTAACAGTGGAGGATCTGGGAGCCAAGGAATCTAAAAAAGAATAGATATAACTACGAATGAATTGATAATGAATGGAGAATGAAAATGGGAAAATATTTTGGAACTGATGGTGTTAGAGGTATAGCGAATCTCGAATTAAGTCCAGAGCTTGCTTTTAGATTAGGTCGATGTGGTGGCTATGTCCTTTTGCAACATGCAGAAGATGCTGAGGTGCCTAGAGTATTAGTGGGTCGTGATACAAGAATATCTGGTTCTATGTTGGAGTCTGCTTTAATCGCGGGGCTCTTGTCTGTGGGGATTGAAGTGATGCATCTGGGTGTTGTTCCTACACCAGCAGTTGCTTATTTAACACGGACCCAAAAAGCCGTCGCTGGAGTGATGATCTCAGCTTCACATAATCCAGTTGGAGATAATGGAATTAAGTTCTTTGCAGCAGACGGTTTTAAGTTGTCTGACGATCAAGAAGCTGAGATTGAAGAGCTGTTGGATCAAGAGGAAGATCATTTGCCTCGTCCATGTGCAGAAGGCTTAGGAATTATCGATGAATTTCATGAAGGGGTTATTAAATACCTTAATTTCTTATATTCTACAACAACGGTTGATTTGTCAGGACTTCGTGTAGCTGTTGACTCAGCTAATGGAGCTACGGCACCGTTAATTAATCAGCTGTTTGCTGATTTGGATACCGACTTTTATACCATGGGTGACCGACCTGATGGCTTGAATATTAATCAAGCGTGTGGTTCTACCCATCCCGAACAACTTCAAAATTTTGTTCTAGAGAAGGAAGCCGATCTAGGATTGGCTTTTGACGGAGATGGTGATCGCTTAATTGCGGTAGATGAAAAGGGCCAGATTGTAGATGGCGATAAGATTATGTTCATTTGTGGCAAACTATTACAACAAAAAGGTCGGTTAAGTCAAGATACCATTGTATCGACTGTAATGAGTAATATAGGATTCTATAAGGCTTTGGAAGCAAATGAAATGAAGTCTGTTCAAACGGCTGTTGGTGACCGTTTTGTAGTGGAAGCTATGCGTGCTCAAGATTACAATTTAGGTGGCGAACAGTCAGGGCATATTGTTTTCCTTAATTGGAATACTACAGGAGATGGTTTGCTGACGGCGATCCAGTTAATGTCAGTGATGAAAGAGTCGGGTAAATCTTTATCAGAATTGGCAGCTGAAGTGACGCTTTATCCACAGAAATTAGTTAATGTAAAGGTTCGAGATAAAAAAACAGTGATGGATGAACCCGCGGTTCAACAAGTTATTCAAAAAGTTGAAGAAATGATGCAGGGACAGGGACGGATTTTGGTTCGTCCTAGTGGTACAGAACCTCTTCTTCGTGTTATGGTCGAGGCTGAGACTGATTTATTGGCGACGGAATACAGTCGAATGATTGCGGATGTCATTCAGGAAGTTAGAGGATTAGAAGACTAAAAAGATCATGTTAATCAAGAGTGATCTCTTCAAGTGCCCTAAAATGGTTGAGCAGAGGTTACTTTTTGTTTCAAATTTTTTAAATGCCCATAAATCACAGAGGCGTGTTATATATGTGAAATTTATGTTATTAAAAAGGCTATGACATTTTTGTCATAGCCTTAATAAGTTTGTTATTAAAAACCAATTCTTGAAAATTTCCGACGATAGGCAGAAGGTGTTAAGCCATTCGCTTCCTTAAAGGTTTTAGAGAAGTGAGAGGCTGAATGAAAGCCAACATAATTGGATATTTCCGCAATATCTGTATCAGTAGAGGTTAATAGACGTTCTGCTTCTGCTAAACGCAGATGTATCAGATAGTCAATCGGTGAAAGACCGGTTTGTTGTTTGAAAAGACGGATGAGGTAATATTTATTAATATCGACTAATTCAGATAGTTCGTCTAAACTGACTTTTCGATTAAAGTTTTGACGAATATGTTCTTTAATTTCTTCAATTTCTTCATGTTTGACTTGGATGGATGAATCTTTAATAGAAAGATTGTGATGACGCAAAATATGCGCAAGAACACACTCTGTTAATTTCCTTAAAATGATGTCTGATCCACGGAAACCATTCTTACTCTCTAATAGAGCAAGGTCGAGATAGTATTTAATCATTTGACCTTCGTCAGCGACAACAAATACGCCATGATCACCTTCAATTTTGGATGACGAGATGAAAACGACACCCGTGATATCTAATTGAATGTATTCGATTTTTCGAATAGGATCAATCGTTACTTGTTGGTTAGGATTAAGAATAATGAGGTCTTTTTTCTTAATATTATCCCGTGTATCATGATGAGAACAAGTAGCGGCTCCTTTAGCCAAATAGAGAATCGTTAAATGATCATGTGAATGAATCGTCTTAGGAGAACCTTCCGAAATCCGATCTAGCTCAATATTTTCCAAACGGATTGATGCTGTATTGATGTTCGAAATATACATGATGTCACTTCCTTGATTATATTTTATGTTGTGTAATACTATATTGATATCATACACTAAATTTAAAAAAATTTGTCAAAAATTAGAATAATAATTGCTTGTTTATTTAAAAAAAATAAAACAGCGCATTACTATGAGAGTGCGCTGTTTTTGTTTTTAGTTTTTATAAGTACCTAGTTGAGCTGCTAATCGAAGGACTTGAATAACCTTAGGATCTTCTAGAAAATACAACACGTGTTTACCTTCTTTTTTAGAGCCAATAAGGTGGTTATTTTTTAAGGCGATGAGATGGTGAGAAGTAGTGGCCACTGAGGCGTTAATTAAACGTGAGATTTCATAGACACAAAGTTTATCGTAATTAGCCAAGAGTTCAATAATTTTGATGCGATTTAAGTCACCTAATAGTTTAAAAATATTCACTTTCTTACAAAGCTGTTTACTTTGTAAGAATTGGTCGACTTTTTCTTGCTCATTTTTTATTTCTTGATCATCGTAGCAAGTATAATTCGTCAAAATCATTCTCCTTTCTATGATTGAGAGTCCTCACCTGTATTAATTCTATGAATATCCTAAGAATTGTCAAATAGCTTAGCAAATATAAATTAAATTGCTAAGAAGGCAGTCTGTCTAAATAAATACCTAAGATAGTTGCTTGTGTGTAACAGGCGATAGGAATTGAAGGGACCAGATCTGGCATGGGATTGAATAAAGAATAGGGGAACACGGTTAAAATATTATGAACGAGTTTAGGGTGATTCATAAGTTTGTTTATAGAGGCCATTATGATTAAACTAGTAGACTTCGGCTTTTGAGCTTTTAAAACTTGAAAGGATCCTGCTTGCGTATTTCCTTTAGAAGTGTTGGGGAATGGTCTCGTTGAGACAGTTTGATCGGATGGTTTTTGTTGTTCGGGTGTTTCATCGACCGTTGCTTCATAAATCGATGAAAAGCGGCTATCCGGCGATAATACCGAGCTTGATTCGTCTTGTGTTTCCTTCGGATCTAGCGTGATTGGGGCGGTGGGTTCTTCGGTAACAACTGAGGAACTTTCGTTGGATTCTTCTATTGAATCCGAATCATCAGCAGGCATTTCAAAATAATTATTAGTATTAGGCTTCTCATTACTTGTTGTGGTTGCGATAATTTTTGTAGGGAAGGCTCCTGTTAAAGAGACAATAACGAGGCCAAGGATAAAAAGAGGAATGAATGATTTTTGGGTTAGATTTGACATATACATCCTCCTCGTGTAAGTTTCTATTTTTGATTTTAACATGTTTTAGGTATAATAAAGTCATTGTTACTAGAATGTTGTTAAATTGTGAAGACTGTCATAAAACGTTTATATAAGGAGAGACGTTATGCATGTAAAAGTATTTAAAACGAAATCAGAAGCTTCAGATTATGCTTTTCAATTGTTAATCAAGCAGAAGGACTTAGGTCCAAGTACTTATGGGCTAGCCACTGGATCCACACCTTTGGGATTGTATCAACTTATGGTGAATTCAGAGTATGATTTTTCGCAAGATCAAGCCATTAATTTGGATGAGTATATTGGTCTTTCTAAAGATCACCCTCAAAGTTATGCATACTTTATGAATCAGTATCTTTTCAGTAAAAAGCCATTTAAGGCGACATATATTCCAAATGGAGTGGCTGAAGAGATTCATCAAGAGTGCTTGAATTATGATCAGATACTTGAACAATGGCCAATTGATCTACAAATATTGGGGTTGGGATCTAACGGACATATAGGGTTCAATGAGCCTGGATCGTCCTTTGATACGAAAACGCATTGTGTTCAATTGACGGAATCGACGATTAAAGACAATCAGCGATTTTTTGAAAACAATGAAAAAGTGCCTAGTCGAGCGATAACTATGGGCATAGACAGCATTCTAAAAGCCAAGCAAATTATTTTGATGGCTTTTGGAGAGAATAAAGCGCATGCGATTCGACAAGCAATTGAACTACCAGCTAGTCCTTTATGTCCAGCATCCTGTTTGCAACAGCATGCTAATACTTTTATTTTGTTGGATGAGGAGGCCGCATCACAATTAAGTGGCGAGTATAATGCTTGAAACGATTCACGAATTAATCCATCCTATTTATTTTAAGTCTAATACCAGCTGGATCAATTAATTCAATGCCTATTTTTTTATTTGTATAAGGGTAGTGAAGCTCATTTAGACGTTGGATAATGGCTGTTATTTCAGTGGGATGGCATTGCCAAACGCAAGATCTAATTCCTTGCGTATTTGTGTGTGGGTGATCTAATTCGAGACCTAGCCAGGTATTTAAAGCTAGATGGTGGTGATAAAGACCGCTAGCTAAGAATTGTGCATGGTGGTTAATTTTTTGTTTAGTGGCTAAGTGAAGAATTGTCTGATAGAAGTGCGCTACTTTGTCGAGTTGTCCTACTTGTAGATGAAAATGGCCAACTTTGGTTTGCCTAGGAAGCTGATAATCGGGGGCTGTTGATGAAACAAGTTGACTAAGTTCGGATAGATCAAGTCGGTTTGTGACTCCTTTAATTTGCCCCTCTTTATTTATATCCCATTGGGATATGGGTAAATCATAATAGAATTCAAGACCATTTCCTTCAGGATCTTGTAAATAGAGTGCTTTGGAATAACCATGATGACTAGCCCCTTGAAGAGGGGTATGATGAGTTTTTAGATACTTGTAGAAGTGGGCTAAGTCGGATTCTTTGGGAAATAGAAAAGCTGTGTGATAAAGGCCGCTTGTTTTATTAACTTTTTTCTGAGCATGAGGGAAAATTTCCAGTAGTATATCCGCGTCACGGTTTCCTAAAGAAAAAATCTTATCTTTTTCTTTTATGAGGGTAAATCCAAGTTGTTCTTGATAATATTGTGCTAAGTGAGTGCTATTTAAAGCATTTAATTGTACTTTTTTAGGTACAATGGGGTAGGTTGTTGTTAACATACTTCCTCCTTTATTCAAATAACTATTATAATGATACTCTTGAAAGAAATGAATGTAAATAAAATTGCTCTCCTAGATAGCTAAAATCTAGTTCACAAGGTCATTTATTTAACTTATAATGAGAATAGTTGGAGGAAAAGGCTCTTGAAGCTTAATTTTTTTTAGTTAAAGAGCCATACTCTACGAGATGTGATAGAAATTTAGTACAAATTTATGGAATAGAGACAAATATTTTTAATTTGTCATAGTTTTGTTCTGTTTAATCTTGAAAGAAAAGCCTATAATAAGACTATTCTGTAAATTGAAGGGGGGTAGAAAATTGAGTCGCTTGAATGTATATGTTCATTATGACTCGGTCACAAATCATTTTATGACACGAGGGGTTCGTCTAAATACAATCGATTTTTTAAAGCCTTATATGCCTCAAAACATTATTTTAGCGGACGAGCAGGAAGAATTTGGCCGGTTTGATATACATACGAACTTCAAGATTTTAAAAGGACAAACGATGGTGGCGGATTATTTTGATATATGTTTTAAAGAAAAACGTCGGATGTCCAATTGGATTGATTTTGACAGTGTTGAAATGATGCACCAGTTAACACCCATCGAGATTTCAGAAATTCTTTATCTGTTTCATGCGACAAAAGCACTGCGCTCTCCCTTTTTTTATAAGTTACAAAATAATTTCGTGTATCTGAATATGCCTAATGGATTAACAAAAACATATTATCGACACATGACTCAATTTTACCCACGTTTTCAACGGTCGATAACAGGGCATATGCAGGAAATATTGAATGAACGCGTAAGTTGGTTTAACCGAAGAAAAATTCAAGTGGAGCGACTGCCTCAAAAGCAAGTGGAACGATTAAGTCCATTATTTTTAAATGGGATAAAGTTTGATTTTAATCAAGCATACGAAAGTCAAGATAGCTGGCATATTCCTTTGTTTGTTATTGAAGATGAATTAACCCAGCTAACGAGAGATCTGCCAATTTCGAAAGCGGTGGCGGATTTAGCTTATTGTCAATCTAAACAAAGTTGGACATTAGAATTGTATTTGTCTAATGAAAGTGAGAGTTTGGAGGAAATTTAATAATGAAAATTATATTACTTTATGGAGGTCAAAGTGCAGAACACGAAATTTCCTTAATTTCTGCACACAATGTGGCCCAAGTCCTAATGTATTCAATTTATGAAGTATATCCTGTCTTTATTACTAAATCGGGTCAATGGATTAAAGGACCACGTATGGAGACACCTTCTCTAGGCGATCAACAGCTTATTCTTGAAGCGAGTGATACATTAAGCTGGTCCTTAGAAAACACGCCGTCAAAAGGAATTGCGATTAAACCTGGGGATATTCAATCTGAAGAAGCAGTTGTTTTTCCGATTTTACATGGTCCCAATGGAGAAGATGGAACTATTCAGGGCTTTTTGGAAATTTTAGATATGCCTTATGTCGGTGCAGGTATTACAGCTTCAGCTAATGGGATGGATAAGATCATTTCTAAGGCTCTATTTACTCAAGCAGGTATTCCTCAGGTACCTTATGTTGCTTTTACTGCCCACGAATGGGAAGAACAAAAGGAGAGTTTGATGCAAAAGATTGAAGGTTCGCTTTTGTATCCTCTCTTTGTAAAACCAGCGAATATGGGATCTAGTGTTGGGATCTCATGTGTTCATGACTCGCCAGAATTGATTGCGGCCGTCGCCACGGCTTTAAGATTTGATCGTCGGATTATTGTTGAACAAGGGATTCAAGCACAAGAGTGTGAGGTGGCAGTGCTTGGGAATGACGATGTTCATGTCTCAGTAGTTGGGCACTTAGTTAAAGACAAGTCTTTCTATGATTATTCCGAAAAATATCTTAATAATTCGGTACAAATGGAAATTCCGGCTAATTTAAGCGAAGCGGTTGTTGAGAAGATTCAGGACTATGCTAAAAAGGCTTACTTAGCTATCGATGGGTCAGGCCTATCTCGGGTTGATTTTTTTGTGACGACGAATGAAGACGTATATATTAATGAGGTAAATACCATGCCCGGCTTTACCCAATTCTCTATGTATCCGAGTCTTTGGGCCGCTACAGGATTGGAATACCGTGATTTAGTAGAAGAGCTGATCCAATTAGCCTTATCTCGCCATGAAAATAAAAAGCAGTTGGAAATAACGCAAGTGGAACATTAGGAGTTCAATTATGAATAAATTGACAATAGATGACTTATTAAAAGCTGTAGATTATCAATCATATAGCTTGGTTGAAGGATTAGATCAAGAAATTGAGTCCGTTGAATTTGATTCACGGAAAATAATAGCTAAGAGTCTCTTTGTGCCACTGGTGGGTGGCAGTCGTGATGGACATGAGTATGTTCAGATGGCCATAGAAAATGGCGCTAATGTTTGTTTTTGGTCAAATTCTGAAGAAACAGCACCTAAGGGTAGAATTCATGTGATTTATGTCAAAGATACCTTGAAGGCCATGCAAGAATTGGCGAGTTATTATCGTCAATTAGTAGATCCAATTGTGATTGCGATTACCGGCTCAAATGGGAAAACTACTTCTAAAGATATGACGGCAATGAGTTTAACGTCTAAGTATCAGGTATATAAGACTCAAGGAAACTATAATAATGAAATCGGAATGCCATATACGATTCTACAGATGCCATCTTCAACCCAGGTCTTAGTATTAGAAATGGGGATGAATCATTTTGGTGAGATTCATCGTTTGTCATGTATTGCTCAAATTGATGTGGCGATAATTACCTTAATAGGGGAAAGCCATATTGAATATCTAGGGAGCCGTCAAGGTATTGCACAAGCTAAGATGGAGATTTTAGATGGTTTGAAAGATGGAGGCATTTTTCTATATCCACAAAATGAGCCTCTCATCGCAAATTTGTTGGAAAAACAAACTAGAAAACTAAAATCATATACTTTTGGTATGGATTCTCAAGCGGATTTCTATGCTTTTGATATCGAAGAAGATTATGATCGAACATATTTTAAGACGAATATTGATGGCAATGTCTTATGTACAATCCCAGTGATGGGGTCCTATAATGTCACTAATGCTTTAATCGCTTTAGCGGTGTCAAAACTGTTGGATGTTCCTACGGAACAAGCTATTTTCCAATTGTCTCAATTTAAATTGACAGCCAATCGTTTACAATGGCTTAAAGGCAAAACAGGGGCAAAAATACTGAATGATGCTTATAATGCGAGTCCAACGTCGATGAGAGCAGTACTTGCCTCTCTGTCTAATATAAACCGAGAAGAATCAGGACGTAAAATTGTTGTTTTAGGAGATATCTTAGAGCTAGGAGATAAGAGCCGCGACTATCACCGACAATTAGCTACTGGTTTAGATCCTGAGAGTATTGATAAAGTTTATCTTTTTGGCCATGAAATGGCTGCTCTTTATGAGGTTTTGACTTCAAAATTTGATGAAGAGAATATCTATTACGAAGCAAACTCTCATCAGAAATTGATTACGGCTTTAGAGCAAGAAGTTAGACCAAATGATATTGTTCTATTGAAGTCAAGCTTTAGTGTAGATTTACTGCAAGTTGTTACCGCCTTGACAGGAATTGAAACACATTAAATAAAGATGAATACATGCTCATTGAAGGGTGTGTTTGAAAATTAAAAAAACGAAACTAGGAGAATTTATTGAAATTTACTGATTTAAACTTAAAAAATGAATTATTAACAAGCTTAGACGAATTAGGTTTTGAAGAACCCACGCCCATTCAACAACAGGGGATTCCAATTGCATTAAGTGGGAAGGACTTGATCGGACAGGCGCAAACAGGAACGGGAAAGACAGCTGCCTTTGGTCTGCCCTTATTGAATAAAATTGATCCAAAGAATACAAATGTCCAAGCTTTGATTGTTGCCCCCACGCGAGAATTAGCGATTCAAGTGCAAGAAGAATTATATCGCTTATCAAAAGTTTTAAAAACAAATGTCTATGTGGTATACGGTGGAGCACCAATTGACAAGCAGATTAAACGATTGCGATCACAAAAAGTGCAAGTTCTCGTAGGAACGCCGGGACGGTTGTTGGATTTACTTAAGCGTAATGTGCTTAAGTTAAATGCAGTCCAAACACTTGTGTTGGATGAAGCTGATGAGATGCTAAATATGGGATTCATTGAGGATATCAAGGCTATTATTCAGCAAGCACCTGAAACTAGACAGACTTTACTTTTCTCAGCAACGATGCCAAAAGCAATTAAAGAGTTGGCTGGCCAGTTTCTAATCAATGCTGAGCATATAAAAATTAAAGCACAATATTTGACGACGGATCTAATTGAACAGTATTATACACGCTGCCGTGATGATGAAAAATTTGATATTTTAACGCGTTTTATAGATGTGCAGAACCCTAAGCAGGCAATTGTCTTCTGTCGTACGAAAAAGCGAGTTGATGAAGTGGGTCGAGGATTAAATTTACGCGGTTATAATGCGGAATTAATTCATGGAGATATTACTCAACAAAAGCGTACTTCTGTGATTGATGCTTTTCGAAAAGGGGAAGTAGAACTACTTGTAGCTACCGATGTTGCGGCTAGAGGGTTGGATATTTCTGGTGTGACTCATGTGTATAATTATGATATTACTCAAGATCCTGAGTCCTATGTTCATCGCGTGGGGCGGACAGGGCGTGCAGGCAATGAAGGAATGTCACTGACCTTTGTTCAAGGAAATGAGCTAGGTTACTTAGCGACTATTGAGAAATTAATCGGCAAACAAATGCTTCCTCTAAAACCACCTACACAAAGCGAGGTTAGACGGGGTCAAGTTCAGCAAGTGATAGATGACGTTAATGATATTTTGGAAAAAGGTAATGTAGATGAGTTCCGTCAAGTTGCTAAGTTACTGTTAAACCATTATCAAAGTAATGATTTGGTTTCGGCTTTGTTAAGCCAACTCTTAGTAGAAAATAGTCATATTGAAGTTGAAATTTCACCGCAAAGGCCCTTACCAAATGTTCGTCGGTTTTCGAATCATAAGAACGCTAGTAAAAATGCGACTTCTAAACGTTCACACCGTTCTAACAATAAAAATCGCGGTCATTCTAAAAAGAGAAACCATAAAAATTTTGTCATGAAGAAAAGTAAGTAATAAGGAGAGCTAGAATGGAGATTGGCATTGATTTAGTAGAGTTACACCGTATTGAGGCGATTTTAAAGCGCAAACCACGCTTTGCTCAACGTGTTCTAACTCCTAAAGAGTTGGCTTATTTCCAGGAGTTGTCTTTAGAACGAAAAATTGAATTTTTAGCAGGCCGCTTTGCTGTGAAAGAAGCATATAGTAAAGCGATTGGTTATGGTCTTGGCCGATTGACTTTTCAAATGATTGAATGCTTACCTTCTCAGTTCGGGAAACCCTTGATTACTCAAGGACCAATTATCCAAGAAACGAGTGTTTCTATTAGCCACACTAAAACCATGGTTCAAGCGAGTGTTTTAATTGCGTTAAGCCAGGACCAGATTGATCAAAAATTAGCGATTTTTTTTGACCAGTTAATTTAGAAAGAAGGATCTTATTTATGAAAACTGCTAGTGAACATCGTCCCACTCAAGCGATCGTTAATTTGAAGGCGATTCGTTCGAACCTAAAGCATTATAAAGCTAAAATGGCTCCTAACCAAGGATTGTATGCTGTGGTAAAGGCGGATGCTTACGGACATGGGGCTGTAGCGGTCGCTCAAACAGTACGGCAAGAAGGCGTTGACGGACTTTGTGTAGCAACTGTTGACGAAGCCATCCAGCTTAGAAAGGCTGGGATTGATGATCTACCTATTTTGGTGTTGGGACTTACTTCACCTTATGGTATTGCTGAGATTATTCTTTATGATATTACGGTTACTGTTTCCAATATAGCTTTCTTTGAAATTGCGCAAGACCAACTTAATGAAACACCAAATGGAGCAGAGCTGATGGCTAAGGGATTAACCTTTCATTTAGCTTTAGATACCGGAATGTCTCGAATCGGATTAAAGACGGGACAAGAAATAGCTGATTTTAACCAAGCGATTAAGGCTTATTCCTGGGCTCATTGGCAGGGAGCTTTTACGCATTTTTCTACTGCTGCTGAAGGTGATAATCCTTACCTTGAAAAACAATGGGCAAAATGGCAATATTTAACTGACTATTTGCCAGAAAGTGTTACCCAACGTCATTTTGCAAATTCGGCTATGGGGCTTCATCCTAAATACGGTCCACTTTCGGATATTGTACGATTAGGGATTTGTTTATATGGTCTTTATCCAGATGATTTTGTACCATTAAATTGGCAAAATAGCCACCAACTTAAGCAGGTAGGTATGGATTCCGTATTAAATCAAATGGTCAAAAGTCCACTAGAGCTTGAATTAATGCCTGCCTTGAGCTTAGTTACTGAGATTGTTTATACTAAACAGATTGAAGCAGGTGAATGTATCTCCTACGGTGCCACCTATAAAGCTGAAGGAGCAGAGTGGATCGCAACGTTACCGATTGGTTATGCAGATGGTTGGTTAAGAGCTTATCATGATATTCAAGTTTTATGCCAAGGTCACATATGCCCGGTTTTGGGTGTGATTAATATGGATCAGATGATGGTTCGCTTACCAGAGTATTTTCCGATTGGAACTCAGGTGACCTTAATTGGTCAGGATCAAGGATTATTTAATCATCCATCTTTAGTCGCTCAAGAGTCAGGTACGATCGGTTATGAAATAACCTGTAATTTGAGTCAGCGTGTTCCTCGAGTTTACTTATAAAGGAGCTTATAAAATGTTACAAGTAGCTAGTCAAACAGTCGGAATCTTGGAGGAGAATACCTATATCGTCTATCGACCGGATAAACAAGCGATCTTGTTTGATCCAGGAGCGAATCCAGATCGTTTATTAAAATGGATTAAAGACAATGAATGGCAGGTTCAAGCAATATTTTTAACTCATTGTCATTATGATCATATTGGTGCTTTAGATGCAGTTCGAAAAGATCTGAATGTTGCCGTTTATGCAAGTGCGATAGAAAAAGAATACTTTCAAGATCCTGTTTTGAACCTTTCTTCGACTGGCCCCTATGAAGTGATTTGTCAACCAGCAGACTATTACTGGGAACATTTAGGAAAACAAAATATAGCCGATTTTGATTTTGAAATTCGCCCTGTTCCTGGGCATAGTCCGGGTTCTTTAATGTATTATTTTGATGCGGATCAATTGGCTATTTCTGGGGATGTTTTATTTAAGAATTCAGTGGGACGCACTGATTTGCTTGGTTCGAATCCGTTTGATTTGCAAAAGTCATTAAAAGACCAAGTGATGACTTTACCTAATGAAGTCATGGTTTGCCCAGGACATGGACCTGTGACTACATTGGGTTTGGAGAAGGAGACAAACCCTTTCTTGACAACATTCATTTAATTGTTAGGTGATATTAAAAAGGAGGCTGTGATCATGAATCACAGCCTCCTTTTTTAGTTAAATGACTAAAGAAGCTTAAATGAGTGAACTATTATTTAAAATAGTCCTTCTTTTAGACTTGCCAGTAATTAAAAGGGAATTTTCTACGGGTTAAAGCTCGTAAGAGAGATTGGAAATTAAGAATATTAATATCTTTTGGTAGTTGATAAAGTATAGCAGAGTGACTGATATACTCATTTCGATTGAGGGTCATCACGGATAAAAAGCCGCAATGACGGTTAATAATTCTGGAAATTTTAGCCAAATCCCCTTTTTTACCCAAGCTTTCGACGCAGAGGATGATTCCTGCTTCTTCAAGAATCCAAGCTTGGTGAAAATAATTAATCAGATGGTTATGTGGCACAACTCCTAGAAAGGAATTGTCTGGGCTGAGTACAGCAATGAAGGGTAGGTCTTTAATATTAAAGAATAATTCAAGTAAAGATTGGTTGACCTTCACGATCTTACTGGTATTCTTTAGGAAATGGGTTACTTGCATTTTTTCAAGATCTGCATGAGGGTGGTGGTACATGTATTGATAGATATGGTATCGGTAGATATTACCACGATAGAGCGTTTGACTTTGATCGAGTACAGGAGCGCATCTTAGGGATTCTTTTTCAAGCAGGTTAAGTGCTTGTTGACAGTTGCAGGACTCAGAAAATGTTATCAGTTGATTCTTGGGGACCATTAAAGATTCGATCATTTAATACCTCCTATTCTAACAATGATTTTATTTGTAGCCGCTTTTATCTCTCATTATTTTAGCATATCTTAAAAATTCTGCAATCACTTTGTATCTATGTTTTATTAGAGGTTAACTATAGTAGTAATAAATGGGATTTTATAAAAACTATTGCTTTTTATTTTACATTTTCATATGATAGTATTAATAATTAGTGTACTATTTTATTAGATAAAGGAGAAATGAAAAATTTTATGGACTCCCCTGGGAATTCGATAACTGCTCAACTTGTTATTATCATTATTTTAACAACGATTAATGCTTTTTTTGCTGCGGCAGAAATTGCCTTTGTTTCGATTAATCAGTCAAAAATGCGGACATTAGCTGAAGAAGATAATAATCCTCGTGCTCAACGGGTTTTACGACTTATCGACAAGGCGGATGATTTTTTAGCGACCATCCAGGTTGCTATTACTTTCGCTGGTTTTCTATCTTCTGCATCCGCGGCTACAAGTTTTGCAACTTATATCGAGCATTGGTTACCAACTTTTCCGGGATCTAATACCTTGGCAATTGTCTGTGTGACATTGATCTTATCTTACCTTTCATTGGTGTTTGGTGAGTTATATCCTAAACAGATTGCTTTGCAAATGCCAGAGCAAACGGCAATGGCGACATCTTGGTTGGTCGAAAAAGTACAGTTACTTTTTAAGCCATTTGTTAGTTTTCTGTCCTTATCAACAGGTTTATTAAAAAAAATTACACCCATTAATTTTTCTGAACAAACGAAAAAATTTACTCGTGAAGAAATGGTAGCAATTTTAACTCAAAGCCAGGCTCAAGGTGCAATTGACCTAGCAGAATACGCAATGTTGGAGGGGGTATTATCACTTGATTCTAAGTTGGCCCGTGAAGTGATGGTACCACGCACTGATACCGAAATGTTGGATATCGAAGACGATTATGAGGATATTTTGGAGGAAATCTTACAAAGCCCTTATTCTCGCTTGCCTATTTATCGTGAGGATAAAGATAATGTCATTGGAGTCATCCATGTTAAGCAATTGCTAAAAGCTGCTAGGCAGGACGGTTTTGATCATATTGATTTTTTAGAGATTGCTAATGAACCCTTGTTTGTACCGTCTACCGTATATATTGATGATTTATTGTTAGAATTTCGACAAGAGGAGACACATCTTGCAATTTTACGCGACGAGTATGGCGGGGTCGAAGGGATTGTAACACTTGAGGATTTGATCGAGGAAATTGTTGGCGATATCAATGATGAGACGGACGTTACAGCAGTTCAGGTTCGTAAGATTGATGATAACAACTATTATATTAATGGTACTTTGAGTCTGGAAAAATTTAATCATCTATTTGATGAAGATCTTGATTCTGAAGATGTTGAGACGATCGCTGGTCTGTTGATACAGGTGATGGGGTATGTACCGGATGATGACGAGCGAGTATCGGTTCGAATTAATGATTATGTTTTAACGACATCGAATGTGGAGAATGGCCGAGTAAGAGGAATTCATGTCAGCCATGATCCTAACTATCAATTAGAGACTAATTATAGCTTGCGTGAGTTTGAAAAAGAGAATGATCGACGTGAGAATGATTATGATTTAGATAACTAATTATTTAGGTTAAGCTAGTGTTTTCTTAAGGCTGAATTATTTGTGTCAGCCTTATTTTTTATGAGGAGGAAGCCATGTTAAATGAAATGATGCATCGACCTGTGGTGATGGAAAAAGTATTGAATTATTTAAGAGAGAATCAAAGAGCTTTTACGGGAGGAGTCAAAGAAATCGAAGATTTTGCTCGACAAGCCGGGATACCCATTATTCCTCATGAGACAGCGAAATTTATCGATTTTCTTTGTGCAGCGCGGCAACCTCAAACAATTTTAGAGATTGGAACAGCTATCGGATTTTCGGCAAGTTTGATGGCTCAACATTTACAAGATGGTGGTCATCTAACTACGATTGATCGTTATCCATTAATGTATGAACGGGCTAAGAAGAATTTTGAGAAAAATGGACTCAAACAAAAAATTACCTTGTTAGAAGGGGACGCAGCTGACATTCTTCCTAATTTAGAGGGACCCTTTGATTTAATTTTTATGGATTCAGCTAAAGCTAAATATGTCGAATTTTTACCTTATTGTATGAATTTACTGGATATGGGCGGAATCCTATTAATTGATGATATTTTTCAAGGGGGAATGGTGTTTGATGCGGAAGAGACGGTTCCACGCAAGGTTCGAAAGATTCATCGGGGCTTAAATAATTTATTGGACTTGGTTTTGAATGCTAAAAACCATCGATCGTGTTTATTGCCCTTGGGAGATGGGCTTCTAATGATTCGAAAAGAGTCGGCAACTAATCAGTTTATTCCAAATTAGATTTTGCAGAATTTTGACTATTAGCTTAGTATCGGTATAATAGTGTTATTAGAGAATCGTTGTTTAATAAGGATTTATACTGAATATAGGGAGTTTTGCTTTTTAATCGATCCCCGTGTATAGGGGTAACAAAGGAGAGAGCAATATGAAGCGAATTTTGGTTGTAGATGATGAAAAACCAATTTCTGATATTATTTCTTTTAATCTAAAAAATGAAGGTTTTGATGTTGAAACAGCTTTTGATGGCGAAGAAGCCTTGGAAAAATTTACTAAAGTAGGACCAGATTTAATTATATTAGATTTAATGCTACCAAAAATTGAAGGGTTAGAAGTATGTCGTGAAATTCGAAAAACATCCTCTGTACCTATTATTATGCTGACGGCCAAAGATTCTGAAATCGATAAGGTGTTGGGCTTAGAGTTGGGAGCAGATGACTATGTCACTAAACCCTTCTCTAATCGTGAATTAATCGCACGCGTCAAAGCCAATCTTCGAAGAAATACAGTACAGGAAGAAGAAAATAGCTTGGATCAAAACCGCGATATTGAAGTCGGTGATATTGTTATTCATCAGGATGCTTATACGGTGTCTAAACGAGGCGAAGAGATTGATTTGACACATCGTGAGTTTGAATTGCTGAGCTATCTAGCTAAACATGTTGGCCAAGTGATGACTCGCGAACATTTATTAGAGACTGTATGGGGATATGATTATTTTGGCGATGTTCGAACGGTGGATGTAACTATTCGTCGCTTAAGAGAAAAAGTGGAAGATACACCTGGTCACCCTGGTTATATAATTACCCGTCGTGGAGTGGGATATTTTCTAAAGAATCCAGATCAAGAATAGGGGATCTTCTATGAAGCGATCTTTTTCAGCTTTACAATCGATTTATGTTAAGATTCCATTCTTATTTGTGGTTATTTTATTCATTGTTTTTCAATTTATTTCCATCTATTTTATTGAACAATTGGAAACTCAAACGGTTGCTACAATGAAAGAACAAATAAATACTCAGGTAGATTTCCTTTCTTCGAATGTTGTACCTATCCTACAAACCGAAGATCTCTCTACAGGTCAAAAAAACCAGCGCTTGAATCAGGCGCTGGATTCTTTCAATTCAACTTACCCTACAAAAATTCAGATCATCAATTCGCAAGATTATCTTTTAGCTAGTAATGACTTAGCAGAAAGAGTCGCTGTTGGAACACGAACGAATGATGAAATGGTTAGAAATGTCCTGATTAACCGTCGGTCAATTGAGGATGATCAATTTATTAGTTTACATCGACCTTATACCTTGGTAAAACCACTGTTGTCGAAGGACGACGGAGAGGGGCGTTTACTAGGGGTAATTTATGTGCAAGCAGAGATGGATCGTCTTAATGAGCAACGACAAGATATTACAGAGCTCTTTTTAAGGGCTATTTTAATTGCGATTGTAGCTGGCTTTGTCTTGTCCTTTGTACTTTCCCAGGGGATTACAACTCCCATTGAAAATATGCGTCAGCAAGCGGTGAGAATTTCTGAAGGAGTATATGACTTTCCAGCTCAAGTTTATGGACAGGATGAACTTGGTGAATTAGCTATGACCATTAATGAGTTAGCCGTCCGTGTACGCGATGGTCAAGAGTCTATTGAATCTGAAAAACAACGCTTAGATGGGGTTCTACGTCATATGACGGATGGTGTGATTGGAACGGATCGACGAGGAAATATATTGTTGGTTAATGAACGGGCTTTGCGTTTGTTGAATTTGTATCAAAATGAAGCGATCGGTCAACCGATTTTAAAGATTCTCGGTATCGATCAGGACTATAAATTGACACAATTCTTAAAAAAAGATCATGAAGTACTCGTATATAAGACTATCGAAGAACAGACTTCAATTTTAAAATGCGAATTTTCCATTATTCGTCGTGAAACGGGCTTTGTGACAGGGTTAGTTTGTGTAGTTCAAGATGTTACGGAACAAGAGAAGAATGAGCAAGAGCGCCGTGACTTCGTTTCGAACGTTTCCCATGAATTGCGGACTCCATTGACATCGATCAAGTCTTATTCAGAAGCATTAGTGGATGGGGCTTGGAAAGATGCTACTATTGCACCGGAGTTTTTAGAAGTGATTCAGTCTGAGAGTAATCGTATGATTCGAATGATTGGAAACTTATTGGATCTGTCGAAGATGGATGGCGGACAGATCAAGTTGAATTATGAATTTGTCGATTTGAAGCCCTTGCTCAACTATATTCTTGACCGAGTAGAGTTTACACTTGACAGTGCTCCCCAAAAGAATAAGTATCAGATTGTTCGGCAATTTACGCCTAAACAGATCTATGTAGAAATCGATCAAGATCGAATCACCCAAGTGGTTGATAATCTTATGAACAATGCCATGAAATATTCGCCAGAAGGGGGAAAAATTACTGTTACACTCGCAGATGATCGGGATTTTGTCATCTTAAGTGTCACTGATCAGGGAATGGGGATTGCACAGAAGGACCTACCGTATGTGTTTGATCGCTTCTATCGAGTAGATAAAGCTCGATCGCGCCAACAAGGCGGAACAGGTCTTGGGTTAGCAATTTCCAAGGAGGTTATCGAACTGCATGGTGGCCGCATCTGGGTTGAGAGTGAAGAGAATAAAGGATCAACTTTCTCATTTGCACTTCCCTATAATGATATAACGATCGATGATGATTGGGAGGATATGGTATGAAAAACAAATCCTGGATTAGTTTCTTTCTAGTTATATGCTTTATTCTCAATTTATTATTAACCTATTTACTTATTGATGCGAGGGCTCTTTACAATTTGTATCAACAATTTACCAACATTGATCAACAAACCAAGCTTATTGATGAAAATCATCCGTCGGAAACAAACTATTATCGCACAGTGGAGCCGACCATGGATCAGGTATTGGCCCCTTGTCAGATTATAGTCAACCAAGAAGGTCAACTATACTGGTTGCCACAACATATATTAGAAGAGCTATTAAAAGATGTTTTCAATCAGCCCTTTGTGGAAATTACTCAAAAGCAAGCTCGAATTGATGCAATTGAGTTGAACGAACATTTGAGTAAAAATCATGTTCAATTTATCTTTCCAAACAAAATGCCGTTAGCCTTTTTTGCAAATTGGGTTAAAATCCCTATAGACACCAACCACCAATTTGCTATCAATCGGATTGTTTTGAGTCGTGGTAAAGACCATAAGGTATATTTAGTCGATTCAATTAATAAGGCTTATCTGGAAGGCAAATATGATCCTCAAAAAATGAGCGATGAATTTTTAAGGCGCATCGACAAGACTTTAGATCAAGCGGTTATGGTTGACGAATACGCAATTAATCGTGATAGTGTTTATTTACCTAAACAGCATTTAACCTCTCCTAGTCAGGTTTATACATTGGAAAAAATTCCAGAAAATTTATTCATTAACCCAGTGTTTAAGGGAGAGAACTTTGACATTACCGAATCTCAAGAAGAGCATACGCGTTTATACCATAATTACAATAAAAACTTGATGATTGATGACAATACCAATATTCTGATTATGTCTCAAAATGAGAATTATAATAATCAAATGACTCAAAAAGATTTGTATGATATTAATTTGGAAACAAAAATAAAAGAGAGTTTAAAGGTTTTGAAGAATTTTGAGTATTGGCGGCAAGGGTTACGTGTTTTTAGTGAAAATCAACATCAAATCGTATATCGACGTTATTTAGGAGGGTTGCCTATTTTCCCTCAAGGAGATCACGTGGATTACGGAGCAGTAAAAATCTCGTTAACAAATCATGTGAAGCGAATTAATTTAAATCAACTTCAATTGCCTATATTAACTTTAGGAGTAAATGTGGATGACCAATCTCGACCGGTCGATATAGAAACTGGTGCGGAAATCCAGGCGCTTTTAGATAAAGCGGGATTAAAGTTTTCACAGTTTAATCAAATAGTATTGGGCTTTGAATGGCAAGCGAATATGGAAAATTTCAAAAAGGTTGAGTTGGTTCCGAAATGGTTTTTTATCGTTGGAAATAGGGTCTATTCGATTGATCAAATTAAAAATGGCTTTGTTCGTGAGGATTTAGCTAAAAAACCGAGTGAGACAGATTCGGTAAACTGAATTGAAAGGAAGGAAACAGATGGACTTTAAACGGATTCAAATTTTATTATTGGTATTTTTTGTGATGTTTGATATTTATCTGTTTTATCTGCTTTCAGAAAAAAGTCCCTTTAATCAAACTTCGCATAATGCGACAGCTCAGGTGAATACTTTGCAAGAAATTCGTTCAAGAGGGATCGTTTTGAGCGAAAGAGTTCATATTAATGACGAACATCCTGAGTTGCCAATTATTAAGGTAGATAGTAACGATGAATTAAAAGAAGCTAGTGAACAGTTAGAAAACCAAAGCTTTTCATTGACTCCTGAAGGTGTTTTAACAAGTCAGTTTACGCATCCCTTAGATTTGGATATTTCTCTAGGAGAAGATAATAAAATTCTAAGTCAAAAAGATTTTACTTGGATTTGGGAACATATTTTGTCAAATCCTAAGTATTTTATCCAAGGAGCTAAGTATTTGAATCATTGGTATTCACCGCAGGATAATATGATTAGTGTTCGAATGGTGGTCGATTTATCGACTGAAAATTCCGATAATCAAGTGATCCCAATTTCGGATGGAACAGCAGAGTTGCGACTTTTGTTAGATGATGACTATCGGCTGCAATCCTATATTCAAAGTTTTCAAGCAAACCCACGCGTTTTGGAGGCACCAAAACGTTTGATCTCTTCTCACGAAGCTTTGGAGGTTATTCAAAATAGGATTGATACGACTTTACCCAATGATTCAACGATCATATCCATGTCATTGTCGTATTATCAATCAGTTAATACGCAAAACTTTAAGATATATACCCCTGCCTGGGAGATCATCTATTTTAGACGAGAAAGTAGTCAAACGCAGTCGATTCTGGTAGATGCGTTAAGGGGGAAAGTGGTTGAGGTCAAATCGCTAACAAGTAATTAATAATGATGTATCTTCTAAAAATGAAAATTGAACATAAAAGGATGAAAATGATGGACTATGTGGGTGTAGCCAAAAATAAAAAAAATTACTGGTTCAAATTAGTGGCTTTATTTAGTGTATTCATCGGGATAGGGATGAGCTTTATCATGACTATTCCTGTTTATGCTGAGGAAGCACAAAAGGGTATTTCAACGAATGAAACAATTTATGCACGGTTGGAAGATACAGGACGTATTTTTGTTCATATAGAGGCGGATTATAAAGGAGCCTCTTTGCAAAAAATAAAGCTTCCAATACGAACACAGGGGGCGAAGTTTGCTTCTTATTCCGTCGGGGTTGTCTATCAGGCGGATCATCGACTCCTTCCACTAACAGAGACGGCAAGCGGAACTATTAATTCTTTTTTCGTTAAATCAGAGGATGATCATGTGGGGTTACAAGTCACATTGGACCCTAATCAAGCGATTGAAACAATAGTAGTGGATTATCAATTAGATCAGCAAGTGGCTAATTATCTAGATCTTTCTTTTTATGAAGGAAGTTGGCCTCTTTTATCAACAGAGCCAGATAGTCATGCAGAATTAACTTTAGAATTACCCAAAAGCCAAAACTCATCACCCAAGATTAAGGTTTGGACGTATGGCCAAGCTAATCAGCTTCGAAAAACTGAGAATCAGGATTCCTATAGTATTCATGTTAATGTTATTAAGGATCGAAGTGCAAAGTCGGATTTAAAGATACACGTAGCCATGCCTTTAGATTTGTTTCCGTCGAATCCAAATCAAGTGGACCAAATGATGATGGATACCATTGACCAACAGGAGAGTGCTTGGACTCGGCAAGAACAAGCACGATTACGTTCGCAAAACCGTCAAAAGTTCTTTTATGTGTTAGCTTTGCTTGCTTTACCACTTCTTCCTAGCTTGGGTTTAGCTTATTATGTGTATCAATTTAGCCATCTATCAACCCACTCGAATGGGGAAAAAACAAACTTTATTCCATTTCCCCCAGAAGAGATTGTGCCTAGTTTGGTAAAGAAAAGTGTTTTTTATCAGGAAATCGATAGTAATGACTTAGCAGCCTGTTTGCTGAGTCTAGGGAGTAAAGGCTATTTAAAAATTTTGCCAGTTCGATTGAGTAAGCGGACATTTTCAAAAAATCGAACGGGTTATACCCTTGCATTCACTAAATCGCCTTATAACCTATCTTTACAGGCTCTAACATCTTTTGAAAAAACGGCCTATGATTTAGTTACTTTGAAGGATAAAGAAACAGTGACTTTAGAACAGCTGTTATATCTTTTTCAGCAGGATGCAAGCCTAAAAGAGAGCAAGAAACAATCTTGGAAGAAATTTAAAAATAATCTTCAATTAAAATCTTACCAACCTAAACCTCGAAATCGTCGAATTAAGCAGCGATTATTTTTGATGATAGGAATCGTGTTTGTTATTAGTCTCTTTTGTGCTGTAAAGGCGATCGGATTTATGCTAGCAAATGCCTTAGACGGTCTAATTGCAGCAGCCATTGTGCTTCTTATCTTACATTGGATGGCACTATGTTTTCTAGTATACTTGGTTTATCGGCGATCCTTTGCGACAGACCTTGAAGAACGTCGAGCATCAGTTTGGCGTTCATATGGACAATTTTTGAACCAAGCTAGTCATTACCAATTGTCTGCTTATGGAGATCTAGCAGTGTGGGAGAGAAATATCGCCTATGCAATTAGTTTAAATAAGATGGCTCAAATACAAAAAGCATTTACTCGTCAGTTTAACTTGAGTCAATTAGAAGAGGAAGGCGATAGTTTGAATGGCGACCTTTATCGTGTTCCAGATAGTCTTTCGGGAATTTTTATACCTGCTTTAAAAGAATATATAGATCAGTTTGAATATTTTAAAGCTTTTTAAATGGGATAGTTATAATGAGGTGTAGTTTTGACAATGGTATTTAATAAAACTTCTTTATTGCAACAATTATATGCTCCACCAGAAGATATTTTGACAGATATGACTCAGTCAGACAGTCTAGCCTTTTCAATATTAGCATCTGGATCGAGTGGTAATTGTGCCTATATAGAAAGTAAGCAGTGTCGTTTACTGGTGGATGCTGGACTATCTGGTAAAAAGATTGAAATGCTGTTTAAAAGTATTCATAGAGATATTCGACAATTGGATGGGATTTTAGTAACACATGAACACAAAGATCATATTCATGGCGTGGGAGTCTTATCTCGACGATATAATCTACCTATTTATGCAAATGCGGAAACGTGGTTAGCAATGGAAGGGATGATCGGTCAGATCGATCCAGCTAATAAAAAAATTATTCCTCCTAATCAAATGATTTCTTTTAAGGATATCGATATATTAACCTATGAAGTAAGCCATGACGCAGCGCGCCCTCAGTTTTATGCCTTTCAAAAGGGCAAGAAACAGTTTGCTATGCTAACAGATACAGGCTATGTATCTGAAGCTTTAAGAAGTCAGCTATCTAATGCGGATGCTTATTTAATTGAATCCAATCATGAGATTGAACTGTTACGTTACGGAGCGTATCCTTGGCATTTAAAGCAGCGCATTTTAAGCGATCGAGGGCATCTATCGAATGAAGACGGTGCGTTGGCTATTAAAAATATGATGGGTTCAAGTACAAAGTCTGTTTATTTAGGCCATCTGAGCAAAGAAAATAATCGAAAAGAATTAGCGTTGGCCAGTATGGAAAGGATTCTTCACCAATATGATATCGATACACAAAAGGATCTGACATTATTTATGACGGACCCTGAATCTGCCACTAAAATTCAAATATTATAATCAAACTAAAGCGAAAATTCATTATTTCAATGAAATTTCGCTTTCTTTAGTTATTTTGTAGCAATTTTGGCGTGGATATTTCATACTTTCTTAATAAGCAGATGCTATACTCTCTATTGTAAAGTTAAGGAAAGGAAGTCAATAAGATGGAATTAAAAAAAGATGAAGAAATGAAGACTCTGTTATGGCGTAAAATCTTTACGGGAGTTAGTGGGACGGCCTTGGCTTTCTTATTAGCTACGGGTGTCATTCATCAGCAAGCGATTTTTTCACAAGAAAATGGCACGAATACTGTGCAAGTAAATGATCCTGCCAAGTTGACCGATGAAGAAAGTAAAATTGTTGAAACAGTTAAGACTGCTTCTGAGGCGGTTGTATCAATTGGAAATATGCAAAAGGTGAGTCAGTATTCTGGTATGAGTCCTTTTTCTGGTTTTCAGTCTCATCAGTACTTTATGCCTGACCAAAAAGAAAAAGACCTTCAGCTAGTTGCGGAGGGTTCAGGCGTGATTTATAAGATTGAAGACGGTAAGGCCTATATCGTGACAAATCATCATGTAGTGGATGGAGCAGATGGATTAAATGTTCAATTAAAGAATGGTCAAACTGTGGAGGGAACTTTAGTTGGTAGCGATAATTTATCAGATTTAGCAGTATTAACGATTGATGCTTCGGTAGCGACAAAGGCCTTAGAGTTTGCCGATTCTAACAAAATACAGGTGGGCCAAACAGCAATTGCGATTGGATCTCCTATGGGTAAGGAATTTGCGTCATCGGTGACCAAGGGAATTATTTCAGGGGTTAATCGTTCTGTGCCGGTTGATACCAACGGTGATCATCAAGCGGATTGGGACATGAATTTATTACAGACGGATGCTGCCATTAATTCAGGAAATTCTGGAGGAGCTTTGATTAATTCTGCAGGCCAATTAATTGGAATTAATTCTAGTAAATTAGCTAAAGTTGGGGTTGAGGGAATGGGCTTTGCGATTCCTTCGTCCGATGTTGTTGATATCATTTCTCAGTTGGAATCAAAGGGACAGGTAGTTAGACCGGCTTTAGGAATTAGTTATACGAGTCTAGATGTGGTTCATCCGGACTATCGTGCTCAAGTTATGGGATTGGATGAAGAGGATGTTAATGGAGCTTTCATTACCGAGGTGGCTAGTGGTGGTGCCGCTGATAAAGCAGGGCTTAAAGCTTATGATTTGATTACAGCTGTGGACGGTCAAGCAGTTGAAAAGACGAATGATTTGCGTAAACTTCTTTATCAACATCAAGTTGGAGATACTATTAAATTAAAGATCCGTAGAGGTAAAGAAGAAATGGAAGTGGATGTTAAATTAGATTCTGCGATTTCGAATGAGGAAGCGAATCCCTTAATGTCTCCAGAGGAAGAAGAAGAAACAAGCCCATTTTAGCTGATTATTATAAAGTTAAAATAGATTGATGGATCATTCAAATATGACAGATTATAATTTGAGGGAAGGACTATCGATGTGTAGTCCCTCCCTTTATCTTTTTTTATATTTGGGCAGATATATTTCTAAAGAAAATTGAACGTTTTGATATTTTAATACCCTGCTTTTAAATGTTATTCTATATATGTTATCTACATTGAAAGTTTTTATCAAATTGCGAATATGGAAAAAGTCGGTTTTTGTTGTTTGAATTGCATTTAATTTAGTCATGGTCCTTGTGGTAAGATGACTTTAAGTGCAAGAAAAGGGGTGTATTATATATGATGCAAATTGATATTGTGGCTGTAGGGAAGATTAAGGAAAAATACCTCAATAAGGGAATTCAAGAGTACCTTAAGCGTTTACAGGCTTATGCGAAGGTTCGAATCCACGAGGTTGCTGATGAAGCAACTGCAGAGTCGATGAGTCAAAAAGAGATAGACCAACTATTAGAAGTAGAAGCCAGTCGAATTAATCACTATATTTCTAATCAGCATACAGTGATTGTTTTGGCAATTGAAGGAGATTTAATTAGTTCAGAAGAGTTAGCCAGCAAGATTGAAAATTACGCAACTTATGGTCAGTCTAAGTTATGTTTTTTGATTGGAGGGTCACTGGGGCTTGCGGAAAGTTTGAAGAGGAAAGCGGACTGGCGGGTTTCATTTGGGCGAATAACTTTACCTCATCAATTGATGCGATTAGTTTTGTTAGAGCAAATTTACCGAGCTTACCGAATTGTCAATCATCAGCCTTATCACAAATAGTCTAAGGAGCTCACTGGATAGGCAATGTAACGTTCTTTAGTTTCTAAGAAAGTAACCTGCCCTAACGTTAAATCTTTAAAGTATTGAACAAACTTGTCCTTATTTTTTTGATCGACGAAGCAGAGTATTTGAACATTGGCTTGGTAGGTAATTTCTTCAGTATGAATCCAATTCTGATTTTTTAGTTCATATTCTACTTGATTAATAAAATGGTAGGGCAAGTTTACTTGGATACCTGTTTGCAGTCGTTGTTGGACAAGACCGAGTTCTTCGACGGCCTTTTTGACAGCTCCACCATAAGCTCGTTTTAATCCCGGAATTCCTAATAGTTGCCCTCCAAAAACCCGAGAGACAACGGCTGTTGTGTTGGTAATTGGATAGAGTTTTAGTGCTTCTAAAATTGGCAGACCTGCAGAGTTAGAGGGTTCGCCATTATCCCTAGCACGTTGGTTTTCACCACTATCTCCAACGATATAGGCAGAGGCATTCGTGCACTGTGGGTAGGTCTTTTTTATTTCGCGAATAAAGTGGTTCGCTTCGTCAACGGAGAGTGTTGTTTTAATATGACAAATAAAACAAGACTTTTTGATGATACTTTGACTGGATTGTCCTTCTCGAATTGTCAAAAACTCTTTAAGCATAAACATACTCCTTAGCTTGTTAGTTATCATAGTGTAGCATAAAAGGACTGCCTGTCGAAAGACAATAGGCAGTCCTTTATGGATGAAATTAATTATCTGACAACGAAAAACCATTTTTCATGCCATTGCTTGCTAAATATAAAATTCTTGCAAGCAGTTGATCCGTATCGGCTTGAGCCATATCAGCCATAGATTGGTTGGCTTCTTCAAGAAGTTTGATAAGCGCATTTCCAACGAGAGGTTTTTCTTGATAGGCTTGATCCGTTTTTGTAATTAAAGCGTGTCCTTTGGCTTGAAGTTTTTCTTGGTAGCGTCCAATTTCAGGTATACAAGCATCGAAATGAGCGTCTGCAAGAGCTGCAATTATCCGATTTACCCAGTAGAAATTATCAGCGGTAACACGTTGGCTGATATTGGCTAGATAATCAGGGGTCTTTTCAATGTTTGTATAAAATGGAATAAGCGCATTGAAGACGTTAGACCCTAAAGCAAGCCATTCGATTGATTGGATTGCCTCATCTTTATAAGGACGAATTTGTGTCACTCCTAAGAAGTTATTCCGATTAATCCCGATTGGACGATAAGGGGAGGAAGTATTTCCTTTAGCGTATGGATCATAAGGTGTCCCTTGATAATGATGAGATAGTGTGTATTTAATATCTTCAATCGTTATTTTACGTTCGGGCTGACGGGACCAGGGGATATTGTCGGAAATGGGACTATAATCTGCACGGCAACCTGTCCAAGTTGAGCTAGTCGGATTAAAGAATTTTTGAATGATCCATGCACGAGGAGTGTTATAAATATGATCGGAATCCGAATGAGAGCCAAACGCGTCGCGAGGATTTAACTGACCATTGAGGCTGAGATCAAGATGATTGTCTATAATAAATTCTCTTAAATCATTTGAACAAAGATGATTTTCCTGAGCACCAAAGGCGTCATCTAAATCAAAAGCATCGATTCCTAATTGGTTTGGCATGACCACGTAGGCATCATCTGGTACACGCTTAGCGATCCAGTGATGGCCACCGATCGTTTCAAGCCACCAAATTTCATGAACATCTTGGAAGGCAATTCCATTCATTTCATAAGTCCCATATTCGGTTAATAATTGACCTAATCGTTCAACACCTTCGCGGGCAGAGTGAATATAAGGTAAGACGAGAGTCACCATATCTTCCTCTCCGATACCACCAATAATCTCTGCGTGATCCTTGCTGGCTTTTTGGTACTTCACAAGCGGATCTGCTCCAAGAACCCGTTCATTACTTGTTAAGGTCTCGGTAGCGGTCATGGCGATATTTTCTTCATTAATACCACATGCTGCCCAGATACCTTTATCACTTAATCCGTCTGGCATTGCAGTATAACGTAAAGGATTTTCTGGGAGGGGAATTTTAACTTTTGAAATGACTGATTGATAAGTCTTAGGTTGATCTTCAGGGTGAACGACGATGAACTTTTTAGGGGTATATTCACCTGAAGGAGAATCCTCATTACGTGCAACCAGTGTTGAGCCATCATATGAAACGTTTTTTCCAACTAAAATTGTTGTACAAGCCATATTTGTAGTCCTCTTTTCTAATGGATTGATTCTATTATAGCTCAAAAATAAGCTCTCGCAAGTAAAAAATAAAGCGATTTCTTAAAAATAATATAAGAAAAAGGTTCTTGATTTTTGATTATGACAATAGTGTAACAGGCATACTACAATCTGTTTAAGCCTTGATAAATCTATTGTGATTAAGTTGGGAAAGCTATATGATGAATCTAAGAAAATTTCAGTTAAAAAAATAAAGAAAGAGTGACATATATAATGAATTTTAGAAAGAAAGCTTACTTGGTGTCAGGAGTACTACTCTTGTCAGTACCTACAGCGTTGGTTGCTGCGCATGATTGGGTGATTGACTCTTCTAATGCGATTTTATCTAGTTTCAACGAAGTACCTCAAGCGCAAGAGATGACATCAGCTTTAGAATCCTCTTCGAGCACGACTGAGATCTCTCATGAGAGTAAAGAAATGTTCACGGAAGAAGCGGCAAAGGAATCTGCAGTATCTTCCAAGGGGTCAGTCAATATTACCCCAATTAAAAAGGTAACGGTGGAACTTGTAGAGGAAAGTACCTCTGAAAAAACATCGGATTTTGATAGAGTTCCTGAGAAAGAAAAAGCGGATGAAAGTAGTCGTGTTTTAGAGCCTAAAACAAACGCTTCTTCTAATGTACTGTTGAATGCCGTTAAGGCAGAGGAGTTTCAATCTTCGGATACAAAAACTTCAAGTACAACTACTGTTGAGCCGGTAAAGACTACCGAACTTGCAACGACGCGTCAAGAAGTGATCACGACTTCACAAGAAGTAACTACGACTTCTCAAGTGGTTGAACCAACTACAACAAGTGTTGTGGTTAACGAGTTAACTACGACGCAAGAACCGGTTCAAGTTCAAGCACAGGAGCCAAAAACCACGACAGCGGCGATGACTACAACTAGTCAAGAGTCAACGACAACAACCCAAGCCCCAGTAGAGTCGACTACAACGACTCAGTTATTGGTTGAAGCAACAACGACGACCCAAGCGGTTGAACCAACGACAACAACTCAAGCACCTGTCATGAATTCAGCTAATGGAATGGATCAACCGTCTACAGCAGCATATCGTGACTATATTATCAATACTTACGGTTTGACAGTCGGTTCTTATCGTCCTGGCGATCCAGGAGATCATGGTAAAGGATTAGCGATTGATGTGATGGTACCAGTATCATCAGAATTAGGTGATCAAATCGCTCAAGAAGCGATTAATAATATGGGAAGTGCTAATATTAGTTATGTGATCTGGAAGCAACGTATTTACGGACCATGGACTAATGGACAATGGCAACCGATGGAAGATCGTGGATCAATTACACAAAACCACTTTGATCACGTTCATATTTCGTTTAATAATTAGAAGATTGAGAGAGGGTCTTTGACCCTCTTTTATTTTGGCTTTAGAGTAAGATTTTGGTATACTGGGAACACTTATTCTATTAGAACAGAAAATAAATTGATTTGAGGAACTAGAGCTTGGCTACTTGACCTATTGGCTCCAGATTTAAACAGGAGGAAACAGAGTGAAACTATATGTAAAGCAAAAAGTCTTATCTTTAAAAGAAGATTTTGATGTTTATGATCGTCAGAAGAAGCCTGTCTATCACGTTAAGAGTAAGTGGTTTTCCATCGGTCGGTCGATGAAAATTATAGATGTTAAAAGTGGTAAGCCTTTGGTGAGCGTGAAGCAGCAACTTCTGAGTATTTTTCCAACATTGAAGGTCTATTACGAAGGGCGTTATCTTTGCTCCGTCAAGAAAACATGGTCGCTATTTCGTCCAAAATATCAAATTAGTCGATTGAATTGGCGTCTGCAAGGGGATCTCTGGCAGCATGATTATCGTTTGAAGGATCGTAAGGGGAATGATTTAGCTAAGATTCATAAACAGTTTTTAGCTTGGTCGGATACCTTTGAAATGACAATTTTAAATCAGGAACTAGATCCTGTTATTGTGGTAGCGGTTATCCTAGCTATCGATATGGTGATGGATAATGACAGTTTGAAAACTTCGAAGTAAGTATAAAAAAGAGCCTCGAAAGGCTCTTTTTGTTTTACTAACGATTAATCTTTAAAGATTGTTTGATCCATATCAAAAGCTTTAACCATTGCATCATCAGCGTCTTTAATATCGACGGTTTTGATGAGCTTGCCTTGAACGATTACTCGGTTAGCAGTGAGGTCGGGACTATCACAAGTAATCAAAGTGACAATCGGTTCACTCGTTGGGTTAAGAACTTCGGTGGTTGTTTTATGAACCGTCATGACGTTGTATGTTTGGTAGACATAGATTTTATCTAAGTCAGTCAAATAGATTAATTGACCTTCCTTGGCGTGCATTAACGGGGCGAATAGAAGGTTTGGTTTAACGGAGTGGTGACTTGATAAAATATAGTTGGACTGTCCCATTACTTGATCGGGTCTTAGGGTTCCGGCTCCATAATACATACCAGCATTGGTTGTTCCTTTATTAATGGGCAAATTAATCTTTAAATCAGGAATCGCAATACCGCCAATGACCGGGAGTTTTTTAGGGTTTACTCCGGATGTGATGACTTCAATGGGATCGATAGCTCTGACTTCATTGATGTCGAAAGTAACATCTTTTTGTTGATTAGCTAAAATTTGTTCCCGCGTTAAACTGGAAGCCGTGATCGCTTGTGAGTTCTTGGCAATGAGGTAGTTTTTAATCGGGTTGAGTGATAGTAGGGCTAGGGCAAAAAGAATTAAAAGCACTCCGATAAAGGTCGTGAATGAGAATCTTTTTTTCTTTTTATGA
Source organism: Facklamia hominis CCUG 36813 (assembly GCF_000301035.1). Classification (GTDB taxonomy): domain Bacteria; phylum Bacillota; class Bacilli; order Lactobacillales; family Aerococcaceae; genus Facklamia; species Facklamia hominis. The sequence goes on along the minus strand of NZ_JH932292.1, from coordinate 1,149,731 downwards.
CGATAGCGGCGTGATTGTCGGTTAGCTAGAGGAGCTTGTTTTTTCATTAGATACCTCCGTTATTCTTTTTTGTTTTCTTAGGACTATTATAACATCTTTTTTAAAATAAAAGCGGCATCTATGTAAATTTCCGATATTTAGAATAAAGTCTTCACATATTTTTCACTGGATTCTCAAACTATAAAGCGGTATGATTAGACTAAATGATTTTATTATAGGTGGTTAGAGTCAGGAGGACGGTATGAGTAAGGCAAGTGGATTTTTTAGAGAACTTTTATCCTGGATAGTTTATCTCGTTCTTTGGATGGGAGTAATCTTTGCAATTTATCATTGGGTAGCACAGCCTTTTCAAGTAGATGGATCTTCGATGGAACATACACTCGAAGATGGACAGAAGCTATGGATGGTTAAATTGGCCTCGATTGATCGGTTTGATGTGGTTATTTTCCCAGAACCGATGCCTGCCCAAGGTGAGAAGCCTCGTCTCTATGTCAAGCGGGTGATTGGGATGCCCGGAGATACGATCGAAGTCCGAAATGACCAATTAGTGATTAATGGCCAAGCTATGGAGGAGCCCTATCTTAAACAAAAGGCTACAGAATATTTCCAAGAAAAGGGCGACGTTTTTACACAGGATTTTTCTTTAGAAGCATTGACTGGTCAAGCCACTGTGCCTGAAGGTAAATTATTTGTGATGGGAGATAATCGACGTAATTCTCTTGATGGGAGAGCTTTTGGCTTCATTAATGCAGAGGATGTCCTAGGAGAAGCGGACTTCATTTATTGGCCTTTATCAGACATAGGTCTATTGAAGAATTATGAACTTAATGAAGCAGGTACGGCTATTATTAATCCTTAGACAATCAGACTTGCTCATTTGCTTAAACTTGTTATAATAAGAACGAGGATAGATTAGTAGATGTCAAATGGAGTCAGCAAGAGGCAGTTGATGTGAGTGTCTCCCCTCTTTGCCATCGAACCTGCTATACGTGTTATTTATATAGGTGGCCCCTTTATCGCTAAGAGCTGGCATATTATGCAACTAAGGTGGTACCGCGGAGTAAGACTGTGCTTCGTCCTTAATCGGATGAAGACAGTCTTTTTATTTTGGAGGGAAAAGAATGGTAACAAGAAAAGAAGATTTTTCAAAGTGGTATTTGCAGACAATTCAAAAAGCAGATTTAATGGATTATTCACCAGTTAGGGGTTGTATGATCTTTAAGCCTAATGGCTTTGAGATTTGGGAACATATCCAAGAATGTTTCAATCAGAAATTAAAGGCTGAAGGGATTCGGAATGCTTATTTCCCAATGCTCATTCCTGAGTCTTTCTTTACACGGGAAAAAGATCATATCGAAGGTTTTGCCCCAGAATTACCTTGGGTAACCGAGGCAGCTGGTGAAGCGTTGGAAGAAAGACTGGCCCTACGTCCAACTTCTGAAACGATGATTGGGGATGCCTTTTCAAATTGGATTAATTCTTATCGGGATCTTCCTTATGAAATTAATCAATGGGCTAATGTGTTCCGTTGGGAAAAACGAACGCTTCCGTTTTTAAGAACTTCTGAATTTTTATGGCAAGAAGGGCACACTGCTCATGAGAATGAGGAAGATGCTAGACAGCGTACCATGAAGATGTTAGCTGCTTATCGTGATTTATCTGAAGAATTATTAGCTATGCCTGTTTTTGAGGGAGAGAAAACGCCTTCTGAACGTTTTGCTGGAGCTGTTCAAACTTTTTCAATTGAATCGATGATGCAAGATGGTAAGGCGGTTCAAGCGGGTACTTCGCATTATATGGGGACGAAATTTGCGGAGGCCTTTAATATTCGCTACTTAAATCGTGATAATGAACATGTATATTGTCATACCACTTCTTGGGGGATTTCAACACGGTTGATTGGGGCAATGATTATGACCCATTCAGATGACCAGGGCTTGGTATTGCCTCCAGCAGTAGCTGCCCATCAAGTGATTATTATTCCGGTAGGACCTAAGAAAAAGTTGGCCGAAGTAACTGAAAAAGCGCAAGAACTCTTACAGGAATTAAAATCTGCGGGTATTCGTGCTAGCTTAGATGATTCGGATAATTCGGCTGGGTTTAAATTTAATGAGTGGGAACTCAAAGGAGCTTGCTTAAGAATTGAAGTCGGTCCAAGGGATTTGGAACAAGGCCAATTTGTCTTGAAAGCCCGTGATGAAGCTGACAAACAAAGCTATGATCTAGCAAACTTGGTAGACCAGGTACAATCTTCATTGACAGCAATGCAAGAACGGTTATTGACTAAGGCCCGTCAACGTAATCAAGAAAATATCTACACGGATATTGAGACGTTAGACCAACTTCAAGCTCATATTGAAAAGCAGCGTGAAAACAATGAGCCGGCAGGATGGGTGTTGGCCGGTTGGGATGGAACTGAAGAAAGCGAAGCTAAGATAAAGGAATTGACCGGTTTTACGACTCGAAACATTCCTTTTGATCACTACTTCCAAGGAGAACACGCTTTACCAAGAAAAGAAAAATGTATTGTGACAGGTAAGCCGGCTAAAGCAACTGTTTGGTTAGCGCGCGCCTATTAATCGGTATATTTGGAAAGGAAGTCAGCATGAAAAGTTTAGCGGTAGATACCTCAACCAATGCTTTATCGCTCGCTTTATTTCAAGATGATCAACTGGTACTTGATCAAACTTATCAATTATCAAAGCAACATGGGCAAACCCTGATTCCTTTGGTGAACCAGCTCATAAAGAATGCTGGCTGGTCGCATGAATCGATTAAGGCTCTATATATTGGAAGAGGTCCGGGCTCTTACACCGGTATGCGGATTGGAGCAACTTTTGCTAAAACATGGGCGGTCGCCAAGTCGGTTCAACTATATTCTTTTTCTAGTTTAGCCGCTATGGCTAGTCAAATTTTAGATCATGATGCTCAGGCTTTAGTATTACCTATTATGAATGCTAGAAGGCAAAGTGTTTATGCTGGGGCTTATACATGGCGCGATGGCTACTTACATTCCATGCTCGAAGAAGGGCATTTTGATTTTGAATGTTGGTTAAAAGATCAATTGCTTCCGTTAGTGAACGGTAAAGGCTACCGTAGGATTTATTGGGTCATTGATCAAGCGGGGGACCTTACTCCGCTTATTCATGAGCATCTCTTAGAATGGGACGGAACTTATCAAATCATTGAGGGACCTTCAGCACTAGTTACTCTTCAAAGATTACCATTTTTACCGACTAGCTTAGTCAGTGATCCAAATCTGTTCGTGCCTTTTTATGCGCATGAGAGCTTGGCTGAGCAAGAATGGGCTCAGAAACGGTCAGTTGAATTAGGTGCCAGTGAACAAGAAAGTTATGTGGAACAAACGGATGAAACCGACTTGTCTTAATAATTTTTTTAAATTTAACCAAGGGGTTCACCACCCTCATATGAAAGCCTTGGAAGCTTCTATTAAAGCTATGGCAGAAGGAGAAATGGTATATAAGCTTGCTAAACCGAATCAGCAAGATAGTATGATTAGATTGCGTTTAGCGACTTATGAAGATCTTCCTCAAATGGTTGAGATGGAAGGGAAGGCATATCAGGGTTATCTGGCTTGGGACTTGAAGGACTTTGAGCGTGATTGGAAGTATAATCGAAATTTGGTGTATTTGGTATTAGAAAAAAGTAATCATTCTGATTATCCTCTGGTCGGGATGATCACCGGTCGATTCGTGAAAGATTATAGTCACATCAGTCATTTATTGCTGTTACCGGAATATCAGGGTGTAGGCTTGGGTCACTCTATGCTAGAGTATTGGTTAAAGGCTAGTCGATACTTGGGGAAAAAATACACAACTTTAGAGGTTCGAGAATCGAATAGTCAGGCACAAAAATTTTATTACCAACATGATTTTATGCAAATTGGTAAAAAAAACTTTTATTACGATGATGGTGAAACAGCCCTCTTGTTAAAAAGATTCTTGTAAGGAAGATACAGTATGTTTCAAATATTTTATCAAGAACCTCCTCAGTGGATTCAGACCTACATTGAAGAAAACAACCAGATCTTTTCTTGGACACCATCAATGACTAAAGAAGACCTAGCCTTAGACTATAGTCATTTAATTGTGGCGATAGAGGATCGAAAAATAATGGGATATTGTGGTTGGCACCAAGTGCTTGATCAAGCAGAAATAACATATATTTTTGTAGACCCTAGTTGTCGCAAACAAGGGGTTGCCAAAGGATTGCTGCAAGCCATGGTGGATGAATTAACGAATCAGTCGGTTCAATCGATTTACCTTGAAGTACGTCGTCAAAATCTAGCAGCACGATCCTTGTATCACCAGGCTTGTTTTAATGTGCTGGCTTGCCGAAAGGATTATTATACAAGCCCATTGGATGATGCCTTGGTGATGCAGTTGGATTTAGTGAGGAAGGGGTCTTGAAATGAAAGAAGATCAATTAATTCTAGCAATTGAGTCGTCCTGCGATGAGACAAGTGTGGCGATCGTTAAAAACGGGGAGGAATTATTAGCTAATATTGTAGCTTCTCAGGTGAAGAGTCATATGCGCTTTGGGGGCGTCGTTCCAGAGGTTGCAAGTCGCCACCATGTAGAACAGATCACGCAAATCCTAACCATGGCTTTAGAAAAAGCCGGATTAGATAGTGTGGAGAAAGTGGATGCGATTGCTGTGACTCAAGGGCCTGGCTTAGTGGGCCCGTTACTTGTTGGTATAACCGCAGCTAAGACCCTCGCCTTTCTATATGATAAGCCTTTAATTGGGGTCAATCATCTAGCTGGGCATATTTTTGCAAGCCGCTTGGTGTATCCTTTGGAATATCCTCTTTTATCCCTGATTGTAAGTGGGGGACATACCGAGTTAGTTTGGATGGAACATGATAACGACTTTCGAGTTTTAGGAGAAACATTGGATGATGCGGTGGGTGAAGCCTATGATAAAGTAGGCCGGTTGATAGATTTACCCTATCCTGCTGGTAAGCATTTAGACCAATTGGCACATGAGGGAGATGCTAAGTTTTATGATATTCCAAGAGCCCTATTGGAAGAAGATTCTCTAGATTTTTCTTTTTCTGGGATGAAATCAGCAGTCATGAATACGGTGCATAATCTTCACCAAAGAGGTCAAAGCGTTAATTCTGTAGACCTAGCGGCCTCATTTCAAGCAGCGGTAATAGAGGTGTTATTGACCAAGGTTGATCGAGCTATGTCAATGAATCCCGCGGCAAAACAATTTGTTTTGGCAGGAGGCGTAGCTGCTAATTCAGGTTTGCGCTCAGCGCTTGAATGCTTATTCCGAGAAAAATACCCTCAAACAAAACTGTTGATTCCACCTTTGTCTTTATGCGGGGATAATGCAGCGATGATTGCAGCAGCAGCTTATCCATTATATTTAGCAGGAGATTTTTCAAGATTAGATCTAAATGCACGACCAGATATGGATTTCCGCGATGAGATAGATTAAAAGAAATTTAAGTGAGTTACAATAAAAAACGTTAACCCCCTAAGTTAGGAGGGTTAACGTTTTTTAGATAGTCAATCCGGGGTTTTCCGCTTCGAAATCTTCCAACGCAAGAGTCGCAGTCTCCCACTTTTCCAACGCTTGATCAATATTATCTTGACAAAGTTTTAAAGCTTGGTCGAGTTTTAAAAGTTGGTCTTGATCATTAGCGTGGGAGGCTTCGATCATCTTTTCGTGAAGTTTTTGTTTTTCATCTTCAAGTTGATCATTGTCTTCGAGAGCTTCTTCCACGGCAGTTAATAATTTCCGGTATTCTCGTTTAAGTTGTTTATTCTCTTCATAGCTATTTATCTTAGAGGGTTTTGCGATAGGTGAGGCTTCTTTACTTTGGCTATTCTCCTGAAAGGCGGCTTGTTCTTTTTTCTTTGCCATATAGTAATCAAAATCACCTAAGTAGAGAGTTCCTCCGTCGGGATGAAGTTCAAAAACTTTTGAAGCAATGCGATTGATAAAGTAGCGATCATGTGAAACGAAGAGTAAAGTGCCATCGTATTCAATAAGGGCTTGTTCTAAGACCTCTTTTGAATCAATATCTAAGTGGTTGGTGGGTTCGTCAAGAATCAAAGTATTATCATGATCGCAAGCGAGTAAGGCTAGGGCTAAGCGAGCCTTTTCTCCTCCGCTTAATAAGCTGACTTTTTTATCCACACTATCTGAATCAAAGAGAAAAGAGGCTAGAATTGATCGGATTTTCCATTCATCGGTTGTATCGTGTGCCTGCCATAGGGTTTCAAGAACGGTTAAATCACCATCGAGTGCATTGACGTTTTGAGCATAATAGCCGTAGTCAACATTACTACCGAAATTAACCTGCCCGGCTTTTGGGGGGAGTAGACCGATTAGGGTTTTTAATAAGGTCGATTTTCCAATTCCGTTTGGGCCGACAATGGCGATAGCATCTTGCTTGCGTAAGTCTAAGTCGATCCCATGACTGAGAGGAGGGACATTCGGATAGCCAATGGCGAGCTCTTGGCATTCAATAACCCGTTCGCCAGACTCACTCATTGTGGAAAATTGAATACGTGGTGCTTGCTTGTCCTGGAGAGGTTTATCGATTCGCTGCATTTTATCTAACTGTTTCCGACGACTTTGGGCACGTTTGGTCGTAGAAGCACGGACAATATTCTTTTGGATAAAGTCTTCTAATTTAGCAATTTGGCTTTGTTGTTTAAGGTATTCTTTCCATTCTTTAGCTTGCCGTGTTGCTTTTTCCTCTACATAGTAACTATAATTTCCCTTATAATGATGGAACTCTTGGTGACGTAATTCATAGACCTGATTGACCACGTTGTCTAGGAAGTAGCGATCATGAGAGACAATTAGAAGGGCTCCTTGATAGGTTTGTAGGAAGGACTCTAACCAAGCCAATGTTTCCATATCAAGATGATTGGTGGGTTCATCAAGGATCAGTAAATCGTAATCCTTGAGAAGTATCGCCGCTAAAGCAAGCCTTGTTTTTTGACCGCCGGAGAGGCTTTGAATGGGACGGTCATAATCTTCTTCTGTAAAGCCAAAACCATGGAGGACTGTCCGGATGTCGGATTCAATTTGAAAGGCATTTTTCTCTTCAAGAGCGAGATTGAGTTGGTCATATTTTTTTAGGGCTTCATGGTATTGGGGACCGTCGATAAGCCCTTCTTTAGCTAATAGACTCACTTCGTCTGCGGCTTGTATAGCTTGCTCTCGTAGTTGTAACTTATCTTTAAAGACACTTTCCATTTCTTCCCAAATGGACTTGGGGGAATGGAGAGCGACATGCTGTTCTAAATAGCCAATTTTTAATCCCTTGGCTTTAGCGATGTGACCGTTATTAATGGGTTCTTGCCCCATAATTTGTTTGAGTAAGGTCGATTTACCGGTTCCGTTTCGTCCGACTAATGCGATACGGTCTCTTTCTTGAATTGAAAAATTAACCTTTTCATAAAGAGTTTCATCGCCAAAGCGTCGACTGACATCATGAGCTTGAAGTAAAATCATCGCCGTCATCCTTTCTAGTAAGATTTATTATAGCATGTTTCCCGAAAATCATATAGATTAACTAGATAGAAGCATGAATTGAAATTGGCAGAAGTATCAAATGATGATATACTAATAAATAGAGAATGTTAATAAATAATGATGATTTATCAAAAATTTAGAATGGAGGCGAACAATGACTCAAAAAATACCAAAGGCAACTGCTAAACGTTTGCCAATTTACCACCGTTATTTAAGATTTTTGTATAATGCGGGCAAAGATAGAATTTCGTCTTCTGAATTAAGTGAAGCAGTAAAAGTAGATAGTGCAACGATTCGAAGGGATTTTTCGTATTTTGGTGCATTGGGCAAAAGAGGCTATGGCTACGATGTAGAATATTTATTGCAATTTTTCTCTAAGGCTCTAAACCAGGATCAATTGATCACGACGGCTTTAATTGGTGTTGGATCTTTGGGAAATGCTTTGCTAAACTATAATTTTCGCAAGTCAAATAACGTCCGTATTGGATTGGCTTTTGACATTAACCCAGATCTTATTGGTAGTAAACATGGTCAAGTTCCGATCTACTCGATGGATGAGATGGAGGAGCAATTAAAGAAGAATCAAGTGAAAGTGGCGATTTTAACGGTTCCTCAAGAGGTAGCTGAACAAGTGATGGAACGCCTGGTTGAAGTAGGGATAAGGGGAGTATTGAATTTTACGCCACTTCGTTTTCAAGTTCCTGACCATGTTCGGGTTCAGAATGTTGATTTAACAAATGAGTTGCAGACCTTGATATATTTTATTAATCAGGAATAGTAGCGAAGTAGGGAGAAATCGTAAAAAATTGAGAGACCGCGATCATAGGATCGGGGTCTTTTTTCTTTGGAGAGAAGGGCAAACATTTCCCTTGCTTTTTAGAAAGTCATCTACTATAATAAAGATAGAGGTTAGCACTTGACGATTAAGAGTGCTAACCCTGGAATGAAGGATGAAAAATGGAGGGAACACAATGTTAAAACCATTAGCAAAACGTATTGTATTAAAAGCCAAAGAAGCAGAATCAACAACAGCCAGTGGCTTTGTATTACCAACTGCTGCTCAAGAAAAACAACAAATCGGGCAAGTAGTTGCCTTAGGAAATGAAATTGAAGAAAAAGACGGTATTAAAGTTGGCGATCAAGTGATCTATAAGTCTTTTGCAGCAACAGAAGTTAATGATAATAATGAAGACTTTGTTATTATTGAACTTAAAGAAGTTCTAGCAGTTGTTGAATAGTCAAATAGAGTAGAGGAGAGAGATTATGGCTAAAGAATTAAAATTTTCAGAAGATGCACGTGCAGCCTTACTTCGAGGCGTGGATATTTTAGCAAATACAGTTAAAACAACCATTGGTCCTAAAGGACGAAATGTGGTTTTAGATAAAACTTATGGATCTCCATTAATTACCAATGATGGAGTGACGATCGCTAAAGAAATCGAATTAGAAGATCGTTACGAAAATATGGGAGCTCAATTGGTTCAAGAAGTCGCTTCAAAAACAAACGATATCGCAGGTGACGGAACAACAACAGCGACCGTATTAACTCAAGCGATTGCCCGCGAAGGAATGAAGAACGTTACTGCAGGGGCAAATCCAATTGGTATCCGCCGAGGAATTGATAAAGCGACTCAAACAGCAGTTAAGGCGCTCAAAGAATTATCGCAACCTGTTTCTTCGAAAGAATCTATTGCTCAAGTAGCAGCTGTTTCATCGGGTGAAGTGCGTATTGGTGAATTGATTGCGGATGCGATGGAAAAAGTAGGTAATGATGGAGTCATCACTATTGAAGATTCACAAACGATTGACACTGAATTATCTGTTGTAGAAGGGATGCAATTTGACCGTGGTTATCTATCACAATATATGGTAACGGATAACGAAAAAATGGTTGCGGAATTAGAAAGTCCATATGTCTTTATTACAGATCGTAAAATCTCTAATATTCAAGATATCTTGCCATTGCTTGAATCAATTATGCAATCAGGTCGTCCACTCTTAATGATTGCAGAAGATGTTGAAGGAGAAGCTTTACCTACATTGGTGTTGAACAAATTACGTGGTACATTAAATGTAGTTGCTGTAAAAGCACCTGGATTCGGAGATCGCCGTAAAGCAATGTTAGAAGATATTGCTGTTTTAACGGGAGCAACTGTTATCTCTGAAGAATTAGGCTTCGAATTAAAAGATGCTACGGTTGATCATCTTGGAAAGACCGCGAAAGTGACTGTTACAAAAGATAACACAACCATTGTCCAAGGTGGTGGAGATTCAGATAAAATTCAAGAACGCGTTAAATTGTTACGTAAACAACTTGAAGAAACCACTTCAAGCTATGATAAGGAAAAACTTCAAGAACGCATCGCTAAATTAGCCGGTGGTGTTGCGGTGATCAAAGTAGGTGCTGCAACTGAAACCGCTCAAAAAGAAATTAAATTAAGAATTGAAGATGCTTTGAATGCAACTCGTGCAGCAGTTGAAGAAGGAATTGTTCCTGGTGGGGGTACAGCTTACTTAACCATCAAACAAGAAGTTGAAGCAACTGAAACTGAAACTGATGATGAAGCAACTGGTGTGAAAATTGTTGCTCGTGCTTTAGAAGAGCCAATTCGTCAAATCGCTCAAAATGCTGGTAAAGAAGGATCAGTAGTTGTCAACGAAGTTCTCAACGCAAAGAAAGGTACAGGATATAACGCTGCTACAGATAAGTATGAAGATATGATTCAAGCAGGAATTGTTGATCCTACTAAAGTTACTCGTTCTGCCTTACAAAATGCTACTTCAGTTGCTGCTCTTCTATTAACGACTGAAGCGATTGTTGCAGAAATCCCTAAAGATACTCCTGAAGCAGCAGGACCACAAATGGGTGGCATGATGTAATCAGGCTTTCATAGTAAATGAATTTAAGAACTCAAGGACGTAAATCGTCCTTGAGTTTTTTAGATTTAATCCCTTTATGATACAATCTATGGTATGATGGAATTATAAAATAGATCAAGGAGTTACCGCTAATGAATCCACATTCTAATCGTCTTAAATTTTCAGCTTTAGCAGTTGCGGGATCAGCTGCTTTGGCTCTTTCTGCACAAACCGCTCATGCTCAAGAAGTTAAAATACATAGCGTGGTACATGGAGAATATTTACAATTAATTGCTGATCGTTACGGTGTGACCGTGGATAATATAAAGCAATGGAATAATCTGTCTTCCAATTATCTTTTTACAGGGAATCAATTAATCGTTAGCCAGCCGCAAGCGTCAACGACTGAACAGGCATCGGTTCAACCTAGCAATCAATCGACCAGTACAGTTACTCAGTCCCAACCTCAACCGACTGGGACTGGAATGACAGCGGCCCCTCAATCGAGTGGGGATTATACGGTAAAGGCAGGAGATAGTTTATGGGCTATTGCTAACAAGTACGGAACAAGCATTCAGCAACTTAAACAATGGAATAATCTTTCTTCGAATTTTATCTATCCAGGTAAGCAACTGGCTGTTCAAGTAAGTACTCCAACAAAGAATAATCAAGTGGCTACTGACACTAAAGTGAATAAGCCATCTGTTCAGCCAACGCAGCCAACTTCTGCCGCAAAAAGCTATGTCGTTCGTCCTGGTGATAGTCTATGGGCCATTGCTACTCGTCACGGTGTAACCATTCAGCAGCTAAAGCAGTGGAATAACTTACGCTCGAATTATATTTATGCGGGTAATCAATTGCGTGTTAGTCCAGTAATATCAACACCTAGCCCCAATAATCAGGCTAACCCAACACCTTCAAAACCGGTGGTAACTAAACCATCACCATCGGTTACTGCGAATGTTTATACAGTGAAGCCTGGTGATAGCCTATGGGCAATTGCGACCAAGTATGGTACCACTATTCAAAATATTAAAACATGGAATAATTTAAAATCAAACTATATCTATGCAGGCAACCAGCTTTATGTGAAGCAGCCTAACACTAATGCTAGTCCAACCCCTGACAAGAAACCGACCGTTTCACAAAACTCAGGTAATCATCAAGCACCAACTCAAGCAACAACTCAAGGGCCAGCTACTTATACCGTTAAAGCGGGAGATAGCTTGTGGGCGATCGCTACCAAGCATGGTATTACCATTCCAGAATTGAAGCGCCTTAATAATCTAAGGTCCAATTATATCTATCCAGGAAATCAATTGGTCGTTAAGTCTGGAAAAACAACGCCTAATGTGAGTCAACCTAGTCAACCTGCTAGCCAAACTCCACAAAAACCGGCGGCTCAAATAAGTCGATCAGTCTTTATTGATGCAGGTCACGGAGGTGCAGAAACCGGTACGGATAATTTTGGCGTCAAGGAAAAAGATTTAAACTTAAAGATTGCACGCCAAGTCTCAGATCGGTTAAGAGCCCAAGGTTATTCGGTTTTTGAGACACGTAAAAATGACCGCTTTGTCAGTCTAGAAGCACGGAATGCTTTGGCAAACGACCTAAAGACGGATATTTTTGTATCGATTCACCATAATGCGATGCCAGCTAATTTGGCAGGTTCTGCAAAAGGAATCGTCACTTTGTATCATGATCGCTCAGTTGATTGGCCAGGCTTTATGACGCCAGAAAATCAAACAAATGAAAAATTAAATGAGAATAAACGATTGGCCCAAAGTTTACAAAATGCCTTAATCAATGAAACCGGTGCTAAAAATATGGGAGCAAGGCCGCAAAATCTTCATGTCACTCGTACAACTGACATGCCTTCTGCTCTAGTCGAGCTTGGATTTATGGATAATTATTCCGAATTTAAACAAGTTACGAATTCGGTTTATCAAGCTAAATTGGTAGACGGATTAGTAAAAGGGATTAATCACTTCTTTGGACGCTAGAATATATGTAAGAGCTGCTATTAAGAGGCGGCTCTTTTTTGTAATTGACTTATGACGTTTCAGTGACAATATGTAGAATAAGTTTTTTTTGATGTTAGAAAATGTTATAATGAGACTGAGAGACACTTATAAAGAGAAAGAGGGGATTATAATGACAATATTAAGAAAACAATGGATAAAATCAGCAGCAGTTTTATCGGCTGTTGCCGCCTTGACGATTGACCCCTTATTAAAGGTCCAAGGTCAAACTTATTATACTGTACAACCGAACGATACAATTTATGGAATTGCTCAGCGTTATGGGTTAAGCCCAGATACACTTATGCGGATGAATAATTTATCTTCATCTTTGATTGATGTTGGAGATTTATTGATGATTGAAGGTGCTGGTTCTACTCAACCTTCTAGCTCAACGCCTTCATCCAGTCCGTCACAATCTGGTGCGACCTATGTGGTTCAGCCGGGAGATACCTTGTATAATATTGCTCGAGCATATGGTCTGTCTTTAGACCAGTTAAAAGCTATGAATGGCCTCTCGTCAAATTATATTTTTGCTGGAGATCAGCTAGCGGTTGCCAGTGGTGGAACCACTTCCGTTGGACAATCTTCGACTGGACAAGTTGGTCAAGGCTCATCAACTAGTCAAGGAAATTACACGATTTCTCCAGGAGATACCCTGTCGGGTATCGCACAGTACTATGGTGTGAGCGTAGAACAATTAAAAGCTTGGAATGGTTTAGTATCGGATCTTATCTATCCAGGATATCGTTTGTCAATTTACGGTAATTCGACTAGCCAAAGTCAAAGTGTGACTCCTTCTTATTCTTCCAATTCAGCTTCTCCTTCATATGGTCAAGCAAGTGGGAATGCCTATACGATTAAAGCAGGGGATAACCTCTATGATCTTGGATTAGCTTATGGTTTGTCTATGGAAACACTGATGGCTTATAATGGATTATCTTCAACCATGATCTACCCTGGACAGGTGATCTATATACCATCTGGAAGTACGAGTCAGTCAGGGTCCAACCAATCTTCAAATACTCAAGCGCCAAGTGCATCTAGTGGAGACTCTTCCTCATCACAAGACGCTTCTTCAAGTCGAGGGCAAACACCGAATGCAGCAGGATCACATAAAGATCAGGATAAGGAAGTCACCATTCGTCGACCAAAAACAAAAGAAAGTGATGAATTAACGGATCCAAATACACTGGCTCTTGATCCCGCTCAGATTAGCTTAAGCAAACATGTTGTTGTTGAAGGTGATGATCTTAAGAAGATTGCCGACCAGTACCAAATTTCTGAAAAAGAATTACGTCAATGGAATAATTTGTTAAATGACGAACTTCAAACGGGTCAAGAATTATATGTTTCTGATCCTTCTCAAGCGGTTACCTCTTTTGGTCAAGAACGGCCTTTAAAATCAGTTTATCCTCTAAAATATACGCTGAAAGTTACTGATAAATTATCGGATGTGGAAACATTATTCGGCGTATCTGAATCTCAAATCAGACAGTGGTCTCAACTTGAGGATAATAGTGAAGTGAAGGCGGGAGACGAGTTGACAGTGACTCAACCGGATCAAAAACCAGAAATTCACCAGGTTAAAAAAGAAGATAGCTTAGCCTCTATTTCGCAAGAATATGGCGTGAGTGTAGAAGCATTGAGATTTTGGAATGGACTACTCGACAATGTAGTATATGTTGATGAAGAGATTGCTGTAAGTAATCCGTGGGTTGATTATCATGAAGTTCAACCGGGAGAGACGCTAGAATCGATTGCAGCTTCCTATAATGTTTCGGTTGAAGATCTTCGTAAGTGGAATAAGCTTCCAGAAACAGCAGCTGTTGTATCTGGTATCTTAAAGGTTTCGGATCCTAAATATTTCGATGAAAGTCAGGAGAATCCGTTGAATCAAACAGAAACAACGGAGGTGTCTGAAGAAACAGCTTCAGATAGCACTGAAGAATCATCGACGAGTGAAGCATCCAACTAAAGTAAAAATTTATTAAAAATGTCCTTTAGCCATTAGACATCGTCTAAAAGTTAAAGGACATTTTGCTATTTTATGGTTGCTTTAATTCCAAGGCTGCATGACGACCTGCGACAGCTCCTGTGACAAAAGCAGTAGTCATATTGAAACCGCCGGTATAGCCATTAATATCTAGTAATTCGCCACAGAAGTATAATCCGTTGACTAATTTTGAGGCCATCGTTTGTGGTACGACCTCTTTCAAGTTGACGCCTCCTCCAGTTACAAAAGCCTTGTCAAGCTTTTGGCTTTGGTAGGCGGTCAAAGGGAATTCTTTTATTAGGGTCCATAGGTCCTGCGCTTGTTGAGGGCTGAGATTCTTATACGCTAGATGACCATCTAGATTCAAGTTTTTGAGAATTAAACGGGCTAATTTTTCAGGTATCCAATGTTTTAAAAGTGTGACGAGTTCTTTCTGACGGTGGGTTTGACCGAATTGATCTAAAGTGCTAATTGTCCAGTCTGGTGTTAAATCTAGTCTCAGTTGAGCGACTGTTTGAGGGTGTTTCATAAGCCAAAGATTGACATGACCTGAACAGCGCAAAACCGCTGGGCCAGAATAACCAAAGTGAGTGAAGACCATCCCCATTCGATGTTGCGTGATGATCTTATTTCTTTCATTTATCAAAGATAGATTAATATCCGTTAGGGAAATCCCTTGTAGTTCCTTTGATTGGATAAAGGGATCATTGGACAGAAGAGGAACCTCTGTGGGATAAAGAGGAGTGATTGAGTGGCCTAATTTTTGAGCAAAGCCATAACCATCTCCTTGTGAACCGGTACGAGAATAGGATTTCCCCCCAGTTGCTAAAATTAATGACTGAGTGGTAAGTTCTAACCCATTTTGAGTTCTAATAGATTGGATGTGTTGACTTTGAGGACTTTGTTGAATTGATTTTAGACTCTGATTTAAGAATAAGTCAATTTTTAACGCCTTAATTTTATTTAATAGAGCATCTCGAATGCTGCGGGCAGAGTTACTAACTGGAAAGATTCGACCATGGTCTTCCTCTTTAAGTTCAATACCGGCTTTTGTGAAGAAATCGATAATATCGGAGGCGTCAAATTGGTCAAGAGAGGAATATAGGAACTTTCCATTACCAGGAATGTGGTTAATGAGTTCTTGATGATCAGCTGAATTGGTGACGTTACAGCGTCCTCCTCCGGTTAATAGTAGCTTGCGACCTACTTGATTATTTCTTTCAAGAATGGCAACGCGGGCACCGCATAATCGAGCTTGAATGGCGGCCATCATGCCTGAAGGACCCGCACCGATGACGATGACATCATAATTAGTCACTTTACTCACTCCTTTTTTAATCATAGAATTATTATAGCATAGGGAGGAATGAGTCGGGGTAAAGGCCTTAACTAGTCTGAATTTTATTAAATTTAAATTGACATTTATATGAAATGGCGGTATGATAAGTAACGGTATTGTTTACCCCACTAATGAGCCCCGGAAACTCATAGTAATTGTAAACAAGAAGAAAGTAATGGAGGAAAATAACGTGCGTCAAACATATATGGCTAAGAAAAACGAAGTTGAACGCAACTGGGTCTTAATTGATGCGACAGATGTTCCCTTAGGACGTCTTTCTACAGTCGTTGCTTCAATCTTACGTGGTAAAAATAAACCAACTTACACTCCACATGTTGATACAGGAGATTTTGTGATTGTTATTAATGCAGAAAAAGTTGCCTTAACAGGTAAAAAAGCAACTGATAAAAAATATTATAACTACTCTGGTCACCCAGGGGGTATGCGTGTTACAACCGCTGGTCAAATGCGTGATAACAAGCCTGAGCGTTTAATTGAACGTTCTGTCAAAGGTATGTTGCCAGATAACCGTTTGGGTCGTAAACAATTCACTAAATTATTTGTTTATGAAGGTGCAGACCACAAACATGCAGCACAACAACCAAAAGAATTAGACATTACATCATTAATTTAAGGAGGGATTAAATGGCTACAGTACAATACTTAGGAACTGGTCGTCGTAAAAACTCATCAGCACGTGTTCGTTTAGTGCCAGGAACTGGTGAATTTACTGTTAATGGTAAATCATTAGAAGAATATATCCCCTTTGCGCACTTACAAGAAGTTATTAAACAACCATTCAATGTAACCGAAACATTAGGTTCTTATGATGTGATTGTTAATGTTCAAGGCGGTGGATTCTCTGGTCAATCAGGAGCTATCCGTCATGGAATTGCTCGTGCATTATTAAATGTAGATCCTGATTTCCGTTCTGCCTTAAAAACGGCAGGATTGTTAACGCGTGACCCACGGATGGTTGAGCGTAAGAAACCGGGTCTTAAGAAAGCTCGTAAGGCTTCTCAATTCTCAAAACGTTAATATTATTGTTATATCAATGTTTACAGCACCTTTTCTACTTCGGTGGAAAGGGTGTTTTTTTCGTTTAATACGTTCTTAATACGTTTTAAATACTTTTTATCTTTATCGCTCATAAAATTGGCAAATTGATTGATTAATTTGGGGATATCCAAAAGATATTTATCAGAAAAAGACTGCTGAGTTATTGTCTTTTCCTACATTTCCACTGCTGTTAATAATTTAGTTAGCTTGATTTCATTTTTAATTTTTTTAGTTTCTAATATGAGTTCGCCATCATTACATGAATCTAAAAAACTTGCAAAAATACCTATTAGGCGTATAATAATGATTGTTGTTGAAAAATGCCGGATTAGCTCAGTCGGTAGAGCAGCACATTCGTAATGTGAAGGTCGTAGGTTCGATTCCTATATCCGGCATAAATTACATAAATAAGTGATTCAATTAAAGGTGATTTTTAAAATACTAACTTTATAGATATATAAAGAAGAAATATCGAATTTTTTTATAAAAGCCATGAACATTGTGATAACAATGTTTGTGGTTTTTATTGTTTTAGAAGGACTTTGAAGCGATTAAATAAGGTAATAAAATTTATATATTAGGAAAAAGTTTTGCTTGAATGAATGGCTACTTGAAAAGCGACACTCTGTCATATATACTGGGTATAAAGCGACACGGTGTCATTTTAAGGGGGAAGCTTATGCCAAGTCAAACTTTTTTAAATTTAAGTCCAGAAAAGCAAGACCGTTTAGTGAAGGCGGGAATTATGGAGTTTTCTCAACGACCGAAGAGTCAAGCTTCTGTATCTAATATTATTCGAAGTGCAGAGATCCCAAGAGGGTCTTTTTATCAATATTTTGAAGATTTGGATGAATTTTTTTCTTATTTATTTCAGCAAGTTCTTCTTGAACTGGATCAATTTACATCAGATGTAACCTTGGACTTAGATTTAAAATCAGCGCTTGTTAATCATGGTTCTCAATATATTGAGTTCATGTTGACTTCTCACTATAGTCAATTTTTAAGGCAAGTGTTACTTCATGCTGATTTTCAATTAGTAAAACGTATCTATCAAGCGAGTCGATGGGTTCATCAGTCAAAAAATTTGGATCAAGAAAAATTGCTGACTTATTTCGAGAAATATCTTGTCATTGAGCAGAAAGATATTGGGAATTTTATTGAATTTTATCATTTTGTGTTAACACACTGTATTACTAAAGCCTTGGTGAACCATTGGACATTGGATGATTGTCAAGAATTATTTGAACAGCGGTTACAATGGTTGCTGGAAGGGACTTTAAGAAGGGAGATATTGAATGATTAGAATCTGGGGAATGTTGGATAAAAAGAAATTAGCCATCATTTTTTCAATAATGGTTTTTGAGGCAGTTAGCTTATTATTTTTGCCGACAATAGCTGCTAAGATATTAAATGTGGCGGCAAGAACAGGTAGTCAGTCGGGGATTTGGCAATATGGTTCTTGGATGCTAGTGGCATCATTGATGACGATTGTGTTGGCTTTTATATCGGTTAGAATGTGTGCTAAAGAGTCACAAGGGCTAGGGAATCATTTACGTAAACAAATTTTTTCACAAGTAATGGCTTTTTCGCAAGATGATTTATCGCGTTTCGAGACATCAACATTAATTACTCGAACAACCAATGATGTGATGCAGATTCAAATAATCACCATGATGACTTTGCGAATGATTGTTATGACACCAATAATTGTAGCAGTATCAGCCTATTTCGCCTATCAAACTCAAAGTGAATTAGCCTGGATTTATTGGATTACATTACCTTTGATCTGTGTCTTGGTTTTTGTGATTATGCGTATTGTGACACCTATTTATCGTCGAGTACAATCAATTATGGACCGGTTAAACAAGGTTTTTCGTGAAGGTTTGACAGGGGTTCGGGTTATTCGGGCATTTAATACGTCGACTTACGAAGAAGCGCGATTTGATGAGGTGAATCAGGATTACCGGGATACCAATGTGAAGGGTTTTTCAATTATGTCTTTATTACTCCCTTCATTATTGCTTGTGGTGGGCGTATCGAATGTCTTGATATTTACCCAAGGGGTTAAGCTGATTGAGGTCGGAATCATGGAAGTGGGAAATATTATTGCTTACATCCAGTATTCTAATCAGATTTTGATGTCCATTTTAATGGTAGGTATGCTGTTTATTTTTATTCCCCGAGCACAAGTTTCGGCTGACCGTATATTGGAAGTATTAGATACTAAAGCATCGATTCAAAGCGTGAAGGATCCTCGACCCATCCCTCAAGATGGTCCTTGGCAATTAAGTTTTCAAGGGGTTGATTTTGGTTTTCCACAAGCCCAAAGACCAGCGGTTTCTAAGCTTAATTTTACAGTGAATCAAGGTGAGACTTTAGCAATTATTGGAGGTACTGGTTCGGGTAAAACCACCATCGCAAACCTTATACCCAGATTGTATGAAGCTTCTGCGGGTGCGGTTCGTTTGAATGGGGTTGACGTTCGCCTATTGGACCAGGAAGCGTTAAGGACTTGTATCGGCTATGCTACCCAAAAAGCGATGCTCTTTGCGGGGACTATTCGCTCGAATTTGTTATATGGTAAAAGCAATGCGACAGATGAACAATTATGGCGGGCCCTTGATATTGCTCAAGCAGACTTTGTAAGAGATTTGCCAGAGGGCTTAGATGCCCGTGTTGAACAAGCAGGGAATAATTTTTCGGGAGGACAAAAGCAACGCTTATCCATTGCTCGAGCGATTGTTAGCCAACCAGCGATTTACTTGTTTGATGATTCTTTTTCAGCATTAGACTTTAAGACTGATGCCAAGCTTCGCCAAGCTCTCAAGGAAAATATCCAAGATGCGATCATAATTATTATTGCACAACGTGTAAGTACCGTGATGGATGCCGATCAAATTCTGGTCTTAGATAATGGTCAAATTGTAGGGCGTGGGAGTCATCAAAGTTTGTTAAATAGTAATCCGGTATATCAAGAGATTGTTCGATCTCAAATAAAAGAGGAGGGATAGTCATATGGAAGAAAAGAAACAGAACCGCTCCTTTATGGATACGGCAAAACGCTTGTATCAATTTATGGCAGGCCGACGTTTATGGCTCTTAGTTGTTTTAATTTTAGCTGCTTTTTCTGCCTTTTTACAAGCCCAACTTCCACGAATTCTAGGTTGGATTACGACCTTGATATATGAAGGGGTTAAGGCTGGATGTCATGATGGTCATTACCAAATCGATTATCATGGGATGGGACGTATTTTAGTTATTTTAGCGGGAGCTTATCTTTTATCCAGTTTTTTCCGGTACTTTCAACAGTTTATCACTTTAAGAATCGCTCAAAATACGGTGTATGATCTACGTAAGCAAATTAAGCAAAAGATGAGTCATCTACCGATTTCTTATTTTGATAGTCATGCTAACGGGGAAATTCTTTCGCGGGCCATCAATGATGTGGATCAGATTGCTTCATCCTTGGGACCATCACTAACACAAGTAGTGACGTCCTTTGTTCAAATACTCGCCATATTTTTCACGATGTTATCGATGAGTGGTATTTTAACCTTGGTGGTTGTTCTATTGGTTCCTTTGAATTACTTGATTATTCGAATCATTTCTGGCCGCTCTCAAAATTTGTTTCGTCAAAGACAAGTTCTACTAGGACATGTCAATGATTTTATTGAAGAGCGTTATTCAGGGCAAACAGCCATCAAGGTCTATAATCAGATTGATCATGAAAAAGCCTTGTTTGAGCAAAAGAGTGATCAGTTAAATGAAGCCTCTTGGAAAGCTGAATTTTATGCAGGTATTTTAAATCCCTTAGTCGATTTATCGAAGAATATTATCTATATTTTAGTAGCGATTATTGGTGGTCTTGGGGTATTAGAGGGTAAGATTCCAATAGGAACAGTTCAATCTTTCTTTCAATATACCAATCAGTTTTCTGGTCCTTTTAGGCAGCTGGCCAATCTTGCTGCTTCCATTCAAATGACTTTAGCATCTACCGAACGTGTATTTGAATTGTTAGACGAGGAAGAAATGATTCACCCTCAAGGAGATCCGCAAAAGAGAGATACCCAGTATAAGATTGAGTTTAACCATGTTCAATTTGGTTATGAGCCGGGTCAATTATTGATGACAGACTTTAACTTAAGGGTAAAGCCGGGTCAGATGATCGCTGTTGTTGGACCAACCGGAGCTGGTAAGACAACGCTTATTAATCTCTTAGAGCGGTTTTATGATGTATCAGGAGGGGCTATCTATTATGATGGCATTGATATTCGGAATTATACCCGAGAAGATTTGCGGAGCCATTATTCCATGGTATTGCAGGAAACCTGGCTATTTGCAGGGAGTATTTGGGATAATTTGAAATATGGTAATGAGGGAGTGAGTGATCAGGCTATCTTGCAGGCTGCCAAAGCAGCGCATGTAGATGACTTTGTTTCCACACTACCTGATGGCTATCAAACGCTTTTAACTGAGGATGGAAATAATTTATCACAAGGTCAAAGACAATTAATTACTATTGCTCGCGCTTTTCTATCTGATCCAGAAGTGATTATTCTTGATGAGGCGACTTCATCAGTGGATACAAGGACGGAAGTTTTAATTCAAGAAGCGATGGCTAAGCTTTTAGAGAATCGCACTTCCTTTGTTGTTGCCCATCGCTTGTCAACAATTCGAAATGCAGATAATATCATTGTTATGAATCAAGGGGATGTCATAGAACAAGGAAATCATCAGACTTTATTAGAAAAAAATGGTTTCTATGCTAGTTTATACAATGCACAGTTTGCCTAATTCAATAGCTAAGAACGATTGATTTTAAACGCTGATTTTCTGTTATCAGAAAATTGGCGTTCCTTTTTTAGATATCTAGTCAGGAAAACGTTTCTATGTTAAAATTAGTTATCAAATCAGTTTTAATTAGATGACAAACTGCAAAAGGTGGTACAGAAATGAAGTTGAAAAAGGGAGCGTTTATTGGGATAGGGATTGGTTTAGTGACTCTATCTCTATTAGCATTTTTTATCAATCAATTTGTAAAAGGCACTCAAGCTGGAAATGAAGCAGAGATGCCCAATATAGATTCGACGGGTTATCAAGTGATGGATCTTTATCCCCAGGATCCGGTGACCATCGATGGAACGGTCCAACTAGTAGCAGATAATTCCTATTTTTATGATGCTGAAAAGGGACAGATTGATCAAATTTTGGTGCAGGACGGTCAACAGGTCAAAAAAGGCGACCTCTTGTATAAGTATATTCAAACTGGAGACTTGCAGCACGATATTGAGGATGCCTTGCGGGAGCAAACTCGACTATATAATGATCGTAATCGATTGATTGATAATTTATCTAAGCAAACAGGTCTTTTGTATAACTATCAAGGCGATACATTACAAGGCTATTGGGCGAAGGATGGTCAATATTATTATTATGTTTCGGAATTGATCGGGAAATCGGGGCAACCCTTAGTGAGTGAGACACCCTTAGATGAGGAAGCCTATCAATCTCAAGTGAATAGCATTCAAACAGCAGGTCAGGAAGACCCGGCTGCAGCTGCCAAGGATCAGATACGTCAGGTGAATCAACAAATCGAAGATGTTGAAATTAAATTGCAACGGCTCTATGAAAAACAGCGGGGAGAAGTTCGGGCGGAATATGATGGTAAGGTCATCCTTAATCCTGACGGAAAAACGAGCAATTCGGTTCCACTAGTGCGGATTATTTCTCAAGGAGTTCAAATTAAAGGATCAGTAACTGAGTATGAATTTTATTTACTAGCTAAGGATATTCCTGTTCAGATTTATATTAATGCGGAGGACCGTTATGTTAGTGGAACCCTAGTACGTTATGATGAGATACCACCGGCAAGTTCCGCTCCAAGTCAACAGGACTCTGGCAATAATGCTACTGCTTCTGAAAGCAATTTAGCAGGTGGTTCATCGTCTACACAGTTTGGATTTACAGTTTCTCCGGATGAATTTATTCAACCAGGCTTTACCGTTAAAGTTCAAATAACACCGACTGGTTTAGTTTTACCACAAGAGGCGATACTGGAAGAGGATGGTCACAGTTATGTCTTTATTTATCAAGAAGGCATTGTTCATAAAAAAGAAGTTGATTTGGAAAATCAAGGCTTGCAACGGGTTGTTCAGTCTGGTTTAGAAGAAGGTCAGCAAGTGGTTCTAAATCCATTCGACCTTAAGGATGGACAAAAAATTGAGGTGATGCAGCTAGGTGGGATGGATGAAGATAATCAGTCTGGAGCGATGAGTCCACCGAGTGGATTTTAGAGAGTGAGGAAATATTTATGACCAATCAACCACTCATTCATGTACAACATCTCAATAAATATTTTAAAAATGGTGATCAATCCCTTCATGTTTTAAAGGATATTAATTTATCCATTTATGAAGGCGAATTTGTGTCTGTTATGGGGGCTTCTGGTTCGGGAAAGTCGACATTTATTAATGTCTTAGGTTTTTTGGATAATCAATTTGAAGGAGAGTATCTTTTTCAAGGAGAGCCTGTCTCTGATCGAAATGATTTTCAAATTTCTCAATTGCGTAATCAAAAGGTAGGCTTTGTTTTTCAAAGTTTTAACCTGATAGATAATATGACTGTCTCCAAAAATGTGCAGTTGCCATTGCTCTATGCTGGTTATTCTCATCATCAATCGATGCAAAAGGTTGAGCAAGTCCTAAAAAAAGTGGAGCTTGAACAGAAAATGACCGCAAAGCCTCATGAGTTATCCGGTGGCCAACGGCAACGTGTGGCGATTGCGCGCGCATTGGTGAATAAACCAGATTTTGTGATTGCAGATGAACCAACTGGGGCTTTAGATACGAAAACATCAAAAGCAATTATGGCAATTCTTTCAAAGTTACACCAGGAAGAGGGAGTTACGATTGTTATGGTCACTCATGACCCAAGTCTTCAGACCTATGCCAGTCGTCACTTATTAATGTTAGATGGACAGGTACAAGACGTATCAGCTGAGGAAGCAAGCGGATTGGCGCTTAAGTTCCGTCAAGAAGAGGAGGAAGCCATAGATGCGCGTAAGTGAAATTCTTAAATCTTCTCTTGCTACCCTTAAGATGAATGGACGTCGAACTTTTTTAACATTGATCGGAATTGTGATTGGTATTGCAGCAGTCATCACTATTTTAAGCTTGGGAAAGGGATTTGAGAAACAGACATTGGATTCCTTAGCTAAGGATGAAAAGGGTCGAAGAAGTCAAAGTTTTTATTATAATATGACGGGTTCAGATACTGATCCCGGAACATTGCAGCCTTTTTCCGAAGACAATCTAGAGCATATACGCTCTTTTCCAGGGGTCGATGAAGTACAACTGGATGGTCAGGATGTAACCGAGCAGTATATGCAAATTTCTTTTCGCAAGACTCAAGAATATATGAATGTTAGCCTCAAGGAAGAGACAAATTTTAACCTAGTGGTGGGGCGGAATCTAAATTCATCTGATTCGAAGGCTAAGAAACCATATGTAATTATTGAAGAAATGGCAGCGAGTATGTTCTTTGCTTCGCCACAAGAAGCCTACCACAAAGCGATCAATCTTGATGGACAGGATTATACGATCGTAGGTGTATATCAGATGCCGATGGACCAAGAGCAAGATAATTTAATGGGATGGATGGCTGACCCAATTCAACTAGCGATACCTAAAGCGACTTATGAGCGTTTTTCACAACAATCCACCTTTAATTTTTCGATCAAGGTATTTTATCGGGATGATGCGGATATGAAAGGAACCAATAAACGGATTGCCGAATACCTTAAAGAAAGCGGTAAGGCAAAAGATAGTGGAAGTTATGAGTACTATGATCGAACGGAAGAAATGGCCGAGATTAGTAAGCAATTAACGATGATTACTTTATTTATTACCTCAATTGCAGGGATCTCCTTATTTATTGCTGGTGTTGGAGTGATGAATATGATGTATATCTCGGTGTCTGAGCGAACAAAAGAAATTGGTATTCGTCGTTCAGTGGGTGCGACTCGGTTATCGATTCAATGGCAATTTCTATTAGAAGGGATTGTCATTACTACCTTTGGAGGGATAATTGGTTATGTTTTAGGATTTATCATCGCTAAGATTGCGGGCAACTTTCTACCTTTCAAGCCAGCCTATGATCTTCTAACGGCTTTTGTGACGGTTGTAATTTCAGTGTTTATCGGGATAGCAGCGGGGTATTTACCAGCTAGGCAGGCTGCACATAAGAATTTAATTGAAATTTTACGCTAGAAAATAGTATTCAAAATCGAACTGTAGAAATGTTAAAGAGGCTATGACTTTGTTAGTCACAGCCTCTCTTTTTTTGTGATAATGCGATATTTAATTGATTTCATGCACCCATTTTTTGGATCTTACTCGTAGAAGACCAAAGGAAGCTTTGGTGATTTCTTCCATTGAGGCCATGAGGAAAACCCATTGGATCGGTAATTTTAAGACTACCGCTCCAATAAAAGCGAGTGGAACTCCAACGAGCCATACCGAGCCCATTTCTAGGTACATTGAATACTGAGTGTCGCCACCGCCGCGAAGAACACCTACGACGAGGATGGAATTGAAGGCACGAACAGTAAATAGGAATCCAACAAAGATCAGCAAAGTACGTGATAAGTCATATACCACAGGGCTTAAGTGACCAAAGAAGGACAAGAGTAGGTCTGGATTTAAGCCAATAAACAAAGCGATAATCAAAGCTAAGAGGGTTCCTAATTTGAAGAATCGCATGGCATAGGGGTAGACAGCATCCATTAGACCTTGCCCAATCGTCTTTCCTAGAATGATGGTGCATGAATTAGATAAGCCACGAACTAGAACATAGGCCATATTTTGGATAGCGATAACGATCTGAATGGCAGCAGTAGCATCTGTTCCAACCTTTGCATAGGCGACGGAATACATAATTTGACCGAGACCCCAGAAAGTCTCGTTGATAATAACGGGTAGTGTAATTTTGATAAAGCGTTGAATAAATTCTTGACTAAAGTCAAAAAGTTCTTCCAATCGTCCCCGAAGTGGGCAGTGATAGCGTGTGCTCACATAAAGTAAGATGCTCGCTTCGGCTGTTCGTGCGATTATTGTCCCTACAGCTGCACCAAGAATACCTAATTCTGGGAAGCCCAATTTTCCAAAAATAAAGACATAATTAAAAAAAGCATTACAAACGAAGCCTACGATTGCAGCGACCAAGGGGGCTTTCGGATTTCCGGTACTTCTTAATGAAATCCCAGTTGAAAAAGAGAATCCAGTTAAAATGTAGGATAGAGCTACTAATCGAAGGTATTTTGCTCCGGCTTCAATAACCAAAGGGTCCTTGATCATTAGACCAATTAGTTGTTGAGGAATTAGGATCGCGAGAAGTGTAAAAATAATCCCTGTGCCAAAGGCGATCAAATTAGATAAGGCATTCACCTTTTTAAGATTATCAAAATCCCGCCGCCCATAATATTGAGAAATCATGACGGAGGAACCGGTCCCTGTTCCAAAACAGATCATTGAATAAAAGAAAAAGACTTGATTGGCCAGCCCTACACCGGCTATCGCCGCAGATCCTAATGTGGAGATCATGACGGTATCTAAGGTATTAAGACTAGAAACAATTAAGTTTTGCAGAGCAATAGGGATTGCGATGGCTAGCATTTCTTTATAAAAATCTTTGACATTAAGCACTCGAACCACTCCTTTTGACGCGATAGTTCTATTATAGACGAAAGTAGCTAAAAGACCATCAGCTTTTCAATCTTTTGAGCCGTTTATTTAACGATGGTAGATTAAATGATTTTTTTGACTTTTTGTAGTGTTTAACTGGTACTGGTCGAGTGTAAAACAAGAAAAAGTATCCCAGGAAAAAGATTGAGTTTGTAATAGGTGATTGGCAAGTGCTCCGCGTAGCTTTTTGCAAGTAGCTGACGGGGCTTTTTTGTTAGGGAAGCATCCTGATAAAAGTCAACTTGAACAATTTGTTGCGGGGGTAAGTTGACCAGGTCAAAGAATTCTTTGGAAGCTAAATTATAAATTCGCTGTTTTTCGAGAGATTGAGAAATGCGTTTTTGCCAATAATTTTTTAAGGAAGTGTGTTGAATCTTTAAGGGGATTTTGAGATCAAGTCGATAAGAATTAATGGGATCTAAGGGTCTCACAAGGCCATATAGAGCAGAAAGGATGGCTAGATGTTTTTGGGCATAGTCTAATTGAATGTTTGACCAATCGATTTGACGAAAGGCTAAGCCTTGATAGGCTAGGTAAGCCGGTAGAGCCTGTTTATCAAAGAGATGTTGGTGATGGTGAAATGTTTGAAGAGCTAGCTTATCTGACAGATGAAATTGTTTTTGAATATCATCTAAGGAAAGGCTTTGTAAAGCTGTAGCAACTTGATAACTGTTTGTTGACCAATTAACAGATAGGGTTCCTTGCTGGTCATTCATTTCTTTGCTTGGGGATAGGAGAATAAGGTTCATGAGGCGCAATCCTTTCTAAGCGTATATAAGAATAAACTTCCTAACAATAAAAGAGCCTGCAACATGAATGTCACAGCCTCTTTACTAATCACTGTTAGTTCTTTGGTCATCAATTTTATGGAACTAATTGTTTTAATTTCATTAAATTGAAGCCGTTAAAACTCTCAAAGTCGGGACCTTCTACCACAGGCAGTGATAGGAAGCCGAGTTCTTTAATGTGTTGTAAGGCATCGTCATTTTGCATGACATCAATTTCCTGGTAAGCGATTTTCTGATCATCTAAAAATCGTTTTGTAAAATTACATTGGGAGCAGTTAGGTTTTGAATAAATGGTTATTTTAGACATGGTATTCCTCCTAGAAATTATAATCGTCATCTTCCATGGCTTCTACATGGCCCATCAAATAGCCGGAGCCAACTTGTGAGAAGAAATCATGGTTCGTTGTGTTGGTAGATAAGCCGTTCATAACAATCGGGTTGACATGTTCAGCAGTACCGTCATCATAGAAAGGTGCAAAGCCGAGGTTTTGTAAGGCTTTATTAGCGTTATAACGCATGAAGACTTTAACTTCTTCTGTCCAACCAATTTGGTCATAAACACTTTCAGCAAATTTGACTTCATTTTCCATGAGGTCCTCGAGTAATTCGTGGACCCACATCATCAATCGATATTGCTCTTCTTCGACAAGTTCGCGGTAGCCTAATTGGAATTTATATCCTAGATAGGTACCATGGACAGATTCATCGCGGATAATGAGTTTGATAATTTCGGCGACATTTTCTAATTTTGCATTTCCTAAATACCACAAAGGTGCAAAGAATCCAGAATAGAATAAGAAAGATTCGAGAAGCACAGAGGCAGCTTTTTTCTCAAGTGGGCCTGCATTTTGATAAACTTCATTGATTTTTTTAGCTTTATATTGTAGATAGGGATTACTGTTACCCCAATCAAAGATTTCATCAATTTTTTGGCTAGGGTTTAGAGAAATAAAAATTGTGGAATAGGATTTAGCGTGGACGGACTCCATAAAGAGGATATTATTTAAAACGGCCTCTTCGTGTTGTGTACGGATATCGGAACGCATGACATTGGCCCCTTCTTCTGATTGAAGCGTATCAAGAAGAGTCAGTCCTACAAAAGCTTTATTGACAACATCTTGTTCAATATCTGATAGAGATCGCCAATCAGCAAGGTCGTTGGATACGGGAATTCGAGTATCTAACCAGAATTGGCTAGTGAGTTTTTCCCA
This sequence comes from Facklamia hominis CCUG 36813, assembly GCF_000301035.1. Taxonomy (GTDB): domain Bacteria; phylum Bacillota; class Bacilli; order Lactobacillales; family Aerococcaceae; genus Facklamia; species Facklamia hominis. Next base: position 1,121,194 of record NZ_JH932292.1, on the reverse strand, counting down.
GGTTTGTTTATCGAGGGTGTCTTCTACTTGGTTCCAGTCGATCGCTTTGTAATAATCGACTTTATGATTTTGAACATCTCCATGAATAATTTGATTAAAATAATCTTTCATAATGCTTTCCTTTCTTAGATCACACAAGACTCACAGGTATTGGCTCCACCTAATTCTTCGTCGCCTGTAAACGTACGGATGTAGTAGATAGATTTAATACCTTGACGATAGGCATAATTTCTTAGGATATTTAAATCTCGCGTAGTCATCTTATTGGTACGATTGACCTTCCATTCGTAGAAGTTATCGGGTAACTCGGATTGCATGAAGAGGGTCATAGCCATTCCTTGGTCAATGTGCTTTTGAGCAGCTGCATAGGTATCAATAATTTTACGTTGATCCATGTCATAGGCAGAGACAAAATAAGGTAGGGTATCATTGGATAGATAAGGGGTTGGGTAGAACACAGCTCCTACTTGTCCTTCTTGTCGGTGCTCAACTCGTTGAACGATTGGATGCAGGGAAGAAGAAGTCTCATTAATATAGGAGATTGATCCAGTTGGAGCAACCGCTAATAGATAAGAATGATAGAGACCATCTTTTTGAATTGCTTCACTTAAGTCTTGCCAATCTTCTTTTTGAGGGATTTGAATCTTTTTAAAGATTTCCTTGATCTTATCGGAGTGAATGGTCACTTCTTCAGTATCAAGATAGTGAGTTTGGATGTATGAACCATCCGCATAGTCCGACTTATCAAAATTAGCAAACGTTTCTTGCCGTTCTTTGGCAATTTTATTTGAGGCTTTTAATGCATAAAAACGTAAGCAACGGAAGTAAAGGTCGGTGAGTTCTAATCCTTCAGGGGATCCATATTCAATATGATGGTAAGCTAAAGCGGTATGTAATCCCATAGCTCCTAAGCCGACTGAATGATGGAGTTCATTTCCTCGTTCTACGGTTGGAACAGCATGCATATGCGTCATATTAGATACTTGGGTCAGAGCACGAATGGCTGTTTCAACCGATTTTTCAAAATCATCCCCTTCGAGCATCTGTAGAATATTAGTCGAGGCCAAATTACAGGAAACATCGCTTCCTACTTCTTTGTAGCTTAAATCTTCGTTGAGGATGGAAGGCTCTTGGACTTGGAATATTTCTGAACAAAGATTGGACATGATGACGCGTCCATCAATCGGATTAGCGCGATTCACGGTATCGATATTAATAATATAAGGATAACCGGATTCTTGCTGTAATTTTGAGATTTCTTGTTCTAGTTCACGAGCGCGAGTTTGGTATTTATGAATGCGTGGATTAGCAACCATATTATGATATTCAGCGGTGATATCCACATACGAGAATGGGACACCATATTCTCGTTCAACATCGTAAGGACTGAATAGATACATAGGTTCATTGCTTTTAAGAAGGTGATAGTATTGATCAGGTACTACGATACCAAGTGACAGGGTCTTTACTCGAACTTTTTCATCGGCATTTTCCTTTTTGGTGGATAGAAAAGCGTAGATATCAGGGTGAAAGACGGATAGATAGGTTACACCTGCGCCTTGACGTGCACCCAGTTGGTTAGCATAAGAGAAAGAATCTTCAAAGAGCTTCATGACTGGAACGACTCCAGAAGCGGCATTTTCGATGCCTTTAATAGGGGCTCCCGCTTCTCGTAAGTTAGAAAGATTAACCCCCACACCGCCACCGCGTTTAGATAATTGGAGAGCAGAGTTGACGCTACGTCCAATCGATTCCATATTATCTTGAACATCTAACAAGAAGCAAGATACCATTTCACCACGGGCTTTCTTTCCCGCATTTAGGAAGGTTGGGGTGGCCATTTGTAGTCGGTGATGAATATGTTCGTCGGCTAAATGCCAAGCTAAGTCTTCATCTCCTTGAGCCAAATAGAGTGCCATAAAAGCGATACGATCTTCATAGCGTTCTAAATAGCGTTTGCCGTCACGAGTCTTCATCGCATAAGATGTATAAAATTTGAAGGCTCCTAAGAAAGATTTAAAACGGAATTTTTGTTGATAGAGATGGTCGAATAAAGACTTGATAAATTCTTTAGAGTATAAGGCGATAAAATCCCCTTCAATATAGCCTTTATCAATTAAATAGCCAATTTTTTCTTCTAGATTATGGAAAAAGACAGTATTTGGGTTTACGTGTTCCAAAAAATAAGCCCGAACGGCTTCTTTGTCTTTTTCTAGGGGAATCTGACCGTTAATCGGGATATTGATTTGGTTATTTAACTGGAAATAAGTAATTTCTTCAGGTTTGTTGATGGATTTTAGTTCTGACATTTATCTTGATGCTCCTTTATTAGTTGATCGACATCATATTGACTTCCCTGGAATTCAAAAAGATGTAAGAGGGGAACGTCAAAGTACTTGCTGATATTTTTGGCGGTATAACAGAAAAGATCCATAAAATTACGGTTTCCTCCTCCAAAAACACCTTGGCAGTGTTTGTAATTATCCTGGTATTTCATAAATTCATCGAGGATATAAGTTGTTTCATGGTCATATGTTGGGGCAACGAGGATGAAGTTCTGGTCGACTTTGATTTCGTCATAATTTTCAGGTGTAATCTCAAGGGATTCTAAGCCTGATTTTTGAACGAAGGCCCGTGTATTTCCGATGACCGATTGAAAAATAATCATAGACAGACCCCTTTCTAGGAAAGATTTTATTTAACATCTTTCCAACTTGCTAGTCCTATTCTAGCAGATAGCGACCAGACCTTCAAGATAAAAACACAATATATTGGATATCAGATATAATCTAATACAATATATTGTGTTGTTATCGTGATAACTATTCAGTTGTGAAGCTTTACAGAGATTATGTTCAACGATATTCATTATAGCACAAGAAATCATTTGGTAAATGAAAAGCAATCAGTTTTGAGTTCAAATTAGTCACTTCTTAGATTTTTAAGCGGTTAGACCAACAGATCGTATTAATTGCTTGAAATGTCTGTGGTGGTTTTAATGGAATATAATAATAAATTAATCTTATTAATTGTTTTTTATGTAAATATTTAAATTTTTAAGCTTTGAACTTGACGATTGGTATAAAATTTGTTAGTATTATTTTATAGTAAGCGCATACTATATTATTGTGTTATAAGGAGATGATTAGAGATGAGAAGATTTCTACTTGTATTGGTTCTATTTTTAATGCTTCCCGTTACTGATGTAGACGCTCATAATTTTGTGGAAAATGTTTCCCCATCTGTTGCTTATAAGCCAATAAAAAGAAATGTTGTTAGAAAATACAGGAGAGGCGAGTACAATCTAGATAATTATATAGTAGGGAATAAAGAAATTCCTAAGAAATTATATTGGACAGAGGGTCGCTATTCAGGTTACCTTTATTTTAGTTCGTGGTATATTAGTGAGTTAGATTATGTAGTGACTTATTCGGGTGTACTTACCTATCAATAGATAAGGGGTAGAACAATGAAAAAATATCATGTATTTTTATTATGTTTAATGTTCTGTTTCTTTTTAGGAGATTCTAGTCATGTGTCTGCGCAAGAGATTGAAGTTAACTCCGTTTCTTTGGATAGTATAGAAGAATATACTTCCCTCCCTCCGAAATCTGTTTGGCATTCAATTAGTGTTGTTGTTGATTATGGTGAATATCACTTTTTTAGTATAGCGAGGAAAGATGGTATTTATAATGGTTATTTAGCAAGAAATTGGAGAAAATCGGGTGGAGGGATTTATACATATGAAGGATATTTGTATCCAGAAAAAAGTCCTCGCCCGATTCCAGCTAGGAGGGTGGAAAAGAATGATTAAAAAACTACTATTTTGTTTTTTCATACTTTTTTGCTTGCCTTTTTCTAAGGGGATCAGTGCTCAAGATTTATCTGACATTGATGGCTTCTATCAAAATGAAAATTCCGATTCGATGCTTTTGGGTTTTAATATTCGAGAGGATCAGTTATCCTTAGTGATTAATTCCAAGGCCAAATTGGAAAAAACGTCAAACGATCCTTATTTGCAAGATTTACTTGATTGGCGTAATCGTATGGTCAATCAATCAGGAATGGGCCTGTTGGATCCTTCAGAAGAGGATTCCACAGAAGTTCTAGAAAAAAGCATCCTTCCTCGGCTTGAGTTTTCAGATTATGGTTTAGCCCCCAGAGTTCAAATTACTTTCTCGCCAGTAAATTACCAACTTGAAGATGAAGAATTGATTATTTATTTTGAGGATAAGGCCATTTATCGGTTGAAGGTTCATGATGGTGACAAGCTAGTTGGTCTTAACGAGACAATTTTTGAAAAAGTTGAATAAAGATTGCATCGTTGAGTGAATTGATTTATGATAGCTTTATTGAGGAAATGAAGTGCTTCCTGGCTTACAAAGTGTGAGTCGAACCGTTCTAAGAACTAATGACTTCTACAAGCTTATTTGGGCTTGTAGAAGTTTTTTTGTGGAAAATTTCAATAAGCCCTTTTAGAAGGAGGAAAATAAATGTTACTCAGTTTGGGTATGGTGTTTTTGGCAGGATTTTTAGGAGGAAAGGTGGCGGACGCTTTAAAGATGCCCCGACTTTTAGCTTATCTATTAGCTGGGATGGCTTTGGGGCCATTCGGTTTTGATTTATTGGAGTCGGCTTTAGTCGATCAAGCAGCGGTGATTCGTCAAGCAGCCTTGATGATTATTTTGATAAAGGCTGGCTTGACCTTAAATTTTAAGGACCTAGTTAAAGTCGGACGTCCTGCTGTCATGATGTGTTTTGTTCCTGCACTTTGTGAAATTTTAGGGATTAGCCTATTCGCACCTGCTTTACTCGATATATCCTATGTGGATGGCTTGTTATTAGCGAGTGTATTAGCGGCTGTGTCGCCAGCTGTTTTAGTGCCTCGAATGTCTAATCTGATGGATAGGGGGCTAGGAACTCAAAAAGCTATTCCGCAATTGATTTTAGCAGGGGGAACGATGGACGATATATTAATTTTTGTTTTATTTGCAGGCTTTATGCAGCTAAGTCAAGGAGGCACTTTTAGCTGGGGTGCCTTAGTGAATGTTCCGTTAACTCTGTTATCAGGGGGCTTAGTGGGTTTAGGTGCTTACCTGGTTTATCGCTCTATCAAAATGGAGGGTTTATTGGGATCTTTGACCCTTTCATTACTCCTTATGGGAATGGAAGCTATTATCACTCACTGGATACCCTATTCAGGTGTTTTAGCAGTGTTAACCTTGCATATTATGATTCATAAAAACGACCCTCAAGCGGCTAGTTACTTAGCTCGTTCGTTTAATCAGATCTGGCCTATAGCTGAAGTACTGCTTTTTACTTTCTTAGGAGTTCAAGTCAACGGACAATTAGCTCTGCAAGCGGGCTGGCCTATAGTGTGTGTGATTGTAGTTGGTCTTATTTTTAGAATGATTGGGGTGTTTCTATCAATTATTCATGCTGGATTCAATGGCAAAGAAAAAGCCTTTATCATGGGAGCTTATTTGCCAAAAGCAACCGTTCAGGCTTCGCTAGGAGGAATCCCGCTTATGGCTGGGATTCAATCAGGTCAACTTATTCTGATTGCCGCGTCGGTAGCCATTCTCCTGACAGCACCTTTGGGAGCCGTGTTTATTGATTACTTTGCCCCTCGTTTCTTAGAACCAAATAAAGCTCAGTAAAGACAAGTGGTTGGCAGTCATTCTATCTTGGCTGCTAACACTGAGGAGAGGTTTAGGTTGACCATATTTGACCAATTGGGTATACTGGATATATAGAACATTAGCAACCCTTGTAAGAGGGGAGATGGTTCGATCTTCTTGAGCAAGATACTTGAAAGAAGAAAGGCCATCAGGTATTATAGTCAAAGAAAGTCAATGTTAATAAATAAAACGATAGGAGGCAAAAAAATGACACGCCGTAATATGTCGGATATTATTGAAGAATATCTCAAGCAATTTTTGCAAGAAAGTCAACGATTAGAGATAAAACGATCGGATATTGCGGATCGATTTGATTGTGTGCCATCTCAGATTAACTATGTCATTAATACCCGTTTTACTCAAGAACACGGATATTTAGTAGAAAGTAAGCGGGGCGGTGGAGGCTATATCCGAATTTTAAAAATTCAGCTAACTTCCAATGCAGATGAAGTGGATCAAATGATGGCTTTAGTAGGAGATAAAATTTCTTATCGGAATGCTGCGAATATCGTTGAAACCCTCATCCGAGATGACATTATTTCTCAGCGTGAGGGGCGGCTGATGCTATCGGTTATCGATAAAGACCTTCTTCAGTCGATTTCCGCGCAAGATCAAGCGGCCAGAGCCTTGATACTTAATCGTTTTTTGCAACAATTAAAATATGAATTAACTCAAAATAATTATTGAAAATAGAGGTGATTGTATGTTTGAAGAATTATTTACACAAAGTGCTAGAGAAGCCATGCTAATTGCAGCTGAACACGCTTATTATCTAAATAACCAAGCGGTAGGGACCGAGCATATTCTCTTGGGCTTAGCCCGCGAAGAAAATGGGATTGCTGGGAAATTATTGAGGGAATTTGGTGCAGATTATGGCGCTTTGTTGAAAGCCCTTGAAGCGGTCCATGGGAAATTAGGGAAGTTTAAGAGCCATGGAGAAGTGGTTATCCCTTATTCTCCTAGAAGCAAAAAAGTGATTATGTCTGCCTCTAATGATGCCAAGCGTTTAGGAGCTTCTAAGGTAGGGACTGAGCACTTATTATTAGGTATTTTAAAGGAAGAAATATTAGCTACTGTTTTACTAAAAAATTTAGATATCGATCTTTCTCAGTTACGCAAAGCCATTTTTGATGAAATAGGCTTGAATCAACAGCAGCGCTCGGATAATCAAAGTAAACGTAGCAGTCGTCCCCGTCAAAAAGGTCAAGGAGATAGTGAGACGCCAACCTTGGATGCTGTATCTAGGGATTTAACTCAGTTGGCTCGTGATGGAAAGTTAGACCCTGTTATTGGTCGTGAAGAAGAAATTAGGCGAATGGTTCAAATACTATCTCGACGAAGTAAAAACAATCCGGTCCTAGTAGGAGAACCAGGTGTGGGTAAAACTGCCATTGCAGAAGGATTGGCGCAAGACATGGTTACCGGGAAGGTACCGGCTGATTTGGCCAAAAAGCGTTTGATGATGCTTGATACTGCCGCTTTAGTGGCAGGAACGAAGTATCGAGGGGAATTTGAAGAACGGATGAAGAAGATCATTGAAGAGATTCATCAAGAAGGTAAGGTGATTCTCTTTATTGATGAATTACATACTTTAATCGGTGCTGGTGGAGCAGAAGGAGCGATTGATGCCGCAAACATCTTAAAACCAGCCCTTGCCCGGGGAGAAATCCAAACTATCGGCGCAACAACTTTTGATGAATACCAAAAACATATTGAAAAAGATACTGCTTTGGAGCGGCGATTTTCTAAAGTAGTGGTAGATGAGCCTTCTGCGGCTGAAACTATTCAAATTGTTAATGGCTTGCGTAGTAAGTATGAGGACCATCATCAGGTTACGATTACAGATGAGGCAATCGATGCTGCTGTCAAGTTATCTTCGCGGTATATGACAGAGCGAAAATTGCCTGATAAGGCAGTGGATTTGATCGATGAAGCGGCAGCGCTTGTTCGCATTAATCAAGGCCAACAAGCATCAAAAATGGCAGAGTTAGATCTTCAATTGAAGTCAGTTGCCAAGCGTAAGGAAGAGGCTATTTTACAACGTGATTTTGATTTAGCTAGTCAATTGCGTACCGAAGAGGAAAAAATCGAAAAAGCCATTCAAAAAGCTAGTCAAAAATCAAAAGTGAAAGAACAAGAATCAAAGACTCGCCCTCAAGTGACCCGAAAGGAAGTAGCGGAAGTGACAGCTATGGCAACGGGGGTACCTTTACAACAAATGAATACAGCGGAATCCAAACGTTTAGTGCATTTGGAGGAGGAACTTCATGAGAGTGTTATCGGACAAGAAGAAGCCGTCTCGGCAGTTGCTCGAGCCATTCGAAGAGCTAGGTCAGGGCTTAAGAGTCCTCAAAGACCCATTGGCTCCTTCTTATTCCTAGGACCAACGGGTGTTGGGAAGACTGAGTTAGCGAAGACATTGGCACAGTCAATGTTTGGCTCTAAAGATCATATGATTCGTGTCGATATGTCTGAATACATGGAAAAACACGCTGTGGCTCGTTTAATTGGCTCTCCCCCAGGTTATGTTGGTTATGATGAGGCTGGTCAATTAACAGAAAAAGTTAGACAAAAACCTTATTCTGTGATTTTACTGGATGAAGTTGAAAAGGCTCATCCCGATGTCTTTAATATCTTATTACAAGTCTTCGATGATGGTCAGTTAACCGATGGAAAAGGGAGGACGGTAGACTTTAGACATACGATTATTATTATGACCTCTAACATTGGGGCAACTGCCTTAAGGGATGATAAAGCGGTTGGCTTTGGTGCCGTGGATTATAGTGATGATTATGATGCAATGAAAAAACGAGTACTGGAAGAGTTAAAACGAGCATTTAGACCAGAATTCCTTAACCGGATTGATGAAACGCTTGTCTTCCATTCTTTAGACAAAAAAGCGATTCGTCAGATTGTTAAGTTGCAAGCACATGAGATTGTTGATCGCTTAGCTCAAATGGAAATTAAGGCTAGAATGACAGATACCGCAGTTGATATTATCGCTAAAGCAGGATTTGATCCAGAATATGGTGCAAGACCAATTCGTCGGGCTATTCAAAAACAAATTGAAGATCAATTGAGTGAAATGTTACTAGCGGGAGATATCCAATTAGGCGATCAAATCACGATTGGTGGTCGATCCGGTGAGATTAATATTAATAATCGAAGTCAAACAAAGCGACAAGACTAAGTGAGTTTGTTACGGATGCAAATAATTACTCATTCAACAGGATTTTTGCTATAATTAGAGTGTAGTTAATATTTTTTGAAAGGGGAATGTTAAGATGCGTAAAAATAAAGAATTTAGTTTAGGTGGTTTCCTATTGGGGTCAGCTGCCTTGGTAACAGTGGCAGGGTTGGCACTTTATGCTTACTTTGATGAAGATACTCATAATCATGTGGCTGGCATAATTAACCGTGAAAAAGTAAAGGCGTATGTTCGTTATAAATTAAATGGTTCAGACAAATTAGTGGCTGCAGTCGACCAGTTATCAGATGCAGAAGTCAATAAATTAATGGCCTTAGCAGATAAGACTAGCGATATGAGTACAAAAGCGAGCCAAGGTTTCAATGATATTGTAGATCGGGTTAAAGAGGTTGCTCAAGATGCTGGCGATAAGGTACAAGACTTTTTAAACTAATCAAAAATTTAAGCCGAGTAAGTAACTATACGCTTACTTGGCTTTTTTGTTTGTTTGCTTATCGCTATAATTAACTTAAATGAATATAGAGGGAGCGATTGGATGCCGGAATTGATCCACGTGATGAATTTATCCAATGAAGAAAGGGAAGACCATGAGTATTGGATGAAAGAAGCGATGAAAGAAGCGCTAAAAGCCCAAGAAAAAGATGAAGTACCAATAGGCGCTGTGATTGTCTATCAGGGGCGGATAATTGGTCGTGGGCATAACATTAGAGAGACTCAGAACTTAGCGACGGGGCATGCGGAAATTCAAGCGATTGAAGCCGCTAACCATTATTTAGGAGCCTGGCGTTTAGAAGGAGCTAGACTCTATGTTACTTTAGAACCTTGTCCCATGTGTGCCGGGGCCGCAGTTCTGGCAAGAATAGAAACGATTATTTATGCTTGTCGTGATCCTAAGGGCGGCTGTACAGGTTCTTTGATGAATTTAGCTCAGGAAGATCGCTTTAATCATCAGACTCAAGTCATCGAAGGGGTCCTTGATGCAGCTTGTAGTCAAATGATGAAAGATTTTTTCAAAAAATTGCGAAAAAGAAAGAAACTTGAGAAGTTATCCACAAAAACTGTGGATAATGCGGACTTATAAACAGCTTTATACACAGGTCCCTTTTTAATTAGAAAATTGATAGTTTAAATAATGAGGGTTCAGCATCACAAAATTATATATTAAAGGTTTTCTTTTTGATTGGGCGAGTGTCATTGAGTAGGTGATTTTTATAACTTTACAAAGGATCCATCGTATGATACTATAAAAATGGCAATGGTGGCGTCACGAACCGAGTCAGGACCGGAAGGTAGCAGCTATAAGTGACAAAGCCATGTGCCTTTTTTTATTTTGGCTCCATGTCAAATAAGGTTGATGACCTAATTTCCGAAGGAATCAAGCAGCTAAACCCTGCTTGGTTCCTTCTTTATTTCTTCCAGAAACATAAAGTCTGTCTATTAGAAGAATATGGTGAAAGAGAGGGTTGATGGAAGATAAAATTTCTTCCATCAACCCTATTTATTTTAAAGTCTTTTGGTTAATACCAGGAACATAAGCTATTTAATAGGAACAATAGGTTTAGTAGAGATTCATTTAACTGTATTGTAAGGGTTATTATTTGAGCTTTAAATATTATTGAGTTAGAATTTAATTTAGAAAACGATTAAATCAGAAGCGGAGGAAAACCATGAGGCTAGTAATTATCACTCAACAAAGGCAGCATTGGCGAGAGATAAAGGATCAGTTAGCCTTTATCCAACAAAATTGGGTTGATTTGGAATTTTTTGAGTTAATTGAAAACTTAAACAGAGATCTAGAATTTCTTGTTTATCAGGAGAGGCCAAGAGATTGTTACTTATTTTTGGATTGTCGAGGGCTTTTAGGAGAATCATTGATGAGTTGCTTCCTGAAATTAATTGATTTAGATTTGTTAGAAAGAACAGTAATCCTTCACCATTCGCCAAGGATCCTTCAACTGCTTTATGCTCACAGCTTAATTTGTCAAGATTGTATTATAACGGGATTAGGCAATGATACTTTGAAACACTTAAAGAATATTTTCTATGACTTGCTTCTAAAGCATGATCCGAAGATGTCTAAACTGGCAGATCTTGATTTGAATCAAATTAATTACTTTAAGCATTTGCGTGGTTCTCACTATGTGGAGATTCATTGTATCAATGGGGAAAAAGAGTACGTTCGATCCACTTTAACACATTTTGATTATTTACGCCCTCGAGTCGAATATGTTCAGCGTGATACTTTAGTTAATTGTTCGAATATAGAAAAAATTGATCAAAGTAAAAAGATTCTATCCTTAAAAAATCAAGAAAATGTGAAGCTGAGTCCATCCAGAATGAAAGCAGTTCTAAATAGTGAGTGGTTAGATTGTTTTATAATGTGATGAAGTGATGTCGAGACTTATTCGAGGCCAAAAAAGATTGATAAATGGGGCATTCGAGGCCAACTTTTTATAAGATCTATGCAACAGTATATATGCTTTATATAATAGAATCGTCGTAATAGTAAGGGTTTACAGAATAAGTGGAGGTGATAATAGGAAGCTTGTCTAATATAGAAAAGCGCATTTACTTGTTATGGATCGTATTAAAAAAGAAAGGAAAAAGATTATGAAAAAAGGAATTATAAAAAATGCTTTTTTAGCTGTTAGCCTTTTCGGCTTGTTAGGAACGAGTATGGTATCAGCCAATAATCACCAGGATACTGGTTTTTCTTTTGACTTAAAATTTAGAAATACTAAATATACTGAACCGCGTGCAAAAACGGATGCAAGTTCTTCATATGCTAGTATAACTAGCCTTTCAAATGCTAGGTCTATCAATTGCTTTATTGTTGGGCCTGGAGGAGAAAATGTGAATTCTTCGACGGTTGTATTAGCGCCTGGTCAGGCAGATTTTATTCATCAATATACTTATGAATGGAATTATCGCTCTTGTAAATTGGGCGTAAGAAAAAATGGCGGCTGGGATAATGTACATGTAACAGGAGTCTGGAGTCCTGATTGTATCTATTGTAATTAGTTTGACTTGAATGAACAGATGATAAGGAAGTGCATAGTTAAAAGAACGCTATGCACCTCCTTATTATGAAAGGGGCTTGACAATGGACTATAGGTATTTAAGAAAAGATCTAAAACGTCTATTTATACAAAAAAACGGCTTGATCTTATTGTTGTATTCAATCGGAATTACTTTACTCCACTTCTTGACCTTTAATCGGACTAACTATATGTATGAACCTTCAGTTTTCGCGCGGTTGATGGGAATTGACCATACTAGCTATGGAACAGAGATCTATTTTTTGACCTTGCCACTGATTGTTAGTTTCTATGGAGCGGGGCTTTACCGAGAAGATCTTAAGTGGAATTTGATATTGAAGCAAGAGGTCCGGTGGGGGAGAAAGAATTATTACAAGCAACAATGGATAACTGCTTTTATATCGGGAGGTTTAGCAGGAACATTTATCTACTTCTTTCATGCTGTTTTTTTATTTTTAATTTATCCCATGTGTTTACCAGATGTTCTTCAAGATCAGATTAGTATGAACTCTGGCTTGATTTATTATTTATATACAAATCATCCCTTACTTATTTTAATTTTGTTGATGTCAATTATATTTGTTTTATCTGGCATTTTTTCGTGCATGGGCTTGGCTGCTTCTTATTGGATTTCAGCGCGTTACTTTGAGTTCCTTTTTCCTTTTTTATCAAGCTACTTGCTTGTAAACGTGTTCGCTGTTCTAGGTGTTTGGTGGATTGATTACAAATATTTATTATATATTTTTGATTTGACGCTTTCAAGTTCAGCAGAATTAACACAATTGTTGCTGTTTTGGCTAGCTATCTTTTTATTGAGCTTTTTTTCTTTCTATCTCAAATATAAGGGCAGCCTAAGAGATGTTAATTAACTCTACTAAGGCGAAGGACAAGGTGTGTTTAATTAAGTAGGGGGAGTCGTCTTTTATGAAGAATATCATTCGAATTGAGAAGATAAGAGTTCATTTTCGGAGAACCCTTTGCTTTCTGGCGCTGATGATAGGCATTAATATTCTAGGTTTGATCATGCAGAATATAGCTAATAAGGACGAGCTATTAGACCAGCTTCAATTTAATTATGGTCAACTTTTTGACGCCAATCAATTAAGGTGGGTCATTATTCCCGTTTTTTTAATCCTGCTCTACTTATTAAGAGTTTATTTAACACGATTTGAGAGTGTTAGATATAGTGTTGAATGCCGATGTATCTATAAATGGAAGGCATTATTAATTGTTTTAGGGCTGATGCTAATTTTTAATTTTTCCAACTTGTTATTTTGCTTATTTAGATTTGGGCAACTGCAAGAGATAGAGTTATTTATATTTAGTCTGATGCAACAGCTTGTATTATTAGTTATATTAGGGTCTTTAGATTACTTGTTGGAGACAGTTCTTAACAAGCGATTAATCGCACTTTTAATTGTGCTTTCTTTAGGCATGTTCTTGCCGCACTTGCTTTTGAATAAGTTTTTTGTTGCTTTCTTTTATAGTGAAGGCCCCTTTAATTGGTTCAGTGTCTGCTTGCTCTTGATGAAAGCGATCTTTATTATGTATATTTTTTATCGATTTGATGAGTGGCTAATGTACCGTCGGGAAGTTATCATTTAGCGAGGGAGAATGAATATGTTATTAAGGGTAGAAGAAGTATCTAAATCATTTGGCAAAAAGCAAGTTTTAGAACGAGTGAGTCTCTTTGTTGATAAGGGAGAAGTGGTGGGCTTGGTGGGTCATAATGGATCGGGGAAGACTATGCTATTACGTGCAATTATTGGTAGTATGAGATTACAAGAAGGCCAAGTTTTTCTAGAAGAACAGCCGGTAGTTTTTAATCATCCTTTACCGATCGATGTGGGAGTTATTATTGAAAATCCAGACTTCATCCCGCATTTTACAGGACTTGATAATTTGGTTTATTTAGCTTCTATCAAGGATCAATATCAAGAAGACTTAACGATGAAGCTCTTAAAGGCCATTGATCTCTATCAGCATAAGGATACCCAGGTTAAGAATTATTCCTTGGGGATGCGCCAGAAGCTAGCCATCGTTCAGGCTATGATGGAAGATCAAATACTGGTGCTCCTAGATGAACCGACCAATGGTTTGGATAAGGATTCGGTAGAAGCTTTTATGGGCTTGGTGACAGAGATGAAGGCTCAGGGGAAGGGATTTTTAATTGCTAGCCATGATCAACACTTGATTGATCAAGTAGCAGATCACGTCTACGAGATATCAGACGGACGGATAGTAGGTGGGCAACGATGAAGAAAAAAAGGCTGAAAATTGCCTTATTGGCTTCGTTAATATGCTTATTGGCTAGAATTATCTATGTTAATGTGACGAAAGAAGGCATCAAGCCGGAGCTCTATTCAATGGAGGAGACCCTGGTTGCCCAAGGACACCCCTTAAAAATTCGCTCAATATCCTTATTAGAAGGTAAGGAAAAAGAAGACTTTAGAGAGAAGTTCCCAGTTATCTTAAATCCAGACCAAGATTATATCTTAAAGGTGGAGATCGAAGGGGATTTAAGGGATACCAAGGAAAAAGCTATGGGCTTGACTATGATTATTAATCGACAAGCGAGGACCTGGCCAGTCTTTGGGTCACCACAGTTTGAGGAATGGGGTTTTCGACTCTTTTTTGCTTTTAGGGATGAGAATTTCAAGCACGGAGAGAATGAGTTGATTATAGCGGTCAATGATACTTTGATTGAAGATAACGTCCATAAAGCCTTTCAAAGAACTTGGGATTATCAGGGACCTGCTGATTAGTAATTGAAGGGGGGATCATTGTGAAGGGGACTTTGATATTTTTGCGTCAAGAATTGTATCAGTTGTTTCGTTTGCGTCATATAATAGTGATCATGATTCTCTTGTTTGTTATGAACTGGCTGGCTTTTTGCTTAGAAAACGACTCCAGCTGGGGCTTTTTCTCGATCGTTGATCCGGAGCGCTTAATGAATAACAACCACTGGCTCTTTCTGTATATTTTTCCCTTGATTTTGTCTTTTAATTGGTTCGGGCATGTGATTGCTCAACAGAGTGTGTGGGTATATATCCGAATTAGACAGCCACGCTTGCTTTGGATTTTGGTCATATTGGCTATGGTAGTTTACATTATGCTTTATGTGGGAATTTTGATCGTGCTAAGTCTTTTTTGGCAGCAAGCTTATGAGTTGCCGCTAGGGGAATTGGTGTATTTAGGGGTTAACCTCTTTTTAACTATGATGGGAATGTTATTAATGGAGACCCTTTGTTATTGCTTAGGGCTTGGCTACCTAGGTTTGGGATTAGATCTAGCAGTTTTGGTCTTTTCGTTTTATACCCGTCCTGAGTGGAAGTGGGCTATGCCTCAGCCATATACGGAAGAGGGTTGGAGGATGGTGCTTTTCAGGGGAGGGATTCTCTTAATTCTTTTGATCTTATCTTATCTCGTTTTTACTCGGCTTAGTCGAGTAAGACGAGCCAATGAAACTTAGCTTTTGTGAAGAGAAGTATCAGATTAAGGAGATGAAGGTAATGAATAAAAAGATACTTAGCCGGGTCTTTTTAGTAATTTTAGGGTTAGGAATTGTGGGAGGGCTGTATGTAGCCTATCAATCTTTGATGAATCATATGCAAAAAGAAGATGAATTTAGCACAGTGGTGGATAACCCATCCAATACAAGTAAGCAGGAGCCTTATATACAAGAGCCGACCTATCTAGGATCGCTATCGGCACTGAGTTCTACAGAAGATCCTACATCGGATATAGATCCGGCAATTCAAAAGCTTGTTTTTGATTCTATGATGCAATTTAATTTTAACGAACAGATGACCTATCATTACGAGATGACCGAGTATGAAGGCAGTGAAAAGGCAGAATTAAAAGGAGTATTTAATAAGAAACAGGGTCTGTTCTATGAGCAATTGATTTTTCCTGAGTCCAGTCAGATCGTCTATTATGACCAAGGAACGCTTTATACCAAATATTCCGATGGTGAGAAGGCTATTTACCAACAGAAAGGTCAGCTGCAGGATTTGCTTTCTCCCAAAGTGCTCTTTTATGATTTCATTTTAGTAAGTGTCGGACAGCTACAGAACCTTAAGATGACAGAAGAGGGATCAAGTTATCGCATTGAAGGGCAGATGAATAAAGACCAGTCAATGTTTCGACATGGACGCTGGACGATTGAGATTGATGATGCTTCCAAGCAGATTGTCAACTTTGAGATCGAACAAGATGGTAAAGTGATTCAATCGATCAAGCGGGTGAAGTATTCCAATGAAGCTGAGTTGAACCAAGATGAGATTAAAAGCTTGGCAGATCAGATCTAATTTTAAGATTAATTTTTAAGGAGTAGAGACCACAAAAATTAACAACCACCTAGGTTATTCTGCATGTTATCCGGAAAATACTCTCCTAGCCTTTCAAAAAGCCATTGAATACTTGATTGATGGGGTGGAGTAGGATGTTCATTTGACAAAAGATCATCAGCTAGTAGTGATTCATGATGCAACCATTAACCTCATTTCCAATGGCAGGGGATGTGTTAAAGGTCTGACATTTGTTCAATGATGCACTTACCATTATGGTCAGGACTGGCTCCAGACTTAGTGATCACTCCACGCTTAGAAGCGGTCTTGGCTTTAGTTCAAGGATATGATTTAGTGGACTGTCTATTGATTGCGTCATTTAATCATGTTTCGGTTTTATGCTTTAAAGGACTTGTTTGATGACTCAATTGAATAGGACCGTATTTTGTTAACTTTTTAATATAGTTTAAGCATGACAATAAGCCCTGCTTGATCACTTGATCAAGCAGGGTGATTGTTTTGTTGAGTGGATTACCCCACTGATCCTTCCATTTCATAAGCGATAAGTCGGTTGAGTTCGACGGCATATTCTAAAGGCAATTCCTTAGCAAAAGGTTCTACAAAGCCCATGATAATCATCTCGGTAGCCTTAGCTTCAGAGATACCTCGGCTCATGAGATAGAAGAGCTGTTCTTCAGAAATTCTAGAGACTTTGGCCTCATGTTCTAGGCTGACATTGGGGTTGTGAACTTCATTAAAAGGAACGGTATCTGATTTGGACTTTTCATCCATGATAATCGTGTCACATTCAACGTGTGACTTGGCGCCATCTGCATTTTTACCGAAGTAGAGCTGCCCCATGTAATCGACGCGACCCCCATCTTTAGAGATGGACTTAGAAACGATCGTTGAAGAAGTTTGTGGGGCGTTATGGAATATTTTAGCGCCAGAGTGTTGGTGTTGATTTTCACCAGCAAAGGCAATTGTTAAGACTGTTCCTCGAGCGCCACGGCCATTAAGAATACAGGCTGGATATTTCATGGTTTTATAAGATCCTAAGTTACCATCCACCCACTCCAAGGTGCCGCCTTCTTCCACGGTACCACGTTGGGTAACCAAGTTATAGACATTATGAGACCAGTTCTGAATGGTGGTATAGCGGCAAGTGGCATTCTTTTTAACGATAATTTCGATGACGCCGGTGTGCATGGATGTTTCAGAATAAGTGGGAGCCGTACAGCCTTCCACATAGTGGACAGAAGCACCTTCGTCTACAATGATTAGGGTTCGTTCGAATTGGCCAACATTTGGATTGTTTAAGCGGAAGTAGGCCTGAAGTGGCATATCGACCTTAACATTTTTAGGAATGTAGATGAAGGAACCACCAGACCAACAGGCTGAATTTAAAGCTGTCTGGAAGTTCTCGCCCGATTTAACCACCGTAGCAAAGTATTCTTTGAAGAGTTCGGGGTGTTCTTTTAGGGCTGTATCTGTATCCGTAAAGATAATACCTAGTTCATCTACTTGATCTTTCATGCGAGAGTAGACGGTTTCTGATTCATATTGAACTGTCGTTCCCGCTAGAAAGGCACGTTCTGCTTCGGGGACCCCTAAGCGTTCAAAAGTTTCTTTGATTTTTTCAGGGACATCATCCCAAGATCTTGCGGGTTTATCATTGGCTCTTAGATAATAAATATAATCGTCAAAGTTAATTTCTGATAAATCAACACCCCATGTTGGGAGCTTTTGGGATTTTTCCTTAAAAAGTTGATAGGCTTCTAGACGGAAATCCAACATCCATTGGGGTTCTTTTTTTTCTTTGGAGATAGCACGAATGACATCTTCATTTAGACCACGACCAGTGGAGAAGAGAATCTTAGCATCATCTTTAAAGCCATATTCATAATCATTTAATACTGGAACATCGGACATAGACTAGTCCTCCTTTCTCACGATACCATCGCGACTGAGTTTTTCTTGATCGAGATTATCTTTTAAACCGTATTCTAAAGCGCGCCAGGATAGAATGGCACATTTGTAGCGGGCAGGAAACTGTTTGACTCCTGAAAGAAAGCTAGCTTCTTGTAAGTTGTGATTAAGCGTTTCATTGTCCTTAATGGCTTCATCAGGCTCGACTTGACCGCCGACTAATTGATTAAAGTCATGGACTAGTGAGATAGCATCCTGAATGGATTTACCAATTAAGAGATCACACATCATGGAGGCGGAGGCAATCGAGATTGAGCACCCATAACCTTCAAAGGCTAGGTCTTGAATAATTCCTTCTACTACTTTAGCTTGAACTTGGATCATGTCCCCGCAAGAGGGATTAAGTAATTCCATGGTATGAGTGGGGTGGTCTAGTTGTCCCTTATGGTGGGGATGGCTAGAATGATCTAAAACCACGGCCCGATATAATTGTTCTAAGCGACTAAGCGCCATAATTAAAAAACTCCTTTACTTTGTGACTCACTTCTATCATACGGTCAACTTCTTCTTTTGTATTATAGGCCATTAGACTTGCTCTTAGGCTGGCAGGAATTTTTAACACACGCATTAAAGGTTGGGCACAGTGATGGCCTGCTCGAAGTGCAATACCCGCCTGGTCATAAGCTGTAGCAGCATCATGAGGATGGATAGCTTGGATATTAAAAGCGATAATACCATTTTTGGCAAAGGATTGAGGCGTATAGATTTCTAGACCTTCAACTTGAGTAAGGCCTTGATATAGTCTTTGGCCAAGCTCTGCTTCCTGTTGATGTAGGTTCTTGATTCCGATAGCTTGGATCCAATCGATTGCCTCAGCTAACCCGATAATTTGGGCAATTGCCTGGGTGCCTGCTTCGAATTTCCAAGGTGCTTCCTTAAAGCTAGAAATATCATCTTTGACTTGATAGATCATTTCGCCCCCAAAGCAAACAGGCTGGGCCTGTTCGAGGAGGTCATGGCGGATATAGGTGACTCCTAGACCCATGGGTCCGTACATTTTATGACTAGAAAAAGTGTAGGCTGCAACTTGCCATTTAGCAAGGTCTAACTTTTGATGAGCTACTGCTTGAGCGCCATCGACCAAGAAGAGGCAATTGCTTTGTCTTAAAGCCCAGTGACTCAGATAAGGAATGTCCTGTTCAACGCCTAGCACATTGGAAATATGTTGAGTTACTAGTGCTTTGACCTTAGGATTTTGGTCATAGGGTGCCAGGGACTCCTTAGTGACTTGAAAATTTTCATCCAAATCTAGAAATACGAGCTTGGCACCACTTCGATGACAAACTTCTTGTAAGGGAACCAAGCTTGAATGGTGCTCCAAACGGGTCGTTAGGATAAGGTCACCGGCTTGGAGTCGCGGTTCAATAAGTCCACGAATAACTCGGTTTAAGCTTTCGGTGTCCCCGGAAGTAAAGGATATCTCATCAGCTGACCCAGCCCCAATGAAATCGGCAATTTTTTGCCGACTCGTTTCAAAGGCTTCGGTTGTACGAGCCCCGAGACTATGAACGGCTCGGTGGGCGTTGGCCCGTTCGTGTTGATAATAATAGACGATCCGGTCTAAGACAGACTGAGGGGTCTGAGAAGTAGCGGCATTATCAAAGTAAATGAGCTTTTCACCTTGTACTTTTTGATGGAGAATTGGAAATTCTTGGCGAAGGGCTTGAACATTAAGCTGGGCCATGATGATCCCCCTCTTTGGTTAGGGATTGGAGTTTAATATCCAATTGATCTAAAAGTAACTGGCGGATGGTGGGATCTTTAATTTGACTGACTGACTGCATTAAGAAACCACGAATTACTAGAAACTTGGCTTGAATTAAAGGGATTCCTCGGCTCATTAGGTACCATAGTTGTTCTTGGTCCACTTGAGCAATGGAAGCGGCGTGTCCCGCAGTCACCTCAAATTCATCAATTAATAAGATAGGGTTAGCGTCCCCTCTTGCACCATCCGACAGCATTAGAAGCCGATTTTCTTGTTGAGCATCGGCTAACTTGGCATTCTTATGGATTTTCCCAATTCCGTTCATAGAGAGCCGACCGGATTCAATGGCGGCACCGTATTGTTTAATATGACCGATTGAATGAGCTCCCCAATTATTGATTTTTGAATCGATGACTTGGTGGTTGGAAAGATTAGAAATAGCAGTGATATTGAGATAACTTTCGGCAGCAAGGCCACTTAATTTACAATCAAAATCCTCCAAGGAATTTCCTTCATTAAAAGCCCCAATAGTCCAATTTACAATGGCTCTATCCTTAATGAGACTACGACGAGTGAGGATGTTAGAGGCGTGGGACTTCATTTGGTCAATAGCTTGGTAGTCCAGCTTGGCTCCCTCTTCAAGGATGACCTCTAAACTGTAAGATTGGCTAAAGTCGCTTGGTGTATTATTTATTAGCTTTTCTAAATATGAAAGCTGGCTTCTTTTGCCAAGTACGAGGAGAAGGTATTGATGGGACTGCTTTGAAAAATCCAGGGTCCATTCAAGCTTTTCATGATGGTGATAGCCTTCAGGGACATAGATGAAAAGTCCCTGAGATAAATGGGCGAGATGATAGGCTGATAAGGAGCTATCATCTAAGGGGAGAGCTTGGCCTAAGTAATTAATAAAGAGGTCAGGGTACTTTTCAATAGCTGTTTGAAAATCACAAATGAGAATATCTCCTTGTTTTTGATCGATAGAGGGTATTTCTGGTGTGTTTTCTGGGTTATCAAAAAGTTGCCACTGGTTAAGATTTAGCCGTTCGATTTTGGGTAAAGATAGCTGGGGGTACGTTGAGTAAGCGGCTTGTTTGAGTTCATTAATATGATGAATAGCTTGCATAAAATCACCTATTCTTCGTTTAAGCGAATGTTGTTTTCCACGGCTAATTCTTTATAGCCCTTTTGTTCGAGATCAAGTGCTAGATCTGGGCCACCTGACTTAACAATGCGTCCATCCATCATGATATGGACAAAGTCAGGTGTGACATAGTTAAGTAGACGTTGATAGTGAGTGATAATTAAAGCTCCAAATTGCTCGCCTCTTAATGAGTTGATGCCCTTGGATACGACTTGCAAGGCATCAATATCTAGCCCAGAGTCGATCTCATCGAGGATGGCAAAGCGTGGTTCAATCATAAGCATTTGTAAAATTTCGTTACGTTTCTTCTCCCCCCCGGAGAACCCCTCATTGACATAACGTTCAGCCATTTCTGGATTCATATCTAATAGGGCCATTTTTTCATCCAATTTTTTTAAAAAATTAAAAATTGAAATCTGATCATCTTCTGAGCGGTGGGCATTCATGGCGGTTCGCATTAGGCTCGCGTTAGAGACTCCGGAGATCTCACTAGGATATTGGACTGCCATAAATAATCCTTGACGGGCTCGTTCGTCAACATCGAGGTCTAGAAGATTGACGCCATCCAGAAAGATTTTTCCTTGAGTTACCTGATAATCAGGATGACCCATAATTGCTTGAGAAAGGGTAGACTTTCCGGTTCCATTGGGTCCCATGATGGCATGCACTTCATTACTTTGAATGGTAAGGTTGACTCCTTTAAGGATGGCTTTATTTTCAATTTCAACATGTAAATCAATAATTTCTAACTTTGACATGAAGTTCTTCCTTTCGTATGCTTTCAGGCTATATTTTAACATAAATTTGCTTGGATTGAAGCGATACGCACCGATTAACTGGCTTTTGGGACTTGCTAAATGGGTTCGCTAAAAACAGGATAATTCGCTATAATAGATTGAAAGAGACTAAAGGAGGATCCTCATGACTTATCAGGCTTTATATCGGGTATGGCGCCCACAAACTTTTGATGAATTAGTGGGACAGACAATGATCGCCCAAACGCTTAAGAATGCTATTTCTCATGATCAGATGAGTCATGCCTATTTGTTTGCGGGACCTCGTGGTACGGGGAAGACTTCTGCAGCTAAGATCTTAGCGAAAGCCGTTAATTGTCCGAATGCGGTTGATGGGAATCCTTGTAATGAGTGTGAGGTATGTCAGGCGATTACGAGAGGGCAAGTGAGTGATGTGATCGAGATTGATGCGGCTTCTAATAACGGGGTTGATGAGATCCGAGATTTGCGAGATAAGGTTCGCTATGCACCAACGGTTGTTAAAAATAAGGTCTATATTATCGATGAGGTACATATGCTAACAACCGGAGCTTTTAATGCCTTATTGAAGACTTTGGAGGAGCCGCCGAGTCACGTGTTATTTGTTCTGGCAACCACTGAGCCACACAAGATTCCAGCAACGATCTTATCACGAACACAGCGCTTTGATTTTCAACGGATTAAGGATACAGATCTGATTGCCCATATGTCAGAGATTTTAAAGTTTGAGGATCGTTCATATGATGATGAAGCGCTAGCTCTGATTGCTCGATGTGCTAAAGGAGGAATGCGTGATGCCCTTAGCTTATTAGATCAAGCCTTGTCTTTTTCCCAAGAACGACTGGATTTAGAAACAGCCCTCTCAGTGACGGGATCTTTCTCACAGCAACTTTATTGTCAATATATAGAGGCGGTTTTTGCTAAAGAAAGTGGGCAAGCTCTTGCTATATTAGATAAAGCTCTCTCGCAAGGAAAGCAAGCTAATCGATTTATTGAAGATTTGATTCTATTTGTTCGAGATCTTTTATTAAGTCAATTCACTCAGGTTAATTATAGCTTACTGAATGACCACGAATTAGCGACTATGAATCAAAAAATTCCAGCAGACTTCTATCATTATCTGATTGCTGGCCTCAATCAGGCCCTGGATCAAATGCGCTTCTCCTCCCAAGCAGAAGTTTATGTTGAAGTGATGACCTTACGACTCAGTCGGTCGGATTGGCGGCAGGATTTGATGGCAAAATCTATGAGCCATCCCGTTCAAGCGGCTTCTTCAGAACTAGCGCAAATGGAAGAGACGTTGGCTGGTCTCCAAGCACAAGTGCAATCGCAACAAAAACTGATTGATCAGCTTCTACAGCAAGAAAGGGTGCCAAGAAAGAGTGAGCCATCACCTACTCAACAAGAAGAAAAATCGGTGAGGCTTCATCCTCGTCAACGTCCGGGTTTTGCCCAGGAAGCGTATCAGCTTGATTTAAATGCGATCTATCAAGTATTAAATCAGGCAACTTTAGTGGATATTCAAGCTGTTAAGAAAATTTGGCCGAACTTATTAGAGGCTCTTCCTCCTTTAGAACGGGTGAAGTTGGTAAACAGTCAACCCTTAGCGGCGGGACCAGATCAATTATTGGTTGCTCTGGGTCAAGCGGGGCAAGTTCACCTGGTTCAAGCCGATGAGCATCTTCTATCTTTGCTACAATATGAGCTGACACAATTACTAAATAAAACCATTCAGCTTGTCTGGATTGCAAAAGATGATTGGCAAGGCGTGCGAGCTGACTATAAATTATTATTTGATCGAAATGGTGGTCAACCCGTTCAGCTCAATGTAACAGAAGGTCAATCGGCTAGAGTATTAGAAGAAGACGAAGAGGAGCCCGTGGCATCTGTCCATAATTCCTTATTTTCAATTGAATCAGATACCGATAGTGATTCAGCAAATTTAGAAGAGGTTTCTCAAGAAGATCCCCTAGTTGATAAGGCTTTAGAGTTATTCGGTCAAGACCATGTTTGCATCTATCCCGACCGCTAATCTGGGGATAAATCATAGTTTTTAGAGGAAATCTATTATATAATGAGAGTAAGCACAGTGACATTAATCAGAATCTAAAGGAGTTTTCATATGGTAAACATGAATAATATGATGAAACAAGTGCAAAAAATGCAAAAAGACATGCAAAAGGCTCAAGCTGATTTGGAAGCGAGTGAATTCACTGCCAGTGATCATAATCATTTGGTTGAGGTTACTGTGAATGGGAAGAAACAAGTCTTACGTTTAGAAATTCAACCTGAATTGGTAGATCCGGAGGATCCGGCCATGTTGGAAGATATTTTGATTGCGACACTTAATGAAGCCTTTGTGAAGGTTGATCAGGCGACGGAAGAAAAGATGGGACGGTTTACCCAAGGATTAAACTTACCTTTCTAAGCGATGAGGAGGGAGCTTGACCATGGATTACCCACAACCGATTGCAAAGTTAATCAATAGCTTTACTAAATTGCCGGGGATTGGTGCTAAAACTGCAGCGCGGCTAGCCTTTTATATTTTAGAAATGCCTGAAGCAGATGTATCGTTTTTTGCCCAATCTTTGATTAATGTGAAGCGAGATCTATCTTATTGTGATATCTGTGGCGTCATTACCGATCAAAATCCTTGCGGAATCTGTCAAGACGAAACGCGAGATCATTCGACCATATTAGTTGTTGAAGATACGCGTGACGTGATGTCGATGGAACGAATGCAAGAATATCATGGGTTATACCATGTCCTGCAAGGGGTGCTTTCACCTATGGAAGGGCTGGGCCCAGAGGAGTTGAACATTGCTTCCTTAATTAAACGCCTACAGGATGAACGTGTTAAAGAAGTAATTGTTGCTACTAATGCGACTGCTGAAGGGGAAGCAACCGCCATGTATTTATCCCGCTTGATTAAGCCTTCGGGAATTAAAGTGACCCGTCTTGCACATGGATTAGCCGTAGGTTCAGATATTGAATATGCCGACGAGATGACCTTATATCGAGCGATTGAAGGTCGACGAGAATTATAGGAGTGGATTTGGTGACTAAGGGTTTTTTTGTAGCGTTTGAAGGGCCGGATGGTTCGGGAAAGACATCGATTATAAATCAGTTAAAAGAAAAACTCGCTGAAAGTTCGATCCCAGTGGCCTATACGCGAGAACCAGGAGGATCTCCAATTGCTGAGCAGATTCGCCAAGTCCTTTTGGCGGTAGAGAACACAGCCATGGATTATCGGGCGGAGGCTTTATTATTAGCGGCTAGTCGTCGTCAACATTTAGTTGAGACGATTTTACCTAATTTGGAGCAAGGGAAGCTAGTTGTGAGTGATCGCTTTGTAATGTCATCTCTAGCCTATCAAGGGATGGCGCGTGGAATAGGAATTGATAAAGTTTGGCAGATAAATCAGTTCGCGATTGAGGATCATCTGCCTGACTTGACCATTTTGATTGATGTACCTGCAGAAGTGGGTTTGGAGCGAATCTATCAAGCAAGAGGAAAGCGGCAATTTGACCGCTTAGACCGTGAGGCCTTGGAATTTCATCAACGAGTTCGTCAAACATACCTAGACTTAGCCAAGAATTGGCCAAGAATCGTGGTTCTTGATGGTCAAGAGAGCGTTGAGGCGATTAGTCAAAAATGTTATCGTATTTTGTGTCAGCAGGGAGTTATCAGTAATAAGGAGGAACAAATATGAAATTATTAGTAGCCATTGTGCAAGATCAAGACCAACAGATTTTAGGAAAAGCTTTTCTAGAGAACAATATTCGCGCCACTAAATTATCATCTACGGGTGGTTTTTTGAGATCAGGTAATACAACTTTCTTGATTGGGATTGAGGATGAACGTATCGATGAGGTTTTGGAGATTATTAAGCAATCTTGTCAATCTCGTGAGCAATTTGTTTCGTCGCCAATTCATCTAGATATGAACTTAGAAGTAACTAATACCTATCCACTCAAGGTAGATGTTGGTGGAGCAATTGTTTTTGTGCTTCCAATTGATTCTTTCCATCATTTTTAATCAAGCCTTAAAAGGTTGGATTCTATATGAAATTAGCATTAGCTAAGCAGTATTTTCGAGGGTTAATTAACCAGAATCATTTATCTCATGCTTATCTTTTGACAGGTGAAGGGCATCAGACGAAGGCTAAATTAACTCAGGCAATTATTCAAGATCTGGCTTGTCCCAATAAAGATGAATCCGGACAAGCCTGTTTGTCGTGTTCAATCTGCCAAAAGGTTAAACGTGGGCAATTTGTGGATCATTATGTGGTTAAACCAGATGGAAGGTCCATTAAAGTAGAACAAATAAGACAGCTTAAGCATTGGTTGACAACGAGTCCAATGGAGGCCAATTTTAAAATCGCTAGTATTGAACAAGCGGATTTGCTTTCCACCTCGGCTGCGAATGCACTTTTACTTTTTTTAGAAGAGCCAGGAGAGAACGTGTACCTCTTTTTGTTGGCAAATCAGTCCGATGAATTATTGCCAACCATTCGATCCAGAACTCAAGAGCTTAGAGTGGATCCTATCTCAATGGAAGAGATTGTTCAACAAATGGTATCTCAAGGGCTTTCTAAGGAACACGCTGTATTAATGACTTGCTTTTCGGCGGCTAATCGTCATCTATTGCTAGCAGATTACCAGGAGGAGACATTTAGTCGATATATTCAAGCTTTAGATCAATTTTTGGCTTATTTATTAGCAGGTAAGCCTCGAGCCTTTGTTTGGGTTCAGCAAGGGTTGAAGGAGTTTTTGAATTTTAAGTTTGCAGTTTGTGGTGTGGATTACTTGATGGCGGTAGCTGGCGCTTTGTTATTGGATGCCTATCTTGATAAGACAGACTATTTGAAAGGCCATTTTCAAAGTCGATGGGAAGAATTTAAGCAAATTGATGAAAAAAAAGTTTTTGACTTTGAACAATCTCTGTTAAAATGTAAAGAGTTTTTAATGGCCAATGTGACGCCGCAGTTAGCCTATGAGCAATTAGCACTAGATAATCAGATAAAGAAGTCATAAAAAGGAGGGTTGCCAATGTCAAATCAATCTCTGGAAATGCTGGTTCAAAAAATGGAAGATCAAATGAAAGCAGTAAACCAAACGGTATTTGAATTGAAGCAAGAGGTTAATCGGTTGACATTAGAGAATAACCGGCTTCGGATGCAACAATATGACGCTGTCGAGCAGATGACCTTATCTCAAGTTTTGACGGGAGAAGATACTTATGAATCGCAAGATCAGATTCAAGAAAGCGATCCGCTGAGCCCATCAAGAGCTCCCTCGGGTCGTCAACGTCTTCAGACATTTTATGATGAAGGGGTTCATATTTGTCATCATTATTTTGGTAAGAAACGTGATTTGCGTGAGGAGTGTATTTTTTGCCAAGATATTCTAGATTCTTTAGGAGATCAGCAAAATGACAAGTAGTACTTTGATGCCTGCTTTATCCCCAGAACAAGCTGCATTGGTTCGTGGGAATGAGCGGGTTGATTATATTTTAAGGGAACAGCGCTATATCATTCAAAACCCTGATTATTTTCCTTTTTCAATGGATGCTGTGCTTTTAGCTGATTTTGCTCCTTTGAATAAGAGGATTCATCGAATTATGGACTTTTGTAGTGGGGGCGGCATTATTCCCTTACTGCTTTCGGCTAAGACTCAAGCGGAGATTAAGGCCATTGAGATTCAAGTGCCTATCGCAGAAATGGCAAGACGATCAGTTCAATTAAATGGATTGGATGAACAAATTCAAATCATAACGGGAGATATTCGTCAATTAATGAAACCGATCAAGGAATTTGACCTGATCACCTGTAACCCGCCCTACTTTAAGTTGGATTCTTCTCACCGCCTTCATAAAAATAACTGTCATGCGATTGCCCGACATGAGATTCAGTTGACCTTAGAGGAATGGGTAGAAAAGGCAGCACTTCTTCTGAAAGATAAAGGGAAACTAGTAATCGTTTATCGTCCAAATCGATTGGATGATTTACTAGAAGCTTTGTTAGTGCATCATTTTGCTGTGAACCGTTTAAAATTTATATATCCGAAGCCAGACCAACGAGCGAATGGGGTACTTGTTGAGGCGATTTATCGCGGTGGGCGCCAAGGGATAAAGGTAGAGCCACCGATCATAGTCCACCAACTAGATAACAGCTATAGCCCACAGATGGAGCGGATCTATTATGGATAGATTGAGTGAAGATGGTTTTTATTTTTATGTGCTTTACTGCAGTGATCAAACCCTTTATGGAGGCTACACGGTAAATTTAGCCCAACGCATTGCCTGCCATAATCAGGGTAAGGGTGCTAAGTATACTCGCCCTTCTACAAGGCGCCCTGTGCGCTTAATCTATTGTGAAAAATGGCCTAGCAAGTCTTTGGCTATGTCAGCAGAGTATCATTTTAAGCAATTGACGAGGCCGCAGAAAGAACGCTATTTAAAAGAACAAGGTCTGGCTAATTTGGGGGATCCGTCCTATGTGATGCGAGATTTCTCTCTAGAAAAAGCTGATGACCAAGCGTAAATGAAAGGAGGAGTTGTATGCAGGTTCAAAAGAGTTTTCAGAATCAACATTCATGCCTTTATTTAGTGCCGACACCGATTGGGAATCTCAAGGATATGACCTACCGAGCGGTGGAAGTTCTTAAAGAGGTCGATTTGATTCTAGCTGAGGATACAAGGCACAGTCACTATTTGTTGTCCTACTATCAGATAGAAACGCCTGTCCAATCCTTTCATGAACATTCTAGTCAAGAAAAAGTCGCTGCCTATGTCGAACAAATTAAATCGGGTCAAACCTTGGCCTTGATTTCTGATGCTGGCATGCCTTTGATTAATGACCCCGGCCATCCCTTGGTACAAGCTTTATTAGAACAAGGGCTTCAGGTGATTGCGCTGCCAGGGGCTAATGCGGCCTTAACCGCTTTAGTGGCATCCGGTTTACCTGCTAATCAGTTCACTTATTATGGTTTTTTCCCACGCAAAAAGTCGGATCAACTTCAATTGTTGCAGGATCTTAGGGGAAAGAAGCAGAGTTTGATTTTTTATGAATCTCCCTATCGGCTTAAGACGACACTAAAAATAATGGCCAGTCAGTGGTCATCAGATACGGCGATTGTCATTGGACGGGAACTCACTAAGCAGTTTGAGGAATATTTAAGAGGGAGTCTTAGTGAAGTTCAAGCCTATGTTGCTGATCAGACCATTAAAGGTGAAATAGTCTTGATGGTCCACTTAGAAGAGGAGCGAATTTGCCAAGCGGAAGAACTTGGCTCAGAAGATTATAAAATGAAGGTTCAAGCATTAATGGTAGAAAAAGATTTATCTGCTAAAGCAGCTATTAAAGAAGTTGCAAACCAATATCAAGTGGATAAGCGAAGGGTTTATGCGGCCTATCATGAATTAGATTGAGGATGTAAAGGTGGAATGATTGTGAGTCAACGATGCGAATGGGTTCAAGGTAAACCGGCGTATTACATATCTTATCATGATCAAGTTTGGGGTAAGCCAGAGCATCGAGATCGCTATTTGTTCAAATATTTGCTAATGGAGACTTTTCATACAGGCTTATCTTGGCAGTTGGTTTTATCGAAAGAAGCTGAGTTTGAAAAGGCATTTGATGGTTTTGATTATCGGGTGATTGCCCACTATCAATCAGATAAAGTAGCGTCTTTATTAATGAATCGAGGGATTATTCGTCATCGAGGTAAGATTGAAGCTAGTATAAAAAATGCTCAGGCCTTCCTGCAAGTGCAAGCGGATTATGGTTCTTTTGATCACTTTATTTGGTCCTTTACACAAGGCCAAGTGGTCGAGCGTCAATCTGGAGAGGCGCTGGCAAAATGGTCTGACTTGAGTGATCAGGTAACCAGGGTTTTGAAGACGTATGGTTTTAAATATATCGGATCAGTCACTATTTATTCCTATCTTCAAGCAATTGGAGTGATCAATGACCATGACTTGAATTGTTCGTTTAGATAGCAAGAATGGGTATTTTAGAGGAGAAAATAGAAGGAGATAAAAAGGTGGAAAAGGAATCAATCTATGGGTTAACTCGTGAACAATTGGGAGCACAATTTTTAGAGTGGGGAGAAAAGAAATTTCGGGCCGATCAGGTCTGGCAATGGCTTTATCGCAAACGAGTTTCTTCCTTCCAAGAGATGACAAATTTATCAGATGCGCTTAGACAGCGGATGGAGGAACATTTTACTTTTAGCCCACTCAAAGAGGTAGTGGTGCAACGAGCTGAAGATAAAACAACGAAGTTTTTATTCCAGTTAGAAGATGATTCGATGATCGAAACCGTTTTGATGTACCATAATTATGGCCTATCTGTTTGTGTAACGACTCAATTAGGCTGTAATATCGGTTGTAAGTTTTGTGCGTCGGGTCTTTTACCCAAGCAAAGAGACTTAACAACGGGTGAGATTACCGCCCAGATTATGTATATCCAACGTTACTTAGATCAACGAGGAGAAGGCGAGAAGGTTAGTCATATTGTCGTTATGGGAATTGGAGAGCCTTTTGACAATTACGAGAATGTGATGCGGTTTATACGAATCGTAAATGATGATAAAGGTTTAGCGATTGGGGCACGTCATATGACGGTATCGACCTCCGGTTTGGCACCTAAAATTCGTGAATTTGCGCGAGAGGGTATACAGGTGAACCTAGCTGTATCACTCCATGCATCGAATAATGATGTGCGGTCTTCCATGATGCGGATTAATCGTAAGTATCCTATGGAAGAACTTTTTGACGCCATTTATGAATATACGCGTTTGACTAATCGACGGGTCACTTTTGAACATATTATGATTGATGGAGTGAATGACAGTCCTGACAATGCTCAAGAATTGGCTGATCTTTTGCAACCGATGCGAAAGCTAGCCTATGTTAACTTGATCCCTTATAATCCTGTTCCTGAAAATCCCTACCGTCGATCTAAACCGGAAGCAATCACCCAATTTTTTGATATCTTGATGCAAAACAATATTAACTGTGTGGTTCGTAAAGAATTTGGGACAGAGATCGAAGCTGCTTGTGGTCAACTTCGAAGCCAATATGAGCGCAAACGTCGTCAGCGGGTTAGTGGATAATATTGACTAGATATAGAAAATTTTAATTACGTAAATTTCAAGTATAAGTTAGCCACCTGGTTAACGTTCTATCTAAAGCTATTCCACTCTTTTAGTGACGGCTTGACAATGAGCTGAGGCATGGTAGTTTGGCTCACAGGTTTTGAGTCAACCCCCTAACACGAAAACCATGCAGAGGGAGGCTCGTTGTCAAGCCGGAACGAGTGCTAGAGATCGTCTTTCTTTATGTAAACAGCGTACAAAGACTTCATAAGGGGTCTCATAGTCTAAAATTTTGCGCGGATAGTTGTTCATCCATTGTTGGATTCGGAGACAATCCTCTTCTGTTATATCTTTCATTGATGTTTCTTTGGGTAAGAAGCGTCGAATGAATCCATGTTGATTTTCACTGGTCCCTCTTTCCCAAGAAGCATAAGGATGGGCAAAGTAGACCGCTATTTGTTCAGCCACCGCTTGACTTAACGTCGCAAACTCTAAGCCATTATCAGCTGTCATACTCTTGAAGAGTAACGATAAATGATCGCCTGCGAGTCCTTGTAACTTTCTTAGGGCGACCTCCACCGCTTGTGCAGTCTTATTCTTTATCTTTAGAATGACTTCAAATCGACTGAATCGTTCAGCTAAGGTTAACAAGACGGGTTCATCTTTACCTTTCTTGCCAATGACCGTATCAATTTCCCAGTGGCCAAAAGTATTCCGCTTATTGATTTCCTCAGGGCGCTCGTCGATGGAAGTTCCCAAGACTTTCTTATGGGGGCGGGTCTTCGGTACTCTCGCTTTGGTATTACGACGAAGTTTTTCAAATAAATCAATATTTCGCGTCTTCATAATCTGACAATCAATCCAATAATAGAGGGTGGTGGTACAAGGAATGAGTCGAGGGTCGATATCAAGGACTTCTTTGGCTCGGTGGACGACGACATCAGGCGACCATTTATCTTCTAACATCCGCTGATCGGCCCAATCGATAAAGTCACTTGAGTAGGACCAGAGAGGTTTGCGCCCACAATTTTGACGCTGATGCTCATAATTTTCTTGGCCGACTTCAGCGACATACTTAGAATAGTACCATTTATAAACCTTGCCGTTTTGCTTTTGTTGTCGGATTTGTTTAATGGTACCGCGTTTAATTTCGTTATGGATTGTCTGTGGCGACCGTCCGAGTATGCGAGCAATGGCTCGATTAGAATGGTCTTGTTCTTTCAAAAGCTCAATTTGGCTCCGTTCTTTGAACGATAAGTGTTTTGATTTCCGATCAGATGTGGTAGAGTGTGTTTGCGTCATGTAAATTCATTCTCCTTATATTTTTTGTGTGGTAGCTAAAATATAACATGAATTTACATGGCTTTTTTATTTTTTATGGTGGCTAAGTTGATTATAAAATCCGCCAAAATTTTAATTAATTAAAAACATCGGTTTTTGTATAGTGGAAACTCCTATGACAGAAACCGATGTTTGTTTTATGAACCTTATTAGATGGCTGGCTATCATTGATGAGGTGCTATCTGGTTTAGATCAAACATGTATTCAATTGTCGTCGATGTTCAGTATTTTTTTGGTGCAGAACATTCGGCCTATTAAAATACAGAGTACTTCATCTATAAATAACAAACGGGTAAGTAGAGTTGTTTCAACACCTACTTACCCGTTTATTTTGTTATCTTTTTTTCAATTCGCCTAAGATTTCTTGTAGCAATTCTGTTTCGCTAGGGCCTTCAGGTTCAGGATCCGGTGAAACAATCTTCTTATGTTGAACTCTTTCCAGAGCTTTAAGCGTTAAATAAAGGAAAAGAGCAATTAAGATGAAGTCAATAATGGCTTGTAAAAACTGACCATATTGTAATGTCGTATTTCCAATATTAAAAGCAAGTCCTGTCACATCTGCTTGTCCTGTGATGGCTACGATCAAAGGCATGAAAATATTATCGACTAAGGAGCTCACGATTTTGGTAAAAGCTGATCCCATAATGATCCCAGTTGCCATAGTAATAATATTATCATTAGCGATAAACGCTTTAAATTCCTTCCACATACAAATACCTCCTATTTTAGATAGCTTAAATATAGGCTATTTTGTCTAAAGC
Source organism: Facklamia hominis CCUG 36813 (assembly GCF_000301035.1). GTDB lineage: Bacteria > Bacillota > Bacilli > Lactobacillales > Aerococcaceae > Facklamia > Facklamia hominis. The sequence continues at coordinate 1,088,167 of NZ_JH932292.1, read as the reverse complement.
TTCAAGTTATTTGCTCATTGATTGAGGATAGATATATTGCTCAATTGGGTATAGCGACGCATCAATTTCCCAGCTCCCTTGGTCAAGCAATTGAACCCATTGGTAAGCTAAGTAGGGTCCGGAAGTTAGTCCGGAGGAACCTAAGCCGGAGATGGCCCAAACGTTATTTAATTGAGGAACTGCACCAACTAATATATCATATGTCGAAGTATAGGCCCGGGTACCAACTCTTGTTGAATGAATCGATCGATTCTTGAGTGTTGGGACATAGTTATAAGCATGTTGAAGCAGCTCGTTAAGAACTTTTGCATCCGGTTTTAAATCAAATCCCTGATTGTCCTCGTGAGAAGCACCGATGACGATTTCTCCATTATTAAAAGGGATAATGTCTACTTCACCTGGCGGCATAATGACAGGCCAATGTTTATTCGTCCAGTCGCTATCATAAAAGCTTAAAAGCTGCCCCTTTTGTGGACGAATGTCACAGGCTAGACCAAAGGGTTTTAAGAGTTCTGGTAACCATGGTCCGACAGCTAGGAGTATTTGATCATAGGACTCTGTAAAGTCATGGCTTTTAATTAAGTATTTTCCTTGAGGAGATCTTTGAAAGCTGGCTTTATCGTGAATCACTTGTTTGCCACGATCTTTGACTGCTTGCTGGAGGGTTTGAATGAGGGCTAGACCATCAATGCGAGCGCCCCCTTGAATCCAGCTAGCGGGTAGATTAGATTCATAGAGAGGAAATGCTTTTTTGATTTTTTGGCTAGTTAGTGATTTAACAAATCCGATAGATGGAGATTCTGGACGTTTCTTAGCGGCTTGATCTAGGTCGAATTGAAGGTCTTTATCTTTTTTTCGTGGAAGAAGGGCAGTATCTTCTTGGAAAATACCATCGGTTTTATAACCGTCTTGGGAAAGATCTTCCATAAACTGGCGGTAAAATTCGGCTCCTTTTGATACAAGAAAGTACCAAGCTTTATTGCGTCTTTTTGAAAACCAGGGGCAAATAATGCCGGCCGAAGCACGAGTCGCTTGACCGACTCCATGATCGTACAGGGTTACGTCATAGTTTTTACGGCTAAGGTAGTAGGCAGCGGTGGAACCGACGATGCCACCACCAATAATGGCTATTTTTTGATCTTTCATAAATAGACCTCTTTCTAATTGGATTTTAGGACCTGTTTAATGCTATTCTAGACTAATGAGGACTAAAAGCAAAGAGGGGGAATAAGGATGAACTCAACGATTCACACCTTATTAAATCATCGTAGTATTCGTTTTTTTAAGGATCAAGCTATTCCAATGGAAGATTTAACGACTATGCTTGAAGCCATGAACCGTACAGCTACTTCAACGGGCATGCAAATGGCGTCATGGATTAGGGTAACAGATCCTAAGTTAAAGGCAGAGTTGGCTCAAGTAGCCTGTCAGCCTTATCTGGCAAAGACACCAGAATTATTTATTTTTATTGTAGACCTTTATAGAAATAGTCAAATTGCCAAAGCCAAGGGTTATCAGGGATCCAAATTTCGATCAATGGATAACTTTTTTCAAGGCCTAGCAGATGCCTACTTACAAGCACAAAGCCTAACTTTGGCAGCGGAGGCCTCCGGTTTAGGAGCGGTCTTTTTTGGCTCTATTTTGAATGATCCGACTAGGGTTATTCAATTGCTGAAGTTACCTGAGTTAACTTTTCCGATTCTAGGCTTGGGTATGGGGTATCCGGATGATCAACCTGAGAAAAAACCGCGTATTCCGGTTAATATGAAGTTGGGTGAAAATAGTTATCCTTATTTGGCCAATTATGACCAGACTTTTCAAGCCTACGATGAGGCTATGAGCCATTACTATGATACCCGAAACAAGAATCAACGATCGGACACCTTTACTAATCAAGTCATTAGCAAATTGGCACAGGGAAAAAAGAAACGTGCCCAATTGATGCGAGTTGTTCAAAGTCAAGGGTTTGATGTATGGCTAGAAGATGAAACAGAGTATGGGGATTAATCCTTGTTGATTAAACACCGATGAATAATGTGCTAAAATAGAACCGTTAAGAAAGGTGGTTTCTTCGAATGGGAGAATTTCAATTGAATAAAAATTTAGCCAAGGCAAGCCAAAGTCCAATACGCGCTTTTGATGATCAAATTTCAAATATTCCTGATTTGATCCGGTTGACGATTGGGGAGCCTGATTTTGATACACCAGATTTTATAAAAGAAGCAGCCATCCAGGCGATTCAAGCAACAGATAATGGTTATAGCCATTCAAGAGGTCTTATTGCTTTAAGAAAGGCTATTCAAGCCTTTTTAAAACGCCATTTTGGCTTGGATTATTCAATTGATCAAGAAATTATCGTTACAAATGGGGCGACCGAGGGGATATTTGCTTGCTTAATGGCGTGTTTAAATCCAGGAGATCAGGTGTTGGTTCCTTCTCCATATTATGGGGCCTATAAAACTCAAATTAGTGTTGTTGGGGGAGAGTTAATTCCGATTGATTTATCGAAACAGTCTATGAAATTAACGCCAGATCTTCTGGAATCAGCGGTTAAAGCGCATCCTAAAGCACGGTTGTTAATTTTTAATCACCCTGTTAACCCGACGGGTCAAGCATACAGTGCTCAGGAAGTGCAAGCCTTGGCACAAGTTATTAAGACGCATCAACTATTTGTCATTGCGGATGAGATTTATTCCTTTTTGAATTTTGACCAAGACCCTGTCTCTTTGGCTCAGTTCATTCCAAATCAGACTCTACTAGTAAATGGGGCTTCTAAATCTCACGCTATGACCGGGTGGCGCATGGGCTTCGTGTGTGGCCCTCAAGACTTAATACAGGAAGTCTTTAAAGTGCATCAAGCGTGTGTAACAGCAGCTTCGACACAATCTCAGTACGCGGCTTTGGCAGCTTATACTCAAGGAGATCAAGTGATTGCCTCGATGCGCCAATCTTATCAAACGCGTCGGGATTATTTAGTTGCTGCTTTGACTGAGGCGGGATATGAAGTGTCTTCTCCTAGAGGAGCCTTCTACCTCTTTATTAAAGTGCCAGCAAGCTATCAAGGCGATGATTATCAGTTTTGTTTAGACCTTGCTCACCAAGCTGGTGTGGGCTTGATTCCAGGTAGTTGCTTTGGTCAAGCTGGTAAAGGTTATTGTCGCTTATCTTATGCTGCTAGCATGGACTTGTTGCAACAAGCTGTTCAGCGGATGACAGCATTTAAGAAGACCGAGTAAAGTGAGAATATTTCTTAATTCATTAAAAAAGCATTGACATTTGATAAATAGTTGGTAGAATAAGGTCAATAGTTTAAGAAACACGTTGAAGTGGAAAGTAAATTGTTCGTGGATTGATAGAGAGCTTACGGTTGGTGGAAGTAAGTAGTCTAACCCAATTGAAAATGGCCACTGAGTGGCTAGTCTGAATGCATAGCAATAAGACTAGACGGCGGCACCCGTTAGATAGGCAGCAGTATAACAAGACGGTAAGTCTTGCGTACTGGCTGAGGTAGCTTCAGTGATGGATCTACAAAATAAGGTGGTAACACGAATTCTTCTCGTCCTTTGTTGAGGACGAGATTTTTTTATGGAGAAGGGAGTTATGAGAATGATCGAATTAAAGGATTTAACGGTTCATTTTCAAGTGGATGATCGGGAAATAACCGCAGTGAGTGATGTGAATTTGAAAGTTGAGGCAGGAGAAATTTATGGTATCGTGGGTTACTCGGGAGCTGGTAAGTCTACTCTGGTTCGAACGATTAACCTATTGCAAAGACCTAGTCAGGGACAGGTGTTGGTCAAAGGACAAGATATGCTAGCTTTATCTGCTGGTAAGTTACGTCAGGCACGTAAGAAAATAGGTATGATTTTTCAACATTTTAATTTAATGGAATCAAGAACGATTGCAGATAATGTTGCTTTTCCTTTGAAAGGATCTAAATTGACTCAAAGTCAAAAGCAAGAAAAGGTACAGGACTTATTAACCTTAGTAGGCTTAGCGGATAAAGCGGCCGCTTATCCTAACCAATTGTCAGGCGGACAAAAACAACGGGTAGCGATCGCAAGAGCTTTGGCTAATGATCCAGATATTTTATTATGTGATGAAGCAACGTCTGCCTTGGATCCTAAAACGACTCAATCGATTTTAGACTTATTACGGCAGTTAAATCAAAAATTAAATTTGACAATTGTGATTATTACGCACGAGATGGCAGTTGTAAAAGATTTATGCCACCGAGTGGCGGTGATGGAAAATGGAAAAATTTTAGAGCAGGGATCGATCGTTGATATCTTTACCAATCCACGCAAAGCATTGACCAAGGAATTTATAGATACGGCTACCCATTTTGACCGTGAGGTAAAGGTTGTTTTAGATAAAATTCAAGCAAGTTCACAGAATTTACCAACGATTGCACGCTTATCTTATGTTGGATCGGGAACGAATCAACCGATTATTACCCATTTAGCCAAAGAATATGGCTTAGATGTCAATATTTTATATGGGAACGTTGAAGTACTTCAAGGAGTCTCCGTTGGGAATCTATTGGTGACCTTTGATGCCTCAGACCAACAACTCGAAAAAGCCTTAGCCTATCTCAAGGAAAGACAGGTTCAAGTTGAGTTAATTCAATCGAATAAGGAGGAATATCATGGATAATTTAAGAATCGAACTGTTTGATTCCGTTCAAGAGCAATTTCCAAATTTTTCTAATTGGATGGCAGAGCACTTACCTTATGCTTGGCCTTTACTAGATGAGTTTGTGAAGGGCTTTATTGAGACGGTCTATATGCTTGGCTTAACGATTATTTTTGCAGGGTTACTAGGTTTAATTATTGGGGTTATAATTACTGTTACGGGGCCTAAGGGGATTTTACCTAATCGTACGATTTATAAGATCTTGGACTCGTTTATCAATATTTTCCGGTCGATTCCCTTTATCATTCTATTGGCTTTACTGGTAGGAGTTACTCGTTGGATTGTTGGTACATCAATCGGTCCGTCTGCCGCAGCTGTTCCAATTATCGCAGGTACGATTCCTTTTTTTGCTAGACAAGTTGAAATTGCCTTGCTGGAAGTAGATCCCGGTGTGATTGAAGCTGCTTTAGCGATGGGATCAACCCCTTGGGATATTATTACTCGAGTATATTTGAGAGAAGGGCTTCCAAGTCTGTTGAGGGTCTCAGCATCTACGATTATTAGTGTGATAGGACTGACAGCGATGGCTGGGGCTGTTGGTGGCGGGGGATTAGGCACTGTCGCGATTGCTAGAGGTTACCAGCGTTCAAGGATGGATGTTATTTTAGTGGCAACTGTCTTAATCTTAGTGATCGTGTTTATTAGTCAAGTGATCTTCAATGGATTGATCCGTTTATGCGATCATCGCGACTAAACAAGGGATAAGCTTTAGTGAACTGTCCAAAAGATTTCGATAACAGATATTCTGTTGTATAGAAACTACAAAGATAGATTAAATTATAAAGGAGAAATTGATTATGAAAAAATTGTTTAAAACCATTGCATCTGTATCTTTAATTGCTTCATTATTGACGGGGACAATTCACGCTCAAGATAAGTCTTTTGAGGGTGAAAGTGTGAAGGTGGGAGTTGCTTCGGAATATGAAGAGGATGTTTGGAAGGTTGTCCAAGATAAAGCAAAATCAGAGGGGATTGATCTGGAGATTGTTCTCTTTAATGATTATGTTCAACCTAATATTTCCTTAGCAGATGGATCAATTGATCTCAATGCTTTTCAACATGTGGCTTATCTAAATGACTGGAACGAATCAAATAAAGAAGATTTACAGGCGATCGGCTTCTCTTATGTGGCACCTTTAAAGTTGTATTCTGAAAAAATAAAGTCCTTAGATGAGCTTAAAGAAGGGGATACAGTCGCTATTCCTAGCGACGTGACTAATGGTGGTCGCGCTTTGCTAGCTTTGCAACAAGCGGGAGTAATTGAAGTTGATGAATCCAAGGGTGTTTTACCGACGGTTGCGGATATCATAAAAAACGATAAAAATATCAAGTTTCAAGAATTAGATGCTTCCCAATTAGCTAATGCCTTGCCAGATGTGGCAGCAGCAGCCATTAATAATAATTTTGCGACGGATGCAGGATTGTCTGACGATCAAGCAATTTATAATGATGCCGAAGATATCTCAAGTTTACCGATTGATTATAAGAATGTAATCGTTGCTCGTGCAGACCAAAAAGAAAATCCACTTTATTCACATATTGTGGAGCTATATCATAGTCAAGAGGTGACGGATAAATTGAGCGAAGTGTCTAAAGGCTCAGACGTCCCCGCTTGGTCAGAAAAAGATGACTTACCTTTAAATATTGCTCCTGAATCTGAAAAAGAATAAAATTAGAGTTAATCGCTCGAACGCTCGTTTTGATATAAGAATGTATAAAATCAGCTGGGTTAAGTATCCAGCTGATTTTTAGCTAATCCTTTAAGGATAATCGATCGGGATGAGTATATCCAACTTTTTATCTATGTTATAATTGGATCAATCAATGTATTTTAATGGGAGGAATGGTCATGATGAAGCGAGTCGCTAATCTTATCCAGTGTGGGTTACTGTCTGTATTACTAGTTTATGGATTGATTGTGAATTGGGGCATCCCTAAAATTTATACTTTTTTATCCGTCGTTGTTCTTGGGGTTGTATTAGGCTTATTATTCCTAATTTATGGTATCGAAGAGTGGGAATATCGTCGTCGCTTTGGGGTTCATATAGGACTTTCTGCTTTAGCCATTTTATTGGTCGCTTTGTTTAATCAATGGATCGTGATTGATTGGACACGAGTTTTCATGGTGATTTTGATTTTAGCTGGCTTGGCACTATTAGGATATCTGGCTTATTATTACTATAAAAATCAAGACCAATCGCCAAAGACATCAAATATCAGTGAGGTTGAAGCTGGGGGTTATCAATCGCCAGTTCCTGGTCAAGTAACTTATACTGATGATTTAGAAGAAGACTTGAACAGTGGTACGACGAATGAAGAAGTAGCTACAGATTTCGATGATTCTTCATTAAAAAATGTAGAGCATGCTGGAGAATCGAAAGCCTTTGATTGGAATGTTTTGAAATTCTGGAACAGAAAAGAAGACAAAAAGGCAGAGGAAGAATCTCAGAGCCAAGACATTCAAGCTCATGATGACGAGCTTGACGAAGTTATGGATGATTCCCAGGAGCCTGATCGTCAAGATGATCAAGTAGAAGATCATCGCCTTGAAGGTAATATCTCAGATCTAGACCAGGATAAAGACTATATCTATCAAACTGAAGAAAAAAGTTCAGCCCATGTATTGGCTTATGATGATAAAGAAGCTAATGAGGAAGAAGCGTCGTCTTCGAAAGATTAGCTTGTAGGAAAGGAGCATTTTCTTGATAGTTGATATTCATAGTCATTTACTGCCAGGAGTTGACGATGGGGCACAGACATTGGAAGATTCAATTGGACTTGCTAAAGAGGCGGTTAAACAAGGGGTGAGTCATCAGATTTTAACCCCCCACCATCGAAACGGCCGTTATAATAATTATGCCAAGAATGTCAAAGCAGCGACACAAGCTTTGCAATCCATCTATGATCAAGAAGGAATTCCTCTGACCTTGCATGCCAGTCAAGAGATTCGGATTACCTCACACTTGCTTGATGACCTCTATGCGGAGCATTTATTATCTTTAGATGATCAGGGGAATTACTATTTGTGTGAATTTCCAACGCAGCAAGCGAGTCAAGAAGAGATTGCCATTCTTGAAAACCTTTTGGATATGGGTCTGACTCCGGTGATTGCACATCCTGAGCGTAATCTTGCTTTTCAAGCTGATTTTTCTTTATTAGCTGATTTAATCAATCAAGGGTGTTTGAGCCAAGTGACGACTTCTTGTATTGCAGGAGTATACGGTAAGGAATTGTATCAATATGCCTATGATATGATCGATCAAGGGCTGGTGCATGTCTTAGCATCTGACGCTCATCATTTAGACTGGCGTTCTTTTCATTATCAAAAGGCCTTCGCTCAGTTAGAGAAAGACTTTGGTCGAGAGAAAGTCGTACAATTCCAGCAAAATGCTAAGGCTATTTTAAATGGAGATGTGGTTCAAAGGGATTCCGTTCATATAAAGAAAGGTAAAAATTTTTTAAAACGATTTACAAAATGGTTTTAAGGAAATTAATTTTAAGCATTGCACTTTAGCCCGAGTTCGTGGATAATAGGGCTAGAGTGCTTTTTATTATTTTTAATTATTATTTATGGAGGAATTATGGAAGAGGAAATTTCGTTATTAGACTTATGGAAATTGTTTTTAAAACATTTTAAGACCATCTTTTTTATGACTTTATTGGGGATTATCGTCTCTGTAGTAGTGACAAAAGTATTTATAACCCCTCAATATAAGTCAAAGGCAGAATTGATTGTCAATCAGGAGTCTAATTCTAGTCAGACCATTCAATATAATGATTTACAGACTTCAATTAATTTGATTAATACTTACAAGGATATCATTCAATCGGAATCTCTGTTAACAGAGGTTAGTCAAAAAATGGGTGGACAAGTGACGGCTGAACAATTATCTGATTCTATTGATGTTGAGCAATCACAAAATTCTCAAGCTTTTGAGGTGTCTGCTACTTTGCCCGATCCAAAGCTAGCTCAAGAAGTGGTTGATAATGTGGTGACTTCTTTTCAAGAGACCTTGAAAGGAATATACGGAGATAAAATTTCAAATATATATTTACTATCGTCTGCTAACTATAATCCGGTGGCCGTTTCTCCTCGCACGATTTTATCTGCTTTAATTGGAATGGTGCTTGGTGGTGCCCTTTCCCTTTTAGTGGTTATTGTCCAAGAATTATCGGATACGACTGTTAAAAATGAGGATTTCCTCAATGGGTTAGGCATGATCAAGTTAGGAGAAGTTTATAGTATTAGTAAGGAAGACCGTAAAAAAGCCCGAAAACATGGCCAAAAGAAAGCAAATAGAAGGAGGGGCTAATTATGTTTGGTAATTTATTAAAGAAACGAACAGCAAAGGCGGAAAAATTTTTAAAAGAACAACCTTTAGGGGCCCCTTTAGTAGTACAAGCAGATCCGATGTCGCTTTATGCTGAACAATTTAGAACCTTGCGGACAAATATAGATTTTTCGCAAGTTGATCAGAACCTTAAGTCTCTTATGGTCACTTCGGCTATTCCAGCTGAAGGTAAAACGTTGATATCTTCAAATTTAGCGGTAATTCAAGCGTCAACGGAAAAGTCTGTTCTCTTAGTGGATGCGGATTTTCGTAAGCCAACGCTCCATCGGACATTTAGGATCTCGAATGAAAAGGGTCTAACTTCCCTTTTGGTCGCTCAAGATCCTGAAGCTGGCTTGGAAATTCGGTGTGATCAGGAGACTGGTGTTTATCTCTTACCTTCAGGACCGATTCCACCAAATCCAGCTGAACTTCTATCATCAGCTCGAATGAATATGGTGATGAAGATGCTATCCAAACAATTTGATTTGGTGATATATGATGTTCCACCTGTTAATTCGGTCACGGATGCTCAGATAATGGCCGGTAAAGTCGATGGTGCTATCTTAGTGGTCCGTTCAGGTTATGTTCGAAAGGAAGAAGTCAAAGCGGCAACTGAGGCGTTGAAAAATGTCGATGCTAATGTATTGGGCTATGTCCTTAATGATGTTGACCGTAAGGAAAAAGGTGGCTATTATTCTTATTCCTACTATCGCCACGAAGAATAGAGATATAAAGAACCCCCTCTCATAAGTTTTGTGGAGGGGGTTCTTTTTGTAGTCAGTTTTATGCCTTTAAAAGAAAGTGATTTGCCGCACTTAGAATTGTTTGGTCGTTAGCGTAAGTTAAGCGGTTGAAGGCAGATTCATAATTGAGCCAGTCATAAGCTAATACCTCACTTTGTTGTGTTTGTACGTTTGGGTCATGTGCTTGAGCGATAAAATATACCACTTCTTTGCTTACTCCCTCTTTAGGAGAGTATTGACAGGTTTTTCGAAATTGCGTGTTGAGTTCAACTTCTAGTTGGGTTTCTTCAAAGATTTCTCTCAAGGCAGTTTCTTCCTCGGTCTCATTGTTTTCTACATGGCCTTTTGGGAAAGCCCAGTGCCCACCGTTTTTATGCTGGATCAATAAAAAATAGATTTGCTGATTTTTAAGTTGATAACAAATGGCACCGCATGATTTTTCTTTTTTCATAATTTATCTCCTAGAATAAGCGTTCTTGAATGTGATAGGTAACATCTTCGTGTTCGTTCAGATAGGCTAGCAGAATCATCTGTTGATTGGCATTGCGTTCTTCAGGAGCAATTTTTTGAATTTGGCTGAGTAATTCCTTGGGGAAAAAGATCCGATGGTCACCACGAACCTGACTTGCTAACGAACGAACTAAGCTGGAAACTTCTGATAGTTCGATGACTTGCTTGGTTTTTGTGATTAATTCAATCTGATTTTTTCGGCTTTCGTGACCAGGTCGATAGTAGTCATAGGGGAGATCAAAGCAAGAGTCTTCGAAGAGGTAATAGTCTGGATCAAAGTCAAAATGCATGAGCTCTGTATAAACTGCTGTTTTTAATTGTTCACGTTCGGCTTGACTGGTAATAATTGATTTAAAGGGCTGCCGGTTTAAAAATCTTTGGGCTAGGTCAGATAAAATGGGGTCTTTTTCTCGGGCCCACAGGTGAAAATAGGCACTTACAACATGGTCGTCCAATTGAAGATAGTCTCTAACTTGCCAATTGCCGGTTAGAAAGGGCTCGAGTAGTTCAATGGCGGATTCGAGTTTGTTTGTGCCGGGAAGATTGAAGTAGATATCCTTGGCTCTTGCAAAGAGAGCCTTTAAGACTTGCTCCATACCCCGTGAGACAGGATGAAAATAGACTTGCATGTACATCTGGTAACGGCTGATAAAGAAGTCTTCAACGGCATGCATTCCTGAGAAATCAAAAGCGATTTGATCTTGGTAAGGCCGGATGACGCGTGAAATTCGGGTTAGGTCAAAAGCTCCGTACGAAACTCCCGTATAAAAAGCATCCCTTAGTAAATAATCCATTCGATCTGCATCGAGTTGACTGGAAATCAGTTGGACGACCTGTTGGTTGGGGTAAGTCTTATTAATAACAGAGGCAACCTTATGAGGAAAGTCGGTACCGAGTTGACTAAGGATTTGATTAATTTGAGTTTCGGGCGAGGTGATGATAGCCTGGGTGAGTTCTTCATGGTTGGTTCCAAAAATTCCTTCAAAAGTATGAGAGAAGGGACCGTGTCCGATATCGTGTAACAAGGCTGCACAAATAGCGACCATTCTTTCTTGACTTTGCCATAAGCCATCATTATTTGCTTTTGATTGATAGTTTCGGTCAAATTGACTGATTATTCGACGGGTGACCTCATAGACTCCCAAGGAATGGTTGAAGCGAGAATGTTCAGCTCCATGAAAAGTATAAGAAGAGGTACCTAGTTGTTTGATACGACGTAAGCGTTGGAATTCTTGGGTATCAATGAGTTGAAGGATAATTTTGTCACGAATATGGACATAGTCATGAACTGGATCACGAAAAACTTTCTCACGCGGTAATTTTTGTGTTTGAATTGCTTGATCAAATGGGGACATCCGCTCACTCCTTAAAGGTAAACAAAATTGGTTAAGCTTGAATTTGTTGGCTACGTTGGAAGGCTTTATCGAATAAAGGTAAGTAAAGCTTGTGAAGTTGTTCGTCTCCATAGTTGCCGAACTGAACCTTATTATAGGCGTTAAATACTTGTAAGAGTCGATTTTGATAATCGGCGACCGTCATTTCTTGGCCGATCAAGTCACTTAGGGTGGTCATTGATTGGGGATTAACTTGTGGAAAGCGATCATCAGCATGACTAATTTTATAGAAATCTCTCATTAGCTCACCGCGTTGAATTTGGTCGCCTTGCACGCCAATATAAGCCGCAGTCGTGACGCCATCTTTAAAACGTCGTTGGGCAATGCCACCTACTTTTTTATTCTGGATTACAATATCATAACTTCCCGGGCAATAGGAGTCGACGATTTCATAGGCTTCAACTTTTAATGAATTATCTAAGCTAGCTTGTACTAAGTCGATAATTAATTGATAAGCTTCTTCGATGGCGAGCTTAACAGAACGATTATCTGTCGCCAGTGCGAAGTTTAAAATTCCGGTATCTTCGACAACTCCCAGACCACCATGAGATCGGAGGGAGACGACATATCCTTTTTCTTTAAGAAACTCTACTCCTTTGCTGAATTGGGCGAGGGTTTTGTCTTTAGCACCTAGGTATACGGTAACCACATTAAGAGGGTAAAAATGCAAAATGCTATAGGGCTTTTGACCTTCTTTTCTTTGATCATTGATCACTTGCAGGTACCTTAAAAAAGTATCTTGATAGGCTAAGGCCACATCCCGCTGATCCTTATCCGGGTTGTTTTTCTCATCGAAAACAAGAATTTGATGTTGATTAATAAAGTCTTGATAGTCAATTTGAGGCATAGTTCGACTCCTTTTGTTCTTTTTTAGCACTTTGATTATACCAAAAAATGCGTTATAATGGGATGAAGTCAAGTAAAATTGTCTCATGATGCACCAGTAGCTCAACGGGATAGAGCTCTCGCCTCCTAAGCGAAAAATGATGGTTCGAGTCCGTCCTGGTGTATTTTCTTTGAAATAAGTGAGGAGGGTCTATGGAGGTCAGTCAAAAAACGATTCACGTCCAACAATCAATAAAAGATCAAGAGGGTCAAATCCAAGACACTTTGAATCAGATCGCTCAGGCGGAAATTATCCATTTAAAGTCATTTAGTCGATTGTGTTATCAAGATGTATCCGATGAACAAGTCATTCTTAAATGGTTAAAAAATGATTCAAATGACTGGCTATTAGAGATCCGGAAAAATCAAGGGATTTTTACTTTTTGCGAGACCTATCCCACACAGGTTAACTATCAAACGCAGATGGGGCCGATTACTTTTAAAATTCAAACAAAACAACTGATGATTGTTCAGGAGCAAGATCGGTTTCAGATAGAATTGGAATATGATTTAAGTCAAGCGGAAGAAGCTTTTGGCTCTTATCATTTTCAATTGAAATTCAACGATTAAAAAGTTAAGATAATGAAGTATATAAGGGGGATAATGATGGAATTAAAAGAATTTGAAGGTCAAGTTAAATCTGAGCTGTCCTTAATTGAAGTTGCACATGCCATCTTAGAAGAAAGTGGAGAAATCATTAATTTTACAGAGCTTCTTTTGCAGATTCAAGATTATTTAGATTTGTCGGATGAGCTCATAGAGGCAAAAATGACACGTTTTTATACAGACTTAAATATCGACGGACGCTTTATCTCATTAGGAGATAACCGCTGGGGTCTGAGAGCTTGGTATGCGGTCGATGAGATTGATGAAGAAATTATTACCTCTTCTGAAGAAGAAGAGAACTCACAACGGAAACGTCGTAAAAAACGGAAACATAACGCGTTTGCGGATAATGAAGATAATGCGATTGACTATAATGATGATGATCCAGAAGACGGCGATAATGCTTATGACTATGATGACGAAGAAGATAAGGACCTCGAAGAGGAAGATGATGAAGATGATGCAATGGAAGTCTTAGTCGCCGATGTCGAGGAAGATGATGAAGATGAAGAATTAAACGAATATGCGAGCGATTTATCTGAGTTAGGTGAAGATGAGATTGACTTGGATGAAAAGGAAAGTTTTGAGGATGAAGACGAAGACGACTTCGAAGATGAAGATGACGAGGAAGAATAGAATATTCTTTCAAGGATTATGTATAGAGGCTGTAGCATAAGCTCACAGCCTCCTCTTTTTTTGTAGATTCAAGGGTCGAATGTCGATCGGTATTATGATAAAATACGCCTATAAGTAGCTTTTGAGTAGGGGGTCAGATTATGGATCAATCAGTACAAGCAATAGGTAGCTTTTTACTCAATCATCGGTACTTCCCAGCTTTTGAAGAATGGATCATTAAGGAAAAAATAGAGGTTACTGATCGTTTGTTGGATCTTCTACATTTACGGGAATCCTATTTGAAAGGGGATTTGGACCGTGTCAAAAAGAGGGCTGCGGACTTAGGTTTTTCATTCTTAGTGGCACCCAGCCTTTTAGAACAACGCGTTTATCGGTGTGTGCAAGCCATGGAATTGAAATTAAGATCTGAGGCTTATGATGATTATTTAAGGCAATTGACCCCTTTATTGGTGGATATATTTCGCTTATTAGTCCAAGAACATATTCTAGCTGATTTGGATCGATACCTAATTGAAGTTTTTAAAGAGACTGTGGAAGGGCGTTCGATCTATCGTGGAATTCGGTGGAATCAAGATCAGATTGAGTCGCATCCCAATTTAATTCAAGCTACCTTTAATAAATACTATGGTGAATATTTTAATTATGACCATTACCTATCTTCTAGTCATTTAATGAAGATTATTGAAGCTAATAGTCAAGATCGGCATATTGTTGATTTAGCCAAAGCAATGCGACAAATCGAAAAATATACACGGAATATTGTGGCCCATGAGCTTATCCATGTCGATGATGCATGGTTGCTTCACCGTATTGGTAAAAACAGTTCTGAGATTCATCATGATGTAATTAGCCTAGCTAATAAAGCTGGTTTAAAGGATATGAAGCAATGGCAAGGTCTTAAATTGATTGAAAAAGCAATTCGACAAGAATATCAGCTTGGGTTTAATAAATAAGCAGAATATCTGCGATAATTTTTTAGGAGTGAATAGTTTGAAAAAATTAGTAATACGTGGTGGCCGTCCTTTAACTGGTGAAATCAATGTGAATGGTGCCAAAAATTCAATTGTGGCTTTAATGCCAGCAGCAATACTAGCGGACTCAGAAGTTGTTCTCGAAGGGGTGCCGGATATTCAAGATGTGCATTCACTGATCGATATACTAAATGATTTTAAGGTTAAGACTTCCTTTGAAAATAATGTGTTAAAAATTGATCCAACACAAATGCAGTCAATTCCTATGCCGACTGGAAAAATTCAAAGTTTACGGGCGTCCTATTATTTTATGGGAGCGACTCTTTCAAAATTTGGAGAAGGGGTAATTGGACTTCCTGGAGGATGTTTTTTAGGGCCAAGACCAATTGATCAGCATATCAAGGCTTTTCGCTCGTTAGGTGCTCAGGTAGAAGATGAATATGGTGTGATTACCTTGACAACGGGTTCAGAAGGTTTACAAGGAACGCGAATCTATATGGATGTGGTTTCGGTGGGGGCTACGATTAACACTATTTTAGCGGCTGTGAAGGCCAAGGGAAAAACGGTGATTGAAAATGCAGCCAAAGAACCTGAAATTATCGATCTAGTGACTTTGTTAAATAAGATGGGGGCCAAGATTCGAGGAGCTGGGACCTCGGTTATTCGAATTGAAGGTGTGGATCATCTGACAGGCACTTCACATACGATTATCCCAGATCGGATTGAAGCTGGTACCTACCTTGCAATGGCAGTTGCGATTGGTCAAGAAATTCGAATTAACAATGTTATCTTTGAACATATTGAAAGTTTTATTGCTAAGTTGGACGAGATGGGTGCTCGCATGGAGATCAGTGAAGATTCGATTTTGGTGCATCATTCTGATGATTTAAAGATGGTTTCTCTGAAAACTCAACCTTATCCTGGTTTCGCGACAGACTTACAACAACCTTTAACCCCTGTATTAACGAAGGCAATTGGGAAGGGAACAATTACAGACACGATTTATCCACAACGTATCAAACATATTCCGGAACTGAATCGAATGGGAGCCAATATCAAGGTCGATGGTGATATTATTCGTATTGAAGGCCCTACTCAATTAACAGGGGCTCAGGTAAAGGCCAGTGATTTACGTGCGGGAGCCTGTTTATTTATAGCGGGATTGATGGCTCAGGGTGAGACAGTTATTACTGGCGTTGATAATATTTTACGCGGCTATTCTAATATTATTGAAAAACTTCAAGCAATCGGAGCGGATATCCAAATGATTGATGATGATCAAGTGGAAGATTAGCAAGGGATAAATGAATGCGTATGAATGATTTTTCGTTAGAAACCTTATTAAAGCAAGAAGTAAAACAGCTTTATGCGTATGCTCGGGAACTCGGTGTTCCCGATTTTTCAAATTTATCCAAAAAGGAATTAGCTTTAGCAGTAATGCGGCATCAAGAAGAAAAGCAAGGATTTTTTAAAGTTGAAGGAATCCTAGATTTATCTAGAGATCAAAATTCCTTATCGTTTATTCGGCCCATTAATTTTTCGCCTTCTAGTGAGGATATTTACATTTCGGATTCACAAATACGTCGCTTTTCCTTACGAAATGGCGATCGAATTTCGGGTCCAGCTAGGCCGCCAAAAGAAAATGAACGTTATAGTGGGTTGATGCAAATATCTGCTGTTAACGGTCAAAATCCGGAAAAAATGGTTCACCGTGATCATTTTGCCTCGTTGACCCCTATATATCCTGATCGACCGTTACATTTATCTTATGCCCAGGAGGTCTTATCTAACCGTTTAATCGACCTTATCTCTCCCGTTGGTTTTGGTCAAAGGGGGATGATAGTGGCTCCGCCAAAAGCAGGGAAAACGACTCTGTTAAAGGAAATTGCTCGAGGGATTCGTCATAATTATCCTAAAACCCATTTATTCGTTCTACTTATTGATGAAAGACCTGAAGAAGTAACTGATTTTGAGCGGTTTGTTGAAGGCGAAGTGGTTGCCTCTACTTTTGATCAAACACCAAGCAATCATATCCGGGTAGCCTCGCTATTGTTGGCACATGCCCAAAGGCTTGTTGAGAGTGGTGAGGATGTCGTCATTTTATTAGATTCGATTACTCGATTAGCAAGAGCATATAATTTGGTAGTTAAGCCTTCTGGACGAACACTCACAGGTGGTTTTGATCCGGCTGCCTTTTACTTTCCTAAGCGTTTTTTTGGTTCAGCTCGTAATATTGAGAATGGAGGATCTTTAACGATTCTCGCTACGGCATTGGTGGACACTGGCTCACGAATGGATGAGATTATCTATGAAGAATTTAAAGGAACAGGGAATATGGAATTGCACTTGTCTCGTGAGTTAGCTAATCGGCGTATTTTCCCTGCTTTAGATATTAAAAACTCGTCTACAAGGCGAGAAGAGTACTTGATGGATGACCATACGTTAGATTTAATTTGGCGGTTACGAAAGGGACTAGGTAGAGAAACTTTAGAGATAACCGACCAGCTGATTCAGCTTTTAAGTCGATCAGAAGATCAAATTTCCTTTTTACAAGCCCTAGAGAAGTTGCTTCCAAAATAGATGAATAATGATGTATATAGCTTAATCTGACCCTCCTTCTTGAAGTGAGTGTCAGAAGAAAAAGTTTTTAAAGGCTGTGGTCGAGTGCCATGGCTTTTTTGATTGGGCTTGTGAAAAAAATAAATTTTACGAAGAAAAGGGGGATGTCATTGGCTTTGTGACTCCTCAAATTTGAACAAGGCAAAATATCCCTTGAAAATCCATTTGCATCTGATATGATACTATATGTAGTGATGAATTGATTGGTATCTACTAAATATTGTGTTTTTATATTTATTTTAGTGATGAGGAATGGTCTAAATCGTATGCTGTTCCTTTTTGAAAGGAATGAAAGTCATGGAAACGACAAGATATCGATGGCAATTTACTGGGATGAGTCAGGAAATGCACCAAGCTTATATTAATGCAACAAGCTTAGAAAAAGCGATGGAACAATTAATTAATAAAGATCAGCGCGTCATTAATGAAAATGCTAATAAAGATGCCAATGTATTTAATACACAAAGGGATTTAACGGCTGGAAGTGTTGCTAAAGCGGTTGGGTTAAAAATGATGCCTAAGTCTGTTGCTTTTGCACATCTTAAGGGAGATATTCATTTTCATGACTTAGACTATTCACCCTATATGCCAATGACAAATTGTTGTTTAGTAGATATAGAAGGTATGCTTAAAAATGGCTTTGAAATTGGGAACGCCAAAGTGGAGAGCCCTAAATCCATTCAAACCGCAGCCGCTTTAGTGAGTCAGGTTATTGCCAATGTTGCGTCCAGTCAGTTTGGAGGAACATCCATTGATCGAATCGATGAAGTATTGGCTCCTTATGCTGAAATATCTTATCAAAAGCACTTTAAAAAGGCTCAAAAATGGATTGAAGACCCTGCCAAACAAGAAGCATATGCTAAAGAACTCACCGCTAAGGAAATTCACGACGCTTGTCAAAGTATGGAATATGAAGTGAATACCCTGTATACTTCCAACGGGCAAACCCCTTTTGTTACTTTTGGTTTTGGACTAGGTACTTCATGGTATGCTCGAGAAATTCAAAAAGCCATGCTTGAAATTCGCATTGCGGGCTTGGGAAAAGATAAGCGTACAGCGATCTTTCCTAAATTAGTCTTTATTTTACAGGATGGCATTAACCTCAAATCTGAAGATCCAAACTATGATATCAAACAATTAGCGGTTGAATGTTCCACTAAGCGGATGTATCCCGATGTGATTTCAGCAAAAGTATTAACAGAGATTACTGGAGATGTTAAGACGAGTATGGGATGCCGTTCTTTTCCTCAAAAATGGGTAGATCCAGAGACTGGAAAAGCGGTGAATGCAGGTCGAATGAATTTAGGGGTGGTGACTTTAAACTTACCGCGGATTGCCTTGGAGTCAAAAGGGAATAAGGATCTTTTTTGGGAGATTCTTGAGGAACGTTTAAGCATCGCTAAAACGGCCCTTTTGTATCGAATTAAACGGGTCAAGGAAGCAAAACCTGAAAATGCGCCAATTCTTTATGAGTTTGGAGCTTTTGGGAAACGTCTTAAAGATGGGGAAGATGTAGATCAGTTATTTAATCATCGTCGAGCCACAATTTCATTAGGCTATATCGGTTTATATGAGGTGGGCAGTGTGTTTTTTGGTCCTGATTGGGAATCAGATGAAACAGCACGTCAGTTTACCTTAGATGTGATGAAGAACCTCAAAGCACATACAGATGCGTGGGGGGATGAATATGGCTATCATTTTTCGGTTTATGGGACGCCTAGTGAATCCTTAACGGATCGATTTTGTCGGTTGGATAAGGCAAAATTTGGAACGATTGAGGGGATTACTGATAAGGGATACTACAATAACTCCTTCCATTTAGATGTACGAAAAGACTGGACCCCTTTTGAAAAATTAACGTTCGAAGCGCCTTATTCTCATTATTCAACAGGTGGATTTATTCAATATGCGGAGTACCCTAATATTAAGCAAAACCCTAAAGCTTTAGAGGCGGTATGGGATTTTGCTTATGATTATGTAGGCTACTTAGGAACTAATGCCGTCATTGATCATTGCTATGAGTGTGGCTTTGACGGTGAATTTAAGGCGACGGCTAAAGGGTTTGAGTGTCCAGAGTGTGGAAATCGAAATCCAGATACTTGTGATGTAGTGAAGCGTACTTGCGGTTATTTAGGTAATCCGATGAAACGTCCTTATATTGAAGGTCGTCAAAAGGAAATCAATGCTCGTGTAAAAAACATGCATGGATCATCTTTAGTAGATGCTGATCAGCATCGATTAGCTCGTTTAAAAATTGAAAATCAAGAAGGTGAGACCTTTGACCACAAGGGATAATTCACAATTACCAAAAAATCCTCGCCCAAAGGAATGGTTGGCCAAGGATTGGTCAAAGGGTAAAATTGCAGATTATAAACCCTATAACTTTGTAGATGGAGAGGGCGTTCGCTGTTCTATCTACGTTTCGGGATGCTTGTTTGCCTGCCCAGGATGTTATAATGCGGCGGCGCAAAATTTTAATTATGGGATTGATTATACGCCTGAATTAGAGGAACAGATATTGAATGATTTGTCAGCACCTTATTGTCAGGGATTAACGCTGTTAGGTGGCGAACCGTTTTTGAATACCAACGTACTTGTGCCCTTATGTCAAAAAGTGCGTCAACGTTTTGGACAGAGTAAGGATATTTGGTCCTGGACAGGTTACACTTTCGAAGAGTTGCAAGAAGAGTCTAGGGATAAGTTAGATCTTTTAGAGATGGTCGATGTCTTAGTTGATGGTCGGTTTTTATTAGCTGAAATGGATTTAACCAAGGCTTTTCGAGGAAGCCGTAATCAACGCATTATTGATGTTAAAGAAACCTATCGTCAAGGTAAGGTGGTTCTTTATATTGATGATTAATAATCGTTTTAAAGAGGTCGGATAATGAACCGGCCTTTTTATTTTAATGAACATTGATACCGCTTTATAATTAGGTATAATAGAAATAACTAATTAAAGAGGAAGGGGATTACCATGAAAAAACAATTAAAAGTCTTGTTAGTAGGTGTGAGCTTGATGCTGTTTTTCCCCAGTGTGACACCATTACTAACGAGTTTTAGTGCAGATATGCCACGGGTCTTGGCTAAAGAATCGAAAGAACTTCTATCTTTAGGGGCTACCTTGTCGTCAGACCAAGAAACGATGACGCGTCAATACTTGGGGGCAGTGAATACCCCAACCAATCAAACATTACGAATTGATGGAAATACGATTAATCGTTATCTTCGGGATGGATCGAATTCAGCAACGGGTGTCTATTCTTCAGCTTTCATTATTCCACAAGCACCTGGCTATGGCGTACAAATTCAAGTAGTCACCCCTCAAAATATTACGATGGTGACACCAACGACTTATCAAAATGCTGCCATCACTTCGGGGGCTAAAGATGTTCTAATAAGAATTGCCACACCGATACAAGTAACTGGTGAAGGAGCCCTAGTGGGTGTGTATGCCTTGCTTGAAAAAACAGGACAAAAGATTGACAATCACGATGTAGATGTGGCAGGTAAAGAAATAAAAGTTGTTCAAAATATCCAAAATATTACCCAGATCAATAATTATCAGATTAACCAGATTATTTCTCAAATTAAGATTGATATTGTTAATCAGATTACTAACAATACTACGATTAATGCAGATCAAATATCTCTGATTGTAATGAATCAACTTCAAGCAGCTAAAGTGGATCATCGTTTGAACAATGATTTATTACAAGAATTATTAAAATTTGCACAGGACTTTGCCGAAACGGATGCTGCAAGACGTAAAGAGACGATTGATCAATTACAAGTATCTGTGATTGGGTCGGGTTGGGAAGAAATTTTAACCAATCAAGAGGGAAGTTTAACGGTTGAGCAAGCCTTGCAGCTTAAGTTGCCGGATTATCAGGATGCTGATCGTTATCATCCGATTATTCCAGCTTTGTTAGATCATCTAATGGTCCAATTAAAGGCAGGGGATACTCAAGCTTGTCAATCAGTGTACTCGCATACATTTATTGTAGAGAAGCTCCAAGCTCCGTTGAGTCAAGAAGAGTACGAGGCACTTAATTATATTCGAGCGCTCTGCTATCAAGTCCTAGCAGGACTTCCAGAGAATAAGGATAGTCAGGATTCGTTAAAAGTAAAATGGTTAAGGACTTTGGATCAAGCTCGTCAAATCCATGATAATCCTGCAATGAGTCAATTGGTTCAAGCAATCGCTTTTGCGACAGGGTATGCGCCAGAGGCTTATAATTATCAATTAAAGCGTCAATCAGATAACAAGATAGATTTAGCGATATTATCCGTTAATCCGGATCAGGAGGGTTCTATTGGAGAGTATCAGGTTGAATTTAAGAGCGAAGAGGATTTATCTGTGAAAGATCTTTCAACGAATGAGACACTTATTCCCGTCTATGACTTTAAAGGAGAGTATGGTGTTGAAGTAGAGGATCACTCAGTTAAAGCACCGATTCCAGTTGATTATCAATTGCAGACAATGGAAGAGTCAAGAGAGGCAGAAGATCAGGAAACGACTCTGATTCTCGGTCAAGAGTCAAGCCAAGAAATGATACAAGAGGAAGCCTCTAGCCAAGAAAATACTAGCTCAACAGATGAGGAAGAAGCCTCTTCTGAAGAAGCGGTTGAAACAAGCGATGAGTCAAGCGAGGATACGACGAGTGAGAATACGGAAGAAGTAGACCCGGTATTACCGAGTGATCCTTTGGGCCAGAGTCGATTTGCTGGGCAAGCTCGCCAGGAATTTGATGAGTATTTCTATAATGAATGGTCAAAGGCCATGGGTCAATCCTATTTAGAATATGGTGATACTAGGCAAGGGGATTTCAATGGGTTAGTTCTGGCACAAGGTTTAGATGGGATCTCGCTACCTATAAATGGATCCAATCTAACGGTTGCAATTGATCGAGTTGATCAGACCCCTCAAGCGGATGTCTTTTACGTTGTGTCGGTGCGATCTGATATGGATAGTAATCCAGAAGATCCTCATGTTTATCTTTTGGGATATCTCAATGGTGAAGCTCATGTCTTGGTTAATCAGGGTAATGCGCTTGCCTTTGCAGACAGTCAAAATGCTGATCTGTCAGAAATGTTTTCTCGAGCCATGGTTGATGTGCTCAATGAGTTAGCCGTTCAAGAGGGAACAGAGGAGTCTACGCCATCCCAGGAAACTGGTCAGGAACAAGTTGAGGACTCGTCGGATGACTTATCGGAAGCTAATTCAGGAGACAGTGATGCTCAAACAGATTCCATTGAGTCTAGTCAGGATGTACCAGAAGAAGTTACTGAAAACCAGGAAGAAGATTCAATGGGTGAGCAACAAATGACGCCAAGTATGGAATTGTTGACTCAATCACTGGCAGAGCAAGCTAGTGGTGAATTAACTTTCTTCCTACAAGGAATGAATGTTCCTCAAGGAATTTTCCTGACTCAAAATGAGATCTTTTTACATAGATTAGAAGATATTTCGGTGAATCCATCTGATTATGATGACCTTCGTCAGATGCCTTTTAATCAAGGTGAAAACTACAGTTACCAACTTCAATCAATCCCATCCAAAGAAATTCGAATTTTTTCTGCAGATCAATCAGGAATACGGACCGTTCAGGTTGATACACGAATTAATCTCTTAGGACTCCGAGAGGATGCAGGCTATTCGAATGATTTCTATCTATTTATTAATCGCCAGGGTAAATTGACTTTAGCGACGCCGAATTTTGCGGGAAATGTTTCACCTGATGAGTCAGATGTGATGTTGGAGTATCCATTATTTAACTAAATTAGACCATATTAACTCAAAAAGGCCGAGTCATAAATTTTTTATGACTCGGCTTTTTTTGAGTGAAGCAAGATTAGGGGGTGATATTATTAATAAAGTTATCTTGGTAAAGATCCTTAGCGACTAAACTAACGAAGTATTCCATTCCTTCAATCGATAGATGGATATCGTCAATATCATAGTATTCAGGATGACCTTGAGCGATAGCATGCCAATCAATCACATGAACATTTGGATAGGTTTGACTGGCCCATGAAATGATATCATTAACTTGTTTAAGGTGCTCGACGGCAGAGTTCGTTGTAACTAGGTAGATCTGACGATCGCCTGCAACTTTAATTAAGTCACTAATCCCCTCCTCGTCTAATCCGGCATTGGTACCAATATTAATGACTAGCGTATCATTAACAACACCTTCTTGGACTAATTGAGCCAACTTTTCATCGGCATCCCATACTTGCATTGATACATAACCAAAGAAATTTGAGGACCGGAAGAGATTCACAAAAGCTGGACCATTCAACTTGGCTAATGAGTCCCCGAAGAGGGTCACTTTTGCTTCCAGAGCATAGACTTGTTGAAGTGGTGTTAAGGACTCTGCAATAATCGGATTAAAAACAGCTAACTCATCGATAATTGCTTGATTTTCTTCTGAAATATCTAAGCTAGCAAGGTCTATTCGTTGACGTGGATCCTCTTTTAAGGCTAGCTCAACGGGACTTTCCCTTGTTTGCACAGGAAGAATGAAATGGGTTCCTAATGTTTTATCAACTTGGCTAAGATAGTCTTTTAAGTTTTTGGCAGCATGGTCGTATGGATAATAAAAATTCAAGGGGCTTGGATCGGCTTGGTAGTTGCCATATTCTAATTGGAATAAGGCTAAAGGTTTATCATTTTTAGAGATCGCAATGCCATATCCCAACGCCATACACAGCCCCCAAAAAATAAAACTACGAGCTAAGGTTAGTAGCCCAGGTGTTCCGGTATAGAAGGAGCCAAAAGTCTTAAGATCTTGTATCCAGGATAGATCATTACCAAATAAATAGGTAAAACGCTTGGATTCGATGAAGTAATAAAAAAGGCTACCTATCATAAAAATGCTGATAAAGCAGATGATTTTTAATAAAATAACTTGCCCTTGAAAGAGTCTTAATAAACTAAAAGCTAGAACGGTTATCGGATAGTAACAAAGGTAGAAAGAGTATGAGGCTTTGCCAATATATGTCAGACCAGGATTTCCGATGGTTGATTCAAAAAACTTGTTAGAACGTTGATTAGCAAATAAAAAGACCAAGGTTAAAAGATCAAAATAAGCTAGGCCCATTTGATAAGTCCAAGGATGATTATCATTTAGGCTGAAAGTCATCAAGAGCATGTCGAAGAGGGCGATCGTCCCGATTAGGGTGATGAAAATAGTGCTTTTTCGTGAGGATAGATGACGGAATAATTTATTGAGTTCTGGAAATAGAAAATACGCGAAAATCCCAGTGGCGAATGAACCGTAACGTGTAAAAAGACCATAATAAACATTTGATGGATCAGTGTTGGGTCGGTAGAGTTGCCAATAAGCCCCATGACAGATAAAAACAATAGCTAGCCAAAAGAAAACTTGATACTTGCTCCAAGGCTCCCAAATCCGTTCACTAAACCATCGATTAATCAGCAATAAAATTAATGAAACGATGAAGGATTGGACATAAATGGCCACATACCATAAATGAGTAAAGGGTGAAGCTAGGGCCATGTCAGTAAAATAGGACTTATCACTAGCTAGTTGATAGAAGTTGTTAAAGAAAAATAAAGATGCTAAGATATCGTTTCGCATACTTTTTAGTGCAGTTGGATTAACGATTAAATATAAAGATACGATAATAGCCATGAGCCACAGAAGTGGTATCCAAAGACGGGCTAATTGTTTTTGAATTAAGCGGAGGGTATTTGTTTTCCATTGATTAAAAGATAGGTCTTGAATCTTACGCGCTAAAAAATAGCCTCCAAAAACAAGGAAGGCATTGACGTAAAAGAAGCCTCCTGGAACGAAATTTGGCCATAGATGGTATAAAATAACGGCAAGAATGGATAGTCCCTTCAAGCCGTCTAAGCTTTTGATGCGGTTGCTTTGCATAGTATTCAACTCTCTTTATGTTATTCATGGTCATTATAAGCTTAATAAGAATAAATTAAAAGTTTATTTAAAGAATTTTTTAAAGGGGATAACGAATAATACTTATATAAATGTATTTAGTGTAGTATTCTGTTTTAGTCGATAAGTGCTTATACTCATGGTCCAGAGCGAGTCCCTTTTTTTGTTAGATTATTTTAAAACATAGTAGGCTAGGATTATTAAAATAATAAAGAGTAACCAACGAGAATTGGACGGTTCTGATTTTTTACGCTTTTTGCGAGATCTACCTAGGTAAGAAAGCGGATTGGTTGAGAAGGTGGTACGACGGTAGATGGTATTATAGAGGGCTTTTTTAGGATTTCTTAGCCATCCCATTCCTTTTTTTCCATAAAAGGGATTGAAGCTTCGCTTGATACGCCGTTTGATTGGACCGGTGGTACGAGCCTTAATGCTTTTTTCAAGATTCATTTTACGTGGACCTATTTTCATTAGGAGTCTTCCTTTCTTCGCTAGATATTAATTCCATTCTATAATGAACGCATCGATAAAGCACTATTTATTTTTTATAAATTTTTAACGCAGGGACTTGACAGCTTACTTTTTAATGATTATAATTAAGCTACAATCAAATAAGATAAATCTGAACAAGCGGTAAATTTATTTACGCAGCTGGGTTACATGAAAAATGTAACAGCAGAGCCAGAGCGCACTGTGAGACAGTTATTAACTGTCTTTGGTGCGCTCTTTTTTTATACTTATTTTGATTAGTGACTAAAAAGGAGACGAGAAAGATGTTGACGTATTTGTTAAAAGAAAGAAGCGGCCGGTTTGTATTATTAGGAACAGGATGTCTATTAGCTGGTTACTTGTGCCAATTTCTATCTTTGCCCCTGGTTTCAACGCTGTGTTTTTACATTGCGATATTCTTTTTAGGTTATCAAGCTACCAAAAATGCTATCGTAGATACCTGGCAGAATCGCCAACTCAATGTTGATCTGTTGATGATTTTAGCGGCTTTGGGAGCGTGTACTATTGGATTTGAATCAGAAGGTGCTTTGCTCTTGTTTATATTTGCAGTCGCAGAAGTCCTAGAACAATATGCCAATGATCGCTCGTCGTCGGCAATTACGGCTTTGATGAGCCAAGTACCAGAAACAGCTCAACGACTTTTGCCTTCTGGTGAAACAGAAGAAGTATTAACCGGGGAATTAAAAGTTGGTGATCAAATTTTGATTGCTAAAGGGGCACAAATTTCCATTGACGGAACGGTTGAGTCGGCGGTTGAAGTTAATGAGGCTGCTTTGACAGGGGAGTCCGTACCGGTTCATAAAAATATAGGCGAGGAAGTCTATGCTGGAACAGTAAATGCTGGCCAGTCCTTTGTGCTCAAGGTATCGAAAACAGCAGATCAAACGGTCTTTTCGAATATTATCCGTATGGTGGAAGAGGCCGAAAACCGTCCAAGTAAGGCTTCGCGATTTATTGATAAAATTGAAAATAAATATGTATGGTCTGTATTAATTGCGGTCCCACTCTTTATTGCGCTTTTGCATTTTGGTCAAGGGTTAAGTTTCCAAGAAGCTTTTTATCGGGGAATGGTTTTCTTAACGGTGGCGAGTCCATGTGCCTTAGTGGCCTCAGCCACTCCTGCTACTTTAGCGGCTATTTCTAAAGGGGCTAGAAACGGTATTCTAGTGAAAGGGGGAGCTGCTCTGGAAGCTTTGAATCAAATGGAGCACTTATTGAGTGATAAGACGGGAACTTTGACCTTCGGAGCCTTTGATGTGGTCGACTATGAGCTAGCGGATGAATTGTTGGCAGAGGTGGTATTTATGGAACAGCATTCGACCCATCCTATCGCCCAAGCGATCGTGACAAAGTTTAAAACAGTCGATCTATCGCAGTTGGATCGTCAGGAAGAAGTTGAAGAATTGACCGGTTCAGGCCTTCGAAAAGGTTCGATCCAAATCGGAAAGCCGTCTGATTTTAGTGGTTTTGCAGATCCAAAGGGGATTCAAGGTAAACTATCTCAGTCGGATTATACCTATGTCCTAGTGTCGAAAGATCAACAAATTCAAGGTTATTTAGCACTATCTGATCAAATTCGCCCTCAAGCTAAGGAAGCGGTCAAGAATTTTCAGGCGGCGGGTGTTACGGTTCATATGCTAACGGGTGATAATGAAAAAGTGGCACAGCATGTGGCTAGTGAATTAGGGATTGATCAATATCAAGCGGCTATGATGCCAGAAGACAAGATTCACTATGTAAAAACTGGCCAAGATAAAGGTTATATTATGGGAATGATTGGTGATGGAATTAATGATGCGCCAGCCCTAGCCTTGGCAGATATTTCAGTGGCGATGGGATCAGGTTCAGCCGTTGCGATGGAATCTGCGGATATTGTTATTGTAAAAAATGACTTGGCGAAACTCTATCAAGAATTTGAATCCAGTCGAAAATTAAAACGAATTATTCGAGAAAATATAATTTTTGCTGTAGGTGTGATTATTGGCTTGGTTATTGCTAATTTCTTTGGTTGGATTACTTTGCCATATGCCGTATTATTCCATGAAGGATCAACGATTCTTGTTATTTTAAATGGCTTAAGAATGTTGAAATAGATCAAAGCTTTCATATTGACTTAGCTTGCGCTACAATGAATGAAAGATTGATGAAGGGAGTTAGCGCATGACACAGTATAAAGCTTTCAAAGTGAAGGATGTTTTTTCAAGCCCAGAAATTCTTAATTCCGATGTTTATCAAATATCACTTGAGGTATTTAACGCGGTTAGTCATGGGGTTGGATTTGTCTTATCAATTCTAGCGACTTGTTTTTTGTTCGTGAAAGGGGTCAAAAGTCAGTCGCTAATGAGTATCGTTGCCTATCTAATTTTTGCTTTGTCTATGTGCTTGATGTATTTTAACTCGATGATGTATCATGCAATGTCGCGGACAATCTTAAAGCCTATCTTTAAATTTTTTGATCACACTGCGATTTATCTATTGATAGCGGGTTCTTATACACCTTTCGCTTTATTGTTAGTTGGCGGTTGGTTAGGACTGGTTTTAGTGATTGTGGAGTGGGGCGTAGCTTTAATTGGGATCATGGGAAAAGCGGTCGGTAATGAGTGGGTTATTAAACATTCGACACTTTTATATTTGTTAATGGGGTGGATGGCTATCTTTGCTATTAAGTCGATTCTAACCAAGTTACCCTTACCAGGAATTATGTGGCTCTTTGCTGGCGGATTAGCCTATAGTCTAGGAACGATTTTCTATAAATTTGACGAAAAATATGCCTACTTTCATGTCTTCTGGCACTTCTTTGTGATGTTGGGTTCAGCTTGTCTTTTTGTGACGGTCTATTGTTATGTGTAGTAGATAGAAAGAATGATAAAACTGCTTGTTCCAGATCAGGGGACAAGCAGTTTTTTATTAATTATTTTTCTAGTGAAAGCGAAGATTAAAAGGACAGGTGTGGCTAAGTATTATTTAAGATAAATTCTAAAAATTGAAAGCTACTAGTAAAAATACAAAAAGAGGCTTGTCATTTGACCTGACAAGCCTCTATAAAAATTAGTCTTCAGTTCTAGCGTTTTTATCAACAAAGCCGTATTTCTTGTTGAACTTATCAACAACACCATCGGCTTGAGTAAATTTCTGACGTCCCGTGTAGAATGGATGCGAATCAGAGGTAACTTCCATCCGGATCAATGGATAAGTATTTCCGTCTTCCCATTCAACTGTTTCTTGAGAAGTTTTAGTTGATCCTGATAAAAATTTAAACCCGGTTGAAGTATCCATAAACACGACTGGATGGTAGTCTGGATGAATTCCTTGTTTCATGCTTATACTTCCTTTCTGCCGTAAGCTATTCGCTAGCCTACAGTTATTCTTACACAAAGTGCAACAAAGGTATTCTAGCAAAAAATAAGAGAGGATGCAAGTTGTTTTTAGGGGAAACTTTTTAGGGGAAAATTGGACTAGATGAGTCTAACTACTAAGTTTATCTGTGACTCTAATCACTAGAAAATCGCGACCAATAAAACGCTTGCAAATAAAATGGGGGGGGAGTATAATGACAGCAGAAAACGTTTTATTTACCAAGCGATGAAGAAATACCTTTATCAGATCCGAAAAGTTACCGTCCAGTTATGGGAGCTCGGTAAAGAGTTGTCTTGAAATGATTGATATCGTTTGCTTTTAAATAGGAAAATAGAATAGAAAAGAAGGTTAGATAATGAAAGCGATTCGTTGGGATTTGAGCCTGATAGCGGGGATTGTTTTAACTATTTTAGCGGCATTAATGAGTGTGACGATTCCTTTGTTTCTAAAAACGATGATTGATGGTGGTGGGCATTTTAGCTTAAAGAACATTTTCATATTACTGCTTTTGTTTGTCCTTCAAGCAGCATTGGCGGGACTGGGAGGATTTTTGGCGGCCCTAAATGGAGAAAAGACCGTTGAATCACTTAGAAGCCGTCTTAACGCTCACTTAATCTATTTGCCTCAATCATTTTTTGACCAACAAGAGTCAGGGGAGTTTGTGTCACGGATTATGACGGATAGTCAAGAGATCCGCGAATTTGTGACGCAGTCTTTACCGAATTTTATTTTGGGTATTTTTACCATTATTTTTTCCGTGATTGCCCTGATTCGTTTAGATTGGAAGCTATCTTTAGCGATGGTTATTACTTTTCCGGTAATGCTGTCTCTATTGATCCCGATCTCTAAGTTGTCGTTTGCCAATGCAGAGAAATTTCAGACTTCGAATTCAAGGCTTACTTCTAAATTGATTACGATTTATAAAAATATGGCTTTTATTAAGTTATTAACAGCAGAAGATCAGGTATCTAATGATTTTGATCAAGCAAATCAGGAGAATTTTAGCCTTGCTGTTCAAAAGAAAAAAATAGAGGCTTTTACTCAGCCGGTTGGTTTGGCCTTTCTATTTGCGGCTATTACGATTGTTTTTGCTTATGGGGGTTATCGGGTTTCCTCGGGAGCAATTACGGTAGGGACCTTAATGTCGTTTTTAGTATTTACCCTGCAATTATTGAATCCAATGGGTGGGTTGTCGGATCAAATTTCGAGTTATTTTAGAATGAAGGGCGCCTCAGCCAAACTATTTAGTTTTTTTGAGATGGCTAAAGAGGATGTGGGTGGAGATCAAGCTTTTCAAGCAGGCGACATCCTAATTAAGGATGTTTCATTTGCCTATCAAGATAAAGAAATCATTACGGGATTAGACTTAGTTATTCCGAGAGGTTGTCGTTTAGCCATTGTTGGTCCTTCAGGTTCGGGTAAGTCCACTCTAACTCGACTCTTGATGCGTCTTTACCAGCCTCAAAAAGGTCAGATAAGCATAAATGGTCAAGAAATTAATAGGATTGACCTATATCAATGGCGCAATGCGATTTCATATATTGCTCAGGGCAGCTTTTTTATATCAGGGAGTTTACGAGATAATCTTTTATTTGGTCTCAAATCTAGACCAACCGATCAAAAGATTCATCAAGTCCTACAACAAGTTGGTTTAAGTGAGGACCTTGCTCGCATGGAACAAGGATTGGACACGCCAGTGGGCGAAGATGGCAATCTCTTATCAGGGGGTCAAAAGCAACGGCTATCCATTGCTCGAGCCCTCTTAAGGGAACACTCAATCATTATTTTTGATGAAGCAACATCAAATCTCGATGCGGACAAAGAATCGGTGATTATTCAGCTCATCAAGGATCTCCCTGAATCGATCACCGTGATTATTGTTGCCCACCGTTTATCAACAGTGGTGGATGCGGACGAAATTATCTTTTTTGATCAAGGAAGAATTACAGGCTTGGGTAGCCACAGAGTGCTTTATGCTAATCATGAAGATTATCGTCGTTATGTTAATGAACAAATGATTCAATAATTGAGAATTAGAAGAGGATCGATTACTAAAGGGGCTGCGGCTCCTTTTTTAATTCGATTTTACGGATAAAAAATGCTATGATTTAGGCGATTAAAAATTCTAGCGAGGTGAGCATTTGAAGTTAGAACATTTTGAGGAAAAAGGTTTAAAGGTATTTTTAGCAGGTGCTTCATTTAACTTTCGTCAGGCTAAGCTGCAAGAAGAAGCTTTCTATCAGCAGATTAACTTGGCCTTAAAATCAGGAGGCTTCCCAGAAGGGACGCTCTATTCTGGTAAGCAAGTCCATGGGGATCGCATTGAATATTGTGGGGGACAAAATGGGCAAGAAGAAGCGTTTGGCCGAAGCATTATGGATACGGATGGCTTGATCACTGATAAATCAGAAGTCATCTTGATGACTAAGTTTGCGGATTGTACACCTATTTTATTGTATGATCCGGTAAAAAAAGCCCAATGTTTAGTGCACTCGGGTTGGCGAGGAAGCGCTAAGGAAATTGGACGTAAAGCGGTTCAATCGATGCAGTCACACTTTAATAGTCAGCTGAAAGATTTGATGGCTATGGTTGGACCATCTATTGGTCAAGTCGATTATCAAGTGGATGAGGTCGTCTATCAAGCGTTTGAAAAAAGATCGGACCGCATGAATTATTTTAAACCGGATCCTCATGAAGCCGGCAAGTATTATTTAGACATGACCCAGGCCAATGTGTGTCTATTGTTGGATTCGGGGCTAAAAGAATCGCAAATTTTTGCAGATACTCGCTCTACCTTCTCGAGTTCACAGCTTCATTCTGCAAGGCGAGAAGGAACAAATTACCAACTAAATGCGATTTTTTCAATGATTCAGGCTTAGAAGATGTTATAATAGAATTACTAAATCATAAAGGAGCTTATTATGTTTAACGAGAAAGACCAAATTGCTGTCAATACGATTCGCGCCTTATCGGTTGATCAAATTGAAAAGGCCAACTCGGGGCACCCTGGGCTACCAATGGGAGCTGCACCAATGGCCTATGCTTTGTGGGCAGGACACTTACATGTGAATCCGCAAGAAGCAGAGTGGATTAATCGCGATCGTTTTGTGTTATCGGCAGGTCATGGGTCAGCCATGTTATATTCGTTATTGCATTTGTCAGGTTTTGATTTGTCAATCGAAGATTTAAAGAATTTCCGTCAAGCAGGGTCTAAAACACCGGGACATCCTGAATATCGTCATACTCAAGGGGTTGAAGCAACTACGGGTCCCTTAGGACAAGGGATTGCTCAGGCGGTTGGAATGGCGACAGCCCAAGAACATCTAGCTGCTCTTTATAATACCGATGAATTTCCTATTTTAGATCATTATGTCTATGCCTTGGTAGGAGACGGTGATTTAATGGAGGGTATCTCCTATGAAGCGTGCTCTTTTGCGGGTCGGCAAAAGCTAGGAAAACTCATTGTTCTTTATGATTCTAATAACATCTCGCTAGATGGAGATTTAGATCAAGCCTTTACTGAGGATATCAAGGGGCGCTTTGAAGCGCAAGGTTGGCATTATCAAAAGGTGACGAATGGTAATGATTTGAATCAGATTTCACAAGCGATTGATAAGGCTAAGCATGTTCAAGATCAGCCGTCTTTAATTGAGATCAAGACAGTGATCGGTTACGGCTCACCTAATCAAGGAACTTCAAAAGTTCATGGTGCACCAATCGGTCAAGAGGCATGGACTAAAACTAAGGAAATCTATAAATATACGCAAGAAGCCTTTGTAGTGGCGGAAGAGGCCAGAGCTTTATTCCAAGAAAAAGTGATTGACCGTGGTCAAAAAGCTTATCGAGCTTGGCAAGACTTGTTTGCTAAATATGAAGGAGCTCATCCTGAATTAGCATCATCCCTTAAGGCAGCCTTTGCTGGCGAATTACCAAGCAATTATGATGAAGCGATGACTTTTGCCAATGTTGCTGACAAGGCCGAAGCTAGCCGGGCAACGTCAGGTCGAGCGATTAATGCGATTGCTCAGAGCGTACCTTACTTCTGGGGTGGATCTGCCGACTTATCGGGGTCCAATAAAACGATGATTAAGGATACAGAAGACTTTATGCCCGAATCACGTCGGGGTCGAAATATTTGGTTTGGTGTTAGAGAATTTGCAATGGCAGCCATGATGAATGGGATTCAACTATATGGCGGAAGCAAGATCTATGGTGGGACTTTCTTCGTCTTTTCTGATTATTTGAAAGCGGCAGTTCGCCTATCTGCGCTTTCCAAATTACCGGTCACCTATGTTTTAACGCATGATTCGATTGCAGTGGGTGAAGATGGACCGACCCATGAGCCGATTGAACATTTAGCGGCCTTTAGGGCAATGCCTAATTTGAATGTTTTACGACCAGCGGATGTTAATGAGACTATGGTTGCTTGGAAAGTTGCTTTAGAATCTAAAGAGACGCCAAGTCTATTGGTTCTAAGCCGCCAAAATCTTCCGGTTTTAGCAAACACTCAAGAGAAAGCTGAGGATGGCTTGCGCAAAGGGGCATATATTATCTCTCCTGAAGCAGATGGGGACTTGCAAGGAATTCTTATTGCGACAGGATCAGAAGTTGCTTTGGCAATTGAGGCGCAAGCGCTGCTTAAGAAAGCAGGCTATAATGTGAGAGTGGTCTCTATGCCGTGCCAGAATCTATTTGACCAAATGGATCCAGCATACCGTGAAGAAGTACTACCTTCAGCGGTTCGTCAACGGATGTCGATTGAAATGGGTGCTGGCTTTGGTTGGGAACGGTATGTTGGCCTTGATGGGGTAGTTTATAGTATTGACCGTTTTGGAGCCTCAGCACCAGGGGACCAAGTAGTCGAGGACTATGGTTTTACCGCTGAAAAAGTGAGTCAAGCTTTCCAAGATAGCTTTAAATAACTTTATTAAAAAGCGTGTTGTAGAGGCGTTAGCTTTGTAGTGACCCTCAAAAGTCAGACTTTTATCCAGGACACATTTTAACGTGTTCTGGATATTTTTTATTATTTTATGATGCACTTTTTACTTTTAATTAGAATAATTAAAAACTTATTGACCAATAATTTTTAGATTAAAAATATGGCCTACTCAATGCTTGTTTGGTAAAATAGGGATAAAATAAATAAAAGGGGTATATTTTATGAAGCAAAATAGAAAATTTTTTAGGTTATTGTTGATTCTAATGTCTGTAGCGACTGCTTTTTCTTTTTATGGAAAAAATACCCGTCCTTTGTTGGTAGATGCTAGAGAAAACCAAGAACAGACAAGTGTTGAAATTGAGGACATTCATGGAAAAGTAACTGTTCCAGTGAACCCTCAAAAAGTCGTGGCTTTGGACAATCGAACCTTTGATAGCTTAATCGAATGGGGGGTTAAGCCAGTCGCTGTACCCAAAGATGTGATGCCTGCTGACAATGCTTATGTTAAAGATTCTTCCATTGAAAATATTGGCAATCATCGTGAACCAAATCTAGAAATGATTGCTGCCTTGCAGCCAGATCTCGTCATCGTGGGTCAACGGTTTGCTAGTTATTATGATGAAATAAAAGAGCTTGTTCCTGATGCGGTTGTGGTGGATTTTAGTTTTGATGTGAGTGAAGAGGCCAGTGAACCGGGAAAAGCTTTGGTTGAGGGTATGAAGCAGTCGACTCAGGCTCTAGGAAAGATTTTTCAAAAGGAAACAGAGGCTCAAAGTCTTTGTGAAGCTTTTGATTTAGCCATTTCTCAGGCGCAAGCGGCATATAATGGAGAGGACAAGGTGATGTCTCTGGTAGTATCAGGTGGAGATATTGGTTTTGCGGCTCCAGGTTTTGGTCGTGTGTGGGGTCCGATATATCAAGTGCTAAATTGGCAACCTGCTTTAGAGGTCGCTAATGAAAGTTCAGACCATAAAGGAGATGATATATCAGTTGAAGCCATTGCTCAAAGTAAACCTGACTGGCTGATGGTATTAGACCGGGATGCAGCTGTTCAATCGAACGATGAAGGAGCAAAGCCTGCCAAAGATGTTATCGAACAATCACCGGCTTTAAAGGATTTACAGGTCGTTCAAGAAGGACATATTTATTATGCACCCAAGAGCACTTATACCGATGAATCGATTCAGACTTTTACACAGATCTTTGAAGAAATTGCTCAATTGATGGGTGCATCGTTAGAGAGAAATTAAACAATGTTTAGTAGCTTCTACTAAAGGAGGGAAGAAATGATTCGACGAGTAAAAGTTTCTAGAAAGATAGGGCTTATTTTATTATCGATGCTTTTTCTGGGATTATTTCTTTTATCTCTTTTTGTTGGAGTTTATGACTTAACGCAGTCGCAAACAGCTTGGAAAATGCTTCTAATTACCCGACTTCCTAGGACGTTAGCCTTGGTCTTGACGGGTGCTTCGATGGCTTTGTCGGGGTATATTATGCAATTGTTGACTCAAAATCGCTTCGTAGAACCTACAACCATGGGGACGATGGAATGGGCGGGGCTCGGCTTGATTTTGGCTTATATTATCAATCCGGCAGCCCCTTTAGTGTTTAAGATGAGTTTATGTATTGGATTTTCAATTTTGGGAAGTCTAGTATTTTTAAGATTAGTGCGTCATTTACGCTTTAAGCAATCTGTTCTTCTTCCACTAGTTGGCATTTTATCCGGGGCCGTTATTTCTGCGTTTTCAAATTTTTTAGCCTTACAATTTAACTTGAATCAAATGCTAGAGGTATGGTTCACTGCTTCTTTTGCTTCAGTTCAACAGGGACGGTACGAGTATCTATGGCTAATTATTGGAATAGTCATTATTTTTTATAAATTAGCAGATGAACTAACCATTGCCGGCCTAGGGGAAGAGATCGCTTCAAATTTAGGGGTAGACTATACTAAAATAACTTTTATTGGCGTGTTTTTGGTATCGGTGTCTGTTGGTATTGTAGCTGCAGTAGTGGGGTATTTGCCTTTTATCGGATTGATTATTCCAAATATCGTAGCTATTTTTTGGGGTGACCATTTAAAGAATAATCTTCCTTTTATATTGATTTTGGGTATGATTTGTTTATTAGTTTGTGATTTATTGGCGCGCTGGTTGATTATGCCGTTTGAAGTGCCAGTATCAACTGTTTTGGCCATGGTGGGGTCGATGACTTTTATTGGTTTATTATATATTCAACGAAAGAAGGGTTTGCGCTGAAAGAATTATATTCGCCATTAAGGTCTAGTTATCGGTTTACCTCAAAAGATGTTAAGCGACAATATTATCGCTATTTTATTGGTTTAACTATCCTTGTTAGTATCTTGCTCCTTACCTTACTTTTATATAATAATCCAGTGTCAGCGGGCTCTCCCTCTTTTTGGCCCGTTATGCAGAGGCGTTTAAAGGGAATCATTGCCATTTTACTAGTGGGTATTTGCCAGCCAGTTGCGACGATTATTTTTCAAACAGTGGCCAATAATCGGTTAGTTACTCCCTCTTTGCTTGGCTTTGAGGCAATCTATCATTTGATTCACACGAGTCTGATCTTCTTTATGGGGATGTCTCATTTTATTGAATTTAAGGGTTTGCCAGCTTTTTGTTTGCAACTTGTATTGATGGTTAGTGTCTGTCTATGCTTATATACTTGGTTACTGGAGGATCAAGCGCAAGATATTCATCGGATGCTATTAGTTGGGGTGATGCTAGGTAGTGGTTTGGCTGCTTTAGCAACGTTTATGCGGCGTTTGTTGACACCCTCAGAATTTGATGTTTTGCAGGCCCGTTTATTTGGGTCAGTGAATCATGTTCAAGCGGAGAATTTTATTGTAGCGATACCCTTGGCTTTACTTTTATTTGGACTTGCCCTTTATGTAAGCAAGTATTTGAATGTTTTGATGTTGGGAAATCAAACAGCCAAAAGTCTAGGGCTAGATACTCGTCGCTGGTTAATTTTTAGTTTAATATTAGTGGCGGCCTTAATGGCAATTTCTACGTCTTTAGTAGGGCCTTTGTCCTTTTTTGGTTTTTTAGCGGCACATTTTACCTATTATCTAACGCCGACTTATGATCATCGGCATTTATTTCTAATGGGGCCAGTTGTAGGTGTTTTTATTCTTTCACTGGCTTATTTTACGATGAATCATCTTTTTAACGCTCAAGGAGTCGTGGGTATCCTGATCGAGTTTATCGGAGGGATTACTTTTTTAATTTTAATTTTTAAAGATAGTAAAGGGGGGCAAGTATGATAGAATTAGTGGGAGTGACTAAGTCTTATGGGGATCAGCTTTGCCTGGGGCCCTTAACTTTGACAGTTCCATCGGAAAAATTTTCAGCGATTCTAGGGCCGAATGGGGCGGGAAAGTCGACCTTACTTTTGATGATGGGAAGACTATTAGAAAGTGATCAAGGACAGGTTATCTTAGACGGGCGTTCGATCGACTCCCTTTCAAAAAATGATTTGGCTCGGCAAGTGTCAATTCTTCGTCAGGAAAATCATTTAACGGCGCGGGTTACAGTGAAACAACTGGTATCGTTTGGCCGATTTCCTTATACTCGAGGACGTATTAATCAAGAGGATGATCGGATCATCCAGCGGTATTTAAACTTTTTAGATTTAGAAGATCTGAGTCAGCGTTATTTGGATCAACTATCGGGCGGACAACGTCAAAAGGCCTATGTGGCTATGGTATTAGCTCAGGAAACCCCTTATATTTTTTTAGATGAGCCTTTAAATAACTTAGATATGGCTGCCTCAATTCAAATGATGCATTATTTGAATCAGATTGTCACAGAGTTAGGGCGGACAGTTGTGGCTGTACTGCATGACGTGAATCTTGCCAGCCGATACTGTGATTGGTTATTTACTCTAAAACAAGGACAGTTGATACAAGAAGGATCTCCTTATCAGGTGGTCACATCTTCGAACTTAGAAGAAATTTATGGAACACAGATCGAAGTTATCCAAGGGGATAGAGGGCCGGTTGCTATTTACTAAAGAGATTGCCACAAAAAAGAGGTGCTTTATGAATAAAACAAATGAAACACGGTTCTTAATCGTCCGTTTAATTGTATTTGGACTGTTAATAGCCATTCAAATGGCTTGGATTTTGGTAATAATTGAGGGTCTGTTGAGTTATTCTGCTTTGCTGAATATGGTCTTAAGTTTGCTCTCTTTTCTAATTATTTTATATTTAATGAATAAAGATGATAGTCCTGCTTATCGGATGTCGTGGATTATATTGATTGCGCTCTTTCCATTACTTGGTTCGTTATTTTATCTTTTTGCAGGTAATAAACGCCCTTTAAAAGAAATGACCCGACGTATTCAAAATCAAGTAGAAAATCATCGAGTGGATCGACAAACTGTCCCGGATGCATTACCAATTCTTAAGTATAGATCTAATCGGTTATCCTCGATTGCTAAATATGTTTCAGATTTTGCTGGGATGCCTGTATTGGTCAATCAAGAAGTCGATTATTACCCAAATGGAGAGTCTGTCATGGATGATTTAGTGGCAGACTTAAAAGCAGCTAAGTCTCACATTTTTCTTGAGTTTTTTATTATTGAAGAAGGACAGATGTATGATCGGATTTTTGATGTTCTAAAGCAAAAAGCTAAGGAAGGAGTAGACGTTCGCTTAATCTATGATGATTTTGGATGCTTGTTACGTTTGAATGATTCTTTTGTGGAAGATATGGCACGGTATGGAATCAAAGCCCTAAAGTTTAACCCTGTTCGCCCTATCGTATCCTTAGTCTATAACACGAGAGATCACCGAAAATATATCATTATTGATAACGAAGTGGCTTATACGGGTGGGGTTAATATTGCGGATGAATATATTAATAGGAAGAATCGCTTTGGTTATTGGAAGGATACGATGATTCGTGTTAAAGGGGGCGCTGTTTGGAATTACGCTCACATGTTTCTTTTGTTATGGAATGCTTATAAGAATGAAGATTTTGATTTTACAAAATTTGATCATCTTGCTAGTTTAGATCAAAGTCGTCAAGCTTTAGTAGAAAATCCAAATAAACTTTCATTTGTTCAACCTTTTTCAGACTCACCATTGGATAGCGAGCCTTTAGGAGAAAATGTCTATCGAGAAATCCTCAATGCGGCAGAGGATTATGTATATATTTATACCCCTTATCTAGTGATTTCCTATGAATTACAGACGGCCATGATTTTAGCAGCCAAAAGAGGGGTGGATGTAAGGTTGATGACACCAGGAATTCCAGATAAAAAAATGGTATATCGGATCACGAGGTCTTATTATCGTCCTCTGATTGAAGGCGGTGTTCAGATTTATGAATATCTTCCCGGGTTTTTACATGCTAAATCCTTTGTATCTGATGATCGAGTTGCTATTGTAGGGACGATTAATTTAGACTATCGTTCTTTATATTTACATTTTGAAACAGGAACACTCCTTTATTTTCATCCTCAAATTAAAGCCATTAAAGCAGATTTCTTGGAGGCTCAAGAAGAAGGCAAACGAATTCGTGAGAAACATTTACGAAGAACGGTTTTTGGTAAGATTACCGATGCCTTGTTAAGACTTTTGGCACCATTTGTTTAGAAGGGGTGAAAAAGCGCTTTATCTGCGGTATAATGAATTTATAGAACAATTTTAGAAAGTAGGTGAAGTGATGAGTGTTGTAGATTTGCCTTTGCAGGCAATTAAACAATCAGATATCTTCCAGAACGATCTCCTATTAGAAATACTCGATCTCAACGGAGAACAACTAACGTATTACTTTGAAGATAAGCTTATTGAAAATCCTTTTATCGAGTTTGAGTATCCCATTGAACATCGTGTGAATCAAGTGCCGGTAGATCGGCATGGACATGAAGCTGATCCTGCGATGGATCAACAAAGTCCTTGGTTAGCGCAAACTTTGGAAACTTTTTTATATGAACAAACAATGTTGCATCGGCACACGGTTATTCGAGATGTCATGGTTGCATTGATTGACTATATTGATGATCAAGGCTATTTACCTTATACCTACGAAGAATTAGCCGCTAAGCTGCATCAAGATCCTATTGTTGTCTTAGATGCGATTACTCTTTTGCAGCAATTAGAACCAGCAGGAGTGGCTGCGTATAATGTCAAGGAATGTTTATTGTTGCAGACTTTACAAGATAAGCAGGCACCGACGAGAGCTGCTTATCTATTAGAGAACTTTTTTGATAATTTAAATCATCAGGATTATGCAGCGATTCAGGCTACAACGGGTTTGAGCGAAGCGGTAATTCAGGAATGTGTTTATTATTATCATTCACTTCGTCCGGTCCCTGCGTCTTTATTTGAATCTCGCCCAGTGACGGGATCGATTCCTGATGTCAAAGCGTTTATTGATCAAGATCAAGTGAAGTTGGAGTTTAATCACCAGTATTATCCAAGGCTAAAGTTTAATCAAACATATTATCAAGAGATGACCGAGCAAGAAGATTCAGACTTGCAAGCCTACATTCAAAAGCATTATCATCAATATCAAAGCATGGAACAAGCCTTAAAATTGCGAGAACAATTAGTGCTTGCTGCAAGTCAATTGATTATTGATCATCAAAAAGATTTTTTCTTAAAAGTTACGCCAACTCCGAAACCTTATTTAATGAAGGATTTAGCCGAACAAATGGGCTTATCAGAAGCTTTGGTACGATTAATCGTGATGAATAAAAACTTGATGTTTAATGAAGTGGTCTATTCTTTATCAGATTTTATCAATGTTTCTGCTAAAGTAGGTCGGTCAGGATTGTCAGCCTTGAATATTCAAGCCTTGATAAAAAATATTATTCACGAGCAGGGGTCAGCTATTACCGATCAAGCAGTGGTTGAATTATTAGCCAAAGATCGCATTATGATTAGTCATCATTTAGTAAAACGTTATCGTGATAGCATGAATAATGATCAGCCATAAATTAAAAGAGGGAATCATGTCGATTGCGACATGATTCCTCTCTTTGCTATTTTTAATGCTTTTTATCTTTAATGAGTTTAAAATTCAAAAAAGTAAGGTTGACGGAAGAAGGGATCTTCCATCAACCTTATTTATATTTTAGAAAATCATTTTATTCAATCGATACGTCATCTTGGGTTAAAGCTTCATTATAATAGATTGAATGGGTGTTGCAAACTAAATGTAAGGGAACTAATTCTTCGCTTGCGGGATCGTAATATGCAATGACAATCAGTCGATTTCCCAGTACGCTTAATGCATGATTAATTAATCGGGCATCGTGGTTATTAGCAAGATTTTCACAATAGCGATAGGATTGGGGGAGAATCAAGCGTGGAACTTGGACTTCATCTCCTGCTACAGTCATTGTGACTTGGTCAATAGCCAGATTTAGTTGGCTAAGATCACTCTCTTTATTAACAAGGGTTAATATTTTTTCTAAATTTTCTGGGACAAGTTCTTCCTGGCTGGCTGATTTTTCTTGGTCAGAAAGTTCTTCTTCATAGTACTTATTCATCGCTTGATTTAAGTCCTGAATGACAGTTTTATCTTGATCAAGTGTTAGATAAGGATAGCTAGCTTGTTCTTCAAGTTGTTCGTTTAGCAAGCGTAAATCCTTTGGCAGTTGGAAAGGATCTATGGATTCTGATTCGTTGGCAAAGACAGTGGGTGCTAGACTAACACAAGTGATGAGGCAAACTAGCAAAAATTTGATATTTTTTAGCAATTTTTTCATAAAGCATTCTCCTTTTCATAGTCAACCTAATTCTAACAAATAATACTTACGCTTAGGTAACAAGTATTTAACAAATTATATTAAAAACGATCCAGATGCATTGCAATCTAAGTTGAATATGCTACACTAGTAGAAGAAATTTAAGGTCTTTTAAGGCATTCCTGTGAGGATGCTAAAGTCTCAAGTTAACTAAAGGCCCTATTTTCGAATACAAGGGCTATTTTTTATGCCCTAAAAAGGGAGAATACTATGGAAAAAGTGACAACATTAATTTTACAACCCTCTGAAAAGCCAAGTTTTGCCAAGGGGTTACTACTTAGTTTTCAGCACGTCTTTGCGATGTTTGGGGCAACGGTTTTAGTCCCTTTAATTTTAGGCTTATCTGTGTCTACGGCTTTACTAGCCAGTGGTGTGGGAACCTTAATATATATTACAGCGACGAAATCCAAGGTTCCGGTCTATCTTGGTTCTTCTTTTGCTTATATTACAGCCATGTCCTTAGCTATGGAGCAGATGGGTGGGGATATTTCTGCAGCTCAAACGGGGATCATGATGGTTGGACTAGTCTATGTCTTGGTATCTTTGATTATTTCTAAGACAGGGACTAAGTGGTTGAATAAGATTCTACCCCCTATTGTGATTGGACCCATGATTATGGTAATTGGCTTGGGATTAGCATCATCTGCCGTAACGAATGCTGGGCTCGTATCTGGTGGAGATTGGCGAAATGTCCTTGTAGCAGTTGCTTCCTTATTAATTTCTGTATTTATTCAAGTATACACTAAAGGTTTCATACGAGTTATTCCATTTTTAATTGCGATTGTGGGAGGTTATATTATAGCCTGCCTATTAGGAATGGTTGATTTTGGACCGGTAATTGAAGCAGCATGGATTCAGTTGCCTGATCTCAGCTTACCATTTGCGACACCGATAGAAAATTGGAAGCAATATCACTTTTATTTTGGACCGGAAGCGTGGGCAATCATACCGATAGCTTTAGTGACTGTTTCAGAACATACTGGGGACCATATTGTTCTAGGGGAAGTTTGTCAGCAGAATTTCTTAGAAGATCCAGGCTTAAATCGTACTCTATTAGGGGACGGTGTAGCTACTTTTGTGTCTGCTTTTATTGGTGGACCTGCTAATACGACTTATGGTGAAAATACAGGTGTCATCGCTTTAACCAGAGTGGCTTCTGTGAATGTTATTCGTAATGCAGCCCTGATTGCAATAGCCCTTAGTTTTCTAGGTAAATTTAATGCCTTAATTGGAACTATTCCGCCAGCTGTTCTAGGAGGTATGTCTATTCTACTCTATGGTGTTATTGCCAGTAATGGATTGAAGGTTTTAATTCAAGATCGGACTGATTTTACGCAATCACGTAACTTGATTATCGCTTCAGCCATGTTGGTAATAGGCTTGGGTGGAGCGGTTCTTGATTTTGGAGGATCCTTTGTTCTTTCGGGGACGGCTCTATCTGCCTTGGTTGGAATTGTTTTAAACTTAATGTTAACAGAAGAAAAAACTTACCATGATTAATGGCGATTAATTTAACGGGTAACATGGAGACTGCAGGAAGTAGCCTGCGGTCTTTTTTTGTTGAAGAACCCTAAGCTCAAGAATAGTTTTTTTTAGAGGCTTTTGATAAGATACATATAAAGAACTAATCTTTAGAGGAGGAGAATCAATGTTTCCTTATGGCTTTTATTTTGATAGCACCTATATTTATGTGTTAATTGGTATGGGCTTAGTGATGCTAGCTCAATATCTTGTCAAATCAACCTTTTCAAAGTATAACCAATATGCAACCCAAAAAAATATTTCCGGCCAACAAGCTGCCGATCATATTTTAAGGGCAAATAATATCCATGATGTTCGTATTGAACGGGTGAGGGGTGCTTTGACGGACCATTATGATCCCCAAAACAAAGTGCTAAGATTATCGGATGCTACCTACGATCAAACATCGATTGCAGCGGTAGCGGTAGCGGCCCATGAATGTGGTCATGCTGTTCAAGATGCCGTGGGTTATC
This sequence comes from Facklamia hominis CCUG 36813, assembly GCF_000301035.1. Classification (GTDB taxonomy): domain Bacteria; phylum Bacillota; class Bacilli; order Lactobacillales; family Aerococcaceae; genus Facklamia; species Facklamia hominis. The sequence goes on along the minus strand of NZ_JH932292.1, from coordinate 1,044,273 downwards.
CTTTGTTAAGGTGGCGAGCTGCTTTAGTGCCAGTGACACAATTCGGTTCTTCGATAGGAATGCCCTTGATTATTATTGGTTTCTTGTTTCAACTGACAGGCTTGATTTGGGTTGGTATTATTGCCTTGTCAGCAGCATTGTTATTCCAATTGGTGACTCTACCTGTTGAATTAGATGCCTCTCGTCGTGCTCTAAAGAGCTTAGAAGCAGAAAATGTATTTCGGAGTGAAGAATTACCAGCAGCAAGGAAGGTTCTCCGGGCAGCGGCATTTACCTATTTAGCAGCAACTATTTCAACCGCTCTACAAATATTCCGTTTAATTCTTTTATCCAACCGATCTAGAAGAGATTAGTGAGGAGGGAATCCATGGCTAAAATCTGGCAAAAGCTAAATCGATTCAAATGGAATCCTCAAATGGCGAAGGAGTTACTTCAAGAGAGTCAGCAACAAGTTGATCGAATGCAACCAGTTAATATTTTATTGGTCGGTAAGACAGGTGCTGGCAAATCAACGCTGATAAATGCTTTGTTTCGTGAGGAGGTTGCAAGAACTGGCATGGGGCTACCGGTAACGGATCACTTGATAAAGTTAACCAAAGAAGGGATGCCTATTACTTTATATGATAGTCGGGGGTTGGAATTGGGTCAGTCTGAACAGTCTCAAACGATTCAAGGAATATTTGAGTTGATCGATTTGCAGAAAGCGAAAGGGCCCACAGAAGCGATTCACTTTGTTTACTATTGTATTCACGGGGGAATGGGTCGAATTGAAGAGCAAGAACTTCTTTTAATCGAGCATCTGAGCCAAAAATTACCTGTTATTATTGTGATTACGCAAGCCTATAGTCAAGCTAGTTTTGAATTTAAGCAGTATTTAGAAGTCCATCTCAGTCAAGTTAAGGCCGTTATTCCTGTCTTAGCTAAGCCAGTAAAATTAGCCAATGGTCAAGAAATGGCTGCTTTTGGATTAAAGGAATTGATAATGACGACAATGGCAATTCTACCAGAGGAACTTCACCAGGCTTTTATCAATGCCCAACAAGCCGATATTGATTTGAAAGTTACTAAGGCGAAACGTTGGGCTAAAACATATATTTCATCTGCTTTCGGTATTGGTTTTATCCCGATTCCTGTTGCAGACGCTTCTTTATTAGTGCCTATGCAAATTAGCATGTTGGCTCAGATTACGGCTTTGTTTGGTTTATCTTTAGATATGGCTCAAATAATGAGCATTTTAGCCGGTATTGGAGGAACGAGCGGGGCCACAGCATTAGGCAAATATATCGCAACCTCTATGATTAAATGGGTACCAGGCTTATCTTTTTTAGGGGGCGGTTTGTTAAATGGAACGACCGCTGCAACATTAACGATGGCTTTGGCTTATGCTTACATTGAAGCATTAAGAATAATTGCTGTTTCTGAATCTCAGGGTAAGAGGATACCATTGAGACAAATACAAACTTTGATGAAGCAACAATTCAAGCGTGAATTACAGCATAGTCAAAAATTGTTTTCAAGCAAACAAGGTCAAGCTATCTTGAAACAATGGTTAGAATCAAATAAAAATTAATTTCAAAATAAAAAATGCTGGTGACACGTATTTAGCTTCTAGACTTGACAACGGTGACGGATCATTTTATGATAAACCCTAGCTATTTAGTAATTATTACTTTTTGTGGTTCGGAGGGGTCACATGGAAATATTAAAAGTAGAAGATTTATCTTTTTATTACGATCAGGAAAAAGTATTAAATCAAATTAACTTCACCATTCATGAAGGAGAATTTGTCATTTTAACGGGAGAAAATGGGGCGGCTAAATCAACGTTAATAAAAAACATTATTGGTTTATTTAAACCAGCTACAGGGAAAGTGTATTTAGCGCCTAAAAATTCTCGCGGAGGGAAATTAGCAATTGGTTATGTTGCTCAAAATATCAATGCTTTCAATGCGGGATTCCCTTCAACTGTTCAACGATTTGTTGAGTCAGGTCGCTATTCTCAAGGGCGTTGGTTTAAGCCTCTCGACGATAAAGACTATGAGCACGTTGATCGGGCTCTTGATGCAGTAGGTATGGCTCATTTGCGGCATCGTCTGATCGGGCAGTTATCAGGTGGACAAAAACAGAAAGTGATACTCGCACGTATTTTTGCCTTAGACCCTGATTTTTATGTGCTTGACGAGCCCACAGCGGGTATGGACAGTCAGTCAAGGAAAAGTTTTTATCGTTTATTACAGCATTTGACCAAAGAACATGGAAAGACAATTATGATGGTCACGCATGCGGATGATGAAATAGAGGGCTTCTATGATCGTGAAATTCGTTTAATCAGAGAGGAGGGGTCGCCGTGGAGATGTTTCAGTATGAATTCATCCAACGAGCACTCATTGCTGGGTTAGCAATGTCTTTTATCACGCCAATTATCGGTTTGTTTTTAATTTTACGTCAACAATCCTTATTGGCGGATACCCTTTCTCATATTTCTCTAGCCGGGGTAGCTTTAGGTTTGTTATTACACATTTCACCGACATATGCAACCTTGTTGGTGGTTGTTTTGGCTTCTCTAGGTATTGAATATCTTCGAACAATTTATCGTGATTTTTCAGAAATATCAGTCGCTTTAATGATGTCTACTGGGATGGCCTTAGCCCTAGTTTTGCTCAGTTTAAATACGAGCCAGAGTAATTTCCAAGTGGATCAGTTCTTGTTTGGTTCAATTATTCTGATTCAAGCGAATGAATTAAAATTATTAGTCACGGTAGCTATTTTGGTCATGGTCCTGTATTTAATCTTTCGAAAACCTCTCTATGTGGTGTCTTTTGATGAAGCAACCGCTCGGACCTCGGGTTTGCCGGTTAAATTTATCTCTACTTGTTTTTCAGTATTAACAGGTGTAGCGATTTCAATTATGATGCCGATTGTGGGTGCTTTATTAGTTTCAGCTTTAATTGTTATCCCATCAGCAACTGCCATTCGGATCGCACGTTCTTTTAATCAAAGCATTGTGATTGGTATTATCATTAATATGCTTGGGATTCTTGTAGGCCTGATGTGTTCTTTTAACTATGACACTCCGCCTGGGGCAAGCATTACCTTATCTTTTATGGGGATTTTCCTTATTGTAACCCTAGGACAAAAAATTTATTTGACTTTTCAAAAGAAAAGACAAGCTAATTTAGAAATTCGTTCTTAACATATAAGTATCTTTTTAAATAAAGCTGTGATCCTTGGATCATGGCTTTTTGCTATATTTGAAACTGTTAAGTAATCGTGATAAAGTAAAAAAAACAGTTAAAGGAGTAAGAAGAATGGCGAATGATCATGGGACTTTCAAATATAAACGAAACCAGCGATTAATTGCGATGACGCAAATATTAATGCAAGCGCCCAATCAGTTAATTAATTTTGCTCGTTTTACCCAGGAATTTGGATGTGCAAAGGCCTCTGTTTCTGAAGATATCGAGATGATCAAGGAGGTTATGCTTGCTCGTCAAACAGGAGTCGTTGAAACCTTTACCGGAAAATCCGGCGGGGTTATTTTTAGGCCGGCATTATCGGAAAAAGCTGTTCAGGATTTACAGACTTTAATTCAGGACAAGATGTTGGAAGGCAAACGGATTTTGCCTGGTAATTATATTTATGTGAATGATCTACTACAAGATCCATATATTTTAAAATCAATCGCTCAATTAATCGCCTTTAAGTACGATTCAAAAAAAATTGATGCTGTGGTGACGATTGAAGCCAAGGGAATCGGCTTAGCGGCGATGGTGGCTTCATTTTTAAATGTTCCCTATGTGGTCGCAAGAAGAGAATCTTCCAAAATTGAGGGATCGACCATTTCGATTAATTATATATCCGGATCGCATCAAGTGGTTCAAAAAATGGAGTTATCTAAGCAATCGCTACAAGCTCATTCAAAAGTACTATTGGTAGATGATTTTCTACGTAATGGGGGAACGATGGCCGGTTTATTAAGTTTGATGGAAGAGTTTAATTCTAAGGCGGTTGGCATTTGTGTTTTCGCAGAAAATAAAGCACAAGGGCGGGTAGCCTTACCAAATTATCAAGCTTTATTTGAAACAAGTTTAGCCTATAATAATGAGGTGGGGCATTATCAACTAGAAACCCAAATAGGGAATTTTTTTCAATCGGCAAAGGCGGATGGATAAATAACATAGGAAGCGTTATAATGTAGGTAAACGTGTTGAAAAGGGGTGTTGATTGAGTGGAAAGAATGGCAGTCATATTAGCTGCAGGATTGGGTACTCGGATGAAGTCGTCTTTGCCAAAGGTGTTACATCCGATTTCAGGCTTGCCCATGGTGGGACATGTACTGCGTGCGGTTAATGCGTGCCGTGTAAGTGAAAAGGTAACGATTGTTGGAAAAGGTGCTGATTTAGTTAAGCATGAATTGGCAGATCAATGTCAGTTTGTTATACAGGATCAGCAGTTGGGAACAGGACATGCAGTCTTACAGGCAAAGGAACTCCTTCAAGATAAGCCAGGTAATACCTTGGTGGTTTGTGGAGATACGCCACTTCTAAAAGGATCAACTTTAAATGATTTGTTCACATACCATGAGACAAGTCAGTCAAAAGCTACGATATTGACTGCAGAAATTGACGATCCTAAAGGCTATGGCCGAGTTATCCGTGATCAAAACGGTGGAGTTATACGGATTGTTGAAGAAAAAGATGCAAAAGATTCTGAACGGCTTGTTCGAGAAATTAATACCGGCACTTATATCTTTGACAATCAGGCTTTATTCCAAGCGTTAGAACAAGTGGGAAATGATAATGCTCAAGGTGAATATTATCTTCCGGATGTTATTTCTATTTTGACGAATCAATCTGAAAAGGTATCTGCTTATGTTATGGAAGATGTGAGTGAGTCTTTAGGTGTCAATGATCGTTTGGCGCTTTCTAAGGCTCAATTGCTAATAAATCGTCGACTTGTTGAAGATCATATGCGTCAGGGTGTGACTTTTACGCATCCGGATTCGGTGTACTTAGAAGTGGATGTTACGATTGGTTCAGATACAGTTGTAGAAGCTGGTGTTCAACTTAAAGGGAAAACCAGTATCGGAAAAGGATGTTTAATTGGAGCGCATTCAGAGATTGATTGCTGCGTGATCGGAGAGGGAGTGCAAATTCGTCAATCCTTCTTGGAACATTCACAGATTGCTAAGCAGGTAACGATTGGACCATTTGCTCATCTAAGACCCCATAGTAATTTAGGTGAGGGCGTTCATATTGGTAATTTTGTGGAGGTAAAAAATGCGACCCTACACGCAGAAACAAAGGCTGGGCATCTCGCTTATATTGGCGATGCAGAATTAGGTGAATCGGTTAATGTTGGGTGTGGTGTTATTTTTTGCAATTATGATGGTAAAAAGAAACATCATTCAAAGATTGGCGACCAAGTATTTCTTGGATCCAATTCAAACATTGTCTCGCCAGTTGTGGTGGGGGATCGATCGGTGATCGCTGCGGGATCGACAATCACGGATGATATCGATTCAGAAAGTTTGGGGATTGCACGAAGTAGACAGGTAAATAAAGCAGATTATTGGCACAAATTTAATACAAACAAATAGAAAGAGGGATTTCCTTTGACGAATATGAATCATTACGCCGACCCAAAGTTGAAGATCTTTGCATTGAGTTCCAACCAACCTTTAGCGGAAAAAGTCGCTCAAGCGGTTGGCCTCGAGCTTGGTAAGGTGTCTTTAACCCACTTTGCTGATGGGGAGATTCGTGTTAACATTGAAGAATCGATTCGCGGTTCGCATGTTTATATTGTTCAATCAACATCTAATCCTGTGAACGATCATTTGATGGAATTGTTAATTATGGTAGATGCTTTGCGTCGCGCTTCTGCAAAAACGATCAATGTGGTCGTTCCTTATTATGGGTATGCCCGTCAAGATCGTAAGTCCCAGTCTCGTGAACCCATTACGGCTAAGTTAGTAGCCAATATGCTTGAAAATGCAGGTGTTAATCGCTTAGTAGCTTTAGACCTTCATGCGGCACAAATTCAGGGCTTCTTTGATATTCCAGTCGATCACTTGTTAGGGGCACCCTTACTCGCTAATTATTTTATTGATAATAATCTGGTGGGGGATGATGTCGTGGTTGTATCTCCAGATCATGGGGGCGTGACACGCGCTCGTAAATTAGCGGAATTTTTAAAGTCGCCGATTGCCATTGTGGATAAGCGCCGTCCTCGTCCTAATGTCGCTGAAGTGATGAATATTGTGGGATCGGTTGAGGGTAAACGAGCAGTTATCATTGATGACATGATTGATACGGCTGGAACGATTTCGATTGCGGCACAAGCCTTAGTGGATCGCGGTGCTACAGAGGTCTATGCTTGCTGTACCCATCCGGTTTTATCAGGCCCTGCCATTGAACGATTGACAAATTCCGTCATTAAAAAAGTGATTGTAACAGATTCGATTCTGTTGCCAGAAGAAAAACGGATTGATAAAATTGAAATTGTATCGGTCGCACGACTAATTGGTGAAGCGATCAAACGGATTCATGAAAACCGCTCTGTTTCACCCCTATTTAATGAAAAATTTTCTAATAAATAATGCTGGTTCGTTCGATAAGGGGTAAGCGATCGATTATGCATAGAGGCTGTGACATTTTAGTTACAGCCTCTTTAAATTAGTTTTTAAATGGTGAACGGATAATAATTATACGCTTATGTAAGTTATTTTATTTAACTTTGAGTATCCACTCGTTCAAACAGTTCGATTAGACTCTGCTTCTTTTAAATGGAATTCATGGAATAAATTAAAAATGTCAACAAAAGATGGAATACGATGGTATAATAGCGATATTAGCTTTATGAAAAGAGGTTTATAATGACCCATAAAAAAGAATTGAATAATTTATTGCGGATTGTTGTAGTATGCATCGCTTCCTTGGTCAACTTATTGAGTATTTATGTATCGTTTTATTTAAAATTTTGGACACAAATCCCAATGCGTAACTTTCAAGCTTTTCAAGCATCTTATCTTTGGATTTTGTTGGGTTTTATTGTGATCCATATTCTATTTGGGACATATATTTTTTACAATAAAACTTATTTGGATTTGTTTTATTTTACCTTTTTAGGCCAGGTCTTTATGATGGTTTTTATGATGGCTTTGAGCTATGCGGGAGCTTGGCTGACTTTCCCCAGATCGGTTATTTTACTGAATTTATTAGTAGGGACTGGGCTTTTATATGTCTTTAATGCCTTTTCCTACTGGCTATATCATCGTTTGTCGGGACGAAAACGGATTATGATTTTAGGTCAAAAGGATCAGGTTTTTGAAGCGGTTGTCAATTTCTCCCGAATGACTAACCAACGACATCAAGTAGTATTTGTTGGATTTGAGGATTACTATCAAAAAGTACAGGATTATAGTGATCAGATTGATATTGTTTATTTAACGGGTTATGTTGAAGAAGCAGAACGTTTAAGAATCTATGAGTATCTTATGCGTCAAGATAAGAAATTATTTTTAGGCACTCAATTTGCTAATTTAATGATGGTCAATCCTAATATTATGTCATTTGAGGATGAAAGTATTATTGAACTATCCGGATTTTCTATTCCTTTTGAACAAGCTATTCTTAAGCGGTCGTTAGATATCTTGGTGGCTTTAACTTCTCTAGTCCTGTTATCGCCGGTCATGTTGGTAACGGCGCTAGCGATTCATTTTGATAGTTCGGGACCCGTTTTTTATAAGCAAGAACGCGTAACTAAGGGACAAAAAGTTTTTAAAATTTTAAAGTTTCGCTCAATGAGCCAAGAGGCAGAGCAAGTTTCTGGCCCTGTTTTGGCAAGCTCCAATGACCAACGGATCACCAAGGTGGGTAAGTTTATTCGATCTACCCGAATCGACGAGTTGCCGCAAATGATTAACGTTTTAAAAGGAGAAATGTCCTTGGTGGGTCCAAGGCCTGAACGACCTTTTTTTGTTAACCAATTTAAGCAGCAGAATCCATATTATGACCTTAGGCATCAAGTTCGGGCTGGAATTACGGGCTATGCGCAAGTCTATGGAAAATATGCGACAGACTTCAATAGTAAGCTAAATTTTGATCTCTTGTATATTAAGAAGTATTCTTTAGCCTTTGATTTTAAATTGCTATTTCAGACTTTAAAAATTCTCTTCGATAAAGTTTCTGCGAGGGGGATTGAAGAACAGACGCTTAATCAGCTTTCTTGGGAAGATTTCAAGGATCAACTTCAGATTTTGGAAGACTAACTGAATAGGAGTTCCTAGTAAAATAGGAAAAAGGATTTACCGGCTTAGTGATATAAGTCGGTAAATTTTTGTTTGCTCGATAATATGTCATTGTTTGAAAGTATCTAACTTGTTTTTGCAGTGAGAGAATATGATACAATAGAAAGTGAATATTACAAGGTGGAGGATGAGGGAATGACTTATCGATATCCAGATGATAGTTTGATGTTACATACAGATCTATATGAAATAAATATGTTAAAAACATACTGGGAAAAAGGAATCGATCAAAAACAAGCGGTCTTTGAAGTGTATTTTCGCAAGAACCCCTTTCAAAATGGTTATGCTATTTTTGCTGGATTGGAAAGGGTTATTCATTATTTAGATCAGTTTCGCTTTTCAAAATCAGATATTGAATACTTAGCTGGGTTAGGATTGTATTCACCAGAATTTTTAGATTATTTATCAAAAATGGAATTACAACTCACTGTTCGATCGATGGTTGAAGGAGAGTTATGTTATGCAGATGAACCACTTATGCAGGTTTCCGGTCCCTTGGGTCAGTGTCAACTAGTGGAGACGGCGATCCTAAATATTGTGAATTATCAGACCTTGATTGCGACAAAAGCAGCTCGAATTCGATCTGTAGCAGGTGAAGGAGACAGTATTGCTGAATTCGGTGCTAGACGAGCTCAGGAAATGGATGCTGCGGTATGGGGTGCACGTGCAACCTATATTGGAGGATTTAATTCTACTTCTAATGTTCGAGCTGGGAAGTTATTTGGTATGCCTATTTCTGGGACACATGCCCACGCTTTGGTGCAAGCCTACCGTGATGAGTATGAAGCATTTAAAGCATATGCTCAAACCCATCGAGATGTTGTCTTCTTAATTGATACTTATGACACTTTGAAATCAGGTCTTCCTACCGCTATTAAGGTAGCTAGGGAGATGGGAGATCGGATTAATTTTATTGGGGTACGGATTGATTCGGGGGATATGGCCTATCTATCGAAACGGATTCGGGAACAACTCGATGAAGCGGGTTTCTCAGAGGCACTAATTGTTGCTTCCAACGATTTAGATGAAAAAACCATTTTGAACTTGAGAATGCAGGGTGCTAAGATTAACTCTTGGGGTATTGGAACAAAAATCATAACAGCCTATGACCAACCAGCTTTAGGTGCAGTGTATAAATTGGTAAGTATTGAAGATCAAACAGGACACTTGGTTCCAACGATGAAGATTTCTTCTAATGCTAGTAAGATTACTACTCCAGGCGAAAAGCAAGTTTGGCGCATTACTCGGCAAAAAGATGGAAAATCCGAAGGGGATTATGTGGCTTTAATAGATGAAGAACTTAAAGGCTTAGATTCGCTCTATATGTTCCATCCGGTGTATCCATATATCAATAAAACAGTTAAAGAATTTAATGCCAGACCCTTACTCCAAGTAATCTATGATCAAGGACAACGTATCTATGATTTGCCGACCTTAGAAGAAATACGTCAATATGCAAAAAGCAATCTGGATTGCTTATGGGAAGAACATAAACGAATTTTAAACCCACAAATCTATCCAGTCGATCTGTCTACCAAGCTCTATCAGTTGAAGATGGATTCCATTGATGTCATTCGCCAAAGAGTCGCTGAAAATGCCAGAGTATTGGCGGATGAATTAGATTTGAGTGATGACTAGGGGGAGATTAGATGCGTTCTTTGCAAGCTGAAATTATGGAATTCTTAAAGGTTCAACCAATCATTGATCCTCAAGAAGAAATTGAACGTAGCATCCAATTAATGATGGATTACCTTAGCTATCATTCAGGGCTGACTAGTTTAGTTTTGGGTATTTCAGGGGGGCAGGATTCAACTTTGGTTGGAAAGTTAGCTCAAATGGCCATTGATCGATTAAGACAGGCCCATCCAGCCATCAATTATCGATTTATCGCAGTCCGTCTGCCTTATGGTGATCAATTGGACCAAGCAGATGCTCAAGCAGCCCTGGACTATATTAAAGCGGATCAGGTGATAACGGTTAATATTAAGTCTTCAACGGATAAGACGGTTCAAAGTCTACAAGAAGCAGGCCAAGAGATCTCTGATTTTAATAAGGGAAATATTAAGGCGCGGATGCGGATGATCATTCAATATGCTATTGCTGGCCAAAATCAAGGGGTGGTATTAGGCACGGATCATGCTGCAGAGAGTGTGACAGGCTTTTTTACCAAATACGGAGACGGGGCGGCAGATTTGATGCCGATTTGGCGGTTAACGAAATCACAAGGTCGTCAATTATTGGCTTATTTAGATTGCCCTCCTGCTCTTTATAAAAAAGTACCGACCGCTGATTTGGAAGATCAGCGGCCGATGCAATCGGATGAGGAGGCTCTAGGTGTGTCTTATGATGAAATTGATCAATATTTAATGGGGCAGGCTGTTTCAGAATCGACAGCTCGTGTAATTGAGAATTGGTATCTAAAAACGAAACATAAGCGTCATTTGCCCATTACTGTTTTTGATGATTTTTGGAAGTAGCAGATGAGAGAAGGGATACCTTGTTGCTAGTAAATTTGATGATTCGGGCTATACTTACTTGTTTGATTTCCAGTGTGCTGACCTATTCACTCATCTGGATTAGTCAAAAAGGCTTTTTGCCCAAAGATAAGAAAAGTCAAAAGCCTTTTTTTGGGGGTCTAGCGATCTATATTAGTTTTTGGCTTAACTATTACATGGCTTGGCCATATTTTGATACACGGCAATGGGGACTATTAATAGCTTCTACAGTGGTCCTTTTAACGGGTCTTTTGGATGATTGTCTGACTCTTAGCCCGGTGTTAAAATCAATCGGGATAATTATTGCTTGTCATTTGATTTATCGGGTGGATCATATTGTGTTTACTTCGGCGATTTTGGACACCTTTCCTAGCTGGATGAGCGGTCCCTTGGCCTATGTATTTACGCTTATATGGATCTATTTCTTGACGAATGCCTTTAATTTAATTGATGGGATTGATGGACTATCTTCCAGTGTTTCAATAACGAGTTTAGTCTCCATGATCATGGTGACGCTTAGTTTTTCGCTCACCATTCAGGTAGACTTTGTTTTGATGTTATTGTTACTTTTATCAGCAATTTTGGGTTTTTGGATTTTTAACTGGCCGCCTGCAAAAATCATTCTAGGAGATACGGGTTCTTTATTTATCGGGTTTATGTATGCAGCGATGACAGTAAGAAATTTGAAGCACGCTAGTTTGTATACTTTAGTTTTGCCAGTCTTAATTTATGCGGTGCCCTTGTTTGATACGATTTATGCGATTATTCGTCGATTTTTAAATGGACAGCCGATTACATTAGGCGATCGTGATCATATCCACCATCGATTGTTACGCCGGGGATGGACTCAGGGACAGATAAATTTTTTAATGATCATCATGACGATGATGTTCTCAGTTCTCGCTTTTGCCTTACAGGCTTATCCTCAATATAAGGTAAGCATTTTTTCTGTGATCATTATGATTCTACTATCTATGGCACTATGGACTTATTTTTTAGGAAAAGATAATCGATCGTGATTTTAGATTTAGGGCTTCTTTGAGGAGTTTTTAATGGGAAGATTAACTGGTCTAATGTGGTCAAATTGCCAATCAATTTGCTGATTAAAGCGATCGGCTAATTGTTGTTCTAATAAGGCTGCTTCTTCTTGAGAGATAGCTATTTGATGAATGACCGTATCTAGGTATTGGCTATTGAGTATTTGAGGAGGATTAGCTAGTTGTGAAATGAGATATTGAAAAGAATCATTGAGCTTGTATGCCATGTTCAGATTGATGATGGCCTGGTTGGTATTTTCAACGAGAGTACTTATTTGAAGGGCTTGGGAGGTGGCGGAGGAGTATGCCCGAATTAGCCCACCAGCCCCTAGTTTTATTCCTCCAAAATATCTCACGACGACAGCCATTAGGTAGGTTAAGTTTTCTTGTTTAAGAACTTCAAGGATAGGAATTCCTGCTGTACCGCTAGGTTCGCCATCATCGCTCATGCGTTGAATTTGGCCAGTATCTTCGAGAATGTAAGCATAACAATGATGCGTTGCTTTAGGGTGTTCTTTTTTGATTTGATCAAGGTTGATTTGAAATTCTTCCTCATTCTGAATAGGAATTAAGTAGCTAATAAAACGGGATTTTTTTATTTCGAGCTCGTGAACGATGGTATCTTGAATGCTTCGGTAATTTATCATGGAGTCCACCTTTCTTTTGTGCTAGGATATACTTAACTTGCTTTAATAGATTAAATTGTAGCATATTTTTATTATCAAACGAATTAAATAACTTTTTTCTAGGAAGGATAAATGATGAAAACTGCTCTGATTGTTGATTCGACAGCATATTTAAATGAAGATATTGCCAACCACCCAGATGTTTATACGATTCCATTAAGTTTAGTTTTTGAAAATGGGACTTTCTATCAAGATACGAGTGAGCGATCAATTCAATTAAAATTTTATGAAGATCTAGAGCAATCAAGGACTTTACCAAAATCGTCGCAGCCTCAACCTGGTAAGTATTATGAACTGATGGATACCCTTGTTTCAAAGGGCTACCAGGCAGTTATTGCGATTCATTTATCATCAGGAATTTCAGGGACGTATTCATTGGGTCAATCGATTATGCAGGAATATCAAGATCGATTAGAATGCTATTGTGTTGATTCTAAGTCTTCTTGTATTGTTATGGAAGTTTTGACACGTTTAGCGATTGAATCATTAGAAAGTGGACTCTCTCCTCAAACGGTTGCCAAACAGTTAATCTGGCAAAGTCAGCGGGGCCAGACTTATTTAATGGTAGAATTGCTAGATAATTTAGTTAAAGGTGGGCGATTGAATGCGGCTGGGGCTCTTGTTGGTCAATTGTTGAAAATTCGACCGGTATTATATTTTGATGAAGCAGGAAAAATCTTGCTTTTTGAGAAAGTGCGAACCAATAAAAAGGTCTTTTTAAGGTGGATAGAGCTCGCTCAAGCTGCATTGAAAAAATATCCTGAGGGAGTTATTTTTATGTTAACTCATGCAGAGAATGAAGAGGCGTGTGATAAGATGAAAGACATGTTGTTACAAGCTTTTCCAGATTCAGAAGTTCATATTAATCGCTTAGGACCAGTTATCACTACTCATACTGGGAAAGGCAGCTTAGGTTTTGGAATATTACCTAAGATCCAGAATGAACATTATAAATAGCGCAAATTCCCCTTTTTGGAACTACTTGTATTTAGTTCCAAAGAGGGGGTTTTTTTATCGATTGGCAAGCATATTTTATAGGGCGGTTATTGAGTCGGTCTGAGATTCAGCAAACTTGCTTAAAGTTACAATTAAATGGTAAAGTCCCTGATACTGATTTTTTAAGTCAATTTCAGCAGATTCCTGCCATCATAAAGCATGGTAATAGTTTTCGCTGTCAAAGATGTCATAATCAAAATCCAAGGTGTTTTCCAATTTTAAATAGTGACCAGCAAATGGTTTTTTGTAGTGAATGTATCATGATGGGAAGGTTAACGAATAAGGATGTTTTATATTTTTTGCCAGAAAAACCTAATCGATCGCTTGCAGTAAATCAAGCATCGAAACTTACCTGGCAAGGCACATTATCACAACAACAAGCACAAGCGAGTCAAGAAGCCCTGAAGGCTTTAGCCGATCCCACCTGTCCGCACTTAATTCATGCCGTCACAGGAGCAGGTAAAACGGAGATGTTATTTCCAGTAATTGATCAAGTGCTTCAAAAAAATGGCAAAGTAGCAATTGCTTCACCAAGAGTGGATGTCTGCTTAGAATTAGCGCCTCGAATTAAAGCGGCCTTTCAAAAATGTCAGATATGTCTATTATATGGGAGTCCAGAATCGTCTTATATTCCGAATGATATTATGATATCAACGACCCATCAATTGTTACGATTTAAAGAAGCTTTTGATTTATTGGTGGTTGATGAGGTGGACGCTTTCCCCTATTTAAATAATCATTCTCTCCATTACGCCGTGGCTAGAGCCGTTAAATCTACAGGAAAGCTCTTATTTTTAACAGCGACTCCAGATAAGGTGTTAGAACAAGCGATTAAACAAAAGAAGATCACAGCCAATGTACTACCGGCGCGTTTTCATGGTTATCCCTTGGTGGAACCGAATTTTATTTGGTTGGGGGAGTGGCAACTAGCTTTAAAAAAGCGAAAGAAGCGTTCGCGGCTAATGAGTTTATTAAAATATTATATGACTCTACAAGGTCCTAAATTAATTTTTATGGCGAATATCCATTATGCAAAGATGCTAGCAGAATGGTTAAAAGAGATTGCTCCTCTTCTTAAAGTGGAGGCTGTTTACGCCAATGATCCACTTCGTAAAGACAAGGTATTAAAATTACGCAAGGAGGAGCTCGATGTCTTGGTGACTACGACCATCCTAGAAAGAGGTGTAACTTTTACTAATTGTCAGGTCTTAATACTCGGAGCCGAAGATCCTTTGTTTGATAAGTCTTCCTTAGTTCAAATGTCGGGGAGAGTTGGTCGAAAGGCGATGTACCCTAATGGAATTTTGCTCTACGGACATTGTGGCATTACTCGTGAAATGCGAAAGGCACGTAATGAAATTCGTCAGATGAATCGGATGGCACGTCAAAGAGGCTTGTTGAAGGAGTCCGAAATATGAGCCAAATCAACTGTCTATTATGTCAAGAATCGATCGAGGTGGAATTAACTTGGCAGGAGCTTTTCTCCTTCCAGCCGATTCAAAAAACGCCTATCTGTCAAAATTGTTTAAAAAGATGGCACCCCTATCAAGTAGGGGAGGATGCATGCTCAGCTTGTGGCCGTCTATTGGGGGAGGGTCAAGAGGATATATATCATCAATCATATTCGGTTAATGATCGAGTGTATTGTTTGGATTGTTATCGTTGGTTGGAAAAATATCCAGTAGAGTTATTATATCATCGGGGAATGTATCATTATGAAGGGGGTCTAAAAGATGTTATATATCGTTATAAATATCAAGGAGATATCCGAATGGCTCAACTATTCGCTAAAGATTTAAAGAAAATTTATCGTTCTTATCGAAAGTTTGATTGGTTAGTTCTGCCCTCTTCACCAGCCTCGTTAAATCAAAGGGGCTTTCATGCGACTGGCCAATTGTTAAAGGTCGCTGGCATTCCCTTTCGTTGTCCTTTTGTTTATAAGGGAGATGGCATTAAGCAGGCTAGTAAAAATCGCCAAGCACGTTTGAAATTAACGAACCCCTTTGAATGGGATTCCAAGCAACCTTTGTGTTTAAAGCCTAAACAAGCTCATCTCCTCTTCGATGATGTCTATACGACGGGAGCTACTATGCTGTGTGCAAAGGACTGTCTAAGTCGGCGTTATTTACAAGTCTATCCAAATTTAGAAAAGATTCGATCGATTAGTTTAGCAAGAGATTAATGAGTTATAGCGTTTTCAAACTGAGGGTTTTATGTTATAATGAGATAAAGCTAGTAGATAGCTTTTAACCTAAGAAGTATTGACTTAGGTAATTGAAATGAAATGAGGGATTTATATGTTTAACTATAATGTCCGTGGAGAGAATATCGAAGTCACTCAAGCGATTCGTGAGTACGCAGAAAAGAAAGTGTCTAAGCTAGAACGTTTCTTTACTGATGTACCTAATGCAACAGCCTATGTTAATTTAAAAGTTTATCCAGATAAAACGGCTAAAGCTGAAGTAACGATTCCCCTTTCTTTCCTAGTACTCAGGGCAGAAGAAACGAATCCAGACTTATACGCTTCGATTGACTTTGTAGTAGATAAATTAGAACGTCAAGTTCGTAAATATAAAACGAAAATTAACCGTAAATCACGCGAAAAAGGTTTAGATTTTGCATTGCCACACTTAGATACACCGGTTAAAGAGGAGTCTTCTGACTCTGATTTAGAGATCGTTCGTTCTAAGAAAATTGAATTGAAACCAATGGATTCTGAGGAAGCGGTTCTCCAAATGAATATGCTAGGCCATGATTTCTTTGTTTATCATGACCGTGATACCGATGAAATTAACATTGTTTATCGCCGTAAAGACGGACGCTATGGTCTGATTGAAACAGCTTCAATTGGTTAAAACTTATCATAGAATATTATTAGGAATTAAGTGAGAGGATTCTTGCTTAATTCCTTTTTTGTATGCTAACTATTTTAAGGTAACTTCTGGTTGGTTAGAAAGACTCAGAGAGTGTTTTGGCGAGGTTAAGAAAGTGGAAATAACTAGAAATATAACTTACATTAAAAGAGCTGGGACTATTTTGTCCCAGCTTTTGTTTGTTAAGCTTGTTACCAAATACGATAACCGATACTGGTTTCTAGGAGACCGCGCTCGATATCCCAGCGGCAGTATTGTAGGTATATCATTTCATCCGTATTACCATAGTAGGCTAGAAAAGGCATAGAGAGTCCATCGTAGAAATAATTATATTGATCATCACGTTGAAAATTAACCGTTTGTGTGAACTCATATCCCTTGGAGTAGCCTTCTGCATCCGTAATAATAGCTTGGGTGCCCACTTGTAAAATTCCCTGGTCAACCAAGGGATTAAAAGGACCGGTGTAATTAACATAATCGTAATGGGCGAAGAAAGAATGGATACCGTTCATACCGACAGCCGCTGTGCCGTTTTCTAAGAGCACTTGTTCGATCTTACTAAAGTCATTGTTGATAGAGGATCCGGTATTGCCGTAAAGGGGTTTAAAAGGAAATTCGTAATTATCTATTTTTAATGTATTAGGCGTATATCCCAGTTGTTGTCCTTTATCAGACATCTGGGGAGCCTTGCCGTTTTGATAGGATGTTGGATATTTGGCTTTATAATTGAAGTAGTCTGGGTTTTTGTTATCATAACGATCAATCGGGATGCCTAATTTGACGAGTTGATCTACGATAACTTGGTTGCGGTCTTGTCCTTCTTTAATATCAAAATGAAAATCCTTTTCACTTAGAGATATTTCTTTGGGATTAGATTCTTCGGCTGAGATATGAGGGGGGGTCAAGTTAAAGCCGCTTAAGTAAAGTGCTATGCAGATAAGGCCGATGAATGTTTTATAGTGTGATTGTTTCATAGAGTTACCGCCTTCTTCATTTTCTATATTATACCCTAAAATAGCTGATTACCTTGTGAATAATCTATGAATTAATTAGAATGAAATAGCAAGAATTGAAAATATGCTTTTATTTAGTGACATTTTAATGGTACAATGGTAGAGTGAATTAATTTGTCTTATATAGGCGATATAAATGTCTGAAAAGTGATATAAAGGAGTGTCAGAATGGCCAACTTTCTTAAGAATTTAATTGAGAATGATAATGCCGCATTACGTCATACAGGGAAACTTGCAGACCAAGTTATGGCATTAGAAGATAAATATAAAGCAATGACGGATGAAGAGCTTAGAACACAAACGACTTTATTTAAAGAGCGTTTAGCAAAGGGCGAGAGTCTGGAAGATATTCAGATTGAAGCCTTTGCGGTGGTTAGAGAAGGTGCTAGGAGAGTTTTGGGACTTTTCCCATTTAAAGTACAAATTCAGGGCGGTTTTGTTATTCATAATGGTGACATTGCAGAAATGAAGACTGGTGAAGGGAAAACCCTCACGGAAACTATGCCTGTTTATTTGAATGCTCTAACCGGTAAAGGTGTTCACGTAGTGACTGTTAATGATTATTTAGCAACGCGGGACTCAAAAGAGATGGGAGAACTCTATCGTTTCTTAGGGTTAACAGTAGGGCTGAATCTTAACTCCATGAACTCAGCTGAAAAACGTCAAGCTTATGCATGTGATATTACCTATTCAACCAATAATGAATTGGGGTTTGACTATTTGAGAGATAATATGGTTGTTTATAAGGATCAAATGGTTCAACGTCCTCTATACTTTGCGGTAGTTGATGAGGTGGATTCCATCTTAGTTGATGAGGCACGGACACCGTTAATTATTTCTGGCCAAGGTGAAAAATCAAATATCTTATATAATCGAGCAGACTATTTTGTGAAAGGCTTGACGGAAGAAGAGGATTATACGATTGATCTTACTTCAAAATCGATTATGTTGACGGACCAAGGGGTCGATAAAGCTGAAAAAATATTCCGTTTAGAAAACTTATACGATGTAGATAATACAGCACTTGTTCACCACATTGATCAAGCTTTAAGAGCCAATTATATTATGCTCTATGATATTGACTATGTGGTTGATGAAGGTGAAGTTAAAATTGTGGACCCATTTACTGGACGGATCATGGAAGGCCGTCGCTATTCAGATGGTTTGCATCAAGCGATTGAAGCTAAGGAAAATGTTGAAATTCAGGATGAATCTAAGACGATGGCAACGATTACTTTCCAAAATTATTTCCGGATGTATGAGAAGTTGTCTGGAATGACAGGGACAGCCAAGACTGAAGAGGAAGAGTTCAGAGAGATCTATAACATGAATGTTATTACGATCCCAACTAATCGTCCGGTTATTCGAGATGATCGACCAGATCTTTTGTACCCTAATTTACGATCGAAGTTCAAGGCTGTAGTAAAAGAGATTAAACGGCGTCATGAATTAGGGCAGCCACTGTTGGTGGGTACAGTAGCCGTTGAAACGTCAGAATATCTCTCCAATCTGTTGAAACAAGAAGGAATTCCTCACGAAGTTCTTAATGCTAAGAATCACTTTAAAGAGGCTGAAATTGTTATGCAAGCTGGCCAAAAAGGGGCAGTGACAATTGCAACAAATATGGCTGGTCGGGGAACCGATATTAAGTTAGGTTCAGGGGTTAAAGAAGTTGGAGGTCTGTGCGTTATTGGTACAGAACGTCATGAGTCGCGGCGGATTGATAATCAATTGCGCGGTCGGGCAGGACGTCAGGGAGACCCTGGAGCTTCACAATTTTACTTGTCATTAGAAGACGATTTGATGCGCCGTTTCGGAACGGATCGTGTTCAAGCGATTTGGGAACGATTAAATATGGATGACGGTGAAGAAGATGATATGGCCATTGAAAGTAAGATGCTTTCACGTCAAGTAGAGTCCGCTCAAAAACGGGTAGAGGGAAATAACTACGATACTCGTAAGAGCGTATTGGAGTATGATGAGGTCATGCGTGAGCAGCGTGAAGTCATCTACGGTCAGCGTTTACAAGTGATTAATGAACAGGAAAGTTTGACTGACTATGTCAAAGCGATGATTAAACGGACGATCGACCGTGAAGTTGCCTATGCAACAGAGGGCGACAAAAAAGACTGGAAGCTTGAAAGCTTATTAGATTTTGCGCATACTTGTTTGACGAGTCCAGACAAACTATCTCTTAGTGACTTAGAAGGTAAGTCGCCGACTGAATTGCGTGATTTCTTATATGGTCGTTCGGTAGCAGCATTGGATGAGAAGATTGCTTTATTAAATGGGCCTGAACAGGTCTTGGAATTTGAAAAAGTGATCATCTTACGAGTGGTCGATTCTAAATGGACTGACCATATTGATTCAATGGATCACTTGCGTCAAGGAGTGGGGCTAAGAGCTTATGCTCAGACGAATCCGTTGACGGAGTATCAAACGGAGGGTTATGATCGTTTCCAAGAAATGATTGCAGCGATTGAGTATGATGTCACACGTTTTATTATGAAAGCTCAAATTCGTCAAAACATTGAACGTGAACAAGTCAATGATCCAAGTCCAAGAATTGATCCAAGTTCAATGCCTTTACACCAAAGCCGTAAAACATTAAAAGGCTAAAATAATTAAATGAGCCCTTTGGACGTTGGTCCCGAGGGCTCATTATTCTAACAAATTACATCCATGAAGTAAGATGGAGGGAAGATATGGAACTTTATGAAGTGAAGGCTAAAATAGAAGAAGCCAATTTAACTATCCAGACGATCAGGGGGTCTCTTTGACTTGGATCAAATGGAAAGTGATATTGCACAGTGCCAAGATAGGATGGCTCAACCTGGTTTTTGGGACGATCAATCGCAGGCACAATCAATTATCCAGGAGATGAATGATAAGGAGTCTACACGCAATGCGTTCTTAAAGCTAGTGTCTGATTGGGAAGATTTACAAGTGGAAGTAGAGCTATATGAGGAGACCTTAGATAGACCTTTATGGGAAGAAATAGAAAAGAATTGTTATAAGTTTGAACAAAACTTAAAGGCTTATCAACTTTCCTTGCTTTTATCCGAAGAACATGACCATTGTAATGCTATTTTGGAAATCCATCCAGGGGCTGGTGGCAAAGAATCACAGGATTGGGGGCAGATGCTGCTTCGAATGTATGAGCGCTGGGCTAGTCAGCATGATTATCATATTTCGGTTATTGATTATCAAAATGGTGAGGAAGCAGGCATTAAAAGCGTGACTTTAGAAGTGTCAGGGGATAAAGCCTATGGCTTCTTGAAGTCGGAAAAAGGAGTGCATCGATTGATTCGCATTTCCCCCTTTGATTCTAATGGGAAAAGGCATACTTCATTTTGTTCGATTGATGTTACCCCAATGATTGATGACTCCATAGAGATCCATATTAATCAAGATGACTTAAGAATTGATACTTATCGAGCAAGTGGAGCAGGTGGTCAACATATTAATAAGACTTCATCTGCTGTTCGAATTACTCATATTCCGACTGGAATCGTGACACAAAGTCAAGCTCAGCGGTCTCAAATACAAAATAGAGAGCAGGCTATGGGATTACTTCGTGCTAAACTTTATCAGCTTGAATTAGCTGATAAAGAAGCGGAGCTTCAGAAAATAAAGGGAGAGCAAAAAGAGATTGCTTGGGGTTCTCAGATTCGTTCGTATGTGTTTCACCCTTATCGCATGGTAAAGGACCATCGAACGAACTTTGAAAGCGCCAATGTTGATGCAGTAATGGATGGGGAGATCGATCCCTTTATCGACGCATATTTAAACTGGCATCTAGACCAAGAAAACTAAAGGAGAAATCAGGATGATCGAGTTAGTGAATGTCAGCAAACAATACGATAATAAAGTTTGGGCGCTAAAAAATATTTCACTCAGGATTGAAAAAGGAGAGTTTGTTTACTTAGTGGGACCGAGTGGATCCGGTAAGTCAACGTTGATGAAATTGTTGAATCGTCAAGAACAAGCGACCGCTGGAAAGGTGCAAGTGGATCAATTTAAGGTTGATCAATTAAAGAGAAATCAACTTCATTTATTAAGAAGGCAAGTAGGGATTGTTTTTCAAGACTTTTGCTTGCTGCCCCAGGCGACGGTTGCGGAAAATGTGGCTTATGCTTTAGAAGTAACAGGTAAATCCAATAAGTCGATAAAAAAACGAGTAAATGAAGTTTTAGATTTAGTAAATTTACGGGCGAAAATGAATCAACTTCCAAGTGAGCTATCTGGTGGAGAACAACAACGTGTTGCGGTGGCTCGGGCTCTTGCTAATCATCCCAAAATATTAGTGGCTGATGAACCAACTGGAAATTTAGATCCCGTAAATGCTGTTGAGATCATGCACGTCTTGGAACGAATTAACCGTCAAGGGACGACAGTTTTGATGGGGACACACAATGATACGATTGTTAATACACATCCTCACCGAATTCTTCAGTTGCATAAAGGACGATTGGTCCGAGATATTGCAGTAAGGGGGGGACAGTATGAAAGCCGTGCGTAGTTTTTTTAGACATCTACGAGATGCTGGACGAAATTTTACACGAAATGGTTGGATGACAACCGCTTCTGTTGTGATGATGAGTGTTACCCTATTTTTCTTAGGCTTGTTCTTTTTAGTGGCAGCGAATGTAGAACAACTCACTCATACCGTTGAAAATGAAATTCAAATTCGCGTGACCATAGATCCTATAGCCAATGTTGAAGAACAAAAAGAACTTGGAGAGCAGATCACTCAGATTCCAGCGGTGAGTCGTGTGGTTTATCGGTCAGCCCAAGAAGAGTTGGAAGAGTATAAAGATGTGATTACTGAGGATTTTGATGTATTAAATGATGAAAATCCCTTGAATGATATGTACCTTGTGACCGTTGCTTCTGCAGATAAGATTGACGAAGTTTCTAATAAAATTTCTGATCTGGATTATGTACTCAATGCCAGTGTAGGAAGCTTAGATATATCGGGATTGGTTACAGGAGTTAAGATTGTTCGTTATGTTATTGCATTATTAGCAGCGATATTTATCATTTTAGCAGTGATATTAATCTCAAATACGATTCGCTTAGCCATTCAAACACGATCAAGAGAAATTGAAATCATGCAATTAGTCGGGGCTAAACGTTCCTATATCCGGGCACCGTTTACGATCGAAGGAGCAGTGATTGGAATATTGGGAGCTTTATTTGCTTCTGCAACCTTATATGCTTCCTATCAAGGATTAATTACTCTTGCGCAGGAGTTTTTAGCCTTTAACCCTAAATTGGCCTTGCCTATTATGCCGTACTTTATTTATTTAGCAGTGGCCTTGATGCTATTTGGAAGTCTTTTGGGGGTTGTGGGCGCTATGCGTTCAGTTCGTCGCCTAGTGGATTAATAAAATTTTGATATAGAATAGAAATGGGCTTTAACTTAGGTGAAAATCTGAGTTAAAGCTCTTTTTATCTATGGAGAGTGTCTCTTTTAAGCTGTAACTTAATTTGTTAGAATAAATACAAATGAATAATTAGGAGGCGAAGGACAGTTGAAACATATTTTAGTAGTAGATGATGAGCCTTCGATTGTAATTCTATTAGAATATACTTTAAAACAAGCGGGATATAAGGTTTCAATAGCTCGTGATGGTAAGGCTGCCTATGATATGATCAGTTCACAAAATTTTGATTTAGTGCTTCTGGATATCATGCTACCAAAAATGGATGGTATGGAAGTCTGTCGTAGAATTCGTCAAGAACGAATTCAAGTTCCTATTATTATGTTAACAGCAAAATCTGAAGAATATGATAAAATTATCGGTTTGGAATTGGGAGCAGATGATTATATCACGAAACCCTTTAGCCCTAGAGAGGTGATTGCGCGAATCAAAGCGGTTAGCCGGAGAACCAATTCGCCATCAAACCGTCCGATTATAGAAAAAAATGATGCGTTAGAAAATCAACCACTATCATCTGAAGATCAAAGTTTGAAGGGCATTGTAAACTATGGTGACATCCAAATTGATTTAGATCATTTTGAAGTTTTAGTAAGGGGAGAAAAGGTGGAATTAACTCCCAAAGAGTATGAATTATTGGTCTATTTTACTCAACGACAAGGGCGGATCATCAGTCGGGATCAACTCTTGAATCAAATTTGGAATTTTGATTATGCGGGAGAGACTCGCATTGTCGATGTTCATATTTCACATTTACGAGAGAAGATTGAGGAAGATACCAAGAGTCCTAAATATATTAAAACCGTTCGAGGCTTTGGGTATAAGTTTGAGGTGCCTCGTGTATGATAAAAAAATTAGCTAGTAAAAAGCACTTATTAACTGGCCTTTTTATAGTTTGTTTTAGTTCAATAATTTTAATATTAGCTATATTTACTAGACAGATGATTTTTGAGGCAGTTAATCGACAATTAGATTTATATAGTCAAGTCCTTGAACCGGTGCTTAAACAAGAGGATGAGCTGATGATGGAATCGATCCAAAGGTCGTTAGATACCGGTCAATCACAACTAGTGGTATTAAAGCAACCGTCGCTAGATCATACGGAACTAAAATGGCTCTGGTCTAATTCGGTGGGATCCAATCATCCAAAGAACGCATCTATCTTGACTGATAAACTGTCTAATCAGTCTTCCGAAGGATTGGTTAACTGGTATGATGATCATTATTTTTTTGCGGCTAAAAATTTTAAAGTAGATGATCAGTTATATTGGTTTATTATGAGTCAACCTTTTTCTTATTATCAAGGTTATCGTCGCTATTTTTTATTCTCCTTTATTTTATTGTGTGTCTTATTAATCATGAGTTTTTTATTATTTAGTGGACGTCAAAGTGAAAAATGGTTGAATGTTATTGAGCCAATCAACCAAGCTTTGGATCACTTAGAGAGAACGCCTTTGTATTATTTTAAAGAAGTCCCTGATAAAATGCCCGAAGTGACCCAGCTGGTCAATCGGATTAATCGCTTAATTGATGACCGCGCAAAAGTGCAAAGAAAATATGCTAATCGAAAGAGTCAGTATTATCTCCTACTCGAAAATATTAATCTTGGTGTAATGGTTATTGATAATCAAGGGTTTATTCAGTTGGTTAATCCTATGATGGATCAACTATTAGGTATCAATAAATCAGCGAAAGGTCGCTCGTACCAAAGTGTGATTAAATCTTCACAATTAGTCCACTTAATTAAAGAAGTGGGTCAAACTAAGAAAACTACCCAAGGGGAGATTGAATTTTATGTACCCAAGACTATTTATTTGGAAGTAACGGTTTTACCCTATCATGACAGTTTTCAAAGGCCTTTCATACTTGTTTTACTATATGATATTTCAAAAATTAAACGTCTGGAAGCAATACGTTCTGAGTTTGTAGCGAATGCATCCCATGAATTAAGAACGCCGATTACTGCAATTAAGGGGTTTTCAGAAACGCTAAAAGATGGAGCGCTTCGGGATCCTCTTTTTGCAAAAGAGTTTGTGGATATTATTTATAAAGAAAGTAATCGTTTGGAAACTATTGTTGAAGACATCTTAGCTCTATCTCGTATTGAAAAAAATACTGACAACCAGGAAGAGACCGTCATGGATTTGGTTGAACTAGCGACCAATATTATTCAGAGTTTAAAGGCGAAGTTGGATAAAAAAGAGATTGATCTTGTTTTAAAAGGAGACTCTGAATTAGCTTATTATGGAAGCTACCATCGTATTGAACAAGTTTTAACAAACTTAATTGATAATGCCATCAATTACTCAGATAGAGGCGGGCAAATTACGGTTTCGATTGTTTCAAAAGGGAAGTATATTCAATTAACCGTATCGGATAATGGAATAGGAATTCCAGCAGAGGATTTGGAACGGATTTTTGAGCGGTTTTATCGTGTAGATAAGGCTCGTAGCCGCAATTCTGGCGGAACAGGCTTGGGCTTATCCATTGTAAAGAATTTAGTTCACAATATGGAAGGAACAATTTCTGTCAAGAGTCAAGTGGGTAAAGGGAGTAGTTTTATTGTCTCTTTACCAGCTAAAAACTAAAATAATAAGAGTGCCTTTAAGTGATTTTTGTTTAGTGTGGATATTACTTTAAAGTATATTTTAAATAAACATAGAACAATATATATACCAATTATTCGTATAATATAATGTATTCAAATAGTTTCTTTTCAAAGATTTGTATCATACTTTTTACAAATTTTTTATTTGAATTGTACTATACGAATATATAATTATTTATAATTATCTTACATAAATAGTCAGAGCTTTTGTGCTCATAAGCATCTAAAATTCTTAAATATTCTATATCATAGTTTGTATATAGTTTTATATCAAAGGAAAATAGCCTTAATACAGTATAATTTTTTGAATTGTTAAAAATATTTTGCTAAAATCAATTAGCAAAAACTAAATGAAGTTTACCTTGAGAAATATGCACATATAAGTTATAGAATGAGGTATTATATTAAGGGTAAATTGAATAAAGTGGAAGATTGAATTGAGGTAGATTAGAGGATTTTCCTAGAGTCAATTTTACTTACCAAGCACCATAGATGTAACTCCCCATATAAATGTAAAATGCGACGAGATGAGAATGTGAGCATGGAGATACTTGGTAGGATTTTAAGTATGATATATCGGAAGTATCGGAAGTATCGGAAGTATTGGAATATAGAATATTAGATAATGAAGTGGTAAATGAGATATGGGAAACCATTAAGAGGAGATAGAATAGAAGATTATGGAAAATAAAAATAAAATAAAGAATATTTTCAAAATCATCTTAAAGATTTTTGTTTTGCTACTGGCAATCGCCATCTTCACTGGTGGGATTATGCTTGCCCTGTCACTAATTTTTTATGGAAAGACCTATTTTAACAGCGACTATAAAAATGCGAACCTAGTGATGTTAATGGGAACGACAGGTCAACTATTGGCAGCCATCTTTTTTGTAAAATTTATTTTGAAAAAGAAAAGTGACTACATCTTCTTTAAGAAAGAAAGTTTTGCCAAGACCATTGGCATTGGACTCTTCCTTGGATTCTTGCAAATTTCAATTTATGTCTTATTAGACATAGGAAGGGGAACCCTTGGATACAGTGGAAACAGTTTTAGCAATTTTAATTTGATTTTCCTTGCCTATTTTATAGCATTTTTTATCCAATCAACATCAGAAGAAGTCTTGGTAAGAGGAATCTTAACGAGAGTTCTATCTGATAGATTTGGAAGAAACGTTGCAATCCTACTTCCTTCGATTTTTTTTGGACTTTTGCACCTGGGCAATGAGGGAGTTACAATTTTATCCACCCTTAACACAATCCTAGTGGGCATATTTTTTGCAAAATTACTATTTTACAAAGAAAATATTATGTTGACGTCTGGAGTTCATGCAGGTTGGAATTTTTCCATGGCTATGATTTATGGCTTAAACGTAAGTGGCTTTAGTGGATTCAATAGCTTACTTAACTTTAAAATATTAAATTACAACTTGTACGATGAAATATATGGACCTGAGGGCAGCATAGTGGTAACATTTATTGAAATTATAAGCATCCTTACTATACTTTACTTAGAAAGAAGAAAGGAAGTAAGAAGTAGAAGATAAAAAATAGTTTGTTCAGAAATTCAGTCTTTAGATTCTCTAACTACTGGAAGTTATATTGGATCCATTAAAAATCTTATTGGACTTTGGGAGAAGTACAACTAAAGATGGATTTGGTAATTCTACTTCATGGAAACGGATATCCTCCTCAATGGAGTGAAGAAGTATTTTATATGGTTTTAGATCAGTCGGAAAAGTATAAAAATTAGAGAAAAGGCTATGAGTTTGAATACTCATGGCCTTTTCTCTTGTTACCTAAAGACTTTTCAAACTACTTTTACAAAATCCCAAATTTAATGAGTCATTTCGGGGGCTCTTTTTTGTAATCTTTTTGTAATATATAAGGGAGGATCTTTACAATGAATTTACAATGATCGAGTAGAATGGATTTGTTGAGTGATGAATCATTCAAAATTTGTGTAAGGAGTAGTGACGATGCAAGGTAAAGCTGTTGAGAAAATTATGAAATATCTTTTTATGTTTTGTGCACTTTTATCAGTAGTATCCATACTATTAATTTTTTATTTTATTTTTATTGGAGGAGTAAAAACGAATACTGGGTGGAAGTTCGATGGGGGGCTCCCCTTTTTTGCTGAACATGGTTTTATAGAAACTCTATTCGGTTTGAAATGGCAACCGAATTGGAAAGAGCCTCTCTATGGAATATTGCCCTTTGTTTTAGGGTCGATTTATGTCACTTTAGGATCAATTATTGTCGGGGTGCCGATTGGTATTTTGACGGCAATTTTTATGGCTTATTTTTGCCCTGATCCTCTTTACCGTGTATTAAAGCCAGCGATAAATTTAATGGCTGCGATTCCTTCGATTGTTTATGGTTTTTTTGCACTACAAATATTTGTTCCTTTTTTTAGGGGACTGAGCTTTTTACCAAAAAATAATGGGATGCATATCGTAACAGCCTCCATTTTATTAGGGATTATGATTTTGCCAACAGTCATTAGTTTGTCAGAAGCAGCGATTCGTGCGGTCCCAAAACATTACTACGATGCATCAATGGCCTTAGGAGCGACCCATGAACGATCAGTTATGAATGTCATGCTACCAGCGGCTCGTTCAGGAATTTTTTCAGCCGTCATTTTAGGTGTTGGACGTGCAATTGGGGAAACGATGGCGGTAGTCTTAGTCGCTGGCAATCAACCCCGCTTAGCCACGAGCATTTTTGATGGGACACGGACCTTAACCACGAATGTGGTTCTCGAAATGGGGTATGCTTCAGGGGATCATCGTCATGCTCTGATTATGACGGCTTCCGTACTTTTTGTTTTTATTTTGATGATTAACTCAACCTTTATGTGGGTCAAATCGAAAGGAGCATCAAAAAAATAATGGCGTCAAGATTAATTAAATTTTTTGTATGGTTGGCCGCGATTTTCACAATGGGCATCTTGTTTTTTATCGTTGGCTTTATTCTTTGGAAAGGAATTCCAGCGATGAATTGGGACTTGTTCGCTTGGGAATACACGACTAAGAATGTTTCAATGATGCCAGCGATCATTTCGACATTAATTATGATTGCGGCTTCCTTAGTAATCTCTGTTCCAATCGGTGTATTTACTGCTTTTTATTTGGTGGAATATGCAGATCGAGGCAATCGATTAGTATATTGGATTCGATTAGCGACAGATACACTATCAGCGGTTCCCTCGATTGTTTATGGACTGTTTGGGATGTTATTTTTTGTAAATGCGATCTTTAAAACTTATTCCCATATTGCAGGTGCTTTAACGTTGACCATCATGATTTTACCAATTATTATTTCTTCGACGGAAGAAGCTTTGCTGTCGGTAAATAATTCATTAAGGATGGGATCTTTGGCCTTGGGGGCAGGAAAATTAAGAACAATATTTACGGTAGTTCTACCTGTAGCAATGCCAGGAATTCTCTCAGGAGTTATTTTAGCCACTGGGCGGATAGTCGGGGAGTCGGCGGCTTTACTTTATACGATGGGTACGTCTTCGGGGATGATTCAGTCCATGTTAAGTTCAGGTCGAACTTTAGCGACTCACATGTACGTCTTATCTTCAGAGGGGTTGCATGTGGAAGAAGCTTATGCGACCGGTTCAGTGTTGATTGTACTTGTTTTATTGATTAATGGTCTGTCAACGCGCATTGGCAATAGATTAGGTTCAGGAGGGAAATAACCATGACCAGAAAAGTTAAGTTTGAAATAAAGGATTTAGATTTTTATTATAGTGATTTTCATGCCTTAAAGGATATTAATATGGATATCGAAGAGAATTTAGTGACAGCTTTTATTGGCCCATCGGGTTGTGGGAAATCTACTTTCTTAAAGATATTAAATCGTATGCAGGATTTAACACCAGGCACGCGTGTTGAAGGTTCTGTTAAATTGGATGGACTTGATATTTATGACCGCCGTATGGATATTAACACATTACGTAAAAAAGTCGGTATGGTATTCCAGCAACCCAATCCTTTTCCTAAATCGATTTATGACAATATAGCATATGGTCCTCGGACACATGGGATAAAAGATAAGACGAGGCTTGATCAAATTGTAGAGAATTCTTTGCGTGGCGCTGCAATCTGGGATGAGGTTAAGGATAAGCTTTATCAAGATGCGACAGCTGTTTCTGGTGGACAACAGCAGAGAATCTGTATCGCCCGAGCCATTGCTAATGAACCTGAAGTGATCTTGATGGATGAACCTACCTCTGCCTTGGACCCTATTTCGACGAATAAAATTGAAGACTTGGTTCATGAATTAAAAGAGAAGTATACCGTTATTATTGTGACACATAATATGCAGCAAGCCGCACGTATATCAGACAAAACAGCGTTCTTTTATCAAGGGGTTGTTGTAGAATATGATAATACAGAGACGATCTTTTCAAATCCAAACAAACAACAAACTCAAGACTATATTTCTGGTCGTTTTGGATAAGCCTTAATATGTAGGAGGATTATTATGAGAGAAACATATGTTCACGACTTACAAACATTTCAAAATATGTTATCCGAGCAGTCAATTCTTGTCATCGAACAGGTATACCAAGCCATGGATGCCTTCAATAAAATCGATAGTCAGATCGTTAATAAATTAAAAGAGGAAGACAGCTATGTTAATCAATTAACGAATGCGATTGAAAGAGAAGCCTATCGCTTGATAGCTCTTCAACAGCCGGTAGCCGAAGACCTACGTTTAATTTTTTCTGTAATGAATGTGAGTCTGGATTTAGAGCGGATTGGGGATCATGCAGTCTTAATTGCAAAAAATATTCTTCGTAGTGCGGAGGAAGGTACGGAAAAAATTGAACCATTAGCAGAAATTATTAATGGTATGGCGGTAATTACACAAGAGATGTTAACCAAAACGATGGATGCATTTAACGAGCGAAATACAGATCGAGCGCGCGCTATTGCTGCAGAAGATGAAAAGGTGGATGCAAAGTTAAAAGAGCTTTATCATGAGACATCGCGTATTATGGAGAAAGATCGCGACAATATTCATTTTGGAATAAATTATATTGCGATTGGCAATTCATTAGAGCGGATTGGGGACTATATTACCAATATTTGTGAGCGGATTATTTACTTAGAATCGGCAATTATTGTGGACTTAAATCGTTAATTTACACCATCTTTACATTGGATTTACCTTAAATTTACAATGGGTCGTTATACTATAAATAGATCAAGTTGATGTGTTTGAAACTTGATCAGATTTTAAAGAGATATAAAAAGGAGCGTTTTTTGTGAAAAAATCATTGAAAGTTTTACCGATGTTAGCAGCTGTTGGTTTAGGATTATCTGCTGTGGTTCCTGCTTTTGCCCAAGAAGGCCCTATTAACGTTATCACTCGTGAAGATGGTTCTGGAACTCGTGGAGCTTTTGTTGAGATTGTCGGTGTGACAGATGAAGATGGTAATGACTTAACCTCTCCAGAAGCAGTTACTCAAAATCAAACTTCAGGTGTATTAACAACGGTAGCTGGCGATCCTTCGGCAATTGGCTACATTTCCTTAGGATCATTAAATGATACCGTAAAAGCTTTGAAAGTCGATGATGTAGAAGCAACTCCAGAAAATGTAGCTAATGGTAAATACTCAATTGCTCGACCTTTCAATGTGGCTTGGTCGAATGAAAATGACTTGTCAGAAGTTGCCAAGGACTTCCTAGCTTTTATCCAATCAAAAGAAGGCCAAACAATTGCTGAAGAAGAAGGGTTTATTGCCGTAACAGATATGATGGCTGATTCGAATGAGGCTAAGGAAGAATCTGAACCTTCAGAAGAAACGGAAGAAGCGAATGAAGAAACACAAGATGAAGCTTCGACAGACGAAGAGTCTGTTGAATCGGAAGAATCTAGTGAAGAAACAGCTAAAGAAGGCGGGCTTCACGGGGCTGCTTCATTACCATCCTATGAGCCAGCAGGAGAATTAGAAGGAACCATTGAATGTATTGGTTCAACTTCTGTGTCGCCATTAATGGAAAAATTAGCCGAAGCATATAAAGAATTGCAACCAAAAGTTGAAATTAATATTACCGCGAATGGCTCATCTGCTGGTATGGAAGCAGCGATTAATGGAACTGCAGATTTAGGAATGGCATCTCGTGAATTAAAAGATGAAGAAAAAGAAGTTTTAAGTTCAACAGAAATTGCCTTAGATGGTATTGCTGTGGTAGTTAATAATGATAATCCAGCAGAAGGATTAAGCTTAGAAGCAATTCGCTCAATTTTCTTAGGAGAATTGTCTCAATGGGAAGAAGCTGTTAAATAAGTTTAGCCTATAATAAAAATTTATTTTGAAGAACCGGTTCATTTTGGTAATGAGCCGGTTTTTTGAACGACAAAGGAAACGCTATGAGCAAGAAGCTTTAACTTAAATGAACAACGTGTTATACTGAAAAGGATTACAGAAAGAGGGACTGATCATGAATTTAGAAGATGAAATGAATGAATTGATGGATGAAGTGATTGAAAGATATCGCTCAAAAGTTGAGGCTGGTGATCTTTTTGTTCTGGGGTGCTCTACGTCAGAAATTGCGGGAGGGCATATTGGTAAAGACTCAGTACCAGAATACGGGCAGATTATTATTAAAGTTTTAAGAGAACGGTTGAAAGAGTTAGAACTTAATCTAGCTGTTCAAGGATGCGAACATATAAATCGTTCGCTAGTTGTTGAAAAGGAAGTAGCTAAGAATTATGGCTTAGAGATTGTTTCAGTGGTTCCAGCAATTCATGCAGGAGGAGGTTGTGCTGTAGCGGCTTATGAGCAATTCGCTAATCCGGTAATGGTAGAACATATAGTGGCAAGCTCTGGGATTGATATTGGTGATACCAATATTGGGATGCACATCAAGCACGTTCAGATTCCGGTTCGTTTTAAGAAGAATCAGCTTGGTGGTGCACGAGTAAATGGGCTGACCTCTCGACCTAAGTTAATTGGGGGCGTGAGGGCACGTTATAGTCTTTAATCGTCTTTTAAACACCTTTGGCAGCTGACCAAAGGTGTTTTTTGTGTTCAAGTGTGTTAACTTGATAGAAATTCACATCATTTTTACTAAGTTACGGTATAATAGCCATAATGGTTGATAAAGCTTCAAGAGGGGGTTTATATGAATATATCCAATAAAAAGGTTGGTGTAATTATTACAGGCGGTATTGCTGCTTATAAAATAACTGAACTGGTTCGCTCTTTGGTTAAAAGTGGTGCTCAAGTTCGTGTGATGATGTCTCGAGCAGCATGCCAATTTATCGCGCCACTGACCCTACAAATCCTGAGTAAACAAGAGGTTCTCGTTGATTTATTTGAGGAATCAGATGCTGAGCACGTTAAGCATATTGCCTATGCTGATTGGTGTGACTATGTTGTGCTTGCTCCAGCAACTGCGAATATCCTTGGTAAACTGGCTAATGGCATTGCTGATGATCTAGTTTCAACGACTTTATTGGCTGTTCATTGTCCAGTGTTGATTGTTCCTGCTATGAATCATCATATGTACAATCATCCTGCGGTCAAACAGAATATTCACTGTTTACATTCCTATGGCTATCGGGTGATGCCGGCAGCCTATGGATATTTAGCGGAAGGTTACGAAGGTCAAGGTCGTATGCCTGAAGTGTCTGCTATTTTAGCTGAGTTAAAGTTGTTGATCGCTCAAACTGAGTGCCCTCAACTACTAAAGGGGAAAAAAGTTCTGGTTACAGCTGGAGGAACAGTGGAACGAATAGATCCTGTGCGTTTTATTTCGAATGATTCCTCTGGAAAAATGGGTTATGCTATGGCTATAATCGCTTGTTATCTAGGGGCTGAAGTTCAATTTATCACAAGCAAGGAAGGCTTTTTCATGTTGCCCGGGATGACAGAAATTCGGGTTTATTCAGCTCAAGACATGTATGAAGCGGTTGAACAAGCCTTTGAAGGGTGTGATTATTTAGTAATGGCAGCGGCGGTGAGCGACTATCGGGTGAAAGAGCCTGCATTAAATAAGATAAAAAAGACAGCTACTAATCAAGAATTAACAATCGAATTAACAACGAATCCGGATATTGTGGCGATTATGTCTGCTAAAAAAACAAGTCAGTGTGTGATTGGATTTGCCGCGGAATCCGAACATTTGATGGCTTATGCTAAGGATAAATTAGCTCGTAAAAACTTAGATTGGATCATTGCCAATGATATCTCACAGGCGAATTTAGGTTTCAATGTGGATGAGAACCAGGCTGTTTTAATTGGATCGAACGGTAGTGAGCAAGTCTTTGAACGGATGGCAAAGTCAAATTTAGCTTTTGAATTGTGGCAAGCCATCTTAACAAATCAGGTGAGAGGAGAGGGAGTCCATGGGCTTAGTGGTAAATAAAGTTAGTAGTGGTTATCGTCAAATCACAGTTATAAAAGAGGTTAGCTTTGAAATTGAGTCGGGTCAAATCGCTGGTTTGATAGGGTTAAATGGGGCAGGAAAGTCCACTCTTTTAAAGACAATTCTCGGTTTATTACCGATTCAATCGGGAAGCATTGGGATTGATGGATTGGATAGTCGTGATAACCAAGCTGCTTATGCCGCAAATATTGCTTATGTACCAGAAACACCTGTTTTATATGAAGAACTTACCTTAAAAGAACATTTAGAAATGACAGCCTTGGGTTATGGCATTGATCGGGATACGGTTATGAAGCGAGCTCAACCAATGTTAAAGGCCTTTCGATTAGACCAACACTTGAATTGGTTTCCTACGCATTTTTCTAAAGGAATGAAGCAAAAAGTTATGATCATGTGTGCTTTAGTGACCCAAGCTAAATTGTTGATTATTGATGAACCGTTTCTCGGCTTAGATCCATTGGCGATGAATTATTTTAGTCAATTATTATTGGAACATGCAAAAAGGGGCGGGATGGTTCTATTTACTACCCACGTTTTATCGATCGCTGAAGATCTTTGTCAATCCTTTGTTTTATTGAAAAGGGGTCAAGTGGTGGGCCAGGGAGACCTGCAAGAATTAAGACAACAATTTGATCGAGAAGGAGCTAATTTGATGGAGATTTATCTGACGATGACTCAAGAGGATGGGCATCAATCGGGGGAGTATCATGGATGATTTAACACATTTATTTAACCACCGTCTTAATAAAAAATTAAAAGAGATTGGAAAATATAGTCGTTTAATTGTGAATGACCATTTTTCAGTGATTATGTTGGTGATTTTAGGCTTTGTGGCACTGTCTTACCGAGAGTTTTTGAACTATCTGAGTCAACCCTTGACAGAAATAATTAAGCTGGCCATATTATCGATAATTATGCTGTTCTTTGCATTGAGCCTTTCTTTAGGAAAACCTTATTGGTTTAACCATTTGGCAGATCCGTCTTATTTATTTGCAAAGGGGGATGGTTGGCATTCTTATTGGAAGAAAGCTTTGACGGTAACTGCAGTATTGCCGCTGATAGGTCAGTTACTGGCTTTCTCGATGATCTTACCTATTTTAGTAACTGCCTTTAATTGGTCCGTTAATCAGTGTGTGGGATTCCTTGTACTTGTGCTCATCTTTAAAGTTGGTCAATTTATTAATCTCTATCTAAATTCTTTCAATAGTTTTAAAGCAAAATATGGTTTTTTAAAGTTGATAAGAGATGCCTCTTTCTTCTCAATAGTATGGATGCTAGGGACTTTAATTTCTTATCCGATCATGTTGCTAAGTATTTTTAATATTGTTTATTTATTTTTTGCTTATTTACGATTAAAAAAAGTCAGGTCATCTCCGATAGACTTAAGTTATGCGGTGGAGTCATCCGTTCGTTCAAATGAGGCCTTTTATCGCTTTGTTGGAATTTTTGCTCAGGTTCCTCAGATTAAATCGTCTGTAAAAAAGAATCCGGTTTGTGAAGTCTTTCTTCCTTTCTTAGCTGGTTCTAAGACTAATTTATATAGTTATTATTTAACTAGAGCATTATTACGCAATGAAAATTATGTTGGGATCATTATTAGAACAACGTGCTTTTTTGTGATGACGCTAATGATTTTACCATCGAATGGTTGGGTTTTGGCAATATTTGGAGCTTTAGCTTTCTGGGTAACGATAAGTCAACTCGTAGGACTTTACTCATATCCAGATTATCAAGTGCTCTTTAGTTTATACCCAGGGATAGATAATGAAGTAAAACTTCAAACTTTGATGGGGATACTCGGTCGCCTTTTGGGAGTTCAATCCTTATTTTATTTTATAATTCTTATCTTTAAAACGAATAATGTATTAGAAGGGATTATGGTAGGCATGGCCTGGGCAATTTCTCAATTAGCCCTCATTAAAATCTATATTCCTTATCGATTGAAGAAAAAGAAGGCAAAGAAAGGGGTTTCTTTTGCTAAAATTGACTGAAATTGTTAGAATGAAACTAGTAAATCATAGAAAGAAGGATCTGAATGTCAGTAAATAAAGATTTATTGATTCGTTTAACAGAAGCGAATGGGATTGCGGCTAATGAAGGTCAATTGAGACAAATTTTTCGTGAAGAGACCAAAGAAGCAGCTCAAGAATACCTTCAAGATGGCTTGGGTTCTATTTTTGCTAGACATACGGGGGATGAAGAAGGCCCACGAGTGATGTTAGCAGCCCATATGGATGAAGTTGGTTTTATGGTTAAGGAAATCACAGATGAAGGATTTATTAAATTTGTGACCATTGGTGGTTGGTGGAGTCAAGTGGTTCTTGCTCAACAAGTAACCATTACTACTAGAGAAGGAAAGACTTTCCACGGGGTTACTGGTTCTAAACCACCTCATGTTTTAACAGCAGAAGCACGTAAGAAGCCAATTGCTATGAAAGATATTTTTATTGACCTAGGAGCTTCATCAAAAGAAGAGGTATTATCATGGGGTATTCGCCCAGGAGATATGATTACCCCTTACATTAAAACTCAACGACTCAACGGAACACCATTCTTATTGGGCAAGGCTTGGGATAATCGTATTGGAATGGCTGTGGCAATTGATGTGATTAATCGCTTAGCTAAAGAAGGGCACCACACGGTTCTATTTTCTGGAGCTAATGTTCAAGAAGAAGTAGGTCTAAGAGGGGCGAAGTCCAGTGCACATCTCTTGAATCCAGACATTTCCTTTGCCTTAGATACGGGAACAGCTGGTGATACACCAGGAATGACCAAAGATGAGTCCTTGAGTACCTTAGGTAAAGGACCTCAAATAATTGTTTACGATGCCTCGATGGTTGCTCATACGGGATTAAGAAACTTTGTGATTGATATTGCTGAAAAGAATCATATTCCTTATCAATTGGAATTTATTCCAGGAGGCGGAACCGATGCAGGTTCACAACATACTAGTCTGAATGGTATTCCTTCCCTAGCAATTACAGTTCCGGTACGTTATCTACATAGTCACACTTCAGTGATTCATGAAGATGATTATCTAAATATGGTGGAACTTTTAGTTGCTGTGGTGAAAGAATTGGATAATCATAGTTTAGAAAAGATTTTAAATGCATAATCAATTTTGAGTTTGCTAACAAACTTTTATATATCTAAGAACAAAGTGGGTTAAAATAAAAGGCTACGACTTGAATGAGGGGTCACTACAGGTCCTCATTCAAGTCGTAGCCTTTTTATTAAGCTTTTAATTCAGGGAATAAGAAATAGAGGGTGTGAAGGGAAAGATCATGGCTTTTTCCCTTTCCAGGGAATAGGTGAAGGCTTGCCATTGGGTTATAATTGGCTTCGATGATTGCATAATCCCCCTCTTGTTTCGGTTGATGGTGATAATCGCGAATAATCATGTCAACTCCACAAAAGTTAGCTTCTAATGCACGACTAGCTTGAATGGCATAATCAATATAGGATTGGTGAATAGCATCTGTTCGATCAATGGCAATGCCACCAGATGAGACATTGGAGTTGCGTCTTAAATAAACTTTTTGTCCGCTTTGGGGAATGCTTGAAAAATCTAAACCTTGTTCTTTTAAGGTGATTTTTTCAAGTTTGCCTTTTTCTAAAAGAGTCATCGGAGCGCGGTGGTCTTTTCCTCTTAATGGATTTTGGTTTTCTAAATCAATCAGTTCATCGATGGTATGTATACCATCTCCATATATCTGAGCGGGTTGACGCTCACAAGCAGCTAAAAATTTGTGATTTAATAAGTAGAAACGGATTTCGGTTCCTTCAATATAATTTTCGACTAAAATTTCTTGATCATACTTAAAAGCTTCCGAAATTGCCTCGCGATAATCTGCTTCAGAATAAGCCTGATTAAAAATCGTAATACCAATACCATAGTTGGTGTTTTTAGGTTTAATAACGATCGGTTTTGATTTGACTTGTGGATAATAGGCTTTAGCTTGAGCTTGTTGATCAAAGATTTGACCTTCCGGAACAAAAATTCCCTGTTCTTTCAAAACTTTCTTAGTTGCTAATTTATTATCCATAATAAAATAAGAAACTTGGCTATCAAAACGAGTCATGTTAGCATTACGAACGAATTCGTGGTGGTCTTGATAAGTGAGACGAAGTAACTGATCCTTTGGATCGATCCAGTCTACATTTAACCCAAGTTGAATTGCCTTTTTACATAGGTCCTGAGTCGATAGTTCCAAATCTTCAAACCCATGTAATAGATATGGGCTATGGAGAAATTCTTTCTGATTAAGTTGGGCAATGTCACTCATAAACTGTTGATAAGAAGTATAATCAGGAGTCTTATTGTATAAAAATCCAGCTCGTGTTCTTTCAGGATGATTTATTTGAATGAGTTTGTCTTGAACGAGCTCAGAATAATAGCTAGTCGCATTTAATCGGTCTAATTCTAATCCAATGCTTGACAATGTTTCGAGTAGAGACTGTAATAGATCTGCATGTCGTAAATTAGATAAGGGATGATCTTCGGCGGTGGACTGATTTCTTTGATCGGCAAGTTCAAGATCTTGATCGGAAAAATCTTTATCGATCATTAAAAGAGCGATAATCCATATTTTAATAAAATCTAAATCTTCTTGACTAATTCCGCAAGGAGCAAAAGGATTTAAATCAAAATTTCTAAATTCCAAATAGGAGATACCCTCTTTTAATAGATCTCTTACTGAATGGCTACCGCGCATTCTTACATCACGATATAGTTCTTTTTCTAATAATAAACGACCAGATTTGACATGGCTTTCTAAGGATTTAATGTAAGCTTCAAGGCTTTGATAACTAATCGTTACGGCATCGTCATTCTTATAACCGTACCGACTTTGCCGAACTGAACGCATCACTGTTTGGTGTGGTTTACCATGTAATTTGGTTTGGTAACGGGAATCCACATAAGGGCTAGCAGCTAATAAGTAGGTTAATCCCCAACGATAGTAAAGATATTTGCGCATAAAGGCCATGTATAGCTCATTCTTACTTTTAATATAATCAGATTCGGAATTCGTTGTTATAGATTCCTTTAACTTTTGTTCCATTAATTGAGGATTAATTTGAAAGTTGTAATGAATTCCAGAAAGCAGTTGGACATCTTTGCCGTATTTATCAGTCAGATATTCACGGTAATGTCTTTCTTGTGAATTTAAGAGCTGAGCAGGCCTTACTTTATTTAAATGATCTAAGCTAGGTGGCATGGAGTTGGGCCATAAACGTTCTACATAATCCGATTCGTTTAAACGTAAGTAAGTGATTTGATGTAATGCTTGAAGCCAATTTAAAATATCCTTAGAATTTGATTCAGGAGGAGTAATTAATTCGATTTGGCTTTCAGAAAAATCAGTCTGTAAGTAGGGATGAAAGGAGCGGTCTCCCCAATCACGCGGATGATCTGTTAATGCAATTTGGTTGTTTTCAGTTACTCTTAGGCTTTCCTTTTCAATCCCTACGGTCGATTGCCAAAGTAAAGCCAGGTCTTTAATTGAAAAAACAAGCTTGTTCTGATTCATAAAAACACCTCAATCCAATAATACCTTCATTATATCAGAATGAAAATCTACAATAAAAAAATAAGTCTTAAAAATAATTTAAAAAAGTGTTGACAAGCAGAGTGGATCCATGCTATATTATCACTTGTCCGATAAAGGACATCCGATCGAAAGAAAAAAACATTAAAAAAGTTATAAAAAATGTTTGACAAAGAATCGATCGCGTGGTAATATATAGAAGTTGTCACTTGAGAGAGGCAACGAAAGCTCATTGAAAACTGAATAAAGACAAACACCAAAATGTGTAAGGGTTCTGATTGAGAAATCAGATCAATTCAATCGAAATAAATTCGAGACACTGCAGACAAGCAGGATAAAAAACAGTCAGCAAAAAATCAAGAGTCAAGAGACTCATGAACTTTCATGAGAGTTTGATCCTGGCTCAGGACGAACGCTGGCGGCGTGCCTAATACATGCAAGTCGAACGAACGGAGCTAGGAACTTGTTCCCGGCAAAGTTAGTGGCGCACGGGTGAGTAACACGTGGAGAACCTACCCTTTTGCGGGGGATAACCATTGGAAACGATGACTAATACCGCATAGAATCGCAGATCGCATGATCAACGAAGGAAAGACGGCTTCGGCTGTCGCAAAAGGATGGCTCCGCGGTGCATTAGCTAGATGGTGGGGTAACGGCCTACCATGGCAATGATGCATAGCCGACCTGAGAGGGTGATCGGCCACATTGGGACTGAGACACGGCCCAAACTCCTACGGGAGGCAGCAGTAGGGAATCTTCCGCAATGGGCGCAAGCCTGACGGAGCAACGCCGCGTGTGTGAAGAAGGTCTTCGGATCGTAAAGCACTGTTGTTAGAGAAGAACGACCGCTAGAGTAACTGTTAGCGGAGTGACGGTATCTAACCAGAAAGCCACGGCTAACTACGTGCCAGCAGCCGCGGTAATACGTAGGTGGCAAGCGTTGTCCGGATTTATTGGGCGTAAAGGGAGCGCAGGCGGTGACTTAAGTCTGATGTGAAAGCCCACGGCTCAACCGTGGAGGGTCATTGGAAACTGGGTCACTTGAGTGCAGAAGAGGAAAGTGGAATTCCATGTGTAGCGGTGAAATGCGTAGATATATGGAGGAACACCAGTGGCGAAGGCGACTTTCTGGTCTGTAACTGACGCTGAGGCTCGAAAGCGTGGGGAGCAAACAGGATTAGATACCCTGGTAGTCCACGCCGTAAACGATGAGTGCTAAGTGTTGGAGGGTTTCCACCCTTCAGTGCTGGAGTTAACGCAATAAGCACTCCGCCTGGGGAGTACGGCCGCAAGGCTGAAACTCAAAGGAATTGACGGGGACCCGCACAAGCGGTGGAGCATGTGGTTTAATTCGAAGCAACGCGAAGAACCTTACCAGGTCTTGACATCTCTTGCATAGCCTAGAGATAGGTGAAGCCCTTCGGGGCAAGAAGACAGGTGGTGCATGGTTGTCGTCAGCTCGTGTCGTGAGATGTTGGGTTAAGTCCCGCAACGAGCGCAACCCTTATCACTAGTTGCCAGCATTCAGATGGGGACTCTAGTGAGACTGCCGGTGACAAACCGGAGGAAGGTGGGGATGACGTCAAATCATCATGCCCCTTATGACCTGGGCTACACACGTGCTACAATGGATGGTACAACGAGCAGCGAACTCGCAAGGGCAAGCGAATCTCTTAAAGCCATTCTCAGTTCGGATTGTTCTCTGCAACTCGAGAACATGAAGCCGGAATCGCTAGTAATCGCGGATCAGCACGCCGCGGTGAATACGTTCCCGGGTCTTGTACACACCGCCCGTCACACCACGAGAGTTTGTAACACCCGAAGCCGGTGGCCTAACTTTATGAGGGAGCCGTCGAAGGTGGGACAGATGATTGGGGTGAAGTCGTAACAAGGTAGCCGTATCGGAAGGTGCGGCTGGATCACCTCCTTTCTAAGGAGTAATGGAAGATAAGGAAGAGGCAACTCTGACCTTATCGGGAAAAATCCCAAAAGAACTTACACGGATTTGTCTTTATTTAGTTTTGAGTGAGCTTTCACTCAGGGTTTGAGTAAGAAGCCTGGGCCTGTAGCTCAGCTGGTTAGAGCGCACCCCTGATAAGGGTGAGGTCGGTGGTTCGAGTCCACTCAGGCCCATACAAAATCTTGCCTAAATAAGTAAAATTTTGTATAATAACGATAATTGCTAGTTGGGGGATTAGCTCAGCTGGGAGAGCGCCTGCTTTGCACGCAGGAGGTCAGCGGTTCGATCCCGCTATTCTCCATTGTTGGCAAAAGCCAGCAACTTGATCATTGAAAACTGAATAACACCAAACAAGATTGATCATTGACTCGGATGCGAGCAATGACAATCCATTATTTCTAAAAAGATATAATGAACCGAGAAATTGACCGAGTCTATAACGAAAGTTATAGAGTAAAAAATAAGCGAAAATATTGTGGTTAAGCAATGAAGGGCGCACGGTGAATGCCTTGGCACTAGGAGCCGATGAAGGACGCGACGAACAGCGATATGCTTCGGGGAGCGGTAAGTACGCTAAGAACCGGAGATTTCCGAATGGGGGAACCCGATACGGATAGACCCGTATCACTCGAAAGAGAGGTAGACGCAGAGAACTGAAACATCTAAGTACCTGCAGGAAAAGAAAATAAGAATGATTCCCTAAGTAGCGGCGAGCGAACGGGGAAGAGCCCAAACCAGCGTGCATGCACGTTGGGGTTGAAGGACTCCAGGAAAGACTGAAACACTTAGTCGAAGCCCATGGGAAGGGGCGGCGAAGCGGGTGAGACCCCCTTAGACGAAAAGTGAGACAGCTTAGGAGTATCCTGAGTACGGCGGGACACGAGAAATCCCGTCGGAATCCACCAGGACCATCTGGTAAGGCTAAATACTCCCTAGTGACCGATAGTGAACCAGTACCGTGAGGGAAAGGTGAAAAGCACCCCGGGAGGGGAGTGAAAGAGTACCTGAAACCGTGTGCTTACAAGTAGTCAGAGCCCGTTAAGGGGTGATGGCGTGCCTTTTGTAGAATGAACCGGCGAGTGACGATTTGTGGCGAGGTTAAGTTGAAGAAACGGAGCCGAAGCGAAAGCGAGTCTGAATAGGGCGAGAGTCAAAGGTCGTCGACCCGAAACCAGGTGACCTACCCATGTGCAGGTTGAAGGTGTGGTAAGACACACTGGAGGACCGAACTAGGACATGTTGAAAAATGTTTAGATGACGTGTGGGTAGCGGAGAAATTCCAATCGAACTTG
Source organism: Facklamia hominis CCUG 36813 (assembly GCF_000301035.1). Classification (GTDB taxonomy): domain Bacteria; phylum Bacillota; class Bacilli; order Lactobacillales; family Aerococcaceae; genus Facklamia; species Facklamia hominis. Next base: position 1,001,605 of record NZ_JH932292.1, on the reverse strand, counting down.
GAGATAGCTGGTTCTCTCCGAAATATATTTAGGTATAGCCTCAGAGGATGAGAGATGGAGGTAGAGCACTGTTTGGACTAGGGGCCCACACGGGTTACTGAATCTAGATAAACTCCGAATGCCAACTTGTTAACTCTGGGAGTCAGACGGCGAGTGATAAGATCCGTCGTCGAAAGGGAAACAGCCCAGCCCACCAGCTAAGGTCCCAAAGTACTTGTTAAGTGGAAAAGGATGTGGGGTTGCATAGACAGCTAGGATGTTGGCTTAGAAGCAGCCATCATTGAAAGAGTGCGTAATAGCTCACTAGTCGAGTGACCCTGCGCCGAAAATGTACCGGGGCTAAACAAGACACCGAAGCTGTGGATTTACTTTAGAGTAAGTGGTAGGAGAGCGTTCTATGTGCGGCGAAGGGGTACCGTAAGGAGCCTTGGAGCGCATAGAAGTGAGAATGCCGGTATGAGTAGCGAAAGATGGGTGAGAATCCCATCCACCGATAGACTAAGGTTTCCAGGGGAAGGCTCGTCCGTCCTGGGTTAGTCGGGACCTAAGCAAAAGCCGAACGGCGTATGCGATGGATAACAGGTAGAGATTCCTGTACTTGGGAAGACGTTTGAGCAATGGAGGGACACAGGAGGTAAGTCCACGCAGGCGGATGGAAGAGCCTGTAGAAGCAGTGAGTGTGCGAGTGAGTCAAATGCTTAGTCGCAGAAAGCATGAGCTGTGACCTGGAGCGAAGTAAAAGTAGCGAAGGTGGATCATCAAACTGTCGAGAAAAGCTTCTAGCGAGTCGAACCAACCCGTACCGCAAACCGACACAGGTAGTCAAGTAGAGAATACTGAGGTGAGCGAGAGAACTCTCGTTAAGGAACTCGGCAAAATGACCCCGTAACTTCGGGAGAAGGGGTGCACACGCAAGTGTGCCGCAGTGAATAGGCCCAGGCGACTGTTTATCAAAAACACAGGTTTCTGCTAAATCGAAAGATGATGTATAGGAGCTGACGCCTGCCCGGTGCTGGAAGGTTAAGAGGAGTGCTTAGCTTCGGCGAAGGTACGAATTGAAGCCCCAGTAAACGGCGGCCGTAACTATAACGGTCCTAAGGTAGCGAAATTCCTTGTCGGGTAAGTTCCGACCCGCACGAAAGGCGTAACGATCTGGGCACTGTCTCAACGAGAGACTCGGTGAAATTATAGTACCGGTGAAGATGCCGGTTACCCGCGACAGGACGGAAAGACCCCATGGAGCTTGACTGTAGCTTGATATTGAGTGTTTGTGTGACATGTACAGGATAGGTAGGAGCTTAAGAATTGTGTACGCCAGTATGCAAGGAGGCGTTGGTGGGATACTACCCTTGTGATATGAACCCTCTAACTCGCGTGAAGAACACGGAAGACAGTGTCAGGTGGGCAGTTTGACTGGGGCGGTCGCCTCCTAAAGAGTAACGGAGGCGCCCAAAGGTTCCCTCAGAATGGTTGGAAATCATTCAAAGAGTGCAAAGGCAGAAGGGAGCTTGACTGCGAGACCAACAAGTCGAGCAGGGACGAAAGTCGGGCTTAGTGATCCGGTGGTACCGCATGGAAGGGCCATCGCTCAACGGATAAAAGCTACCCTGGGGATAACAGGCTTATCTCCCCCAAGAGTTCACATCGACGGGGAGGTTTGGCACCTCGATGTCGGCTCATCGCATCCTGGGGCTGAAGTCGGTCCCAAGGGTTGGGCTGTTCGCCCATTAAAGCGGTACGCGAGCTGGGTTCAGAACGTCGTGAGACAGTTCGGTCCCTATCCGTCGCGGGCGTAGGAAATTTGAGAAGAGCTGTCCTTAGTACGAGAGGACCGGGATGGACACACCGCTGGTGTACCAGTTGTTCCGCCAGGAGCATCGCTGGGTAGCTATGTGTGGGATGGATAACCGCTGAAAGCATCTAAGCGGGAAGCCAGCTTCGAGATGAGATTTCCCAATCGCAAGATTTAAGACCCCTGAGAGACGATCAGGTAGATAGGCTAGGAGTGGAAGTTCAGTGATGAATGGAGCGGACTAGTACTAATCGGTCGAGGACTTAACCAAGACAATTTCAAGGGAAGTAGGGTGTTATTTAGTTTTGAGTGATGAAGAATCGCTCAAGGTGAAAGAGGGCACAGTGTGGTGATGAGGGCAAGAAGGATACACCTGTAACCATGCCGAACACAGAAGTTAAGCTTCTTAGCGCCGATGGTAGTGGGGACTTTGTTCCTGTGAGAGTAGGTCGTTGCCACGCGTGCTCGTTCATCTAATTCCGCCATAGCTCAGCTGGCAGAGCGCATGACTGTTAATCATGATGTCGTAGGTTCGAGCCCTACTGGCGGAGTTATGAATGATGGTTAGCTTAGCATGGAGAGTTGTCCGAGCTGGCCGAAGGAGCACGGTTGGAAACCGTGTAGACGGATAATATTCGTCTCAAGGGTTCGAATCCCTTACTCTCCGTTTTATATAGTTTTTAGTAATATTATTATGGCCCGTTGGTCAAGCGGTTAAGACACCGCCCTTTCACGGCGGTAACATGGGTTCGAATCCCGTACGGGTCATTAAAAATTAAATATGGGGGATTAGCTCAGCTGGGAGAGCGTCTGCCTTACAAGCAGGATGTCAGCGGTTCGAACCCGTTATCCCCCATTTTGGTCCGGTGGTGTAGGGGTTAACATGCTTGCCTGTCACGCAGGAGATCGCGGGTTCAAATCCCGTCCGGACCGTTGTTAGTTGGCTTGGTAGCTCAGTTGGTAGAGCACTTGATTGAAGCTCAAGGTGTCGGCGGTTCGATTCCGTCCCAAGCCATATGGAGGGGTAGCGAAGTGGCTAAACGCGGCGGACTGTAAATCCGCTCCTTCGGGTTCGGCAGTTCGAATCTGCCCCCCTCCATTTATATGATTGGAATTGTATCCAGAATCCTTTGATCTAATTTAGGGACTTAGTTTAACGGTAGAACAACGGTCTCCAAAACCGTTAGTGTGGGTTCGATTCCTGCAGTCCCTGTTATAATATGGTGGCGATTGTGGCGAAGTGGTTAACGCATCGGTTTGTGGATCCGACATTCGTGGGTTCGATTCCCATCAGTCGCCTTTATATTTAATATATTATTATTGGGGTATAGCCAAGTGGTAAGGCAACGGACTTTGACTCCGTCATTCGTTGGTTCGAATCCAGCTACCCCAGTCCAACGGCGGAATAGCCAAGTGGTAAGGCATGGGTCTGCAAAACCTTGATCGCCGGTTCAAATCCGACTTCCGCCTTAATATCACGGCGGTGTGGCGGAATTGGCAGACGCGCTGGACTCAAAATCCAGTGCCGGTTACACGGCGTGTCGGTTCGACCCCGACCACCGCTATTTTAAGCTTTTCTTAACTTAATGTTAGGGAAAGCTTTTTTTATAGTTTTTCATTCAGTCTATTGTATAGGAGGGTATGATAATGAAGCATATCATTGGAATAGTAGGTACGAATAGTAAACGGTCAACGAATCGACAGCTACTTCAATTTATTCAACATCATTTTAAAGATAAGGCGCATATAGAATTACTTGAGATTGACCAGTTTCCTCTTTTTAATAAACCTGCCTCAAAAAAACTTCCTAAAATTGTTGAGCAAGCAGTGAATTTGATTGAGGGAGCAGATGGTGTGATTATCTCTGCTGCAGAATACAACCATGCTATCACGGCATCACTAGCTAATGCCCTACATTGGCTATCTTACTATATTTCTCCTTTGAAGAATAAACCGGTGATGATAACGGGGGCTTCCTATGGTAAATTGGGTTCTTCAAGAGCGCAAGTACAGTTGCGACAGATCTTAGATTCAGCAGATATTAAGGCGCGTGTTTTACCCAATTCAGAATTTTTATTGGGAAATTCCTTGCAGGCCTTTGATCAAGAGGGTAAGCTAGTAGATCCTGATAGAATAAATGCCCTAGAAAGTATTTTTGAGGAATTTATTAAATTTATCGATTATACTCAAGCATTTCTGAATGAAAATCAAAAATCTTCATTGAAGATTTCAGAATCGTCAAAGGAGGAATGATTGAATGGTAAAGACTAAGTTGGTTGGGATTGCTGGATCTATCTCTGAACAATCTTATAATCGTGAATTATTATATTATATTCAGCATTCATTTAAAGACCTCTTTGATTTTGAAGTTTTGGATATAAAGGATCTTCCATTGTTTAACCAAGATCGTTTGGAAGTTCTTGAGTCTTTAGAGTTTCAACAGATTCAAAAAAAGATAGAAGCTGCTGATGGGGTAGTGATTGCTACACCTGAACACAATCGGACAGTACCTGCTCCTTTAAAATCTTTGCTAGAGTGGTTATCATTTAAAATACATCCCTTAAAAGCGAAGCCGGTCAAAATTATAGGTGCTTCTTATTTAGATCAAGGAACTTCATGTGCACAGATGCATTTACGCCAAATATTAGAGTCTCCTGGTATTGACGCTCTAGTCCTGCCTGGGCAAGAGTTTTTATTGGGAAATTGTCAATCTGCCTTCGATAAAGATGGAAATATTATTGATCAAAGGACCGCTCAGTATCTAAGACAGAGTATGGAAGTATTTGTTACTTATGTGTTCACTTTAAAACCCTTAAGTCAATCGGTCTCGCTCAATCATGAGTTTCAAATGGAAGAAATCTGGGCGAGTCAATTGCTACAGGTGTTGGATAGAACAAGTGACGATCCTACAAGAGTTTATTCTCAACTTCAAGCGATTAGACCAATCGTTGAATGGTATCAGTCGCATTCTGTAGATAATCAACAATTGTAATCCGAGAAACTCATTTTAGGGTGTTTCGATCGGATTTGAAGATTTTGCTTGAAGCTATTATTTGACATGCTGCTTTTCTCATTCCATGCTATAATAATGAGGATGGTGTTTTTAGATTAAATAAAGGAGTCTATTTATGAGAAGTCAAGTGTTAGATTATCCTTCAGTCGAAGAGATTGAGGTACCTGAGACCTATCTAAGGGTTTCTCTAGCAGATTTCGAACAAATCTTTGAAATTCAACTAGCAGATATGAAGCGTAAGTACCAACAATTAACGAATGAACCCTTAAGTAAATTTGATTCATTATCTTTATCACGTCTAGGATTAGGCGAATACGAGAATCTATCGCAAGTGAAGGAAGCTTACTATAAGATTTATCGTAAACAGGCTTTGGAGCTAGCTTTTTACCGTCAATTAATGCCATTTTTATTAGCCTTTTATCAAGAAGCGAGTCAAGTCGTTATAGATCAAGATGAGTATGACGCTTATGAAAGAAAATATTTAGATCAGATTCAACGTTTAGCAAGTGAAGAAGATATGACTTTGGAGGAGTATGCAAGTAGCCAACTGCATTTGAATCAACCAATTAGAGCCCATATCAAGGAACGGATCCTAGAGGATTTTGTATTTGAATTAATTGCCAAGGACCGATTTGCTGCTGTAGTTGATGAATGGGAGTATGAAGCTTTTATCCAGGAGCGTTCCTTGAGTCAAGGTTTGGATCCGATTGATTTAAAGGAACAAATATCTTTTAGTAACTTTTTGCTGGAATCCAGTCAATTAAAGTGGACTCAAGAATTATTTGATTATTTTAAAAATCGATTTATAGTGGTTGATTCCAGTGAAGGAGCGACAGATAGTGGAAGACAAACGAATTAAACAATGGTACAAGCTAGCATGGATTGTTGGGGTACTTGTTCTATTAGTGTATTGTTTTTTGTTAGTTAATTATTATTTTTCTTTGGGGAAGAATAGGCAAATGGCTCGTTTGCCTTATGGGCAGACAATCGATCTGTCCAATCAATCCATGTTAGTCGTTGATTCAAATCAAACCCTACTGGATTCAGCGGGTCTGTTAGCTAATGATGAAGCTATTCTGAGCGAGTCTCAGGAGTATGAGATTGATGACCAAATGCCTTGGTATTCCTTTAGTCCGAATGTCGCAAAAGAAACAGATTATTCGCTGGTGAACGACTACCGCGTGGTCTATCAGGAGCCTTTAAATGATTATTCTTGGCGTCAAACTCCTAAGGGGCTTTTGCTTTATCAATTTAATCAGCCTTATACGGGCTGGCATGATGATTTGATTAATGGTTGGCGTTATTATCAAGCAGGTAGTGAGATTAAGGAACGATTCTTAAATGAGAGTCAAGTGAATCAATGGCAGAATGAATCTCAGATTTATTTAGGATTATTTCCACGTCCAAATCGTTCCTTCTTCTTTTTAAGAGGTCCTTTAACAAATCAAGTGACATTTCATAATCAAGCAGTAGAATATAGCATTTTATATCGCAATCCAAATCAGGTAATTTATGCTTATCCTCCAGGAACTTATTTTTCAAAAGCGATTGGAAGTACCAAACATTTTGTTGATGTGCCTATGGAGGTAATGCGGGAGCTGACTAATGAATCTGGGACCTGGCTTCAGGTTTATACGGGATATGATCAATTGGGATGGGTGCGAAAAGACGCTAGTTATGAAGATTATGTTTTGACTTATTATAATGAAAAAGAATTGCTTAATCAGATTGAAGCTGTGATGGCAGAGTATATGTCTTATGTAAGTGCTACGGTTGGCGCTTCTTTTGTTAATAATGAGTCGCTGACTCAAATTACCTTGAATAATCAAGCCTTTAGGCCTGCCTCCACACAGAAGATTTATGTTCTAGGAGAGCTCTACCACCAATATCAAACTGGGGAGTTATCACCAAGCGATTATCATACACTCATTGCGGATGATGTGGTGCCTGGTGCTGGAATTTTAGCAGCGAATCCTGTGGGATCTTCTTTTAGTTTGGATTATTTGGTTGATTTGGTAGTGTCAATATCTGATAATACAGCGGCTAATTCCTTGATTACAGCAGTAGGTGGGGGTCAGAGAATGACGCCACATATGCATGAATTGGGCTTGTATAATACGTATGTGAATGGAAAGTATTATCATTCGGATACTAACGGTCGTTTTCAGACATCGCCGGGGGATGCAGCAAGATATTTTGCCTTGTTATATAATAATAAGTTAAATGGAGAACCTTGGGACAATGAATTGATTAATAAGTTCTTTTATAATCAGCATACCTATATGACGCAATTGATTCCAGGATCGACGACGGTCTGGAACAAGTCAGGGTCTGGTGTAACGGAACAAAATGATGTTGCTTCCTTTGTTACCCCGTATGGATCCTTTAGTCTAGCGGTTTATACAGAAAATCCTTGGAACTATGATGCGGTACCGATTCAAATGGCTAGCTTATGCCTAGCTGTGCATAATACGTTTGTGGATTATCGATTAAAGTTATATCAGCATGTTGATGATCCCAGTGCTTTTATGCAAGATATGATGGCAGCACATCCGATCATGAGACAAGCTGGTCAACAATCATTTATTGATTGTTATTTAATCGAAAAAGATCAAGATCAAATGGAAACAGACACAGCAGCAGTTGAATAGGAATTATAGAGATCAGAAGTCATCATTCAGAATGGCTAAATGATCTCTTTTTTTTTCTCTATTTTTGTGTGAAAAAATGCTATGATATTAAAAAAAGGAGGGTGATGAAATGTCATTACCATTAAGGAAAGACCTAGATCCAAAACTCACTTGGGATTTAAATCTTTTATTTAAGGACCAAGAAAGTTTTGAGAAGGCGATAGTAGCTTATCAAAAAGATCTTCAAACGATTAGTCAATATCAAGGAAAACTCAATCAAGAGAAGCAACTTCTATCCATGCTTCAATTATTGGAGAAAATTTTTGCTCAATTAACTTGGTTGAATGATTTTGGTTTTTTGGGCTATGAAGTCGATAAAAACAATCCGGTCTACGAAGAAAATAACTATAAACTACTGGCGATTTATGATGAAACTAAAAAAGCCTTGTCCTTTATTGAGGTAGAACTAGCAAATTTGGACCCAAATTATCTGCAAAGCTTTGTAGAGAGCCAATCTGGGGCAGCTTATCAAAGATACTTAGATAAGATATACATGAATCGTGAACATGTCTTATCGCTTGAGGTAGAAAGCGCCTTATCCAGTATTAATAGTCAGCTCTTTAATCAGTATCGCTTATCCAATGTTCTAAAGTATCAGGATTTACACTTTGAAGACTTTACTTGTCGAGGAAAGACTTATGCTAATACTTTTGCAGGTTTTGAGGGAGATTATGAGGTGGATTTAGATCCAGAGCTTCGTCATGCCGCTTGGGATTCTTTTCACCAAGGATTAGCCAAGTATCAAAATACAGCAGCTCATTTATATATTTCTCATGTACAAACTGAAAAAGCAATCTCCAAATTAAGAGGCTACGATTCTGTTATTGATTATTTATTAAGTGATCAAGAAGTTAGCCGTGAAGCTTACGACCGGCAAATTGATGTCATTATGACTCATTTGGCGCCTGTTATGCAACGGTATGCAAAATTATTGGCAACTAAACATGGATTGAGTAAGATATCCTTAGCAGACATCAAAATCCCCTATTCAACACAGGAACCTAAAAAAATATCGATTCAAGCTAGTCGGCAAATGATTCAAGATGCATTATCCATTTTTGGATCGGAGTATCGTCAAATTATTGAACGGGCCTTTGAAGAGCGATGGATTGATTACCCGATGAATCAAAGTAAAAGTACAGGTGGCTTTTGTTCAACGGTTTATCAAGGCCCCTCCTATATTCTTTTGAATTGGACAGGATTGCTGAGCGAAGTCTTGGTATTGGCTCACGAATTAGGTCATGCGGGGCATTTTCAATTGAGCTATCAGTATCAAAAGGCAACGACTCCTGAAGCTAGTTTATATTTTATTGAAGCTCCTTCGACAGCCAATGAAGTTTTTATGTGTCATTACTTATTATCGAAGGACTTGGATGATGAAGAACGAGCTAATCTAGTTGGAGAGTTTATTTCACGTACTTACTTCCATAATATGGTCACTCACTTGTTAGAAGCTGATTTCCAACGTAAGGTTTATCTAGCAGTGGACCGTGGAGAAAATTTAAACGCTCAGAAATTAAATCAATTTTTCAAGGAAACACTGGAACAATTCTGGCAAGAGGTGGTTGAAATCAATCCTGGGGCAGAATTAACTTGGATGAGACAACCTCATTATTATATGGGACTTTATTCTTATACCTATTCGGCCGGCTTAACCATTGGAACTCAAATAGGTCGAAAAATTGCTAATCATGATCATGAGACCATTCAAGCTTGGTTAGATGTTCTAAAGGCTGGTGGATCCATGAAGCCGCTTGACTTAGCTAAAGCTGCTGGGGTAGATATGTCCAATGATCAAGCTTTAAGAGATACGATTGCTTATGTGGATCATTTATTGGATTATTTAAAATAAAAAGATATAACAAGAAGATGACAGATACCGTGTTTTGTGGTATTTGTCATCTTTTTGTAATTTAGATTGCAAGTGACTATCAACTGGCTTAAAGCTAGCTAACAATCTGCTTTATACAGATACATAAATAATAAAACTTGATAGAATATAACTATCGTCAAACGGCTAAGTCCGTTTTGATCCGATGAAATAACTAGTATAGTACTAGTTTTATTAAGGAGTAGATCATGAAGAAAACTTTAACCAGCTTTTTAGTTGCGGCATGCTTATTCAATCCAATGGTTCATTCAATGGAGGTATCCGCACAAGGCCTTTTGGGTCATACCGTACAAATTTTAGCTCAGTGGAATCAACGGTCTTTGAATGATGTTTTTCAATCCATTCAAGAAGCCCTAGCTAGCAAAGAACAAGTTTATACCATTCAATGGGGAGATACCCTATCTACAATTTCACAAGCAACAGGGATTGCAATTGATGATTTGATGCAAATTAATCATATATCGGACCCACATTATATCCTTGCCGGTGATCAAATTCGTTTTAATCAAGTGACGGATACGATAACTTATATTTCAAAAGACTCTGAAAAAGAAACGGTGGAACTTGATTCGGTTGAAGGCAAGGATCAAGGGCGTTTTCTATTAGCACAAGCCCAAGATTTCGACCAGACTTCGATAATTACGGAATCGGTGGATACCAGTTCAGAGATCAAGCCTATAGAAGCAGTGGAAACGACCCTTTACCAGCAAGAAACCAGCTTAGAAATTGTTCCGACGGCTCCTAAGACCGATCAGACAACGAATCAGCCGGCTCAGAATATGGAGAATGTGACGACTACACACTACCAAGCGGTCACAGCCATCGAGCCGATCACTACGACGGAAGAATCACAAACTTCGATGACAGAGACTTCTCAAGAGACGACTCTTCAGGAAACAACGATTCAAGAAACAAGTCTTGAAGAAATTACGACAACCACTGCGTCAGCAAGTATGGATCCTTATGCGGCTTTTGAACAAATCACTGCTGAAAAAGGGGTATCCGCTGAAGAAAAACAGCTATGGTCTCAGTTGATTAACAAAGAATCAGGATGGAATCCAACGGCTTCCAATGCTTATAGTGGAGCTTATGGATTACCTCAGGCTTTACCAGGTAGCAAGATGGCTAGCCATGGGGCTGATTGGCAGACAAACCCTTATACTCAATTAGCTTGGATGTATGACTATATGATTGGACGTTATGGTTCGATTACGGGTGCTTGGCAACAGTCTCAAGCTTATCAGTGGTATTAATGGAACTATTATCTTATGAAATTGAATAAGTAAGTATTATATGGACCTTGTTGTGGATTTTCATGACAAGGTTTTTTAGTATTAATTTGAAGTTTTGTTTTGAGTGTCTATTGGAACTTTGACATACCTTCTTTATAATAGAATAGGAATAATTATTGAAACCACAATTTGTGAACCGGTGCTAGCTTTCAAATTGTGTTATAGGAGAATAGAATGAAGACAATTAGATTTTTAATGACAAGTGATACACATGCACAATGGTTAGAACACCCAGACCATCCGGATCATTCTCTTTTGAATACTGCTTATTTGATGAAGCAACTTCAATCAGACCCGTCGGTTGATTTAACCTTGACAATTGATTTAGGAGATTTTATCCAAGGCTCTTCCATGGCGACTTATACTAGTACCATCACGCATGATGCTAGACCCTATGCTCGGGCACTGAATGCCATGAATTATGATTACCATTTATTTGGCAACCATGAATTTAATTTTGGACCAGATTATTATCGACCAGCCTATGAAAATCTTAAGGGAAAAATTTTATGTGCCAATATCCTTGATCAAGCGACACAATCCAGCTTAATGGGGTGTCCCTATGAAATCATTGATTTTGAAGGCATTAAAATCGGGATTATCGGCGTGACAACTCATTACATCCCAAACTGGGAGTTGCCGGAACATTATCAAGGCGTTGACTTTCTGGATGCTTTTGAGACCGTTAAGCACTATGTGAGTCTATTAAGACCTCAAGTTGATCTATTAGTAGTCGCTTATCATGGAGGATTTGAATCGGATTTAGAGACTGGTCAGGCAACAGAAGAAGATACCGGGGAGAATCAAGGCTATCATATGTTAAGCCAAATTCCAGGGATTGATCTTTTCTTATCAGGCCATCAACACCGTCAAATATGTCAAAAAGTGAATGGTGTCTTGACCCTACAACCTGGTTATGGTGGTGAAAAGATCGCCAGTGCGAAGATTGTTTATGACGACGGTCAAATAAAGCAACTTGATGGTGAACTAATTGATTTTAGGTCAGTTTCGCAAGAGTCTGCAGCCGTTAAATCAGCCCTAGAGCCAGAATATGAGGATAGTCAAGCGTGGTTGAATCAAGTATTAGGGCATTCCTTAATGCAAAATTCGACTCAAGATATTTTAAAAGCACGCTCTCAAGGACATCCATTTGCTGAAATGATCAATCAGTTACTGCTAAAAGAAACGGATGCTGATTTTTCAGGGGTGTCCTTACTGAATGAACACTTCTTTGAATTTCAAGGGCCAATTACTAGAAAGCAGCTACTTGCAATCTACCCTTTTTATAATTTAATTGCGGTAGTTGAAGTGTCGGGGGCGGATCTTTATAAAATAATGGAACAAAATCTTAATTACTTTATGTTGGATGAAGCTGGGAACTTAATTGTCAATCCAGCCTATATTGAACCGAAAGCTCAGCATTTTAATTATGATCTCTATTCTGGCTTTACATGTCAGGTTAATTTAAGTCAACCAGTTGGCCAACGCGTTCAAAAAATCATCGATGAAAGAACAAATGAAGCGATTGATCTAGATAAAGTTTATCGTTTAGCAGTCACCCAATATCGAGCTGTGGGTGGCGGAAATTATCCACAATATCGAGAGGCACCCATTATAACGATTTCGAGTGTAGATATTCAAAGCTTAATACAAGATGCTTTGGCTAATCCTGAAAAACAGGATTGGGACCAAATTAATCAACATTATGGTCATTTGATTTATATCAATTAGCCCATTTTACGATAAAAAATGAGAAAGCACGATTCACCTTATGGTATAATGTAACCACGTGTTTTAAAGGGGGTGGGGGTATGAAATTAAATAGCGATAAGGGTGTCTTTGTGATCGGAGACATTCATGGTATGTATGATGAATTTGAGGAGATGCTAAGTTATTGGAATCGATCTAAGGAACAACTTGTCTTAATTGGGGATTTAATGGATCGAGGTTATGATAGTCGACAGGTATTAGAAAAGGTATGGTTTCTTGAAAAAGAATATCAAGCAATTGTTATACGAGGAAACCATGAATCCATGCTCTTAAATTTTTTGAGAAGCCCTTATAATTTTTTTAATCATTATGTGATTAATGGAGGGGTGACCACCCTCAGCCAATTATTGACTATTAATGAGGAAGAAATTAGGCGTTCAGATAGTCGACGCTATGCTCGACTCATTAAGCAACGCTATCCAAAATTAGAATCTTGGCTACGGTCACTTCCATATTATATAGAATATGGTAATTTTATTATTGTTCATGCTGGGATTGATTTGAGTCTGAATGATTGGCGGGACACCTCTGATCATGATTTTATGTGGTTGAGAGATCGGTTCCACCATGCGGAAAATACAACTGGAAAGCAAATTATTTTTGGGCATACCCCGACCATGGTTTTGAATCAGAATTTTAATAATTCAAAGGTATGGCGTTATGATCGAAAATGGGGAATTGATGGGGGTTTGGTTTTTGGCGGTCAGTTACATGGCCTGAGTCTATCTCCAAACGCTGTCCGAGATATCCATTCAGTTAAAATTATGGAAGGAAGATAAGATGCAAGAACAGATGATGCAATTGGAAATCGCAAAAAGTTTAAAGATTAAAGAACCCCAAGTTAAGGCGGTTCTTTCTTTGTTAGCTGAAGGGAATACCATTCCCTTTATCGCCCGTTACCGTAAAGAGAGAACGGGCTCTTTAGATGAAGTACAAATTCATGAAATTGATAAGGCCTATCAGTATGCCTTAAGTCTAAACAAACGTCGTGAGGAAGTGCTTAAGAGTATTCAAGATCAAGGGAAGCTTGATCCAAGCTTGGAAGATCAAATCCAACGAGCAGGAAGTTTGCAGGAGCTAGAGGATCTATATCGTCCCTACAAACAAAAAAAGCAAACCAAGGCACAAAAAGCCATTGATCAAGGGTTAGAACCTCTCGCAGATTGGATGAGCCAAGTTCAAGATCATGAGGCCAAGTGGGAGTCCCTATGGCCAGATTATCTGCAAGAAGCGCTGGAAGATGAGCAAGCCATTCTTGACGGGGTGCATGAGATTCTCGCGCAGAGGATTTCTGACCGAGCTGATTTTAGGGATTTTATCCGTAAATACAGTCGTTATAATGGTTATTGGCAGTGTCAATTAAAGAATGAAGCGAAGGATCCGCAAGGTCTTTATTCAATTTATTATCAATTTACAGAAAAACTGGTTAATTTAGCCCCTCATCAGGTGCTGGCTAGTTTGCGTGCTGAAAAAGAAGAAGTAATAAGCATTAAAATTGATCTTGATGAGCAGCCACCCCTTCAATATATGGAACGTCATGTCTTGGAAGAAGGTCTCCAACCCCTTCAGAAAGAAGCACTTGAGAGGGCTATTAAAGATGCTTATCAACGCTTTATCAAACCCTCGATTGAACGAGAGTTGCGTAGTGAGCAAGAAGAAAAAGCTCAGGCCCATGCGATCGATGTCTTTGGGGATAACGTCAGACATCTCTTAATTCAACCTCCTCTAAAGGGGAAGACGGTCTTGGGATTGGATCCAGCTTATCGAACTGGTTGTAAATTGGCGGTCATTTCAGCGACGGGTCAAGTGCTTGATAAGGGGGTTATTTATCCTCATAAGCCTGCCAGTCAAAAGCAACGCCTTCAGGCCAAGCCAGAGTTTATTCAACTAATTGAACGCCATCAAGTTGATGTGGTGGCAATCGGCAACGGAACAGCCAGTCGGGAATCCGAACAATTCGTTGCGGAAAGTTTGAGTGAATTATCAAGACCTGTTCATTATGTAATCGTGTCGGAAGCAGGAGCATCTGTGTATTCAGCCAGTGCCATCGCTCGTGAAGAATTTCCAGATTATCAAGTGGAGGAGCGCTCAGCGGTATCGATTGCTCGACGCTTGCAAGATCCTTTGGCAGAGTTGATTAAGATTGATCCTCAGTCAATGGGTGTGGGTCAGTATCAACATGATCTCAATCAAAAGAGCTTAACCCAAGAACTTGATTTTGTGGTCAATATGACGGTGAATCAAGTGGGGGTGGATGTTAATACGGCCTCAATTCAATTGTTAGAGCATGTGTCTGGAATGACCAAGGCGACGGCTAAGAATGTGATTGAGCTTCGAAATGAACTGGGGCATTTTTCTAATCGTGAACAAATTAAGACCGTTAAGCGCATGGGACCTAAAACCTTTGAGCAGGCAGCCGGATTTTTACGGATCATGCAAGGTGATAATCCTTTGGATCAAACTTCTATTCATCCGGAATCGTATGACTTAGCATTGACGATTTTACAAGAGTATCAGCTCGATTTGGCAGAATTAGGTTCAGAAGAAGCCCAGCATATTCTTGGTCAAGCGGATGTTAATTCTATTGCGGAAAGATTACAAGTAGGTCAGGAAACCATTGAAGATATTCTACATGGATTAATGAATCCTACGATGGATATTCGTGATCATCAAGCGGGTCCTATCCTAAGATCAGATGTTCTTCAACTAGAAGACTTGAATGAGGGGATGGTTCTAGAAGGTACGGTGAGAAATGTCGTGGACTTTGGAGCCTTTGTGGATATTGGAGTTAAGCAGGATGGCTTGATCCATATTTCTAAGTTATTGCGCAAAAAGGGTCAGTTTATTAAGCATCCTTCACAAGTTCTTTCCGTTGGAGATTTAGTGAAGGTGGAAGTAGTATCTTTAGACCGAGAGCGTCAACGAATTGGCTTGAAGCAGCTACAAACAGACTAGTTGAAGTGTATCCTTAACTCGCTTGACAAAAAGATGTCCTTTCGCTAAAATGAGACCGTTAAGTATCTTGCGGTCATGGCGGAATGGCAGACGCGCTAGCTTGAGGTGCTAGTGTCCTTGGGACGTGGAAGTTCGAGTCTTCTTGGCCGCAGTAATCAAAAATGAGGCTGTGACACAAGTCTCAAAAATACCCAGAAATTTTATCCAATAGGAGTAAAATTTCTGGGTTCTTTCTTTTTCTGTCTTTCTTAATCGCAATTTTCTTAGGTTAGCTGCCATTAGAGCTAATCCCATCTCATTATTCACGGCCTGTTTCCCTCGAACATGAAATCGAGTGAATCCCAAACAAGCCTTCAGATGACCAAATGTTGGTTCAACATCGATCTTCCGCTGGCTATAAATTGGACGATATTTCGGATCTTTTAAGAGCCCCCTTTGCTTGGCTTTGAAGTAGTCATACGAAGGATTAACCGTAATTTTTCGGACATATCCTTTCTGAGTAAGGGCTGCTTCAATTTCTTGTTGATTCTCATCGATCCGTTCTGCTTGATACTCTTTAAAATTTCTTTCAAAACCATACTTATCCGTTCGGGTGCGATAAGCGACGAAATTAAATCGTACCCCTTGAGGATCGACGTAACAGTCTTCTTTTTCATCATAGTCCCAATTCATGACTTTTGAGTCGTCACTTCGCCATTTTCGACTCTGTTCTTTAAGATACGTGCCATAAGGAATTAATGCGGTGATTTCGGGAAAGCTTTCTTCAAGATAAGTATAGTTACTTTCAGAGCCATATCCTGCATCCATACTCACCACTGAAAAGGAGCGAAACAGTGCTTGATGACTCTCAAAGAAAGGTCTTAATGTCCGCGTATCTGTCGGGTTTGAAAAAAGTTCATAAGCTAAAACAAACTGATGAGAGGTGGCAATTTGTAAATTATAGCCCGGTTTCAACTGACCATTCTTCATGGGATCTTCTTTCATTCGCATAAAGGTCGCATCGGGGTCCGTTTTTGAATACGAATGACGTTCACCTAAGATGGCTCGTTGCGTTTGATAGTGTTGATGCTTGGAATGACAATGTTTCATGCGCCTCAATTGACTCTTGACTTTTCGCCGCTCCTTTTTGTGAGGATTCGGTGACAACCGAGGAGACTCTTCGATGGTTTCCTCTAAGTCTTCTAAGCGAACTTCAAGCTGGGTAATGGTTTCTTCAAGCCCTTCAAGCGTTAGTGGGGTCTCTTCTGGAATCAACCCCATTTGATAATACTGACGCATTTCATTGACGAGTTCGGTCATCTTTTGTCGATTCATTGCTTCAAAGCGGATCGTGTTCTTTTTCCAGACAAAGCTGTACTTATTGGCATCCGTTAAGATTTTTGTCCCATCAATAAAGAGATGATCATCGATAAGTCGTTGTTGTCTTAAATACCGCACAAATTCATCATAACTTTGTTTAAGAATGTCAGCTAATTCATCGGACTGTCTAAATCGACAAATTGTACGGTAAGAAGGTACTTCATTTTGACACAACCAGATAGCGGGCAGATTTTCGCGAGCCAATTGTTCCATCGAGCGACTGGTGAAGACACCGCGAGAATAAGCATATAATAATAACTTGAGTAACATCGAGAAGTCATATTTACGAGGACGACCAAAGAGATAGGGATAATGAATCTCTAGAGAGTCCACAAATCGATGAATATAGTAGCTGATGTGATCTTCTTGAGGGCGGTATTGATAAGAGACTTCCAAATAAAGTTGATTTAGGTTATAATGAGTATGCATTTTTTGGTCCTTTCTAGGATTGAAATGGAAACAGAGGGGTGAGGTCCTCTGTTTTTTTATTGATTAACTTAATTATAACATAAAAACCGGCTGAATCGTTGATATTACAACGATTCAGCCGGTTTTTTGGTGGACTTATGTCACAGCCTCATTTTTTTGTGTATTTTAAAAGTTACAGATTATGAGAGACGAAAGAACACTTTTAATTTTTAGGTAAGGTATGGATGCTGCTTTAGAGACAGTTATGATTTAAGCTTAGAGCTGAATAATAATGATGTTGTATTTTATGAATACTGTTTTCATCAACCCCTAGGTTATCGATAATTCTAGGATAGTAATTTACTATTTAATTGTTTTCTAGTGGTTAAGTTGATTATAAAAACTGCCAATATATCAGAGGACTGATATTAGAATATTTTAGTAATAATCTTAAAGCGGTTTAATGTTGATAGGAAAGTAAAGGGTTACAATGACTGTGTAAGAGCATACAATATTTAGGTGCTTAATAAAGAAAGGATGAAGGCTATGCCAGAAAAGTTGATAGACCGTTTTGTTAAGTATTGCAAGATTGAGACGCGTTCTGATGAGAATAGTCATACAATTCCATCGACAGCCAGTCAGACAGAGTTTTTGAAGATGTTGGAACAAGAACTTATTGAGTTAGGTTTTCAAGAAGTGTATTTAAATCCTAAAGACAGCTATCTAACAGCAAGTATTCCCTCTACGACAGACAAGGAGCTGCCAGTCTTTGGCTTTATGGCTCATGTTGATACAGCTGATTTTGAAGCTAGAAATGTCCAACCTCAATTTCATGAAAATTATGATGGTTCTGACATTGTTTTGAACGCAGACAAGGATATCGTTCTTTCAGTTAAAGAATTTCCAAATTTAGCAAATTATATCGGTAAAACACTGATTACAACGGATGGTAATACATTACTTGGTGCAGATGATAAAGCGGGTGTCGCAGAAATTGTAACAGCAGGAGCCTATTTATTAGCACATCCCGAAATTAAGCATGGTAAGATTCGAGTGGCTTTTGGTCCGGATGAAGAGATTGGTACAGGCGCAGAACATTTTGATGTCCCTGCTTTTGGCTGTCAATTTGCATATACCATGGATGGTGGACCGGTAGGTGAATTACAGTATGAAAGTTTTAATGCGGCGTCTGCTAAGGTGACAGCTCAAGGTAAGAATGTGCACCCAGGAACAGCCAAGGATATTATGGTTAATTCTCTCGATTTATTAATGGATTATCATCAACAACTTCCTAAATTAGAACAGCCGCAGTTTACCAGTCAACGAGAAGGATTCTACCATTTAGTTAAATTTGAAGGTAGCGTTGAAGAAGGATGCCTATCTTATATTATTCGGGGCTTTGATCACGATCATTTCGAACATCGAAAGGCATATATGGTAAAAATTGCTGAAGAGATGAATACAAAACTTGATCGCCAACGTATTACAGTTGATATCAAGGATGAATATGCCAATATGGCGGATGTGATTGCTCAAGACCCTCGTCCAGTAGAATTAGCTAAACAGGCGATGGAATCTTTATCTATTCAACCAGTAATTGAACCTATTCGAGGAGGAACGGATGGTTCAGTATTATCTTTTAGGGGATTACCTATGCCTAATATATTTGCTGGTGGTGAGAATTTCCATGGACCTTATGAATTTGTTGCAGTAGAGTCCATGGAGTTGGCACGGGATGTCATTATTGCCATTGCCAAACAGTCAGTCGAAGTATATGGTCGTTAAGATAATTATAACTAAGAATTTTAAAGAAAAGGATGAATAGTATGTCAGAAAGTTCTAAACGCCGCCATTTTAAAATGCCTTCGTCATTTACTGTCTTGTACATATTAATTGTCTTGTTAGCTATTCTAACTTGGATTATTCCAGCTGGACAATATCAAGTTAATGATGCGGGTCAATATATTGCTGGAACATATGAAGTAGTAAACTCTAATGCTCAAGGCTTGTATGATATTCTAATGGCTCCTATCCATGGTTTAATCGGTAATGATTTGACGGATGGAGCGATTCAGGTTGCCTTCTTTATTTTGATGGTTGGTGGATTCCTTGGAGTTGTCAATAAAACAGGTGCTTTAGATCAAGGAATTGCTAGTGTTATCAAGAAGAATAAGGGCAACGAGCGGATTTTAATTCCAATCTTAATGATCTTGTTTGGATTAGGTGGATCAACTTATGGTATGGCGGAAGAAACGGTAGCCTTTTATCCATTAATTATTCCAGTAATGGTTAGTGTTGGTTTTGATAAATTAACTGCTGTTGCGATTGTATTAGTAGGTTCGCAAGTTGGCTGTTTAGCTTCAACGGTAAATCCATTTGCTACTGGAGTTGCTTCAGATACGGCAGGGATTTCTATAGCAGATGGAATAGTCTGGCGCTTAATCTTCTTTGTAGTTATGATGGCCATATCTATTGTTTATGTATATCGTTATGCAAGAAAAATTGAAAAAGATCCAAGCCAATCCTTAGTTTATCAAGACTATGCTAGTGATATGGAAGAATTTAAAGTTAAAGAACAACCATCAACGATGACTTCCAAGCAAAAAGCTGTACTCTCTCTGTTTATGTTAACCTTCATTATCATGATTGTGTCCTTGATTCCTTGGCCAGACTTTGGTGTTACTATATTCGAGGATATTAATAATTTCTTACTGGGTCTTCCAGTGATTGGTGGTCTTTTCCAACATGCCGATCCATTAGGAACCTGGTATTTTAAAGAAATTACAATGCTATTTATGGCTATGTCAATTCTCATTGCTTTTGTCTATGGTATGAGTGAAGACGAATTTCTGAAAGAGTTTATGGCTGGCTCATGCGATATGATTACAGTTGCCCTTGTTTGTGGGGTGTCTCGTGGTATTCAAGTAATTATGAATGATGGTATGATTACGGCTACTGTTTTACATTGGGGGGAAGTAGGCTTACAAGGTTTGTCGGAACAACTCTTTATTCTATTAACCTATATTTTCTACTTACCAATGTCATTCTTGATTCCTGGTACTTCTAGTTTGGCTGGGGCAACCATGGGCTTATTAGCTCCTCTAGGTGAGTTTGTTGGAGTGGCCTCACATCTGGTGATTACTGCTTTTCAAGCTGCTTCAGGAGTATTGAACTTAATTACCCCAACTTCAGCCATTATCATGGGTGCTTTATCCATTGCCAAGATTGACTTAGCAACTTGGTGGAAATTCATGGCTAAACTTGTTGCTGCAATTATTGTTTTATCAGCAGCTATACTAGTAATTGCAACATATTTCTAAGATAAAATAGAATCTATTAAAAATAGGAAAAGTCTTTTATCTGTACTTAATAAGATAGATATATTAATTTTTAGTTTATAATTATGGACGCTAAGCTACACAAAGTAGATGGCGTCCATTTTGTTTTTTCTTAAACTTCTTATTGTAGTAATTACCCATATATTTATTACTTTAGAAAACTTTTAGTATGACTGATATTTTTTTCCAAATTTATAATATATCCCTGTTGTTAGTCTTCTAATAATTATTTTCATAATAAAGTTATCGTAACGAGCTGAATCTTTCTAGTCTTGTTCTGAGCGCATGATTAGCACTTCTACTCATTGGAACTATCCCAATGCTCTATTATGCATTCTTGATATTTGTTTTTACTTACGATGCAGAGATATGTTGAATGAGTTGAAGACGTTTGTATGCATATTTAATTTTGAAGGTAAATAGCTTTAACTGATGTAAAGGTATTGGAAAATATCGGGTGTTCACTTAGTATATAGCTTTGATGCTGTGAAGGATCAATGTATGATGTTGTTCGTTACTTTACAGATATTGCCTATATTTGAATGAAGCTTTTCTTATGTTTACTTTTATAGAAGATGATTATTATGTGTAAGTTTTTGGCCTAATAGATGATTAACTATTTATTCAATGATTAAAAGTGCTGGGTACATTCTTTTCTTTATCGCTTAAAAATACTCTCCTTACTGGTTTATCCAGTGAAGAGGGTACATATAACTTGAGTTTATCTTTTTTATATAGTTAGATTTGTAAATTCAAAAGAACCCAAACGTTTGTGAGGTGACCCTCAAAAGTTGGACTTTTATCCAGAACACATTTTTTCGTGTTCTGGATATTTTTTATTCTTTTATGCTGTATATTTCATGCGATATTCTACCGGGCTCATAAAGTCTAGTTTTTTCTTGATGCGTTCGTTATTGTAGTATTCAATATAGTCTTCGATCGTTTGTTTCAATTCATCATAAGAGTTAAACGTGTGACCATAATAAATTTCTTGCTTTAAGATGCCAAAGAAGTTTTCCATGATGGCATTATCTAAACAATTTCCTTTACGTGACATACTCTGAAATATTTTTTGGTCTTTCAAGGTGTTGACATAAGGTTTCATTTGATAAGCCCAACCTTGATCAGAATGAAAGGTTCTTCGAAATGGACAATCTTTTGTCTGTTCGATGGCTTGTGCTAAAGCCTCCATAATCGGTCTAAATGTTGGTTGCTTACTGATGGAATAACTAATAATCTCTGAATTATACCTATCTAAAAAGGGATTTAAATATAACTTTTTAATCCGTGGAATCCCTGCGGAATCATATTCATAATACTTAAATTCCGTAGTATCTGTGGTGATTTTTTGATGGGGAATCGATGTCTTAAATCGACGACGAATCAGGTTAGATGCGATTTTCCCGATTTCTCCCTTATAAGATTTATATTTCCGATTCCGATGGCCAAAACAAGTGACCTGGATACCCAGTTTTTGACACAGTTTTTGAGTTTTGTTTTCTGAGATAACATAGTCTAACTTACATAACTCAGCCCAGAGTCTACGATAGCCATAGTTAGGATGTTGTTCCCGAAGTTCTAATAATTGTGTTTCAATGGCTTGATCTGGGTTAGGACGGTCAAATTTCTTGACCCAATTATAATAGGTTTGTTTGATTAAGCCGACATACTGTAATAAATCTTTCAACTTATATTGATGACGGAGGCGATAGACTAATTTCGAGCGTTCTTCGTTTGTTGCTTCCTCTTTTCTAATCTGAGCCTCCAAAATTTTTTTAAAATATCATTTTCCATTCTTAATCGATAATTTTCTTCTTCGAGTTCTTTTAAACGTTGCGCCGAATCAGCGGATGGAGATAGCGATGTCTTTGTTTTCTTTTTTCGACATTTTCGATGGCCTCCCTTGTTGTTTTGGTAAGAGTCCATCAATCACATATTTGCGAAAGTCGATTACCCAACGCGTCAATAAATAGGGATGATTAATACCATATTGATTCGTTAGAGATTGATAGCTTTTCTCACTTGTCAAGTAAGGTTGTACTACTTCTAACTTGAATTCAACAGGATAAACTTTCTTTTGTCGACAACGCAATAGTTCTTCCTCACTTAGGATTTGGTAAGCATTAACCCATTTATGTAGAGTACTATTACTTTTAACCTGATATTTTTTCGCTAAATATTTGTAACTACCTGCTCCTTCTAAATATTCTTCGACAATTTTTCGTTTAAATTCATAACTATATTTTGCCAATATAAATACCCCCAAAAAGTTAGATTTTGGTCCAACTTTTTGGGGGCACTACATTAAAGTCCTGTCCCTTTTTTCATGTAGAGGAGGGATGAGATGAATTTACTTGAAATCGGTGTTTATGTTGGGGCAATCATTGTGGTAGTGACTTTGTCGCAAAAATTGATCAGTCTGATTACTGCCATTCAAAGAGTCATTCTACGCATCAAAAGATCGTCACCAAGTTGACTGAGGGGGGCAACCAGCAGGATGACCCCCTCAGTAAGGTCGATGCCCAAAACCATTAAATATCCAATAGCTTAAAGGAGTTGAGTCATTATGTACTTAGATAACAAGACCTACGACTTAGGGAAGTGGTTAGTCTAATCTTTCTCCCTGCCCTAGCAGTTCTAACCAAGGGAATCGGGGATATTTATCACTTATCGAATATCGATCAGCCGGTAATGACCATTAATGTTATTACGTCCTTTTTAGGAACTATTCTTCAAATTTCCAGCCAGAATTTTAACGATAAAGACCCAAAGTTACCAGCCCATTAGAAAGGAGCATTATTATGCAAGAAAAATTAAAAAACTTAGCATCCTTATTCTAAAAGTATTCCTCGTCCATTTCTGTTGCTACACGGATGGCTTAATCCGTGGTGGAATCCCAGGCAGGGGAGTCTGAATTATATAAGAAGTCATATAATGGCTTTGGCATCAAGGCCTCTGCCCCCCTGGCAGGGGCCGAAGGTTAGTCATCAATCCCTCGAAGCGGACGGCAAGCTATATGAGTCGTATTTCCGAAAATACGGCTCATTAGAAGAGTCAATTGCGGATCACGCCTCCCCTTTCTTCACCTCAACGCCTTACCGCCGTCAAACAGCCTATAAAAAGCGATTTTGGCTAAGACTTATCAAGAGGAAGCCCAGGCTTTAGCGGGGATTTACGTAGGGGATCCGAACTATGGTCACAAGTTGATTAAGGTGATTGAAGACTATGATTTAACCCAGTATGATGTAGAATTAGCCACCCAAGCTTGGCAGCCTGAAATGATTGACAGAAGATATCAGGCCTTGGGCGGCCAATCTTACGATCGCCCGCCTAGCGATATTACGACGATTGTCTGGCATTATACAGCTGTGCCTCGTCAATATAACCGCAAGATTTGGGACCACAAACGTTACTGGCGTAACGATCGTGGTTGGGGCAGAGGTGGCTATCACTGTTACATCGATAGCGATGGAGTCTTGTATTGGAACAATAACCCTGAACGCATTACCTGAGGAGTGGGCGATAATAATGGTTTACTATTCATATCTCTGTTGAGGCCAATTCTAGAGATGATTATTCAGAGGCTCAGATTAGGATCCGGGATTGGACCACGCGTAAGCTGATAGATGAGTTGGGTATTGATGTGAAGAATGTTAAAGGGCATTGGGAGGTCAATAATAATAATACCGCCTGTCCTAGATATACAAAGGCGGAGATGGATGCCTTTAGGGAATGGCTAAGCCCTTAGTGATAGAGCCGATTAAAGAAGTTCCCCAAAAGAAAAAAGAGGAAGCAGTCGAAAACTACCTCTTATTTGATGGGGTGAAGTATAAGTTAGTTAAATCCTAGCCCCTCCCTGCTCCTTTTTTTAATATAGATTTCAATGAGATTGAGTTTCGTACGCAGTCCGCCTTCCAGCCTTTCAAGATTCCAGAGCTAGATAAGGTGAACCTCAATTCTTTTTATCTAGCCTCCTGATTCCAGTGGGGGGGAGGGGGAAGTTGGGTTTATATTCGCTGTTACTTAAGTTGAGAATTTTATTTCATAAAATTTACAATAATTTTACTTTATTTTTACATTAGTTTGCTACTATAAGAATTGTTACATGATGAAATTGAAAAGAGGTGAGAAAATAAAAAGTGAAAATTCTGATTTCTAATGATGATGGTATAAATTCTAAGGGTGTTCATATTCTTGTAAAGTTATTAAATGATTTAGGCCATGAGATTGTAGTCGCTTGTCCAAGTAAACAATGTAGTGGCTATGGTCAATCAATTACAACCAGGAATTTAATCACTTATAAACAAACCGATCAATTCGTTGGTGCCATCAAAGCATATGCCATTGATGGAAGTCCTACCGATTGCATTCTGGTTGCGTTAAATCACTTACTCGATCAAAAACCCGATCTTATTATGACAGGAATTAATCACGGAGCAAATGTTGGAAAGGATTATTTTTATTCTGGAACAATAGGAGCTGCTAGAGAAGGAAGTTGCAATGGTATTGCATCAATTGCATTATCACTTTCTAGAGATAGTGATTATTCTTTGAACTTTGAGCAGTCGATTCCTGTGATGAAGGAAGTTTTGAAGAAAGTATTAAGTCGTCCTTTATCAAATGGAAGTCTTACTAACATTAACTTCCCGAGCCGATCCTATGATAATTATTTAGGAATTAAGGTTGTTCCAATGGAATTGAGACAAGAGCGATTTAAATTGATTCCAGTTGACATTAAAGATGTTAGAGCAACTAGAGGTTTTTGGTTATCAAATCGAATTAATGAAATGGACGAAGTTCAGCACGCTGATTATAGCCTGGTTAGTAAAGGCTATGTGACAGTATCACCTATTGATATATTTAAAAATGATCATGAATTACTTAAAGAAGTTGAAGAAGTTTTTAAGGAGCAATAAATATGAAAAAAATTGTGAAATTGCTGATTGCTACTATTTTTCTAGGATGTTTATCTAGTTTAAATACCATTTATGCTCAAGGTAACAATAATTTATCTGGTGAGATAGAATTTTATACTTCTCAACCAGATGAAGATGCGGCTAAATTAGTTGAAGCATTTAACCAAAAATATCCGGACATAAAAGTTAATATTTTTAGATCAGGAACGGAGGAAGTTGTCAGCAAGATTAATGCTGAAGAACAAGCTGGTCAAGTCTTAGCGGATGTTGTACTGCTAGCAGATGCTGTAACATTTGAAGGATTTAAATCAAGAGACTTACTTTTGAACTATGTGTCTCCTGAAGCTTCAGAAATTGATTCTCAGTATGTAGACGATTATTATACTGGAACTAAAATTTTAGCTACTGGTATTGTTTATAACACAGATCTTGTATCTGAAGCTCCTGAATCATGGGAAACATTCACAAACGAAGCGAATAAAGATTTATTAGCTATGCCAAGTCCTTTATATTCTGGTGCAGCGGCATATAATTTAGGTGTTTTAACTCGTAATGATGAGTTTGGTTGGGATTTTTATAAAGCTCTTCAAGCAAATAATCCTTTAGTGACTAAGGGAAATGGTGGAGTATTGGAAAACGTGGCATCTGGTGAAAAACAATATGGAATGATTGTCGATTATCTAGTTCAAAGAGCTGTTAATGATGGTTCCCCAGTGGCATTCGTTTATCCAAAAAATGGTGTTCCTGTAATTACTGAACCAATCGGAATTATGCAATCAACTGAAGAAGAAGAAATTGCTAAAGCATTTGTTGACTTTGTTCTTTCCCAAGAAGGTCAAGAATTGCAAGCTGAATTGGGTTATGTTCCTATACGTAAAGGTATTCAGGCTCCTGAGGGATTAAAGGCTGTTGATGAAATTGAAAATGTATTGACTGCTGACATGAAAGAGCTCTTTGAAAACCGTGAGTCAGATAAGGAAGAATTTGATCAATTATTTGCTCAATAGAAGAGGGGACTTGTCTTGAAAAATCAATTTCAGAAAAATGAAAAGGGGACAACGGCAACGTTGTTTCCTTTTCTTCAATTAACAACAAAATTTAGTCGCTTGGGCATTATTTTATTAATCTTTATTTTCTTCGCTTTACCAGTTATTAGGTTAATGTGGATGAGCTTTTCGGGAGAAAATGGATTAAGTTTCGAATTTTATAATGAAATATTGAGTGATTCTAGAACTTGGGAAGTGTTAGGGAACACACTAATTGTTGTATTGGGATCCATGACTATCGCAACGATTCTTGGTGTAACGATTGCATGGCTAATTGCCTACACTAATCTACATTTAAAAGGGATTATTCAACTATTAATCTTTTTACCTTTTGTTATACCTTCCTATGTATCCTCATTAGCTTGGGTTCAATTTTTTCGTTCAAAAGGGTTATTTTCTAAAATAGTTGGTCTACTCGGAATCAATATTGGAAAGATTGACTTATATAATTTTGGGGGAATTATATTTGTTATGGGAATCACCATGTACCCACTTGTTTATATGTTTACAGTTAATGCTTTTAGGCAGATTCCTAGAGATGCTGAAATAGCTGCTAAAGCTTCAGGAGCTTCTTCTTGGACTGCCTTCTCTAGGATAACGGTCCCTATGGCGTTACCAGGTATCGCTGGAGGAATGTTTATAGCCTTTTTGGGGTGTTTGGATAACTTTGGGATTCCAGCATTCTTAGGGACTCCCGCAAACATCGATGTCTTAACTACTTATATTTATCAACAAATTATTGGGTTTGGTCCAACTGCTTTTAATAGGGCTTCGGTTTTATCCATGTTGTTAACTCTAATTGCCTTGATTGTTATGGCTTTTCAATGGATGGTTACACGAAAATCAAGAGCATTGGAAACGGGTAAAATTGATTTAAAACCAAGATATATCCTGGGACGTTCAGGTTGGCTAATTGAAATGTTGTTGTGGTTATTTTTAATTACAACTTCAATATTACCGTTAATTTCCTTAGTAGTTGCACCATTAATTAAGGCTGTTGGATTAGATTTTTCTTTAGAAAATTTAAGTCTAAAAAATTATGAGTTTGTTTTAAACAATCCTCAAACACAGTCTGCTATTTTTACTTCATTGAAGCTAGCAGGTATTTCTTCAGTAGTTATCTTATGCTTTGCCAGTGTTTTTGCTTACTTTAGGGTTCGTTTTAATAATGGTTTTTTGAGAGTCATTGAGGCATTCATTACAATTCCATATGCCTTACCTGGGACAGTTTTCGCTCTATCAATGATCTTTGCTTGGATGCAGCCTTTTCCCGGTTGGAATCCAGGAATTTATGGATCGATATGGATTTTATATATTGCTTATATAACTCGTTTTATGATTGTTCAAGTTAGAAGTGCGATAACAGCCTTTGGTCAAGTTGATGAATCGATAGAAGAAGCTTCTGAGATTTCGGGTAGTCGAGGAAGAGGGAAATGGTTGAAGGTGATGCTCCCTTTGATATTACCAAGTATTCTTAGTGGAACCGTCTTAGTCTTTTTACAAGCCCTGACCGAACTCACTGTATCCTCCTTGCTATATTCATCAAGTTCAAAAACGATTGGAGTCCAAGTTTTAAGCTACCAACAAGCAGGATATACATTAAACGCTACTGCTTTTTCAAGCGTTATTGTTGGTTTAATTATATTGACATATCTGGTCATCTTGATTATTCAAAAGTTTGTCGAAAGAAAGAGGTAAGCTATGAGTATTGAAATAAAACATCTAACGAAAAGGTTTAATAAGTTTACTGCATTAAATGATATTAATTTAGAAATTAAGGAAGGAGAATTTGTTGCGATACTTGGACCATCTGGGTGCGGTAAAACAACACTATTGAGGTTATTAGCTGGATTTGATAGTCCAAGTGACGGTCAAATATTAATGAATAATAAAATAGTTTCTAGTCCTAATAATACTTTGAAAGCAAATCAAAGAGATGTAGCTATGGTGTTTCAGAATTTTGCCTTATGGCCTCATATGACAGTAGCAGAACATATTCAATTTCCTTTAAGGTACGACCGGTTTGCTCGGAATGATTATGTTAAAGATCCCAAAAAAAGAGTTGATGAAGTGATTTCAATTATTAATTTGGAAGAAAAAAAGGATCGCTTTCCTTCTGAGTTATCCGGTGGTCAAAAACAAAGAGTTGCTCTAGGTAGAGCAATTGCACCAGAACCAAAATTATTGTTGATGGATGAGCCTTTAAGTGCATTAGATGCAGAATTAAGAATTGAAATGCGTAGAGAAATTCAAAAAATTCATCATCATACCAATGCAGCGATTGTCTATGTGACTCATGACCAAAGCGAAGCCCTAGCTATGGCAGATCGTATTATTGTAATGAATATGGGAAGAGTTGAGCAGGTTGGTACCCCAGAAGAAATATACTACAATCCTGAAACAGTATTTGTATCAGAATTTGTAAGTAAGGCAAACCTAGTCAGGGGTTCTTGGTCAAATGAAGGATTTCGATTGGAAAACTCAAAAATATTATGGCCTTTTAATTCTACACCGATGAATATACGTCAGAAAAACTTTTATTTATTAAGACCAGAAGAAATAACTTTAGATTATATCGATGATAGATCAACAGAGTCTAACTTAGTTGGTCGGATTGAGACTTGTCAGTTTCAAGGTCAAGAGTACCGATATACTCTTGAAACAAGAGATCAAATATTGACGGTTGTTCTGCCGATTAAAGATAAGATTTCAATAGGTGAGGAAGTAGTGATTATTCCCAGAATTAATGAGGTGAAATAAATGCTTCAAGTAAAGATTCTTGGATATTGGGGCGGGTTTCCTGTAAATGGTGGAGGAAGTTCAAGCTATCTCATAGAAACGGACCATAGTAAGATATTATTTGATATGGGATCTGCTAGTGCTCATGAATTAAGCCAACAAATAAGATATCAAGACCTAGATGCAATATTTTTAAGTCATTGGCATCATGATCATTCTACAGATATATTTACATATGAGCATGCATGGAAGGTATTATTGAACAACCATCATGTGGACCATAAGCTAAAAGTCTTTGTTCCATCACTTAATGATTTTACAAAGCATTTAAAATTAAATTCACTAAGCTTAGAAGTTATAGAACCAAATAAGATATACTATCATAAGGGGATAAGTATTCAAGCGGTAGCAGTAATGCATACTATTCAATGCTTTGGTTTTAAAGTGAATTATGAGTCTAAATTATTTTTTTATACTGCTGATACAAGTTATTTTAGTGGATTAATCGATTCTTGTAATCAAGCAGACTTGTTAATCTGTGATGCAACAAACTTTAAAGGAAGTAATCATTCTTCTGGTAGAGGACATATGTCTCCCCAAGAAGCGATTTGTTTAGCAGAACAAGCGCAAGTTAAGAGGGTGATACTAAGTCATCTTCCTTCAGATATTAAACTGACTCAGGAAGAAAGAAAGATGAGCAGTCGCTATCCCGATGAATGGGTTAGATTAGCATCACAGATTGATGCGTATGAAATTACTTAGTTAAATAAAAGGGTTAAGTTCTTGTTATCTTTACCCTAGCTCCTCCTTGCCCCTTTTGAATATAGATTGCATTGAGATTGAGTTTCGTACGCAGTCCGCTTTCCAACCTTTCAGGCTTCCAGAGCGTTGCTACCGAACCTCAATCTTTTTTGTTTGCTTAACTTTTAGGTGCAGGGAGGGGCTAGAGTGAATCTTACATTTATCCGGTATAACAATATATAATGGCTCTATGTCAAACATACTAAAATTAGTAGTGTAGTATCCACGACGGTGGTATTACACTACTATTTTTTTATAGTAGATGTGAAGTATTTGAGACCGACAACCCTAGAGGATTTTAAAATTCGTATGTCAAACAGGTCCACTTCACTATTTTTGTTTAATTTGTTTGGCTATCGTAGACTCTGGGCTGAGTTATGTAAGTTAGACTATGTTATCTCAGAAAACAAAACTCAAAAACTGTGTCAAAAACTGGGTATCCAGGTCACTTGTTTTGGCCATCGGAATCGGAAATATAAATCTTATAAGGGAGAAATCGGGAAAATCGCATCTAACCTGATTCGTCGTCGATTTAAGACATCGATTCCCCATCAAAAAATCACCACAGATACTACGGAATTTAAGTATTATGAATATGATTCCGCAGGGATTCCACGGATTAAAAAGTTATATTTAAATCCCTTTTTAGATAGGTATAATTCAGAGATTATTAGTTATTCCATCAGTAAGCAACCAACATTTAGACCGATTATGGAGGCTTTAGCACAAGCCATCGAACAGACAAAAGATTGTCCATTTCGAAGAACCTTTCATTCTGATCAAGGTTGGGCTTATCAAATGAAACCTTATGTCAACACCTTGAAAGACCAAAAAATATTTCAGAGTATGTCACGTAAAGGAAATTGTTTAGATAATGCCATCATGGAAAACTTCTTTGGCATCTTAAAGCAAGAAATTTATTATGGTCACACGTTTAACTCTTATGATGAATTGAAACAAACGATCGAAGACTATATTGAATACTACAATAACGAACGCATCAAGAAAAAACTGGACTTTATGAGCCCGGTAGAATATCGCATGAAATATACAGCATAAAAGAATAAAAAATATCCAGAACACGAAAAAATGTGTTCTGGATAAAAGTCCAACTTTTGAGGGTCACCTCATTGCTTGGGTTCTTTATATGAGTGTCCTATTTTACGTGTCGATTGATCGATTCGTATTTGTAATCATAGTGAAGAGGTTCACCTACGTGGATTTGGTGATTGTAATCTTCTAAGATGGTACGTGCTTCACTGAGTAAGAAGACGAGACCGATAATATTTGGAATAACCATTAATCCGTTAAACATATCCGCTAATTCCCAAACGACGTTGATCTTAAAGAGTGTCCCCATAATGATAAAGCCTAAAACGAGGACTTGATAGATACGAACCGCTAATTGGGAATCAAATAGATACTTGACATTTGCTTCACCAAAGTAATACCAACCGATGATGGTAGTAAAGGCGAAGAATAGAAGGGCGATGGCTAAGAATTGGGCTCCGAAGGATGGGAAAGCCGTACTAAAGGCGTTCATGGTAACTTGTGCTCCTTCATAACCTAATTCAGGGTCAGCAGACCCTGTTACAATAATAATCATAGCAGTTGCTGTACAGACAACGATGGTATCAATAAATACCCCGACCATTGCGACAGCCCCTTGGATAGCTGGGTGTTTTACGTCAGCAACCCCGTGAGAGTTTGGAGTGGAACCCATACCAGCTTCGTTAGAGAAGAGTCCACGAGCAACCCCATAACGGATGGCCGATTTAATAGTATAACCTAGTACCCCACCTGCTACTGCTTCACGTCTAAAGGCATTTGAAAGAATAAGTCCTAATGTTGGAATGATCTTATCAGCAAAAACAATTAAAATGGCAATAGAACCAATAATATAGAATACAGCCATGATTGGAACGGTTAATTCAGCGAATTTACCAATCCGTTGCATACCGCCAATAAAGATTAAACCAGCTAAAATAGCTAAAACAATTCCGATAAAGATAGGTTGAATTGGGAAGGCTTCACTCATAACAGAGGCAATCGAATTCGATTGAACCATATTACCAATAAAACCAAGTGCCAAAACAATTAATACAGCGAAAACACTAGCTAAGAATTTACCTAAACCGGCTAATTTCCGTTCTTTTAGACCTTGACTAATATAGTAAGCAGGTCCTGAAACTAAGTCACCATTACGTGTTTGACGATACTTTTGAGCTAAGACGGCTTCGACAAAGATGGTTGCCATCCCTACAATGGCGGTTACCCACATCCAGAATACAGCACCAGGTCCCCCAGTTAGGATTGCCCCAGCAACCCCACCAATATTACCGGTACCTACTTGAGCGGCGATCGCTGTTGCAAGCGATTGGAAAGAAGATAGAGACCCTTCTTTATTGGAGCTATCCTTATGAAGGAATTTACCAAAGCTTTCTCGCCAACCTAATTTTAGTTTTGAGAATTGAGGGAATCCAAGATAACCTGTGGCAAAAAGACCAAATCCAATTAAAATAATCATCATTGGTGGCCCCCAAAGGAGACTGTTGATTGATTGAACAAGTGATACTAATGCGTCCATGTTATTTACCTCCTATTTATTATAATGGCTAAACATAAACAATATTAATTTTATGGGTATCGCCTCCCTCGATTCTGTTATTTTGTTTTCGCTTTCACTTATTATACCTCCAAATTAAAACGCTTGCAATATCTAAAAGTAAAATCCTGTGATTATTTATTAAGATTTGTTTTAATAAATGATTTGAAAGGCTATACAAAAAGTGCTTGTGAAAAGGATTTCTTTATGGTAAAGTATTACCTATCAGTAACAATAATAAATGAATGGAGGGTGGTTTATAAGGGAGTTACTAAGTATCTCATTAAAATACCGTACTATTAATGAGACGTATAGCCTTATTTTCGAAAGCGTTATATATATAAAGAGAGGATTTTTAAATGTTAAATGATATCGTTGTAACCATTCGAGACTTTTTGTGGGATTATGTGCTATTATTTGGATTTATTGGAATGGGATTATATTTGACCGTTGTTTTAAAATTCCCACAATTCTCGAGAGTTTTTCCAGCTTTAAAGAAGATGATTATGGGTATTATCAATAAAGAGCCTGCTTTACCAGGTGGAATGACTCCTTTTCAATCACTAGCAACGGCTGTTGCTGCTCAGGTTGGAACGGGGAACATTGTTGGGGTAGCAACCGCCATCGCTTCTGGAGGTCCTGGAGCTGCGTTTTGGATGCTAGTATCAGGATTCTTAGGGATGGCGACTATCTTTACCGAAGCTTCGATGGCTCAAGTCTTCCGTGAGCGGGATGAAAATGGTGAACTAGTAGGTGGACCGGCTTATTACATTAAGAATGGTGCTAAGCAAAAATGGTTGGCTTACATCTTTGCGATTCTATGTATTATTGGTTTAGGAATAGTTGGGATTATGGTTCAATCGAACTCGATTATCACTTCTATTAATACCGCTTTTGGTGTTAATCAAAAACTCATTGCTGTGGTATTAATGATCGTCGTTGGATGGATTCTTTTAGGTGGAATGAGCCGGATCGCTAAATTCTCTGAAACAGTGGTGCCGGTAATGGCTTTTGCCTATGTAGCATCTGCTGTGGTTATCTTGATCTTAAATCTAAATCAAGTGATTCCAGTCTTGAAACTAATTATTACAGGAGCCTTTAACCCTCAAGCTATCGCAGGGGGAGCACTTGGAATAAGTATGCAACAAGCGATCCGTTTCGGGCTCGCTCGGGGTCTTTTCTCTAACGAAGCCGGTATGGGTTCAACCCCTCATTCACATGCGGTAGCCTTAAACAACCACCCGGCAGAACAAGGTTTCGTAGCTATGATCGGGGTCTTTATCTGTACCTTTGTTATCTGTGTGGCAACGGTTATGATTAATATGTTAACAGGTGCTTATTCAGCAGATGTGATGAGCACATTTACTGAAGCTATCCAAATGGAAGATTATGCACAAGTGATGACTCAAACAGCCTTTAACTTGCAATTTGGTCAAGTAGGTGAAGCTTTCTTATCCATTTCTCTATCTGCTTTTGCCTTGACGACGATCGTTGGTTGGTTCTTCTTTGCAGAATCTAATGTGAAATTCATCTTTAAGAAGGCGAGTATTGTACGTTGGTTTAAGCTAGTCGGACTGACTGCGATTGCTTTGGGTTATTTTGCAGGAACAGGTATTATCTGGGATCTGGCAGACTTGGCTATGGGACTCATGGCTTTACCTAATATTATTGCTTTACTTATTCTATCAAGAACTGCTGCTAAAATTCTTAAGGATTATGACCAACAAATGGCCTTGGGCGAGGAGCACTTATCTTGGGATTACAAATATGAATAATAACTTAAATGAAGGTCAGCTGAAGCTGGCCTTTTTTTATGGAAAAAAGTATCCGCAGGGACGGATTTTGTTTATAATAGACCTAAGATAGAAAGGGGGAAGGTTATGAAGAACCTAGCTAAGAAGATATTCTTTGGATTCGTGTTGATTTTGTTCTTCGCATTATCAACCATGGCCCAAACGATAATCGCAGTGACTCCGTCGAATGCTAGTCAAGAACCAGTCATTAACTCAAGCAAAGATGAATCACCCGTCTCTGTGGAGGCTTTTAATCGTGCCATTGATCGAATGCTGGAGATAGACCAGTATCAAGTCAGTATGAAGTGGACTGACTTAACGGATAATCATCTAATGGGGCAGGCTTTTTTATTAGCTGATGAAAGCCAGGGTGATCTTTTAGGTCGGTTACTTTTTTTCTCGGATGAATTCACACCCATGACCACCCATTTTAATTTTGTAGCCTACCGTCATTTTGAGTTAGCTTATGTGCAAAGCTTTAAGTACTGGGAATCGCTCGGTTTTTTTAAGCAGGCCTTTTTTCCATATTTAACGGATTTGAGGTTAGCACCCTTTGTAAATTATTATTTACAGGTAGATAATGATTACCTACAAGCCAAGCCTTTATCGAGTAATATGCTTCAATCTCTTCTTTTGTTACCCAATCGAGATAAGTTGAATCAAGTGGCAAAAGACTATCTTGTGAAAGATCAAGGGAATTATCGTTTGTCGGTAGAACGCTTAGAGATACCTGCTCAATTCTTTGAGGGGGAGAGCCTATTAAATTTTACTTATCGTCAAGATTATGAACTGAATCCGACTAGTAAAGATCAACACTTAAACCAGTCGATTAAGCAAGAAATGAATTTTGTAAAAGATAAGTCTTATTTAGCTTTTAATGTTGATTTAAACACCACTATTAGTCAAGATTTAGCCAAAGCTAACCCCTCTAAGGCACGTTTACCCCTTTTACCACCCTTAAGTCGCAAAGAATCATTATCGACGGCTGGAATTATGGATAAGTTAACGAAATTTAGTCTTGATTTTGATGTTAAAGACCGTGTTTATCGTGTGGTCTTAGAAGGTATGACCGAGTATGTTGATTTCAATCTACTTTCTACGAATACCGCTAATTTGCAAACCCGGCCAGTGCGTTTTGAATATATCTTACGACCTGTTAAACGATCAATTCCGAGTCTAGGTGATTTACCAACGATGAATCAAGCGGAAGCAAATTATTATATGGAACGCCTCTTGGAAAGTGAGGATTAGTTTGTGAAAAAGTTTAAATTAAAAGCTCAAGCCGTGAAGGCTTTGGAATTAGGCAAACGATTAATTAGCTTGAAGGACCTGGAAGCGCCTGAGGCGATTGAACAAGCTCCGGAAGGATGGGTCTTTGGTTTAGCTGATCAATCGGGCCAACAAATTGGTCAAGCAATTGTCGGTAGACAAAATAAAGGCTTTGCTTGGTTATTAGATCCGGATATTTTATTGGAATGGTCTAGCGACTTTGTCACTGTTTTATTTGAAGAGGCGGTTATGAAGCGTGAGAACCTTTTGGCCTCTGAAGACACGACTGCCTTTCGTTTATTTAATGGTGAA
This sequence comes from Facklamia hominis CCUG 36813, assembly GCF_000301035.1. Taxonomy (GTDB): domain Bacteria; phylum Bacillota; class Bacilli; order Lactobacillales; family Aerococcaceae; genus Facklamia; species Facklamia hominis. The sequence goes on along the minus strand of NZ_JH932292.1, from coordinate 965,616 downwards.
GGGGATGGCTGTGGAGGCTTAACAATTGATTATTATGATCATTACGCTGTCATCAATTGGTATTCCAGGGGAGCATACCAATACCGTCAGTGGTGGATCCAAGTGTTAGAAGCTTGGGATCATGGCATTAAAGGAATTTATCAAGTAAAACGTTTTGAATTAGATGATCAAGAATCTGCTTTGGATCCAGTCCTTGGCCAAGCAGCTGACCAACCCCTAGTGATCCGAGAAAATGGGGTTTCCTATGCGGTATATTTAGGTCAGTCTTGGATGACTGGCATCTTTTTAGACCAGCGATCAGTCCGGCAATTTGTTAAAGAGCAGGCTCAGGGATTAAAGGTTTTGAATCTATTTTCTTATACTGGCGCCTTTTCGGTAGCGGCGGCCGTAGGCCAGGCTGAAAAGACAGTTTCAGTAGATATTGCTAATCGCTCTTTGGAGTGGACTAGGGAGAATTTTTGCTTGAATCAACTTGAAGCATCGAATGACACTAATGAGATTCGAGTGATGGATGTTTTTGATTACATTGCTTATGCTAAAAAACACAAATATTTATATGATTTTGTGATCTGCGACCCGCCAAGTTTTGCTCGAAGCAAAAAACGGCATTTTTCAGTGGATAAGGATTACTTCGCCTTGGCTCAGGATCTATTTGAAATCACGCGACCTGGGGGAATTTGTTTGTTATCAACAAATAATGCATCATTAATGTTAGAGACATTTCGGCAACAAATGACCCTAGCGGGGGCAAATAAGAAAGCACAATTAATTCAACAATTTGAATTACCTGAAGACTTCCCAACAAGTTCAGATCCTGAGAGTGCTTATTTGAAAGTTTTGGTTTTTTATGTTCCCTAAAATCATCTCAAAATATGGTAGGAAGTATGCTACAATAATAAAGAGAAAAACCCTTTTAAATGTATGAGGAGGAAGATTTATGCAATGCCCTAATTGTGGACGGCATGTTAGAAGTAAAACCCAATGCGCTTATTGTGGGTATCAGTTTAATTCAAGCGATAAAAAAGAGTTTAATCGAGAACCAGCTAGTGAAAGACCTGATGTGAAGCGGGATGAGATCAAAGAAGATAAGGATATTATTTCGAGAACTAAGAAAGATCAGTCCTCTCGAAGTCAAGAAGTTTCTTCAAACACGTTGGAAGCAGACGCACCAGTAGCTAGTTCAAAAGAGGAGAAACCAGCCCGGCGCGCACGGATTTCGGTAGCAAGAAGGTCTTTAGAAGCAGAAATGGCCCAAGCCGAAGAAGAGGCCAAAAAAGCCTATCAAAGCGGTAAGGGTGGAGAGGATCAGGCCCCATTATCTGAAGAGGAAGCCTTTAGACGGCGAGCAGATGAGGTTTTTTCTTATCCTTATGCTAGCGATGACGAGGAAATTGATTCTGACATTGATATTGATGAAGAAATCCTACCAAGTAGTCGTGCCGGAAAAGGTTCTTGCCTAGGCAAGGTGTTTAAATGGTTGCTTGCCGTAGCGGTAATCTTTGCTTTGTTTATGTTAGCACCAAAGCTTTATACCAAAGTGAAGACGATGTGGAGCAATCATCAAACGGGTCAAGTTAAAGATTCATCTTCAACTTCTGAAGAGACGTCGAGTCAAGTCGAAGATCAATCGACGACCCAAGTTAAAAATGCTGCCTTCACTTTAGCGGATCATAAGGTAGACTTGACGAATTATCCAACAATCCAAGTAACGCTTGATTTTGATGAAGATTTAGATCAAGTGGACCAAGATACTTTTAAGTTTAAGGTAACTTATAATAATACAGATTTGGATCTTGGAGAAGACTATTCTCTTTTCAAGGATGGTAAGCAACTCAAATTGAGTTACGTTGATCCAGGCTTATCCTTGGTGGATGAAGTGGGTGATAAACAATCTCTGGAGATTACAGCTAAAGATTTCCAAGAAACAGTGAATTATGACCTGCCAGCTAATCGTTTGGATCAGCAAAGCAAGGATCAATTAAATGAATTAATCACCCAGGCCTTTGATCAAGAAGGAAAGGTATCTTTCTTGGCTCAATCAGACGCTAAAAAAGCACCTTATGTCTATGATAATCAGACGGTTGCAGCGGACCAAATGATTTCTTGGTTCATCTTGCAACGGACTTATGAATTGATTGCTAGTGGAGAGCTTCAAACGGACCAAGTGGTTGAGATGAATCAACAATTGATGGCTTCTGGGGATGCAGGAACGGTGGCGAGTCAAGGAGTTGAGGCTTATACGGTTCAGGATCTAATCAATTTAGTGATCATGGAGTCAGATCCGAGTGCCATGAATCATCTAGTGCAACTAGCCGGTGGTGTGAATGACTTTAACTATTGGTTGAAAGAGGCAGGTTATTTCGCGACTCGAATGGATGCTCCATTAGGTGTTGAGGAAGAGTCTTATATTACAGGAGCCTTAACTAATGTTACTGACATTGCCAAGTTATTAACCAAGTTAGCCCATAAAGAACTGGTGGATGAAGAGACGGACCAAGCTTTGATAGAAGCCTTGGGACATGCTAATCAGGCTAATCGTTTTACGTCTTCGATCGAAACAGATGCGCCTAAAATCCAATTAGCTAGCTGGGACTATAATCCTAAGAATCAACATTATGCGGGGATTATTCAGACAGAAGACCAACCTATTATCGTGGTGATTTTAACGACAGACTTTAAACAAACGGAAACAATTAATCAGCGGATTCAATCGAGTCTGGGACAAGCTGTTTCGCTTTTATTAACGGGTGAAGTGAAAGAAACGACTGCTGAAGTTGAGACGACCCAAGCTGAAACCACTGTTACAAGCTATGAGGCGGTACAAACAACGAGCAGCGATCAAGTCCGAATGACGAGTGAAACCAGTCAGAATCCGGAACCTACCGATAATCTCTATGAAGGTAAGCAAACCGTTAACCAATATTGGTTTGGGGATGTTTATCGCCGAGGAACTTGGTATCAAGGCGCTGATGGTGGTTGGTACTATCGTTAGGCAAGGTCTTACTTTACCGATCCTTTTAAAGAGCGTTTAAATTTAGAGAGGCTGCAACTTATGAGTTGCAGTCTCTTATTTATTGACGGATAATTAGCTTCCCTTAAGTTGGTTTCTTCCTCTTTAAAAATACACCTATTAGGTGTATGATTAAGAAAAGGGGGAATTACAATGAGTCCAGTACTTGTCGATATCGTAGTGTATACTGTCAGAGAAAAATATCAAACAGAAAAGGCTTTTTATAGTGAGAAATTGGGTATCAGCCCTCAGTCTTGGGATCGATGGAAGAAGGGTGAGCAAGGACTAAAATTTGAAAATATTCAGATTATTTCAACCTTATTTACGGATTATGAATGGATGTTAGTTCAAAAAGTGGTTCGTAACGCAGAGATTATTTCAGAGATTAAGTTAAATCCGGTGGGTGAATACCTCTATTTGAAATATCAAATCGCTAAAACATGGGTAAACCATGGTATGGTACGAATGGAATGGCATCAAAGTGAATCTAAAAGTCATCAAGCTAACACAATGATTTTGCAATTAATTGCGGACTATAATTTTTGGGGGTACAATGATATTATTGAAATTAGACTTCCCGGAGTTGTCCGATCACAAATTGAAACGGATGAGGTAAAATTACTACAATGGTTTGATGATCAGACTGGCCAATTGAAGGATGGAAAATAAGAGAGCGTGGTGAAAGCTTGGCCAAGAAAAAGAGTCAGCGACCTAAAAAAACAAAAAAGAGCGTTCGCCGTTCTCCAAAATGGCGGCGAATTAAAAGACAATGGAAACACTTTTCAGCTAATTTTTTCCAAAAAATGGGATGTATAGTTGTTTTCCTATTTATTCTATTTGCCTTGTTATTTGCTCTGGTTTTTCGCTATTTGAATCATTCGATAGAATTAAATGAAGAAGAGACGGCTAGGCAAGAAGAGTTAGCTCAGAAGAAAGACTTTGTAAAACGTTTGGTTCCAACTGCTCAATCTTTGCAGCGGGAATATGGGGTCTTGGCATCGGTCTCATTAGCTCAAGCGATGCTAGAGTCCGATTTTGGCCGGAGTCAATTAGCAAGTCAGGATTATAATTTATATGGTGTTAAAACGGACCCATCTGATCCTAATAAGGCACTCTATCCGACGCTAGAGTTTCAGAATGGGGAATGGGTTGAGATTATGGATGCTTTCAAGCACTATAATTCTTGGGAAGAGTCGATGCGTGAGCATGCTCGCTTGATCGTGAATGGAACTTCCTGGAATCCTCAACAATATGCATCGGTTTTAGCAGGACAGAATTATCAAGAACAAGCACGGGGCCTCCAATCATCTGGTTATGCGACGGATCCGGATTATGCTGATAAGATTATCCGAATGATTGAAGACTGGCAGCTGAATCAATATGACCAACCTATGACCCATTAATAGATTATTTGTCAATTCATGACTGTTTAAGCATGTGGTAAGAAAGATTACAAAGGATGAAAGTCTTCCGATGATAATATGGGGACTTGAAGTGAGGAGAGTTTTATGGTGCATCGATTTTATCCAGGGACTTGCATTGGAATTATTGGATCTGGGCATTCATCGGCCTTGTTAGCTCAAGAGGCAGGCCGACTTGGCTATCATGTGGGATCTTTGGTGACCCAAGCTTGGAATGGTGTGAGACAATTTGCTTCTTGGCAAAAGGTGGTTGATTCCTATTCGACGGAAGAACTTTTAGCCTTTGGTGAACAGGTGGATCTTGTCTATATCGAGCCGGGTCTATTGTCCAATCGGGATTTTCGCCTTTTATCTCAGGTGACTTATCTACCTTTAAAGGATGATTTAATTGCTATATCGACTGATCGATTAATTGAGAAGGCTTATCTGGATTCCAATAAACATCTCGTGCCACCTTTTTCGATGGTGACCAACTTGGAAGACATTCTAGAAGCGGTTGAATATATTGGTTATCCCTGTGTGTTAAAATCTGCCCAACGTAATCTTGGGATCAAAAGTGATCAAGTTATTTTATTTAATGAAGAGGATTTGACGCAAGTTACTAAGTTGTTAGATCAAGGAACTTGTATCCTAGAAGCTTGGATTCCTGTCGAAAAGAAGGTCACACTGACGATTGTTCAGAATGAAGCTGGACAACAGATGGTTTATCCTGGTTTTGAAGTAGTGGATAAAGGGGATTTGATTGGACGGCAAGTTCGCTATCCGGCCACGGTGAGTGAATCGGTTCAAGATGAGATCGAACGCATTGGCCGATCGATTGCACAATCATTAGCAGTTGTTGGAGCGATCAACATTGAATATTTTATGACATCCGCAGGGGTGATTTATGTTAATCATGCCTCTCTAGGTCTTAAAGCAGCAGGCATGTTTACTCATAAAGTCATGTCAATGCCAATGGACGAGGCTACTTGCAGGGCTTTGGTGGGCTTGCCGCTTTGTAAGTTAGAGTCTCAAGTACCAGCAGCTATCGCTTTGCCGATCGCCGCCTTAAATATCGAAAAGGTCATGATTCAGTATATGACCCGAACGGATTGGGACTTTGTATTTTTGAATCAGCCCCAAAAGTCCGTTAACTTACTCGAAGGATTAGTGGTCGTGACTGGGGAAGATTTATCTGACTGTGACCAACAGATTACAATTACGAATCTTTATCATGCATAGCTTTGATTTAAAGTGAGACTCATTATAACCTGGTCTTGTCAAAGGGACCAGGTTTTTTAATGGTTATGGATAAGGTCGGAGGACTTTTTCTTTAACATATCCGGAGGGGAACATTTTTGTTATAATAGAACCGATGCCGTATGAATAGAAGGGAGTGGTTAAGTGACATTAAAGGAAGCATTACAAGGATTGAACGATAAACAACGTGAGGCCGTATTAACCACACAAGGGCCAGTGCTTATTGCTGCTGGAGCAGGATCTGGGAAGACCAGAGTTTTGACGCATCGAATCGCGTACTTAATTGAAGAGTTAGGGGTGAAGCCCTGGCATATTTTGGCTATTACCTTTACGAATAAAGCCGCTAATGAGATGAAGGAGCGACTTCATCAATTAGTGGGTGAGGCTAGCACTTCAATTTGGGTATCTACCTTCCACGCTTTATGTGTTCGGATATTACGTCAACAAGCTCATTTACTAGGATATACGAATAATTTTTCGATTGTGGATCAATCGGAACAAAAGACCTTAATGAAACGGGTCTTAAAAGAGTTAAACCTTAGCAGTCAGTTCTTCCCAGAAAAAGAAATGCTGTACCTGATTGATCAAGCTAAGAATCAAGGGTTGACTCCGGAACAAGTTAAAGCGGATGCCAAGTATCCACAAGCCATTAAGCAAGCTGAGATCTATCATTGTTATCAAAAGAATTTGAAAGCAGCCAATGCGATGGACTTTAATGACTTAATCTTGAATACGGTGCAGTTATTCGAAGAGCAACCTTATGTGCGGCAATTCTATCAGAATAAATTTGATTATATACATGTTGATGAGTATCAAGATACCAATCAGACGCAATATCAATTGGTCCAGCTTTTAGTGAATGAAGCTCAAAATATTTGTGTCGTAGGTGATGCCGACCAATCCATTTATGGCTGGCGTGGAGCAGATATGACCAATATTTTGAATTTTGAACAGGATTTCCCTCGGGCAAAATCAATTTTGTTGGAGCAAAATTATCGTTCGACGCCCACCATTCTTAAGGCAGCTAACAGTGTGATTAAGAATAATGTGAATCGTAAAGCCAAGGAATTGTGGTCGAATAAGGAAGCTGGAGATAAGATTGTCTATTATGAAGCAGATTCAGATTTGGAAGAGGCAGGCTTTGTGATTCAAGAGATCCTGACCGAGAAGGACTTGCACCGACGCCAGAATTCAGATTTTGCGGTTCTTTACCGTACGCAGGCTCAATCCCGATCTTTGGAAGATCAGTTTTTGAAGGCTAACATCCCCTACCAGGTGGTAGGAGGGGTACGCTTCTATGCTCGAAAAGAAATTCAAGATGTTTTGGCTTACCTGCGGTTAGTAGATAATCCTAAGGACGATTTAAGTTTTAATCGAATTATTAATGAACCTAAGCGAGGAATTGGGGCCAGCAGTGTTAGTAAATTGCAAGATTTTGCGGCGAGCTTGAATTTATCGAATTTCCAAGCGGCTCAACAAGTCAACGCGTCGAATCTATCTGCTTCGGTTAAGAAAAAATTTCAGGATTTCAGTGTGATGATCGACCGTCTACATGAACAGGCAAAGTATCTTTCAATGACTGAATTATTAGAAGAAGTTTTAGAAGTGACGGGATATCGTCAAGCTCTTCTGGATCAGAATGACCTAGAAAGCCAGGCAAGACTTGAAAATATTGATGAACTAAAATCGGTCACGCAAGAATTTGACCAAAGCGACCTCAAGGATTTGGGAGAAACAGACCCGGATTTAGTTCAAGCAGGCAGTGAAGAGGACTTGTCGGGCTTAACGCTGTTCCTAGGGCAGGTCTCTTTATCTACAGACCAAGAAAGCCAAAGGGATTCGGATGAATCGGTTGTAACTTTGATGACGCTCCATGCCGCCAAGGGACTCGAATTTCCAGTGGTTTTTGTGGTTGGAATGGAAGAAGGAATCTTTCCAAGTTATCGAGCCTTTGAGAATCTCGACGAGATGGAAGAAGAGCGTCGCCTCGCCTATGTTGGTATGACTCGAGCCGAGGAGAAGCTTTACTTGAGTGCTTGCAGGCGCCGGATGCTCTATGGCCGTCTTCAACAAAACAAGTTGTCACGCTTCGTGGACGAAGTGGATGCGGATCTTGTGGAATCGAAAACTAGGAATTTTGTAAGTAGCCGGATTCATCATTCCGCTAATGATGGCCAAAAAGCGAGCCAACGGGTGAAATTGAGTGCAAGACGACCGGTTGCCAAAACTCAAAAAAGGTCAAGACTAGCCCAAAATCCGATTATCGATTGGCAAGTGGGTGATAAGGTAGATCACCGAGTCTGGGGTGTAGGAACGGTCATCCAGGTTAGTCCTAGTAAGTCAGATACGACCTTACATATTGCCTTTCCTGATCAGGGGATTAAGCAACTACTTGCCAGTTTGGCACCTATTGAAAAGCATCAAGATGAAGGTGAAAAATAGCTATGACTTTAGAACAACGATTAAATCAACTCAAAGAAGATCTGAATCGCTATGCCTACCATTATTATGTGTTGGATGAGTCACTAATTTCTGATGCGGAATATGATCAGCTTTATCAAGAACTATTAGCCATCGAAAAAGACCATCCCGAGTGGGTGACCATGGATTCGCCCAGTCAACGAGTAGGAGATCAACTACTGGATGGTTTTCAAAAAGTTGAGCATGCGACTCCCTTATACTCCCTGACGAATGCTTTTAATCGGGAAGATCTAGCATCCTTTATTCAACGGGTGGAAAATCAGACGACAGACTCGGTGACCTATTTATGTGAATGTAAGATTGACGGATTAGCCGTGGCCTTGACTTATGAAAACGGACAATTTGTCCGTGGTGCCAGCCGGGGAGATGGCCAAGTGGGTGAAGATATCACCCAAAACCTGCGCACCATCTCGGCGATTCCTCTCAAATTAAGAAAAGCTGTTTCTGGAGAGTTTCGCGGCGAAGCCTATCTACCTAAAGAACGCTTCCTAGCCTTGAATAAGGAGCGCGAAGAAGCAGGGAAGATTCCCCTAGCTAATCCGCGCAATGCAGCAGCGGGCGCCTTGAGACAGTTGGATCCTAAGGTGGCTAGACACCGTCAGCTTTCGGTTTTTATGTATGGGGTAGCAGATCCTGAAAGTCTGGCTATTCAAACCCAGGCGGGTTTATTTGAGACTTTGGAAGAGTTAGGGCTGCGTAATAACCATTTGCGCCGTGAATGTCATAATTTGGACCAAGTCTGGTCCTATATTCAAGAAATTGGACAAAAGCGCCATGATTTACCCTATGAGATTGATGGGGTGGTAGTCAAAGTGAATCAAATGGCCACCCAGTCTAAATTGGGCTATACGGTAAAAGCACCTCGTTGGGCGATTGCTTATAAGTTTCCAGCAGAAGTGGCTCAAACAACGATCCTAGCGGTTGAATGGACGGTTGGACGAACAGGGGTGGTCACACCTACTGCAGTCATGGAGCCAGTTCAATTAGCAGGGACAACTGTTCAACGTGCCAGCCTTCATAACATCGATTTGATCCAAGCGCTTGATATTCGCTTGAAGGATCAAGTATTGATTCATAAGGCAGGGGATATCATCCCAGAAATATCAAAAGTGCTATTGGATCAGCGACCGAGCGACTCAAAACCTTTAGAGATTCCAAATCACTGTCCAGATTGTCAAAGCTCCTTAGAGCGTCCGGATGGTGAAGTTGCACTAAGATGCATGAATCCGAACTGTCCCGCTCAAGTCTTGGCCTTAGCAACGCATTTTGTTTCCAGACAAGCGATGAATATTGAGGGCCTGGGTGAAAAGGTAGTTGCTGTCCTATTGGAAAAGGGATTGATACATAATGTGGCCGACCTATACTATTTAGATGAAGCTGATTTCTTAACATTGGATAAAGTCAAAGAAAAATCTGCTCAAAATTATACTCGAGCGATTCAAGCTTCTAAGTCAAACTCTTTGGAACGCTTAATCTTTGCTTTAGGTATTCGGCATGTTGGAGCCAAAGTCGCACAAGTATTGGCGCGATCCTTCAAGACAATGGAAGCCTTTATGGCGGCTAGCTTGGAAGAATTAACTAGCATTGAGGGGGTTGGACCAATGATCGCTTCCTCAATCCATCATTATTTTGGACAAGAAGATTCCCAAAAATTACTAGCATCTTTGAAGCAGGCGGGGGTCAATATGACCTATCTAGACCAATCGGCTGAGTTTGCTCAAGTGGACAAAGAATTTTGGCAAGGGAAACGCATTGTCTTAACGGGTTCTTTGAGTTACTATAGTCGAAAGGAAGCCAAAGACTTGATCGAACACTTAGGCGGTCAAGTCACTAGTTCTGTCTCTAAGCAGACAGACTGCGTTATCTATGGGGATTCTCCTGGGTCTAAGTATGATAAGGCCTTGCAATTGGGAGTGGATACTATGGATGAAGCGCACTTTATCGCAAAATTAGCAGAAAGTGGAGTAAACTATGAAGAAGAAAGCCAATAAATATTTGACCTTGTTGGTCCTGGTCTCGCTTTTATCAGGATGTTTGAATAATCTTGATCAGGAAGAAAAAACGAGTGCCAATCAACCCGCTAATAAAGTAACAGCTCAAGTGACTTCCAGTCGTTTGAGCCCGGATCATTACCGCGCTGTCATTACAGATGGCCAGTATCATTTAGGAACGGCCGCTTCAGTGGACTATAATCTCTCTTCAACGGGTAATGCCTTTGCCTTTGAGGATGGGCTCTTAAGATTGTCACAAGAAGTCTTTCCGACGGACCAGTACTATCTTCAAGAGGGGCAGTTAATTGATGCGGACACCCTAACTTCATGGGTTAGTCGTGAATCAGATGAAAATCCGGACGGACTTAATCCTGCAGCTGTTGGACCAGATAAGGAAGAAACCACTACTACTCAAGAATCTCAGGAATCGACCGAGGTTTCGGTTAATGAAGCTGGAGAGGAAGTTATTGTTGATCAGAATGGTAATCCGGTAGAAGCTGGGGAAAAAGAAGCAGGAGCCGTTGATGAAGGATCTCCTCAAGTGGAATCGACGCCCATTTATCTTTCGCAAATTATGGAAAAAAACATTCTGGTTGAGGGAGAGGATGGTTATCAATTGGCCGGTATTGTGCTAGGCCTGTCGATGAATTCAACCTATGAATATACGGATCCAGCCGGTGTAGTCTACAAACAAGAGATCTCCGTAGGAGAAATGCGAGAACGCGGTCGTGCCTATGCTAATATTATTGTGGGTCGTTTGCGGGCAACTGAAGAATTGCGATCGATTCCGATTGTCGTCGGTATTTATCGACAGGCTCCTGCAGACGAGATTGTTGGGGGTACTTATATCTCAGACGGTATATCCCGTGAGGGTAATGCGGTATCCGATTGGAGTGACCGCAATGAGTATCGTCTTTCCCTTCCTTTATTGGACGGTGGGGTTGAAGGAGAGCAGTATGCATACTTTGACAACTTCTCCAAGGGGGTTCGAGATCTTTTCCCTAATTTGAATGGTGTCTCAGCCAAGGTTCTTTATGTTGATGATCAATTAAAAACTTTGGATATCGAGATTGTGACCCAATTCTATCAACAGACCGAGATTGCAGCTTTAACACAGCATGTCTATGACATGGCCCGAAGGTATCTACCGACCGATGTTGAAACTGAGATTAAGATCTCATCCAATGTGGGAACAGAAGCTTATGTTGGCAAAAAGGCCCAGCAGGCAGATTATCAGTCTTATATCTTTAGACAATAATAAGGGAGGAAACGCATGATAACACGTGAAGAATTAGAACATGTGGCTCAATTAGCTAAGTTGAGCTTTGATGAACAAGAACTTGATGAATTGACACCAAGAATGCAAAGTTTGGTGGATATGGTAGAGCACTTGGTTGAAGTAGATACGGAAGCTGTCGAATCGACCTATCATGGCAATCAACGGATGAATGTCTACCGTGAAGATCAGCCGGTCGAAAATGATCATTATCAAGCCTTACTGGATAATGCCCCTACTAGCAAAGACGGGTATATTCAAGTGCCAGCGATTTTAGATGATGGGGAGGGAGCTTAGAATGACGACTTATCCAACAACGATTACAGGATTGAAGGCTGGATTGAAGGCCGGCGATTTTACAGCGGTGGAGCTAATCCAACATACTTATCAAGCGATCGAAGCTAAAGAAGACCAAGTTCAATCCTTTATTAATTATCAAAATCATAAAGAAGCTGCCTTAGAAGCTGCTAAAGCAGCGGATGAGCGTGGTTATGGAGAAGATAGTCCTATCTTAAATGGGATTCCCTTAGCGATTAAGGATAATATTGTAACCCAAGGATTTGCAACGACTGCTGCTTCAAAAATGCTCGAAGATTTTATTCCAACTTACGATGCGCATGTAATTACCAAGCTTAAGGAAGCCGGAGCAATTATTGTGGGTAAGGTGAACCTAGATGAATTTGCGATGGGAGGATCCACGGAGAATTCTTACTTTAAGACCAGTCGTAATCCTTGGGATTTAGAACGTGTACCAGGAGGATCGTCGGGTGGATCTGCTTCCGCGGTTGCTGCTAGACAAGTGCCCGCTTCATTAGGATCGGATACAGGTGGTTCGGTGAGACAACCGGCTGCTTATACAGGGATCGTTGGTATGAAGCCGTCCTATGGTCGCGTTTCTCGTTATGGTCTGATTGCTTTTGCGTCGAGTCTCGACCAAATTGGCCCGATGACTTTGACGGTGGAAGATAATGCCCTTCTATTACAGGTTATTGCGGGACTTGATGCGCATGACTCCACCACCTTAGATGATGACAATTTGGATTTTTCGGCTAAAATTGGTCAATCCATTAAGGGATTGAAGATTGCTTATCCGAAGGAATACTTATCCGATGCGATTCAACCAGAGGTTCGTCAGGCTATGGATAAAGCTGCAGACTACTTTAAGTCACAGGGTGCGATTGTGGAAGAGGTCTCACTGCCTCACTCGCAATATGGTATTAATGCCTATTATATTATCTCTTCAGCGGAAGCCTCATCGAACCTACAACGTTTTGATGGAATTCGCTATGGTTATCGTGCAGAAGATGTTCACAATCTAGAAGATATCTATGTCAAGTCACGTTCTCAAGGCTTTGGGGCGGAAGTTAAACGTCGGATCATGTTGGGGACTTTCTCCTTATCGGCCGGAGCCTATGATGCCTTCTATGGCAAGGCGGCCAAGGTTCGGACTTTAATTCGCCAAGATTTTGAACGCGTCTTTGAAGAGTATGATTTAATCATGGGACCAGTCACCACCTCCACGGCCTATAAGATTGGTGAACGCCAATCGGATCCGTTGGAAATGTATGTGGCAGACTTATTAACGGTTCCGATTAATTTAGCAGGAATTCCAAGTCTAGCGATTCCAGCTGGTTTTGATGAAGGGGGACTCCCAATTGGGATGGCCCTTACCGGACCAAACTTGAGCGAAGCCCTACTCTATCAAGTAGCTTACGCCTTTGAACAAGGGCATGACTATCTTGACCTAGAACCCAAATTATAGGAGGTAACTGATGAACTTTGAAACAGTTATTGGACTCGAAGTCCACGTTGAATTAAAAACTAAGTCCAAAATCTTTTCCTCATCCCCAGTCCTCTTTGGAAGCCAACCCAATGCGAATACGAATGAAAAAGATTGGGGCTATCCGGGAGCCTTACCTACTTTGAATCGTCAAGTGGTGGAATTCGGGATGAAAGCTGCGATGGCGCTTAATTGTGAGGTGGCTGAGTGGATGAAGTTCGATCGAAAGAATTACTTCTATCCAGATAATCCAGCTGCTTATCAAATCTCTCAACTCGATCAACCGATCGGACAACATGGGCACATCGATATTGAAGTAGATGGAGAGAAACGTCGGATTGGTATTGAACGAATTCATTTAGAAGAAGATGCGGGTAAGAATACTCACGCAGATGATGGTTATTCCTATGTTGACTTGAATCGTCAAGGAACGCCATTGATTGAGATTGTCTCAGAAGCAGACATGCGGTCGCCAGAAGAGGCGTATGCCTACTTGGAAGCTCTTAGAGAACGGATCATGTATACTGGAGTCTCAGATGTGAAGATGGAAGAAGGATCTTTGCGCTGTGATGCTAACATCTCTATCCGCCCATATGGTCAGGAAGCCTTTGGAACGAAGACCGAGTTGAAGAACCTGAACTCCTTTAACTATGTTCGTCGAGGGCTTGCCCATGAAGAAGAACGTCAAGCACAAGTCCTTCGTTCTGGTGGGAAGATTCTCCAAGAGACTCGTCGCTTCGATGAGAAGACAGGTAAAACGATCTTGATGCGGGTTAAAGAAGGGGCTGCGGACTATCGTTACTTCCCAGAACCCGATATTCCACCCGTGACCATCTCGCAAGAATGGATGGACCAAGTTCGTGCTTCCATGCCTGAAATGCCGGAAGAGCGTCGTCTACGTTATACCAAGGACTACGATCTGCCAGAGTATGATGCGATGGTCTTGACCCTACAGAAGGATCTATCCGACTTCTTTGATGCGACTGTTGCCGAGGGAGCCGATCCTAAGCAAGCCTCCAACTGGTTAATGGGGGAAGTCTCTGCCTACTTGAATGCTCAACAAGTTAGCTTAAAAGAGACCGGTCTGAACCCTCATAATCTAGCTCAAATGATTCGATTGATCGATAATGGCACTATTTCTTCCAAGATTGCTAAACAGGTCTTTAAGGACTTGGCCCAAAACGGCGGAGACGCGGAAGTGATCGTGGAAGAAAAGGGTCTAGCTCAGATCTCTGACCCATCTGTTCTTAAACCAATGATTGATACGATTATTGAAGGGGATCCAAAGTCTGTGGAAGATTACAAGAATGGTAAGGACCGTGCCTTAGGCTTCTTTGTGGGACAAGTCATGAAGCAAACGCGAGGCAAGGCTAACCCACAGGTCGTTAATCAATTAATTTTAGATAAGTTACAATCCATGTAAGCAATCGCTGAGATTGTATGAAAAGGGGTTACTGATGTTATGGATCAGCAACCCCTTTGTAATATAAGTGTTAAATAAAAGATCTTTACCTTTTCTTTAATAATTGATACCATGATAACTGTCGATGGACAAGATTCTTAGTCAATCTATATATGGAATCAAAGAATTTGAAGATTTAAAGAATTTCTAAAGATTTCTTTAGGAAGTTTAGAAATTTGCTTGACACTTTAAAAAATCTTTGGTACTATACAATTGAGGTTGAGATAAGACCTCTTGATACGTCGAATAATTTAAAATAAAAAGGAGATTTTTACTATGAAAAAATCATTAGTTAAATTAGTAGCAACTTCAGCTGTAGCTTTAACATTAGTTGGATCTGCTTCAGCATTAGCAGCTCCTAAAAATGTTTTGAATGGTGCACCAGTATTCTCTACTAAAGAATCAGCTCAATACTGGATTGATAACAATAAAGCTGCAAACGAAGTTTTAGCTGTTGTTGAAGAAGATGGACAATTCTATGTAGTTGATAATACACCAGCTACAACAGTAGCACCAACAACTGAAGAAAAATCTAAGGAATCTACAACTACTACAACAATTGCTCCTACTAAAGCAGAAGATCCATTTGGAACTGAAGCTAAATTAGATAAGGGTGCTCAAAAGAATGCATTTGAAAATGTTGGTCGTCACTTTAAGACATTAGCAGAAGCTGTTGAAGCTTATCCAAATGCTTTCGTTATGTATGAACCATCAACAAATGATTATGTAGTTTATACAGATGTTCAAGGTCAAAAAACTTTTGTATTTAATTCTTCTGAAGATGCTGTAAATGCTTTCCCAAATAAAAAAGCAATGTACGAAAATGGAAAATACTATGTATTTACCGATCAAGCTCCTCGTCTTCAATATGAATTTAAAACATTAGCAGAAGCAGTTGATGCTTTTGGAGAAGATGCTAACCCAATGTTTAAAGATGGTAAGTATATTGTTTATACAAATAAATTACCAAAATTAACACATGTTTTTGATTCTTATGAAGATGCAATGAAAGCTTTCCCAGGTTCATTCCCTATGTATGAAAATGGAAAATACTATGTATTTACTACTTACGAAAAAATTGCAGGAACTAAAGGATCTGTAGTAGAAAATGTAGAAGGTAAATTACAAGACACTAATCAAAAATTAGAAAAACAAGGTCAAAAAGAAGTAGCAACTGAAACAGAATCTACTAACAAACCAGCTGACAAACCAGCAGCTAAACCAGCTAAGAAAGATGAAAAGAAAGCTGAATTACCTCAAACAGGTGAAGCTTCTACTTTCGCAATCGCTGGAGCAGCAGTATTATCTGCATTAGCAGGATTAGGATTTGTAGCTAAAAAAGAAAACTAATTCGTTTAGTTTATAATATTTAGGATCAAACCTGAAGGTTTGGTCCTTTTTTGTTATTTGAAGATAATTATGTTTTTATGAATAGCTTATAAATAGAGTCGCTGAAAGAAGCATCTTTCTAGCGACTCTTTATTTTTATCGATCAAAGCGAGTGTATGTTATAATAAGATATCTACTTAGGATAAAGGAGTTTTTGTATGCTTACGGTTGCTCATTTTTCGAAGGCGGATTCAGTCAAGGGTCAAGGAGTAGGATCTGCTTATCTCGAATTAATTCGACTCCAGAAGACACGACTTAAGGAACAATTGATGATTCAAATTAATGACTACGCCCCCTCGGATATTTCTCATTACCATACAATTAACCCGCAATATTTTTTGACTAGTTTTTCCAAGAAGCGGGGGGTGAAGGTGGGCTATGTCCATTTTTTGCCGGATACCTTGGCAGGGTCGATTAAGTTGTTGGGGCCTTTACAAAAATTAATGGAGCGATATGTGATCGCCTTTTATAAGCAGATGGATCAGTTGGTTGTAGTCAACCCGAGCTTTATACCAGAGATTGCAGCTTATGGCATTGATCCTAATAAGGTGACTTATATTCCTAATTTTGTCTCTGACCAGGAATTTTTTCCCAAGGATGAAGCAGCTAAGAAAGCTTTCAGATTGGAACAGGATATTGATCAGGACCAATTTGTGGTTCTTGGAGTAGGGCAGATACAAAAGCGCAAGGGGATTGATGACTTTATCCGCTTGGCACAAATGAACCCAGATAAGCTCTTTGTTTGGGTGGGTGGTTTTTCATTTGGGCGGATTACCGATGGCTATGAAGACTACAAAAAAATTTATGATAATCCACCTGCAAACGTGCGATTTACAGGGATTGTGGATCGTCCATTAATGAATGATTGGTATAATTTAGCGGACGTTTTTCTTTTGCCATCTTACAACGAGCTATTTCCGATGTCGATTTTAGAAGCTTTTTCAGCGCATACTCCAGTTTTAGTGCGCGATCTCGATCTTTATCGAGATGTGATTGATGGCTATTATCTGGCAGCCAATGATGTGTCATCTTGGACGGATTGTTTGAATCGTTTGGCGAGTGATACTAGCTTTTATCAGGAACAATTGAACCGTGCCAAGCAAGGAGCGGATTATTACCATCCAGACCGGATAGCTAAGATCTGGTTGGACTACTATCGATCTTTAGTAAAAAATAAATAAGTCAATAACAGCCCTTAAAAATAAGAAGTCTATCTAAACGCTGTCATTTTGAAAGCCTTTTATTAGAAAATCCTTATTTTTAAGGGCTAGTTTATGATTGGAAGAATTTGATATAATGTAAGCGTTAATATTATTGATCTGGGGGTATTGCCAATGAAGAAGGTAGCCATTTCCTTATTTATGACCTTACTAGGAACAGCCTTAGTCGCCTTTTCGATTAATTTCGTTTCCTTGCCAAACGAATTAGGGGATGGGGGAATTACGGGGCTGACTTTATTTTTTCACTATGTATTTAATATGAATATTCCGATTACAGCTTTCATATTGAATGTGATCGTCCTAGTGGTTGGTTGGAAATTGTTGGATACTAAGACGATTCTCTATACCTTAGTTTCCATTGGGGCCTTATCCTTCTTCTTAGCTTATATTAAGCCGCCCGTATTCCTACCAGAGAATAAGCTCATTGCACCAATTGTGACAGGAGTGATTATGGGTTCTGGCTTGGGGATTGTCATTCGCGGAGGTGGTTCGACGGGGGGAACCGATGTCATTGCGCTGATCATCAATAAATATTTTGGGATTTCAGTTTCCAATGCACTCTTGATGTGTGATGGGATCATTGTGTTCTTACTTTTTATTGCGATTGGGATCGAACGTGGAGTCATCACGATTATTGGGATTTTGATTTGTAGTCGTATTTTGAATTTCTGGATTACAGGTTATAATCCAAAACATGCCATTATGATTATCACTGACCATTATGAAGAGGTAGGACAAGCCGTTATGAGTCAAGTGAAGCGTGGTGTGACGATTCTTAATGGTAAGGGCTTCTATTCTAGGAATGATAAGCAAATCCTCTATATCGTTGTTTCGATGCGGCAATTATTTGCGGTTGAAAAAATCATTCACCAAATTGACCCCAAGGCTTTTGTGGCAGTGAATGCTGTTCAACAGGTAGATGGGGAAGGTTTTACTTTTAATCGAGAAGAGAACGATGCCATTATGGAGGCGATGATTAAGGAAGATGCCTAATTGAGCTTTTATGGGTGAATAAAAGACAGGTTTTGAGGATAAAAGATCTTCAAAACCTGTCTTTTTGTCATTGGCTAAGTTGAATGAGACGCAGATCAAGGGGGTCCAATTGAGAGCTGTCTCCATTTTTTAGTGCTTGCTGGACCTGGGGGCTCAATTTTAAGTGAAGTTCTTGTAGGTAACCAGCCTGTTTACACCGTTCGAGTTGCTGAAGGACTTGCTCGGGGCGTAGGTGGCGCTTATGAGCGATCGCCTGGACGGAAAGACCTTGGCCGAGCAGTTGTCCACAAAGGAAGTGACTAGGCATTCGGTCGGGATAGTCTTCCAGGATCATTGGATTAAGAACGACCTTTTGGATGGAGACGGAGTCTGTATCAATGGGAACTTGCTCATTTTGATAATAATGGGTGATTGGAGCTTGATTTTTAAGGAGATTGGCTTGTCGTTGATCTAAGGACAGTCCCTTATCCTGATAATAAGTCTGAATGATATCAAGAAAAGCTTGGCCATATTTATCTGCTTTTACAGGACCAACCCCATTTATCCGTTGAAATTCTTGATCGTTAAGAGGTAATTGGTTGGTCATATCAACCAGACTGGCATTATTGAAAATAATGTAGGCAGGTAGATTCTCTTCCTGTGCTAACTTTAGACGTAAGTCTTTAAGCAGTTGATAGAGATCTGGATAGAGAACAGCGTCCTGGCTAGAAGTGTGATTGTAGCGGAGTCGATTAGATGTGACCATGAGATTCTCACGAATAGCTAGCCGGTCTTTCCCTTGTAATAATCGCAGGGCCTTAGGGCTGATTTCTAATCCATGATGACGGTTGACTAAGAGATAGTTACTGGCGATCACTTGACTAATGAGATGCTTGATTGTAGTCAAGCTCAGGTCTTTTAAGAGACCGTAGGTTGAGAGTTGATCAAAATGATGTTGGCGAATCTTTTGATTTTGGCTCCCTTTGAGGACTTCCGCTAAAAGGGTCATGCCATAAGGGGCCTTCATGCGGATTAGGCAAGACAGAATCATTTGCCCCTCGCGAGTCATGTCTCTTACCTTAAATTCACCCAGACAGTAGGAGCAGTTACCACAGTGATCAGGGGCTTCTTGACCAAAATAGGAAAGCAGATATTGACGTAGGCAGCCAGAATGTCTGGCGTAGCGAATCATCGCTTCCAAACGGTCTTTCGCATATTGGTCTTGGCTTTCTTCAATAAAATATTTGGCGGTTAGGATATCCCGGCTGGCAAAGAAAAGAACCGCTTGAGAGGCTAAGCCATCGCGTCCAGCCCGCCCGATTTCTTGGTAGTAGTTTTCAATATCTTTGGGCATATTATAGTGAACTACCAATCGGACATCGCTTTTATCGATGCCCATACCAAAAGCATTAGTGGCGACCATTATTTGGATGCGATCAAAAAGAAAGTCATCTTGGGCTTTTTGCCGTTCTTGGTGACTCAGTCCAGCGTGATAGCAAGCAGCTTGATAACCGGCCTTTTGTAGGGCTATTCCCAACTGATCGACTCCTTTACGAGAAGAGCAGTAGATGATACAGGGCTCTTTACTCGGTAAGAGATCTTTAAGTGCAGTAAATTTATCGGCTGGTTCTTGGATGGATAACTGAATATTGGGTCGATCGAATGACGAGATAAAGACTAGGGGATCTCTTAAATCGAGCTGTTGACAGATATCTTGGCGTACCAGTTCGGAGGCCGTAGCGGTAAAAGCTGAAAGACTAGGACGATGATCAAGCGCTTGGACAAAGTCCCGAATCTGACGATAGGAAGGCCGAAAATCATGCCCCCATTGAGAAACGCAGTGCGCTTCGTCAACGGCAACCAGCTGGGGTTGAACTTGGTTCATTAAAGCGATAAATCCTGGTTGTAAGAGACGCTCAGGGGCCACATAGAGGAGTTTAACTTGTTTTTGATGAACGGCTGTTAGAATTTCTTGATAGTTATGACTATCTAAGGATGAATTCAGATAGGCGGCTGGTATCTGTTGGGCTCTTAGGGAGTCGACTTGGTCCTTCATGAGTGAGATTAAGGGGGAGATAACGATTGTTAAACCTGGCAACAGGATGGCGGGCAATTGGTAACATAAGGATTTACCGCCTCCTGTAGGTAGAATCGCTAAGGTGTCTTTTTTGTGTAAGATGGCTTGGATAATCGCTTCTTGGGGTTCTCGAAAGGATGAATAACCAAAGTAATGACTTAGAGCTTGGTGAATCTGCATAAATGACCTCCTAATACATTTAGTCTTAGTTTACCATGGATAAGGTAGAAATATTAGATGATTTATGGGAAAGGGCTAACGATTAAGCGCTTGCTTATGGTATAATAAAACTGAAAATACGGGATAGAGGGTGATTTAATGAAATTAATTCTTGTACGTCATGGACAGAGTGAGTGGAATCAGCTTAATCAATTTACAGGTTGGGAAGATGTTGGCTTAACCGAAAAAGGTATTAATGAAGCCAAATCAGCAGGTCATAAACTGAAGGAAGCTGGCATTGATTTTGATTTAGCCTATACATCGCGTTTGAAACGTGCGATTAAGACTTTATATTACATTCTTGATGAAACCGACCGGCTATGGGTAGACGTAACCAAGACTTGGCGGCTAAATGAGCGTCATTATGGAGCTTTACAAGGTTTAAATAAGAAGGAAACGGCAGAAAAATATGGGGATGAACAGGTGCATATCTGGCGTCGTTCCTATGATGTTTGCCCGCCTGCAATGTCTGCGGATCAAGCAGCTAAGTTTTTAGTAGATCCGCGTTATGCGAATTTGGCTAAGGACCGGATTCCATTAACAGAAAATTTAAAAATTACCCTTGAACGAGTGATGCCTTTTTATGAAGATCATATCGTGCCCGCCTTATTGGATGATAAGAATGTTTTGGTGGCGGCTCATGGTAATTCCCTTCGTGCCTTAATTAAAAAAATTGAAGGCATTGCAGATGATGAGATTACTTCCTTAGAGATAGCGACCGGTGTTCCAATTGTGTATGAATTTGATACAGATTTGAAAGTGATCGACAAAAAGATACTGGATGCATAAAGTGTTCACTGATGAGAGTGAATCTCTTATTGGCAAAGAAAATCGCTCGGCGTGATTATATCATGCCGGGCGATTTTTGATTATATCGTCGAATAAATGTTTTATAAGGGGACTTACCAAGGAAAAATAGATGAGATTCGTGGTTGAGACGCGAGAAAGTCTCAAGCTTTTTACTTGGATAACTATTTAGACAAAGAAATTACAGAGAATTTGATTGACAGCTGGAGTGAGTAGAATTACGGTGATGCCGGTTGTAATTAAGGCGACTGAAGACATGGCTCCTTGGACTTGTCCCATTTTGATAGCTTGTGAGGTTCCCATGGCATGGGCGCTAGTTCCTAACATGACGCCTTGGGCCACTTCATGATGGATGCCGCAAAGGGGAATGAGCTTAGGGCCTAGAATGGCTCCTAGGGTTCCTGTCGCAATCACCAAGGCAATCGTAAGCGAGACGATTCCCCCCAGGGAATCGGTGGCGCTAATCGCAATGGCAGTGGTAATCGATTTAGGATAGACTGTGGCGACCATTTGAAGGTTGAATCGTAATAAAAAGGCTAAGGCAATGACCATGGAAGTATGGATTAAGGTGCCACTCAAGCAGCCCATTAGAATGGGAACCAGGTATGTTTTGAGATAGTCAAAATTCTTTTCGAGTCCAATGGCTAAAGCGACAGTTGCCGGGGTGATCAACCAGGAGAAGAGTTGAGCTCCCTGATTGTAGTGGTCGTAAGTGATCCCTGTCGTCATTAAAAGTAGGATAATTCCTCCGATAGAAAAGACTAGCGGATTAAATAGTACAATCGGATATCGCTGATGGAGCCGATCTCCTAATAAAAACATCCCTACCGTAAGTGTGATACCAAATAAGGGGGTATTTAGGAAAGGACTATTCAATAGGGGCGTTAACATAAGGGGCTTCTCCTTTCTGACTTCTGATGATTGACTGTTGAACCATTTTTCCGGTGACAATCATGGTAATGACAGTGGTGACAAGGACTAATAGGATTAATTGCCACCAGATCCTAGCTAATAAGGGAAACTGAGTCATTAAGGCGACTCCTCCTGGGACGAAGAGGATGGCCATATGGTTAGTTAGCCAGGATCCCACTTGCTCTACCTTTTCCATCGAAAGGATTGAATAATGGAGACATAAAAAAAGAAGCACCATGCCGATCACGCTGGCAGGGAGACTGATTAAAGGTCGAATTAATAGCGAGATAATTTCGCCAACAATCGAAAAGAAAAATAACCAAAATAATTGTTTGAATAAATTCACAGTACACACGCCTTTCATAGCTGCTAATATTACACCTTTTTAAAAAAGGGAACAATCCCTATTTTTGATGAGACCGATTTCGTAATAAAAATGTCATAAATAGAGAGTGGGCCAAAAAGCATTTTGGGCTGCCGTAATAAGTGAGCGCGTGAGGGGCTTTAAAAGCACCGGCGAGCGAGCGTATATTGTTCAGGTCCAGCTTTTAGAAGCAAATTTAAAGAAGAGTACGGCTTTGAGGGATCCTAAAAGCTGTACTCTCTTTATTTATTTAAATCGTCCAGAATGCGTTGAGCGACAGGGCGGGGAATGCCTAAGCGTGTGATTTCTTCGAGCGTTGCTTTCTGGATGTTTTTTAAGGATTTAAATTGTTTGAGTAGTTTGGTTCTTGTTTTGGGGCCCACGCCAGGGATTTGATCTAAGCGTGAGGCATATTGAGCCTTGGACCGGACCTGGCGGTGGTAGGAGATCGCATAGCGGTGAACCTCTTCTTGGATTCGTTGCAGAAGATGGAAGGCCTGGCTTCGTTGGTCCATGTCGACAATCTCTTCACGGTAGCCATCTAAGAGCGATGCGGTTCTGTGATGGTCATCTTTAATCATACCAGCTACGGGGATAGCTAGCCCTAATTCATTTTCGATAACATCTCGGGCAGCTCGTACTTGGACAATCCCGCCATCCATCAGGATCAAGTCCGGCAAGGCTTTTTCCTCGCGTAGCAGCCGAGTATAGCGGCGTCTGATGACTTCTTGGGTATTTGCGAACTCATTGGCGCCTTGACTGGCTTTGATCTTAAATTTACGATAGCTCTTTCGATCAGGGACACCATCCTTGTAGACGACCATACCGGAGACGCTAGAGGTTCCTTGAATATTGGAGTGGTCGAAGGATTCAATATGGCTGGCTTGAGGGATGTCTAGATAATTTGCTAATTCTTGACTGGCACCGATTGTTTTTTGATTACGCATTTCGCTGAGTCTAAATGATTCATCTAGGGCTAGCTTGGCGTTCTTCTCACAGAGTTCGAGCATGGCGCGTTTTTTGCCGCGTAAGGGAGTGGATACCGGAATATTGAATAGTTCCGATAGACTGTCTTGATCCACTGTACTTGGCACTAGGATAGCCTTAGGCATGAGTTGATTTTGTTCACTATAAAATCGAGCGATATAAGTCGTGAGTTCTTCTTCGGGTGCTTGCTCACCATAGAGTGGATAGAGTGCGGCCTTGCGTTTTAGAATAGACCCTTGTCGTAAGAGAAAGACTTGAATGGAAAGCCAACCACGATCGTAATAATAATTGAAGACGTCCATGTTATTATAGGATTGACTCATGACCGACTGACGCTCCACAGTGGTCTCAATATAATTAATTAAGTCACGATAAGAAGCGGCTTGTTCAAAGTCTAGTTTCTCTGCAGCTTCTTGCATCCGCTTTTTGAGGTCGTGCTTAATCGTGCCGACCTCACCGTTAAAGAATTGTTTGATGTGGTCAATTTGTTGTTGATACTCTTCCTTTGAGACTGGGTGGTCGCAACAGCCAATGCATTGGCCTAAGTGGTAATAAAAACAAGCACGTTTTTCCTGTTTACTACAGCGTCTTAGGGGATAGACTTTCTGGAGGAGGTGTTGTGTTTGGGTTGCCGCGTAGACATTTGGGAAAGGCCCGAAATAAATCCCTCCATCTTTTAAGACCTGATTCGTGATAATCAATTGTGGGTCCTTTTCATGGGTGATTTTGAGGTAAGGATACATGGTTCCTTCTTTAAGCTTAATATTATACTGTGGCTTATATTGTTGGATGAGGTTAATTTCTAAAATAAGTGCTTCCTTATTAGAATTGGTTACAATAAACTCGAAATGGTGAATATCAGCCACTAGCTTGGTTGTTTTGGTGTCGTGAGCCCCTCTAAAATAGGATCTGACTCGGTTTCGTAGGTTTTTAGCCTTGCCGACATAGATGATTTCGTCTTGGGCATTATGCATCAGATAACATCCTGGAAGGGTGGGCAAGAGTGCCAGCTTGTTTTCTATTTGTGCTCGGATTTGAGCTTTGCTTTCAAAGGATTGATGGGCCATGATAATCCCTCCTTCTTGAATTAGTCATAGGTCCGTCGTTTGGGATAGGCTTGAGACCGGTCCTGAGGTGTTGGAGCGGCTTGTTCGACAAGATAGCGTTGAACAATAAATTGTTTGCGTTGGTTATAGTGCCCATAAATAACGATGATGTCACCAATATGAACCCTTAATATGAAATTAAGAGCCCGGTAAGCAATGAGGCAATTGATGTCTTGATGAACGAGGTCTGTTGGATTAAGTGGATGGTCGATGAGCTTTAATTTAAAGATCACTAAGCTGGGGTCCTGGGCTTGAACAAGCTTATAATTGACGACTTGTCCTTTATATTGAATCTTTTTCTGAGTATCCATGATCACCCCTCCTGACTGAATCATTGTAATTTTTGAGATACTTTCATTATAACAAAACTGTCAAATAAAATATTTTTTAAGCAATAGGATTTCTTGCCTCTTTCTTTGGTGCCTGTGCTATACTAGAGTTACTAAGATAAAGGGAAGTGGAAGTATGAAATTTGCCTCATTTAAGTATGAACGTCCTCAATTAGACCAAGTTAAAGAACAATTCTATCAAGCTATTCATCAAATTAAAGAAGCGACTTCGCTTGAAGCATTGAAGGAAGCGATCCAAGCCGTTCGCCAAATTCAAAATAATTTAGCGACCCAAGGAACACTTTGTTCGATTCGTCATTCAATCGATACCAAGGATGATTTTTATAGTCAGGAGACAGACTTTTGGGATGAACATTATCCATTGATTGCTAATTGGGAAAAAGACTATTATCAAGCTGTTTTAGAAAATGAGCTTAGCCAGTCTTTAAAAGGGGACTTTTTACCTGAGCCCTTCTTTGCGATTGCAGAAAATCAGCTACGGACAAATTCAGAAGCGGTTATTCCTCTTTTACAAGAAGAAAATCGCTTGGTTTCAGAATATGGGAAGCTAAAAGCCTCTGCCGAAATTGAATTTAAAGGTCAAGTCTATAATTTATCCTCAATCGGAGCCTTTACGCAATCGGCTGATCGTTTGGAACGTAAAGAAGCCTTTGAAAAGATATCGGCATGGTATCAAAAACACCAAGACGATTTTGATCGAATTTATGACCAAATGGTCAAAGTTCGTCATGAGATTGCTAAGAAGCTTGGCTTTAAGGATTTTGTGGAATTAGGTTATGCTCGGATGCTACGCCTAGATTATGATCGCCAGGATGTAGAACGTTACCGTCAAGAAGTGATTAAATATGTTGTGCCGCTTGCTGAGAAATTAGTTCAAGCACAAAAGGAACGGTTGAACTTAGATCATTTGGCTTACTATGATTTAGGCCTGATGTTTCCTAAGGGAAATGCCAATCCAAGTGGAACGAGTCAAGAGATTGTCGATAAAGCCCAGACCATGTATCATGAACTCTCTAAAGAAACGGGTGAATATTTTGACTTTATGCGATCGGGTGATCTATTAGACCTTGAAAGTAAGCCGGGTAAGGATACAGGCGGGTATTGTACGCACTTGCCTAATTATAAAGCCCCCTTCATCTTTGCTAACTTTAATGGCACCTCTCACGATGTGGAAGTCTTAACCCATGAGGCAGGGCATGGTTTCCAAGTTTATTCGTCTATGTGGATTGAAACTCCAGAGGTGGTCTGGCCAACCTACGAGACTTGTGAAATTCACTCGATGTCGATGGAATTTTTAACTTGGCCTTGGATGGAAAACTTCTTCCAAGAGTCAACCGCTAAGTTTAAATATCAACATTTAGCGGGTGCTTTGATGTTTATTCCTTATGGCTGCTTAGTGGATCACTTCCAACATGAAGTGTATGAGCATCCAGAATGGACACCACAAGAGCGACGTCAAGCCTTCCGTCGTTTAGAAAAAATCTATAACCCTTGGATTGATTATGAAGGTAATGATTTTTATGAGCAAGGTGGATTGTGGTTTAAACAATTACATATCTTTACCATGCCTTTCTATTATATTGATTATACCTTGGCTCAAGTATGCGCCTTCCAATTCTGGAAGCGAGATCATGTAGACCATGATTCGAAGACTTGGGAAGATTATGTACGCATCTGCCGTCTTGGGGGTACCAAGACCTTTACCCAAGTCGTTGCAGCGGCTAATCTCAAATCGCCTTTTGAGCCTGGGAACCTTGAAGAAACGGTTGCCTCGATCGATCAGTATCTATCTGCTGTCGATCCCCAAGCCTTACTAAAATAAAACTTTATCGAAGGAATAGAAAGGAGTTCCTATGCTGAATTACGCTACGCTTGGAAGTTCGTGGATCACTGAGCAGATGATTCAAGCGGCTACCTATACCCAACAATACCATTTAAAAGCAGTCTATTCCCGACACCTTGATAAAGCCAAACAACTCGCCCAAAAAACGGGAGCTGACTACTATACCGATAATTTTAATAATCTATTATTTGATCCAGAGATCGATCTGGTTTATATTGCTTCTCCTAACTCCCTACATGCCCAACAAGCTCTAGAGATCGTTGAACATAAAAAACATGTGATCGTGGAAAAGCCTCTTTTCGAGACTTCTGCTCAATGGCATCAAGTCTTTGAGGCTGCCGATCGCAATCATGTCTTTGTTTTTGAAGCGGCTTTACACTATCATAGTCGTAATTATGGTCGAATTCGTCCGCTGTTAAAGCAAAAGATAAAGGAATTGGATCAACCCTTAATGGGAGCTAATTTCAATATAGGGCAGTATTCTAGCCGTTATGATACCTATCGAGAGGCAGTGGCTAATGACTGGCCGGTACCTAATGCTTTTTCTTCAGAGTATGCTGGGGGGAGCTTGATGGACCTTGGGACCTATCCCTTGTATATCGCTTTAGACCTTTATGGGATGCCTCAATCCGTTAGCTATCGAGCTCAAAAAGATGATCAGGGAGTAGACTTATCAGGGCATGCATTATTAACCTATCCTCAATTTCAAGTCGGGATTTTTCTATCAAAAACGGTTCATTCCAACTTGTCTTCAGAGATTTATCTTGGGCAAGAGACAGTGGTCATTGAGGATATTTCTCGCCTTACCAAGGTTAAGTTGGTCAATCGATCGGAAGAAAAGGTGCAATTAGTCGATTATATTCCGGCGAATCCTATGTTTGATGAATTATTGAGCTTTGCGGAAATGATCCAAGCTCAGCCGAGCATTCATAATCAAGTACGTTATGAGAATTGGCGGCAACTTTCTTTACAGGTTATCCAGGTGATGGAAGCCTTGAGGCAGTCTGCAAAATAGAAGAAGTTAAGGGCGGTGCTGGAAACACGGCCCTTGTTTTAATTAAAAGAATAAGGAGTTATTATGATTGAAAAATTACCTCTGACGCTGCAAAAGCGTTGGCAAGAAAAAGAATTTCAAGCAGCTAGCCAGGTGCAAGAAGAAGTGATCCCTGAATTATTAGCTAATCATTCGGTATTAGCTATTTCCCCTACTGGAACTGGGAAGACTTTGGCATATCTTTTACCCATATTAAGTTTAACTCAACCGAATCGTCAGCTTCAGTCCCTGGTGTTTGTACCTTCACAGGAATTGGCACGACAGATATATGAGGTGGCACAGGAATGGGGTCAAGGATTGGGTCTTACCATTCAGTGCCTGATTGGAGGAGCTAATAAGAGAAATCAAATACAAGCTTTAAAGGAAAAGCCAGAAGTAATTATTGCCACTCCTGGCCGTTTCGCAGAATTATTAAATGAATCCGCCAAACTCAAGGTCCATCAAGTTCAACGTGTGATCTACGATGAAGCCGACTACCTTTTCCAAGCTGATAGCCAATTGGATCAGGATCTTGCCTTGATTAATCATCGTTTGATGCGAGATGTGGCTAAGTCCTATTTTTCTGCGAGTTATCACCAAGATCTTAAGGATTACCTAGCTGATCAAGCTTTGGATCGACGCTTTGAGTTAACTCAGCCAGTGTCTACCATTCAACATATTTACTTGACTTGCCAAAATCGTCGTAAGGTTGCTATGTTGAAGCATCTAGCTTTTGTTGAAGGGATGCAAGCCATTGTTTTTTTTGATCAGATTAATGATTTAGAGATTGCGGCAGCAAAATTGACCTATGAAGGGATACCTGTTGTGGCTCTTCATAGCCAACTTTCTAAGATAGAACGCCAGCGTGCACTTGAATTATTTAGTCAGGGGCAAGCAATCTATTTATTAACCACTGACTTAGCTGCTAGGGGCATTGATTTGCCGGAGATTCCCTATGTGATTCAGTATGATCGTGTGTCAGAAGCCGATACTTATACCCACCGAGCTGGACGAACCGGACGGATGGGCCGAGCCGGGACGGTTATATCCTTATTGAATCAACAAGAGGCGCTCGACTTAAAACGTATTCTTGATGGGCAGGGGATTGATCTTAACGAACGTTTTCTCTATCAAAGTCAACTTTTGGCTGATAAGCCAGAAAAAAAAGAGGGGTCAGTTGCTAATAAACCAGCTAACAAGTCATCTAAAAAATCATCTAAGCGATCTTCAAAAAAACGAACTTCTAAAAAAAACGGGCAGTCAGTTAAGAAGAAGTCAAATAAAAAACGACACGCCGTGCAAAAGAATAAGGGCAAGCATCGTAATAAGACTTAGTCTGCTGAGGAAAAATCCAAGGGACTATGAGCATATAAGTCGCTTTTTAGAAACTTTTAAGTTACAATAGAGTTACAAAGTGAAAAGAGGAGGAAAAATTATGATTAAATTAATTGTAGGCGGTATTATCGGCTGGTTAGCAGGAATGATTATGGGGCGCGATATCCCAGGCGGCATTATTGGTAATATTGTAGCGGGAATGTTAGGATCATGGATTGGTGATCAATTCTTCCACTTTGGCCCCATCATGGGAGGAATTGCTGTTTTTCCAGCATTATTAGGATCAATAATCTTGATTATTGTGGTCTCGGCGATTATGAAGAACAGCAAAAAAGCCTAATTGAATCAGATTTAGAGGCTGTGACGACTGTGTCACAGTCTTTTTTTATTTAATGAGACTACATTTGGAGTAGGCTGCTAAGTTAATTTAAAGGGATTTCTTAGGGCGCTTTTTATATTGAAGCGGTTCAGTTTTTGCTATACTAGGAGATAAAGGAGGAGTGGAATGCTTGAAAAAATATTTTCATACCGATTAGCTATCAATCCAATTGAGCAGAAAAATGAAAGTCAGACATTGACCCTCATTATTCAGCACTTGTTGGAAGTTGCTCAGTTTCATGATCAACAGATTCAAGAAAAAGGTGGGCTTGATTTATTAGTAGAGGATCAATCTTGGGTGATCACTCAAAATCGTGGGGAATTATTGAAGAGGATGGATTTCAAGCTGCCATCTTTGATAAAGACCTCGATAGTGCAGGCGAACCGTTTTTTTGTGACACGCTACTTTGAATGGATTCAAGAGGAACAAGTATGCATGCAAGCTTTCATTCAATTCGCTATATTAAATCTTAGGAATCGTCAGATGGAACGGGTCCCACATCAAATCATCCAAGAAAATAATTTGCTGGTTGAGGGGGTGACCGCTCGGT
Source organism: Facklamia hominis CCUG 36813 (assembly GCF_000301035.1). Lineage (GTDB taxonomy): Bacteria > Bacillota > Bacilli > Lactobacillales > Aerococcaceae > Facklamia > Facklamia hominis. The sequence continues at coordinate 935,413 of NZ_JH932292.1, read as the reverse complement.
TCGAAAAAATTTCTTTCAAAGACGACTGGAAATGTTATAGTCGAGTTGATCAAGCTATTTTAGATTCAGCGATTGATCATAATCAACATGTGAATAATCTGGTATATTTAGAGTGGGTCTGGGAGCGACTGCCAGAATTTATCTTAAAGCACTACACTTTACAATCATTTGCGGTAAAATATCATAAGGAGCTTTATCCAGGAGATGCCGTTCAGCTTGAAAGTTGGATCGATCATCGAATAGAGACATTAGCGATCGATTCGAAGACTTATCAAACAGTGACTTATCATCGGGTTTATCGACAGTCTGAAATCGTCTGTCAAATTAAGCTCAACTGGCAAATAAATCCAGAGATTGTATAGAAAGAAGGATTAAATGTGATTAGTTTAAAATCAGAACGTGAAATTAGAGCGATGCAAGCTTCAGGTGAAATTTTATCAAACATCCATGTAGCTTTAAGAGATTACATTAAAGAGGGAGTAACGACGCGGGAGATTGACCAATTTGTTCAAAAGCGGATTGAAGAAGCGGGAGCGGTAGCTGCTCAAATTGGTTATGAAGGCTATCAATTCGCAACCTGTACTTCTGTCAATGATGAAATTTGTCATGGTTTCCCCTCTAAATACCGTTTAAAATCAGGGGATATCGTCAAAGTAGATTTTTGTGTTGATCTAGAAGGAGCCATTTCAGATTCTTGTTGGTGCTATGCTATTGGAGATATTTCCCCGGAACATCAGCGTTTAATGGCGGTTACTAAAAAGGCACTTTATTTGGGAATTGAACAAGCTGTGGTGGGAAATCGTATTGGAGATATTGGCCATGCTATTCAGTCCTATGTTGAAGCGGAAGGCTTTGGGGTCGTTCGAGATTTCGTGGGGCATGGTATTGGTCCATCAATCCACGAAGATCCGATGATTCCGCATTATGGACAAGCCGGCAAGGGGTTGCGCTTGAAGGAAGGAATGGCGATTACCATTGAACCGATGGTGACAACCGGTACTTGGCGGATGAAGATGGATGATAATGGTTGGACTGCAAGGACGCAAGATGGTGGTTACTGCGCTCAATATGAACATTCCTTGATTGTGACCGCAGATGGTCCCCTGTTGACGACCCTACAGGCAGATTAGAGATTGTTAAGTAGCGATTATTAAAAGAGAACCTGCTTTTCCTATGGAAGAACAGGTTCTCTTGTTTTATGATTCTAAGAATAGGCTTGAGCCACCTAGCTGGGTTTAAGAATGTAAGATGTGGTTATAGACTTCTTGATAGCGAGAGGCTACTTGATCCCATTGAAAGATTTGGCTTGCTGAGAGGGCGTTTTGGCTTAAGCGGTCATAGTGCTGAAGGATATATTCTAATCCTTGATGGAAGCCAATGGCATCATCGCGCTGAATACTTGCACCTACTTGATGGTCTGGGAAGAAGGAGTCAAAGCCTTCTCCGCGTGTATAGATAACGGGGAGACCCTGGCTCATTGCCTCAGGATAGACGAGGCCGAAAGTCTCGGGATAGGATAATAGCGCAAAGATGTCCATTTGTCGGTAGAGATCGCGCATGGCTTCTTTGTTTAATGGGCCATGGTAAGTGACAAAGGGATAATGACTTAGTTGCTTTTCGATGGTCTTATCCCAGGCGGGTCCAACAATATGGAGTTCTATAGGGCCTAGCAGTTGACTGGATTGATGAATCATGCGTGCCAAGGGGACAAAGCGTTTTAGGGTCATTAATTTGCCGGTTGAGACAATGCGAAGCGGTCGATGTACTTCCTTTATTTTGTCTAGGTAAATTTCTTGGTGCCAGAAATCCTCGATGCCATTGGTAATCACCTGAGTTTTGGCATCAAATTCTTGAAGCAAGTCTTTTGGGATAAATTGGTCAAAGACTCGGTGGTAGGAATTTTCTGAGATAAAGATGATTTGACGAGCATCTTGGAGAATCCTAAGCCCCATGGGACGTAACCAAAAAAGCTTATTAAAAAAGGTGTGGATATCTGCGTTTCGAACGGCAACAATATAAGGAACACCATATTCTTGGTAGATTTGATGTGCCAACCATCCATTGGAAAAGAGCGAATGGGCGTGGACCACATCATAGGCTGAGAAAGAGTAGCGGCTTTTCAAATCTTGCCAAATTCTTGGATGTTTAAGATGAAAGAAATAGCGTTGCCACTGGTCAAAACAAGGAACAACTTGGGTATATTCGCCGCTAGCTGCAAGTTTACTTTGAGGGTAGCTATGGGAAATAGGGACATAGACTGATAAATCATGACCTTGTTCTATTTGTCGGTCATAAAGTTGTTTGAACAAACCTGACGTTGAGAAATAAGAATTGATATGAAGAATTTTTAAGGACATGTTATTCGACACTTTCATCAAGTTGCTTTTCAAGTTTTTGAATGCGTGATTCAAGTTGTTGGACTTGCTGTTGAAGATCATTGTTAGAGCTGTTTGGACTATCATTGGTGGTAATACCAAATAATGAGATGATTAGATAAGTAACGATAAATAAGATAAAAATCCCACCGATTAAGAATGGCCAGCCAGTCCGATCAACGTGGCGGTTAATTTCATTGAGTTGTTTTTTGATTTCTTCTTCAATGGTACGATTAATTTCATTAGGGTGACTCACTCAGTTTTCTCCTTTCGCAAAGACGGTAGCCGAGGCTATGTCTATTCGTTTTGGGTTAGCTTTTCCGCAATGCCGTCAGCTAGGGCGTGTAATTTGATGATGTCTTCAGTTTCAGCATTGAGCTCAATCTTGCAAGAGACGCCGCCTTGAGTGGCGCCTGTTTTTAAAAATTGTTCTTCTAAAGTATCGATCGCTCCACAAAAGACAGGGTAGAAAGAATCGCCTGATCCAAAGACACCAAAGACTTTCCCACTTAGGTCTAATTGACCTAAATCATCATAGAAATCCAACATTTCGTCGGGAAGTGTTCCATCAACGCCGTAAGTGTAAGAACCAACTAAAACGGCATCATAGTTTAGAAAATCTTCCGCTTCTGCTTGCATGACTTCTTGCACGTCAGTTTGGATTTGGTGACTTTCAAGGCGATCAGCCATGATATCAGCCATTTCTTCAGTGTTTCCGGTTAAACTAGTAAAAATAATTAAAGCTTTAGACATAAGTACTCTCCTTTTTTGATAACTCATTCAAAAGTATTATAACAAAAAAGATACTTAATGTAATATTCTTTTAATCACATCGACGGATTGCGATATCAGCCTGCTTTATAAATGTGTTATAATAAGTAAACATAAAAAGTGGGAAAAGGAGAATCAAGATGGCTATATTGGTAACTGGAGCAACGGGTTATATTGGCTCTCATACAGTTGTAGAATTGCTCAATGAAGGGCAAGAGGTTGTGTTAGTAGATAATTTTTATAATTCGAAGCCTGAAGTTTTGAACCGTTTAAAAACGATCACTGGACAAGATTTATGTTTTTATGAAGCGGATATTCTAGATAAAACAGCCATGCGTCAAATTTTTAATGAACAAGATATTGATTTAGTCATTCATTTTGCGGCCTATAAGGCGGTTGGCGAATCTGTTGCTAAGCCTTTAGCCTACTACCATAATAATGTGGGTGGCACCATCGCTTTATTAGAAGTAATGCAAGAAGTCGGTGTTAAGCATATTATTTTCTCGTCTTCTGCCACGGTCTATGGTGAATCGAATCCAGTTCCTTTTAAAGAGTCAATGCCAACTTTTACAGCTACTAATCCATATGGTTATTCTAAAGTAGTGATTGAACATATATTGGAGGACCTTGTAGTGGCAGATCCAACTTGGTCAGTAACGCTTTTACGGTACTTCAATCCGATTGGAGCGCATCCTTCGGGATTAATTGGTGAAGAGCCCCAAGGAATTCCAAATAATATTATGCCTTACTTGACCCAAGTGGCAATCGGCAAGCTACCAGAGTTAAAGGTTTTTGGCGATCAATACCCAACGCCAGATGGAACTGGCGTGCGAGACTATATTCACGTGGTAGATTTAGCTTTAGGGCACGTTAAAGCGGTTGCGGATAATCTTAAATCGGAAGGTGTTAAGATTTATAATTTAGGAACGGGTAAGGGCTATTCTGTCTTAGATTTGGTGAAGGCCTTTGAAGAAGCTTCACAGGTCAAGATTCCTTATTCGATTGTTGATCCTCGACCAGGAGATATTGCGGCTTCCTATGCAGATCCTAGTCTTGCTAAAGAAAAATTAGCCTGGCAAGCTCAGTATGACCTAGTCGATATGTGTCGAGACTCTTGGAATTGGCAACACAAGAATCCTAAGGGTTATCTGCAAGAAAAATAACGATTTATTTGATGCATTCAAAGGAGGGGTAGATGATGCAAGAAAAAAGAATACTCCATATTATGTCCTCTTTTGGAGGGGGAATTTCGACCTTTATCGCCAATCTAGCTAGCCAGGCTCAATCACAGCGACTTATTTTTGATGTTGTGACCTATCATGTAGTGCCAGAATATTTTAAAAAGATGATTGAAGCCAGTGGTGGCCGCGTTTATTATATGGTGAATCCCAAGATCGAAGGTTGGAAGGCCTTTAAGAAATCTTTTGTAAATGTGTTGCAAGCTAGGGCTTATCAAGCAATTTATTGTCATATCTCGGGCTATCGGGCTTTAGCCTACTATTATCTTGTTAAACGAACTAAGCCGATTTTAGTGGAAGATTTTTATATTCATGCGCATTATTTATTTGATCCTAATGATAAAGGTTTGAAAAATCGTTTAATTCAAAGGATTGATCCTTATATTAATCGAAGCTTGTCGCGGATCCCGGTTGGGTGCTCGAGCCAGGCGGTTCAGTCCTTATTTGGCTTAAAAGCCGAAGTGCCTTTTGTGGTGATTCCTAACTCTATTAATCCTCAAAATTTTTTCTTAGATGATACGACGATCCAAGCACATTATCAAACACAGCATCAAGGACTTGAACCTGGGACACTGGTAGTCGGTCAAGTGGGGCGACTAGAGCCAATTAAGAATCATCGGTTTAGCTTGCAGATCGTTAAGGAAAGCCAAGAAGGTCAGCATCCAATTCATTTATTGATTGCTGGTCAAGGAGCTAGCCAGTCTAGTCTTGAACAAAGGGTTGAGAAGATGGGGCTGGACTCGATGGTGCAGTTTATGGGGCGCTTGAGTCCCATTTCGGGCTTTTTAGCGGGGCTTGATGCAGTTATACTCCCTTCAATCGCAGAAGGCTTTGGGACCATTGTGGTTGAAGCGCAAGCAAGTGGTATTCCTGTACTGATTTCGGATGCGGTCACTTTAGAGACCGACCTTGGCTTAGGCTTGATTCAACAGTGTGAGTTGTCACAGGGACCTCGAGCGTGGTATGATGCTTTGGTTCAATTAATTGGTCGCCAAAAGAAACGTCCCTCTGTGAGTGATCGTCAGGAAGCTATTGAAGCGCACGCTTTTTCAAACGCTGCGGCTGTAGCGATTTATCGAAGAATGATTGACCACCAATTGAATGAATATTATTTAGAGGAGAGGTAAATCCTTATGCAATATTTTTTAAAGCGTCTACTGGGTTTCTCGTTGGGACCTGTTATTGGAGCTTTGATTTCGATTATACAGATTCCAATTTTGACGCGGTTGATGATGCCTGATCAATATGGGGTATCGGGACTATTTCGATCTTTGTTGCTCTATGTTCCAAACATTTTATACTTAGGATTGGATCAAGCTTTTGCCAGAGAGTATCATCAAACAAACGATAAAAAACAACTTTTTCAAACAGCGGTTTGCATACCGCTGTTATTGGCTTTAATCCTTGCTGGTGGAATGTTTATTTTTCGTGGGGCGATTGCGCAATGGCTTTTTTCTAGTGATTCTTATGGCTATGTGATCAGTCTTTCTTGTGTTTTATTACTATCCGTCATACTAGAGCGCTTTGTTCTTTTAGCGATTCGGATGGAGGAGAAGGCTAAGGAGTACTCCTTTTTTTCAATTCTATTAAAGTTATTGATTTTTGTGCTATCACTGGTCTTTATTTTTATGGGCTTGCGTGATTTTCGTGTGATTGTCTATGGCATCATCGGGGGCCAGATGATCGGTGATTTAATCTTGTTCTATCGTTATAAAGATTTGTTGCAGATATCCTACTTTGAATGGGATCAAGACCTTCTAAAAAGGCTTTTATTATTTGGTTTGCCCTTAATGTTGGCAATGTCCTTGAATTCGATTCTGAATATGGTTGATAATGTCTTACTGAATTCTTTATCGACTAAGCAAGAGTTAGGGATTTACACTGCGGGCATGGGAATTGTGAATGTGATCGGTATTCTAAAGACTGCCTTTGCGACATTTTGGACGCCTACGGCTTATCGCTGGTTTGAAGAAGGTAAATCGATTAAACATTTTAAGTTTATTTCAGATGCCCTTTTACTTTTATTATCCGGTATGTTTTTTGCCATTTTAATTTTTAGACCAGTGATCATGTTGTTGCTAGGGGCTCATTACCGTCCCGCTCAAGCAATTTTAGGTTTACTGTGTTTTCCTCATATTATGTATACATTATCTGAAACAACCACCTTAGGAATTGTGTTTTCTCGAAAAACTTATTTTAATATTTTTGTTTCAATTCTAGCTTTAATTCCAAGTATCGGACTCAACTTTTTATTGACGCCGTCATTGGGTGCTTTAGGCGCAGCCTTTGCGTCTTGCGGAGCTTATATCATGTTTTATATGGCTAGAACCTATTTTTCTAAGCAGACTGGTTTTTATTTTAGTCAACGAAAACATGTCTTGGCTATTTTGCTGATGTTTTTAGCAGCTTTAGTTAATGCTTTTATCAATTCGAATGAACGATTTATCTATTATTTCTTTTTAGCCGTGGCATGCTTGTTTGTACAATGGCCAACCATAAGAACCGCTTATTCAATCTGGAAAAATAGCGATGATTGGGACTTTAATTAAGGAGGGGACCAATGGTTTTATATTGTGCATTACTGATGGTCAGTGTTTTAATGGGATCACAAATTTTAGCCATTCCAACACCACTTGCTCAGATTACCCTCTATCGATTATTAGCTTTAGGGGTCGTACCTATTTTAATTTTACAAGTATGGACAGAGAACCCGTCAATTAAGTTTTTACCCCGTTCTATAGCTAGTCGAGTTTTATTAATTTATTTAATATGGTGGTTACTAGCTGCATTGTCTGGTTTTTGGGCTGTGGATGGTAAGGATTGGTTTCAGGTTATTTTTTTGATGACACTGGGTATTTTTAGTGTTTTAGCTTTTTATTTATGGGTGGACACTTGGACTAAGTGGCAGCAGATTCTCCAAGCTGCTTGGTGGAGTATGACGGCGCTGGTTATTTGGGGCTACTTTGAGATAATCACGAATACCTATTTATTAGCAGATCTAACAAAACTCGATAAATATCGGACCTTTGCTAGGCAACCAATGACTCGTATCCCCATTACAATTTTTGCCAATCAGAATGATTATGCAACTTTATTATTAGCTTATTTGGTCGTATGTGCTTGTTTGTACTTTATCAAATCAGGGTTCATTCAACGGATCATTTATTTACTAATGTATCTATTGGCGACTTATTTGATCTATCGAACAGATTCCCGCATGTCTTTGATCTGTACGCTGGCTTTTAGTCTATGGTGGGCAATGCGTTCATTGAAGTGGGATTTTACTAAGCGACAAATTGTACAGGGATTGCTTGGTGTAGGTCTTACAATAGGGATGCTTCTCCTGGTTCCCAAGATTAGAGAAAAAGTGGCGTCTATTATTTACTTATCTGGGCCTAGCGCTCATTTATCGGGAGACGCTAAGCGAATGAACATCTGGCGTAACGGCTTATTATTTTTAGGTCAAACTTATGGTTTTGGTGTTGGAGCAGGAAATATCGAGGTTTGGGCTAAAAATAGTGGCTTTTGGCCAACTAATGAAATCACCAATATGCATAATTGGTGGCTTGAAATTTTGGTGTCGACTGGGGTCGTACCTTTTATCTTATATGTCTGGGGTTATTTTTCTTTAACACGGCGTTTAAGCTTCTTTGCTTCACTAAGAAAGCATCGAATCCAAGCGGACGTAGCGTATTGTTTGGTGGGCTTCTTGTTGGTTTTTATCTTAGGATCAATCACGTCAGCGAATAACATGTTGATTGAATGGCATTGGGTATTTTTTGCATTAATTATCGCCTTTGTTAAAATTATTGATCAAGATGTACAACTTGAGGCAGCGGCTAGCTTAAACCTAGCTAATATTGGAAAGAGCCAACAGCTTTATTAAGGAGGGAAATCATGAGTATTGTAACTATCATTAAAGAATTTTGGCGTTTTACATTAAATAATTTATGGCGGATTTTGTTGGGAGCCCTAGTTTGTTCACTGATAAGTATTGGTGGGCGTTATGCAATTCATCATTTTTTATATCGGGAGACGGATGAGGCTTATCGTCATTTGAGTCAAGTCTATCAACAGGAACCCGCCTCTTTTCAAATGATTGTGACTATGGAGGATGGATCTATTTTTACGACAGCTACAATTTTTGATGAGTATTTTTCCACACCTGAAATGGTGAAAAAGGTTGAAGCTCAAACTGGCGTAAAGTTTGCTCAATGGTTGGAAGATGAGAAAGCTCTTGAAATGTTCAAGACGAATGAATTTAGAGGAGGGCTTGCCGGAGTACGTGATCAGTCGTCGAATGTGATTACCCTGCGTTTTTTAGTAGCAGATAAGAGTGAAGACAACCTCAAGATTGCTAAAGCTTATTGTGACTTAGTTGAGGAAGAATCCCTACCCTTTTTAGGGACGAATAAGGTAACGGTTATCCAAGAGCCTGCTCAAGGCGAAATGATTGCGACGGATCTAGTGGAAGAAGTTCCTACTGAAAAGACTTTGACCCCTTATCAGTCAAGGAATGCAAAGGGCAATATCGTTTATGGCGTATTAGGTTTTATATTGGGTGCAATGGCAAGCTTTGCTATTTTGTTCCTCGGCCGTTTCTTTAATAAAAAGATCGCTTACGCTTTTGAGTATAGTTGGGATCTAATGGATCAGCATTATATTTATGATCGTCACCAATCTCCCGGTGTATTACAAGGCTTAATTCAAAGCCCTCATCAATTAAAACGCTGGGTGCTTGCTCAAACAAGTAATGGGGTACAAACCGTGGAGCTGGTCAGTGAAGTATTGCCTGAAAGTGCTCAGTTATATCATGATCTCAGCCAATCACAACCTGAACAAATATTGGATGAGATGGTGATCTTAATATATGCCAATCTTACGGAGAAGGAATGGCTCAAACAGCAGATGGCTTTGGCTCGTTTATCTGCAAAACGCTTGAAGATCATTCAGATTATATAAGGAGTGACATGAAGGTATGGATAATCAATTAGTTTCCATCGTTATGCCAGTTTTTAATGCCCAAGATTTTTTGCAGGAAAGTATTGAGTCTGTCAGGAATCAAAGCTATCCTGACTGGGAACTTCTTGCGATAGATGATTGCAGTCAAGATGACTCTTTAAAGATCTTGCAAGAAGCGGCTTTGCAAGATGCTCGCATTAAGGTGATTCAATTGGATCAAAATCAAGGGGCGGCCGTTGCTCGAAACACGGGTTTGCAAAGGGCCAAAGGCCGTTATTTGGCTTTTATTGATTCGGATGATCGTTGGCACTTTGACAAATTAGAGCGACAGTTAGATTTTATGATTTCGAATCAATATGCTTTTTCTTATACTAATTTTTCTTTTATGGATGAGTCAGGCCAAACGATGAAATCAAGGGTTGATCTTCCTAAAAAGTTAGATTATCACGGTTTATTAAAGGAAACGGCGATTGCCTGTTCAACAGTTATGCTTGATCGAAAAATAATCAAAGATTTTCAAATGCCGTTAGTGCGTAAGGGGCAGGATACAGCCACCTGGCTCATGTTGATGAGAACGCGTAAGGTTTCCGCTTATGGCTTAGATGTAGTGTTGAATGATTATCGACAAGTTAAGGGCTCTATATCTTCGAATAAATGGCAAGCTTTAAAGCGTACCTGGCATACCTATCGTCATTTGGAACAGCTTCCACTTATACCTTGTTGTTACTATTTTTGTCAATATGTCCTTCATGCAATTTTACGAAGGATCTAGCCTATTTTATTTTGGAATCGTATAATAAGATTAACGCTATAAAGACAGGAGAAAATTATGAACTTATATGAAGATTTATTAAAACGTCAGGCTAAACTTGCTGTCGTTGGATTAGGTTATGTAGGAATGCCAATTGCGATTGAATTTGCTAAGCATGTGGATACGATTGGTTATGATAACAATCAACATAAGATTGATCAATATTTAAAGGGAATTGATCCTACTTTAGAAGTCGGTGATCAAGCCGTTCAGGATTCGGATTTGGTTTTTACTGCGGATGCAAGTCGGTTGAAGGAAGCTAATTTTATCATTGTGGCGGTTCCAACACCGATACGGCAAGATAAGACACCCGATTTGGATCCGGTGATTTCTGCCACTCGAACTGTTGGAGAAAATTTAGCAAAGGGAAGTATTATTTCTTATGAATCAACGGTATATCCTGGTGTAACCGAAGATATTTGTATTGCGGAACTAGAGCGGACTTCTGGTTTGAAGCATGGTCAAGACTTCTGGGTGGGCTATTCACCTGAGCGGATTAATCCGGGAGATAAGGTACATACATTAACGACCATTCGAAAAATTGTGTCGGCGACTAGCGAAGAGGCTCTTGATATTATTGCGAAAGTCTATGAATTAGTGATTGAAGCGGGCGTTCACCGTGCACCTAGTATTAAGGTAGCGGAAGCTGCCAAAGTTGTTGAAAATAGTCAACGAGATATAAATATTGCCTTTATGAATGAGCTGGCTTTGGTTTTTGATCGTATGGGAATTGATTCTTTAGATGTCATTGAAGCTATGAATACGAAATGGAATGCTCTTGGATTTATGCCGGGATTAGTTGGTGGCCACTGTATCGGAGTGGATCCCTATTATTTCGTATATGAAGCGGAGAATTTAGGTTATCATAGTCAGATTGTTTTGTCGGGCCGTCAGATTAATGATCAGATGGGGGAATTCATTGGTGATAAGGCGGTCAACCTAATGGTTAAAGCGGGGAAGGTCGTTCCTAAAGCGAAAGTGGCTATTCTCGGCTTAACTTTTAAAGAACATACTCCTGATACGCGTAATTCTAAAGTTAAAGACATTATTGACTATTTGAAATCATTTGGCGTTGACCCGATTATTGTCGATCCCTGGGCAGATATTGAAGAAGCTCAAAGAGAGTATGGGGTTGAATTAGCAAGTATGGATCAAGTCACTGATTGCGATGCACTTATTTTTGCGGTAGCACATAAAGAATTTGCTTCCTTGACCAATGAGCAAATTGAAGCTTTCTATAAATCGAGTCTTCCAAATGAGGAACGGGTTCTCCTGGATGTTAAGTCGGTCTTGGATGCCGATCATTTTAAGAAGGCGGGCTATGCCTTCTGGCGTTTATAATGGCTTGGATGAAGGGAACTTGGGGATCAACGGTGGCCCTAGGATTTTGCCTATTTTGTGTGACCATTTGTAGTCCCTTGAGAATTAGTGGTCAAACCCAAAGGAGTGGAGTTTCATTGGCTGATTTTTCTTCGAGTGAAAGAGCAGCTTACAAGGACCGCCTTCCGGTTGAAGCTGATCCAAGCGACCCTTTTTTGGTTTTAGTTAATCCCAGTCATGCATTAGCAAAAGGGGCTGATTTTGACCTGGTAGATACGCCATGGGGGACTAAAATGAATAGAGAGGCTTACCGTGCTCTGCAGTCTTGGTTGGATCAAGCGAAGGAAGCTGGATATCGATTTGAAGTCATTTCTGCCTATCGATCGCCGGATAACCAAGCCGTAAATCGCCAGTTAGCCTATGACCGTTATATATCGCAGGGGTATACCCAACAGCAAGCTAGAGCTTGGGTTAATTCTTTTTATGCCCCTAGTCAAGCTTCGGAACATTCGACAGGACTGGCCGTTGATCTACTTGATCAAGAATGGTTAGCTCAAGGGGGCGATCTAGTGCCTGATTATGGTAATACCTTAGCGGGCCAGTGGTTAGCCAGTCATGCAGCAGAATTTGGTTTTATTCTACGTTATCCTAAGGATAAGATCGCTATTACTTCTTACGCCTATGAACCTTGGCATTTTCGTTATGTTGGAAAAATTCATGCGGAATTTATGATGCGAGAAGATTTGACGCTTGAAGAATACCGAGTGTTACTTGAAGATCGTCAAGCTCAAGTGGACCTTGATCGTCTGGAGGATAACTTTACTCGGCAAAAAGAAGGCTTAAAAAATCTTCACTAATGTTTAAAATAAAAGGAATAGTGTTAAGGATTAGCTAAAATAATTTCAAATAATCCTGTTAAGCAGGCTAAAAAATGTCCCCAAAAATTGGACTAAAAAACCAATTTTTGGGGACATTTTATTTTTATGAGATAATTTTCCCTTTAGAAAGTAGATGGACGTTAAAAGGAATTCTTTATTTATTCAATGCAAGCTAATAAAACGTGACCGAACAGATAGAGAAGGCCGCTGATACTCATAACCAAAATAGGGTTGAGTCGGTATTTTATTAATAAGAAGAGGGCTAGAATAAATAGAATCAATAAGGGAAAATTCATGGACAATAATTGAAAGGGTCCTGGAGTTCCTAGACTATTCATTAATATTGAGACGCCTGAAGCAGCGATCATAGCGATGACACTTGGACGAAGGATTAATAGTACGTCTTGCATAAGTTCTAATTGTTTGTAGTGATCATAGACTTTAGCAAGAATGGTCACGATGATAATTGAAGGAAGACTGCAGCCTAAGGTTGCTACCATAGAACCTGGTAAGCCACCGAGTTGCTGACCGACGAAAGTAGCAGCGTTAATAGCGATAGGTCCAGGTGTCATTTGTGAAATGGTGATTAGATTTGAGAACTCATTAGTACTAATCCAGCCATGGTGGTTGACAACGAGGTCTTCAATAATTGGAAGTGCCGCATAGCCTCCACCAAAGGATAAGGCACCAATCTGGATGAAGGCTAAGAATAATTGCCAATAGATCAAATCGTTCGACCTCCCTTTAAATAAGAGTAGATGACACCTAGGAGAATACTTGTGAATATAATCATTACAATGCTCATGTCGAAGAATAAGATACTCACAAAGCTAACAATTAAAAGGATCATCAGTCCCTTTTGATTTAGCTGGAGCAGGTTTTTGATCATCTCATAGACGACGGATAAAATAACTGCTGCAACGCCTACCTGCATACCTGTTAGTAAAATTTGGATCCATTGAATCTGAATAAATGCTTGGTAAAAGTGAGAAATGATGGAAATAATCATGAAAGGGGGCAGAACCGTAGCTAATACAGTCAGGCTAATTCCTAGCCAGCCTGCTAGTTGGTAGCCGATAATGATAGCTGCATTGACTGCGATTGCTCCAGGAGAAGATTGAGCAATGGAGACTAAGTCTAGCATTTCTTCTTCCTCAAACCAATGATAATTATCTACGAAATCCTTCTTCATTAAAGAAACAATCACATATCCTCCACCAAAGGTGAAGGCGGATAAAAGAAAAGTTGTATAAAATAGCTTCCAATAGAATTTAAAATTTTTCATAATGACACCTCTTAGTTATTATAAGTTAAGCATACTGTTAGTCAAAGTATTTTACCAATCTTGATAATTATTTGAGTGATAGTTAAGTCTTTTTTTGTTTAAAAGAAAAATGTATTTATATTAAAACAGCTTGAAAAACTTTGTGAAAAAAATTCAATCTCTTTGATAAGGCATTGTTTTCAAGATTGAAAGAAAACTATTTCAGTTGAAAACGTGGTTTGTGAAGGAATTCTAATAAATGCCAGGGTTTATTTTAAAAAAATGATATAAATTAAACCCCTTTTTTAAAATTTATGATATGATAGAGATGCATAGGTAATCTATGTGATTTATCTAAAGGGGGAAATAGATTTAATGAAGACAGATATTGAAATCGCTCAAGAAGCCACTTTGCAACCTATCCAAGATATTGTTGCAAAATTAGATATCCCAAGCGATATTTTGGAACCTTATGGTACCAATAAAGCTAAGTTAGACTTTACCAAGTTAGATATGGATCACAAGAATTTAGGTAAGTTAATTCTTGTAACAGCAATTACACCAACACCTGCTGGTGAAGGTAAAACAACTACATCAATTGGTTTAGCCGATGGTTTATCTAAAATTGGTAAAAAAGTTGCAGTTGCTTTGCGTGAACCATCTTTAGGCCCTGTATTTGGAATCAAGGGTGGAGCAGCTGGTGGGGGCTACGCTCAAGTAGTTCCAATGGAAGATATCAACCTTCACTTTACTGGTGACTTCCATGCAATTAGTGCGGCTACTAACTTAATTGCTGCTTTGTTAGATAACCATATTCACCATGGTAATGCTTTGGACATCGATGTTAACCGTGTCGTTTGGAGACGTGTAGTTGACATGAATGACCGTCAACTACGTAATGTAGTCGATGGTTTAGGACGTCGTGCCGATGGCGTGCCTCGTGAAGATGGATTTGATATTACAGTAGCTTCTGAAGTTATGGCTGCTTTCTGCTTATCTAATTCCCTAGCAGATTTAAAAGAAAAATTAGGTAAGATGATTGTTGCATATACACGTAAAGACAATTCACCTGTAACTGTTAATGATATTAAAGCGGCAGGTGCAACGACAGCTCTTCTTAAAGATGCTATCAAACCTAATGTTGTTCAAACCTTGGAAGGAACACCAGCCTTTGTACACGGTGGACCATTCGCGAACATTGCTCACGGATGTAATTCAATCATCGCTACAAAATTAGCAATGAATTATGCTGATTATACGATCACAGAAGGTGGATTCGGAGCGGACTTAGGAGCTGAGAAGTTCTTAGATATTGTTTGCCGTCAAGCAGAAATCAAACCTAACGCAGTTGTGATTGTTGCAACAATTCGTGCACTTAAGATGCATGGTGGTGTGGCTAAGAAAGACTTAGGCAATGGTGAAAATGTTGAAGCGCTTCGTAAAGGTATGCCTAACTTATTACGCCACATTGATAATATTCAAAATGTCTTTGGATTACCTGCAGTAGTGGCAATTAATAAATTCCCAACTGACACAGAAGCTGAAGTTAAGGCTCTTGAAGAAGAATGTGAAAAAGTTGGCGTGAAAGTGGTTCTAGCTGATCACTTTGCTAATGGTGGTGAAGGTGCGAAAGAATTAGCTGAAGCAGTGGTTGAAGCTGCGGATAAAGAAAGCAACTTCAAGTATGCTTATGATGTGAATGCAAGCATCGAAGAAAAAATCGAAGCATTGGTTACTAAGATTTATCGTGGTAAAGGGGTAGAATTCACACCAGCAGCTAAGAAGAAGATCAAACAATTTACTGAACAAGGATTTGGAAACTTACCAATTTGTATGGCTAAGACACAATACTCCTTCTCAGATGATCAAACAGCACTAGGTGCACCAGAAGACTTCTCAATTACCATTCGTGATTTAACAGTATCCGCCGGTGCAGGCTTCATTGTTGCTTTAACAGGTGACATTATGAAGATGCCAGGTTTACCAAAAGAACCTGCTTCAAACCGTATTGATGTGGATGATAAAGGTAACATTACCGGTTTGTTCTAGTCTTTTATTAGTTAATTGTTAACCGATTGAAAGCATAAAACCGGGCGAGTATACATGGCTCGTTCGGTTTTTTTAAATAAAAAAGGAGGCAATTATGGCAAAAATTTTAGATGGTAAAGAAGTAGGTAAATTTTTACGTGAAAAGACCAAAAAGGAAGCTGAAGCATTACGCGAGAAAGGGATTGTTCCTAAGCTAGTTGTCTTACGTGTTGATGAAAATCCATCTTCCATGGCGTATGAAAAAAATGCCTTAAAGGTGATGGAAAAATGTGGTATCGAAGCAGAAGCACGGACAGAATTAGGTGCTAAGACAACCGAAGATGTTCTTAAAATTATCGATGAGTTAAATGAAGATAAATCGGTCTCCGGTGTTATTATTATGCAACCATTCCCAGAAGGTATCGAACGTGCGGATGTTGCTGAACGTTTGCACCCATTCAAAGATGTGGACGCTTTGAATCCAGTTAACCTTGGTAAATTGGTTAATAACGATCCAACCGCAATGGCTCCTTCCACTGCACAGGCTTGTATCGAAATCTTAGATTATTATGATTATGAATTAGAAGGTGCAGAAGTTTGTGTAGTTGGGTCTTCGCCAGTAGTAGGTAAACCACTCGCAATCATGTTATCTAACCGTAATGCGACGGTTTCAAATACTCATGTCTATACTAAAGATAATACGATCCACTCTACATTAGCAGATATTCTAGTTTCTGCCACAGGTGCATTGGGACTTGTTGGTGCAAATTACATCAAAGAAGGTGCCACTGTCATTGATGTGGGCTATGGCTTTAAAGACGGAAAGGCAACAGGAGATGTACGTTTTGAAGAAGTGGAACCAAAAGCTTCTGCAATTACACCTGTACCAGGAGGCGTTGGTTCTGTAACGACAGCAGTCTTAGCTTCTCAAGTTGTCAAGGGTGCTAAGTTATTAAATCACGTTGATTAAGGGTTGAAACCATGAAAGAATTAAAGATTACAGAATTTGTTAACCAACTTGCCTCTGATCAACCAACACCAGGTGGTGGGGCAGCTGCTGGTGTTTCAGCTTCAATGGGGATCGGCGCTATTTTAATGGCCATGATCTTTTCTAAAACTAAGAAAATGTCTGAAGCAGAGCATCAATATTTGTTGGATCGAATTGAAGAGTTTGAATCGATCAAATTGAAGTTTTTAGAAATCATTGATCGTGATGCGAGTGAATTCGAACCCCTTTCGAGAGCTTATGGTATGCCTCGTGAAACAGATAGTGAAAAGGAAGCTAGACAAGCAGCCATTCAAGAGGGATTAATCATTGCTTCGCAGCCTCCACTAGATTTAATCAAAGAAACTGAAAAGGTTCTGAAAGATTTTGACGCCATTTTACCTTTGATTAAAAAGATGATTATCTCAGATGTGGGCGTAGGCTTACAGTTGTTACGGTCGGCCCTTCATTCTTCACGGCTGAATCTCTATATAAATGGTAGCTCAATTACAGATGAAGCCATTAAGGCAGAGTATATTGCTTTGGCTGATGAAAAGATACCCGCTTTATCCGATCAAATTGATCGCTATTATGATCAAGTTAAAGACGTTTTAAAATAAAGAATAGGAGCATTTTTTATGACACAAGTACAATTAACGGAAGATGGATTAAAGAAAACCCCAATGTATGACTATTACATTGAAAAAGGATGCAAAATCACAGACTTTGGTGGATGGGGATTGCCTATCCAAATCACTAAGATCGCTGATGAACATAAAGCAGTTCGTGAAGCTGTTGGTCTATTTGATGCTTCCCATATGGGTGAAGTTCGTGTTAAATCTGGTAAGATGAACGCTTATGACTGGTGGAATGGTTTAATTACTAATGATGTTCATAAGGCAACTTACAATGGAAAAGCTCAATATACAGCTGTATGTAAAGAAGATGGCGGTATGTTAGATGATATGATCTATTACCGCAAGAATGACGATGAATTTGTGGCAACTCCTAACGGATCTAACCGCGAAAAGATTGTTAAATGGATGAATGATCATAACCAAGACGGTCAAGTAGAAATCACGGATGAAACTTATGACTGGGGATTAATCGCTGTTCAAGGACCTAATGCTGAAGAATTGTTATCTCGTTTAACCGATACTAACCTTTCAGAAATCGAATATTATGCCTATAAAGCAGATCAAAAAGTAGGCGGCCATGAACGTGTACAAATTTCTCGTACAGGCTATACTGGGGAAGCAGGATTCGAATTATACATCCCAGCTGAACACATGGTAGATATCTGGAAACAACTTGTTAAAGAAGGTCAAGATCTAGGCGTTGTTGAATGTGCATTGGGTGCTCGCGATACTTTACGTTTAGAAGCTGGATTGCCATTATATGGTAACGACTTTGATGAGTCAGTGAACCCAATTGCTGGAGGAATTGCTTTTGCTGTTCCAAAAGCTAAAGAAGCAGACTATATTGGTAAAGAAGCAATTGCTAAATACCGTGCTCAAGAAACAGCTGACAAAGAAGCTTCACGTGGATTCAAGATTGATGGCAAACAAATTGCTCGCCACGGTATGGAAGTTCGTAATACAGATGGCGAAGTGATCGGTGTTGTTACTTCTGGAACTAAATCACCAACGTTAGGATACCCTCTAGGATTTGTTCGTGTAAACGCAACATATAAAGTGGGCGATAAAGTAGTGATTGAAGTTCGTGGTAAAGAGGTTGAAGCAGAGCTAACTAAGAAAGATTGGCTAAGCGAATCAAAATAAATTCTGTAAAGACTTTCATTTACTCAAGAAATTTGTTAGAATTAACTTATAGAATAATTTGAAAAGGGGATTTTTAGAATGTCAGAAGTATTTTTCACAGAAGAACACGATTATATCGAAGTATTAGCAGCTAACAAAGCTCGCGTTGGTTTAACTGCTTTTGCTGCAGAACAATTAGGTGACGTAGTTCACGTTGAATTACCAGAAGTTGACGATGAATTCGATGCAGACGAAGAAATCGCTACAGTTGAATCTGTAAAATCTGTATCTGAAGTTGCACTTCCATTTGGTGGAAAGATCGTTGCAATCAATGAAGAATTAGAAGATGCACCTGAACTTGTAAACGAAGACCCACGCGGTAAAGGTTGGTTCTTTGAAATCGAAACTAGCGAAGATATTGACACTTCTGCTTTATTAGCTGAAGAACCTGCTGAATAATTTTCAGATAAGTTATTGATAAGAGTGACTTTCTAGTCACTCTTATCTTTAGCTGAATTTTGAGATCGATTTCAAGAGAATATAATCAAAAAGGAGCAAATTATGGCGAATTTTAGATATTTACCAAATACTGACCAAGACCGCCAAGCAATGTTAGATAAGATTGGCGTTAAAGACATTATGGATATCTTCAGCGATATTCCAAAAAATGTGCTTCGTGAAGGCAAGATGAACTTACCTGAACCTCTTTCTGAAATGGAGATTGTTAAAGAATTAGGGAAAATGGCTGCTAAGAATACGACTGCAAGCCAAGTTCCTTATTTCTTAGGAGCAGGTGTCTATGATCACCACGTTCCATCTATTGTTAACCATATTATTATGCGTCAAGAATTCTTGACAGCTTATGTGCCTTATCAACCTGAAGTTTCTCAAGGGGAACTTCAAGCCTTGTTTGAATGGCAAACAATGATTAGTGAGTTAACCGGAATGGACTTAGCTAACTGTGGTCTTTATGATGGCTACAACGCTGTAGCAGAAGCAACTAACCTTGCTTTTGGTCATGTTAAAAAATCAAGTCGCGTTTTAGTATCTAAAGCATTACACCCACAAGCGATCGAGACTGTTCAAACTTATGGTTTCGGTAAGGGTTATAGCGTGGATGAAGTTGCTTTAGATAATGAAGTGACTGATTTAGAAGATTTAAAGGCTAAACTAGACAAAGATGTTGCTGCAGTGGTTGTTCAATATCCTAATTTCTTCGGATCCATTGAAGATCTTAAAGCGATCAAGGCTTTACTTGAAGGTAGCAAGACTTTACTTATTGTTTCTGCTAATCCATTAGCCTTAGGTAAATTAGAAGCACCTGGTAAATTCGGTGCGGATATTGTAGTCGGCGATGTGCAACCATTTGGTATCCCAATGTCATTTGGTGGACCTCACTGTGGTTACTTTGCTGTAACAGATAAATTAATGCGTAAGGTTCCTTCTCGGATTGTTGGTGAAACGGTAGATGCTGAAGGCAAACGTGGTTTCGTAATGACCTTATCAACTCGTGAACAACACATCCGCCGTGAAAAAGCTACTTCAAACTATTCATCTAACCAAGCGTTGTTTGCTTTAGCTTCTGCGATTGCGATGACTGCTTATGGTAAAGAAGGCGTTCAAGAGTTAGCACAAGCTAATATTAATAATGCACATTATTTAGCAAAACAATTGAAAGACAATGGTTTTGAATTGTTGAATAAGAAACCATTCTTTAATGAATTTACCATCAAATTATCAAAAGATATTGCTCAAGTAAATAAAGACTTATTAGAAAAAGGCTTTATGGGTGGATTTGATGCATCGAAAGCAATGGGAGTAGACCATGCTTACTTATTATGTGCCACTGAAAAACGCAGCAAGTCTGAAATTGATGAGTTTGTTAAAGCCTTAGTGGAGGTGGCTAAATAATGAATTTACAAAATTATGATAAATTAATTTTTGAAATTTCTCAAAAAGGTCATACAGGCTATGATTTACCAAAATCTGATGTTGAAAATTATGATCTTGGTGCAGAGTTAGGTGAATATAGTCGTAAAGAGCCTGCTCGTTTGCCAGAAGTTTCTGAACTTCAAATTGTTCGTCACTATACGGCATTATCTAACCGTAACTTTGGGGTTGAATCAGGTCCATATCCATTGGGATCATGTACGATGAAATACAATCCAAAAATTAACGAAAACATGGCTGCTTTGGATGGATTTGCTAATATTCACCCAGCTCAAGCTCCAGAAACTGCACAAGGTGCTTTGCAATTAATGTATGAATTGCAAGAATCATTGAAGGAAATTACACAATTTGATGCTGTAACTTTACAACCTGCTGCAGGGGCACAAGGTGAGTTAGCTGCAATCTTTACTTTCAAAGCTTACTTCCGTGCTAAGGGTGAATTAGACCAACGTCGTGTTATTTTAATTCCTGACTCTGCTCACGGAACAAACCCTGCTACAGCGATTGTTGCTGGATTTGAAACGGTAGAGTTACCCTCTACACCGGAAGGTATCATTGATGTGGAAGCTGTTCGTGCAGCTGTAGGTCCTGATACAGCGGGTATCATGATTACAAACCCATCGACAGCCGGATTGTTCGAAAAAGATGCAAAAGAAATTGTAGACATTGTTCATGAAGCTGGGGGACTAGCTTACTATGACGGTGCTAACTTAAATGCCATTATGGGGATCACCTCTCCTGGAGCTATGGGATTTGATGCTTGCCACTTGAATCTACATAAGACCTTTACTGGCCCTCACGGTGGTGGTGGACCTGGTTCTGGACCAATTGGTGTTAACGAAAAATTGGCTCCATTTATCCCTGGACCAAACGTGGTTAAAAATGGGGATAAATACGAATTTGCTACTCCAGAACAATCTTATGGTCGTGTGAAAGGCTTCTTCGGTAACTTTGGTGTCAATGTACGTGCTTATACTTATATCCGTGCAATGGGTGCAGAAGGATTGCGTCGTGCTTCAGAAGATGCAGTTCTTAATGCAAACTACTTAAGAGCTAGCTTGAACCACTTGTATGATTGCCCATTTGACAAATATGATAAATTCAACAAGAATGACTTTGTCTTCGATTTAACTCGTCAAAAGAAAGACTACAATGTGAATGCTAAAGATGTTGGTAAGCGTCTATTAGATTATGGTGTCCACGCACCAACGACTTACTTCCCATTAATTGTTCACGAATGTTTAATGGTTGAACCAACTGAAACTGAATCTAAGCGTGATTTAGACTTTGTAATTGATGTATTTACGAAGATTGCTAAGGAAGCTGAAGAAACACCTGAATTGGTTCAAGAAGCGCCTCATAATACACCTGTTCGTCGACTTGATGAAGCAGGAGCTTCACGTAAGCCAGTCTTAAAATATCGTTTTGAAGATCATGAATCAAATCCTGAAGGATTACAAGAGTAGTAATGATCAACGCACCTTTTGAGGTGCGTTTTTTTATTTCTCTGATATTTATTTGTTTAGGAAAGCCTAAAAGGTATTTAATTTTTTTGGGATTAGTGCTATAATCAAAACGGAAAGAGGTGAACTGGGGCATGAACAATCAACTTGTCGAAGAACGAGTTAGTCGTATCCTAGAAGATTTAAGAAGTTCTAATCAAAGAATTACCCCCCAAAAAAGGGCTATCCTTGCTTATTTAATGACGCATCCTAGTCATCCGAGCGCTGAACAAATTTATGAGTCACTAAAGCCTCAGTTTGATCGGATGAGCTTAGCGACAGTGTATAATAATTTAAATACCTTTGTGAATGCGGGTTATGTTCTAGAATTAAATGTTCAAGGGCAAACAAAATTGTATGATTTTAATCATGGAAGACATGCACATGTTATTTGTAAGGATTGTGGTCATGTTGAAGATTTATATTTAAATGAAATAGATCAGATGGTTCAAGCAGCTAATAAGGCGAGCGACTATGATATAAGTGATGTTGAAGTGACTTTTTATGGTCGATGTAATCATTGTAAGAAGAACTAATGAAGTAGCGTATGACAAAGAAGATACTCTATTAGTTATATCAGAAAGGCCCTGTAGGAAGTTCATCCTACAGGGCCTTTCTGTTTAGAGATTAAGTTGATTTTCCAAATTTCGAGGTTTACTAAAAAATTATCGGTAAGCAATCCCCATTTTATCTTCCATGATTGCTAATGTTTGATTGGCTAATTCATTGGCTTTTATGGCTCCTTGAGAGAGGATATCAAAGAGTTCGTCAGAGGTCATAAGGGCTTGGTAACGTTCTTGGATTGGCTGTAAAGTAGCTACAAGTAAATCAGCTAAATCCTGTTTAAAAGGTCCATAGCCTTTACCTTGATAATTTGCTTCTATTGACTCTAATGATTGACCACTTAAGCTTGAATAGATTGCCATCAGATTTGCCAGACCTGCTTGGTTTTCAGGGTCATATTTTACTTGACCTAGTGAATCAGTCACCGCTGATTTTATTTTTTTGATCATTTGTTTAGGATCATCTAGCAGTGAGATATAGCCTTTAGGATTACTGTCTGATTTAGACATTTTTGAGGAAGGGTCTTGTAGACTCATTACGCGACTGCCTGCTTTTGGATAGACCCCTTCAGGCTTCACCAAGCAGTTTTCACCAAAACGATTGTTAAAACGATCGACGAAGTTACGGGTTAATTCCAAGTGTTGTCGTTGGTCATCTCCAACGGGCACATATTTGGCTTGGTAGAGAATAATATCACTGACCATCAAGGCTGGGTAGCATAAAAGACCGGCCCCTACAGATTGTTGTTTTTGAGCTTTATCTTTAAATTGAGTCATTCGTTCCAATTCGCCTAGACCAGTTAGACAAGTAACTAACCAAGAGGCTTTAGTATGAGCAGGGACATCCGATTGGACGAAAATGGTAGCTTTTTGGGGATCAATACCAATAGCAAGATATAAGGCAGCGAGTTGTTTGGTCCGCTGTCTAAGTGTTTCAGGATCTTGGTTAACGGTAATGGCGTGTTGATTAACAACACAGTAAATGGCGTCATATTGGTCTTGTAGATCTACAAAAGATTTCATTGCGCCTATATAATTACCCAGAGTTGGAATTCCTGAAGGTTGAACCCCAGAAAAAATACGTTCTTTCATGTGGATACCTCTTTCTTACATACTTCTTATCATAATCTTATTATAAGCTATTTTTAGTAGAATAGCTAAAAGAAAAAACGTTTGATCATGAAGATTCTATGAAATTTACACTTAAAATCAAATGATCATTGTAATTTAATGATTTTTATTGTAATATTTAGACATAGGAAGACTAATTTAGAATCGTTATCTTATTTTTGGTCTTCTGAAGCGTTGTGTTTAACTTAACAACTTAAATATATACGTGACCGAAATTCGTGAGCGAAACATGTTCATTAAAAGAAAGGAAGTTATTCCATGGTAACATTGTATGTCACTCCCAGTTGTACGTCATGTAGAAAGGCCCGTGCGTGGTTAGAAGAGCACGGTATTCCATTTGAAGAACGTAATATTTTTACAGAACCTATAACTCGTGATGAATTAAAGAATATTCTAAGAATGACCGAGGAAGGGACGGAAGATATTGTTTCTACTCGTTCCAAGGCTTATTCAAACTTAGATGTCAAAATTTCTGAGCTTCCCTTGAACCAATTTTATTCATTGATTCAAGAAAACCCAGGCTTACTTAGACGCCCAATTATTATTGATGATAAACGTCTTCAAATTGGTTATAATGACGACGAAATTCGTCGGTTTTTACCGCGAGAAGTTAGGGCACGTGAATTAGAAAGAGCACGAGCCTTAGTCAATGAATAATTATGCATCCATAATATGTAGAAGAACAAGTGACTGTCGTTGCTTGTTTTTTTTACTCATTAGGCCTGAGCTTGAAAACAGGGTTAAATTTTGCTATGATAACAACACTTTAGTGATTTTATTGGTAAGTGATTCAAATAATAGTATAATGAAAGTAAGTGGAGGTGACACATTTTGGAAATGGAACATATCAATGATAATCTGATTAAGGTGATTATCAAGACAGAGGATTTATTAGATAGAGGGATTAACTTTTTAGATTTAATTGGAGATCAAGCTCAAATTGAAAAGTTCTTTTATTCCATCCTTGAGGAAGTTGATGTGGATCGACACTTTAATGATAGTGATGCGGTAACTTTCCAAGTGATTCCTAATAGTCAAGGCTTGGAATTATATATAAGTCGGGCGAATGTGGAAGACTTAGATAAGGTATGGGATGATGAACTAAGTCGTCGTCTAAGAGCAAGGCAAGAACGTCTTCATAAGGAAGGGCAAGAGGAAACGGAAGATCTAATGGAAGCTCCAAACTCTTATGTGGACAAAAGAATTCTTCAACAAATTCTAGAAGCTATTCCAAGTAAGTCGGCTAATGAGTCGGATGAAGTGACTCCCGAAGATGAGACGATTGAATATGAAGTGGTTCAATTTTCATCCTTAGAGGACTTCTTAAAATTGGCTAGAGAGCTCCCTCTTACCGAAGTTGAAAGTGATCTGTATCATATGGGTGATAATTATTACCTTGTTCTATATGGTTTAGAAGAATTTGTAAAAGATGAAAGTCAAGCGAATCGGCTTTTGAATTTATTTGAATATGGAGAGGCCGTCTATGTGACTATAGCGGTTCTGCAAGAACATGGTCAGATGATTCGCTCAGAAGATGCTTTGGCCTTCTTTGGTAAACAGCTATAGAACAATATCTAATTTAATCGATTAGCAAAAACCCAGATTTTTCTGGGTTTTTTTGTACTTGTTTTTATATTAGGGTAGTTATTAAAATGTTTTTTAGGCGGATTTTATAATCAACTTAGCCACCATAAAAAATAAAAAAGCCATGTAAATTCATGTTATATTTTAGCTACCACACAAAAAATATAAGGAGAATGAATTTACATGACGCAAACACACTCTACCACATCTGATCGGAAATCAAAACACTTATCGTTCAAAGAACGGAGCCAAATTGAGCTTTTGAAAGAACAAGACCATTCTAATCGAGCCATTGCTCGCATACTCGGACGGTCGCCACAGACAATCCATAACGAAATTAAACGCGGTACCATTAAACAAATCCGACAACAAAAGCAAAACGGCAAGGTTTATAAATGGTACTATTCTAAGTATGTCGCTGAAGTCGGCCAAGAAAATTATGAGCATCAGCGTCAAAATTGTGGGCGCAAACCTCTCTGGTCCTACTCAAGTGACTTTATCGATTGGGCCGATCAGCGGATGTTAGAAGATAAATGGTCGCCTGATGTCGTCGTCCACCGAGCCAAAGAAGTCCTTGATATCGACCCTCGACTCATTCCTTGTACCACCACCCTCTATTATTGGATTGATTGTCAGATTATGAAGACGCGAAATATTGATTTATTTGAAAAACTTCGTCGTAATACCAAAGCGAGAGTACCGAAGACCCGCCCCCATAAGAAAGTCTTGGGAACTTCCATCGACGAGCGCCCTGAGGAAATCAATAAGCGGAATACTTTTGGCCACTGGGAAATTGATACGGTCATTGGCAAGAAAGGTAAAGATGAACCCGTCTTGTTAACCTTAGCTGAACGATTCAGTCGATTTGAAGTCATTCTAAAGATAAAGAATAAGACTGCACAAGCGGTGGAGGTCGCCCTAAGAAAGTTACAAGGACTCGCAGGCGATCATTTATCGTTACTCTTCAAGAGTATGACAGCTGATAATGGCTTAGAGTTTGCGACGTTAAGTCAAGCGGTGGCTGAACAAATAGCGGTCTACTTTGCCCATCCTTATGCTTCTTGGGAAAGAGGGACCAGTGAAAATCAACATGGATTCATTCGACGCTTCTTACCCAAAGAAACATCAATGAAAGATATAACAGAAGCGGATTGTCTCCGAATCCAACAATGGATGAACAACTATCCGCGCAAAATTTTAGACTATGAGACCCCTTATGAAGTCTTTGTACGCTGTTTACATAAAGAAAGACGATCTCTAGCACTCGTTCCGGCTTGACAACGAGCCTCCCTCTGCATGGTTTTCGTGTTAGGGGGTTGACTCAAAACCTGTGAGCCAAACTACCATGCCTCAGCTCATTGTCAAGCCGTCACTAAAAGAGTGGAATAGCTTTAGATAGAACGTTAACCAGGTGGCTAACTTATACTTGAAATTTACGAAAATGTTTTTTAAGAAATCATGCACTGATAAATTGAAAAACATATTGATAAGCGCTTATAGACTGTTAAACTTAGTTTAGTGACGTTTTCATCATATTTTTGTAAATTGAGGGGTGTTTGATGATTTTTATATAAGTGGTACCATTGAATGATCTAGTATCAATTCTCCAATATAGGATCGATTCTATGGTAGTTGAGACGATCTTAGAAGAGAAATCTAGACTCATACCAATGATTGCTTTTTAATTTAGCTATTTAGTTAATTGGATAAGTAGTTAGCAAATAGATTGTTACTCAGCTATTAGACGAACGAAGCTTTATAAGTATGAAAACGATGGGGATCAAAAGATATACTAGGCCCAGCTTACGATGGTCTATTTGTGAGGGCTATATCTTAGCAGATTGATGATATATTGCTAGGATACGTATTAGATTGTGCAGGATTCATTAACCAATTAGGTCATGGTGAATAAACGAAGATCCAGTATTAATATATTTTTTTATTTTATATTTTAAGAATTTATTTGTAGAAATGAGGAATAACCAGGTGGATGATTTTTTTAATGATGGTCGTTTATATGACCCCGGTCAAACAGATATTATCAAACAACAGAGGCAGTACAATCAATTACTATATCAATTGAATCAAACGCCGGCTGAAGATTTAACTCGAAGAACGGCTTTGTGTGAGAAGCTATTTGGATCCTTTGGTCAAGAATCTTATATTGAATTACCAGTTCATGCAAGCTGGGGGAAACATACCTATTTTGGGAAAGGAGTATATTGTAATTTTAATCTGACTTTGGTGGATGATGCGATGATTACGATTGGCGATGATACCATGATTGGACCCAATGTGACAATAGTAACTGCTTCACACCCTATTGATCCAAGACAAAGAAGGAAAAAGTTGCAATATAATCAACCGGTTAAAATCGGGAAGAATGTGTGGTTAGGGGCGAATGTCACGATATTAAATGGTGTTTCCATTGGAGATAATTCAGTGGTTGGTGCGGGTAGCCTAGTGACCAGGGATATTCCAACTAATGTCTTAGCTTATGGGTCACCTTGTCGTGTGATTCGTTCAATTTTAGAGGAATAAAGGAGAAGAAAATGCGACCTTTTATGGTATCTATTTTCTTGAATATAGGTGGGTTATCTCATATTAGACTTGATGAGTCGATTGGGAGAGGGGTCAAGTTAGAAACTTGCTTTTTCCGTCATTTTTCAAGATAGCGATATGGTAAAAAGAGCGAGCGTTTTTAATTTGACGATGCAAGATTAGCGATTTATTTTAATGGATGCAGGAACTTCAGAGGTGTTGGCATTGGTATAAAAATCGTTAAATAAATGTGTCTAAAGCTGTTAGTAAAGTAGATTTAGTCACATATTTTTGGTTAACATGAGTATGTAGCAAACAAGATTGGCTGTGAAAGCAGAATAAAATGAAAAAAAGTCTTTTCTTGATAAAGATTTTCCGCTATGATTAGAAAGTCTTATAGCTAACTCATAAAATTAATGGACTTTTAATAATGAGGTCAAACGACTAACCTGTTTAAGAAAGGATGACTCAGATGTCAGGATTATTTAATCAAATAGCAGGCCTACTGTGGGGCTTGCCAATTATCTTTTTAATATTGGGGGTGAGTGTCTATTATACGGTAATTATGAAATTTCCTCAGTTCACTCAACTTAAGGAGATGTTTCGATTATTGAAAGAGCGAGGCGAATCTGAGGAGGGATTGTCACCATTCCAGTCATTTATTTTTACAGCCGCTCGAACGATTGGTGTGGGTAATATTGCGGGAATGGCCATGGGAATCTACTTTGGAGGGCCAGGTGCAATATTTTGGTTGTGGGTATTAGCCTTGTTTGGATCATCCATAGCTATTTTAGAAGGAACTCTTGGTCAAACATATAAACAAGTTATTCATAATGAATACAAGAGTGGGCCGGCTAACTATATGGCTAAAGGCTTCAAATCGAAAAGGCTTGGTAAAGGGTTCGCCATTGCTTATTCGCTGATTACTGCCATATCATTGACCTTTTTGATGTCAGGGGTTCAAGCCTTTTATATCGTTCAAGGTTTGCATGATGCTTTTAATCTTCCTGTGATTATATTGGCAATCGCTTTTACTTTGTTATTAGGTATTGTGATTTTTGGCGGATTAAAGCGAATTGGTCATACTAGTCAAAAATTGTCACCGATTGCTGGTTTGGTTTATGTTACTTTATCTTTGATTGTGATTGTAGTGAATTACCAAAAAATGCCTGAAGTAATCTCTTTAATTTTCCAATCAGCCTTTGGCCAGCAAGCAGTTTTTGGTGCGGTAGTAGCTAGTGCACTGCAGTGGGGTATTCGTCGTGGAGTCCATGCTAATGAGATTGGAATTGGTACCTCTGCTATTACATCGGCAACTGCTCAGGTAAGTCATCCAGCCCAACAAGGATTGTTAGGCGGTTTAAGTGTATATATTGGAACCTTATTTGTTTGTACGACGACGACCTTTATGATTTTGGTGACCGATTCTTATAATGTGATCCATCCGAATGGAACGCTCATACATCAAGGAGTGCCTGGTTTACAAGCGGGAAATCCCTTTGTCGCCCATGCCATCCAATCCGTTATTCCAATCCCAAATATTGGAAACGTGATTGTTGCCTTAGCTATATTAATTTTTGCATTTGTGGCTTTAACAGCTTACTACCTCTATGCAGAAAGTAGTTTAGCTTATATTGTAGGAGATCATCCTAAAGTTTTTGTAGGACTGAAATGTTGTTTCCTTGTATCAATTTTTGTCGGCACCATGGTCGTTTCAGATGTCATTTGGGCAATGGCCGACATTGGTTATGGGCTAATGGCTTGGACGAATGTGATTGCTATATTATTTGTGGGACATCAAGGTGTTCGAATTGTTAAAGATTATACTGATCAACGTGCTCAAGGAATCAAAAAGCCAAGTTTTGTTCCAAAATCTCTAGGCTTAGAACCTCATAAGGGCATTTGGGATCAAGAAGCAGATTGAATTGTTTATACTGAATATTAAAATAACCGCTCAGGTCATTAAAATTAATGACTTGAACGGTTTTATTTATAATAAGTTAAACATTTAAGACTGTCGAATAAGTATTAATCAGTTTATAAGCGAAGCTCTACCATTGTTTTGAGAAACGGACAGATTAAAGGCACTTAGCACCACTTATGACAATAATTAATGATTAGTATAGAGAGCTTTAGAATAATTGCACTATGAAATAGTTAAGATCTCTACATGTTTCCTTCCTCGTTAAGCTTTAACATTTCTTCTTTGGAATAACGTGCAATCCCAAGGCCTGTTAAGCCACATAAAAGGCCAAAAATAGGGCAGAGATAACATAAAAAGGCATAAGGGACATATTGGCTAAATGAGATATTTAGAGTATCCACAATGAAGAGAGCTGTGACGCCATAGGGAATTAAAGTGACACCAAGCGTCCCACAATCTTCACAGATTCGTGAAGCATTCTCAGGTTTAAGACCATTCTTTTTAAAAAGATCAAGGACGGTGGATTGAACCATAATGGCCGCAAACATGTGGGAGCCAGTTAATGCGATGGCAAGATAAGAAACAAAGCTTCCTGTAGCAATCGATGAGAAGGTTGAGTTAATTCTATGTGAAATTTTTCCAACGAGTACATTGAGAATTCGCATTTCACGTAACATTCCTCCCATGCCGGTTGTGAAGATGAGAGCCTGTATGGTTCGAGTCATTGAGTCCATACCACCACGATTTAATAATTTTGATAAAAAGTCATTATTAAAGTCATAATCAAAGCCTGTTAGAGCAGCTTTTAATACCATGCTCGTATCGAATCCTTGATAAAAAATGGCAAATAGGATTCCCAGGGCGCCTCCAATTAGGATTGATTGGGAGGCAGGTCGACGCATGAGTAATAGTGTAATAACGACAATCATAGGAATAAGGGAAATAAGTCCAATATGATAATTTGCTTGTAAACCTGCTTGGATGGTGCTGATTGAATCGGTATTCACATTTGCTGTTCCTGCCCCAAAACCAAGAATTAAAAATAGAATGGCTGAGACAATCAAGGCAGGGACGGTTGTGTATAGCATATGTTTAACATGGGTCATTAGTGGAACACCCATTACAGAGGAGGCAAAATTCGTGGTATCGGAAAGGGGAGACAGTTTATCTCCAAACCATGAACCTGAGATTAAGGCGCCGGCGACCATACCAGGATGAATCCCCATGCCATTTCCAATACCTAAAAGGGCAATGCCCACTGTTCCGATAGTTCCCCATGAAGTCCCGGTGAACATGGAGGTTAATGCACAGATCAAAAGGGTTGCAACAAGAAAATAGGAGGGGTTAATCAAAGATAAACCATAATAGATGATAGTCGGTACAGTTCCAGCAGCGATCCAGGCGGAGATTAAGACGCCAACTCCTAGCATGATGATGACCGCTTGGATTGAGTTGCGGATAGTATCAATGGCAATGGTTTCTAGCTCGGGATAGGTATAACCTAAAAAATGAGCGAAGAAATTGACGATAAGCCAAGATAGAAACATGACTACAGCTAGGGGGGCTTGGAAGATTCGAATGCCACAGACCATAATAATGGCGATGGTCACTAAGACTAGACTAGCATAAGCAAAGCTAGGGTCCTTTTTTGGAAGTTGTGTTTTTGTTTCGTTCATAATAAGCTCCTTTAGAGTTTAGTTGTTGAAAAATAATCCATCGGTAAAATTTCTGCTAAACTTGTTAAATGATAGTTACGATAGCCAGTGACACTTTCGGCATAAAGCAAAGAATGGATAACAGCTTCTTCGACGGACTCTTTTACAGCTCGAAAGACTTGGTCAAGCCGGTCATCCGCAAAGACGGTTATTTGATGTAGGGATTGACCACTCTCATGGGGGATGCGATTGGCTGTAGAATAGGCGAGAACGATTTCGCCACTTCCATTAGTGATTAAAGAACCTGACTGAGAAAGTCCTACTACAGCGCGTTTGGCCAGCCGTTTTAGTTGACGATTTGATAAGGGTAAATCGGTAGCCAGAAGTGTGATGACTGACCCTTGATCTTTAGATGGATCGTGGGGTCTCGGAATCTCTTGACCAATCGGTTGATGATTGATGACCAGATCTTCATACTTGCCGTGGTTGGTTAAACACAGAGCACCCAGGATATAATTTTTACCATCGACCTGGATTTGTCTTGAGGCAGATCCAATGCCTCCTTTAAGGTCATGACATTTCATGCCGCGACCGGCACCAACAGCCCCTTCTGGAAAACCAAAGTGTGCCTCTTCTAAGGCTTGTAAAACGTGTTTTTCTTGAATTGGCATTGAGCGGATATTATTAAGTTTTTGGTCATTGCATTCTAAAACGACTTGGTTAATGGTTCCGGTCGTATCCGCTATACAAGGATTTTGATTCAAGTTATAACGAATCGCTGCATTGAGGCAAGTTCCGACGGCAAAAGTATTGGATAGAATGATCGGACTTTCTAGTGAGCCCAGTTCATCAATTTGAACTAAGCCGACTGACTTTCCAAAGCCGTTAATGACATGGGTTGCAGCAGGAAACTTATTTAAGAAGGCATTACCTGGACCAGGGATGATTGCGGTGACCCCTGTTTGAATTTCTCCTTCGTTGAGTGTGACATGGCCCACTCTAACGCCGGGGACATCGGTTATTTTATTATATGGGCCGGGATTGAGATGGCCAATTTTAGGTAGAGTAATCGTCATCGATTATCAAACTCCTTTCTATTTTTCCTATTATAGCAAAGTCAATAAATATAAGGAAATCGAGTTAAGTAATCCTAGAAAAAGGAGATCCAGCTCATCTAATTATAGTTGTCAGACATTTATTATTTTTTTTAATAGATACAAAATGATTATTGGAGCGATAATTAACGACTTCATCTCAAAAGATAGGAGCTGACTAAAACTTTTATTAATATTTACAATATATTTTCAAGGCGGATTATTTGACGCAAGTAATCGCGCTTTATAAACTAGAGATAACATTGAAAGGAGTGGTTGCATGGCGAAAATGCAAGCAGCAAGATGGTATGGTGCGAAAGATGTTCGGATTGAAGAAGTAGAGGTTCCTAGTCCGAAAGAAAAAGAAATTAAATTGGCGATTAAATATACAGGGATTTGTGGTACGGATTTGCATGAATACTTAGCAGGACCTATTTTCATTCCTCAGGATCAACCTCACCCTATTTCAGGAGTTAAAGCTCCTGTAACATTAGGACATGAGTTTTGTGGGGAAGTGGTTGAAGTAGGAGACAAGGTGGATCGTGTCAAAGTAGGCGATCGTGTTGTGATCGAGCCGATCATTGCACACAATGGGTTAATTGGTGATTATAATCTAGACCCTGATTTAAATTTTGTTGGTTTAGCAGCAGATGGTGGTTTTGCTGAGTATTGTGTGGTTGATGAACAATTAGCACACATAATCCCAGAAGGGTTATCTTATGAGCAAGCGGCTTTAACTGAGCCAGCTGCTGTTGCTCTTTATGCGGTTCGTCAATCTGCTATTAAAGCGGGTGATACAGCGGTTGTTTTTGGATGTGGTCCGATTGGCTTATTAGTGATTGAAGCCCTAAAAGCTGCCGGCGCCTCTAAGATTTATGCAGTTGAATTATCAACGGAACGCCAAGAAAAAGCAGAAGAATTAGGTGCAGTTGTCGTTCGTCCAAAAGCTGACCAAGATATGGTTGAAGCGATTATGGAATTAACGGATGGTGGCGTTGATGTTGCTTATGAAGTAACAGGTGTACCTGTTGTCTTGAAGCAAGCTCTTGCTAGTGTACGTAAAGCGGGTGAAGTGATGATTGTCTCTATTTGGGAAAAAGAAGCCAGCATCCATCCTAATGAATTTGCGATTGGAGAAAAAACAATGAAGGGAATTATTGGCTATCGTCATGTGTTCCCTAAGGTCTTAGAATTAATGGAGAATGGTTACTTCCCTGCTGATAAATTAGTCACACAAAAGATTAAAGTAGAAGATATCGTTGAACAAGGGTTTGAAGCTTTGACCCAAGATAAGTCTCAAGTTAAGATCCTTGTCTCACCAAAATAATAAAGTTAACTATTGGTACTTTGTATTAGTTGTAATTACCGAGCGATTATAAAGTCAGAAATAGATATATGATTGGAAATTTCCATATCGAGAACCAAGCCATTTAAATGGCTTGGTTCTTTTTTTGAATCGCATTTAGTTCCCAGTTGAATGAATAGTGATGGGTTAGCTTCACTTCAATTGATGATCATTGTATGAATATTTTAAGTTATTTCTTCATTAGCTAGATTGTAGACTTGCAATGCTTAATATAAATTTTTACGATATAATGGAGTCATTGGATAGTAAGGAGCTAAATTATGAATAATTTAATGAAACAAATTTTTCGCTTTGTATTAGTTGGCGGAACAGCTACTCTTTTAGATATGGGGATTCTATATGTCTTGAACTATCTTTGGGGAGTAAATCATCTCATAGCGGCAACGCTAGCTTTTATTTTAGCGACTTTTTATAATTATGCGATGAGTATGCGTTTTGTTTTTATTTCCAAGTTTGATGCGGCGAGTCGTCACAAAGAAATCATAGCTTTTTTTGTTTTGAGTCTCGTTGGTTTGATTATTACGGTGGTTGGTTTGGCATTCTTTGTTGACTATTTAAATTTTGATGTCATGTTATCGAAGGTTTTAGTCGGTGTCGTGGTCATGATCTTTAATTTTGTGTCACGAAAAATATATTTTGAAGCATAGGAGGAGACCATGAAAGTCAGTATATTAGTCCCTTTTTATAATGAAGA
The DNA here is from genome assembly GCF_000301035.1 of Facklamia hominis CCUG 36813. GTDB lineage: Bacteria > Bacillota > Bacilli > Lactobacillales > Aerococcaceae > Facklamia > Facklamia hominis. The sequence goes on along the minus strand of NZ_JH932292.1, from coordinate 901,017 downwards.
GGAAATGATTGAAAAAATGCATCAAGTGCTATCAGACTATGTCAATCAGTTATCGGACTACGATTTTGAATTTGTGTATATTGATGACGGGTCAAATGATCAGACTTTGCCTTTAATGCGGTCGATTGCTCAAGCGGACAGTCGCGTTCGTTATTATTCCTTTAGTCGTAATTTTGGGAAAGAAGCTGGACTACTAGCCGGGCTAGACCATATGACTGGTGATTGTGTAATTATTATGGATGGCGATCTACAAAACCCCCCTTATCTGATCCAACCTATGCTCGAAAAATTCCAGGAAGGATACGACTTAGTTTCGGCAAAGCGTAACCGTAAAGGCGAAAAGGCAATTACAACATTTTTTGCCCATTCATTTTATAAAGTAGCCAATCATATGATGGAAGTGCATTTAAAGGACGGAGTATCGGATTTCCGTCTCTTGTCACGTCGGGCTGTCGAGTCTATTCGAAGAATGCCTGAATATAACCGATTTTCCAAGGGGATTTTTGCATGGATCGGCTTTAAAGAAGCTGTGGTGGAGTATGATAATGAATTGCGTGAAGCTGGAACAACTAAGTGGTCTTTTAGATCATCTCTCAATTATGCTTTGGATGGTATTTTATCTTTTTCAAATCAGCCGTTACGCTTAATTTTCGGACTCGGTTTATTTTGTATTGGTTTATTTATTCTGTATATATTATATTTGTTTGTCATGTATTTTGTGAATAAAGACCAAACCGTTTCGGGATATTTTACAACTATTTTTACCATTGTATTCTTTGGTGGAGTGCAGCTTGTTTCAATTGGGATTTTAGGAGAATATATTGGGAAAATTTTTTATGAAGTGAAACGTCGGCCCCATTACATTATTCAAGAAACTAATGTTGAGGAGGAAAAATAACATGAAAAAAAAGATTTCAATTTATTTGAGTACTTTTCTTGTGACTTTGGCTGTGATGATGTTGGCTTGGTATTTTAATGGGTTCTACCCTTTTGGCGTCAAGTCTTTTTTAGCGATTGACTTTAATCAGCAATTTATTGATCTGTATATTTTGCTTAGACGTGTTATCCATACGGGAGATTGGGGAGCCTTATTTTATTCTTTTACTAAGTCTCTAGGAGGAAATATGGTAGGGGCTTGGGCCTATTATTTATTAAGTCCTTTTAATCTATTTTACGTACTATTTCCAATTGAACGAATGATTGATGCGGTCTTCTTTTCCGTGTGGTTGCGCTATGGAGCGATGGCTCTATCGATGACTTATTATTTAATGAAACGGCATCAGGGAGTGACAAAACCCTTTTTAACGATAGCGATTGCTACAGCCTATGCTTTAAATGGTTTTGCCGTTTCTTATCAGATGACCCCTATTTTTATGGATGCTTTATGGCTTCTGCCATTAGTGATGGTTGGTTTAGAACGTTTTTTAGATGGGGAAAATCCCAAACAATATATCATTTTCTTGGCGCTAACTTTTTTGATCCAATACTATATGGCTTATATGATTAGCATTTTTATTGCTATCTATACTTTTTATTACTTATGGGTTAAGCATGTCCAAAAACCTCAAATTAATTTTTATCGGGAATCTTTGATCAAAATTCTTCAATTAGCAGCTTTTTCTTTATTAGCTATTGGACTTACAGGATTCATTCTTATTCCTAATATCTATAACTTAGTTTTTTCTAAAGGAGCACTTTCCTCTTCAATGGTTTTTGATTGGCATTTTCAGATTAATCCTTTAGATATTTTAGCCAAATATATGATAGGGGCTTTTGACAATGATTCTTGGTCAGCGGGGCCTAACCTACCTAATCTATATATGGGATCCTTAGGATTAATAGGTGTGTTTTGTTATTTTACACAAAAAGAAAGATCATGGAAGCAAAAAGCAGGCTCAGCAATCGTTCTGTTAATCTTTTTCTTATCAATTTGTCATGAGTGGACCAGTAAAATATGGCACATGGGTCAAAACCCTGCGGGCTTCTTTTATCGTTTCTCTTGGATCCTTATATTCTATCTCCTGATTCTAGCTTTTCAAGGACTAAAACGGAGTCGTGTTAAGGATTGGCAAGTGATGACGGGGCTAGGAGCTTGGTTTATGGTGATGGTTATTGTCATGGCCGGTGATTATTCATTCTTATCGCCGATCCAGATTCAACTGTCTGCTTTGATTGCTGGAATTATGATGGTCGGTCTTTATTACTTTTCAAATGAGTTTTTAAAATGGGGACTAGTTCTTATATTGACTTTTTCAGAGTTAGGGGCTAACGTCTATTTTTCACAGGAAGATATTAATCATAATAATGCCTACAAGTTCCAAAATGCTTTGGCCACAATTGGCCAGGCAGTCGACCAAGTCCGTCCAGATCAACATGATTTTTATCGGATTAGCAAGACTTTTTATCGGTCTAAGAATGATCCTATGACCTTTAATTATCCAGGCTTAACTAACTTTTCATCATCTCTAGAGGGGGCGACTCGCGATCTGTTTGAACGTTTAGGAAATTCAGGTGTCGATGCCGCAATCTATTACTATGGTACGCCTTTAACGGATGCTTTGCTTTCCGTAAAGTATTTGATTCAAAATGAGCCTTTTTATTCGGATGATCAGGCGATCATTGACCAAACATACGTTTTTCCGACAGATGTAACTCGCTTGGATTTAGTTAGTCAAGATCATGAAATTGGGAAAACGGATCGCTTTACCCTTTATCAAGTGCCGGATAGTTTACCCATTGCTTATGGGGTAAACGAAGCAACGGTTCGTCTAAATTTATTAGATAATCAGCCAATTATGAATCAAAATCTGATTGCTCAAACGATGACTCAAAGTGTTGATCCTTTCTTTGAAGAAGTGCCGGTTGATTGGCAAACGCAGGACGTTAATCTTGGAACGACAGCTGAAGGTCATCAAATCTATACTCGTAAAGAAGGAAGTGAAACCGGTGAAATCAGCCTTCATTTCACTCCTGAAACAGATGATCCTTATTTTATTAAGATACCGCGAAGTTTATCGACCTATCTTAATGAGGTGACTCTTAGCTTGAATGATCAATCCTTTGCTTATCGTTCAAAATTTACCAACGATCAAGTTTTCAATGTGGCCTCAGGGGCAAAAGGGGTTGAACAATCTTTTAAAATTACTTTAAAAGCAGATCGCCAATTTGATCTAACTCAATTGAAACTATATCGTATGGATGCTAAACGAGTTAAGGATTTGATTCACTCCCATCAAGCTGAGGGACTAGAGGTGAGCGACTGGGGTTCTAATTATGTCACAGGTCAAGTCCATATTGATCACTCCGATTATTTATTAACATCGATTCCTTATGATGAGGGATGGCGAGTTAAGCTAGATGGGCAAAGCGTTCAACCTATTAAAGCGTGGGATGCCTTATTGGCTTTCCCAATCAGTCGGGGTAACCACCAAGTAGAATTAACTTTTATTCCAAAGGGCCTTATCCTTGGAGTGGGTATTTCAATAATTTCAGTTATTACATTAATTATTTGTTCAATTTATCGCGGAAAGATTAGACCGCGTCAGATTAAAAAGGAGGAAGACCATGCCTGAATTACCCGAAGTTGAAGCTGTTAGGCAAGGGTTAGATCGTTTAGTGACGGGTCGAACGATTGAACAAATTCAAGTATTATGGCCACGAATTGTTGATGCGAGAACACCAGAAGAAGTCTCTGGGTTTGAAGCTAGTCTTGCAGGCTCAACAATTCAAAAAGTGTCTCGCCGTGGCAAGTACTTACTCTTTTATTTGGACGATGGTATTTTGGTGTCTCATCTAAGAATGGAAGGAAAATTCCATTTTTTTCCGCAAGCCAACTCGGCTGATTTGCCTGCTCATGTTCATCTTAAATGTTATTTTACCGATCAATCATTGTTGGTTTATCAAGATGTCCGTAAATTTGGACGTTTTGAACGACTTGAATTGGGTCAAGAGGCCGAATTCTTTGCGAATAAAAAGTTAGGGCCAGAGCCCACGGCGGATTGCTTTTTATTGTCGGATTTTATAGAATCTTTAGCTAAGTCACAGCAAATGATTAAGCCGGCTTTACTGAGTCAGCGTCTGGTGGCTGGCTTAGGGAACATCTATGTTGATGAATGTCTATATCAAGCTGGAATTCATCCGGCAACCCGAGCAAAAGATTTAAGAAACAATCAAATAATACAGTTGCATCAAGCGATTATTGAGACGATTCAGTCTGCAGTAAAAGCTGGTGGATCCTCAGTTCGAAGTTATCGAAATGCCTTAGGCGAGGCTGGACATTATCAGGATCAGTTGAAGGTTTACCAGCGACAAGGACAAGCTTGCCTTCGTTGTGGACATGAGATTCAGAAAATAAAGTTAGCTCAGAGAGGAACTCATTTTTGTCCGCATTGTCAAAGATTGGGGGAAGTAAATTAATGCCCTACGTTATTGGAATAACAGGTGGAATCGCATCAGGAAAATCCACAGTAGCGGCCTACCTTAGACAACTTGGCTATCACGTTATTGATAGCGATCAGGTTGCGCATGACTTGATGAATCAAGCTCCTTTATTAGAGACCTTAAGTCATACTTTTGGTGATAGAATTGTGGACGATCGTGGTCAACTTGACCGGAGGCAATTAGCCTCAATCGTATTTAGTGATCCTAACTCCTTGGAAACTTTGAACCAATTAACGCACCCGCATATTTTTGAACGACTGCAAGCAATGTTGGCAGAAGTTCAAGCAGAGTTGTGTTTTTTGGAAGTTCCTTTGTTGTACGAATCCGGACGATTAGAATTATATGATGAAGTGTGGTTAGTTTGGTTGGATGAAGCGAGTCAATTAGAACGATTGATGAAGAGGAATGGCTATTCCTATCAGGAGGCCAAAAGTCGAATCGATAGTCAATGGCCCTTAGAAAAAAAGCGCCAGTTAGCTGACCGAGTTATTAATAATCAAAATGGCTATTTAGAAATGAAAAATCAAGTCAATCAAGCCTTACAAGGGCTTATAAATAAGTTATAATAGATTCTATAAGGGTTAGTAGAGAGGGGGGCTTTGATGGAATGCCCAAAATGTCATCAATCGCAGCTGAAAGTGATTGATTCAAGACCAGATGACTCCGCGAATGCTATTCGTCGCCGTCGTGAATGTTTAGCTTGTGGCTATCGTTTTAATACCTATGAACGTATTGAACGACGACCAATATTAGTGATTAAACGTGATGGGATGCGCGAGGAATTTAATCGCGATAAATTATTAAGAGGGATCGTTCGGTCGGCCGAAAAACGACCAATTACGGGTCAACAGATGGAAGACTTAGTAAATCAAGTTGAGACACAAATTATTGAACAGAATCAATCAGAAATTGAAAGTAAGCAAATCGGTGAATATGTGATGCCTTTATTGTTAGAGTTAGATGAAGTGGCCTATATTCGATTTGCTTCTGTCTATCGTAAGTTTCAATCGAAGGAGATGTTCATTAAGGAACTCGAAGCCTTAGATACTAAAAAGACGGAGAGCCCGACAACGCCTGTAGAACCTGTGAAGGATGAAGATGAATGATTAATCCATATCAAGCTTATCGGGTAAAGACTCAAAATCAGTTAGGGCCAAGCCAATTGCAAGTGTTAACACAGCTATATCAACCTTTTATGGGAGGACTAGCTTTGAGTCTGTATTTGACCTTAGCGAATCAACCCTTAGAGGCGCTTAATTGGTCGACGCGTCAATTGCATGCAGTGTTAATCAGTCAAATGAATGTGGGGATTAAGGATTTCAATCAAGCACGAGTAAACCTTGAAGGAGCAGGCTTGCTAGAGACATATCGAGATCAATCTTCTCATTCGAACCATGATCGGCAAACCATTATTTATGAATTGAAATGGCCTTTGTCTTCTGAACGTTTTTTTAAGGATCCTCAACTTTCTCTGGCTTTGTTTAACCAGATTGGGGATCAGGCTTACTTCAATCTGATCAAACAGTGGATTAACCAAAGTGATTTAGAAGACAGTTGGCGTCCCATGACCCTTGATTTTTCCTCGGTTTATCACGTGGGGAATCAAAGTAATCGGTTAGGAGAGATACAAGAAGCTGTTCAAGGCTTAGATTTTAAAGATCGATCAGGTTTGCAGATAGATCCTTTGAGTTTACAAGATCTATCCTTTAACTTTGATTTGTATTTACAGATTTTGTCTACCAAGTCGATGAACATGGATCATTTAACTCAGGCTGTTTTATTACAAATAGCTAGTTTGAGTCAGTTCTATCAACTAGATGAAGCAGCGATGGCTCAGGTAACTTATTTAGCTCAAAATCCTATTTCAGGACATATTAACTTGGTGGATTTAAAAACATATGCACAAAAGCAGGTTTTCTTTAAGCAAGAGCGGAAAAAACCAGAATTGACTATTCAAGATCAACCTTTGGTTATTGATCCCCAGCTAAAAACGAATTATCCTCATTTCTCAGATAAAGAATTGGAGATCGTTACTCTTTGTCAAAGTTTAAGTCCAAAAGAATTTTTACAAAGGGTAAAAGTAGCAGCAGGAGGCTTTGCGACGTCTTCTGAATATCATTTTGTTAAAGAATTGCAAAAAAATTCTTCGCTGTCTAATGGCGTGATTAATATGCTGATTTATTATCTGATTGCATTAGAGAAAAAGGCAACCTTTGAGAAGGGGTGGTCTGATCGCATCGCTAATGAATGGCAACAAGCTGGTCTTAAGGATCCTGCCCAGACTTTAGATTACTTGCATAAAGCGCAGGAAAAGAAGAAAGACAAAGCAAAAAATGACTTTAGAACTGCTAAATTTAATAAGTACTCAAGGCGGTCTAAGCGTCAGGAAAAACTCCCTTCATGGTTAGCTACATCAGATCCTAACAAGCATGGAAGTGAAGAGTCACCATCGACCGATAAGCAAACGAATTCGGGGGTTGAACTATCAGAAGATGAGATTCGGCAGCGCCTACAGGCGATTTTAAAAAAGGAGGGGAGATAGATGCAAAATATTGGACAGGTAATGGATCAGGTGTTGAAGAATTTGCCTCAAGCTGGATCGAGTCAAGCGATTTTTCAATCTTTGCTTTCTTTTGAACCCATTCAACGGTTTTTGAATGAACACCCAGAAGAGATAACAACTCAAATGATCGTTAATAGTTTGTCGAAATTAAATGAATATAAGTTAGAATGTGAGGCACTTGCTGCAGGAAAGCCGGGTCAAAACCCTGGGTTTCAACCTAAATTATTTTTGAACGCAGGGTATATTGATATTACTTATGAGCCGACACGGGCCTATCAAGAACGGCAAAGCCAGCTCTACAAAAAATCCTTGATTGATAATCGAATGATGTCACGCGATGTGCAGGAGGCGTCACTTGATAAATATGATATAAATAGTCCGCAAAGACGACTAGTTTTAGAAGCGGTGACTGATTTCTTGGGTCAAGTACAAGACGATATGCATTTAGCTAGAGGGATGTATTTAACGGGTCCTTTTGGTGTGGGAAAGACCTATTTATTAGGAGCCTTAGCCAATGCATTGGTCTATTTAAATATTGACGTAACAATGGTGCACTATCCAACTTTGACCAATGAAATGAAGGCTTTAATTAAGTCAAATAACGGTGTATATAATGAACTTAAGAAGCTGCAAAGGGTATCGGTGCTTATTTTAGATGATGTGGGTGCAGAATCAAATTCTGCCTGGCTAAGGGATGATATTTTATCCGTCATTCTAGAGTCTCGGATGAAGGAATCTTTACCGACTTTCTTCACGTCAAACTTTTCAATGGATGAATTGGAACAACATTTGGCTTCCACTCGGGAGGCTGATGAACCGGTTAAGGCGAAGCGTTTAATGCAACGAGTGCGATATTTAGCGAAAGAATTTTACCTTGATGGAGAAAATCGACGCTTACAGGGTCGAGATTAGGAGGAGCTTATGAATAATCGACACAAAATTGACGAAGAAAAAATACAGATAGATATAAGGTATATTACAACTTTGTTAGTCATTGCTTTATTCATTCAAATCGTTATTTTAGCCCTATATTATTTCAAAGAAAAACAAGTGGCCTTAGCTTTTCCAATGGTGTTGGGAATTTTTGTTAATTTTGTCGCTTGTGTGAAGACTAGCCAATTGGGCAAATAATGGATTGTCTATAAATAGTTATTCGTGTTTTGCCAAGTGAAGTTTTTTCTGCGGATGAATAAGGAAAATTAAATTAATCCTTGCAATCTTGACTTAATCGTGCTTTAATGAATCTAGAAGTCATTTGACTCTATGAAAAGCCAAAATGAGGTCTCTCTCAATTTTAGAAAGCGACTGGTTGATGAAAAGTCCCATTGATAGATCTTATTACCTCTTTTCATTTTTTTCGACTGAAAATTAGATAGGTAAGTCGAGACGGTAGAGCCGTTAAACTCTTTTGAGATTACCAATTTGGTAATGAAATTGGGTGGAACCACGTAATTAGACGTCCCATTGGTTATATAGTAACCAATGGGATTTTTTTTATGATAGAGGAGGAAAATATATGTCACTTATTAAGATTACTTTACCGGATGGCTCGGTTAGGGAGTATGAATCCGGTGTTACCCCTGATTTAATTGCAGAGTCCATTTCTAAGTCCTTAGCTAAAGCCACCTTAGCTGCTAAACTGAATGGTCAAATTATTGATCACAATCACCCAATTGTAGAGGACGGACAGGTGGAGCTATTAACTGATAAAAGTCCGGAAGCCCTCGCAGTATTAAGACATTCAGCGGCTCATTTGATGGCGCAAGCTTTGACGCGTTTATATCCTGGTATTCATTTTGGGGTAGGTCCTGCCATTGAAAATGGCTTTTACTATGATACGGATAAAGAAATTCCCTTAACCGATGAGGATCTACCGAAAATCGAAGCAGAGATGAAGAAGATTGTGGCAGAAAATTACCCGATTGAAGGCAGAGAAGTGAGTCGTGAAGAAGCTTTAGAAATTTTCAAAAACGATCCTTATAAATTAGAATTAATTCATGATTTACCAGAGGATGAAGTGATTACAGTATACTCACAAGGAGAGTTTACGGATCTTTGTCGAGGGGGACATGTTCCTTCAACAGGTAAGATTAAAGTCTTTAAGCTCTTGTCCTTAGCGGGGGCCTATTGGCGTGGAAATTCTGATAATAAGATGATGCAACGGGTTTATGGAACAGCTTTCTTTAAGCAAGCAGATCTAGATGCTTTCTTAAAACAACGAGAAGAAGCGAAGGAAAGGGATCACCGTAAACTGGGTAAAGAATTGGGACTTTTTATGCTGAGTCAAGAAGCAGGCTCAGGCTTGCCATTCTGGCTTCCTAAAGGAGCAACCATTCGTCGAGTGGTAGAACGCTATATTCAAGATAAGGAAATTGAACTAGGTTATCAGCATGTTTATACCCCAGTAATGGCTAAAGTGGACTTGTATAAGACATCTGGTCACTGGGACCATTATCAAGAGGACATGTTCCCACCAATGGACATGGGAGATGGGGAAATGCTTGTTTTAAGACCTATGAACTGTCCGCATCATATGTTGATTTATAAAGATGATATTCATTCATACCGTGAATTACCAATTCGCATTGCAGAGCTTGGTATGATGCATCGTTATGAAAAATCAGGTGCTTTATCAGGTCTTCAACGAGTTCGTGAAATGACACTCAATGATTCTCATATTTTTGTGCGACCCGATCAGATTAAAGAAGAATTCACACGGGTCTTAAATTTAATTCAAGAAGTTTATCGTGATTTTGGGATTACCGATTATCGTTATCGTTTATCCTACCGTGATCCTAAAGATACAAAGAAATACTTTGATGATGATGAGATGTGGGAAAAAGCTCAAGCTATGTTAAAAGAAGCGATGGATGAGTTAGGATTAGAGTATTTCGAAGCGGAGGGAGAAGCAGCTTTCTACGGACCTAAGCTAGATGTTCAGTTTAAGACAGCTATGGGGCTTGAAGAAACGATGTCTACGGTTCAATTGGACTTCTTATTACCGGAGCGATTTGATTTAACCTATGTAGGTGAAGATGGACAAAATACCCATCGTCCTGTGGTTATTCATCGTGGAGTGGTATCGACAATGGAGCGTTTTGTTGCCTATCTGATTGAGGAATATAAAGGCGCTTTCCCAACTTGGTTAGCACCTGAGCAAGTGGTATTAATTCCAGTGAATCTCGAAGCACATGGAGATCATGTTGAGGCTATGTATCACCAATTACAAGCACAAGGTATTCGGGTTGAAATGGACCTTCGTAATGAAAAATTAGGTTACAAGATTCGCCAAGCTCAAACGCAAAAGGTACCTTATCAATTAGTAATTGGAGATAAGGAAGTGGAATCTGGTAAGGTGAATGTTCGCCGATATGGTCATGAAGAGACACAGGCAATGTCTTTAGAAAGTTTTATTGAGCATATTAAAGCCGATATTGCCAATAAGAGTCGTATTAAAGAATAAATATATCAAAAGCGAGAAACGGGCTAGCCCATTTCTCGCTTTTTTGTAATATGATTTTTGAGCGATCTTTCTCAAGACACGTTAAAGTATATTAAAATATTTTTATACATTAATATATCCCTTGCTTGTTTAGTTGACTGCTTATTAATTTATCAACCGTCTAATAACTCAAGATTATTTCTAGTGTTTTCACTTAGATTTCTCATAAATTGCATGAAAATTATAAATCTTGTTAAATTGTAGGGTTCAATTTGATTGAGGAGCCACCGATTTAGAAGGGGAATATCTTTTTAAAGAAATTGGTGATGGCATTGTCGCGATGATTTGTATAATTATTCGTCGATTTTTCTTTATTGGCTTTGTTTGGATTAGCTTGGTCTAGTGAACCTTGGATTGATGCTTCGAGTGCTTCCTGGTCAGCAAGACTTAGATGTTTATTGGAAGGCAGCTGATCGTTTTTATAAAGATCTGGGTATTGGGCTAAAGCATCTAATAGAGTATAGATCTCTTGGTAAGGGCTAGAAAAGCTACCATCTTCGCGCATCATATTGCCCATAGAGACTGCAATTATTTTTCGACCATTTTCTTGCCCAGTGGCTACAAAATTCAAGCCGGCAGCATCGGTTGATCCAGATTTAAGACCTGTGATACCTTCGCGTCCATATTCTTGACCAGGTAATAGTTTGTTGGTCGTGTAGAATATCTGTTCGTAATCCGTCCCCTCTTTGAAAACGTATTGTTGCTTTTGAGAAATCTCTAATATCTCAGGGAATTCTTCCACAGTATACTGAGCCATGAGGGCAACATCTTGGGCAGACATGACATTTTCATTGGTTTTATCGGAACCAGGTAGTCGCCAAGACTCAGGGACTAGACTATTGGGAAGACCAGATACTGTATAAAAGGCAAAGTCGCGCATTCCCCACTCTTTAAGCTGATCAATAATAGCTTGGGTACCCTCTTGCTCGGAACCATAAATATGCCACATTAAGACAGAAGTTGCATCATTTCCTGACTTCATAATGACACCATGGAGTAGGTCTTTAACAGAATAAGAAACACCACCAACAAGTCCTGTACTTGATAATTCAGGATCATCAGATAGGACAGAAGTAATCTCTTCAGGGGCTTGAATTTCCTCATCCATACTCAAGCGACCTTCTTTGATGGCCTTGAAGACTAAATAAGTAGAAATAACTTTTGACATGGAAGCAATAGGATAAGGAATATTGCCTTCTTTTTGAGCAAGAATATGATGGGTTTCCTCATCAATGACAGCATAAGAACGAGCCTCAAGTTCTTGATCAAATTTTTCTAATAAATCATTGGGGTAATTGTCTGGCATAACTATTGGATCAATGTTTTGAAATTGTTCTTTAGACCAGGAAAAATGAGGGGTTTTACTCAATTGGTTAACTTGAGCATTAATCTGGTTAGGAAGTGTAATTAGTGAACCAGCTAGACAGCAGAGACTGAGATGGATGACTAATTTTCGGGTAAGTTTAGGAAGTTTAAGCATAGGTTTCCTCCTTGTATAATAAAGTCAATCGTGATCATTATACCTCAACTAAGTTCGATAGCCAATAAAAGTCATAGACTCTTTGAAAATTACTAGTAATTAAGAGGGCTTTGAGGTAAGATTTTACTAATATGAACTTGGAATGTTCTATGCTGAGATGAGGGAGTGATTTTTTTTGCTTAAATCTTTATTTTCGAACGTATCCAGTCTATCTACCGATGAAAAGGTATTTTTATTAACTTCCTTTGCAATTCTCTTGCCTTATTATATTTGTGGGCCGGTGATAATTATGGCGACGATTTATTTAACGATTCGTCACTGGAAAGATCTTATATCAGATATTAGTCAGTTGCGTTATTTGCTGATATTTGTGATTTATGCGATCGCAGTGGCTCTGTATTATCGGAATTATCTAGGAATACTACTTCCTCTTGCCTTTGGTACATTTGGTCTCTTCTTTTTGATATATAAACAGCTAGTCACAGCTCGACTTTATCGATGGAATTTAAAGATATTTACCTGGGGTTCGATTTTATTAGCGTTTTACGCTTTTGGTCATTATGTAAATCAAGTATTAAGAGCAGGCTATGATTTGATGTATATTTTTAAATATCAAAATCTGCAGACGCGAGCTCAAGCCACGGTCTTCAATCCTAATTATTACGGTTTGCTCATTGCGATGGTCTTGGTGATGGCCATTTATCTAATTTTTAAATCGCGAAGTACTTCTGAGCGAATCTTGTCTTATATTGCGATCTTTATGAATTTAATAGCACTTATCCTAACGGGATCGCGTTGGTCGATTCCAACGGTCTTTTTAGGTGTTGTTATGATGGTTTTGGCTTTAAAACCAAAATTAGCTCGGATCTTAGCAGTAGCATCATTCGGTTTAGTTGCGGGACTTGTTTTGAAGCCCAGTCTCTTGCCGCGATTTGCTAATTTGGCTCATGGTTTTGCGGATCGATATGGAATATGGTTAGCGGGTTGGAAGTTGTTTGAAACCAGCCCTTTAATTGGCCGTGGTTCCATGACTTTTGTTAAGTTTTACTATTTAGTATCTGACCAAGCTAAAATGCATGCTCATCAAATTCTTATTGATAGTTTAGCTAACTATGGTATTTTTGGAATGATGCTGCTTATTCTTTTTTTAGGTCCATTTTTCCGTGGGCTAGTTTTTCAACTAAAGGAATGGGGGTTGACTCCGGAGTTGGGTTTAATAATTAGCTTGATAGGAGTATGCCTATTTCATGGATTAATGGATGTTTCGATTATCTGGGTGCAAATGGGTTATATGCTTTTATGTTCAGTAGTTGTTCCTGATGAAACTTTGAGAGAAATCCAAACAAGTTAAGTTGAAAAGAACTCGCTAGCTTGTACCGACCCCCAAAAGTTAGACCAAAAAATCTAACGATTGGGAGGTCGGTATTTTTATGGCAAAATATAGTTTTGAATTTAAGAAGAAAGTTGTTTTAGAATATTTGGATGGTAAAGGGGGAACACACTATCTTTCTAAAAAATATGGATTGGGTTCTAACTCACAGCTACGTAAATGGATCAATACATACAAGGCTTTGGGAGATAAAGGATTAATGCGTTCTCGTAAACGAACAAACTATTCTTTCGAGAAAAAGCTTTCTGTTGTAGAATTATATCTATCAAGTGAAATTTCGTATCAAGAATTGGCGATTCAAGAAGGTATAACCAACCCCAGTATGATTAGTCATTGGGTTAGCCGTTTTCGCGTTGCCGGTCTTGATGCTTTGAGACCACGCAAGAAAGGTCGAAAGAAAAAAATGGATAAATCTAAGATAGACATTAAGGCTCTGGAAGTTGAAGAAAGAACAGTGGATGTCAGTGCAGAACATGTTAAAAAATTAGAGGATGAACTGCTTAAGCTAAGAATTGAGAATGCCTTTTTAAAAGGACTGAGGAGGCTGCGTTTAGAGGACGAGGAAAAAATGAGAGAACGGCACTCGTCATCAACAACCTCCGAAGAGAATTCAAACTAAAAGACCTTCTCTCTTATATAGGTATGCCTAAGGCAACCTATATGTATTGGCGAAAACGAATTAATCGAGAAAATCCTGATAAAGAAATCGAGGAAAAGATACTAGAAATTCGAGAACGTCATAAGGATTATGGCTATCGTCGAATGTTAGGAGAATTAAGAAACCAAGGCTATCGCATTAATAAAAAGAAAGTTCAACGTATAATGCAGAAGCTAGGATTACAAGTTACATCCTTCACCCGCAAGAGTCGCAAGTATCGTTCTTACAAAGGGAAAATTGGAAAAGTTGCACCTAATCGCATAAAGAGACGGTTTAACACACACATCCCCCATCAGAAGATTACAACAGATACTACGGAGTTTAAGTACTATGAGGTGGATTCTAAAGGACATATGACCATGCACAAGCTTTATTTGGATCCATTTATGGATATGTGCAATGGAGAAATCCTAAGCTATGGAATTGATAAACAACCTTCAGCTAAGAACGTCATGGATGCCTTAGAAGAGGCTATGGCAATAACTTCTGATTGCCCATATCGAAGAACGTTTCATTCTGATCAAGGATGGGCATATCAGATGAAGGCATACACTCATCGCCTTAAAGAAAACCAGATTTTCCAAAGTATGTCACGCAAAGGAAACTGTCATGATAACTCTGTTATGGAAAACTTCTTTGGTATCCTTAAGCAAGAAATCTATTATGGTGTACTTTACTATAGTTATGAAGAATTAAAGACAGAAATTGAACGATACATTAAGTATTATAACGAGCAAAGGATAAAAGAAAAACTAGGATGGATGAGTCCCGTGCAATACAGGCTTAGCCTCTTGGTTGCATAAAAAATTGCGTAACAGCTTGTGATAGCTGTTACGCAATAAAGTCTAACATTTGGGGGTCACATCACTATTAAATAGCTAGCGAGTTCTTTTAGCAACTTTTTTCTTAATTAATGGCTTAATTGATAGCGGTAGTATTGGTTGACCCTTAGATTCAACTCTCCCATGAATAAGTCAACGGTCCCAATATCTCGTGTCATAAGCACTAAAATATAAGCAGGACGTTTGCCATCGTAGTAGATGCCAATATCGTGGTAGCCGGGCCCGTATTGACCATATTTTGTGGCCATTCCATTTTTGACAAAGAGCTTAAAACGTTCATTGGGTTCCGAGAGAAAGAGATAATTTAAGATACGCTGATGTTGATCCTCGGTGGCCACTTGGTATAGGTAATTTTGCAGCATTCGTGGAGTGGCATAGTTAAGATGCGATTTTAAGCTTTCGGGTGGGTTTTTGAGTTTAGATTGCTTAATAATGGCAGTCCAATAATCCCCGACATGTTTAGAATAATAATCAATCAAAATATTCCAAGCGGTATTGTCGGAATAGACTAAGGCGTTATACACTAGATCATCGACGGTGTAGGAGGATTTTAGGGGATGGTTAGTAATATCTCCTGCTCCTTCTTCGAAATGCGAGGGGTTTGCCTGGAGGCGGGTGGTCCAATTAAGCTTATGCTGTTTGATAAGGTTCGAAATTAAGATACAAGTACTTACTTTATTGGTAGAAGCAGCATGGATAGCTTTGTTCTCATTAAGATAGTAACTTTCACCAGACACCAGATTATAATAGGCGATTCCAAGATTTTTCTTTGAAAATCCATATTGATTAATCACTTCGTTAATGACTTTTTCCATGGAATCGAAATTGTCATAATTCCAAGAATCCAATTCAAAACTTTCGTCTTCTAAATTAATCGTTTCTTTAAAGCTGGCCATTTTTTCTTCCTTAATATTACGTGTTTGTTTTACGGCGGCAACGTCTTCCTGCTCATTTTTTTCTTCTGGTTCAGGTGTAATTTGTGTGTGACTACATGAGCTTAGGAAAATTATCCCTATTAATAGGCTGAAAAGTTTTTTCTGCATACGACTTCACCAATCTTTTTTTATCGTTCTCATTGTAGCAGAGTTTAAAAGTAAAAGCGATAGAAGTAGCTTCACTAAAAAATGATCTCAAGAGTTCTTGCTTTCATCCGAGTATTATGATATGATACTAAAAGTTGAGACAACAAGTAGAGACAGCTGTTTCTCGCCGGGCACTAAAGTGTAGGGCTAATCATGATAAAACCTATATCATAGGTTTTTTGATGGAGAAATGAGCGCGTCTTTGGACGGGCTTTTTGTGTTTTTACTTAAACTCATCAAATATAATGGAGGTGGACTCATATCGCTAAAGAAGCCTTGATAAATGATCAAATTCGCGCAAAAGAATTGCGAGTTATCGGAGATAATGGAGACCAAATCGGGATTAAATCTTTAAAAGATGCACTAACGATTGCGGAATCGTTTGAATTGGACTTAGTCTTAGTATCGCCCCAAGCCAAGCCCCCAGTGGCTCGGATTATGGATTATGGCAAATATCGCTATGAACAACAAAAGAAAGAAAAAGAACAACGCAAAAATACCAAGACGGTTAATGTTAAAGAAGTACGGTTTAGCCCTTCGATCGATGACCACGATTATCAAACAAAATTGCGTCAATCAATCAAATTCTTAGAAAAAGGCGATAAAGTGAAAGCGAGCATTCGATTCAGAGGACGCTCGATCACTCATAAGGATCTAGGACGAGATGTTCTAGAGGACTTTATTGAAGATACCAAAGATATTGCGGTTGTTGAATCAAAGCCGAAGATGGAAGGGCGTAGTATGTATACTATAGTGGCCCCTAACACAGATTCTGGCAAATAATTATACAATCAAAAATCAACATATTTAGGAGGATTACCATGCCAAAACAAAAAACTCACCGTGGATTAGCTAAACGTGTTAAGAAGACTGCTTCTGGTAAGTTGAAAAGAGATCATGCCTTTACTTCTCACCGTTTCCATGGAAAAACTAAAAAACAACGTCGTCAATTAAGAAAATCAGGACTTGTTTCTGCTTCAGATATGAAACGAATCAAGCAAATGATCGACGCATTATAGAATCAGGAATAGGAGGACTAAAATATGGCACGTGTTAAAGGTGGATATGTTACTCGTCAACGTCGTAAACGTACCCTTAAATTAGCAAAAGGTTACTATGGCGCAAAATCTAAATTATATAAAACAGCTAAGCAACAAGTAATGAAGTCATACATGTATGCTTACCGTGATCGTCGTCAAACCAAACGGAACTTCCGTCGTTTATGGATCACACGGATTAATGCAGCGGCACGCCAAAATGGTTTGAGCTATTCTGTTTTAATGAATGGTTTGAAAAAGGCTGGTATTGAAGTTAACCGTAAGATGTTAGCGGATTTAGCAGTTAATGATGAAGCAGCTTTTTCAGCTTTAGTAGAAGAAGCTAAAAAAGCATTGGCTTAATTCGATTTTTGAAAGACTGGGATCGTTCCCGGTCTTTTTTTGTTGGAGATAGGTTGAGGGAGGAAATAACGTTTACTCTTTATCATACCATTGCTTTGTTAGTTGTTCGAGTCCTAAAACAAAAAGAATCGACCGCAATTCCTAGGAAAATTTTCGAAGGGGAAGCAATCGATTAGAAAGGTTGAATAAAGGTCTTAATGGAGAATGAATAGAGGATGAGTCGATTTGATGTTTATCGGTGAACAGTCACACTGGCAAATCATCATTTGGTCTAAGAGTTCTAGAGCACTCTTTAGTGTAACGTTATCTTCAATTTTATAGCCGCCTAAGTCATTTGTTGAATCAAAAACCACCAGAGTAGGTGTTTTATGAACAGTCATACTTTGTGCAATTTTTAAATCATTAAGGTATAATTTACGGACTAATTTTGACTGATAGTCTTCAATGAATAGGTCTACATCTAAATTAGCTAGTTCTGCAATTTGATAAAGTGTATCCTGAGTAAGTTTGGACATATCTTTTTCTAAATTGTTTTCTAAGCAAAGAAAATAATGCCGACTTTTTTGTTTACCTTGTAAGCTAGCAGATTTAATGGCCAATGCGGTATGATAAAGTTTATGGTAAACTTCATTGCGAACTTTTAAGGAGCAGTTCGTCAAACCGATTCGGCTTAAAAAATCGTTGAGAATATATTCATTACAAACACATAGGATATTCAAGTCTACTTTGGAAGAAATGAGCGCTTTAGTTCGACTGATTTCTTGTTCAGAAAAGAAACATTTGCGACCTAAAGGATTTACAAATAAATAAAAATCAAAATATTTAGCATGACCATTGATATGATAATCAATAAGATATTTATTCATTTGATTTCCTCCTTTGTTATTGAATTCCAAGTCACCATTATAGTAACACATAGATGAGATATATAATAATGATATGCTTTATATTAATTAAACTAATAAGTAGACCTATGCTATTATCTAATCAAGCTGATAAAAAATCAATCCTTTTTTGAAATCTTTTATTAAATCTTTCTCTTATGATAAAATAAATCTGATTATGAGTTTAGGGAGGGTTTGTCCGTGCGAGAGGACTTTATTGAAGATTGGGATCTTTTTTTAGCCCCTTATGCGCAAGCAGTGGCTGAATTAAAAGTCAAGCTTAAAAATATTCGTCAAGAATTCCACGATTTAGATCGCCACGCACCGATTGAGTTTGTGACTGGGCGTGTTAAATCAAAGGAAAGTATTTTAGAAAAAATGGATATGCGGCAGATTGCTCCCGAAGAGATTCTGATAGGTGTGCAGGATATTGCTGGGATCCGAATTATGTGTCAATTTGTAGATGATATCTACGAAGTAGCGGATATCTTAATGGAGCGTTCGGACTTCAAGGTGATTTTAATCCGCGATTATATCAAGAAACATAAACCTTCGGGTTATCGTTCTTATCATATGGTATTGGAATATCCGATTGAGCGGGTACATGGTCAGGTTCAGAATGTGATTGTGGAAGTTCAGATTCGGACTTTGGCGATGAATTTCTGGGCGACGATTGAGCATTCCCTAAATTATAAGTATGATGGTCAATACCCTCAAGCTATTTTAAGCCGTTTGCAACGTGCGTCTGAAGCTGCCTTTCGTTTGGATGAAGAGATGAGTGCCATTCGTGAAGAAATTCGTGAAGCAAATAAGATTTTTGATAGCCGTTTTCAAAAAGAGGATCCTCGGTTACCAAAATCACGAAATGAAGGTAGCAATTCATGAAGAAAATAGCTATTTATCGAAATTCCCATACAGCCTCTATTCAGTTAGCGAGTAAGGTGAAGGAAAAATTAGTTCAAGCGGGGTTTATTTGTCAAGAAGGGTTATTAAATCCAGATTACGTTCTATCCATAGGTGGGGATGGAACCCTTTTAGGAGCTTTTCATGCTTATGAAGATCATATGGATCGTGTTCAATTTTTAGGCTTGCATACTGGACATTTGGGCTTTTATACGGATTGGTTACCTGATGAGTTCGATCGTATGATTGATAGCTTGGTTCAGAACCGTATGAAAGAAACGTCTTATCCTTTATTAGAAGTTAAGCTTTATTTTCAAGATCAAACGATCGAACGACGTCTGGCTTTAAATGAGGTAGCTCTTCGTTCGTTTGGTAAGACGATGGTGTGTGATGTGTCGATCAAGGATGTCTTTTTTGAGACTTTTCGAGGCGATGGACTCTGCGTGGCAACACCTACGGGGTCGACAGGATTGAATAAGTCTCTAGGTGGTGCGGTGTTGCACCCTTGTGTCGAGGCGATCCAAATGACTGAGATGGCATCGGTTAATAATCGTTTATTCCGAACTCTGGCTTCGCCGATTATTTTGCCAAAACAGGAATGGCTAGATCTTTATCCTCAAGAGGCAGATATTCCTTTATTCTTAAGTATTGATCATTTGTTTAGAGATCATTGTCAAATTGAACGATTACGCCTGCAAATGGCACAAGAGCGAGTTCATTTTGTCTATGCGAAGCATTTACACTATTGGGACCGGGTAGAAGCTTCTTTTATTGGTCACCGACAAGTGGATAAGCCACCCCTTCAAGGAGATAAGTCATGGAATTAAATTGGATCTATCAAGAGGATCAGCCGATGACGATTAAAGCTTTTTTGAATCAACAAAAATTACCACGAGCCTTTATGCGTGATGTTAAATTCGCAGGCAGTATTTACTTAAATTATGTTAAGGTGCCGATTCGATTTTTCATTCAAAAAGGCGATCATCTACGTTTAGTGGCTCCGGTTGAAGAGGGTTATGATTCGGTTGTGGCCTCATCGATTCCCATCGAGATTGTTTATGAAGATCGCGATTTGTTGGTTATTAATAAGCCAGCGAATGTCACCTCAATCCCTTCAGTTAAGACACCTGATTCATCGATTGCCAATCGAATAAAAGGATATTATCAGTCTAAAAATTATCAAGATCAAGTGATTCATATTGTTACTCGTTTAGACCGTGATACAACCGGTTTGATGTTGGTAGCTAAGCATCGTTTGGCCCATGCCTTAATGGATCGTCAAGTAAAACAAGGGACATTTTATAAATTTTATGAAGCCTTGAGTTCACGTAAGAATTGGCCGGATCATCAGATAATTGATCAACCCATTGCTCGTTGTGGCGATTCCATTATTACCCGTAAGGTGGATCCTCAAGGGCAGAAAGCCAAGACGGAATATTGGACCATAAACCGTTATCAATTAGGGAGTCACTTAAGATTGAGATTGCACACGGGGCGTACACATCAAATCCGTGTTCATTTAGCTCATGAAGGAGGGCCTTTAATTGGTGATGATTTATATGGAGGGCCAATGGATCAAGGGTTGATGCGACAAGCGCTTCATTGTAAAGAACTGCATTTTATTCACCCTTTTACCCAAGAACCCATGCATTTTAACCAGTCTTTACCCCAAGATATGATAGATTGGTTAGCTAGACAGAAGAAGCAGGAGGACCGTTATGGAAGTATTTGAAAGAAGTTTTGAAGACAGTTTAGCCATTTTCAAGCAATTATTACAGCATAAAAAGATGACGCGTTTTAGGAATGAATACTTAGCCCTACATACTTATGATCAGGCTAAGCTTTTCAACCATTTTGAAGCCCAAGAAAGAGCCTTGGTCTATCAATATTTATCTCCAGACGAAATCGCAGAAATCTTTGATGATATGGAGAATGAAAATTTTGATTTGAGTAAGGAATATTTTTTAGAGATGGAAAGCATGTATGCTGCTACTGTCTTAGCAAAGATGTATGCCGATAATGCAGTGGATGTTTTGAATCATATTGAGGACCGCGATAAAATCGCTATTTTTCTTCATTTGATGCCTAAGGAGGCGGCTAGTGAGTTATCTCAATTGATGAATTATATTGAGGATAGTGCCGGTTCAATTATGACTACCGAATTAGTGATGGTTCAAGAGAACTTTACGGTCAAGGAAGCCTATGACTATATTAAGACCTGTGCTGTTGATGCAGAAACTATCTACTATGCTTATGTGGTAGACGAAGATCGTATATTAAAAGGTGTTATTTCATTGAGAGATTTAATTCTCAAGGAAGATTTGACACCGATTAAGGAGATTGAAAATACACGGGTTATTTCGGTTCAAGTGTCAGATGATAAGTTGGAAGTTGCTAAAATGGTACGCGACTATAATCTATTAGCTTTACCGGTTGTGGGATTTGACCATAAATTATTGGGTATTATTACTGTAGATGATGTACTAGATGTTATGCAAGAAGAGGCGGATAGTGATTATTCCGGTTTGGCAGCAGTTGATGTTAATGAAACCCATAAAAGTCCATTGTCTGCTTCTAAGAGTCGTTTGCCTTGGTTAATCACCCTATTGTTCTTGGGAATGGGGACCGCTTCGTTAATCAGTCAATTTGAAGGTTTGATTTCAATAGCCCCTGTTTTATCTATTTTTGTGACGCTAATAACAGGAACGGCAGGTAATGCCGGGACACAATCTTTAGCAGTTGCGGTTCGTAAGTTAACGAATCGCAGTGAGGATGATCCATTCTTTGAGTCTTTTGGCTTTGAGATGTTAACGGGAGTGATTACAGGTATTGTGATGGGGTTAACGATTGCTTTAGTAGCAGGTATTTGGAAACAGAATCTATTATTAGGCGTGATTATTGGGGTGGCAATGGCCTGTGCGATTGTTGTAGCCAATATTGCAGGGGCTCTAATTCCAAAGGTGATGCTTAAGTTTGGCTTTGACCCTGCGGTCGCATCAGGACCTTTTATTTCTACTTTGAGTGACTTAACGTCAGTTTTTATTTATTTTACGATTGCTAGTTTATTCCTAAGTTATCTTTAAAATGAAAAAACAATAAGGATTTGAAAAGTCATTGAATTTCTTTTAAATCCTTTGTATAGTGGTATTAAGCGATTACAAATCAAGGAGTGATTAAATGGTAGTAGATTTAAATTATCAATTAGATGCAAAAACAAGAGAACGTCTCGAACGAGTGAAAGCACTCACTCAAATTCCTTCACCTACCGGTTATGCTCAAGATATTTTAGATCATATTCAAAAAGATCTAGCAGATAAAGGGATTCAAGCTCAATCAACGCATAAGGGTGGTTTATTAGTTACTTTAGAAGGAAAAGATACCGAGCGTCATCGTTTTATGACGGCCCACGTTGATACTTTAGGGGCTATGGTCCGTGCGATTAAGCCAGACGGACGGTTGAAGTTAGATTTGATTGGAGGCTACATGTATAACGCCATTGAAGGTGTATACTGCCTAGTGCATGCGGCTCAAACTGGCAAAACCTATTCTGGCACCATTTTGATGCATCAAACTTCAGTCCACGTTTATCGCGATGCTCGCACTGCAGAACGTAACCAAACGAATATGGAAGTTCGTCTAGATTATCCTGTTTTTTCACCGGAAGATGTTGCTGAATTAGGAGTTCAAGTGGGAGATTTCATTTCTTTAGATCCTCGAGCTGAAATAACAGATTCTGGATTTTTAAAATCACGGCATTTAGATGACAAAGTAAGTGTTGCTTTATTAATTGAAGCGATGGAAGCCATTCAAAAAGGTGAATTATCCTTGGCTCATACGACACATTTTTATATTTCCAACAATGAAGAAATTGGATATGGTGGCAATTCGAATATTGATTCCCGAGTTGAAGAGTATATTGCGGTGGATATGGGAGCGCTAGGTGATGATCAGACTTCTGATGAGTACACTGTTTCGATCTGTGCTAAAGATGCTTCTGGCCCTTATCATGTCGGCCTTCGTAATCAATTGGTGTCCTTATGTCAAGAAAATGAGATTCCCTATAAGATTGATATTTATCCACTTTATCAAAGTGATGCATCTGGTGCCATGTTCTCTGGCCATGATGTTAAGCACGGGTTATTCGGGGCAGGTATTGATGCGAGCCATGCTTTTGAACGTACACATGCGACTTCAGTGAATGCGACTTACGAATTAATTCGTCATTATCTAGAAAGTTCTATGGCTTAAATGAGGAAAAGTCTGTTCAAGCTCGGTTATTTTTGGTAGGATAGATTGGATATTAAGAATAATGGGGTGGCAAGGTGGATAAAATTTCTGAAATTTCGACGGCTCTTTTTGGCTATAACCGTCAACAAGTTAGTCAATTAGTTGAACATAGGGATCAGAAAATAAAAGAACTTGAAAACCAATTGCTTCAAATGCAGCAGAAAATTCAAACCCTTGAAAAAGACTTATCCTATTATCAATCGATCGAGGCTGCTCTAAAAGATGGTTTGGTAGATGCGCGTAAAACGGGGAACGAGATTATTAGTCATTCTCAAGAACAAGCCGATCAACTTCTAGAACGTACCAATGAACAGGTTATTCAATTTAAGGAAAATCTGGCGCATTATAGTCAGGAATTGGCTGACACAGGATTAGACCTTAAAGACCGTTTAAAGACAATGCAGTCACAAATGATCGAGATGATGGAAGAGCAAGTTCAATATCTTAAAGCACAGGATTTTGAACGTGTTTATCCAGATAAGCAGATTGATCGTTTTCTTAACCAAGTGGATTACTATCGAGAAGAGGATCGTTTAAGCGTAATTACAAAGGAAGTTCGACCGAATAAAGATCCTTTGACTCAAGATGAAAAAGCGACCTTGCAACGATTAGTGCAAGAAGTGATCAAGAATGAAACAGAGCATTTAAAGCAAGAGGATGATAAGCTTTTGCACTTTAAGCAAGGCTAGTTGAAAAAAATAGATTGAAATGAAAGCTGGCTTTGTCCAGCTTTCTTATTTGACTATATGAAAAAGAATTTATTTTGAGGAGTTATAAATGGAAGAAAACTTGAACAAAGAAGTTAAACGTCGGCGGACATTTGCGATTATTTCTCACCCGGATGCTGGTAAAACAACCATTACAGAACATCTTCTGCTATACTCAGGAGCAATTCGAGAGGCTGGGACTGTCAAAGCTAAAGGGAAAAAATCGAACAAATTTGCCAAATCAGATTGGATGGAGATCGAAAAGCAAAGAGGGATCTCTGTTACATCTTCGGTAATGCAGGTAGACTATGATGGGTACCAGATTAATATCGTAGACACGCCTGGTCACGAAGATTTTTCGGAAGATACCTATCGGACCTTGATGGCAGTGGATGCTTGTGTGATGGTGGTGGATACAGGCAAGGGTATTGAACCTCAAACTAAAAAACTCTTTGAAGTGGTTTCCAAAAGAGGTATTCCTATTTTTACCTTTATGAATAAGTTAGACCGAGATGGGCGAGAACCTCTAGATTTAGTTTCTGAATTAGAAGAAGTCCTAGGTATTGATGCCTATGCTATGAACTGGCCGATGGGTATGGGTAAGACTTTGTTAGGTCTTTATAATTTATATAATCAGCGTTTAGAAATTCGGCACTCGCAGGATGAAGATGAGTTAATAGATTTAGCGGATCCAATGCTGCTTCAAGGTCAATATGATTTCACTAAGTCTTCCATTTATAGTCAAGCGATTGAAGAAGCCGATTTATTACATGAAGCCGGGAATCAGTTTGATCGAGAAAAAGTTAATTGTGGAAAATTAACACCAGTCTTCTTTGGGTCAGCTTTGACAGGATTTGGAGTACAGACCTTTTTAGATGCATTTGTGGATTTAGCACCTAGTCCAGCAGCTGTTGAGACGGTAACTGGTGAGGTTATAGATCCGGTTCAAAAGAACCTAACTGGTTTTATTTTTAAGATTCAAGCGAACATGAATCCGGCTCACCGAGACCGAATTGCATTTGTGCGAATTATTTCAGGCAAATTCGAAAAGGGTATGAACGTGACTCTTCAACGAACGGGTAAGACTTTAAGGATGGCTCATACAACCCAATTTTTGGCAGATAGTCGTGAAGAGATTCAAGATGCTTATGCAGGAGATATTATTGGTCTCTATGATACAGGCAATCTTCAAATAGGAGATACCATTTATGCAGGTAATCAGGAAGTTCAATTTCCGGATTTACCTCAATTTACCCCTGAATTATTTATGAAAGTATCGCCAAAAAATGTGATGAAACAAAAATCCTTTCATAAAGGAATGCAACAACTCGTTCAAGAAGGCGCTGTCCAACTCTATCGTTCTTATCATACAGAAGAGTATATTATTGGAGCGGTCGGGGCTTTGCAGTTTGAGGTTTTCCAATATCGTTTGAAGAATGAATATAATGCTGAAGTGGAGATGGAGAATATGGGCTCCAAAATTGCTCGCTGGATTGATCCTGCTGAATTAGATCCGAAAATGTCTTCATCACGCAATTTGTTAGTTAGAGATCGTTTTGACCAACCGGTATTCCTTTTTGAAAATATGTTTGCCGAAAATTGGTTTAAAGATAAGCATCCAGAAGTTCATCTTAAACAATTAATGTAATAAAGAGCGTACTAATGGTATAAATAACAATGACCTGGTGGTATGTGGAAAGATTTAAATCTTATTAATAGGACCAGTAATCGTCAGTTACAGCCATGGCAGTCGTCTATTAAAGTGACCACAATTGCTAAAATGTAGTTTTGGAGAGCGAATGGTTTATAAATGGATTCAAGATTTTATGAACTAGTTGAGTTATTTATGTTTAGTTCTTGACAAAAATCTATTTTCTATCGCTTTTAACCATTTTTTTGTGTATAATTATGTCAACGTTTACCTTTAGCATAAGGTAAGTGATTTACCATCGAAGCAATATCATTAAGGAGAGATCAAATATGAAAAAGGAAAACTTTGTTGTAACATCAGAAACTGGAATTCATGCTCGTCCAGCTACTTTGTTAGTACAAGCAGCAAGTAAATTTTCTTCAGATATCACGCTAGAATATAAAGGAAAATCTGTTAACCTTAAATCCATTATGGGAGTGATGTCTTTAGGTGTGGGTCAGGGATCAGAAGTAACTATTCTTACAGAAGGTTCTGATGAAGAAGAAGCAATGGCTGTTGTTAAAGAGACAATGAAAAAAGAAGGATTATCAGACTAATGTCGCAAAAGTTGAAGGGGATCGCTGCCAGTGATGGGATTGCGTTAGCCCCTCTTTATTGTTTAGAAAAGGCGGATTTAAGCTTTAATACTTATTATGTGAAGGATCCAGACCGAGAAAAAGAACGGTTGCTTCAAGCAATTGAAGCTTCTAAACAAGAGATTGATCAATTGCGCTCTCAAGCTTGTTTAACCATGGGTGAAGAAGAAGCAAAGGTGTTTGATGCACACCAGTTAATGCTAGAAGATCCAGAGTTCTTACAAGCGATTTATGACAAAATATTAAATGAACATCTAAATGCAGAGGCGGCTTTACAACAGGTGTGCCGCTTCTATTTGACTAGCTTTGAAGCGATGTCCGAGAATGACTATATGAAAGAGCGTTCCATGGATATTCGAGATGTTAGTCAACGATTGATGGCGCAGCTCCTAGGAAAGCAGTCAAAAGGTTCTTGGCAATTAAATCAACCTGCTATCATTGTGGCTCACGATTTAACGCCAAGTGATACGGCTCAGTTAGATCCCCGCTTTGTAAAGGCCTTTGTAACTGAAGTGGGTGGTCGGACCTCTCATTCAGCGATTATGGCTCGGTCGCTTGGAATTCCAGCCATCGTGGGTGTAAAAGATTTAATGGTTAAGGTTAAGGGGTGTCAACACGGGATCGTGGATGCTATATCAGGGCACTTTATATTAAAACCTAGTCTTGATGAGCAGGCAGTTTATCAAGCAAAAATTAACCAATTAGATCAAGAGTCCCAGCAGTTGCAAGCCCTTATTCATAAAAATACCCAATCTAAAGATGGAGTAAAGGTAGAGCTTGCTGCTAATATCGGTAGGCCGGAAGACTTGGAGATGGCTATCAAGAACGGGGCAGAAGGGATCGGTCTATATCGTACTGAATTCTTATACATGGATTCAGACACTATGCCTAGTGAAGAAGCACAATTTAAGGCTTATAAATTCGTTTTAGAAAAAATGGCTCCAAAACAAGTCGTGGTTCGAACCATGGATATTGGTGGGGACAAAACATTACCCTATATGACAATGCCTCAAGAGATGAATCCATTTTTAGGATATCGAGCAATCCGCTTATGCTTGGATCAAGAGGCCCTTTTTAGAATGCAACTTAGGGCTTTGTTAAGAGCCTCTATCTATGGGCAGTTAAGAATTATGTTTCCGATGATCGCTAGCTTAGATGAGTTTCGCCAAGCTAAACGAATTTTTGAATCAGTAAAAGAAGAATTAATTCAACAGGGACATTCTGTTTCTAGCGATATTCAATTGGGTATGATGATTGAAATACCAGCAGCAGCGTTATTAGCAGATCATTTTGCTAAGGAAGTAGATTTCTTTTCAATAGGCACTAATGATTTGATTCAATACACGATGGCTGCTGATAGAATGAATGAACGAATTTCATATCTTTATCAACCCTTTAATCCCTCTATATTGAGATTGATAAAATTTGTGATTGATGCTGCTCATAAAGAAGGAAAATGGGTGGGTATGTGTGGTGAGATGGCAGGAGAAGCAGCGGCTGCACCTTTATTATTGGCTATGGGTTTAGATGAATTTTCGATGTCTGCAGCTAGTATTTTAAAGCAGAGACACTTAATTCGTAAACTGGATAGTCAGGTTGGTCAGTCGATTTTAGACCGAATTTTGAATGAAACCTGTACCCAAGAAGAGGTTCAAAGATTATTAGAAGCTATCATTGCTGAAAGTTAGTCTGGCTAATGATTGCTGGTCCTTATCAAGGATACTGCTTCTTTGACATAAAAAAACTCGCTGTAGAGACTTTATAAAAGCTTCTACAGCGAGTTTTTTTAGTTGTTTTGGTATTCTATGAGAATTAAAATTGATATTTATTAATAAAAGATTTTACAGTTCGGTTATTAAAAACGAAATATAGAATGATTGTATTTAATGGAAGCGATAGTGTATTTTTAACGATCCGCATTGGCATAAAAACAGCCCACGCTTTGCCATACATCATTTTAATCCAAATAGAGTTTAGACCAAGATTAATGATTAGGGTCACCGATAAAACGGCAAAGAAAATGTTTTTCCAAGAAGCTGGCTTACGATATAAAAAATAGCCATAAAAAAGACCACCAAGTCCAGCTGATAGGGTGAAGCCCAAGAATATATTTTTACCTTGTAAAAGCGAAGTGATTAAATCATTAAAAAGTGAAAGGATAAGGGCGTACCAAGGGCCGAATAGAGCTCCAGACAGTGCAGCCCCTATAAATCCAACTCCTAGTTGGACGAGATTACCAAGGTTGATGGATGGGACGAAGGATAGAACAATTCGTAAACCTAGGATAATTCCTAAAAGGGAGACTTGTAAAGTAGTAAGTCTTTTTTGGGATGGATTAGTAGAATTTTTTATCATCAATAAGCTCCTCTATATATGACTGTTGCATCTAATATTACCATTAATAAATGGGTATGTATAGGATAATTGCTAGGGTTATAATAGTAACTAGGAAGCTATTTTAATAAAATGCTATGTTTAAAAATTCCTTCAGATAAAACTAGGATCTTAACAAAACTTAGGCTATAATTAAGGTAAAGGCCCATGTAAAGAAAGGAATTGTTATGAAAATAGGTATGTTTACGGACACATATTTTCCGCAATTAAGTGGGGTGTCAACGTCAATAAAAACTTTAACTGATGAATTACGAAAACAGGGACATCAAGTGATTATATTCACTACAACGGATCCTAAGGCGGAAGAAGAGCAAGATATCGTTCGACTTGCATCCCTTCCATTTTTAAGTTTTGCTGATCGGCGGATTGCATACCGTGGCTTTGATCGCTGCTTAAAAATAGCACGGTCTATGGATTTAGATTTAATTCATACGCATACCGAGTTTTCCGTTGGGCTAACGGGACATTATGTGGCGAGTCGCTTAAAAATACCTTTAGTTCATACTTATCATACAATGTATGAAAACTATACACATTATATTATGGATGGTATGCTATTACAGCCTAGTCATGTTCGTGCCTTATCTAAACAATATTGTAACCGAGCGGATGGCGTTATCGCACCGAGTCATTTGACGCAAGATACTTTGCAGGATTATGGGGTGACGGTTCCTATTCAAGTAATTCCAACAGGCGTCCCAATTCAAGCGGTTAAGACAGACTTGCGGCAGGATTTGCGGCAAAAAATGGGAATCCAAGCAGAAGATACGGTCCTATTGACGCTTTCACGACTATCTAAAGAAAAGAATATTCAGGAAGTGTTAGAGGCTTATAAGGAGTTACGACAAACGAATAAAAAGCTACAGTTACTTGTTGCAGGGGATGGACCAGAAAGAGAAGCTCTGGAACTCTATTGTCGTAAGCATCATTTGGAAGTTGACTTTGTTGGCTTTGTCGATCATGAGCATGTATCTGATTATTATCAAATAGCTGATCTATATCTAAATGCCAGTCAATCGGAGTCGCAGGGCTTGACTTACCTTGAATCATTGGTCAATCGCTGTCCTATTATTGCTAAAGAAAATGACTACCTTAAATCGATTATGGTCAAGGATAGTTTTGGCCGATTATATACAAATCAGGAGACATTAGCTGGGGTAACTGCCGAATTTTTAGCTGAACAAGCAGCTGGACAGATTGCTCCAATCCAAGCAAGTGATCTCTATGAGCTGTCTAGTGAAAAATTTGCTGATGAGGTGCTTGCTTTTTACCAAAAGATGCAAGAAGCATATGCTAAAGAGGAACATGACTTATTTGATGTCTTCTTTAATAAAATTAAACAAGGCGTCAGGGAATTGGTTATTGGTGATAAAATAGATCGCTAATTCTTCTTAAGAGAGAGGCTTCTTATTAAATAAATAGCTATTTAGACCATAAAGTTCTTGCAATTCTATCTGAATTTGTTACCATACAATCATTCGATCAGAAGAGTTGAAGATGGGAGAGATAAAATGAAAGCATCAGTTTTAACAGGGATCATTCAACGCTTAGAAACTATGACAAAAACTAATGAGACCATTGAAGTTCGTCGTTTTGAGTTGGAGGGCGTTGAAAAATGTCAAGTGGCCTACCTACCCAACGAAGATATTTTTGAAATGACTGATAGTCAAACGAACACGGTTTTTCGCTTTGATAATATTGATTTAGTAGCTATTGAAATTTTTGATTTGTTAGATTAATTAAAAGACTGTTTACAGACTGAATCGATGAGGTTGAGTTTGTAAACAGTTTTTTTATCGTAGATCCGGTCTCTTTTTTAATAATAGCGTGCGGATATGATATACTATAAGGTATATAAAAAGAAGGAGCGCTTATGAGACTTAAACATTTAATTCGTCCGACATGGATGGTTAATTCGCCTTATAATCTAGATGCAGAGGATTTACTTCGTCAAGGAATCCGTGGAATGATTGTTGATTTAGATAATACTTTGTTAGCGTGGAATCAAGCGGAGGGGACTCCCCAGCTTAGCCAGTGGGTTGAGATGATGAATCAGGCTGGAATTTCTTGCTTTATTCTTTCAAATAATTATCCAGAGCGGGTTAAGCGTGTGGCTGATCCTTTGGAACTTCCTTTTAAAGCGAATGCCTTAAAGCCCTTAACGTATAACTTTAAAAAAGCCTTAAAGGCCTTGGGCCTTAAAAAAGAAGAGGTTGTTGTGATTGGGGATCAAATTATGACGGATGTAATTGGAGCTAATCGTTTAGGACTGTCGGTTATTTTGGTTAAGCCAATACTTAATCATGATAATGTATATACTTATGTGAATCGTAAGTTAGAGCGTTATGCTTTTAAAATTTTAGGTATTGATAGCCATTCAGATTGGGGGGAAGAGCTTGGAAACAAATGATCATCAAGCAGGTTATCAGTGTATTGGTTGTGGTGCTTTAATCCAAACCGAATCACCAGATCGATTTGGTTACTTGCCTGCTTCTGCTTTTAAAAAGGGGCTTGAAAAGGGAGATTTCTACTGCCAACGTTGCTTTCGTTTGAGACATTATAATGAATTAAGTGATTTAGAACTGGATGAAGACTTTTTCCTAGATAAGCTTCGAAAAATTACCGATGATCAGGCTCTGATTATTCATGTTATCGATATCTTCGATATTGAAGGGAGTCTATTAACAAGTTTGCCTCGTTTGCTAGGTCAGGATAATATTATAGTTATAGCGAATAAAGTAGATCTCCTACCAAAATCTGTGAATCGATCACGACTAACACATTGGTTGATGCAGTATATTCGCAGTTTAGGATTAAAGCCCAAGCAAGTAATTCTTGCTTCAGGCAAGCAAGCCAATGGGATTGAAGGATTAGTTGAG
This sequence comes from Facklamia hominis CCUG 36813, assembly GCF_000301035.1. Taxonomy (GTDB): domain Bacteria; phylum Bacillota; class Bacilli; order Lactobacillales; family Aerococcaceae; genus Facklamia; species Facklamia hominis. The sequence continues at coordinate 869,320 of NZ_JH932292.1, read as the reverse complement.
GTTATTAATCATTTCATTCAAGACCGAGATATCTATTTAGTGGGAATCACTAATGTCGGTAAATCGACTTTGTTAAATCGTTTGATTCAGCATTATGGGGGCGATCAAGAAGTGATTACCACATCGAATCATCCGGGAACGACTTTGGATCTTATTCGGATTCCTTTATCGGAAGAATATGGTTTAGTAGATACACCCGGCTTTGTGAAGAAGGATCAATGGGCACATTATTTGAGTCGTAGAAGTTATGGCCAAGTCATCCCGCAAAAGCCAATTAAACCTAGAGTGTTTCAGTTGAATCCCAAGCAGACGCTATTTTTAGCTGGGCTGTGTCAAATTGATTTTGTGGAAGGGGAGCGGACTAGTTTTATCTTAAACGTGGCTAATGATTTGTATTTGCATCGAAGTAAATTAGAAAAAGCCGCGGATTTTTATAAAGCGCATTGTGATGATTTACTAATGCCTCCGACAGCTAAGGAGAGAAGTCTGATTCCTCAATGGCAAGCCCATCATCTAACGGTTAAGTCTGATCAAGACTTAGTTATTCCTGGATTAGGGTGGATAGCGGTCAATGAAAGAGTACAAGTGAATGTTCAACTTCCTAAAGGAATGGTTCCTGTTGTTCGTCCATCCATGATTTAATAAGAAAGGAGAAAGTATGACAAACTTATCAAAAGCACAACTTAAATTTTTAAGAAAAGTAGGTCAAAAAGAAAAGCCAATTTTTCAAATGGGTAAACAAGGCTTGACGGAGGCCTTTATTGAACAAATAGATTCCGCACTTGAAAAAAGGGAATTAATTAAATTTAACCTCCTTCAGAATACGAGTGAAGAGATTGACCAAGTGACTGAGAGGATCGCACAGACGACTCAGGCGCATGTGGTACACGTAATTGGAAGTACGGCGGTTCTTTATCGGCCATCTAAAAAAGAAAAATATCAATCGCTGAGTCAAGACGTGGCTAAAATAGGAGATTAAGTCATGAAATTACCAGCCATGCATGTGATGGGTGCAAATACTATTGATACAATTGAGGTGAATGAGGAAGTTATGACAGATTCTTCCACCTTAGTTATTCATCAGCCTAAGTCTAATCAACGGATTGGCATTCTGGGAGGTACTTTTAATCCACCGCATTTAGGTCACTTGATGATGGCACAGCAGGTGGGGACTCAATTGGAGCTAGATGAAGTTTGGTTTATGCCAACAGCTAAACCGCCTCATGTTCCAGGAAAAACAACGATTGCTGCTAGTCATCGGCTAAAGATGGTTGAATTAGCGATCGCGGATAACCCCCTATTTAAGTTACAAAGTTATGAAGTGAATCGTGGAGGAAAGAATTATTCGGTGGATACTCTGCGTCATTTTAAGGAAAATTACCCAGAAACGGACTTTTATTTTATTATGGGGGCTGATTCCGTCAAGGATTTACCGACTTGGTACAAACCTGACGAACTCCTTCAATTAGTGCAAATTGTCGGGGTGAATCGACCGGGATTCATGGTTGAGCAGGATAAATACCCTATTTTATGGGTAGATAGCCCGCTTGTAGACCTATCTTCCACTGAAATTCGCTTAAGGGTCTATCTTGACCAGTCCATCCGTTATCAAGTACCAGCTGTAGTAGAGGCTTACATTCAGCAGCAAGGTCTTTATGCATATCCCAGATAGGAGAGACAATGAAAATGATAACTTATCAAACGAACTGGCTCACAATTTCCCGAGATGAACTTATTGAACGCTTAAGAATCAAATTATCCTCCAAGCGCTTTAAGCATGTGCTAGGAGTAGAAGCAACCGGTATGATGTTAGCTAAACGCTATCATGAATCCGTTGAAAAAACATCGATTGTGTGTTTGATGCATGATTATGCGAAAGAAATGCCCGATGCACAGCTATTGGAGCTAGCTCTAGCTTATTATCCCAAAGAGGATTTACGGTCAGCCAATGGAGCTATATGGCATGGGTTTGCAGCAGCTCAGATTTGTAAACAAGAATTTGCTTGTCAAGATGATGAGATTCTTCAAGCGATTGCCTTTCATACGACCGGACAGCCTGATATGTCTCAGTTAGCTAAAATTCTTTATTTAGCTGATTATATTGAACCAGGCCGTCAATTTGAAGGGGTTGATCGAATTCGAAAGAAGGCTTTTGAGAATTTAGATCAGGCTTGTTATGACAAAATTCGGATGAGTTTTAGTCATTTGATGAACCAATGCACTGAGATTTACCCATTGCAATTGGAGGCTTACAATGCTTGGACGCAACGAATAAAAAAAGAAGGAGTTATATAGAATAGGATGACGATTAAATCAATTGAAAAATTAGAACTGATTGTTAGAGCAGCAGATGATCGGATGGCTCAAGATATCATGGCTTTAGATGTGAGTAGTTTGACGCCTATGGCAGAGTACTTTGTGATTATGCAAGCATCTAATGATCGTCAGTTAAAGGCGATTGTGGACTCAATTTGTGAAAAATTGCATGAATCTGGGCTTGACATTAAAGGGATTGAAGGTAAAGAGGGTGGACGTTGGATTTTGATTGATGTGTATGACATCTTAGTCCATGTTTTTCATTATGAAGAACGAAGTCATTATAATTTGGAAAAAATATGGGCAGATGCTCCACTTATTGATGTTAGCTCATGGCTCAATTAATGAACGAGTTTAAAAATATTGCGACAATCTATGATCGTTTTAATGATTTAGGTCTGTATGAAGAATGGTTAACTTTTACTTTGGCACATCTTGATGGTCCGGGTTATAAAGTTTTGGATGCAGCGTGTGGGACCGGGTATTTTACTCGGATGCTTGCACCTTTTACCAAAGAGATTCATGGTTTTGATCGTGATCCAGCGATGTTAGCAGCCAATTCAGATTCTAATAACGAACCACTGATGAATGGTCAGTTTTTTCAAGCTGACATGCTTGATTTAAAGCGTTTAGCGAGTGATTATGATTTAGTGACTTGTTATGCGGATAGTTTGTGCTTCCTAGTTGATGAGCTATCTTTAAGCTGTGCCTTGGACCAATTCTATCAGCGCTTAGTACCAGGAGGTCTGTTGTTGTTTGACGTTTGGACGCCTTATCAATTGACTGATTATTTTGCAAATTTTTCCTATCATGATCAGGATGATCGAGGAGCTCTATTATGGGATAGTCAGGTGGATGCAAGTCAGTTAAGGGTTCAGCATCAATTGAATTATTTTGAACAATCGGTAGAGGATCCAAGGATGTATCAACGTCTAAAAACAACCTTAATCGAACGAACCTATCCTATGTCAACTTATTTAACTTTATTACAGGAAGTAGGGTTCAAATCGTCTCGAATTAAGGTGACGTGTGATTTTAGCCTAGACGCCTATTCACCGGATCAAGATAAAACAGCGACTCGTTGGTTTTTTGCTTGTTATAAGGAGGAAGATTGATGCGTACTTGTGCAGTGATTGCGGAATTCAATCCTTTCCATTATGGACATGCATACCTATTAAAAGAAGCTCGTCGCCAAAGTCAAGCGCAGTGTATGCTTGTATTGATGAGTGGTAATAGTGTTCAACGGGGAGAATTCGCTATCTTAGATAAATGGCAACGAGCGCAATCAGCCCTCTTAAATGGAGCTGATTTGGTATTAGAATTACCTGCTGCTGCCACGATTCAAGCAGCTGATTATTTTGCCAGACGATCTGCGGAGTTAGTAGCAGCATTGCAGTGTGATTTTCTTGCTTTTGCTAGTCAAGGGTTAGATGCACATGCGTATCATGATTTATATCGGTTATTGAATGACCATCAGTCGACTTTTGATAATTACTTGAAATCAGCATTAAAGGAAGGCGCTTCATACCCTAAGGCCTACGAAATTGCTTTGGAGAGTCTTCAAAGAGATCGATTTATCAAAGATCCTGTGAATTTAAAAGAGGGAAATAATCTCCTGGGATTTGGTTACTATCAAGAGCTCCATCAAACGAAAACCAAAATGATCATTATTCAACGAGAAAAAAAAGCAGAGACTATTTTTCAAAGTCTGGAGCTACCCCAAAACCTCATGCCGGGCCAGATTTTTTCAGCGAGTCAGTTACGCTCCCGTATGGTTCATGGACAACTGCAAGCGGCTGATTTGCCGATTGCAAGCTATCAAGCATACTTATCAGGACCTTTAATAAGGTGGGAGGATTATTATCCTTTATTAAAATATGCCATCATCTCTCGCGGTATTTCCCAGCTCAAAGCTATACATTTGATGAAAGATGGTGTTGAGACAGCAATCTATCAAGCGGCTCTGCATTCAACGAGCTACGAGGATTTACTCGATCGATTGGTAAATCAACGTTGGACCCGCGCAGCGGTTCAGCGAGTCTTATTACAAATCTTATTAGCTAATAGCAAAAGTCAATGGCAAAGCGCTTTGAATGTTTTTGATGAAAAGCCAGCTTTACGAGTGCTAGGCTTTAATCGACGTGGTCAGGCATTTTTAAAAAGCCGTCGTCAAGGGGCCATTCAATTATTTACGAATTTAAGTCAAACGATTGAAGACTCCTATCAATTAAATTTAAAAGTAGATCGTATTTATCAGAATAATCTAAACCATCAAGTCCCAGAACAAATTGTGAAAAGAAGGGCTATGATTCTTCGGTTTTAATGACAGCAAAGATTGACATTTTAGACAAAGTTACGTATAATTACCTTTGTCGTTTTAGAGGTGATAGAAATGAAATGGACGATACGTCAGATTCACGATCAAAGTCGTGAAGGGATCCTTTCCTTTGAAGAAGCCTTGGATATCCAAGCGGCGATAAAAGAAAGAAAATCTGAGATTATTGCGATTAGCCCAGTTCAAGCAAAAGGGTATTTCGTAGATAGGCAAGAGGATATCTTTCTGCATTGCCAACTAAAGGCAAAAGTGACCCTACCGTCCACTCGCAGTCTAAAGCCGGTTCAAGTACCTTTAGAGATCGAGGTAAAAGAACGCTATGTCCGACCAGGAATGGATGAGACTCTTTTAGACTATGAAGAAACTACTTTAACGCTTGACCATGATTATATTGATTTAATCACTTCGGCGGTGGATAATATTCTCCTGAATTTACCATATAAGGTGCTCGCTTCAGATGAAGAAGGCCAAGAACTTCCTAAGGGAAATAATTGGGACGTTCTGACAGAGGAAGAATATCAAAACCGTCAAGAAGAAATAGAAGCCGTCGATCCGCGTTTTTCAGCCTTAAAAACGTTATTAAATAAGGATGATGTCGAATCATCACAATAATTTCAGGAGGTGTCAATAATGGCAGTACCAAAGAGAAGAACATCAAAATCCGTTAAAAGAAAACGTCGTACGCACTTTAAGTTAAATGTTCCGGGAATGAATGCATGTCCTGAATGTGGAGAATTAAAGTTAAGCCACCGCGTTTGTTCAGCTTGCGGTTATTATGATGGTAAAAAAGTTGTGAATGATTAATTCAATAAAGGTACTAGGGGGCTTACCGTTAGTACCTTTTTATTTTGTAATGAAGCATATTGCTTGACCTAATTTGACCATTTATTTATACTAAGGTAGATGCTTAAATAGCTTTAAAAGGAGGAGATTGAATGAATTTAGTACCAACAGTAATTGAACAGACTTCTCGTGGCGAACGAGCTTATGATATCTATTCTCGTTTGTTAAAAGATCGTATTATAATGCTTTCCGGTCAAGTGGAAGATAATATGGCGAACGCCGTCATCGCTCAATTGCTCTTTTTAGATGCACAAGATCCTGATAAAGATATTTATCTTTATATTAATTCTCCAGGAGGCTCAGTTACAGCGGGATTGGCTATTTTTGATACAATGAATTTTATTAAGGCTGATGTGCAGACGATTGTGATTGGTCTGGCAGCTTCGATGGGTTCGGTATTACTTGCGGCTGGAACGAAGGGGAAACGTTATGCCCTGCCTAATGCTGAAATTATGATCCACCAACCCCTAGGCGGTGCTCAAGGACAAGCAACGGAAATTGAGATTGCTGCGAGACATATTTTAAAAACGCGTCAACGGCTTAATCAAATTTTGAGTGAACGGACCGGCCAACCCATTGAAGTGATTGAGAAGGACACTGATCGTGATAATTTCATGACTGCGATTGAAGCCAAGGAATACGGGCTAGTGGATGACGTCTTAGAAAGTAAGAAATTACCCAATAAAAAAGATTAACCATAGTCAATCAATAGATCTAGCCTGATTCAGCGGTAGTGCCTGCTAGCGTGGAGGATAACTTAAAAAGCAGCGGGTTTTAGGGACAATAAAGAGTCAGTTAAAACTTAAATATAATATTTCGTTAATAGGACAAATCTCTGATAAAGTAATGATGGAACAATCTGCCATGTCACATCAATTGAAGACGTTGAAAGAAGCACGTCTCGTGAAATATGAGCGTTCTGCTAAGAATGTCTACTATGAGTTAGACGACGATCATGTGTTTAGTATTTTGAAGCAAGTACTAGATCATATTCAAGAAGTAGAGTGCGACCATCATACCCATTTATCAATCAAATAAGCTACCAAGCTCATCAGCGTATGATGTGTTTGGTAGCTTATTTCTTTGCGTATAAGTTTAAATTTAAGAGAAACTTTGAAACGAGATTGGGGTTTCTTTGACTGTATAACGTCTTTCTAAGTAATGTTGCACTTGTTCAAAGATGAAACAAATTGACCAATATAAGACAGCTAACAAGAGATACATTGTAATAAAATTATTATTCGAAGCTGCAACAATCTTAGCTTGTTGGAAAATATCTCGCACCGTAATCATCGCGGTCAGTGAGGTTCCCTTAATGAGATCTAATAAGACGTTACTCAATCCTGGAATGGCAATCTGTGCTGCTTGTGGGAGGATGACCCGCGTAATCACTTGTCTGAGATTCGCGCCTAAATCCATTGCCATCTCCCATTGGGCGCGCTCAATCGCAATGATTGAACTGCGAATGACTTCGGAGCTGTAGGCACTGGCCGTGAAGGTAAAGCCAATCACTGCAGCAGTATAAGCTTCTAATGTGACTCCGGAAAAGGGCAATCCAAAGTATAGAAAGAATAAGACAACGAGTGCGGGAACGCCTCGAAAGAAGGATACATAGAATCGAGCAACCCAATGTAAGATAGGGACTCGTAAGATTCGAATGATGGCAATCAAGGTACCAATCATCAATGAGCTTAAGAAACTAATAATGGCAATGGAAAGTGTTGTGCTCAACCCCATTAAGACGAAATCAAGGTTGTCCAAAATTAATTGAAAATCAATCAGTTCATTAAGTGGAGTCATCGATTCAACCTCAATTTCTAAATTTAGTATTCAATGACAGGGATATCTTCAATTGGCGTACCGTTGATTTCTTTAAACGGTTCAGATGGATTTTCTCCATTGAAATACTGTTCCGCAATTTCTTGTAAACGACCGCTCTCGCGAAGTTTTTCAATTTCTTCATTAATTTTTTTGACTAATTCCTCAGCACCTTTATGATACATAAAGCCTGCTTGAGTTGGGTTGTAGAATATATCTGCCATTTTAATCGGGTATTGATCACCGTAGAAAGCAATCGCAGACTTAATCGTGTAGTAATCGTTCGGAATAAAATCAATGCGTTTCGCTACTAAGTCCATAAGATATTGTTCGTTAGACGAATTGTCATAAACGACAGGTTCAGCGCCTAATTTCTGAGCCGTTCTCATATAAGTTGTCGAAGCGGCCCCACCGGCTTTCTTTCCAGCAAAATCTTCGACACTTTCAATACCAGAATTATCTTCACTTCGAACGACGGCGGTTCCAAGACTATAAATTAGCGGTGTAGAGAATAGGTAGTCTGCTTGGCGTTCAGGGGTCATATCAAAGCCTTCCGCAATTAAATCAACTTGACCGTTATCTAATGATGTCATCATACCATCGACACCCATCTCTTTAACTTCAAGCTCTAGCCCCATATTTTTTGTGACTTCTTTAAGAATATCGAGGGTGTAACCTACAAGCTCATTATCTTCATTGTAAAAAGCAATGGGGTATAAAGTCCCTGACGCTGCGATGACTAATTTACCGGTTTCTTCAACGCGAGCGAGTGAGTCATCTTGCTTGTCTTCTGCATAAATAGCAGTGTTGATTGAGGTAAGTGACAGTAGAAATACAAGTAATGTTGTTAGAATTTTTTTCATAATAAGGCTCCTTTATTCGTTAATTTGTGTTGATAAATCAATAATATCTGTATATAATAGGCCATTCTCCTCAAGTTGGAGTGCTAGCTGGAGTAGTAAATATTCTTCACCACGACCGCCCCACGCTTGAATACCGATCGGTAGACCTTGCGCCGTATGATACATCGGTAATGATATGGCTGGTTGACCTGCTAAGTTTTGTTGTTGGGTAAAAGGTGTCCACTCGAGACTGTGATTGAATACCTCCCAAATTAAACTTTGCTGTTCGCTTTTGGATAAATCATCTATATGATGGAGTCGATCAATCATCTCAGGTTGTTGATGGAATTCTTCATGAACGAAGGCTGCTCCATTGTTGGTAGGCGTTAACAGCACATCATACTCTTGGAAGAATTGTTCCATTTGAACGGCTAAATTATCCCAATACGTTAATACTCTAGAATAATCAGCGCCCGTCACGTTCTCGCCTGAACGATAGAGAGCCCAGCTCATCGGCTCCATATCATCTTGAGTCACTGTACGTTGTTGACCTTGTTCGATGCTTTCCATCATTACTTGGGTCTCCACGCCGTTAACCATATAATACGTTTCCATCGCTTTGCGTCCATCAGTAGGCAGTGGAACTTCTACCAGTTGGTGCCCAAGTTGTTTTAGTTGTTCGATAGCCTGATCAAGTGCCTCGCGTGCATCCTTTCGCAGCGTGTATCCTGCGGGGACATCGTATGTATAGGCAATTTTAAGTGGTCGATCTAGCTCGATTAAATCTTGTTGCGAAATTTTTGGACAGAAGAAAGCTGCTTCAGTCTGTTCAACTTGCAAAGCTTTTAGCATTTCCCAAGTATCACGCACGGTTCGAGTGATGGCGAAGTTAATTGATGCCCCTTGCCAGCCCCGGTATCCACCAGGTCCGACCGGCATCCGACCACGAGTGGGTTTGAGGCCAATTAATCCGGTAAAGCTAGCAGGAATCCGTATTGAACCTCCGCCGTCACTGGCCGTAACCGCTGGAACTAACCCAGCTTTTAAGGCGGCAGCCGCGCCACCACTAGAGCCTCCTGGGTTACGTTTTAAATCCATCGGATGATTCACTGCACCATTAAAATCGGAATCACTTTCGTTTTTGAAACCAAACTCAGGTGTATTGGTTCTCCCGACAACAATAAATCCTGCATCCAAAATTTGTTGGACAAAGTTATCCGTGATGGGTGCAATAAAATTCTTCATCAATCGACTGCCAGAAGTACTCGGTTGCCCCGCTTGAGTTTGACCGAGGTCTTTCAAAAGGATTGGTACCCCGTAAAATGGTGGTAATGTTTCTTTTTGAGCATCGCTCAGTGCTTCGAGCTTTGCTTGGTAAGCTTCAGCAACGTTTAAAGCATCAAACTGGATATGCGTCACTGCATTTAACAACGGATTGTACCGATTTATATTATTAAGCGCTCGTTGAACCGTATCAACGATTGAGATATTGGATTGGCGAATCTGTTGTGCAATTTGAACCGCATCTTCAGTAAACAGCATAAAATACCCCCTTCAATTTAATACAATCAATTTATTTTGTTTTTAGTATAAATTATTTGAATGGTTTTGTGTACCATGATGTATTATGTACCTAATTTGCTTACTTTGATTTTTGAGAGCTATTTAATGTATGAATACTACAAATCGGCAACAAAACATTTCAATTCGCAAACCCATATTGGTCTTTGAAACGTGATACACTACAATTGCGATTATAATGACGGTAAAAAGGTGAAATTATGAATAAAACAAAAAAATATGGTTAAGCACATCGCTGGTCGCTTTACTAGCACCCAGCGTTTTAGTAAGTGCTCAAGGTCCAACAGTGACAGCGCAACCTAAAAGCGTAGCACAAGCCAAACGATTACAAACTACCAAGCGTCAAACTAGCTATCAAGTGAAATCTGGTGATACGTTAAGCACCATTGTGAACAAACTTAAGATGGATTTACGCGTTTTAGCATACTTGAACAAAATAGGTCAAGTAAATATCTTCGAACCAACCGGGTGCTGTAATTGAAGCACATTTTGATTCGAATCAGCGCGCTGAGCGCATGATGATTTCGGCGCCAGAACAAGAGGCTGTTGAAGTAGACGTACCGGGTAACTTAATGCCACTTTACAAAGTAAAAGCACCCACTCTCGTTAAACGTACAACACCAGTAATACTAGCTGTGTATACTGAAGAAACAACGACACAAGTTGAAGTATCTATCGAAGAACCAATTATTGTTGAAGAGGTTGTACCTGAAACACCGGTTGAGACACCATCAGTGGATGGTTTACAACCACATGTCGGAGCTTATAAAGATTTAGTTGGTTCGATGTTTGGTATTACTAACTTTAGCACCTTCCGACCAGGAGATCCGGGAGATCACGGTAATGGTTTAGCTATTGATTTTATGGTTTATAGTAACGAACAGCTAGGCGATACAATTGCTGAGTATACTTTAGAATAAATGAAGAGTGGCCAAAGTAGCATTAGCTATGTAATCTGGAAACAACGTATTGCAGGGTCTTGGGCAGGTTACTAATGGGAAGATATGGAAAATCGTGGAAATATTACAGCAAACCACTTTGACCATGTTCACGTTTCATTTAATCCATAAAAATATTCGATTCTATCAAAGAAATTCAGCGTCCACTCAATCCAGAATAGAATTTTGAGGGGACTTCGTATTAATCTAACAAAGGGGCTGTATCAAAATGGACTTTTGATATAATCCCTATTTCATTTTTTGACATTTAAAAATCGAATAATGCTATGGATTATATTCCAACAAAAAAGATAGCATTTTCAATTTAGCCTACTTTAGGGATTAAATGTTAAACGGATTCATGGTATAATAAGGTCAAATTGATAATTCCAAGGAGGAACTGTAATGACGACTAAAATTGCAATTAATGGATTCGGCCGGATTGGACGGTTAGCTTTACGTCGTATTTTGGAGAAAAAATCAGATCTTGAAGTTGTAGCAATCAATGATCTTACAGATAATGAAGACCTAGCTTATCTTTTAAAATATGATTCTGCTCAAGGTCGTTTTCCTTATGAGGTAGCTGTTAAAGGAGACGCGCTAGTTGTCAATGGTAAAGAAATTAAAGCCTTCGAAGAGAAAGATGCGCGCAACTTACCTTGGGGTGAATTAGGTGTAGAATATGTTCTTGAATGTACGGGCTTTTATAATAGCGCTGAGAAAGCTCAAGCTCATATTGATGCAGGTGCTAAACGGGTACTTATCTCGGCGCCTGCTAAAGATAGCCAAACGAAAATGATCGTATATGGGGTGAATCAAGACACATTGACCAAAGATGATGTCATTATTTCGGCTGCCTCTTGTACGACGAACTGTTTAGCGCCAATGGTAAATGCACTTCATAAAGAGTTTGGAGTGAAGTCCGGTCAAATGTTAACGGTTCATGCATATACGGCTACACAAAAATTGCAAGATGCTCCTGGAGGCCGTAAGAGCCGTGCTGGAGCCTTCTCAATTATTCCGGCTTCAACAGGGGCTGCTAAGGCAATTGGAAAAGTTATTCCAGAATTAAATGGAAAGATTGATGGATCAGCAATGCGTGTGCCAACGATTACTGGTTCTATTACTGAATTGTACTCAGTTCTTGATAAAGAAGTGACCGCTGAAGAAGTGAATGCTGCTGTTAAAAAATATGCTAATGATGCTTTCGTCTATGAAGAAGATGAAATTGTTTCTGCAGATATTATTGGCTACCCTGCGGGCTCAGTTTTTGATGCTTCTTTAACGAAGGTTGTTGGTAAAGGTGACGAGCAAATTGTTATGACTGCTGCTTGGTATGATAATGAATACGGCTTTACTGCTAATATGATTTCATTATTAGAGTATTTTATTCATTTAAATTAAATTTGCAAAACGGTAATAAGGCTGTGACATGTTCGTCACAGCCTTGCCTATAATTGCTGGTGATGGAAAGTCAAGAAGCATTTTGTTAGTAGCTATTTAGGGGGAATACTATGTCCAAAAAGACAATCAAGGATCTTCAAGTTGAAGGAAAAGTCGTTTTAATGCGTGTTGATTTTAATGTTCCGATGAAGGACGGTAAAGTTCAAGACGATAATCGGATTAAGGCAGCTCTAAAGTCGATTCGGTATTTGATCGATCATCAAGCAAAAATAGTGTTATTTTCGCATCTTGGTAAGATAAAAAGTCAAGAAGATTTGCAAAATCCTGACCGTAATTTGGAGCCTGTTGCAATTCGATTAGGGGAGTTATTACACCAATCAGTCGCTTTTTGCCCAAAAACACGGGGAGAAGCGTTAGAAACAGCCATAAAAGCCTTACAAAGCGGTGATGTGTTATTGGTACAAAATACACGTTTTGAAGATCTTGATGGTAAAAAGGAATCTAAAAATGATTCAGAATTAGGGCGTTACTGGGCTTCTTTAGGCGATCTATTTGTGAATGATGCCTTCGGAACAGCACACCGTGCACATGCTTCTAATGTGGGAATAGCAAGTCATTTGGATTCTGCTGTAGGATTCTTGATGGAGGAAGAATTAGAGGGATTAGCACCAGCTATTCATGACGTTAAACACCCATATGTTGCCATTCTAGGCGGTGCAAAGGTCTCCGATAAAATTAAAGTCATTGAGAACTTACTAGATAAAGCGGATAAATTATTGATTGGTGGAGGGATGGCCTATACTTTCCTAAAGGCCCAAGGCTATGAGATTGGAAAATCAATTTGTGAAGTGGATCGCTTAGAATTAGCTAGAGAACTTTTAGAGCGGGGGGGAGATAAACTTGTCTTGCCCGTAGATCATGTAGTTGCTAGTGCTTTTGATAATGATGCCAAGACACAGATTGTCGAAATTGATGAAATTCCAGAAGATTATATGGGAATGGATATTGGTCCTAAAACGATCGATCGATTTAAAGAAGCACTTCAATCTGCCAAGACAGTCGTTTGGAATGGGCCGATGGGTGTCTTTGAAATGCCTCGATTTGAGAAGGGAACACTTGCTGTTTGTCAAATGATTGGTCAATTAGAGGATGCAACAACGATTGTAGGTGGTGGGGATTCAGCAGCAGCTGTCAAACAATTGGGTTATCAAGATGAATTCACACATATTTCAACCGGTGGTGGTGCCTCATTGACTTATTTAGAAGGACAAGATTTAGTGGCCATCTCGGCAATTCAAGATCGAGTTTAATCAAAAAGAAAGGAACTAGGATAACGATGACGCGAATACCTATAGTGGCGGCGAATTGGAAGATGCATCTAACTTTGTCGCAAGCCGAAGAATTTGTGAATACAGTTAAGAATCAAATCCCTGATGAAGAGATTGTTGAAAGTATTATTATTCCTCAAAGCTTATTTATTGACCGGGTTTTACAAGCCGCTTTTGCCAGTCCTATTTTAGTAGGTGCTCAAAATGCTTATCTAGAAGATCAAGGGGCTTTTACTGGAGAAGTGAGTCCAAAGGCATTAAGTGATATGGGGGTTAAGTATCTGGTCTTAGGACACTCAGAAAGACGTCAGCTTTTTGCTGAAAGTGATGCAATGATTCATGATAAGGTTCAAGCTGCCATAGCTAATGAATTAGTGCCTATTTTATGCTGTGGTGAGAGTTTAGAACAGTATGAAGCAGGTTTAACCAAGGACTTTGTTTGGAGTCAAGTTAAGCAAGCTTTATCAGGTGTAGAATCAGATGCTTTGAAGAAAATAGTCATTGCTTATGAACCTATTTGGGCGATTGGCACAGGTAAGACGGCTTCGAGCGAAGAAGCTAATGAGATCATTGCTAGCCTTCGTCAAAGTATTGCTAAAGAATGGGGTGCTGATATTGCGGATGCCATTCGTATCTTGTATGGTGGGTCCGTAAAACCTAATAATATTAAAGAATTTATCAATCAATCAGACATTGATGGAGCTTTAGTAGGGGGAGCCAGTCTAGATCCAGCCTCATATATTGAGTTAGTCCAAGCTGTAGCAGTTAAGTAACAATAAAGGAGTAAAATTATGTCATTTATTACAGATATTTATGCACGTGAAATCTTAGATTCGCGCGGTAACCCAACAGTGGAAGTTGAAGTCTATACAGAAAGTGGTGCTTTTGGCCGAGGTATGGTACCTTCAGGAGCTTCAACCGGTGAGCACGAGGCCGTTGAATTACGAGACGGGGACCAAGACCGCTATGAGGGAAAAGGCGTTAGCAAGGCTGTTGACCACGTGAATCATGTTTTAGCGGAAGCCTTGGTTGGTTTTGATGTTTTAGATCAACAAGGGATTGATCAAACAATGATTGAACTAGATGGAACCGCAAACAAGGGTAAATTAGGAGCTAATGCGATTTTAGGAGTTTCGATTGCAGTAGCAAGAGCGGCTGCGGATTATTTAGGATTATCACTCTATCATTATCTTGGTGGCTTTAATACTAAGGAACTCCCTGTTCCGATGATGAACATTGTCAATGGTGGTTCACATTCGGATGCACCTATTGCGTTCCAAGAATTTATGATTTTACCAGTTGGCGCAGAGAGTTTTAAAGAAGCTCTACGCTGGGGAGCTGAAATTTTTCATCAACTGAAAAAATTGTTAAAGGAAAGAGGATTAGAGACATCGGTTGGAGATGAAGGTGGCTTCGCTCCTCGATTTGAATCTACCGAAGATGGGATCGAGACGATCTTAGCAGCGATTGAACAGGCAGGCTATCAACCGGGATCCGATGTCTATTTGGGCTTTGACTGTGCGGCATCTGAATTTTTCCAAGATGGCATCTATGATTATGGACAGTTTGAAGGGGAGTCAGGAGCTAAACGTAATGCCCAGGAACAAGTAGCATATCTTGAAGAATTAGTCACTAAATACCCCATTATTACCATCGAGGATGGGATGGACGAAAATGATTGGGAAGGTTGGAAGTTACTTACGGAGCGTTTAGGCGATAAGGTACAATTGGTCGGAGATGATCTCTTTGTGACAAATACCGAGATCTTGCAAAAAGGGATCGAAAAAGGTGTGGGGAATTCGATCTTAATTAAAGTTAATCAAATCGGAACCCTAACTGAAACCTTCGATGCGATTGAAATGGCTAAACGAGCAGGATATACTGCAGTTATTTCACATCGATCCGGTGAAACTGAAGATGCAACGATAGCTGATATCGCAGTTGCTACTAATGCTGGTCAAATTAAGACAGGTTCTTTAAGTAGAACGGACCGAATTGCTAAGTATAATCAATTGCTTCGTATTGAAGATGAATTAGGAGACTTAGCCCAGTATAAGGGAAAAAAAGTATTTTATAATTTGAAAAATTTTAAATAAACGACTCCTACAAATTTCTTAAGAAGTTAAAAAGTGCCTAACAGCAAATCAAGCTGTTAGGCATTTTTGGGTTATTAATAAAGTTTATAGAAGATCTTTCAATGCTTGTTTTTGATCTTCGGTCATAGAATGAGCTTTGTTATAACGTTTTAAAAGAGCAACAATATCCATTTTAGGATATTGTTTAACGATATATTCTTCCATGGTCAGATTGGCAGCATAAGTTCTAGACAAAGCTCGGCCTGAAAAGTCGACTTTGGCCACCCGAATTAAGTTGCGTTTTAGAAGATTTCTTAAGGTTGTTTGTGTCGTTGACATAACTAATCCTGGATAATTATCAACGATTTGTTTTGCTGTAAGGGCTTGATCAGTATCCCATAATATTTGTAGTAATTCATGCTCTTTGTTGGTCAATTTTATTTTTGGCATTTCACACTCTCCTTTACAAGCTTTCGTCTTATTATATCATCTCTATTGAATTGAATATAGTGAAAACACAAAAATTTCATATAATTTTTAAAAATTAGAAAGCTAGTTGGTGAGATGATTCACGATTGTATCAATGAGTGGACTTTCCTTTATTAAGAATGTGACCAGTAATGCTTTTATTTTATTTGTCCAATAAAACAACAATGATTCTCATAATGAAAACGCGTTTCATTATAAATTGTTTCTAAATCACACGGCTTATTTGATGGAGTCGTTTTATTTCACATTTAAAGAAATTAATGTTAGGCTAAAGGTACTAAAGATGAAGGGGTGTGAAGAGTATTTTATGAAAAAGTCGTTCAAGTGGCTATTACTGGTCTTGACAATTTTTGCGATCAGCCTATTATGGCCCAATATGGTAAATTATCATCAGATAGCTACCAGCAAATCTTTGATGTTAAAAGGGTATTCCTCAATTGCAGCGGTGAGTGGCTCTTATATTTATTGGGGAAGTTTAGTGTTAGTTGTCTTGCTAGTCGTTGGTATTATTGCATGTTTCTTGATGCCTGATAAGCAAGAGGGAATTGAATTAAGAGATAATCGCGGTAAGCTAGTGGTAAGACCTAATGCGATTGTTGGTATGATTCAGGCCTTGCTGGATAATGAGGAAGCGGTTGACTATTATTCATCCAAAGTGACGGTCGAAAAGAATAAGATTAAGGTGTATGTGATTGTTAGTCTCCGACGAACTTCTGATCTATATGGTCAAGCTAATCAGTTGGCTGAACGTATCCGCTCAGAGATTCGCCAACTAATTGGACGGGATTATCCAGCCGAAGTAGAACTTGAATTTAAAGATATTTCAAATGAAGAAAATCAAAAATTTAAGACTAAATCACGAGTTCTTTAAAAGGAGGCTAGTTCATGAAAAATTGCTTTAATTATTTTTCTTACCCCTTAGTGGGAGCAGTGCTAGGATTAGTAACTGCCATCTTATTTATTACAGTTGGTTTTTTCGAAACAGTTTTCATCTATATAATGACACTCGTTGGAGCATACTTGGGTCTTCAAGCAGAAGCGAACAACTTTTTAGAGAGAATCAAAAATTTAATGAAGTAATTTATCGAGTATGAAAGGAGTGATTTTAATGACAGAAGATAAATCAATCGCTGGGAAGATAACTTTTGATGATAAGGTCATTGAAAAAATAATTGCCCGCGTTTTAGAAGAGACACCAGGGGTTATCGCAGCTAAGGGAAACTTTGTATCCGATCTTGCTCAACGTTTTTCTAATAAGGAAGTATCAACGGATGGCATTGATGTTGAAGTAGGTCAAGAACAAGTAGCTGTTGATCTTGATATTATTATCGAATATGACCAAGATGTTCCGGAGATCGCGGAAAAAATTACCCAGTTAGCTTATGATGAAATTAAGTTAGCTACAGGTCTTGATGTCATTGAAGTGAATGTGAATGTAGCGGATATTATGAGTAAGGAAGAATATGCTAAACAACAGGCAGACCCTAAAGAATAACAAGGAAATAAGGAGGAAGTAGAAATGACAGAAATAAAAAAAACAACTCAAGATGTAGTTAAAGAACAATCGGTGGATACTAAGGCTAGCGATGGAGTTCGCGGTGAATTAACTTTTCATGATAAAGTCATTGAAAAGATTGTTGCGCTTGCCTTAAAAGAGGTTCCAGGATTATTGGGCGTTTCTGGGGGATTCTTCTCGAATTTTACTGGGAAGTTAGTTAATACGGATAATTCAACCGATGGTATTGAAGTAGAAGTGGGTAAGAAGCAAGTAGCAGTTGACTTGGATGTTGTAGCGGAATTTGGCAAGGATGTTAATGAAATTTTTGAAGCGATTAAAAAGACGGTGTCTGAAAAAGTAGCCAAGATGACTGGTTTAGAAGTCGTAGAAGTGAATGTGAATGTGGTTGATGTTAAATCACGTGAACAGTATAAAGAGGAACAAGTAACAGTTCAGGATCGTGTGAGTGATGCTGCCCAATCTACGGGTCAATATGTATCTGAAAAAACCGAAGAAGCATCTGATAAGTTATCAAAAGAAGCAGATAAAATGAAAGATAAAAATACCTCACGTGTTAAATAATAGAAAAAATGAAAAAGATCCTTTCCATTCAAATTTGAGTGGAAAGGATCTTTTTATATTGCTTGGCGGTTATTAAAGATAAAATAAAAAAGCCCTATTGGGCTTACGAATATGTCCCCTGTAGGACTCGAACCTACGACCCTCTGATTAAGAGTCAGATGCTCTACCAACTAAGCTAAGGAGACGTAACATCAACAAAATATATATTACGACTTTTCATCGGATTCGTCAAGGGGGAAAACTAATTTTTTGCGGATACTTTATACTTAATATTAAAAATCCCATCTTTGTTCTAGCAACAAAGATGGGAGAAAGGGTTATTTTAAGCTTGATGGAAGGCTAATGAGCCCATTGGATCCCATGGTTCGAGAGCGATTGGATCTGCTTGATATAATTTTTGATAGGCTTCTTCAATATATTTAGCGGGGACCGTAATTTGATACATATATTCATCAAACCATGCATCTGACATGGAGTAGATGCCTTCGTCTCCAGAATCTTTGCCCCAGGAATTTTCTACTTTCCAGGTTAGTGGGGAACCATTTTTATCTAAGTCTACCCCTACGAATACCATGGCATGTGTTAATAATGAACAGCCATAATCTAAGCGTTCGGCACGGTTTAAATTAAATCCTTGACCCAGAGTGTCTTCATAGGCATACATATGTGCGTCCATAATACCGATTTTGCGTTCACTCATCTTACCGACATCACAACCAAACCATACGGGATGACCATCTTGAATGGCAGTGATAGCAGCTTTCTTAATCACTTCAATGGGTACATTTAGATATTTAATGGGTTTTGATTCTACGATAGAGCCTAAATATTTTACGGTATAAGTCTTATTGTAGGGTTTATCATCTGTAGGAGCATTAATCAAACTAATCATATGATCTAAGTCCATGGAAGTATATTTATTGAAGAATTCTTGAGGAGTAATCGCTTCAATTCGATGGAACTTGTTATCCTTATCTCGATATGCATAATCGAATTGAGTTGGGAATTCTCCTAATGCTTTTACGAGAAGGTTATAGATGAAGGATAATTGATCTTCTTTTAAGGCTTCGAGTTCTTCTTTTGAGGCTCCGGCAGCTTGTTTTTGACGAAGACGAGCAGCGAATTCTCTCAATTTGTTAGCTAAAATTTCATTTAGGCCCCTTGTATTTGAAGAGTGGAATGTCTCAGGCATAATCTCTTTCGGAACCGAACCATATTTCTTTAAGATACCTGCGAACATTTCCCATTGACCACCATCACCAATCGGATCATTTAGAAGATGGGCAATCAGTCGAGAATTAAGGGGTTGATCAGCGGTTTCAATAATTGAGGTCAAGAAGAAGTTTGACCGTTCTAATTTATCGCAGAATAAGGTATAGTTTTGTGAAAATTCAAAATTTTCAACATTTAATTGGTTCATGGTTTGAACCCGTAGAACATTCAGGGCTGAGAACATCCAGCAGCGACCTGAAGCTTTTTGGTTGGTGATTTTACCACGTTTGGTTTCGTCTGAGAAAGTAAAGGTGTGCCGACGAATGGCCTGGTTGTCGACACTGGCTTCATTAATCCCTACCCTTGCGATGGCATGCTTGCTTGCTTGATTGGCAGGGTCTTTATCGAATGCATCTTGATATTGTTTGAGCAAAGCTTGATTAATCATTAAATCCCTCCTAAAAGTTATGATCAGCTTAATGCTTATAACCTGATTGTACGCTTTTTAATAATTTAGTCAACCCTAAAAATAAAACGCTTTAAAAGATTTTAACAGGCGGTTAAATCTAAAAAATGGCAAGTAAAAAGGGTGCAATATGCCTTTAATTCTACTACAATGAAAGTAGCACATTACATTAGAAAGGATTTACTATGAAAAAAGGATTAAAGTGGGTATTTTTATTAGCTCTGATTGGATTTGTTGCGGCTTGTGATACGCAAACGGTGAAGGAAAAGAAGCCAGAAATTATTGAATTAGAGAAGAAAATTGAAGAGGGTAAAATATTTGATCAAATTCAACCAATGTTACAAACCTTCAATGAAAATAATTACTATCAATATGAAGGAAGTTTAGTGGTTGATAATGGAACCGAACAATTAACTAAGGATTACCAGGGGCAAGAAAATTATCAAGAAGGGAAATTGAATTCATATTATATTCAAACCCAAGTCAAAGAAGGTAATCAATCGACTCAGTTTGACTTCTATGGTCAGAAAGATAAGGGCTATATACGTTCCGATGGAACAAATTGGCAGACTAGTGATGGAGAACGCTTACCGGATTTGTTGGTGAGTTATTTGAACTTAATGGTTGAAGGTGAAGATCAGTTGGATTTAAGCCAAGAGGGTCAGGTAAAAAAAGAAATAACGGATAAGGACCAACTTAGGTTACTACCAAGTCACTTTGATTGGCCGATTGCTGTAGAAGAAGGCTCGATTGATTCAGTAAGCTTTACGATGAATTATGATCCAAAAAGTTTTCAAATTAAAAAGTTCGAACTGCAAGCTCAAGTGGACACAGGGGGAAGCTCCTACCAATTGAATCAGATTGTTCAAATAAAGAAGGCGCAAGTCGATGCGATACCGTTGGATGTGGACCTCAATAGCCAATTACAAGAGTCAGTTATTGATTCAGATAGTCTCTTAGAAGCTTTTAAAAAGGCAAATTTAAGTAAGGTCTATTATACTTATGGCATAAATTTTTACCATCAAATGGATGAAAGCTTGGATGAAGCAATGGTTTATGTCAATTATTTAGCTTCGGATAATTTACTTTTGGCTTATGGCGAAGTAAAGGACAAAAAGGTAGAAGACTTGCGATTATATACTAAAGATCTGATGGATGATCGATTTGGCAAGGATTTAACTGCTTTTAGTCAAAAAAATTACTACGATTATTTTGTCAATTATTTTATTGAGCATTTTGATGATTTTAAAAAAGTTGATGAAAAAGAGGACCAATCAGAAGAAGATCGACCAAGTTATTATAGTTATCGTTATTTTGTAGAAGATAACTTGGAGGATATCAATCAGATTGGTGAGGGACTTGATCTATCATTTCTTGAGAAGCCTTCACCTGCCATCTATGGTTTGGATTTGATGATTGATAAAGTCAGTGGAAAGCTTGTTTCAGTGATTTTTTGGTCCGCTACCGGTCAAGAAGAACAAGTTCAGACACTTTATGGAATTCATTTCTCACAATTTAACGCTTTTAACCCCAATAATTTAGTGATAAAGGGTGCAAAAGCGGATCAGTCTGTTAGTGAAGAAGCGGAAGTTACTTCCTCCGACGCCGTTGAGTAATAGACATCCGTGAAAAAATGGGGGGATTAAAGATTGAAACAGACTAAACAAATTCTTTTCTCAGCCTTAGCGATTATTCTATTATTACTTAGTCTAATGAGAGGTCTTACGACTGATAGGGATCTCTCCCTTGACTCAAATTCCTCACTGGAAAATAGCCATCAAGTTGAAAATAAAGAGCTAGTCAAAGGGGAAGCTTATTATGATCTAGAGGATGTAGCGGCCTATATTCACCAGTATCAAAGCTTGCCTGCTAATTATATTACGAAAAAGCAAGCTCAAAGTAAGGGTTGGCAACCTGGTGATCCCTACTATGTGGTAGGTGGAGATTCCTTTGGTAATCGTGAAGGACAATTACCTAAAAAATCAGGGAGACGTTATTATGAGGCAGACCTTAAGGCGGGTTATACCAATCATCGAGGACCTCTGCGATTGGTTTATTCAAATGATGGGCTGATCTTTTACACACAGGATCACTATGATAGTTTCGAACAACTTTATTGAAGTTAAGGGGGCACTCGAATGAACTATATCTTGGATGCAGTATATTGTCAGGACCTCAAGGAAACCTATGATTACTGGATTGATTTATTTGACCTACCAGACTATACCGGGCATAACTTAGATGCCTTGTGGGATGCAATGACTGACCGATCTTATAGTCGAATAGAGGTAAACCATGCTCGCTTATTTTATGAACAGTTGGCGGAGCGTGGATTAGCTTTTTTAGATCTATTGGGTGACTTGGATCGGGATGGCTATCATCAAGTTATAATAAAATGGTAATAGGAAAGGAATCGAATCATGTCACAAGCGAAGGTCAAGATGGGACTATATATTCATATTCCTTTTTGTCAAAAAAAATGCCACTATTGTAATTTTTTAACATTTACGGATCAAGCCAATGAAGTTGATCCCTATATTGATTATTTGATTCGAGAAATGGCATTTTATCAGGAACAAAATTATTTGATTGATACCATCTATTTTGGTGGCGGGACACCTTCTTATTTATCTGCTGACCAGATGGTAAGAGTGATGGAGGGAGTTTATCGCTATTTTGAAGTGAGCCAAAGGGCTGAGATTTCGATTGAGATGAATCCTGAATCGGTTACTAGTCGCCGATTAGATAGTTATCTTGAATGCGGCTTTAATCGGTTTTCGATGGGTGTTCAATCTTTCAATGATGAAGTGTTAAAAATGATGGGGCGACTCCATGATCGAGCTACGGTCTTTGAGAAGATTGAATTGATGAAGAATAAAGGGATCGATCGACTAGGGATAGATTTGATGTTTGCTAATCCTAAGCAAACCTTGGAGATCCTAGAAGATGATTTGAATCAAGCACTGACGCTTCCCCTTACTCATTTATCAATTTATTCATTGATGATTAAGGATGATACACCTTTAAAACGCTGGGTATTAACGGGTCAGGTAAAGTTACCGAGTGAAGAATTAGAGAGGACGATGTATCATTATATTCAGGAGCGTCTAAAAGCAGCAGGTTTTGAACAGTATGAAATTTCAAATTTTGCCCGTCCAGGCTATGAAAGCCGCCATAATAAAAAATATTGGCGCCTAGATAATTATTTAGGCTTAGGCTTGGGAGCTTCTTCAAATGTGGATTTGATTCGCTATGATAATGAACGATCATTTTCAGCATATTATCAAAAGATTGATCGGGGGCTTCCACCTGTTATGTCTCAAGAAGTGATGACTTTAGAGGATCGTGAAAAGGAATATATCATGCTGAATATGCGGCTTTTAAAAGGTTTTTCAATTCCTGAAATTAATCAGCGATTTGGAATTGATTTTTTGACAAAATATCAGAAAGCCATTGAAAAGCACTTAAATACAGGGATCATCCAATTGAGTGAAGACCGCATAGCCTTTACAGAGCTTGGTTTAGACATTGGCAATCAATTTTATCTTGATATTTTGTAAATGATGGTATAATGAACTTGTAACGATTCAATTCCGTCTTAAGACGGAGGTTGAAAAAGTTATTGTAGTTGATAATACAATTAAAGGAGAGGATATAAATGTTATCATTGGAATCATTTTTTAAGCAAATCCCTAAAGATGCTTGGATTTATAATTATGTAGCTTCATTTGTTTTCTATATTATTGGAGACTTCAATAACTTCATGTCATTGATCTTGTTCCCTATTACAATTGCATTAGTCCTTTATGTATTGACATACGTCATTGATGGTAAAGAATATACGCAGTATCTTGGCTTTTATCCATTAGAACGAGATACGATTGCTTTTATTATTTGTCTTATCTGTAATTATATTTTATGGCACTTGTCCTTTGGTCTATTAGTCATTGCCCTTGCTTTAATTATTTGGCAAAATGTACGTCGGGCTTAATCAAAATTAACCCCCATCTAGTGTTTTTCTAATCACTAGATGGGGGCTTTGTTTGTAATTTTGAAGGATTTGATTTAATTCGTAGGTTTATATTTATTTTGAAGGATTATTTCTAATAAACTTTCGTAGATCGGTTGATTACCTAAGAACTCACTCACCAAGTCGGCGGTGTAGCAGGCGATCATCATGGGGAGTAACCAGGGGAGTGAGGCACCGGTCATTTCCATAATTAAAACCATCCCTGTTAAAGGAGCACGAACGATCGCTGCGAAATGACAGGCCATCGCAATAATCGAAAAGTAAGGGATTAAATCGGCAGAAGCTAATCCAAGTTGAGCAAGGGTCAAACCATAAATTTGGCCGACAAGTGACCCTAAGGCTAGTAGGGGAAAGAAGATTCCTCCTGGAATTCCTGAGCAAAAAGCTAGTAAAAGTAGAACCAATTTAACGAGGTATAGGTAACCTAGATTCGGTAACGTTAAGGAAGATTCGAAGGGAAGCTGAATCAAATTAGCGCCCGATCCAAATAATTGTGGGTCATAGAGTAGAAAAAGACCA
The DNA here is from genome assembly GCF_000301035.1 of Facklamia hominis CCUG 36813. GTDB lineage: Bacteria > Bacillota > Bacilli > Lactobacillales > Aerococcaceae > Facklamia > Facklamia hominis. The sequence goes on along the minus strand of NZ_JH932292.1, from coordinate 845,044 downwards.
GTGACTAAGAATGGCAAGGCTGTCTTAAGATACAGTGGGGCCTGCCAATTTGAGAAAATATTTTTGAGACTTAGAATGCCTTGATTAAATAGAAGCCCAGAAAAAGCGACTAAGATACCTAGTAAGAGGCATTGAATCAAGTTCGGGAAGTTATCGGAGTTAAATACCGGAATTGGAATGGATACCCGGTTGCCGAGGATATATTTAGCGGTTAAGCTAGAGCTAGCGATTGTGATTCCCGTATAGACAAATAATCGACGATTAGATTGATGAAGCAATTCTTCGATGACAAAAAAAAGACCTGAAAGAGGGGCGTTAAAAGCGGCTGCCATTCCTGCTCCAGCTGCACCAGCAATCAGATAGTTGGAGACTTCTTCCTTACTTCGACTTAATTGAGCCATTCCTTGACCGATAGAAGCCCCAATTTGGACAGAAGGGCCTTCGCGGCCTAACGTAAGTCCTGAACCGATGGTGGCTAAACCTCCTAGGAATTTATAGATGAGGACGCGCCACCAATTTTGTTGTAATTGACCTTGGAGTTGTCCTGATACCTGGGGGATTCCAGAACCAGAAATGTTACTTTCGGCTTTAAGACAGTAGCCTGCAAAAACACCAAGAATGAGTAATAAGCCTAAAAATAAAAGACCTTGAAAAAAGTGTTGTGAAGACTGGACAAGCAAGCTTTGTAAAAGATGATTGATTTGACTAAGAGCTAATCGAAAATAAGCAACGATAATACCGGTTAAAGTACCGGTTAAGAGGGCGAGCCCTAAGGGTTTTATTCGAAGGGTATGAGAGTGGGACACAAGAAACATCCTTTCTAATAGGCTAAAAGATTAGGAAATATTGATAAGTGAATGGGTATATTAAAATAATTATCGTCTCTGGAGCGCTTTATTAATTAGGGTTATTTTTTGAAGTCGTAAAGCAGTTGATTAGAATCAAGTAGGCTTAGTAGTGTGTTCTCATCAGAGAGCTTATATTTTTGTTGATGATAAACTTGTTGATCGGGAATCAGTAGGCTAAGTAAAGACTGATCTGGTAGACGGTCTACTACGATTCGGTCAACATGTTGATACGGAAGTTTTTTAATAGTAAAAGTGATGCCTTGAAGAACAAAAAAGCCATCCTTAGAGACACCCTTACACCCAGCCATTGATAAGGAATAGATCATAAATAAACCCAACAATAGATAAGCTTTCGGGTCCATTCTTAATCCGCGACCAACAAATAACAATATCAGTAACGTTAGAACTTGGGCAATCCACCAAGAAGGTGTGATCGTTTCCCGAAGGATTATTTGACGTTTTAAGTAAAGGTTATAGCTGATAGCGCCTAAAAGGATAATTAATATAGGATAAAAAAAGATAGCAGACATAAAAACCTCCAATTTTTTACTTGGCTTAACTATACCATAATTCGATAGCAATAAATCAGGTAATTTTAAGGACTAAGAATAAGTGCTGTAAGAAAATGGGAGCAGAGGGTCTATTTTTTAGAGGAGTTATTATATTTATCAGCTTATTGATAGGCTAATTACGAAAGACTAAGCTATATTAATTGTATGTAGGAGTGAATCTTGTTATACTTGTAAACAGATTTAATAGAGGGGGATTCTATGAAAAATAAACATATGCTTGGGAAACTTGGATTACTCTTGACGGCATTAATCTGGGGATCGGGCTTTACTTTTTCTTCAATTGCACTGAAATACTTTACGACGTTTCAAGTGATCGCTTTACGTTTTACGATTGCTTTTGTCATTTTATTGGTGATTAATGTGGGTAAATTAAAGAGAATTTCAAAGGACGAATTTATAAAAGGCGTCACAGTGGGAGTTATTTTATTTTTAGCTTATTTCTTTCAAACAAAGGGACTTGAGTTTACCACTACGTCAAAGAACTCTTTTTTAACAGCAGTCAATGTCGTCATTGTTCCTTTTATAGGATGGCTTGTTCTTAGAGAAAAGTTATCAAAGAATGCGTTGTTGGGGGCTTTGATTTCTTTAATTGGAATTGGATTCACTTCTTTCTCTGGGGGAATTGGTCAAATCGCCTTTAATTTCGGGGATGCTTTGTCACTAATTGGTGCCGTCTTCTTTGGAGCCCATATATTTTATATGGACCATTATGGGGAGGGAATGCCAAATTGGTCCTTGATGCTTCTTCAAATGGGGGCTGCAGCAGCCCTTAGTTGGATAGCGGCCTTCTTCTTAGGCGAAGCCAATATTCATTTTACTCAAGAGTCTATCCTACCTATTTTATATGTTGGAATTGTTGCAACACTTGTTGGTTATGGCCTTCAAACCATTTCACAAAACTATACTACCAGTAATGAAACAGCAGTTATTTTATCAACAGAAGCCTTTTTTGGAATGTTAACAGCTATTTTGATTTTAGGAGAGCCTGTTATGTTGACTATGATTGTGGGGGGAATTTTGATTTTCTGTGGTATTCTAGTAGTAGACTTAAAACCGCTTAAAGAAAGTTAGTTTTGATGGCTGCTTAATGAAAAAACTTAAATATCTAGTCGTTTACACTGTGATGAAAATCTGGTTTGAGCGACTAGTTTTTTTATGATCATTTATGTAAATGATTAGAAAAGATAAGGAATTCGTTTTTTTTTTTGGAAAACAACTAGTTTGGCTAACTTTTATTTGATACACTAGCGGAGTATTTCATGATTGTTTTGGAGAGGAGATGGCGAGAAATCATGTTTTTTGATCGTGAATATGAGCATTTGAAAAAATTTGCAGAGGATCTATTTGACCATCCGGAACTAGGCTTCAAGGAAGAACGAACTCAAGGTAAGGTGATAGATTACATTCATTCGGTTAATCCGAAGGCCAAAATTAAAACTTTTGCCTTAACTGGACTTCGTGTGGATCTAAATCATAATTGTCAACATACCATGGCCTTCTTGGCTGAATTGGATGCGGTCTATACCCCAAACCACTTCCGAGCAAACCCTCAAACCGGAGCGGCACATACATGTGGTCATTTTAGCCAGGTGACGATTGCATTAGCTTTGTACCACTATTTTTTTGTGACTCAAGCCTATCAGCAGTTAGATTTTAATCTAGCCTTTATCTTCGTACCAGCGGAGGAATATTTGGACTTACATTATCGGCGTGGTTTACGAGACCAAGGGAAGGTGGTTCACCTTGGTGGTAAGGCAGAAGCAATGCGTCTAGGGGTCTTCAATGATATCGATTTTGCGATTCATATTCACTCCATCGGTGAGCGTTTTCATGAGCCAACAATTGAATTGGCATGTGATTTGGCAGGCTTTTGTTATAAATACTTTGATTTTCAAGGTAGAGCCAGTCATGCCGGCTTTGATCCTTATTCAGGAGTGAATGCTTATAGTATGTCCACCCTGTTTAATACAGCAATTGGTTTAGCTAGGCAACAAATGCGCGAAGATGTTTATTTACGCTTAAATCCAATTATTATGGATGCAAGCAGCATGTCGACAAATGTGATTCCAGATCAAGTTCGTGTAGGAACCGATATTCGATCGATGTCATTAGATTATATGAGGGAAGTATCGCAACGTTTAGATCAGATGGCACAAGGCTCTGCATTAGCTTTAGGTGGGCAAGTGACCTGTGAGACAGAAATGGGCTATCTTCCTTTTCATCAAGATGATTATTTGACGCAATTAGCTAAAGAGGCATTTATGGCCTATCCAGCAATCACAGGTTTGATCGACCAACGAGGGGCAATTGCTGCAGCGGGAGATATTGGAGACTTATCATATATGCTGCCTTGTATTCAGATTTCTTATGGAGGCTTTGAAGGACGTATTCATGGGATTGATTTTCGGATGATTGATCCAGAATTCGTGCTAAAGACCTTCCCAGACTATTTGGTTCAATGTATTCACCATATCAGTGATTCAATGGATTACAACAAGCTATATCGACGGTCATACTCGGACTATTTATCAACCTTAACAACGATGTTATAAGATTATTAATTGAAGGAGAAGGACATTGACACATAAAAAATCATTAATGTATTTAATTCCCTTTATTTTGCTTGCGATAGTTGCTGCAGAATGGATTGGTTTTAGAAGTTTAAGCCTAGGTCGTTTTACCATAAATATTTTACCCCTTGTTTTTGCGGTATTAATTACCATGATATTTGCTATTCCATTATGGCGTAAAGGAATTTTGAAGAAAATCTATTCGCCCGAAAATATTAAATTTGCATCAGGAAGTTTAATGTTTATTATGTTGCCTTTAATGGCTCGTTATGGAGCCGATGTTGCTCCCAATCTAAAGGAAATCCTCAAAGTAGGCTGGGTTTTCTTATTGCAAGAGTTAGGGAATACGGGGACGGTTATTTTAGGGATGCCCATTGCTTTATTACTTGGGTTGAGACGGGAAGCCATTGGTGCAACGCTTGGACTTGGCCGTGAAGGAGAACTGGCTTATATTTCAGAAAAGTATACTTTGGATTCGGCAGAAGGTCGAGGTGTCCTTTCGTTATATTTGATCGGTACCCTATTTGGATCTATTTTCTTTAGTATTGTAGCCCCGCTATTTTTAAAACTGGGGCTAGATTATCGAGCTTTAGCAATGGCTTCTGGACCAGGCTCAGCTTCAATGATGGCAGCTTCCTCTGCTTCGATTGCAGCATTAATGCCAACAGAAGCAATGGCGGAAACAGTTCGTTCTTATGCGGCTGCTAGTCAATTGCTGACAAGTTTTTTGGGAACTTATACGATGTTCTTCATAGCCATCCCAATGCAACGATTCTTCTATAATTTCTTTACGAAAGGAGATCATTATGACCATGGAAAATAGTTCAAAGCAGAAATATTTTGATTTTGGTGCACGAATCGCTTTAGGCTGTTTTTTAATTCTTTTTACACAAGGAATTAAGCTATTAAAGAATCCAGCTTCCACTCCAATTACTGGATGGACGCTTTTAGGTCTTCTTATTTTATGGCTCTTTTCCATGTTGGGAATTTTTGTGGCCGATTTTATGAAGGCCAAAGAGATTCCAGTAGCGAAAGATTTTCCAATTCTGGGATGGGTTTCGATCGTTTCTTTAATTTTTTGCTTGATTTTTGGCGAAGTGATCATCAAGTCCATCCAATCGGTTGACTTTCTAGCGGTTACAACGCCTATTTTGGCAGTAGCTGGGATCTCGGTAGCCGATAGTCTAGTTGATTTACGACGTACCTCCTGGAAGATAATGATTGTGGCAGCCTTTGTTTTTATCGGTACCTACTTAGGGAGTGCTCTTATTTCTCAATTAGGTTTATGGTTAACTGGCGCTTTATAAAGTAATTTCAGAAAATCTGGCAGAAATTCTGCTGGATTTTTTGCTTAAAGCAATATTTGTCAGCTTTTAAGATTAAAAGTATAATTCGATTATGGTGGATGGGAGGTTGAAAATGTGTTGAGAGCCAAGTCAGGGAAGGGCCTTTTAGTGATGATACTAATTTTCACTTTAACTGCTTGTGGTAAAAGTCCCTCTGTTAAAAGTTTGGAGCACGATATTAGTCAAACAATAACGAAAAAGCAAGTAGACCAAGATGAGTTGGAATCACTTGTACAACGTTATCAAAAATTGACGGATTCAGAAAAAAGACAGGTCGCTAACTATCAAGAGTTACAAGAAATTCAAAGAAAAATGGATCAATTGGCAATTGATCACGTGGAATTACTTATTAAATCGATTAACCCGTCCGTTCCAGATGGACAAGAGTCCATCCAAAAAGCGAGAAGAGCATATGATGATCTGACAGATGATCAACAAGCTTATGTAGCGAATTTTAGTGATTTGCTTCAGGCTGAAAAAAAGTTTAAAGAGACTGTGTTTACTCAGACCTTTCAACTAATGGATAAAATGAGCGACTTAGCGGTTCAAGATCTTGCTGCTGTTGACACATTAAAAACGCTTTATTCTAAATTAACTGCTTCACAAATCCAACATTTGCCGCAAAATTATCAAGGGATCGACTCCTTTATCAAGGATTATAAGATTAATCTGTTTGATTATTTAGTAGATAATTCATCTTATCAAAGTGGCTTAACAAATGGTCAGCAGACTAAAGAATTATTAAATTTGATTCAAATATATAAGTTACTAAGTGCGGAAGATCAGACTCAGGCTCAACAAATAGAGACTTTTAAAAAAATGATACAAAACTATCTTTTTTATTATAATAATCGGCAGTGGGATGACCCTGTTTTTCAACGTTATCGATATTTGCAAGAATGCCAGAAGATTCCATTCGAGAAGTTAACAAAGTATCCTTCTAGTTTAAAAAATCGTAAAATTAAAATTACGGGTCAGATCATAAAATCCAAACACGGAAGCTTGATTCAACCGGCCCATCTATGGATTCAGGAAGATAATAAACCTGACCAGATATACCGGTTAACGGATTTACGGATTGCAAAGGAACCTAAATTAAAAGTGGGTGATTCATTATCTTTTTATGGCGGTTACATGGGCTTGGAGGATGGAGAGCCACAGATAGATCTGCGTTACACAGAGCTTGACAACTTAGGCGTAATCACTAATAATGATCCTTTGATGAAGATTAACTTCGATGAAGCCTTGGAAGACAAGCGTTTGGAACTCTATAAGGCGGCAAAGACGATACAATAAGGAGGACACCATGAAATACGTTGTGCAAATATTGAAATATATAACCATTTTAGTCTGTGTAGGCATCTTGACATATTTCTTCTTGCCAAGACAGTCTGAAAGCCCAAAAATTGCTACGCAAGAAATTGAGGCATCAATGGCAGATATTGGCGAATTAGCAACTTCGGAATATCGGTATAAGATTTCACAAGTGAGTGAAAAACCGAATAAGAAGGTATTAGGTTTTAACTTACCCTTTACAGACTCTAAGGTGTTATATAGTTATGAAGGAGTGATTAAGGCGGGCTTACAGTTTGAGTCGATAAAATTTACGGTGAATGAAGCTAAAAAGACAATTTATGTAGAATTACCAGATACTCAGATTCTTAGTCAGGAAGTTTTTCCAGATAGTTTATTAGTTTATGATGCAAGCTATAGTCCTTTTAATAATTTTACCTTCGAGGATATGAACCTTTCTCTAAAGGATTTGAAAGAAAGAGCTCAGGAAGATGCAATTAAGAATGGTTTACTTGAGGCAGCCCATGATAATGCGATTAAATTACTTGATTCGACCTTATCACGCTTTTATGATCAAAAGGAATATCAGATTGAGTACTATTAAATCAATTTATTAGACGTGAGTTGAATGATAGATAGCTTGACATTCAATCCATCAGCTTTTATACTTTTTAAGTCTTTTTGCTTACGATCGATCGGACCCAATGTTTGCCCGTGAGATGATTAATAAATGTATTGGAAGGGGTTGACTAATGAATCTGGCTTATTTTTTTAGAATAATCGAGGATAATCATCCTAGTCAAGTTCCTTTAGTCGTCGTTTTACTATTTATCGTTGTTTGTTATTTGCTAGCTAGAGTTGATTATTTAGTTAAGTTGTATGCTCTTTTTGCACTTTTTTTGCAATGTATGATTTTATTTTGGTATCAAGGATCGGGGCGGTTGTTAGCGGATGGCCTACCTCTTTATCATTGCCGACTAATCATTTGGATTTTAGGAGTGGGGTTGTTGTTGGGGCAGAATAATAAATTTATGAGTTGGATTAGTTTAATGGGGCTTCCATTTTCAGTGGGGGCTTTATTGATTAGAGATATGGATCCCTATTTATTTCCCCATGTGACCTTTGTGTATTATTTTTTGGGTCATGGCATGATTCTTATTTTATCCCTGATCTATTTGCGAAATGATTATTGTTCGCCTAGTTATAAAGAGATTAGCGCCTATACCTTGTTACTACATACTTTCATTCAAGGCATTAATATCTTTCTTCAGACAGATTATGCTTATTTAAGACAACTCCCCTTTATATCAGAGGCTACTTTTACTCATTCATCTTTTTTGATAGTGAGTTTGGTGGTTTTGATGGTTTCGTGGATTATGAAATTTTTGCAAGATAGAATACATTTAAGGCAGACATCAACTGAAGCGTTACTTTCATAATTGAATAAAAATTAACATTTTTTACGAAGGCTATGGTCAAATACCATAGCCTTTTATAAATATTTATGCAATAAATGTATTTAAAGAACCTACTTTGTTATTCGCTGATAGAACTTCTTGTCGCACAGCCTTTTTAATAAGCGTATAATGACAGCATACAAGGGAGCTTGAATGAGACCAAGCTTTAATATTATGGAGGCGGTAATATGATTTTGTCTCAAGAGGAATTAGAATGGTTAAAAGCATTACGGATGGATTTACATCTTCATCCGAAGGTGTCAGAACATGAAGCAGAAACGAAAATGCGTTTGATGAATTTTATTGGGCAACATTCATCTGTGAAGCTGGTAGATAAAGGGGCTTATTTTTATGCCATTAAGGATGAAGGGGCAACCGAAACGCTAGCCTTTCGTGCAGATATGGATTCAATTGTGAATTCTAAGATGCAAGCTTTCCATGGCTGTGGACATGATGGTCATTCGACAATATTGTGTGGGCTGATTTTGGCATTAGATAAAATTAAAACCGGAAAAAATATTGTCTATCTCTTTCAACATGCTGAAGAAAATGGAGTGGGAGCTAAGCAGTGCTGTGAAGTACTCGATGAGGCTAATGTCGATCGGATCTATGGATTACATAATTGGCCACATTTGACAAAGTTTTCGGCACATTTTCGTGCTGGAACACTAATGTGTGCTTCGACGGGAATGCGTTTAACTTTTGAGGGGATTCAGTCACATGCTTCTGAACCAGAAAAAGGTAAGAATCCAATCTATGCTATTGCCAAATTAGTCAATGACTGGCGACCATTAAGTGATTTTAGTGGTTATCAAGCCATGACTTTCCATGGCCAAAATTTCTCAGATCTAATCTTGTGTACGGTGGTTTCTGTTCGACTAGGGGAATCTAATTTTGGTGTGAGCCCAGGACAAGGAACCTTAGATTTAACATTGCGGGCGGCAAAAACTGAAGATTTAGATCAGTTACAAGCATTGATTCATAAAGAGGCTCAATATTTGGCGGATCAGGAAGGGCTTAAATTAGAGATGACCTTAACGGATACTTTTCCAGATACTTCCAATTCGCAGGCAGAAGTAGATCGCCTAAAAGTTATTTTTAAAGAGGCAGGATTACCTTTTGAGTTGCTACAAGAGCCGATTCGTTCCTCCGAAGATTTTGGTTGGTATTTAAAAAAACGTCCTGGCTGTTTCTTCTTTTTAGGTGATGGTCCCTATGCAGAACTCCATTCTGATCCTTATACATTTCCGGACGAATTAATCGAACGCGGCATAGAGTTATTTAGAGCGATCGCACTAGGTTAAACGGTCTTAAATATAGTTGATCAGTGTTTGGCTTGAGCCAGCTTATTCATTGAATCAGTATTTATTGTTGGTTTGATTGATCCTATTTGTATTGGGGATTGAAAAAAGAAAATGGAGAAAGTATTAGGTGAACATCGGGTCGGGTATCAGCAGGGATAATCTTTCATCATTCGATGTATTAGGGTCTAATTTTTGCTAGATTTTAAAATTTTACTTGCAATTTAGTATATTTGTTTTATTCTGAAATAAAGTGAATTAAAAGTAGGGATAAGGATGTTAAAACTGTTACAGATAGGGCTAGCCCTAGCGATTGTCGGGTTGCAGCTTTATGCGGTAAAAGCGATCACGTTTTTTTGTGATTCTCTCATTAAAGAAAAGCAAAGGAGACCTCATCAATCGGTTAAACATAACTAAAAACATTTGACAGATGTAAAAGAGGCGGAGACACCCAAAGTGCTCCGCCTCTTTTGCTAATATTGAATAAAAAAGTTATGCTAGGATTCCTCCATCTGCGATGAATTCAGATCCCGTTGAGTAGGAGGATTCATCAGAAGCCAGGAATAAGACTAAGTTAGAAATTTCTTGGGGCTCTGCCATTCGTTTTAACGGTATAAAATCAATCATAGCTTGAATCTGATCGAAAGCTTCCGAATGTTGGACCATCGGGGTGTTAATAACACCTGGATGTACGGAATTAACACGAATACCATAGTGGGCTAACTCTTTGGCAGCGGCTTTTGACATACCACGAACTGCAAACTTGGTATCGGTATAGCCAATCGCTCCCCCATTCATGCCATTAATGGATGAGATATTAACGATAGACCCTCCTTGGGCTTTTTTCATAGATGGAATGACATAGTGCATCCCTAGAAAGACAGAAATCTGATTAATTCCAAGTATTCGTTTGTAGTCTTCCAGACTAGAATGTTCGGTTGATAAGACAGTTGAGACACCTGCATTATTCACTAAAATATTGATTGGACCAAAAGTAGACTCTGTTTCTTGAATGACTTTTTTCCAGTCATCTTCAGAACTGACATCCTGTTTAATAAAAAGGACAGATTCTCCGAGTTCTTTAGCTAAGGCTTGGCCTTTTTCAACATCGATATCTGTAATCGCAACTTTAGCGCCTTCTTCAACAAATAAACGTGCATGGGATTCACCCATTCCTTGAGCGCCCCCAGTAATAATCGCTACCTTATTTTCTAAACGTCCCATTAAAACGCCCCCTTTAAGTGTTTGATTAAGTTAAGCATAGATGAAAGCTGTTTCAAAGTCAATGAATCTGATTTCAAAATGAGAAATGATTAGATTCATTGGCAGAGATTCTTAGTTCTTAGCTTGGAAACGCAGCCCCTTTGGATAGAAGTTTTTGATAGTTCCCTTGACAAGTTTTCCGAAGGCGACGGGCATTCCTTTTAGGCAGAGTAGATACCATCCATCTTTTTCGGAGGCTTTCAAGGTGAGACCGGCCATATAATCTTTCCATTGTTCTTGATCAATATCTAGATGAGCCATTGATGATATATCTTTCATAGCCATAGCTAAGGAGAAGGAAGGTTCAAAACGCCCTTTTAAAAATTGCCCGACTTCTAATCCCCAACGTAGGACTGAATGGAGGGGGATGCTTTCTTGTCCTTGAGGGATGAAATAAAGTGTATTTTGCTTAACAAATAGACGACCGTTGGATTCTTGTACGCAAGCTTTTAGTGGGCATTGGGAGCTAAAGGTTTGCCAGAGTTCTTTCTCTTGTTTGTTAGGAGAACGAAAGTCGGAATGGCTTGTTTTCGTATGTATCTTTGTTTGTGATGAATGTAATGGACTGATTGGTTTGATAAGTTGGGCTACAAAATGCCCCTCACCTGGATTTAGGTGAGGCCAGAGTCGAAGACAGCCTTCGAGTCCTTCTACACTCCCCCAATCAGGACGTCCATGGCTGACGCTTGCTAGAAATTGTTCCGTATCAATGGGAGCAATTTTTAGTTGATGTTCCTGGACTAACCAAGAGACAATGGCTTCATTTTCTTCGGGTGCGAAAGTACAGGTCGAATAGATGAGTCGGCCGCCAGGTTTTAGCATTTGAAGGGCAGATTGTAGGATATGTTGTTGACGAATGGCACATTCAGTCGGGTAATCAGGTGTCCACTGATCTAGGGCTGCTTGGTGTTTTCGAAACATTCCTTCTCCTGAACAAGGAGCGTCTACAAGTATGCAGTCAAAGGATTGTGGATAGAATGAAGTTAATTCATCCGGTCGGTAAGATGTTACTATACAATGTCCCACACCCCAATGTTCGATATTTCGTGAGAGTTCTTTAGCTCGTTTGGAATTAATTTCATTGGCAACAAGTAAGCCTTGACCTTGCATGGCTGAGGCGACTTGGAGAGACTTGCCTCCCGGTGCTGCACAAAGATCCAAGACCCACTCGCCGGGTTGACAGTTAGCCACACTTGCAACAATCATGGCAGAGGGGTCCTGATTATAGATATAGCCACTTCGTGCAAGCGGGCTGTTGCCAGAAATTTTACCTAGATAAGCAGATTCTGCATAGGGGGCAGGTTTAAGTGGATCTGGGAAAAAACTTTTTAAGGCAGCTAAAGCAGTTGGCTTTTCAGAATTTAGACGGAAGGCATGGTGTTGAGCTTGATCTTCAATGGCATGAAAGAGTGCTTGGCTTTCCTCAAGACCAAGGAGTTGTCGATATTTGTTCTTAAAGCTATCTTTTATAGGCATGAAATCCCCACTTTCTCAGTATAATCATACTCTAGCATAGGCAAGGGAAGGTCACAAGCTGGATTAATTTGTAGCGTTTTACTTTCAATTTTTAGAAGTTTTAGGTACAATAAAGTTAACCTTTAATAAAGGACAAACAATAAATGGAGGGATGACCATGAAGAAAATTAGACAGTTTATGACTTTGATGTTAGTTTTTGTGACGTTCTTAGCACCGGCATTATCTGTTAATGCTCAAGACAGTGACGTTTATGATAAGATTGTTGAAGCAAACTCAAAAATTGAATCTCAAGCAGGAAATTTTGACACGATGGTGAATCTGATTAGCCCAAGTGATGAAATGGATGTTTCCTATAATATTCATGGTGATTATCAAATTCAGGCAGAGCCATTTGCTATGAAGATGGTTCTAACGGTAACTGATGAAGCTACTGGAGAAACTAAACAAATCGATATTACTCATGTGGATGGTTACACTTATGTATATAATGGTCAAGAATGGTCTGTTATTAAAGAAGATACTTCTTCCATCATTAATGAGACGAATAAAACTTTATCAGATAGTCAGGATTCTCAAGTTATAAAAGATTTAATGCAAGTTTCTGAAACGGATGAAACGTATAAGTTAACAGCTGATTTATCGAAGGCAGATTTTTCATCTTACTTTGATGAGATTGACTTACAAGGTCAAGTGATCGATCAAGTCAAGAAAGGTATTGAAGAAGCGGGCGATCTTGGAGAAGAAGGCGAGATGGTTAAAGAACTTGTCGTTTCTCTTTTTGAAAAAGTTGACTGGAATCAATTAGCTACGGATATATTGCATGCCCTTGGACAGCTAGAAGCGGACTACGATAAAGAAAACTATTTATTAAAGAGCCTATCCTTTGGTTCGGAAACATCACTTAAGACTGTTTTAGGACAGTTATTAACTGCTTATGAAGACCTCTTAGGTGAGCAACTTATCGCAGAAGATACAGATATGGCGATCAATTATCATTTTGCCTTAGAAGTCACTGAATATAATGGTAGCTATGATATTCAAAAGCCTGAAGATGCACCAAGCTATGAAGAGTATCAATCTAGCTATGGAATGGAATCTTCTGAAGAAGCGGAGGAGTCGATGGAGGACTCTAATGAAAAGAATAGCTCACAAGACCCAGTAAATGATGCTGATCAAGAGGAAACAAGCGAATCAGTAGAATAGTCGAATATGATTGAATGAAAAGGTCAGGAATGAAATTCCTGGCTTTTTTAAATATAAAATCAATGAAATGAAAATGTCATATTTGCAATTAATATATATTAAATGTTATAATAAATACATATTGAAAATAGGAGGAATAAATTAATGACTGACGAAAAAATTATTGTTAAAGATCAAAATCCAGTCTATACGCAATCAACGAATGCTTATCGCCGAGCAGGGGATAATATTTCATGGGGAGCAATTCTAGCCGGAGTGGTAACATTCATTGGCTTATTAATCGTGTTCTCAATGTTAAGTATGGCGCTTGGCCTTGGTTTTGTGAATCCTACAGCAGCAGATCCTTTTGCAGGTATGGCATCAAGCCAAGCCATTCTATGGGTAGTTGCTTTAGTGGTATCTTTCTTATTAGCTGGCTTTGTAGCTGGATTATCAGCACGTCGTCTCGGAAGTATCCATGGATTCTTAACATGGGCAGCTAGTTTGATTGGAGTTCTTGCATTAACTACCTGGGCTGGTACATCCTTATTTGGTGTAGCTACCGACGTTGTGGGTAGCGTTGCTGAAGGAACAGGCTCAGCAATTTCAACAGCTGTTGAAGGAACGGGTTCAGCGATTAGTGATGCTGTGAGCGCCCTTGCCGACCAAGTTGATTTCGATAACGTTGAAACAGACAAATTACAAGCTTCAATGAAGGATGTTTTAGAAGATACGGATATTGAAGAGCTACAGCCAGAATATTTACAAAATGCTTTGAATGATTCTGTAGAGGAAGTTAAGGCAGCAGCTAAGACGATTCTTATGGATTCTGATCAAGCAAATGTAGAGTCAACGCTTCGTGATTTGGCAGATAGCTTACAAGCTCGTGCTGACGATATCGTTGGTGCAGTGGATGAAGACGCCTTAACCAATGCGGTTGAAAAGAATTCAGATTTATCGAAAAAAGAAGCTGAAAAGGCTGTTGAAAGTATTCAAGAATCTTATGAAAAAGCCTCGGTTGAAGCAAAAAATCAAATTGATAAGTTAACTGAAGAAGTTAATCGTTTGGCAGATGAATTACCTGAAAAGGTTGAAGATGCTAAAGAAACGGCTCAAGAAGTAACTGATACAGCTTCTAAGGGAACTTATTATACTGTAGCGGCGACCGTTGCTGGAGCTTTATTAGCGCTAGTTGGTGGATCCTTAGGTACCAAAGCAGCAGAAAGAGAAGATCGTTAGACTTTATTAGTAATTCAAATTAAGCATGAAAGCATGGGAATAATACGCCCATGCTTTTTGCATATATAAAACAGCCACCTGCTACTAGGTGGCTGTTTTTGAGGGGAATTAGTCATTAGCAGGCTGAACCTTATACATACGGTATTGTTCGTAACCAATAATGATCCGGTAATAACCTGAAATTTGTTGATCAACCTTGGGATCGCCGGTGTAGACGATTAGAGGCTTACCTTGAATGGAATTTAGCTTGCCAACGGTTGATAGAATGGTAATTTGATCTTTACTTAATAACTCCAATACTTTATTGGATAATTGTTGATTGCCTCGACCGAATAGATAGCCTTGTCCCCCCATCGGTGTGACAACAAGATGAACTTGATCTGCTTTATGAATGGCATCTACCATTTCTTGCTCATTGACATCACGAGCAATCAATTTTTTATTCTGGACAAGATCCACGCCTAACATGGTTCCGTCCAAGTTTAATTCTTCCAGAATGCGGTAGCATGTTGAACCGGATCCGATAATATATAGAACGTCGTCCTTCATAAGATCGATAAATTGTAGGGCTGCGGAAGTTTGAGCGCCTTCGTCGGATTGAGGTGTGGGAGATTTAGTGCTTTGTAAGTGGCTATCATCATAAGGGACTTTTAAATAGCCGTAAACAGCAATTACAATCTCATCACGACGGAAGGCATTCTCTTCAATATCAATGACTTCCTCTTCTTTAAGAGGTAAGCTACCTTCTTTTAAATAAGCGAGTGCGAGTTCGCCAGCTGCTTCGGGTGTTTTGGCATAGACACCGGAATGGATTTTTACACCAGCAGGGATACCGATAGCTGGAATCGTGAATTCAATATATTTTGTGACGTCTCGGGCAGTTCCATCTCCACCAGAAAATAGTATTAAATCAAGATCTAATTTTTTAAATTGTTCCAGTGTTTGATAAGAATCTTCGGGTTGGCTGTCTCCTTGATAATGGTGAATGACCTCATAGTTTAAGCCCAAATTTTCTAGTTGATTTTCACCCATATCACCAGCGGCTGTATAGAAGATAACCTGGTCTTTGATAGTAAGAAATTTTTCTAAAGCTTTTCCAGCTTTAAGCGGACTTTCAGGGCGAGCTCCTCGTTTACGTGCTTCTTCGAGAACATCGCGTCCATCGGTACCTTTAAGACCGACTTTGCCACCCATTCCAGCTACTGGATTGATTAATAGACCAATTTTTTTCATGATAAAACCCCTTTCTAATACAATAATAGTTTACCACAAGCTATATAATTATGCTTGTATTAAAATGTAACGAGTTAACTTGAATTGATGGTCTATAGGGAACTTGTTATAATAGATACGTTAGAAAAAGGAGGGATTTGATGCGTGATCAAAAAGAATTATTAGAAGAATTAAAAGAATTCGTTGTCGAAATGGAAGATGACGATATTATTGAAACCGCTAAGGAATATGTCGAAGGAGGCTACGATGTCAATGAAGGTGTCGATGCCTTAGTCGATGGAATGACCGAGGTAGGGCAACTCTTTGCAGAAGAGGAATATTATGTGACAGACGTCTTGATTTCGGCGGATGCCATGAATAATGCCATGGAAGTTTTTGAGCCCTTATTGATGGACCAAAAGAAAGAAGGTTCAAGCTTAGGGAAAATAGTTATTTCAACGGTTAAAGGTGACACACATGATATTGGTAAGAATCTAGTGGCTACGATGCTTGAAGTAGGAGGCTTTGAGATTATTGATTTAGGTCGAGATACCCCCTCACAAGAAATTATTGATAAAGCAGTTGAAGTGGATGCTGATATTATTGCTTTGTCTGCATTGATGACAACGACAATGACTGAAATGAAAAACTTGATCGATTTATTAAAGGATCAGGGACTGAGAGATCGTTTTAAAGTAATGATCGGAGGCGGTGCAGTGACGGCTTCATATGCAGATGAGATTGGCGCGGATGCTTACTCTAAGGATGCTAATGAAGCAGTCATTGTTGCTAAGCAAATTTTAGGACACCAGTCCTAGTCTAATAAAGGGAAATTACCATGTATGATGATAAGGAGGCGCTAGTATCGCCTTTGGATATTACTTATCCCCAAGTCTTTGATCAGAAAGGGGTCTATGATTCCGTTGCGAATGTAATCGCTATGGCTAATAAATATCAGGCGTATTATCAACGTCATTATTATACTTTACCTTTTGATCACATGCTGGAGTTTAATAAATTCCGTCGGCAGATCGATAATAGTCAAGTTTTACTTGAAGCAGTGAGTCAACTACAAGGACCGATCGTATTTAATGTGACAAGTCCTTTGACGGTTTTTTATGAGGTAGTTAAGCCTAAGGCTTTTCGTCAAATGATGAAGCAGCCTTTTCCTCAGGAATATCTTGAATGGTGGCAATTTCTTTTACGTGAACTTGATCAACGACAGGTCGCAGTGATCTCTTATGCAGATCCAACCTTTGTGGTCGAATTAGTTGGGCCTAAACGATTTAAAAACCAATATGCTCCGGTCAATTTAGCCGTTTTACAAGCTTTTCTTATGGGTGATTTTAATGCTTGCCTCCACTTGCATGCTAAACTGTTAGAAGGTTTGGAAGCTTGTGATCTGATTGCGGAAAAAGAATGTTTCCGATTTGAAGGGGCTTTAGTCACGGAATTGTTGAAACACCGAGGTCAAATTGTTTGTCAAAGCCGTATCACTGAATTAACAATAATAAAGAGAGTAGTGATTGAATGAATCCAAAGCAAAGACGAATTGCTTTATTTGAGAAAAAACCGATCGATCGGATGCCGGTCTATTTGTTCCATGGAACTTATGGGGCTAAGATTACAAATCAAAGTTATCGTGCTTCTGAAGCTTCTTCAGAAGGTATTGCTAAAAAGGAGATCGAATGTTTTAATCGGTATCATTGTGATAATATCTCGGTTAATTTTGGTCTGCAATCAATGGGGCGAGCTTTAGGTGCTCAATTGGATTTTCATGAAGAAACCTCTCCAACGGTAGAGGTATTCCCTTTAGAAGCGATTGATCAAATCGATCAACTTGATTTTTCGCTACTATCTTTGGAGCGAACAGATTTTATTCAGATGCATTTAAAAGCGATTGAAGCCATTCAGAAGGGTATTAATGATCAGGCGGTGGTGGACTATGAATTGACGGGGCCTTTAACGGCAGCGTCTTCTATCTATGCTCCAGAAAAACTATTGAAAGCGACGCGCAAGAATAAAGAACAGGTTCATTCATTATTAGATCAAACAACGTTAGCTTTAGAAAGATTGATTGAAGAGATGGCGGCGGCAAATCCTGAGTTAGGCTTTTCGATAACGGATCCTGTTTCTTCCGGGGATTTAATTTCCCCACGTCAGTATAAAGAGTTTACCCTACCTTATTTGAAACGCTTGGTTGATAAAATCCATCAACTAGGACAGACGGTTACGCTTCATATCTGTGGTAATGCCCTTAAAAATATTCCTTACATTATCGAAGCTGGGGTAGATATTTTTTCAATTGATCAAAAGGTGTCTTTACTGGATGCTGCGGAGTTAGCAGGTAATCAGTTAATCATCGCTGGTCATGTCAATCCGATTGAATGCTTTTTTAGAGGAACTCCTGACCAGGTAAGACAGGCGGTTGAAGAATGCTTTGAACAGATGCAACAGACGAATACACCATTTATTATTGCACCTGGATGCTCGGTTCCTTATGGGACACCTGAGGTAAATGTTTCAGCCTATATGGAAGCTGCGTTAACAGGGGCAGAAAGGATGCGTCAACATGGATAAGATGACACCAAAAGAAAGACAAATGGCCCTAAAATCAGGCTTAGAAGTAGATCGATTACCTATTACTTTTTCACATGAAGGTTACGCAACAAAAATTGCAGGTATGTCTTATCGAGAAGGGTTTAATTCCCCAGAAAAAGCTGCGGCTAAAGAGATCGCAGTTTATAATCGCTTTGGGGTAGATGGGGTATCGGTGTCCTATACTTCGATAAACTTTGCGATTCGTCACCGTTCTAAGATTCAGTCCCCTCACGATGCACCAGCTGCATTAGAAGAAGCAGCATTAAAGAAGGCTGATCAGGTTGATCAACTCGATCTAGAGCGGACTAGCTTTCGTAGAGATGTGGCTCAAAGAACGAATCGAGGAGCTTTAGAGATATTATTGGATCAGTTAGGGGATCAGGTGATTCCAACCTACTCAATTTCAGCGCCGTTTACATTAGCATCGGGTGTTTTAGCTGCCGATCAGATGCTCCGTGCTACCCGCAAGGATCCTGAAAATTTACATAAGTTATTGCAATTTACCGTAGACTCTATCAAACAAATAATTGATCAAGTGGCGGATTTAAAGGAATTGAACTATTTCTTATATGACCCAGTGGCTTCAGGATCTTTAATCAGCCCCAAAATTTATCGGGATTTTGTTGTGCCTTATTCTAAGCAGGTAGTTGACTACATCAAGGCTTTGCCACATGACCACTGGGTGGGAATGCATATTTGCGGGAATACCAGTCATTCTCTAGAGTTAATTGCGGAGTCAGGGATTGATGGGTTTTCTTTGGATCAGGAAGTCGACCTGGCTCTGGCTAAGGAGAAGATTGGTGATCGTGTGACAATTATAGGGAATGTAGACCCAGTTAAGGTCTTTTTACAGGGCGACGAGCAGGCAATGCGTCAGGCGGTTCGTGATAATTTTCTAGCGGCTTATGATAGTCCGGCTGGGTACATGATTCGTTCAGGTTGTCAAGTTCCATACGCTACACCGATTGAACAGGTGGATGTGTTTATGGATGAGTCCATAAAACAAGCGACCCTTGCTGCCGATAAATTATTTAGAGGAGGCCATTAATGACACCATTAGAACGTAAAGCAGCTTTTTTGGCAGGTAGAGAATTGGACCATCCTCCTTTAACCTTATTTCATCCTCAGTTTGCTGCTCAAATAATGGGTTTACCTTATATCTTGTCTTATAAGGATCCTGAAACCTTGGCTAGACGTGAGATCAATATGTACCGTAGTTTTGGAGTGGATGAAGTTAATGTAATGTATGTTTCTTTGAAATTGAACTCCGCACGGCTTATGCATAAGCTAAAAGATGTGAGTCTTTTCGATGGGAGTGTCTATGAGTACGATTTAGACCGCCAGCAACAAGTTAATCATCAAGCATTAGAAATGATAAATGCTGAAATTGGGCAGGAAGTGTGCTTAAACTATGGTCTGGCAGGGCCATTAACTCTAGCGAGGTCAGTCATGCCTATCGAGGAAATTCTTAAGGGTATGCGTAAAAAGCCTGAACTTGTTCATCAACTTTTAGGTGAAATTACCTTAGTTCTAAAAAAAATGGTCGATCGATTTGCAGATATTCCGAATCTTACTTACTTTATTTATGATCCGGTGGCATCGGGGGATTTAATTTCACCAAAAAATTATCAAGAATTCGCCTTGCCTTATGAAAAAGAATTAGTTCAGCATATTAACCAATACACCAGGGATGTGGCGCTTCACATCTGTGGAGATACGTCCAAGGAACTTTCTTTAATGGCTGATACAGGGGTAGCAGCTTTGTCACTGGATCAAGTGGTAGATTTAGCGTTTGCCAAAGAACAAGTAGGTGATCGGGTTATCTTGATGGGAAATGTGGATCCGGTTAAAGTGTTATTGCAAGGGAATCCTGAACAGGTCGCCCAAGCAGTTCGCAATTGTTATGAAAAAGCAGGGGACTCACCTAAAGGATTTATTCTAAGGTCTGGTTGTGGTGTACCTTATGCCACCCCTAAAGCGAATGTTCAAGCCTTTATGGAAGCCGGCCGCGCTTTATTATTGTAATGTATTAGCAGTAGTTTAAGTCTATTTACATGCAAGTATAATAGCAATGCTTAGTAGCTTATTGAAAGCTACTAAGCATTTTTGAATGCCAAAATGAATGCCAATTAATCAACCACTAGGGTTTATTGGGAAAATCAAAAACATATAAAAGGCTTTCTATCAAGGTTTAACACATGATAGAAAGCCTTAAAAGTTATTATATGGAGACTAGGGGGCTCGAACCCCTGACCTCATCGCTGCCAGCGATGCGCTCTCCCAGCTGAGCTAAGCCCCCTTAGGAACAACATATATAGAATATCATATTATTCTTAATAAAGGAAGCCTAATAAATTAATATTGATGTATATAATTAAGAGAACCCCTAAACCTCTTTTATGAAGCTTAGGGGTTAATTTAGTTTGAGTCTGATATTGCTGGTGTATCGCCTTATTTTTTACGCATGGTCTTACGAATATCCAAGGCAACGGCAGCAACTATGACAATCCCTTGGAAAACATTCGTCATTTCTGGCGTAATTCCTAGGAATTGTAAGCAGGTTTTTAAGAGTTCAAAGACGAGAACCCCAATTAGTATACCAGTTACAGATCCAACCCCACCTGCAGTTGATACACCACCGATGGTAGCAGCAGCAATGGCTTCAAGCTCGTAACCAGTACCTGCGGTGACTGCAGCAGAACCCGTTTTCGCGGTTAATAGAAAGCCTGCTAAGGCATATAACAACCCTGCAAGGCAGTAGATCGTTAATTTAGATCGACTAGTATTCACACCGGATACTTCGGCTGCTAATTCATTACCCCCGATAGCATACATCTGTTTGCCATAAACTGTGTAGCGATAGAGTATGTACATGAAAATACCCATGGCGAGAGCAATAAAGGTAAGATAGGGTATTTGTATCTCACCAACACGGAATCCTAAGGCACCAAATTTAGTGAAGTTCTGATTTAAAGAACCAATCGGAGCATTCTTTGAGAGAACCATATTTAAACCATAAATAGCAATTTGAGTTCCCAGGGTTGCAATAAAGGGTGGAACATAAAGTTTGGAAATTACTAAACCATTGATGCAACCAAAGAAAAGTCCTACTGCTAAAGCAGCTAAAAGAGCCACAATAATGGGAGAACCAGCAATGGCAGGATACATAATTCCTGAGCTAGCATCGGGTCTTTGTAAGAAAACAGCAGTGACAACGGCTGTTATCCCAACAATCCGCCCAGCAGATAGGTCGGTCCCACGTGTAATAAGAGGACCTGAAATACCTAGCGCGATGATGAAACGAACAGAAACATTAGCAAGAATATTTTTTAAATTATGAAAGCTTAAAAAGTTATTAGCTGAATAAGCAGTATAGATGACCATCAAAATAATTACCATTATTAAGGCATTTTCGATCATCCAATCCATAAAACTTCGTTTAGGTTTGATGACATTTTTAACTTTTTCAGTCATAGGGTCTCCTCCTTTATTTTTGGATGAATTTAGTGGCTAAATCCATGACTTTTTCTTGATCGGCTTCTTCTTTCGTTAAGTAGCCAGAAATCTTTCCTTCACACATGACCATGATTCGATCTGAAAGCCCCAGGATTTCGCTCATCTCTGAGGAAATTAGAATAATGGACTTTCCTTGACTCGCAAGACGGTTAATTATTTCGTAAATTTCATACTTAGCACCTACATCGATCCCTCGGGTTGGTTCATCCATAATAAAAATCTCAGGATTCGTAGCTAACCAACGAGCGAGGATCACCTTTTGTTGATTACCACCAGATAAATTCTCGATGCGAGTTAAGGCTGAAGGGGTCTTAATTTTCATTGATTGAACACCTTGATCAACGACTTTTTTAATATCACGTTCACTTAAAAGGCCAATTTTTCTAAGATATTGTCGTAGCGAAGCAATTGCAGTGTTATCTGATATAGATAAGACACCGAAAATACCAGTTTTGCGACGATCTTCTGTGACGAAAGCAAAACCGTTTTTAATGGCTTCTTTGGGATTACGAATACTAATTTTTTTACCGTGTACAAAAATTTTTCCATTCTCTTGTACCTGGCGTAAGCCAAAGAGTGCTTCCATTAATTCCGATCGTTGGGCACCAACTAGACCTGCGACTCCAAGGATTTCTCCTTTGTGAAGTTCAAAATTGCAGTCTTTGAAGGACTTATCACTAATAGAAGTATAATTTTCAACTTTTAGAATAACCTCTTCACTTGGTTTAAAGTTTTTAGAAGGAAACTGTTGGGTTAGCTCACGACCGACCATATTTTTAATAATTTCATGAATGGTTATATTCTTAGAATCATAGGTTCCAACATATTGGCCATCCCGCATAATCGTAATTTCGTCAGATATTTCAAGAATTTCATCCATTTTATGAGAAATATAAATAATACCTAAACCTTTTTCTTTGAGTTGACGAATAATTCGGAATAAATTACGTACTTCGGATTCTGTGAGTGAAGATGTGGGTTCATCCATAATTAGAATCTTGGCATCATGAGAGATAGCTTTGGCGATTTCGACAGACTGTTGTTGTGAAATCGTAAGATCCCCTAGACGGGTCTTAGGTGATACCTTGAGTTGAATCATATCGAGGTATTTTTGCGTTTCTTCATTCATTCGGTGGTGATCAACTAGAAGGCCTTTTTTAGGATAATCGCCTAAGAAGATATTTTCTGCAATCGTCATGTCTGGTATGGGTTGTAATTCTTGATGGATCATAGCAATTCCATGGTCTAACGCTTCTTTAGGCGTTGAAAAATTTATTTCTTCCCCATCATAAAGTACTTGCCCGCTATCCCGATGATAGATGCCATATAGGCATTTCATGAGTGTAGATTTTCCAGCACCATTTTCTCCCATCAGTGCGTGAACAGTCCCTCTTTTAATGGTTAGCTGAGCTTTGTTAAGGGCTTTAACTCCTGGAAATAACTTATCAATTTCTTTCATTTCAAGCAGAGGAGCTTCGTTCATTTTATCACTTCCTTTACATTAAAAAGGGCTTCTTCTCTTTTAGGAAAAGAAGCCGATTTTGTTTACTTAAACTTGTTTATTCGCCATAGGTTGTTTTAAGGCGTTCTTTGTATTGATCAATTGTTTCTTCGCGATAGTCTAAGCGTTTTAATTCTGCATCTTCTGCTTTGGTTGCTTTGACATAGTCGTGCCAGTAGTAAGGAGCTACTTCTTCACCTTGAAGTAATTTAACAGCAATTTCAGCAGCTGTATGTGATTGGTTGAAGTGGTCGTTTAGGACAGTTCCTGTAAATTCGCCTTTACTGATCAATTCAACGACTTCTGGTAAAGCATCAACCCCAACAATATAGATATCTTTATTGACTGTTCGACCAGCCCCATTGATAGCTTGGATAGCACCTAGAGCCATGCCGTCATTATTGGAGAAAATAACTTCTAGATCATCGCCATATTGACTTAAAGCGTTAGCAGCGATTTCTTGACCCTTAGCTTGGTCCCAATTACCTCGTTGAGGTTCGCCGAGAATTTCTGTCTTTATGGTTTTGTCTAAAGTCTCAACGGAATATTTGGTCCGTTGCTCAGCATCGACGTTTCCAGCATCCCCTTGAATCATGATATATTTAACGACGCCATCTCCGTTAACATCTCCATGATTTTCTAAGTCAGCAATAATTTCTCCTTGATAAACACCAGATTGACGAGCATCTACACCGACATAAGTTGTTTTACCTGGCCATAGTTCCATGGTTTCGATGGAAGGTTCACGGTTAATTAAGACAACGGGGATATCCGCACTTTGTGCAGAGAGAACGATTTGGTCAGCTCCTGTTGGATCGACAAGGTTAGCAATTAACAAGTCTTTCCCTTGAGCAATAAAATTATTCAATTGTTCAGTTTGCGTTGCTTGGTCATTCTTACCATCTTGGAACTCAAGATTATAAGTATTACCGTCTTTTTCACCGAGTTCCTTAAAATATTTTTCGAGTTCATTCCGGAAAAGGGTCATAAAGTTGTCATTATATTGATAGATGGCAACCCCAATTTCATAGGTTTGACCTTCTGCGTGAACCGGAGTGATTCTACCTAAGCTTACCAAGGAAGAGAGTAAAATTAGAGCGACAGCGGCAAATTTGAAGATTTTTTTCATGCAAATACCTCCTGTTTGTTTTGATGATTATATTATAGAAAGCCTTTACAAAAATGTCAATAGTAACTTAAAATTTTTAGCTAATAGATTGATCTATATCTTTATAATAGAGACATATAAAAAATAGCTATTAGAGGGAGTTTAAATTATAATACAACTATACAATAAGATGGAGGGACCTAATGATTAAGATATATGGAATTGACCATTGCTCCAGCACTCAAAAGATTGCTAAGTTAATGAAGGAACACGGCTTTGAACTAACGGATATTAAGGACATTCATCAAGAAACACCTAGTGTTAAAGAATTAAGGATAGCCTTTCATTCGATGGGTGAACAACCACGCAAGTTACTAAATACGTCTGGTCAACTTTATCGGTCCATTGGATTGAAGGATAAGGTCGATCAAATGACAGCGGATGAACTGTTTGATTTATTGCATCGAGAAGGTATGTTGATTAAACGACCATTTTTAACGGATGGCAAGCAAGCATCTACTGGGACGTCTTTAAAAGACTTAAGTCGTATCTGGGAATTTGATCAAAAAAAATAACAGGTTGGCTAAGGATAGCCAACCTATCTTCTTTATTTACGAACTTTTTTCTTGGGAACAATGAGTGTCGCTTCAGAATAAGTGAATTGGTCATCTTTATGGTAGAGACCATTCCAGTTTTCTTTGAAAACATTGCTATTATTGCGTTTGGTTTTTAGTAATAAGTCGAATGCTGTCATCTTTATCCCCCTAATCAGTGTTATTGCTCATTGATTGTATTTTAACATGATTCAAGCAGTTGATCTTGAAAAAGGAGTAAGAGTTTTGAGGGGATATCATGAGGAAGGGATCTTAATTGCTTAATTTACTCTCATCAATCTTAGTTGGCTTTTAAAAAGTCGTCAGAACTTATTTAAAGAGATTCATTAAAAAGTCGAGTAAATAGGTGGTGCCATAGGCATAGCAAGCGAGCGATATAGGCTTTCCAAATAATAGGGTCCAATTAAAATAACTGCTGGACATATTAGTTAAGCCTGCTCCATAGCATAATAGGTCTGCTGGTGCAAAGGGAGCAAACATTAATAGTGAGAAAATAACTTTGCCGATATTTCTGCGTTCAAAGAGATCCAGCATATGATCATAGGATTTCTTACCGATAATGGCTCGGACAGTGGGACGACCATAGATACGAGAAATCCAAAAGTTAATGACAGATCCTAAATAAATAGGTAGAAGGTTATAAACCATTCCCCAAATAGGACCAAAAGCAAGGATTCCGATAGGAATGGTTATTGCACCCGGCATAATAGGAATTACTGTTTGTGCTACTTGAATCAGCATGAAAACGATGGGCCCCCATATGCCAAGCTGATTGATGTAGGCCAACATTTTATCTTTATCAAGAAAGAGGCCACTTTTGAAGCCATAAATAACTATGACTAGGGTTAAAAGGATGCCAATGACATTTAACCAGTTCATCAGGGTTTGGATTTTTTTCTCTCTATTTGTTGTCATACCATCACCTCTTTCTTCTATAATAACAGAAGGGCTCAAACTGGCAATTATTTTAGCTAAAAGTCACAAAAAAACCACACATTTCCACACAGAAATGAGAAATCTTCTTAAATATCGGCCTAACAATCAATTAAAGGAGCTAAATGATTGTAAATTCTTCAGTAAACCGTTCAAAATCAAAATAAGATGAGAATTATTAAAAAGCAAGGGAAGCGGTTGCTATCACGATTGACTTAGGGTTATGATAGAGATTAAATAGGGTATACTGATCTTAAAGGGGGGCTTCCATGTTAATTTATCAAATACCAGGTAGAGATACGATCGAATTGAACTACCTTGTTTTAGATTTTAATGGGACGGTCGCTATTGACGGTCAATTGATTGAAGGAGTTAAGGAGCGACTTATTGCGCTTTCCAAACATATTAAGCTTTACATTGCAACCGCAGATACCCATGGGAATGTTCGTCAGGCTTGCCAAGATATTCCTGTTCAAATTCATACCTTTGAGTCACAAGCAGCAGCTAAGGAAAAATTGAAATTAATCTCACAATTAGGTCAAGACCGCTGTGTGTGTATGGGCAATGGCTACAATGATTTATTGATGATTCAAGCTGCAATGTTATCAATCGCTGTTATGGAGGAGGAAGGCTTATATAGCCAGTGCCTTTTACATGCTGATTTAGTGGTGAAGTCGATTTTAGATGGATTGGATCTACTATTAAAAGAAGACCGTCTTCGTGCAAGCCTACGTGCGTAAACTGATCAGTTATATCTAATGGTTTAGATTAAATATTTCGAATGTAACTTATAGAGGAACTTTGAGGAGAGTAACTATGAACAAAAAAACCATCGCTCATGCCTTTAAGGCGAGTTTACCAATTATGGTTTCTTATATTGCCCTAGGCTTAGGAGTAGGAATTATGATGCAGGCGAAGGGCTATAACTGGATGTGGTCTGTATTCATTGCAGTAGTCGTTTATTCAGGTTCTATGCAATTTATGGCTCCAGTACTTTTATCAACAGGAGCAGGTTTTGTTTCGACTGCTTTACTCACTTTGATGGTTAATTTTCGTTTGCTTTTCTATGGGATTAGCCAACTTAATCGATACAAAAGTAAGGGCTGGCGACGTTTTATTTTGATATTTTGTCTATCGGACGAGACTTTCTCTATTAATTGTACAGATGATTTCCCTCCGGGAGTCGAAGCGGAAGACTACTATCTACTTACTAGCCTATTTGACTATGGCGCATGGATTATTGGTTCGATCGTTGGACATGTGGTGGGGGATTTAATGCCATTTTCGACGGAAGGAATTGATTTTGCGCTAACAGCTTTGTTCTTAGTCATTGTGATTAATCACTGGGAGTCGACGACTAATCATATTCCAGCTTTACTCGGTTTTGCTTTTTCGATTGTTTATATGCTGATTCTTGGACCTAGTAATTTTCTACTACCAGCGATGATATCGGCAGTAGGTGTCTTATTGTATGAGAATAAACGTAGAGGAGGTCGACCAGAATATGTTTAGTTGGCATGCCTTTATTTTAGTTTTGATCATGGGAGTCGTCACAGCGGGAATTCGTTTTGCTCCCTTTATTGTTTTTAAGAAGAAGACACCACTTTGGGTAATTTATCTAGGCCAAGTTTTTCCCTATGCGATCATGGCTATTTTATTTGTTTACTCGATTAAAGATATTCAGTTTGTTTCTTATCAAGGCTTAGCCGTGTTGCTGGCGTCAATCAGTGTGATCTTGCTGCATAAATGGAAACATTCGACGATCCTTTCAATTCTAGGTGGGACAGTTATTTATATGATCCTCATCCAAACCATTCTGGCTTAAGTTAATTCAATTTAGATCATTAATTTTTGATAATTATTAGAATAATAGTATTATTGACAGATACTTGGTTAATAGATCTTCAACTTATACAAATTAATTAAATAGATTCATTTAATGATAAAGACGGCTACAACTGTTTAGTTATAGCCGTTTTTTACATTTACTAATAAGCTTAATTCTAGACAAAAAATAGAGTAAATCTAAATAAAAGGCATGAAAAGATTTCAGAAAGCGCTATTTTATAATCTTAATCTAATTTAAAACTATGGAAATAGTTTTCTTTTTTGTGTATTATAACAATAACGAAACTAAAACGTTATCATTTCATTTTCTTTTAGCTCATTAGACTTAGCTTTATAAAAGTAAATGAGAGTAATAAAATATATTTTTTAGATAAAGTTGACAGCGTTTTCAGTTTCTGTTACACTATCATTACCAATCGCAGAAGTGGAGGGAGAAATTAAATAGTTCGTTGTTGATAGATTAATTAAGGAGGAATGAAAATAATGAAGAAGCAACTTAAAAAAGTTTTTGTTACATTTGTTGCAGCCCTAACTGTAGGGTCCGCTGTAGCGCCACTCGCTACTTCTTTTGCTCAAGAACCAGAGTTAGTTCCAGAATATAAGGCAACCTATGCGGTTGACCCAACCACTCTCGACTATACATTCTCAATGCGTGATATCAATACTCAACATGCAATCAACTTTATTGATGGTTTGTATGAAAATGACCAATATGGGAATTATATTCCTGCGGTAGCTGAATCACACGAAGTTTCAGAAGATGGATTGACTTATACTTATAAGATTCGTCAAGGTGTTAAATGGTCAGATAACAATGGTAATGAATGGGGCGAAGTAACAGCTCACGACTTTGTGACCGGACTACAACACGCAGCAGATGCTCAATCTGAAATGTTACCAATCGTTCAAAATTCGATTGCTGGTTTAGATGATTATGTTAATGGTAAGATCACTGACTTTGCTGAAGTAGGGGTTAAAGCAGTGGATGATTATACATTGCAATATACTTTGACCAGACCAGAACCATACTTTAACTCTAAAACAACCTATGGTATTTTATATCCGATTAATCAAGAATTCCTAGATTCAGCCGGTGAAAGCTTTGGTTCTTTATCACCAGATTCGATTCTATATAATGGACCATTCTTACTATCAAACTTTACTGCTAAATCAATTATTGAGTATACCAAGAACCCTAACTATTGGGATCCAGATAATGTCTTCCTAGACACAGTGTCCTTTACATACAATGATGGTTCGGATAGTGAAGTATTCTACCGTCTATTTGAAGATGGTGCTGTATCTTTCTTTGGTGTAGATCCAACCTTACCAATCTATGATGAAATCAAAGAAAAATATGATGGAAAAATCACCGCTTCTCAAATTCAAGGTTCAACATTCATGCTTCAGTTCAATCTAGACCGGATGAAGCACGAAGCAACTGGTAAGACCGATGATGCTCAACAAGAAGCAACTCATAAAGCCATCTTAAATAAGAAGTTCCGTCAAGCTTTAATGTTTGGTTTTGACCGTGTTACTTATCTATCTCAACAACAAGGGGCCGAATTTGCGGCTAATGTTGTTCGTAATACCTTGGTTCCACCTGCTTATGTTAACTTAGATCAAGAGACATTCGGCGAAGCAGTATTACGTCACTTACAAGAAATGGACCCAGAATTATATGGTGATGTAAGTCTAGAAGATGGTCAAGACGGCTTCTTCAACAAAGAAAAAGCTCAAAAATTGATGGCAGAAGCTAAAGAAGAATTAGAAGCTGAAGGTGTTCAATTCCCAATTCAATTAGACTTACCAGTTAATGAAACCAATGCTAACTTTGTGAACATGGCTAAATCACTAAAAGCCTGCTATGAAGAGGTATTTGGTGAAGATGTTGTTGTAAACCCAGTGCTATTGAACTTAGACTCTTATCTTGCAGCTACTTTCAATGCAACAGTTGCAGAAGAAGTTGATTATGACTTTACGAACGAATCAGGTTGGATTCCTGACTACTTAGATCCATCTACC
Source organism: Facklamia hominis CCUG 36813 (assembly GCF_000301035.1). GTDB lineage: Bacteria > Bacillota > Bacilli > Lactobacillales > Aerococcaceae > Facklamia > Facklamia hominis. The sequence continues at coordinate 815,138 of NZ_JH932292.1, read as the reverse complement.
TTCTTGGATATCTATCATCCAGAAAATGGTACTTTCTTAATCCCAATTGGATTTAATCCATTATTAGTAGATGGTCAAGATGATCCTCAAGCAGAAGCCCGTGAAAAAGCTGGTCTTTGGGATTATGGTAAATTAGTCGACGAGGCTAATGGTATTACAGAGGATCAAACAAAACGTTTTGATAAGTTTGCTGAAGCTCAAGCTTGGTTAACGGATGCAGCCTTTGCCATCCCTGTAAGAGCCGGTGGTGGTAACCTTCGTGTAACTAAGATTGTACCATTCTCTGGACCATTCCCTTATGCTGGACCTATGGGCCGTATGAAATTCTTGAAAGTTCAAAAAGACATTGTTACTTATGAACAATGGGAAAAAGCTTTAGAAGAATGGAAATCTAAATTAAATACCACTTCAAGCGGAAGCTCTGAAGAAAAAGCTGAATCTAAAGAAGATGAATCTGAAGCATCTGAAGAATCCAAAGAAGACAGCGAAGAAGCTTCTAAAGAAGAAAAAGAATCTGAAAAAACTGACACAGAAGAAGCGTCTGAAGAAACAGCTAAAACAGAAGAAAAAGCTGAATAGGACACTTTAAAAATCTTAGATGAAAAAGGCTGAGAAATTGGCCTTTTTCATTTATTATAGGAGGATTCACATGGGGAAATATTTTTTTAATCGAATTCTTCGGTCACTTTTTTCCATATTTATGGTAACGACCTTAGTTTTCCTAGCAGTCTATACATTAGTCCCAAGAAAGGCTATTTTTACGGATGACCCAGCATATACCAAGTTAAAGTCTCAGCCAGATCGACTTTTAGATTATGAGAACACAGCCTTTGAACGCATGGGTTATCATCATTACTTAAGCCAAAAAGAGTTTCAAGAAGCGGTTCAAGAAGACCATCCAGAGTTTAAAAATGAAGGTTCAGAAGCTAACCAAGCAATCGTGGATGAATGGGCAAAGAAAAATCCTGAATGGAAAGTGGATCAATTGCCGATTTCTAAAGCTTATTTTGCGGTGAATGATATTTCAATTGGAACTCGAGTGCTTAACTTCTACAAAAACTTATTTGATATTGACCATCCTTGGCGAATAAAAGATCCAGAAAATCCGGATATGAAACGCGGCTATCGTATTACTCATGACCAGACGGCTGGTTGGGCATTAACGGGATCAGGAACTAAATATTATTATCAAATCTATTTCAATGGAGATTTTCCATTTATTCATCAAAATTTCTTGAAGTTAAATTTAGGCGTTTCCTATCCAACTTTTGCGGGTCAAAATGTGGTGGATGTTATTACCGACAAACAAGGACGCCCTGTTACTCAAGAAATCACTTTGGAGGATGGATCCATCTATAAGGCGTCCATTAATCCATATACGCGCTATTATAAACCCACTTCAGAAATTTCTCCGACAGAAAAACGAATTTTTGATAATAATTATGCTGGTGCTGAAAAAGTGAACAGCGATCCTTCTATGATGGGGATATCCTTCAGAATGGGGATTGTAGGGGTCTTTATTACTTATCTCATTGCTATTCCAATGGCGTCATTAATGGCTCGTTTTAAGAATGGTGCGATTGACCGTTTGGGTACCATTATTGTTATGGTCTTGATTTCAGTACCATCGGTTGCCTTTATTTTCTTCTTCCGATATATTGGATCGAATTGGTTCGGACTACCTGATCTTTTCCCAACCTTAGGTGCAGGTAATATCAAATCCTATATCATGCCAACGATTGTTCTTGGATTATTAGCTGTAGGGAACACTGTCATTTGGGTTCGTCGTTATATGGTAGATCAACAATCCTCTGATTATGTTAAATTTGCTCGGGCAAAGGGGCTTAGTGAGTCAGAAATTTCAAGTAGACACATCTTTAAGAATGCCTTTATTCCAATTGTTAATGGGATTCCTGGAGCTATTATCTTTACGATTGCTGGGGCAACGATTACTGAAACAGTTTTCGCAGTTCCTGGTATGGGTAAGATGCTTCCTGATGCGATTCTGGCTCATAACAACCCAATCGCTGTTGGATTGATCTTTATTTTCGCCGTTCTAGGTGTCTTCTCTGTATTCCTAGGAGATATCGTGATGACAATTGTCGATCCACGAATTCGCTTAGATGTGAAGGAGGATAAATAATGGTAAATTCAATTGAAGAAGTAAAAAATGCTCAAGCGCAAGCCAATGACAATTCATTTAAGTTTGTTGAAACAAACTTTAAAGAAGCAGAAGTCATTGATGCACCGAAGTATTCCTATTGGGAAAGTGTTTGGAGAACCTTTGGTAAAAATAAAGTGGCGATCTTTTTTATGATACTAATGATCATTATTCTCTTAATGTCCTTTATTCAACCTTTAATTTCAGGCTATGATCCAATGGACACCACTAATATCAATGATATGTCTGCACGTTATATTGAGCCTAATATGACTCACTGGTTTGGTACAGATGCTAATGGGCAATCCTTATTTGATGCTACTTGGTCAGGAGCCAAGACCTCTCTATCGATTTCCTTCTTGGCCGTACTTGTGACGACTGTTGTTGGGGTTACGGTAGGCGCTTTCTGGGGGTTATCACCCAAAATCGACCGAATCATGTTGGAAGTTTATAATATTTTTGCTAATATTCCGACTTTGCTCATTGTGATCATTTTAGCCTATTCAATGGGTAATGGTTTTTGGAACTTGCTCTTTGCAATGACGGTAACTTCTTGGATATTTACGGCTTATTTTATTCGTGTTCAAGTGATGATTCAACGGGACCGTGAGTATAATATGGCATCCAGAACTTTGGGAACCCCATCCTCACGAATGATTGTTAAAAATATTATGCCGTATCTTACATCTATTATCGTAACAGATGTTACTCGTGCTTTGCCTGGATTTATTTCGACAGAAACTTTCCTTTCCTTTATTGGGGTTGGTTTATCGGCAGATGTAGTGTCCTTAGGGGGACTGATTAAGAAGTATTCAACAAACTTGTCATCAAAGCCCTATCTATTCTGGATTCCAGTTGCAGTCTTGGCGATTATCACTATTTCACTTTATATAGTGGGACAAGCCTTGGCAGATGCGACCGATCCTAAGAACCATATTTAGGAGGTGGATTCCATGACTGAAGAAAAAAATAAAATTTTAGAAGTAAGAGACTTAGTCGTAAAGTTTAAAGTTCGTAATACTGAGTTGACAGCCATTCGTGGGATTGATTTAGATCTTTATGAAGGGGAAGTTCTAGCCTTAGTAGGAGAGTCCGGTTCAGGTAAGTCTGTTTTGACCAAAACATTTACTGGGATGCTTGAATCGAATGGTTATATTCCCCAAGGTACGATCATTTATCGCGGTGAAGAATTACAGAACTTAACCAGTAACCGACAATGGTTAAAATACCGTGGGAAAGAATTATCGACGATCTTTCAAGATCCGATGACTTCTTTGAACCCTGTTCGTACGATCGGTTCCCAAATCACTGAAGTCATTACTAAACACCGAAAGGTGTCTGCTTCGGAAGCGAAGAAGATCGCCATAGATTTGATGGATCGTGTTGGAATACGCAATCCTGAAAAACGATTTAATGATTATCCATTTGAATATTCTGGTGGGATGCGGCAAAGAATTGTTATCGCGATTGCCCTTGCTTGTCGTCCACGGGTATTAATTTGTGATGAACCGACGACCGCATTGGATGTGACCATTCAAGCACAAATTCTACGCTTATTAAAAGACCTACAAAAAGAGTATGAGTTTACGATTATCTTTATCACGCATGACTTAGGGGTGGTCGCTCAGATCGCTGATCGGGTTGCTGTAATGTACGCTGGACAAATTATTGAAACGGGAAGTGTTGAAGATATTTTCTATGATCCAAGACATCCCTATACATGGGCACTTCTATCTTCACTGCCTCAATTATCCAATAGTGAAGAAGATTTATATTCCATTGCGGGTACCCCTCCTTCATTGTATACGACCATTCATGGTGACGCCTTTGCTCCACGAAGTCCTTATGCGATGCAAGTGGACTACGAAGTAGAGCCACCGATGTTTAAGGTTTCAGAGGGTCATTATGCCAAGACTTGGCTACTCGATCCGAGAGCTCCTGAATGTGAAAAACCAGAGATTATTCATAATCTCCATCATAAATTAGAAGCTGTACATGGAACGGATGCGGCTTTAAGAGAGGAGACTGACCATGACGAATAATAATCGAGAAGTTTTGGTTGATGTTAAAGACTTAGAGATTAGCTTTGGTGAAGGTCGCAATCGTTTCGTGGCTGTTCAAGATGCTACTTTCCAAGTGTTTAAGGGAGAAACATTTTCCTTGGTAGGAGAGTCCGGGTCAGGTAAAACGACAATTGCTCGGGCGATTAACGGAATTAATAAAACGTCGGGTGGTCAAATATTTTTTAAGGGCAAACAGATTAATAAAAAATTAAGTGAAAGCGAAAAACACCAATTAATTTCAGAAATTCAGATGGTCTTTCAAGATCCTTCTGCTTCCTTGAACGATCGGGCAACAGTCGATTATATCATTTCTGAAGGACTATATAACTTTAATCTGTTTAAGAATGAAGAAGACCGGGTTCAAAAAGTTGAGGAAATGATTAAAGAAGTCGGACTATTACCTGAACATATGTATCGTTATCCTCATGAATTCTCAGGTGGTCAACGTCAACGGATTGGGATTGCTCGAGCATTAATCATGCAGCCAGACTTGGTCATTGCCGATGAGCCAATCTCTTCATTGGACGTATCCGTACGGGCACAAGTATTGAATTTGCTCCGTAAATTCCAACGTGAACAAGGTCTAACCTATATCTTTATTGCTCACGATTTATCCGTAGTACGTTATATTTCTGATCGGATTGCGGTTATTCGTAATGGACGCATTTTGGAAGTTGCTGAAACTGAAGAATTATTTAAGAATCCAATGCATCCATATACCCAAGCGTTATTGTCCGCCGTTCCAATTCCGGATCCCATCTTGGCAAGAAAAGTTAAGCTGAAGGTTTATGATCCAAATCAACATCATTATGAAACCGATAAACCGAGTGTCAGAGAAGTTCTTCCAGGCCACTTTATTTATTGTAATGATGAAGAGTTTGCGATGTATAAGGAAAAATATCATTAATATCGATTGATAGAACAAATGAGGGGTTGTGACAAAATGTTGCGACCTCTTTTATATAAGTTGATTTAAGAGGGCTGAATAGAGAGGAGTTGATTTAATGCTACCTCAAACGGGTGAAGCTGTAACTTGGTCACTAGTTGTAATTGGACTTATTGTTCTTGTGGCAGGGATCGCTTTAATTTTAAAAGACAAAAATGGAAAACATTAAACCGCAATAAATAGAAGAGCTCTCCCAGTCAAATCATTTTTGATGTGACCCCCAAATGTTAGACTTTATTGCGTAACAGCTATCACAAGCTGTTACGCAATTTTTTATGCAACCAAGAGGCTAAGCCTGTATTGCACGGGACTCATCCATCCTAGTTTTTCTTTTATCCTTTGCTCGTTATAATACTTAATGTATCGTTCAATTTCTGTCTTTAATTCTTCATAACTATAGTAAAGTACACCATAATAGATTTCTTGCTTAAGGATACCAAAGAAGTTTTCCATAACAGAGTTATCATGACAGTTTCCTTTGCGTGACATACTTTGGAAAATCTGGTTTTCTTTAAGGCGATGAGTGTATGCCTTCATCTGATATGCCCATCCTTGATCAGAATGAAACGTTCTTCGATATGGGCAATCAGAAGTTATTGCCATAGCCTCTTCTAAGGCATCCATGACGTTCTTAGCTGAAGGTTGTTTATCAATTCCATAGCTTAGGATTTCTCCATTGCACATATCCATAAATGGATCCAAATAAAGCTTGTGCATGGTCATATGTCCTTTAGAATCCACCTCATAGTACTTAAACTCCGTAGTATCTGTTGTAATCTTCTGATGGGGGATGTGTGTGTTAAACCGTCTCTTTATGCGATTAGGTGCAACTTTTCCAATTTTCCCTTTGTAAGAACGATACTTGCGACTCTTGCGGGTGAAGGATGTAACTTGTAATCCTAGCTTCTGCATTATACGTTGAACTTTCTTTTTATTAATGCGATAGCCTTGGTTTCTTAATTCTCCTAACATTCGACGATAGCCATAATCCTTATGACGTTCTCGAATTTCTAGTATCTTTTCCTCGATTTCTTTATCAGGATTTTCTCGATTAATTCGTTTTCGCCAATACATATAGGTTTCCTTAGGCATACCTATATAAGAGAGAAGGTCTTTTAGTTTGAATTCTCTTCGGAGGTCGTTGATGACGAGTGCCGTTCTCTCATTTTTTCCTCGTCCTCTAAACGCAGCCTCCTCAGTTCTTTTAAAAAGGCATTCTCAATTCTTAGCTTAAGCAGTTCATCCTCTAATTTTTTAACATGTTCTGCACTTATATCCACTGTTCTTTCTTCAACTTCCAGAGCCTTAATGTCTATCTTAGATTTATCCATTTTTTTCTTTCGACCTTTCTTGCGTGGTCTCAAAGCATCAGGACCGGCAACGCGAAAACGGTTAACCCAATTACTAATCATACTGGGGTTGGTTATACCTTCTTGAATCGCCAATTCTTGATACGAAATTTCACTTGATAGATATAATTCTACAACAGAAAGCTTTTTCTCGAAAGAATAGTTTGTTCGTTTACGAGAACGCATTAATCCTTTATCTCCCAAAGCCTTGTATGTATTGATCCATTTACGTAGCTGTGAGTTAGAACCCAATCCATATTTTTTAGAAAGATAGTGTGTTCCCCCTTTACCATCCAAATATTCTAAAACAACTTTCTTCTTAAATTCAAAACTATATTTTGCCATAAAAATACCGACCTCCCAATCGTTAGATTTTTTGGTCTAACTTTTGGGGGTCGGTACATTTGACTGGGAGAGCCTTTTATTAATGTTTATATTTCGCTTCTAATTGGGCCATCCACCATCCTAGTAGGCTGCCTCCTGCCAGTGATAAAAAACAGCTAAGGTATTGAAAGAATGAGAAGCCTTGGTAATTTGTAGGGATGATCATAATCGTAGAAGCAAGAACTACTCCAAATACAAAATGAAAAAATTTAGCGTAGTGATTTTTAAATATTTTTTCAATGAGTTTGGATAATAGTAAGATCGTTAGTAATCCGCCAATCGCAATCGGGGTGATAACCCCAAGGTCTACGCGTTTGAATCCATCCGCCATTGTCTTATATAATCCCATATAAAGAATAAAGTTTGAAGGGCTGAGTCCGGGAACTAGAACGCCAAGACTGATTAGTGCTCCACAAACCATCCAGGAAGTAAAGGAGGCTTGAACTTGCCCGTTAAATAAATGTTCGCCGAAGGATAGAAGGATGGTAGCGGCACCGGTTGATAGGAATAACATGACCCAATCGCTCGAATTTCTGCCTTCTTGTCCAGCCTCTTTCCATAAAGAAGGTAGCATGCCTAGAATACAGCCAACAAAGAACCACATTACAATGGTTGTATAGTGTTCAAGAACATGACTAACCCCAAAGGAAAGTATGATAATTCCAAACAGGGCACCAAGACCCACTGGCATAAAAAAACGAATATTAGACCAAAAGTTTTTTGTGAGATTTGCTAAAAAACCAATGAGTTGTTTGTATATTCCAAAAATTGCTGCTAAAGCACCACCTGAGACGCCTGGAAGAATAAAACCGGAGCCGATAAACATTCCTTTGACAAAACGCCATAACCAATCTTTTATTGTATTCATCGTCATCTGCCTTTCATTAATTCTAGCCTACAGTTTAAGGCTTTTAATAACAGAGATCAAGTATTAGAAGATTGGTCTTACTTTGAGGTATAATAGAGTTAGATTAGGAGGAGGTTTTTTGATGAAAGCAATTCTTTATTATTCAGATAAGTGTCCTGATACACTGCCCTTTGTGGAGGTGTTAAAAGCACAAAATATCGATTATGATTCGGTCAATATTATGGCGTCTATGAAAAATCTAAAAGAGTTTTTAGCTTTAAGGGATCAAAAGGAGGCCTTTCTTCCCATTAAAGCAGCCCATCAGGCTGGAGTCCCGGTTCTTAAGTTGGGAGAGCAGTTTATTTTTGACTTAGAGGAATTAAGCGACCTATAGTAAGGAGGAGATGGATTGGATCAGAATCAGATTGAAGCTTTAGTTGATGCGGCCAGAAATGTACGACAACATGCTTATTGCCCCTATTCACATTTTCCAGTGGGGTGTGCCTTATTAAGCCAAGATGGAAAAATTTTTACAGGTGTGAATGTTGAGAATGTTTCATTTGGAGCCACAAACTGTGCTGAACGCTCAGCACTATTCACAGCCGCTTCCTTAGGATATCGTCCAGGATTTATTAAAGCGATTGCTGTTACAGGTGCAACCGAAGACTTTCTTCCTCCTTGCAGCATATGCAGACAAGTACTGGTGGAATGGGCTGATCCGGAAACGCCAGTCTTTTTAACTCGCAATGATGGACAAATTAAACGATTGAAACTTTTAGACTTAGCACCCTATTCGTTTACCCAAATGAACTAAGCCTATCTTTTGATTTTTATAACTGTCTTTGGTAAATTGGAGGCAGATAAGGGGGAGTACTATGTCACAAAAACTATTACATACTTGCTATCGTATTCTTGATCGTGAAGCGAGTTTAGCCTTTTATACTCAAGTGTTTGATTTCAAAATTATGAGAGATCGTCGTTTTCCTGATGATGGTTTTGATATTATTTATTTACAAGTTCCAGGATCTGACTTTGAATTGGAGCTAACCTATAATTACGAGTCTGATCCTTATACGATTGGAAATGGCTTCTCACATATGGCCATTGGTGTGGATGATCTTAATGCGACCCACCAAAAATGCCAAGAGTCCGGTTATGAGACCACAGCTTTGAAGTCTTTACCAGGTTCTGAAAGTCAATACTTCTTTGTAACGGATCCAGATGGTTACCGCTTAGAAGTAATGGAATTAGATTAATCATTGTAATATCAATGGTTTATCAGGTGTTATAATTTTAAACTGAATAAAAGGGGCAAAAAAGGGGCAGATTAAATCAAATTATTTAATTTGTCCCTCGCTTCTTTTTGCATTCTCTCGGTAACGTGCGTATATACTTTCATGGTTGTCTCTGGGTTAGTATGCCCAACCCGTTCCATAATATATTTTAATGGGAAACCTTTTTCAGCTAGCAAAGATACGTGAGTATGTCTGAATACGTGTGAAGATAATTCAGGGTTGACCCTTTTTATTAACTCTTGAAAATAAGTATAAGTCAGAGGACCGTTTAACTTACTAGCAAAGATAAGGTTAGCTTCATCGCCAAACAGGAGATGGTTCAATTTGATGCGCCTTTCAAATATCTCATTGATCCTGTCGCTACTATCAATGGTTCTAATTGATTGAATATTTTTAGGTTTGCTGAAAGCATTCGTTTTGCGTTCGATTGATTTGTTAATTCTTATCTTGTTATCGAACCAATCTTCTTCTGTTAAAGCTCGCAATTCTCCGATTCTCATGCCAGTTAATATCTGAACTTCGACAGCATCAGCATACAACTCGTTAATATTGCTTCTCATATCTTCAATCAACTTTGGAATCTCATCGCTATTTATGATAGGAAGTTCTTTAGGTAACTCTTCTTTAATAAAAACTCTATCAAACGACTTTACGAACTCAATATCATACTCGTCATAACCATAATTTAAAACAGAACCAATCAGTGATTTTATATTGATAATCGTGTTCCTAGCCAGACCTTTGTCGTATTGAACTCGGTCTATGATACGTTGAATGTCATTCAGGGTTAGTTTGCAAACATAAAAATCATGTTCTGGATAAGGTTGGATATGCCTTTTATAAAAGCCTAAATTCTTATTATAAGTAGATAACGCCCAATGTTTCTTTTTAAAAGCGATGTATTCTTCTGTTAATTCCCCAAGGCGAATTTTCTTTATTTCTGTTTTAGTACGTTCTATTTTTTTATTCAACATCTTAATCGCATAGTTCTTAGCCTGTGGGGTGTTTTTATCTAGCGTTATAGAAGCGCGTTTATTCTTACCAGTTTTATGATCTAAATATCGCTCGCAATATTTAAATTTTCCGTTGGGCAATTCTTCGACCCACATTGTCTATTCCTCCTTAATTTGATAAAATAAGCAACATAAAGAGCCCTTTATACAGGGACTTTATTGTGCAACCTCACTCATCTTACTTGGCGGTGGAGAGTGGGGTTTTTATTGTAATTTTTAATGGATTACTTCACTAAGAAGTTATTTAGTGAAGTAAATGTGGTAGTTGCTTCATTAACGATTAAATAAAAAAGCAGGCAACCGAGGTTACCTGCTCAGCCCCTAGGGCTCTGTCATAAATATCCTAGTCCTTTAGACTCTATTTATATTATAGCTGATAACTGATGGTTTTTATATTAATATCTTCCGTAAAAGCACAAAAGGGAGCCGCTAGGCCCCCTTTAGGTTGGCTGAACTTCAGCCGTTCATTAAGATTATGTATATCTTAACTAAAATAAACGAGGGCGTCAATTATAAAATATTTTTGCTACAAAGTTACTCTCCTGACTAACCTTGTCACTTATCTTGGCGGATGGGAGTGGGGTTTTTAATATAGTTCAACTTTATCAAAGCTTTCAACAATAGTTTCGGGGCTATGAAATAGATATTCTTTTTCTTTACGAACTTTATTTGCCGAATATCTGATGCTGTATTCTAGAGCAGGGTAATCAGAATAAATATATTTTATATCATCTACATAATCATAAGTGGTAATCCATTTATAATTATCCATTAGAGAGATATGCTTTTTCAATTTAACATGATTGTGATGGTCAAAAAAGTTTGTATATAAATTCTTCCCCTGTTTGTAATAGGGGGGATCAAAGAAAACAAATAGCTGTTTTGGATCAAGATTTAACAGTTTTTCTTTTATTAAATCATTGGCTTCAAGGTTGGATAACTCAATCCTATTAGATAAAAGATTGATTTTCTTGATTTTTTTCACAAGATTGTCTTTGTTAAATCTGCAATCAATTTTATACTTAGAGGTTTGGTTTTGCCCCCCTATAGGACCCCCACCTATTATTCCAGACACATTGGTTCTGTTCAAAAAATATGTAGCAAAAGCAAGCTCAATCGAATATTTTTTTGTAGCAATTAGTTCATTGTAAATGTTTTTTTGATTGTGCCATTCCTCAATGGTTATTGGGGTGTTATAGATCATTTTAATGAACTCAGAACATTCGTTTAAAATAGCATACCATATACTGTAAATACCTGTATCTATATCGTTTATCATCACTTTATCTACGTAATTATCATGCAATAGCTGCATTCCTGCACCAAAACCTCCAGAAAAAGGTTCGCAATAGATTGGTCTGTTTAATCCGTTTATTTCTAGTAGATTGATTAAAAAATTAGAAAGTTGAGTTTTACCACCAGGGTACCTTAGTGGGGATTTTGTCATAGGCATTTTTTATCACCTCATTCCAATTATATAATTTAAAGATACGGATGGCCAGAAAAATCACAACTCAATTCTGGTGAAACCGTGTTTAATCCTTATTTGATTCATATAGGTTAATAGTTCATTTCTAAATTGATCAACCATCTCTTTGTGATCTTTAATATAGTGGGTAATGATTTTGCTTAGTATTGTGTTTTCGGTTGAAGAGTACCAATTTTTAAAAGGGGTTGTATTCGTGATGGTGTCGTAATTTGAATTGTTCAAGTTTATATTATATTGCACAAATCGCTGTTTCATCATTTCTTTAGTTTCTCCTAAATCATTGAACAGTTTATGAGCAGTATCTAATTCTAAAACATATCTAACTATCTCTTTTTCAAAAGCGTAACCATATATCGAAGGGATTTTCGTTAAGTATTTATAATACTGTTTATATTCTTCTATATTTGTATCTGCATCAACTATGACAATAGATTTAGTCTCTTCAAGTATTGCGGGGAAATTTTTACAAAGTTGTGTTAACAGCCTGTTACTGGTACCCGTATTAGCGTTACTCACTTTGTGTGAAAAAGCAATGTTGGTGGTGATCTTTCGATTTTTGATCATACGTTTAATTGCGTTTTCAGCGACCTTATCCTCGCATAGCACTTTTACTTTTAACAAATTGCTTTTTTCTTCCATGTTGGATAAAGTGAGCTCTCTATATGCTGTTTTATATTCAGGATTTTTTATGATAGTTAATCTATCTTCTCCGTCAGACTCAATAAAATTCAAAATGATATCATTTTGTTTTTTATCTTTCTCGTAGGTTAGATAGACATATTGTATTAAAAATAAAGAGTGTGTGTTTAATAGCACCTTTACTTTATAACGTTTCCCCCACTTGTAGAGAAAATCAAAAAGATTCGCTTGCGCTATAGGGTGTAGACTTGCTTCAAATTCGTCAATTGAAAAAATTCCAGTCAGACCAGTTAGGTTATTATCTTGTTTAATTTTAAAGACTCTCATGAAGGAGATCATAACATCAACAAAAGTGCTTAGATTGTCTTCCCCTGATGATATCGAATGAACATCATAATAAGATTTTTCTCCAGGTCCGTATGGTTTTTTTGAATTAATTGTTTTAGCTGAATATTTATTGAATTCATCAAAATCCGACTTTAAAAGAACTTTTTGATAAAAAATTCCTATAAACTTAATTTCTTCATCTGTATACTCTATATTATCGACTTGAATTATTTCGCCAGAATCAATTAGTGGATATAATCGTTTCAAATTAATATAGACTGAGGGTAACGAGAAATAACCATCCCCCTTTTGTCTTCCGCTAGGCACCAACCGGTGTCTATCTTTTTGACTATATTTTGTGTTCTTATTTCCTGGTTGAAAATATAAAGGAACAGGTTCTTCTAACAATAAGTTTCCGTTAACTTTTAATCTGATGTGATATAAATAATCGTTTTTATCTTTTTCTGATGATAATTTGAATACTTCACTAAACTTTGTTTCCATCTTTCTTCCAAAAACATCTCTGTGCTCTGAATTATAGGGTTGAGCGATTAATCCCATCAGAGTGGATTTCATTGTTCCGTTTCTGCCAGAAACGATAGTAATGTGAGAGCCCAATTCGAAAATCTGATTTTTAAACAGTCTAAAATTATCAACACGAATTCCGATTATATCGTCGATAACCATATCCTTATTGGATTGAAGATTATATTCATGTTTTCTTTTAAACTCCTTACTACTCATAACGCACCTCTTATATTTTATTGATTTTTCAGTACATCAAGGCCAATATATAAATATTACAGCACCACTGTTCCAACGACTTCTATATTTGAGTATTCATTAACAATGATATCCTCATAATTCTTATTAAGAGATACCAATCTCATTTGATCTTCTTCTACATATACTTTCTTCAAAAATGCTTCATCATCAACAATAATAGCTGCGAATTGTCCACTTCTGATTTCTTTTGTTAATTTGATAAATACATACTCTCCGTCTTCAAAAGCAGGTTGCATAGAGTCACCAACAATTTTCAGCATGATATCATAAGGCTCATCTGGAATAATTGCTGAGGGCACTTTTACATCTTCAACAGGATTATCAAAAATTTGTTGACCAGTACCTGCGGATAACCGTCCATAGAGTCCCTCAGTAATATATTCTGCAGGTTCTTCTTTTATAGTATCTATGTTAATAACACCATTCTGCTCGTCAAGTTGATTCTCAGCATAATTGAGTACGTTGTGTTGGCGAGGAGGGGTGAGTTGGTTGTATATAATTTGGATTCTATCATTGCTTTCCATTGGTACGTCCAGCCCTGTTAGCCATCCTGCATCCACGTCTAGTGCATTAGCTAAAATGTAAATCTTATCTTGTTTTGCTTCGTATTTTCCATTAACCCATTCACTTATGGATGATCTACCAATGCCGGTCATCTTGCTTAAATCTATTGCTTTAACTCCCCGGACTTCCATAGCGTGGGTTAACCTTTCTGAAAAAATGTTCACTTTTCCGAACCTCCTTTCAATGGTATTATATAGTATAGATTTTAATTAATCAACAAGAAATGTGAATTATTTTCAATTATCTGCTAAAAAAGTTCAGAAAATCGAACAAAAAGTGTTGACATTAAAAAAAGGCGTGGTATTATAGAGCCAAGAGGTTCGGGAAACCGAACAACAAGGAGGTGATAGAATGAGTTTGATGGATGTTGAGTTCGACCATTCAGCGCTTAAAGGACGAATCAGAGAAATGTATGGTACATACGATAATCTGATTCCTAAATTGAGTTATGGTGAAACATCCCTAAGTCAGAAATTAAATGGGAAAGTAAATTTTTCTAGAAAAGATATGCTGGAGTTGGCGAAGGCATTAAACATACCAGACACCGAGTTCTCCAGATATTTTTTTATAGTTAAGGTTCGGAAAAACGAACGGATGTAGAAAGGAGACCCAGATGCACGAAAAGAAAGATCTTGAGGAGATTTTTAGCTCTATTAGGGATATTGTGAGTCGGCACGAAGAATTACAGTCAGATTTTTATCAACGCACTGAGCTAACGAAAAAAATCCATCACGAAGACGGGCAAGTCATACATGATGGATTTGAGATTAAAGTTACCTTTACCGCACAACCTTTGTAATGAAGGGTTGGTTCGCAATACTATATTCAAGCTCTGATGTATAGATAGTAATAGCAGTTCTTGGTTTATCGTAGTGAATACAATCAACATCAGTGAAAGTGATGTCGTCATCGGATGTGTGATACACGACTTTGTGGACGCTGTCAAAAGAATAAAATTTGTTTGCTGTAGTAATCTCAACGTGCATGTTGTTTCACCTCCTTCCCGATCAGATTATATCAGGGCGGTAGGTGATCCAGTGTAGGAAAGGAGCGAATAAATGAAGAAAATAGATTGTATAGAGCTTAGACATGCAAAAGAAGTTAAAGTCATTAAGACGGTGGTGGTGAAAGGATCTGGGATAAAAGAAGATCCCTTTAAGCTGGTAGCTCAGTATTGGGATCATGATGGAAGATTATTAGGTGAAATTGAGGAGTCAGTTACTGATTCAGAAAGTCATGAGATTTTTGGCAAAGATGTTCTAGTTCTATGAAATGAATGAATCCGTGAATGAAGTTTTTCATATCTTTAGGAGGTGATGAACGGAAGATGGAAAGAACAGAAATTATAAAAGAGTTTTTAGAATTTAGAAAACAATTCACAAAGCGAGAGTGGTTTGAAATTAACCAAATAATCGAGGCTCGATTTAATGAGAAAGCCGACCAGTTGGTGCTGGACGACTCAGATTTAAAAATTATTAGTGATAGGTTGAAACGAGTTATTTGCTAACAATAGGTAGGAAAGGGTGAAGAGATGGATTTAACAAATATTTTATTGATTATTCATTTGATATTAAATCTTACCATATTAATTAAGCTTCGAAAATTTGACGATAATTGATTGCGAACTGGTCTGGTCGGTCAGAAAGATTATTAATAAACATGAAGAATTACTTATCAACAAACAGAGCTAAAAGGAATTAATTCTTAAAAATCATCAAATAGAAAGAAGATGAGTATTGAATGAAAGAACCTATTACAGACCTAAATTTTACAAAAGTACTTCAAGAACTAATAGATTGGGCTAGAGAAAATGAGATTAAAGAAAAAGACCTAGCAATGGCGTGCCAAGTCTTTCTTATAATCTATGAAACTAACGAAGCTTACGGAGTATTTCCGTTTTCTCAAAAACCATTAAAAATTGATGAACTACCGAAGACTATGGATTGTCATCAGAAAAATAACCTTGATCTAAAAGCCTACTAAACAAGCTATAAATCATGGTGCAAGTGTAATGTCTATTTTCATTTAATACAAATGCTACTAAAGAAGAACTCGATATAGCATCATCGTCATCAGCATAATCAGCTAATTTATCTTTAATGCTATCCGATGAATATTCATTTTCAACAATATTTTTATGTATTTCTTGAATCATTGATTCTAACTCTTCATTGGTCAAAATATTCACCCCCTTTCAATTTCATTATATCGAATTGGGGATAGAAAGGAGATAAACATTATGGAATTGAATCCAATACCAACAGACACAGCTTTTGCTTGTATAACAAGCAAGTTGCCAGAAGTCATAATCGGTCTAGGCAAACAACAGGCGCAAGTATACGTAAGAGAAATGTACCAAGATCCTAATTATAGCGATGGAGTTATAAAGCCGACAAACAAGACAACAATTGTTATTATTTCAAGGTTTATCGAATTTTTGAAATCAAAAGAAGAAACAAAATTTAAGTAAAGAATAGAGGTGACACTAATGATCATAGAAATATTAGCAATTCTTGCAATTCCAGCGATCGCTTCAACAGCGTTTTTACTGGGGCAAAAATCAGTGGAAAGTCGTGAGAATGCGGCTTATCGTGCAGGTTTGCAAGATGGATATGAGGAAGCAGCAAGGGAGAATAAGGTGGTGAGGATGGCGAGATGAAAAAAGCAGTAGAAAGTGCGCGAACACTATCTACCGCTCCAACTAAAGGTTAGCCCTTAGTTACGCCTTTAAAAGGTCCACCGGTAGTTTTAACATCCATAAACTTACCTGTACTAGTGTTGACTTTAACGTACAGACCAGTCTTGGGATTATAAAACTGTTTGCGACCTTTAACAGCTCCGTGACGACCATTGCCCTTGGCTCCATTTCTAGCCATAAAATCACCTCACTTCGAAAAGAATTTTGGTGACTAATAATCATATCTAGGTAGCCTAAAACACACTTTAGGGCATTTAGATTTAGATAGAGAATTATCGTCATGACTATTTTAGCAGAGGGCTAAATATAAATCAACAACATATAGTACTGATGAAAGGCGGATGACACAATATATGGTGGACATTAGTAAAATTCAACAATTAATCAGTGAAGATTCAAGGTCTCTATATCAGATCGCTAAAGATGCTGATCTTGACTATGCACTATTACATCGATTAGTAAATGGAAAAGTGAAGAAGAATGTTTGGCTAGATACAGCATTCAAGCTAGCAGATGTATTGGGGGTTGATGTTAATGAATTTAGGAAGGAGGAGTAAGGGTGATCACACAAATACTAAAAGACAAAGAGCTAAGAGAGTATCTCATCGCCATGGTTGATGATGGGTGCAACGTCAACCTTCAAGTCCAGTGCGAGGTTGAAAGGTGGCTAAAAGGGAATATCGACCACGATGAAATGATGGAGCATCTTGAGGCAGAGTGGCAATTTCAAAGGAGGCAGCGAGATGACGGTTAAACGAACAGATAAGAATGACAAAGTTCTAGAACAGGAGCTGAAGAAGGTTCAAAGGGAGACCAGGGAGAAAAAATCTGAGTTTGAAGATAAACTCGCTTTTATTAATTATAAAAATAATGGATCCGTGGTGTTTACCAACGGTTATGTAGCTGTTCTTATAGAAGATTACCACGAGGAGAAAGACCTAGAGCTAGCTGATTTTCCAGCTGTAGAAAAGTTCTTTGATATAGAGAAGAACGATTACTCGGTGATAAACTTCGACAGTTTTAAAGCCCTAAAAAACACCGTTCAGTTATTCTCAAAACACGGTTCAGAATACATATTTATGAGTCTCGATCAGGGGACGTTCAATATAAGGAGCGTTAACCCTGGTTATGAAGGACCTGAGGAAAGGCATAAAAAGCAATTTGAATTAGGAAGAGCTTTGACAGAAACGCCCCCAATGCGTGAAGCGAGCGTAAAGATCAGCGGAAATCCGACTTTACCTTTCACCTTTAAAGTGAAAGCGTCATACCTCGCAGATTGCTTTATGTTCTTCAACAAACTCGGAATTGATAAAGGGCAGATCCTTTACCGATCCGCAGTACAGCCTTTCACTATTTGTTCAGACAATGTCTATTACCTAATTTGTCCAATAAGAACTGTGGGTAATAGAGAATAAAAAAGACAGCCTACAAAATAGGCCGTCTCCAAAACACACTTACATTATAGCACAAAGGAGGAAGTTTGACGTGTTTAAATTATGCGTAAGTTATGAAGCGAAGAGTTTAGATGAAATTAAAGCATTACTAGAAATGAATAAAAACAATCAGGCAGTTGAGGTGGCAATCAAGGAGCCGAAGCAAGACCTGATTGAAGATGAACTAGAACAAAAAGCATCCGCTAAAGAAGTTGAAAAGCCTAAAGAAGACACCGAAGAAGCAGCTGAAGAAGCCGACTTCACGCTTGAAGATCTGCAGAAACTTGCAGTTCAAGCGAATAAAGAGGGGAACTTAAGCAAGGTCAAAGAGGTACTTGAAAAGCACGGCATTGAACGTGTTAGCAAGACACCACAAGATAAATTGGCCCTGATCGGTCAAGAGTTAAAGGGGTTGATCTAGTGCCTGAAGTACATGCAAGACTCAGCGCTTCTAGTGCCAAGCGGTGGCTTACTTGTCCGCCAATTATCGCCCTTGAGGAGCTAAGCGGTATTAAAGATCGATCAAGCTCTTATGCGGAAGAAGGAACTGAAGCCCACTCGCTTTCAGAGCTTAAGCTAAGAAGGTACTTAGCTAAGCCTAAGGAAGCCAGGAAGATTGATCTAGAAATTGAAGCCTTTAAAAAGTCTGCCTCTTGGTACGATCAGGAGATGGAAGAAGCGACTGATTTCTATGTGGATTACGTTGAAGAAATCTACAACTCACATTCAGACCTAGCCCAAATGGAATTGGAACAACAAGTTCAATTTGATAAGTGGGTGCCAGGGGGCTTTGGAACCAGTGACGTGGTTATTACAAGTCCTGAAGTGATTGAGATTGTCGACTTGAAGTACGGGAAGGGGATCAAGGTTGAGGCTTATCAAAATCCACAACTCATGCTTTACGCTCTAGGAGCCTTTGAAAAATATGATTGGCTCTACGATTTTGAGAAGGTGCGAATGACCATTGTTCAACCGAGACTTGAATGGATGGATACTTTTGAAGTAGCTACAGAAGAGTTACTTTACTGGGCAAATAATTATGTCGCTCCAAGAGCCGCCTTAGCCGATCAAGGGATTGGTGAGTGGACTATTACTGAAGATGTCATGCGATTTAGTAAGGTGAGAGGTCGTTTAAGACCTGAATATGAAGCCAATAAAAACTTCATTGAAAGGTATGAGTATCAAGAAGGAGCACTTTTAGAGCCCGAAGACCTTTCAGAGGTCTTGGCTCAAGCGGATCAGATTAAGCGGTGGCTTATGGATGTTGAGTCCTTTGCCCTTCAATCGATCCTAGATGGGGGCGAGGTGCCAGGCTTTAAAGTTGTGGCAGGTCGGTCGGTTCGTAAGATATCCAATCCAGTGGAACTGGCTAAGCGGTTAGAAGATGCAGGGTTTGATGAGAAAGCAATCTTCAAAGCCCCTCAGCTTGAGACGCTTGGTAATTTAGAGAAGTTAGTCGGTAAGAAAGAATTTGAGAGCTTGTCCGAAGGGACGATTATTAAACCCGAAGGCAAGCCAACGCTCGCACCGGAGAGCGATAAACGACCGGCGATAAACAGTACACAAGACGCTATTGAAGATTTTAAAGATTTATAAGAAAGAGGTAATTATATTATGACAACTGCAAATTCAACTAAAGTAATCGCTCCTAAAGTACGTTTAAGCTTTGTAAACCTACTTGAACCTAAGGCCTTTGAAGGGCAAGAAGCTAAGTATTCAGTCATGGCCATGATTAATAAAGACGATACTAAAACACTCGCTAAAATTGAAAAGGCGATTGATGCGGCTTACCAAATGGGTGTCGATAGTGGGAAGCTCAAAGGTGTTAAGCGAGACAAGCTAAAAGTAACACTGCGTGATGCTGATGAAGAATTTGATATCGAAGAAAATCCAGAATTTGAAAATCACATGTTTATTAATTTGAGTGCGAAACAAAAGCCAGGAGTTATTAATAAGTATAAAGAGAAGACGACTGATCCAGAGGAAGTCTACTCAGGTGTTTATGCCAATGTATCGATGAACTTCTATCCTTATAACACAGCAGGCAACCGTGGTGTTTCTGCAGGTCTAAACAATGTCATGGTGTTAGGCTATGGAGATTATCTCGGTGGACGGGCTTCTGCTGAATCAGACTTTGCCGAATTTGAAGCAGAGGATGAATCCGAAGACCTTGAAGACATTTTATAAAAAGTTGAATAGGGGGCTTTTTAGCCCCTTTTTATTTGAACCTGAAAGGAGTGATTGTCATGAATGTAGAAACCCTAGCTGAGGCAATCAAGCGTCTTGAAGACAAGATAGCTCGTCTTGAAGAAAGGATATCTGTATTAGAAGAAAATGACGCTAGAGAGACCCTTCAAGCGTTGGAAAGGGAGATAGAAAGAGAAAGGGAAAGAGAATGGCAATTTTAAACATTGATATCGAAACTTACAGCGAGGCAGATCTTCCACAAGTGGGGGTCTATCGCTATGCGGACGATCCAAGCTTTGATATCCTGCTTTTCTCTTATGCATTAGACGGTGGAGAGGTGACCTGTATTGACCTGACTAAGGACAAGTTACCTCAAAAGCTTGTCAAGGACTTGCTAGACCCTAAAGTCACTAAGAAAGCTTATAACGCTCAATTCGAGCGAGTCTGCTTAAGCCATTATCTCTTTAACGAAGGCTTTACAGATCACTTTGACTGGTTAGATCCAAGCCAGTGGCAATGTACAATGATCCACGCTTTAAGTTTAGGGCTTCCTGGAAGCTTAGGACGGTGTGCATCCTACCTTAAGGTGATGGAGCAAAAAGACCAAGCTGGGACCCAGCTTATTAACTATTTCTCAAAGCCTTGTAAGAAGACGAAGAAGAATGGCGGACGAACGAGAAATCTCCCAGAACATGATCCTGAAAAGTGGGCAGACTATGTTAAGTACAACATTCAAGACGTTAAGACTGAGATGGCCATTGCTAGACGTCTTGAGGCGTTAGCCGTTCCCGATTTTGAGTGGGAGATGTGGCACCTGGATCAAATGATTAATGATCGTGGTGTTGAGCTAGATATGGATTTAGCCGAGTCGGCGGTTGAGGTGATGGAGAAGCGATCGCAAATGAACTTAAGGCGGATGCAAGATCTTACAGACCTGAAGAATCCTAATTCAGTGGCTCAGCTAACCGACTGGCTAGAAGCCGAAGGCTATCCTTATGACAACCTTAGAAAAGGGAATGTGGAAAAGGCGCTGGAAGAAGGGAAGCTTAGCCCGAAAGTTAAAGAGGTACTAGATCTCAGACTAGCTAACTCAAACACCTCAACAAAAAAATATATCGTGATGGAAGAAGCGGTATGTCAAGATGGACGAATCAGAGGACTGCTCCAATTCTACGGAGCCAGTCGAACTGGACGGTGGGCAGGGCGATTGCTACAAGTGCAAAATCTACCTAGAAACTACCTTAAAAATATTGGCTTAGCTAGGCAACTGGTTAAAGAGAAAGAGGTAGAAGCGATTGAACTCATCTTTGATGAACTACCTGAAGTCTTAAAGCAGCTACTAAGGACTGGGATTGTAGCTAAAGAAGGTCGTCACTTTGTTATTAGTGACTACTCAGCGATTGAAGCCCGGGTGATCGCTTGGTTAGCCGGAGAAGAATGGGCCATTCAAGCCTTTAGAGATCATGGAAAGATCTATGAAGCAACCGCCAATCAGATGTTTAACCTAGGTGGCATTGAGAACGTGACGAAGTCTTACCGTCAACGAGGCAAGGTCGCAACACTAGCCCTTGGCTACCAAGGGGGCGTGGGAGCTTTGAAAGCGATGGGGGCTTTAGATATGGGAATCCCTGAAGAAGACCTACAACCCTTAGTGGATTCTTGGCGAAAGGCGAATCCTAACATTGTTAACTTCTGGTACGACGTAGATAAGAAAGCTAAGGCAACGGTAGTAGACGGACTATCCCGAAGGACGGCTAGTGGTCGGATTCGATTCACAAAAGAAAAAGGTTTCTTACGAATTCAGCTGCCTAGCGGTCGTTATATTAGCTACCCAAGACCTAAACTGGCCGATGGACGCTTTGGACAAGTCATTGAATTTGAAGGGCAAGGCTTAAGAGTCGGCATTGAGAGGATTGAAACCTATGGCGGAAAGCTAGTCGAAAATATTGTTCAAGCGACTGCTCGAGATATCTTAGCCGAAGGCATTAAGCGGATTGAAAAGAAAGGTTATCCGATTGTATTCCATGTTCATGATGAGGTCGTGGTTGAAGCCCCTTTAAACGTTCATACAGAGGAACTCAATCAACTATTAGCAACTAACCCTATCTGGGCAGAGGGTTTGCCTTTAGGAGCTGCAGGATTTGAAACGGAATACTATATGAAAGACTAGGGAAAGGAGGGAATGAATGTTAAAAATTGCAACAGCACATTCTAGGCTATCTAAGAAGTGGAAGAATGAAGAAGTAACGTGGGATGAGCTCGTAGAGCGCTTAAAGACACCGACCGTTACCCAAGAATCGCTTGCTGAGTATCAGCGGATGTCTAAGAAAGACAAAGCTCAAGTCAAGGATGTTGGGGGCTTTGTCGGAGGATGGCTTAAAGAAGGGCGGCGGAAGTCGGGAAATGTACAGACTCGAAGCGTCCTCACTTTAGATGTTGACCAAGCTAAGACAGATCTTCTAGACACGCTTGATTTTGTCTTTGTCTGGAAAGGCCTTGCCTACTCGACCCACTCACACACTAAGGCAAAGCCTAGGTATCGCCTTGTCTTTGAACTCAGTCGAGAAGTAGATTCCGATGAGTACCAAGCTATTGGACGCTACGTCGCTAAAGAGATTGGAATGAGTCAGTTTGATCCGACGAGCTTTCAACCAGAGCGATTAATGTATTGGCCGTCCTGTTCACGAGATGCTGAATTTAGTTTTAGTCAGTTTGGATCAACGCTTATTGATGCGGACGAGATCTTAAAGACTTACCCCAATTGGACGGACACGAGCTATTGGCCACTGCATCCTTTAGAAGATACCGCCCACCAAAAGAAAGCCGACAAGATGGAAGACCCGACGACCAAGAAAGGTTGGATTGGAGCTTTCTGCCGAGCGTACACGATCACAGATGCCATTCATACTTATTTAAGTGACGTCTATGCGGACGGTCATAAGGAAGACCGCTTTACCTATGTAGGGGGGTCTACGAGTGAGGGACTAGTGGTTTATGATGACCTCTTTGCCTACTCGCACCACGGAACCGACCCAGTTGGGGGAAACACGGTCAACGCTTTTGACCTTGTGAGAATCCATCTTTTTGGAGACTTAGACCTAGATATAGAACCCGACACTAGCCCTAGCAAGCGACCAAGTTATAAGAAGATGATTGAGTTAGTGAAAGAAGACGGACCTTGTCAGGAAGAGATGGCTCAGTCCCTATTTGATGATGCTCAAGAAGACTTTGCGGACTTTGATGCGGTGGAGGGTTCCAAAGAGAAGCCTAAAAAGAAAGAAAAGGCACAGTTTCGTTTTACGGATACTGGAGCTCTGAAACAGGATCCTTATAACCTAGAAATTATCTTAAGGCAGTCTAAAGAATTCAAAGGGAAGATTGGGTTCAATGAGTTTAGTAGTCGATTTGAAAAGCTTGATTACATGCCATGGGACAATAAAGAAGAAGACCTTATCCCAAATTGGAATGATCCTGATATCGCCCTTCTTAAAAGCTACATTAACCGCAAGTATAACTTATTGTTCGGAGATGACCGAATCATTGATTGCCTAACAGTAGTCGGTAAAGATCGTCCTTTCCACCCAGTCATTGATTTCATCAACCGTGAAGAATGGGACGGAGAGGAGCGGTTAAGTCACTTTTTCATTGATTATCTAGGGGCAGAAAACTCAAGCTATGTCAAAGAAGTAACGCAGTTATGGTTTGCAGCTGCGGTCGCTCGTATCTGTAAGCCAGGCTGTAAATTTGATCAAGTGCCAGTTCTTGTTGGGGCGCAAGGGATTGGCAAATCGACTTTGATTCAAAAGATCGCTGGCAAGTGGTTCTGTGATGATCTTAAGAAGCTTGATGGGAATAAGGATGACGTTCAAAAGCTTGGTCAAAACTGGATCATTGAACTAGGGGAACTTGCTTCTATGAACCGAACGCACGTCGATCAAGCGAAAGGCTTTATCTCTCAAACCGAAGATAACTACCGTCCGCCATATGGTCGAATGACAATTATTCAACGCCGTCACGTTGTCTTTATTGGAACCACGAATAACGAAGAATTCTTGAAAGATGCGACGGGGAACCGTCGTTGGTACCCGATTGTCTGTCGGAAGAACCGTCAAGAAAAGAGTGTGTTTGATGGCAGCATTGAAAAGAACCTTGGTCAACTATGGGCAGAGGCCTATCACCTTTATATGACGAAGTATAAAGGCGGTAAGAATTTAATCCTTAGTGTGGCTAATGAGCGAGTTGCTAATGCAGCAAGGCAGGCGGCCGAAGCTCCCGACGTTACTAGAGATATGGTTCTGGAATACATCGAGATCCCTAAACCCTTAAATTGGCTTGAATTAACCATGAAAGAAAAAGCGGACTTTATGGATCGTTATGATGATGATTCGATCTTGGATACCTGGGATGAAGGCGAGTTAGCCGTGCCTGACTTTGTTACGAGTCGTGAGATTTATGACTTAATGGTCGGACGATTCTTAGGAAAAGGCACCCGAACCGCTCAAGCAAACGGCGAAATTAAGAAGATCGGCATGGTGCTAGGTGGCCAAGAATTGTGGGAAAGTGGCTACAAGAAAGTACAAGGAAAGTCACTTCGAGGCTTTAAAAAGACAGATAATGACGAAAACGAAGATCGCAAAATTATAGAGCTGAGAGGCTAAAAGGTCACACGTAATTCTATCTGTGACCTATGTGTGACCCTATCCGTGACCCTTGCAAACCTTGATAGTAAGCGGATCTTAAAGAGAGGGTCACGGATAACACTTAATTTACTATATAAAAGTAAGTTTATATATATACAGGGTGTATATAAGAGATAAAGGTACTGGTATCTGTAAATACGTGTTTACCTGTGACCAAATGACGTGAGCCCTACAGCCTCAAGGGTCACACTTGGGTCACAGGTAAGGTCACACATAATTTATCCGTGACCTCATGAAAGGAGACTGAATTTCAGACTTGTTAGAAAAGCATGTTGAAAATTATTTAAAAATTTTAGTAGAGCAGTCGGGAGGCTATTGTTTGAAATTTGTCTCCCCGGGTACTCGAGGGGTGCCTGATCGGATTATTCTTTCACCAAGAGGAATCTTCTTCGTTGAATTGAAACGACCTAAAGGTGGAAGACTTTCTCCGCAACAAAAACGGTGGCAGAAAAAATTTGAAGACTTGGGATTAAAGATCCACGTCTTGAAGAATCAAGAGGAGGTGTTAACGTTTGTCGAGCGTTATCTTACATGACTATCAAAAATACTGCTACAACTTTATCTTGGATCATCCGTCTAGCCTACTTCTTTTAGACATGGGGCTAGGTAAGACTTTGATCACTTTAACCGCGATTGATACCTTGAAGAATCTCTTTGAACAGTCTTATAAAGTCTTGGTGATCGCCCCGCTTAAAGTAGCTAAATATACCTGGGGAGATGAGATTGATAAGTTTGATCTGAACTTAACCTATTCTAAAGTTCTAGGCAGCGAGCGAGATCGAATGAACGCTTTGAATAAAAAGGCGGATATCTACTTAATCAACCGAGAGAATGTCACCTGGCTTGTTGATTTATACCGAGGGTGTTGGCCGTTTGACTTCGTAGTCATTGACGAGCTATCTAGCTTTAAGTCGAGCCAGTCTAAACGCTTCAAGTCTTTAAGGAAAGTTATGGGCAGAGTCAAGCGGTTTATCGGACTAACGGGGACCCCAGCACCTAACAACCTGATGGACTTATGGAGTCAAGTTTATCTAGCGGATCAAGGAGCTAGGCTTGGACGAACGATCACGAGCTATCGTAATCAATACTTTTATCCAGCTTATGCTAATGGGCACATCGTCTATAAGTACGGACTGAAAGAAGGGGCCGAGCAACAAATCTATCAAAAGTTGGAAGATTTGGCAGTGTCTATGAAAGCTAAGGACGTTCTGAATCTTCCTAAAAGAATTGATAACTTAGTCAAGGTTGATCTAGAAGCTAAAGAACGAAAACTCTATGACCAAATGAAACGTGATTTTCTACTAGAGGTAGACGCTTCAGAGATCGTAGCAGTGAATGCAGCCGTTTTATCTGGCAAACTCTTACAGTTAGCCAGTGGGGCGGTCTACGACGAGGGTGGAAAAGTTATTCCGATCCATGAAGAAAAGCTAGAAGCCTTAGAGCGGATTGTGGAAGAAGCTCAAGGAGAGCCAATCCTGGTCTTCTATCAATATAAGCACGAGCTAGATCGATTGAAGAAACGTTTCCCGCAAGCTCAGGAAATAGGGGAAAACATCCGAGAGTGGAATAAAGGAGAGATCCCTATTCTTCTAGCACACCCTCAGTCAGCAGGGCATGGACTAAACCTCCAACAAGGCGGTCATATCATCGTCTGGTTTAGCCTCACTTGGTCATTGGAATACTACCAACAAGCTAACGCACGTCTTGACCGCCAAGGACAAAAGCATCCAGTCATTGTTCATCATTTAATCGCTGAAGACACTTTAGATGAAGCGGTTATGGAGAGCTTAAAGCATAAAGACCAAGGTCAAGAGCGATTAATACAAGCCTTGAAAGCCGAGATAGGGGGAATCTAATGACTAAGTATTTATACGCACTCGTCGATCGCAATTCAAAAACAATCAAACACTGGGCAAAGACCAGGGCTGATCTCAATCGGTGGTTACTTAAGACTTACTTGAGACCACAGAAGCGGAAGGCTGATAGCGACATCTTTGAAATGGGGTTTGAAGCGATGATCTATCGAGTGGCATTTAGAAAAGATCAAGAAGAAATATATAAAGAAAAGTTGAGGAAAATTGGAGGTTATGAGAGATGAATAAAAAAGAACTAATCAACGCAATTGTGGAGCTTATCGAGGATAATTTTCCTGATCTGATCAAGAAAGAGAAAGCCCCTTTTGATGACGGGGATACCTATTACTGTATTGGTTCTTCTGGCGGAATTAATAATGATTCTTGGGACGATCATCAAATTGATAAAGAACGCCTATCATTTGGCAATATCTTTAAAACTAGAGAAGAAGCGGAGTTTATGGTCGAAAAACTGAAAGTGATCCATGAGTTGGAAATGCTTGGAAGACCGTTTAAATATTGCAGAAATAATTGCTATATCGCTCTCGATGCAGATGACGGTGACATACTTTTTTATAATAATTATAACCATCAAAGTAAATATTGTAATTGTTACTTTGACAATGAAGAAGAAGCAAAAATAGCCATTGAAAAAATCGGCAGAAAAAGAATCAAAAAGTATCTTTTTGGGGTGGAGGAGGAATGATGATAATTCCTAAAGTACCTATTGAAGATCTCGTCAAGCAATATCGTTTTAAAAAATGCAAAGGTGATTATGGTAAATCTGGCTTGTATTATTTGTGTGTTTCAAGAAACTGCGAAGTTATATTTTTAAGTGAGACGTATCTTGGTATTCAAAAGTGGGAAGATCGAGACCCCAGAATACACACTAGACCCAATTGTCGATATAGCGATCGAAGGGAAGCTATCGAGATACTAATCGATATGGCGAATAAACAAAAGATCGGACTTTTATAAAAAGGAGGATTAACCATGACAAAATTGGAAGATTTAAAAGTGAATATCGAAGAAGTTAAAAATGAATACCTAAAGCAACTGGAAGAACTTAAAGCGAAGATCGAAGAATTAAAACAAGAGTACGGATCAGAGGACGAAACAGATAATCGTTGGAAGCCGAATGTGGGCGAGGATTATTGGCGGGTTAGCGCTGGAGGAGATGTTTATAAAGCTGAATGGGACAATGATAAATTTGACAACAATTTATTTAATCACACAGACATTTTCCCCACCGAAGAACAAGCAATATTTGATAAAGAATGTAACCGTATCAGACGTGAGTTGATGAAGTATGGTAAGAATTTTGTTCCAAACCAGTATAATTGGGCAATTTATTATAATTATCGGGATAAAGCAATCGGTTATTGGAATTCAACTCTCTGCTTTCACCCTTTCGATATTTATTTTGAAAGCGAAGAAATGGCTAAAAAAGCAGTCGAAGAAGTCGGAGAAAATCGGATCAAAAAGTATTTGTTTGGGGTGGAGGACTAACTATGAACCAAATCAAAAAACTAACGTCACTTATCGTGTTTTTACCGATACTTTTAGTATCTAACTACTTAACTTTTACAATCGTTATACGATTTATCACGAGTTGGCCTGAAAGTTTATCTAGACAGATTCTTATTGCAGCGACTGCGAGTGTGTGTTTGACTTTGAATCTGATTGTAAGTGCAGGATTGATCTGTGGAATCGTGAGAGGTGGTGATAGTGATGATGAATCCTATTGATGATAATAAGATGCAAACAGCATTATCGAAGTATACTGCACCCTATCAGAAAGGTAAGTTTAACTTTACGATCGTTTATGATCACCTAAGGTACCGGCTAGACATAACCCCTTGTGGGAGTATTCAGTATCCAATGACGAATTATTTTAGATCGATAAAAGATGCTGAACTTTTTATTGATGAGCTTGGCGAAGGATTTATAATTGATTTTTGGTTTGATGGAGGAGGGAGCCAGTGAAAATGACAGGACTTTCTGATGAAATACTTCAAAAGCTACTTAACGCTAAAGATTCAGATGATGATGACTTTAAAAAGATCTTAGATGAAATGTATCAGACTTACAAAATTAAAAATAAAAAATACGGTGACTCTTTCAACATAACCCATCAGCTGTTCGGCGTTTCTAATGGGGTAGCGAGAATTCTTGAGAAGACGTTGCGTTGTGTTCAAATCGTGCTATTTGATCCAGATGATGATGAAACACTTGAAGACAATCTTCAAGATATCGCCAACTATTGTGTGATGTTAATTAAGAACATTCGAAAGTTTAAGAACCTTCGAAAACCCAAGAACGAGGAATTAGAGCTTAGGTATTCGCAATACATCAACGAGGGGGATTGATAGTTTGACTGTAAAGCTTAGAAGTGGAACCTATAAATATATCGAATCGATCTTAAGGTCTTATCACGATTATGAGCAGTACATTTACTTGAGAGAGCAAGAGTTGCTAAATCCTCATAAAGACTGCGACACCAACGTTGGGGGAGGACGAGGGAATGCGATATCTGATCCTACCAGAATCAAAGCCAGTCGATTAGTTGAAGATCGAAAAGTCCAAGTCTTAAAAGCTGAGAAGCAAGCGGTAGAAAAGGCTCTAGCTTCTGTGGACGACGTATCAAAAGAAATCATCGTTCTATGGTATTTAAAAAAGCCTAGGTTAGTAACCTGGGATGGTGTGGCTAATAAAGTCCATCTATCGAGATCTCAGTGTATTAGAAGGCGAGACAACTTTATTAGCTTAATAGCTGACGAGTTGGGGTTAAAATGATACTCTGATGCGACTTTAGGCCTCACTTTATCTGCTATTATGATAGTGTGGAGTAATCGCAAAGAGGTTACTCAGTCCCAAGATTACATGCGCTGGCATCCTCCTTTCTTTTTGGCACCCTTTTACTTTAAAAAAGCTATCATGTAATCGTATATATCAAAAGAAGACCACCTGACGACGGGGTGGTCTTTTAATATGATAAAATCCTTTTTAACTATTGTATATGTAAATAACATATGTTATAATAGAATTAGAAAGGAGATAGAGGTTATGAACAAACGTGACTTAGTAAAACTCTTATCTAAGAATGGTTTCGAAAAAACTGAACTTGGTAAAGGGAGTCATGAAGTTTGGCGACATCCAGATGGACGAGTCACAACCGTACCTAAGCCTAGTCGTTCTGATTATGCACCTGGAACACTGAACAAAATATTGAAAGACGCCGGGTTGAAATAATCAACCTGGGCGTCATATCATAACTTCTAGTTAAATGAGGAGGGGTCATATGAAATACTCATATTATGCTTTGATGAATGAGGAGGGGGGTATCTATACTATTTCTTTTCCTGATATCCCAGGAGCTATCTCTGAGGCGGATTCAATCGATCAAGCGATTTTAAATGCTCAAGAGGTGTTAGAGATCTTTATGTTGATGTATGAGAATGAGGGGAACGAATTCCCCAAAGGTTCTTCAGCTAGAGAGCTTAGTCAACGTTTAGAAAGTGACAATGATTTCATACAATTAATCACTGTAGATACTCGAATCGTCAGAATGCGAGAAGAAAATAAATCCGTCAATAAGATGGTCACTTTACCTAAGTGGTTGGTAGAGTTAGGCAAAGAGCGTCAAGTTAATTTTAGTCAATTGTTGCAGAGTGCTTTAAGAAGTGAGTTGCACGTATAAAGTATTTATTAAGCCATCTCGTTTGAGGTGGTTTTTTTATACCCAATTTTAGTAAGGTGGTGATGGAAAATGAGTAAGTTAACATTGAAGCAACAACGATTCGCTGATGAGTACATCATCAGTGGGAATGCAATGAAGGAGTTGATCCTTGATGGCTAAATATGATGAGTGGATAACCGAAGAGGGTCTGATTCGTATTCAAGGTTGGGCAAGAGACGGACTAACAGATAAAGAAATAGCAATTGAAAAATGTGGTGTAGCATACTCAACTTTTAAAGAGTGGAAAAAGAGGTTTCCGGACTTATCGGCCTCCCTAAAAGAAGGCAAGGATGTACCTGACCGAAAAGTAGAAAATGCACTTTATAATTCAGCAATTGGTTATTACTACTACGAAGAGCAAGTGACCAACACAGGAGAAGTTGTGGAAGTCAGACGTTATAGCAAACCAAACACAACTGCGCAAATATTTTGGCTTAAGAATCGTAAGCCTGATGATTGGCGAGATAAGCAAGAAGTCGAACAAACCAACCGCAACGTTGAAATTACAGTAGGTGATTACGATGAAGATTAACATTCCTAATCCATCTGCCGTATTCAATAAAAACATTTACGATATTTTATTCGATTATGCAACGTTTACAGAAGTTCACTATGGGGGTGCTTCGAGCGGAAAGTCTCATGGCGTGGTGCAGAAAGTTGTGCTAAAGGCACTACAGCCTTGGGAATACCCTCGTAAGATCTTGTGGCTAAGAAAGGTCGGATCGACTGTTAAAAACTCCATCTTTGCGGATGTGAAGTCGTGCTTGTCTGATTTGAAACTTTTAGATTTTTGTAAGGTAAATAATTCCAGTTTTGAGATTACGCTTCCGAATGGAGCATTATTTTTATTTCAAGGATTGGATGACCCTGAAAAGATCAAATCGATTAAGGGAATCTCTGACATTGTCATGGAAGAAGCGAGTGAGTTTAACTTAGATGACTATACGCAGTTGACGTTACGTTTGAGGGATAAGAAACACAAAGAACGGCAGATTTATCTGATGTTTAACCCAGTCAGCAAGGTGAACTGGGTGTATAAGATGTTTTTTGAACAGCAACCTAAAAAGACCGTCGTTTATCATACGTCCTATAAAGATAATAAATTTCTTGATCAAGACACGATTGATACGATTGAGAACTTAGCAAATACCAACCCTGCTTATTACAAAATCTATGCTTTAGGTGAGTTTGCGACGCTGGATAAGTTGATTTTTCCAAAGTACGAAAAACGATTGATTGATCGCGATAAAATCAGACATCTACCAAGTTATTTCGGCCTCGATTTCGGCTATCTTAACGATCCGAGTGCGTTTATTCATGCGAAAGTAGACACGACAAATCGAAAGCTATACATCGTGGAAGAATACGTTAAAAAAGGCATGTTAAACGATGAGATAGCGAGAGCAATTCACAGTTTAGGTTATGCCAAAGAACAAATCATTGCCGATTCGGCAGAACAGAAGTCCGTTGCTGAATTAAGGCAACACGGAATCACTCGTGTGGTCGCTGCAAAGAAACCGCCCGGAAGTATTCTGCAAGGCATTCAACTCATTCAGCAGTTTGACATCATTGTGGATGAGCGGTGTTTTAATACGATTACTGAACTGGATAACTACACTTGGGTTAAAGATAAAAAGACAGGCGAGTATATCAACAAGCCCGTTGATAGCTATAACCACTGTTTGGATGCTCTGAGATACGCTTTACAGAAACTAGTATTTAAACAAGATAACACGAAAGAAAAGATGAAGATTTTAAGGAAATTGAGGTGATGATTTGAAACAAACACAAGAGTTTTCTCAAGTGGCATCCAATGAGATATTTCGAACGGCATCGATTCCAGAGGATTACGATGTAATTTTGGAGCTAATAAAAAAACATCAGCAATACCAAGTTCCTAGACTAGAACGTTTAAATCGTTACTTTTTAGGTTATAACGACGGGATTGAAAATAGAGATAAACGTAAAGGTGAGGATAAGGCGGATTATCGAGCTAGCCACGCTTTTGCTGAGAACATAACCACTTTTAGAACGTCTTATTTGGCCGGCAATCCAATTAAGACATCCATCGCAGAAGAGGATGATCTAAACGCTTGGTTGGAATCTTGGAATCAGCAACAGTACATTGATGCTCACAACCTTGACGTGGTTACAGACTTATCAAAATATGGACGTGCTTATGAATTATTAAATTATAGCGAAGAAGACCGGATTGAAATTGCTATCAGCAATCCAATGTGGTCTTTTGTTGTATATGATGAATCAGTCCGTCAGGAGCCGTTATTTGGGGTGAGGTATCCAACCGTTATGCGCGATGGGATCGAACAGTATGCGATTGTGGTCTACTTACCAGAAGAAGTTTGGTATTTCGATCCAGTGGATGTGGGGAGCCAACGATTAGAAGAACCGAAAAAGCGGCCTCATAGATTCGGCGGTGTTCCCTTAGTGGAATATAGCGCTAATCGATTTAGGGTGGGTGACTATGAAAAAGTCTTATCATTGATTGATCTATATGACTACGCTCAATCTGATACGGCAAATCACATGACGGATACGAATGATTCTCTATTGGTAGTGGTAGGGGATTTTGATCCGGAGGAAGTTCATTATGACCGTGATTCTAATGCGCTTTTCTTGCGTAGCGGTTTTACGGCTGATGGGCAGCAAACAACCTTGTCTGCTCAGTATATTTATCCACAATATGATGTCGCTGGAACGGAGGCCTATAAAGATCGGTTAAGACGAGATATTTATGCCTTCACCTATACGCCAGACACTACGGATGAACAGTTTGGGGGCAACCAATCTGGGATTGCGATGAAGTATAAACTCATTGGCCTAGAACAAGACCGAGCGATTAAAGAACGATTGATCCGTAAGGGATTGGTGCGGCGTTATGAGATGCTATTCAATCAAGCAAAAGTAGTGGATGGATCATTTACCTACGAGGCTCAAGCAGGAGACTTAGAAGTAATCTTTACACCTAATTTACCTGCGAATGTGATGGAAGAAGTGGCAACTTTGACGAGTGCGGGTGCGAAGTTTAGCCAGGCCACCTTATTAGCACAAGCTTCGTTTGTCGATAACGTGCAAGATGAACTCAAAGCTGTAGACAAAGAGCGAGATGACAATATGAACTTTATGCGCAGGCAGATGGGTGGTGTTGATCGTCATGAGCATGTACTGGGAGAAACGACTGCAACAGGAGATGAAGTCTCTTCAAGAGAGGGACCGGAGTCTACAGGCGGTTTATAGTGATTTATACACCACCACGCATAATGAGATCGTTAAAGAGCTTGAGAATTATCACCATCGCTACGGCAATGCTTTAGGCTTAAGTCCTCAAGAGGCAAGCTTAAGGGTTAGCCAGTATGATGTAGAGGCTTTTGCGGATAAGGCTAAGCGATATGTCCAAACAAAGGATTTTAGTGATAAAGCAAATCGTGAGCTTAAAATGTATAATTACGCTTTAAGAGCAAGACGAGATGAACTATTACAAGCAAGTATTCAGCTTTCAATGCTTGAGTTACAAGCGCGAGAAGAGGCGTTAACCGAACGCAATATTCTTAAAGAAGGCTTAGCGGAGTATGAACGTCAAGCCGGAATCATGGGCATGTCAGTGCCTGATGTTGAAACAATGAAGCAAACAATTAAAGCATTAAGCCAGACGAGCTATCAATGTGCGACTTGGAGTGATCGGATCTGGCAACGGCAGAACGTTTTGCAGCGACATGTTATGAATATTGTGGAAGATGTCGCCTTAAGAGGTAAGAGTCCATTAGAGTATGTTCCCCAATTAAGAAAAGTTTTTGATGTGGGAGCTTATGAAGCCAGACGACTTGCCGTTACAGAATCTTGTCGAGTACAGACAGGGGTTCAAAAAGAGGTCTACTTAAATAATGACTTTCAGTATTATGTATGGTCGCCCGAGCCTTCTGCTTGTCCTGTTTGTGCAGCGATGAAAGGTCAATCATTCAGGACAACTGATATGCAACCTGGTGTTAATGCACCACCGATGCACCCACACTGTCATTGCACCACAGCGCCTGATGCTGATAAAGAGCGTGAGAAGCTAGAAGAGATGTTCAGGGAGTATGAAGAGGATCAATTCGAATTCATTGATCGAAAAGATCTAACGCAACTTATAAAACAATCAGGAAAGATTTCTCAAAAAGATAGGCAAATTATTTATGATAAAGCTTTTGGCTACATTCAATCTAACAATAGCTTTAAAATCAACTATGCGTTAAGAACTAATCAAACATACCGATTAACCGATCGGAGTCAAGAAACGATTCGTGTGCTCGATAAAGTAATTTCAGATAATTCTTTAACCAAGAATGTAAGGACGGTTAGATATGTTGATGGAAAGGTAATTGAATCAATTTTAGAACAGAATAGTGAATTTTTTCCTGGAGAAAGTATAAGTACTTCTGAAATTGTTAAATTGTTTAACAATGAGAAGCTTTCATTTAGAGAAAAAGGTTATACTTCAGTAAGTTTGATAGAAGAAAATAATGTATTTAAACAGTTTAGACCTGTGAAGTGTGTTATTGATGTTCCGTCCAATGCAAATTCATTTGTCACTGAAAATACTTTAGAAAGTGAAATGATCATCCACAGAGATTCCGAGTATGATATAATAGGGGCGAAGCAAGAAGGAAACCAACTGATTGTACACCTTAAAATGAGGAAGTGATAAAGTGCTTAAATTTAATGTTGATGATATCAATAGAGCGTTTGAAGAAGCGGGGATCATTGTGCATCAAATCACCCCTGAAGAATTAAGCCGAATGACAATTCAAGAGCTATTGAGCTTGCGAATGATTGGCTTGTCTGATCAAGAGGAAAAAGATGTGATAGCGGAGTTTGAAAAACCTCATCGCAAGAAGGAATTATTGGAGAAGTAAAATGGGGTGATTATTTGGATAAGACGTTAATACTAGATGGTCCAGAGATGACTCCGGAAGAATTCAAAAAAAGTATTTCTGAATGGGGAAAGAATTATCAAACAGAAGATAAGGATGAAGAAAGAAAACCAAAACAATAAGCACTCACTCATTCGAGGGGTGCTATTTTTATACCCTAAATTAAAGGGGCATGGTCTAAAGGCTAAGACGGTGGTCTCCAAAACCACAAATCAGGGTTCGATTCCTTGTGCCCCTGTAATAAATTATAGGGGGTGAACCATTGTTAGATAAAATTAAAGTCGGTGGAATTGATTACCAAATCGTTTTAAAAGACCTTGATACAAGAGGCGATGACAAAAATGGCCAGCAACTAGGTTGGTGCGTGATGGGCGATAACTTGATTGAAATCAATGAGAAAATTCATAAGACCAGGCAAGATCAAACGTTGATACATGAGCTGACTCATGCAATGTTTTTTGAAGCTGGTCTCGAAGATGA
Source organism: Facklamia hominis CCUG 36813 (assembly GCF_000301035.1). Taxonomy (GTDB): domain Bacteria; phylum Bacillota; class Bacilli; order Lactobacillales; family Aerococcaceae; genus Facklamia; species Facklamia hominis. Next base: position 779,257 of record NZ_JH932292.1, on the reverse strand, counting down.
GGAAGATTTGGTCAATCGGTTGGGTTTAATTTTATACCAGGTACTAAAAGATAATGACTTTTCGTGGCTTCGGAGGTGATCCAAAATATATCTTGACTAGCAAAGAGCTAAGTAAAGGAGAGTTGATATGAAAAACGAAAAGAACAATTCGAGAATAGGATTTATGGAATTGCTATGTTTATTATTTATCGCATTAAAATTAATGGGGTTCATCGATTGGTCATGGTTATGGGTGTTAAGCCCGATATGGATTTCAATGACTTTGATGGCAGTGATAGCCGTAATTATTGTATTGGTGGAAAAGTATAGCGATATGTAAATCGTGAGTGAATCGTGTGAAAATCGTGCAAAAAAGATGAAGAACGCTGATCTTGTGAGCTTTGAAACGAAAATAATCGTGAGTGAATCGGTAGATTTGCGGTAGAAAAATATTGTAAATATTAATTTATCAACAATTAAACAGATGATTATCGGTAGATAATCGTGCGAAGTCGTGGAAACACGGCTATTTTTTATGCCCTGAACATGGCATTAAACTGTTTAAGTCATACGGACTTTATAACTGGATTAATTAGTGCATACGGCACTTAAAAAACGGAGGTATTTTATGACAAAGAAAGACAAGCTAAAACTAGACTTACAGATGTTTGCAGACAAAGTTGAATCTTCCGGAAATACCGGTAACGATTCAGGTCACGGAAATAGCGAAAATGCAAACGTAGTAGATTTTGATGAACAGCAACAAGAACATATTAATCGTTTGGTAGCTCAAGCAAAATCTAAAGCTAAAGCTGAAGCAGAAAAACAGTATGAAAAGGACGTCCAGAAAGCTGTTGAAGAAGCTTTGGCCAAGGAAAAGGATTATGCGAAGCTGTCTGAGAAGGACCGTGAGCGCAAACAACGCGAAGATGAGTATGCAGCTTTTAAGGCTGAAAAAGCAGCGTTTGAGTACGATAAGCTAGTTAACGATGTGAAGTCTGACTTATTGGCCAAAGAATTGCCTGGTGAATTCGCAGAGTGGCTAGCGGTAGAAGGCGATACAGAACAATCGCTAGCGAATGTGAAGCTGTTTGCTGAGCGGTTTGGTGCAGCAGTGTCCGAACAGGTCAAACGGCAGTTGATGCATCCTAGCGCTAAAACAGGAAGTGCATCAGGGAGTAAAGTGAATGCCGGTGCTGCGTTAGCTAAAAGAGCAAAACAGCAGTTTGGTGGCAAGATAGTTTAGAAGAGGAGAAAGAGTATGAAATTAAATTTTACAAGCAAAGAGATTTTGCACAACTTACCTTATACCGCTTTGACGGTCACGGTAGATAAGACCACTACAGGAACAGTTGATGAAAAAGGTCGTAAGATCCTTCCTGCAGGAACGGTCGTTTTCGGAGATGGTGCATCGGTATTTAAGGACCGAACCAAAAAGGTGAAGAAATCAACGGGAGAAGAGGCTGATGGTATTATTCTACATGATGTAGATGTGACTGATGGAGATAAAGAGGTCGCTATGGTTTATCAAGGAACCGTCCGATCAGATCGTGTAATTGATTATGCTGATACGATTGACAAAGCTTTGCCGCAAATTAAGTTTATCAAAGGTATTTAAGGAGGGACACTATGGCTTTAATTCATGATTTATTTACTGCTTCTAATGTGGCGGGTTACTACACAGAACTACCTCGGGAGACGATGGTAGGTGAACAATACTTCCCTGCCAAAAAGCAGCTTGGGGATGAATTGACGTATGTTAAGGGTGCGGAAGGGAAACCTGTTGTTTTAAGAGCTTCAGCTTACGATACGAAGGTAACCTTACGTGATCGCATCAACATCGAGATGGATAGCAAGAAGATGCCGTTTTTCAAGGAAGCACGCCTTGTGAAAGAAGAAGATCGTCAAATGCTAAATTTATTGGAACAGACGCATAATCAGGAGATGATTGATGTTGTTTCTACAACCATTTTCAATGATCAAATGGACCTAGTTAAAGGAGCTCACGCTCGTCTGGAGGCGATGCGTATGCAACTTTTGGCTTATGGTGTGATCTATATTAACTCGGGTGGCGTGTTTAAAGAGTTGGATTATGGGGTAGCCGAGGAAAACAAAGGTGTGGTAAAAACTGCATGGACCGACCCTGTGGCAAACCCAGTTCAGGACTTAGACACTGCTGTTGAGGCACTAAAAGCGCTAGGAACAACACCAGAAGTCTTAGTAATGAACTCTGTGACTTTCGTTCAATTACGCAAGGCACCTAAGACAGCTAAGCAAGTGTTGGCGGCGGCTCAGGAAGGATATGTTCCAAAGCGTACAGAGGTGGAGGACTACTTGCTAAGCGAGTATGGTTTGCGGTTATTGATTGATGACCGAACTTTTGTGGACGATGATGGTGTTTTGAAAAAGTATTACCCAGATGGAAAGGTGACATTGACACCTAACATGGCTTTAGGATCAACGGTCTTTGGGACAACACCTGAAGAATCTGACTTAGTATCAGGAAATAATCTGAATGTATCTATTGTTGACACAGGTATTGCGGTGACCACAAAAACAACCGATGATCCAGTAAATACTCAGACTAAAGTATCTATGGTTGCGCTACCTTCATTCGAACAGATCAATCGGGTGTATATGTTGGATGTAACAGCAAATTCAGTATCTCGTATCTAAGGGGGGATGAGTGATGATTGTAACTAAGGAATTCATTGATCAATATGACGAGCACCATTACCGTGTGGGGGACGAGTTCCCCCATGCAGATAGTGTGGTTGAGACCTTTAAAACTGAGCGGATAAATCTACTGAAAAGCGGAGGTTATATTGACCAAGCTACTGCGATGGAGGAAGTGGACTTAACTAAAGATGAGATCAAAGAACGATTGGACGAGCAGGGCGTAAAGTATAAAAGTAATGCCAGCAAAGATGAATTGGTCGCGTTGATGAATAGTGAGGAATAACCGTGAATGATTATATTCGCCGAGTTAAAACGCTACTTTGTATTGATGATAAATTACAGGATAGTCTGCTAGAAGAGATCCAAGACAACACAATCGCTTTATATAAAGCGTTAACTGGAGCGGATGCCGTCCCGCTTGACCACGACTTTATGATTGTGGAAGTTATGGTTAAGCGTTACAACCGAATCGGGAATGAAGGGATGCTTCAAGAGCGCCAGGCGGATATGTTGCAGGTGTTTAATTCGGATGATTTTAGTGAGTACAAGGACATCTTGCTTGCTCGGTATAAGCCACCAGACACAAGACAGAAAGGCGGTGTGTTCTGGCGATGAGATACAACAAACGTATTGAAGTTATTACCAAACGAGGCGAGGAAGTTTATAACCCTCGTACTCGAAAGAAAGAAAAGCAACCCGATGAAAGACAAGTGATATCTGCACACATTTCGCCGATCACACTCGAAAGCTCAGTTGGTATTTTCGGGTCTTACGATAAAAATATCCTTGTAGCACGTTGCTTAGGAAAGCCTCGACAGAATCATGTCGAGGTTTTTTATCGGAAAAAATTATATAAAGTCATTCGACAAACAAATTACCGTAACCGTTTTGAGTTGTATTTGGAGTTGGTTCAATGAAAGTCACGTTTAAAGGTGGAACGGAGCTTAGCGCTAAATTGATGCGTAATGCCAAGATGGAAGAAATCAAACAAGTTGTTCGGACAAATGGTGCAGAGTTAAATCGGGGTATGGTGCGCAACGCTGTATTCGTTAAAGGCTATTCAACCGGTGCGACAAGAAGAAGTATTACGTTGAATTTATCGAATGGAGATATGACTGCTACCGTAAAGCCTGGCACACATTATTCAGTGTACGTAGAATACGGAACCCGTAAGATGGCCGCACAACCGTTCGTCAAACCATCATTTAATGCGCAAAAAAATAAATTTATATCGGATTTAAAGAGGTTGGTGCAATGATTGATCAACTGTTATTTGACGAAGTGTTCATTGTTTCGACATCGCTCGGTTATAAAACATATGACACGTTACCAGATTTAGCCGAGAGTTATCCCTTCGTAGTATTAGAAGAAGTTCAAGTAGCGCCAAGGGGTACTAAGTCAAAAATGATTGGCCGTGTGTTTATGACCATCAGTATTTGGTGCGATGGGAATGACCGAGGATTAGCAAGTGACATGATGAATGCAATTTTATTGAATTGTATGAATATTAGCGAATCGGATGGAATCCGATTTATGGCAGTGCCAAGCGGTTGCGGAACAAGAATGTTAGAAGACACTTCAATCGGCAAAAGCTTATGGCACGGAGTTGTGGAATTAGAATTTAAATTTGCATAAATAACGAATAAGGAGATGTGGATATATGGCAAAATCAATTACAATGCCCATCAGAGGTAGAGATAAAGTTCTGTTTTTCCGCTTATTACAAGATGCGGCAAAGGGAGCAGCTGCTCGTTTAGCCTTACAAGTGGAGCACGAGTGGAAATATGAGCGTGATAATGAACCTGTTCAAACGAAGGACGGAGCGATCGTTCAGGGTGGTGGTTTAGAAGTAACTCTTGAAGTGAATGCTATTTCTACTCGTGATGAATTGAATAAAATGCTTTGGGAATCTGTAAAGAAGGGACTTAAAGTCGAGGTTTGGGAAGTTGATCTTGCGAGTGCAACCGAAGGGGAAGCTAATACCTATTCCGCTTTATATGCTCAAGGTAACCTAAACGAATGGACTATCCCAGCAAATGTTGAAGAGTTGGAAGAATTGTCGACAACTATGGCGATTGATGGTCAACCTATTTCAGGTAAGGTAACTCTAACAGAAGAAGAAGTTAAAGAAATTGAAGCAATATACGAATTTACAGATTTAAAAGCTAAAGCTTAATAGAAAGGGGGACGTAAGTTCCCCTTATTTTTGAATAAAAGGAGAATGTTAAATGGCAGATAGAACAGCAAAATTAACAATTGGGGATAATTCTTATTTAATGACATTTGGGTTAGGATGCTTAGCACGATTAAATCAAAAATATGTAACAGAAAAAGAGGGTATTAAACTCAGTGTAGGAATCCCCAATGCGATGGCAGAACTCGCTTTAGGAAACTTTGAAGTGGTTGCGGACCTTATCCGTTTTTCAACCGCAGATAATGTTAATCGACCATCTGAAAAGGAAATCGAAGCATATATCGATATGCGAGATCAAGAGGATGATACGACGGTGTTTGATGATTTTTTAACCTATTTGAAAATGGTACCAGGTGCGAGACGTTTCTTCAAAGAAGCGGAGGTCGCACAGCAAGAAATGGAAAAAGTCGAGAAGAAAATCACGAAGAAATAGACTGTCCATATCGATTAGCAATCGTTAACTGCTTTAGGTATTTAGGTGTTTCGTCTCTCAATGAAGCAATGATGATGAGTTGGGAAGAATACTTAGTCCGAATGGAAGCTCATTCGCTAAAAGTTAAAGATGAAAACTACTTACTTCATGCTTCAGCGTGGTTGAACGAACGTGAAGCAGGAGCAGTGGATGGTAGATCAAACAAGTACATCTATCGAAGTTTCAAAGATTTTTATAAAGACGCTGACTCGCCTGAAAAAGAGCAAGTTTTCGAAAGGTTGCGAGAAGTGGCAAGGCGAAGACAAGAATATATGAAAGGAGGTAAATAATGGCAGAAAGTTATAGCGTAGAAGCGATATTAACAGCAGTTGATTCCAATTTCAGCCGGACGATGGACAGTGCTAACTCGTCTCTTAAGTCTTTACTAGGATATCAATCCAAGGGGACCGCTGGTATGGGATCTTTAGCAAAAGGTTTCATGGTGGGTAATCTAGCGGCAAAATTAGTATCTAAAGGAATTCAAGGTATTACAGCGAATGTTGGTAAGGCGGTAGATCGTTTTGATACAATGAACACTTTTCCTAAGATGATGACTACGATGGGCTATTCAACGAAAGAAGCTAATAAAGCGATTAAAGATCTGGGTGATGGTATTGAGGGATTGCCTACTACTTTGGATAGCGTGACAGGTACTACCCAGCAATTAGCGTTGCTGACCGGTGATTTAAAGAAGTCAACTAAACTCACGCTAGCACTAAATAATGCTTTTCTTGCATCTGGTTCTTCAAGTGCAGATGCGAGCCGTGGACTTACTCAATATAGTCAAATGTTATCGAAAGGGAAAGTTGATCAACAGTCCTGGAATACTTTGCTTGAGACAATGCCAACGGCGCTAACGAAGGTGGCTGAATCATTCGGTTATGCGGGAGCAAGTGCGAAGACAGATTTATACGATGCATTGAAAGATGGAAAGATAACGTTCGATGAATTCAACGATAAATTAATGGAATTGAATGACGGTGTTGGCGGTTTTGCTGAAATGGCAAAAATAAACTCGGAAGGAATTAAGACGAGTTTTGGCAATATCAGTAATGCAGTGGCTAAAGGCTTAGCTAATACAATGTCAGCGATTGATCGGTCGTTAGAAAGTCTAGGCTTTGATAATATGGCGAAGTTAATCGATAAGGGGAAATATACAATTAACGATGCATTTAAGGCATTGAATGGGGACGCTGAAAAAGGGGTTAAAGGTTTAATCGATATTTTTACAGATAACGTCAAACCATTTCAAGACGAGATTAAACGCTTCTTCAGTTTTGGAGATGTGGATATTTCATCCGTTGCAAAAATGGCAGCAGCATATCTCGGAGCGTGGAGCGTTGTCGGTAACGCACTCCCTTTGATTGAGAGATCAGTCGGAGGGTTAGAACTCTTTTCAGATACCGTCATGGCAATACCTGGTAAAGCAATAACAGGACTGAATGCCACGAAAAGTAGTATTGCAAAATTTGCGAGCACCGCTTATTCAAAATCGAACATCATTAAGAAATCGGCAAATTTTATGGCGGACGGCTATACAAAGTCGCTATTTAGAATTCAAGCAGCGATGGGACGTTTCGACGGCGGGAAACCGTGGGCATCATTTGAGAAGATGACAGCCTCTATGGGGAAATTCTGGAATGGTATGAAACGAGTTGGATCTCTCGGAGTGCAAGCCATCTCTAAAACAGCTGGTGCATTTTCTCAACTTGCCATGGCTGGGCTTCAAACGGTCGGTCCGGTAGCGATGATTGGTGTTGCTTTAGCTGGTGCAGGGTTAGCCTATCAAACATTTGGAACGCAAATTGATATGATAGCTCAAATGGCAACCACACAAGGACCTGCAATTATATCGAATTTAGCAGATGGCATTATCAGTCAACTACCTACCTTGATTGATTCAGGGGTACAGATGTTACAGCTGTTTGCCGATGCATTTTCAGCGAATTTCCCAGTGCTAGTTCAAAAAGGTGTGGAAATTATCTCATCTCTTGTGCAAGGAGTGGGGCAGAATATTCCTCAATTGATTTCGATTGCATCGCAAATTGTATCAACATTTGTAGGTAGTATCGTCCCAGCAATTGCACAGTTAACAATTGTTGGAATGCAGTTTATTTTGCAGTTAGCACAAGGAGTTGTCGGAGCGTTACCTCAAATGCTCTCGCAAGGTCAAGGGTCTGTAAGTCAATTTATTCAAGGGGCTTTAGGGTTCATTGACCAAGTGATGCAGATTGGATTTCAGATAATCAGCACCTTGATAAGTGGAATTATGAATAATTTACCTCAGATTCTTTCAATTGGGGTTCAAGCGATTACACAGTTTATTCAAGGATTGGTGCAAATGTTACCGACAATTATTAACTACGGTGTGCGAATAATTCGGCAATTAATTACTGGTATTGTTACTAATTTTGGAACTATCATTTCAACAGCCGCCAAAATTATCTTGGTAATTGTTTCGGGGCTTTTACAAGCTCTTCCTCAAATCGTGTCAGCGGGTGCTCAAATTATTGTGTCGTTGCTTAATGGCATTACACAATTGTTCGGTTCTCTATTTGAAAGTGGTTTTGAAATTGCCTCTAAAGTTATCGAAGGGATTAAGAACGGAGTTGCAAACCTGGGCAGTGCAGCATGGGATGGATTAAAAACAGGTGTATCTGGCGTTTGGGATTGGGTAACGGGTAAATCTGCTGAGGGTTCAACAGCTACGGTTGAAAATGTACAAACGATGGAACAGGGTGTTACTGAATCAACTGCACTGATGAATCAGAACGTTACTGAAAATGTTGATAGTATGTCCGGCAATCTTCAGACAAAGGTTGGTGAGATGTCACTGAATATTCCATCTCAATTTGAAACGATGGCGCAAATGGCAGGGCTTAATTTCCAACAACTCGGTATTAACTTAGATACAGAAATGGCTAATATTCAGGCTAATTTGCCAGCAGGAGCTCAAGTAACAGCGGAAGGCATTAAAGCGCATTTTGCTAATTTGGGTGTAGATGTTCCAAACGACTTTGCACAAATGGCAGCAAATGCTATGGGAGCTATGTCTGGATTCGATGTTGATGCGATAGCATCGGCCGGGAATACAGTTAATCAGATTGTATCGGAATTTGGTAAATTACCTCCAGAGGTCACTCCTCCAGTAGATAGTGCTGTGCAACAGGCGAACGCTTCATTTAATAATTTAGCATCAGAAGCGCCAGCCAATGTTAGTTCGACCACTTCTTCTGTTTCAAGCGAATTTACGCAAATGGAAGGCGAAGTAACTGGAGCGATGACTTCAATGGAGTCATCTGTTAGCTCAGGTTTTACAGGCGTGGGGGCAAGTGTACAAAGTTTCACTAGTCAGATGAATTCCACGATGACAAGTGCTATGAATAGCATGAAAACGTCGGTTCAATCTGCAATGAATTCCATTAAGTCTAACGTTCAGTCATCAATGAATTCAACAAAATCAGTTATGACATCATCGCTTAATTCAATGAAATCTCAAATGCAAAGCGCTGTAAACTCAATGAAATCAACCATGCAAAACGCAATGAGCTCAATTCAATCTGTTGTTTCAAGCGGTATGAATCAAGTTGTAAGTGCGATTCGAAGCGCTATGCAACAAGCAGTATCTGCCATGAGAAGTGCAGCGGGTCAGGCAAGATCAGCTGGCTATCAAATGGGCGCTGGCTTTCTAGGTGGGCTTAATGCAATGAGTGGTGCTATTATCGGTCGTGCTAGGGCGATCGCTAGTGCGGCGGCGGCAGCGATGAGATCGGCTTTGCGGATTCACTCTCCTTCACGAGTAACCGCTGAAATTGGGGGCTATTTCGGTAAAGGTTTAGCAGTGGGAATTGATGATGAAACTCGTAAAGTTGAAAAGATTGCAGCGAATTTAGCTGTATCTGCATCAAGCGCAACTGAAAGAGCAAGTGAACGCAACCCGTTATCACTAGCGACAACCGAGCTTAGAGGTAGCCGACAAGCGATTGAAAGTTTAGCATCAAATCGAACAGCAAGTGTTGAATCGCCAAATCAACCAGCAGAGATTTACTTAAATATGGGCGGGACAGTATTTAAGGCATTCACTCAAAGTATTACGCATCAACAAGAACTTGATCTAAGTTTGTCACATTATTAGAAAGGGGCATGAACAGTGTATGAATTTACAGATTTAAACGTTACAACAAATCGAACGCTAAAGCTTGCCTCGGATTGTATGTCGATCAATGGTGAATACTTAGAAACATTAATCAAAGGCTATCGTCAGCTAGGAGTATCTGGTCGAGGGATCGTCTCCCGTAAAGTAAAACGTGATGACGTACCTCGTCGGGCTGGCTCGTGGTTTAGTTACGCACAAGACAATGAACGAATGATCGAGGTGAGATTCAAGTTAGAGGCACCGACTTCTGAGAAATTAAGAGAGCGCTATTGGCAGTTGAATAAATTCCTTAGACCAGACGGAGAATTTTTAAAACTGAAATTCAAAGACGAGCCTGATTACACGTACGAAGCAATTTATATTGAGGGTGAAAGTAATCCAGAGCAAGCATTGAGTATTATTGATAAATTAGTGTTTGTTTGTCCGAATCCGTATAAGTACAAAGAAGTTAGAACATCATTAGACACCGTTAATTCTAGCGATTGGATAGAGTTGATTGAAATCACTGGAACGGTTAAATCATCTACTCGGACGATTGATATCACGAACGGACGAGAAACCATTCATCTTAAAGGCAATTATGCAAGTGGCGATAAAATCGTTATTCATTTTGGCGATGAAATTAGCATTACAAAGAATGGAAACAATATTCTACATGAGTTGCAGTTACACAGTCCGTTAGAGTTTTTTGACGTGAAAAATGGCGAGCGCATCACAAGTAATGAGCTTGATATCCAATTCAAGTGGAGGGAGTATCGAGCATGATTTATCTATTTAATAATCAAGAGAAGCTATTAAAAATACTTTCTGATAAAACGTTGAAATCCGTTGAACAGGTGCAGACGTTAACGGACGAGAAGTATATCTCCGATAAATTATTCGTTGAGTTACGGAATGTGAACGATGAATTATTATCTGAAGTTGAGTACGTTGCAATTCATAATGCAGAAAATCCACAGAAGTTTGATCTCTATTTCTTGCTCAGATATCGACATGACGGAGAACTAACGATTCTAGACTGCGTTCAATCAGGCATTGAAGAGCTGATGAAAACGCCAGTCTACGATATTCGTCCTACTGGGGACGTACGACTTCACGCAGAACGGATATTAAAGGATAGTCGATGGACAGTGCAGTACACGCCAAGTAAACCGAATATCACGAGAACATACTATTACGAGGATGCATTTACAGCTTTGAAGAAGCTGTGTGCATCCTTTAATGTTGAAATGCAGTTTCATGTGGAGATTAATAACAATCGGATTGGGAATCGGTACATTGAATTTAAAAACCGTATCGGTACAGCCACACATAAGCGAGTGACGTACGGGCATAATGCGCTATCGATTGTTAAAGAAACGCAACGAGACGATATTTATACGGCAATGATTGGTCGTGGACGTGGCGAACAAGTATCTGAGGCAGGACAGGAAAATCCAGACGGTAAGGTTCAGGAGCGAGACGGATACGGACGTAAAATCACGTTTGAGGATATCGAATGGTCAAAGGCGAAAGGCAATCCAGTTGATAAGCCTAAGGGACAGAAATACATTGAATTGCCTGAAGCGACAGCACAGTTTGGGATTATTACCGATAAAGGTGCAGTACCGAAGATTGGTTTCGTGGAGTTTGATACCGAGGATAAAAACGATTTAATTCAACGCACGTATGAAACGTTATTGGAATATAGTCGTCCACGAGTGGAGTTAAAAACAAGTGCCGTCTATCTTGATGCGAAAATCGGCGACACGGTTCGTGTTGTAAGGCACGACTTGAAAATCGACTACCCAGTCCGAGTATTTGAAGTCAAATGGGATAGATTGACAAATTCTGTTGTTGAATTAAAGCTCGGCGATATTCTTCATGAATCAGCAAGCAAACGTCAGTCGAGAATGATGAATGCAATCCGTGATGCAGTGGCTGAGGGTCAAGATGAAATCGTTGATAAACTTAAAGACAACTTGCCGAGTGCAGATGGTTTCAATACTAACTGGTATTCACTCACCGAGCCAAAAAATCCTCGAATTAGGGACGTTTGGTACCAACCGGATCCTGAATTTGAGGGGCATTATATTATTCAAATGTGGACAGGGGAGATATGGCAAGAGCTAATCCGGACTAAAAATTGGAAAGTTGTCAGCGAGAAGTTAAAACAACTAGAAACACAAGCTACCGAAGCGAATCAAAAAGCGGACTCAATATCTGAAAAGGCAGACGAAGCAATCTCAACCGCCACCGGTGCTAAAGACATAGCTGAACGTGGCAAGCAGCTTGCTGACGAACTGAGCGCACACAGAACCAAAATAGATGATGAGATCAATCGTTTAAAAGAACGCAATACGATCAATGACGAGGTGACCGCCGAGTTTATTACCAATAAGGAACTAATTCGCTACAACGAGAACCGTTGGCTAGGTGAGCCTTATGGAAACTTAGATCAAGGCGATAATTGTATTCCTATAAGGCATAATGGCGGTGGTTTCCTGATCGGCAAGGAGTACACAGTGTCAATGATTATTTATCCAATGGATAAACCAAATATTGAAGCTCCAATTTATATGGGGGCTTATGTAGAAAGCGAGGTTAAGTATGGCTAATTTTACAGGCGGCCTTAATGCAGACGGCAAGTCGCTTATATCGAGTGCTATTGCAAATAAAAAACCAATCGTTATCAACAAACTGCTGATCAACGGTGCAGAAGCTAAGAATTTAGTGATCAATCGTGATGGTAACAAGATCAAGGTATCGGGGCAGTATGACAATATGACCATGGCAGATAATCGAACGTTAAACAAAATTGATGTTCGTGCATCTGTCGAGGGCGTGGGCGATAAAGTCATTGCTAGCTTTACCGCAAGCCAAGGAGATGTCGTACCACCTAGGTCAGCCCATCCATGGGTAGCTACCTACACAGTCAATCTAGTAGTTAGCAGTGACGCTAGTGTGGGAATAACTTACAAGGTGCAGAGTGGGATCGGGAAGTATGAAGTACCAATCGGAGATGGGTCAAATAGGGAGTACACAGTCACCCACAATCTTGGCACACGCTCGGTAATTGTGCAGTTGTATCAGAATGGTCAACCGTATGAGGAGTACTTATTCGAGGTGTATAGACCGAATGAGAACCAAATTAAAGTGGTGGCTAACAGAGCATTAACTAAAAATGAATTTGTATTGGTGGTGATTGGGTGAAGAATTTAGGAAAATTTGAACACGACGATGATGTTGTATCGCTAAACTTATTGACGCAACCGAGCTTTATGATTCCACCTAGCGAGTTGCAAGAGGGGGCTAATGAATTTTTAACCCTTTACTGGACTAACGAGTTAAAAATGACTGGTGATTATGTTCTTAATTATTTGGTGGACGGTCAAAAATATTTACTTTCGTATGATTGTGAGGTTTTAGGAGAATACGGAGATTTAAGTGGATTAGACCTTCGCTTTGCATTTCTTAATTTCTTCTACACAAAAGAAGTTTGGACGATGAACTCCAACGGACATATCATTAATTATTTTAATAAAAAGCTACCTTACAAATTTAATATAAGTAGAGTAATGACGGTCGATCATAACAGTAGTATCCCTCATGCTTATTGTTATGGAGTGAGAAATAATAAAGAAAATAGAAACATAAATGTCAAAGTTACGAACATAAAGTTAACACCAATCGGAGGTATAGCATGAAAGATTTATCACCAATCAAGCATGATGAGGATTTAATAACATCAAAATATTTGAATAACAATATTGCTAAAATAATCGGGGGGGGGGGCAATATTGTTCTAAACGGTGATGTTTTTATAACAAATGAAAGTGAAAAGAAAAGCATAGAATGTGGACTGACCATATCACAAAGTTTAAATTTATTACGAGGTAAGCGGATAAGAGTGAGTGTTTATGTGGAAGTGGAGAACGCACAAAGTGGGCGTATCGGAGCAGAACCTGGTTTCAAAATAAGAAGTAGTAATCGCTATTTTAGTGCATGGTTAAACGCTGATGATTACAAAGGTAAAAATTTCAAAGGTGTAATTTCCAAAGAATACACAATTCCCGATGAGCCTATCAATGAGATCGTGCAGAGTGGCATTTATAATCAGATTAAAGCGGATAAATCAAAAGTTGGTAATTTTAAAATTGAGATTTTAGACGATATATCGCCAACTTTTAACGATTTAGTCAAGAGATTAAAATACATAGACGAAAAGTTAGACGCACTTGAAAGAAAAGGAGTTATGTGATGAAATCTTTAGCACCAATTAATCAAGATTCGGACTTAATAACATTAAAATATTTGTATGACAATATAAATGAAATGGTCGGGGGGGGGATATATTGCGATAATTTAGTTGAAAAAGATAAGCTCGCTTCTTTTGATAATTACAGTAATTTAAAAATAAACGAGTTTGGTGAATTAATTTTCACTTTTGTACAAGGCAAAGACCTTACCTTAAGAATCATAGAAGACCCCTTACATAACAAAGGAGAATTTTTGATACAAGGTTTGATCGAAAAGAACGGCAAGCCCCTTTCAAAAAGTGAATGGACAAGTTTAACTGTTTCTAAAATCCAGCCAAAATTAACAAGCTTTATAAAAGATGGTTTCTTTAGAGCGGTCGGTGAATTTACAGAACAGAATTGGATTATCCACGCACCCATAAAAACGCAAGCGGGTGACGAAATTAAGATTAAGCATTTACAAATTTATAAATTGTAGGGGGTGACAACTATTGCAATTCAATTAACGCAAAATAACAAACCCATCAAAACCACCGTCACACCACTACATGGCGGTGGTTATCGCATTGAAGCAACTTTCATAGCGGAAAGTAAGCAACCTAAGCTTTGCCTAGCACCTAACGACACTAGTAAGCAATACACCTTTGCAGAAGCTAATCTCAACCGTGGTACTAAAGCCCTTGACTATGTTAAGCCCGAAACGAGTGAAACGGTTATTAAGGAGCTATTTGATAATCTCAATCAGATTAAGCTTGATTTTAAGAATGCTGACGAGGGATTGACCCATAAAATCAACTTAACCGCCGAGGGAATAAAAGCCCTACTCACTAAACAGGGTAATGATCTATCTAAACAAATTCATTCCATAAGATCAACTGCTGACTTTTATGAGCGAGTTTTAGGGACAACTGAAGACAATGTAGTAAGTAACCTATCACGAATGGTTCAAGCGAGTGGCGTTATCCAAACGGAAGTTATGAAAAAAATTGACCCCTTATCTACCAAAGTGACACAGACCGCTGATTCGTGGGCGGTTAAGAATTTGAACTCCAACGGCGACGTATTAGCAGAGCTTAACCAAACTGATGGCTTAACCAAAATTAAGAATAAGCTAATCCATCTTGACGGTGATGTATCAATGACCAACGCATTTGCTGAAAACCTATTGACGAAGAGTTTTAGCACTGACAGCTTAAAAGCATTTAGTGCAAAAATCCAAAACCTTATCACGGTCAATGTTGATGCAAGAAGTGTCACAGGTATGGACGCAAACTTTATTAGAGCGAGATTAAATAGTGGTTCAAGCAATGTCACAATTACAGGTGAAGGCTTTACGGTGCTTCATAAGAACGGTAAAAAGACGGTCATCGATTACGATGGCCTTTATCATTATGACGGTGGATGGTATCACACACATTACTTACACGATGTAATTCCTGTGTCCGGCATTAACCATACGTCAGACACGGGGTATAAATGGGTTACAATTCCTAGTGTGTATCATGGGAAGCGGTTTAACGCCCAAGTTGCATTCGCTGATGCGTGCGTGTGGAAGAACACCAATGGCGATTATCAAAATGGTTGGTTAGTGCTACAACGTATTGTCTGTTATGTCCAAAAAGATAGCATCGATTACGATAACGGACGAGTGCCTATCGTAGGATATGCACGTTATTGGAATGCCAGAACACGTAAGGCCGAACAATATGATATTCAAGTTCAATTGATTATCGATTACTAAAGCGAGGTATCCTATGAATGAATTGATTTATATTAAAACACTAACAGAACTGTCCGAGGATTTGTTGCTGGCGAAGTTGGAGATTAACAAGTATAAGCAAAAGTTAGAGGAAGCCATGAAAATCATTGATGAATTACAAAAGGAAAGCGAGGAAGCAGATGAAGTATCAAATTCTGAACACACCGTACTACAAGCAGAGGCTTGATCGAACGGAGATTCAAATCTTTTGTGAACAACCCTATACCATCATCACACGAGATGTTGTGGGCGACGCAACGGGTAAATCAAAAGACGAGCAGATTCAGTTGGTATTAGATCAAATGAATATTGAGTACGATCCTAGCGACAAAGTAAATGAGTTAGACAGCAAACAAATCAAGTTGGATAAAGCTTTAGAAAAGGCAGATGCAAAATTATCCGAGGTTGATGAAGCAATCGCAAACATGAAGAAAGAATCTCAAATAACGCAGGGCGCACTGATCGAGTTGATGAACAAGGTATTACCGATTGTCGCTCATCTACAACTCAAGAAAGAAGATGAGGTGAGTGAAGATGCGCCGACTACTGGTGATGATGACAATGCTGAGAAAGGGGGTGAGACAGGTGATGGTAATGTTACTAGCAATTAACATTGTAGCTGGTCGCTATGAGTATAAGAATGTTTTACCGTTCATGAAAGAAGCGGTCGCAGAACAGCTCAAACTCATGAACGCAGAAGAATTAATCACAGAATAATGACGGAAAAAATTATCATCACACTAGCAATCGTCCTCTCAATTTTGGGGGCGGTTGCTTATTTGATTAAACAACGAAAGGGGTAGGTTATGACTTGGGACTCTATCATAGACTACATTGTAAGTGTGGGCGGTATCATAGCGCCACTGACGGCGATTTTAGGATTTGGCTATAAATACCTAGTTGCCCCTTGGGAGAGAAAGAAAGCTAGGGAAGAAGATCTTGCAAGACGAGAAAGGCTACAACAAGATAAAGATTATCAGAATAAAATGCTTGATATTACTAAAAAGCAGATGGAGCCAATCGTTAAGATGTTGGAAGAATTTAAAACAATTACAGTCGAATCAAACTATGACCGCAAAAATTTAAATGAAATCACAAAAGAGAACAAACAAGCGATCAAAGATCATGACGAGCGCTTAGACGATCACGATATGCGATTGATCGTGCTAGAAACAAGTCGGGAAAATGGTCACCAAACGATCACTTATAAAGAACATTACGGCAACGGAAAAGAGGATAAAAAATAATGGAAATCATTAAAGGACTAGTAGAACAATCAGAATTAATTGCAATCATTTTAATCCCAATCGTGAGTGGATTTGTTCAAGTATTTAAAAACACGCTTAATCTACAAGATCGGTATGTACCTTTGCTATCTTTGATAGTCGGGGCTACTATCGCTATGACAGTTATGCTTAGTGCTGGTCAATCGCTAAACAGCGCGATCATCGTTGGGCTTATATCGGGATTAGGAGCTTGTGGTTTGTATGATCAAAAGAAGATTGGAGATGGGGGATCTAAAAATGCTTAAGTACAAAGGGGCAACGTTAACAGATGAAACCCTAAATATGCTAATTAAAGAGGCGGAGCGCTTAGGTGTTCCGCCTTCATACTTGATTGTTAAATTGCACTTTGAGGGGTTGTGGGGAACATCCGCAGTAGCCAAAGCAAATAATAATTTAAGCGGTATGACCTATCCAAATACACATATGAACGCTTTTACTAGACCAAGTGGCGTTCAAGTCAAAAGAGGCACGAAGCGTCCGGCAAACGAAGGCGGCTATTACATGCACTATTCGAGTTTGGATGACTTTTTCAAAGATTGGCTTTATTTAATCCGGAGGGGTGGATCCTACAACATTGCAGATTCTAAGAACTTTGATGAAGCTGTTAAGGGTATGTTTAGGTATGGCGGCGCTAAATATGACTATGCGACTATGAATCTTCCGGATTCTCAAAGCAAGCAACGATATGAAGCTTATTTACGAGGGATGAAAGCTAGAAGATCAGCAATCAATCAAGCGAACAATGGTGTTTTAGATAAATTAGACAAAGGAGTTGAAAATATGACAGCAACAGCAAATGCAGTCATTCAAGAGGCTAAAAAATGGTTAGGATCTAATAAGTGGGGAGCTAACCACAAGAAAATCATTGACGGTTACAACGCAGTCCGGGCTTTGCCAAGAGGATACGCAGTCAAATATTCTGATGATTGGTGTGATACTTTTGTATCGTTCGTGGCAGTAAAGTCCGGAGCTAAGGACTTGATTGGCCGTGAATGCGGTGTGGAAAGACACAAAGATATTTTCAAACAGCTAGGGATTTGGAAAGGACTAGTAAAGCCTAAAGTTGGAGATATCGTTATTTTTAATTGGAGCGGTAACCGTCAAGGATGGGGAAATCATATCGGCTATGTTGCTAACGTGGACGGTGATATGATCACCACAATTGAGGGGAATACCACTAAAAACGGTGTGTCTACAGTGGCTTATAACCGCTTTGTGTGGAATAGCGTCTATATTCAAGGTTACGCACGTCCACGTTATGCAGAAGGAAGTCAAGCACCTAAAGTTGAGCTTAGCGGAGATATCGAGCAACTGGCTAGAGATGGTATCGCAGGCAAGCTAGGTAATGGCGAAGACCGCAAACGACTACTTGGCGATAAGTACGAAGCAGTACAAGCTAAGATTAATGAGTTGCTAAGCGGTACTACAGTCGAGAAAGTCCAAGAGGATCAGCAAGAAGCGATTGAAAAGATCGTCAAGTCTGAGATCTCAGACGAGGATAAAAACGAGATTATCCAGGGTATCCTTGAGCTAGTCAAAGCAGAAGATATTAAGGCGGTTATTGAGAAAGCTTTGAAAGATTAATATATAGAAGTGTGATAGCCCTCTACCATTTTGGTAGGGGGCTATTTTATTTTTAGGGGGGTTGACAAGTGTGGTATACTATAGAAAATGTCACTTAAGGTAATTTAGATGAAGAAGTAGAGGGGTGAATAGAAGTGAACAATACTATAGCTCAGATAGTTATATGTAAGGACATTATTTCGGAAAAAAATATAGAATTGGTTGATCCTATACTAATGTTAGAAGTTCCATTTCTTCCTACTGTATATTCATTTAAAATATTTGTGAACTTTTATTCTGAAAAGTTAAATGATGGCAAAGAGCACTCTATACGGGTTTCTTGTTTAAACAAAGATACTGAGGAGTTAATTATAGACTCCGAGGGGCCGACTATTATTCCAACTGAAAAATTTCATCTTGGTATGCATGTGAATGAGATAATATTAAAAAATAAAGGAACTTACGAAGTTTTGGTTTATATCGATGGTGAAAAGATTTCAAGCCAAAGTTTTGAAATAAAGGTATCAAAGCAAAATGAAGAGGGTGACTATAATGAATAGTAGAAACCTTGCTATGGCTACAATTCCTGTTTTCACGCTGTCGCCAGTTGTAAATAACCAAGCCATTTCTGTTGAATGGAAAAATTTAGATATTAGCGTAGAAAATAAGTCTTTGATCAATTTTACCAATGAAAGTCAAATAAATTTAATTAAAGAAAAAGCTAAGGAAATATTTGAGGTCAAGAGCGAAATTAAATTAGATAAAGTGGAGCATACTAATTTGATAGAGATAGAGTTGATTCTTCCACTCAGTAAAAAGAAAATCAACATGAAACGTCAAATATTTGACGAATGGTGGTTCGAAGAATCAGGTTTATCAGAGCTTGACTATATACTTACCTATGGGAGTGCTTTGTAATGCCTTTTGATTGGAACCAATATGGTAATTTAGCTATCCAGCTTTCTAACGACGAAAATTTAGATGAAACAAAGATCAGAACGGCTATATCAAGATTTTACTATGCAGCTTTTCATATGTCTAAAGCAGCTTTTAACGTGGGAAATCCATCAGGCGATGGAGGGAGCCATGAAAAAGTGTGGGAAGCTATTAAACGTTCTCAGCAAATTGGCTGCCATAAAGTAGCAGATCATGGCTATAGATTAAAAAAATTAAGAAGACAAGCTGACTATGTAGATGTAAAGATGGATAACGAAGACCTTAATGAGGCTCGCTATGAATATGACTCTTTAATTAACTGTCTATAACAAATCCCCACCTTAATTGGCGGGGGTGTTTTTGTGCAGTGAAACAGCATAGTTATACAGTTTTTCAATCGTAGAAAATTTTGCATTATCAATAGAAGACTTGCCATTTACCAAGTCGTTTACAGTCATATAAGGAACATTTGCATCTTTTGAGATGCGATAAGCAGACAGATCAGAATTCAGCAATTCTTCGACTACTTTTCTCATGGTATTACCCCCAAATAAAATAAATAATATTCAGTGCTAACAGTACCGACAAAATAATAGTCCAAATAAGGTTTTTTTTCGTCTCTTTTTTCATTTGATTTCCTCCTAAATTTGAATTAAAATTAAGAGGAAGGGAAGGTCAACCTTCCTCTGATAAACTATCCGATGATTAGTTTTATTAGGTTTATGATTAGCGAGATGATATTTAGTATTGCGAGTACTAAGTTGATTTTCTCGCTAGTCTTTTTTATTTGTTCACTTTTCTTTTCTTCTTTGTACTGTTTTCTTGATAACATATCACGCTTCCTTTCCTGACCTTCTATATATATTATAACGGCTAACCGTTATAAAGTCAAGCGTTTTTTTAAAATTTGTTATGTGAAGCCTATTAAAAAAGGGGCAGAAAAGGGGCAGAAAACATACAGAATGGTATATTTTTATACTTTTTATATAAATTTATGGACGCTTTGAACGTTGTCATATCAACCAATACGCTTGTGTTCACTTGCGGCTTCATCCACCGCTTAGAAGTGATGGATAATGCCAAATTAGCAGTAGGATAAGATGGTGTAAGATTATACATTAATTGATTTAATAAAAGAGGCAGAAAAGGGCAAACTAGATTGTGTGGTTTAGCCTGTTTCTGCTTTTTTATTTTATTCTTAATGTGCCTATTTCCTGTTTTGACAAATCTGATTCAATCGATTAGAATGGCATTATGCGATGAGTCGTAGCAATCTGGAAGATTGCCAAGCAAATTGCCTAGAACTTAGAGTTCAAGCCAGGAAGGCGGCAATTCAAAAGATGAATGTGAAGCGTCTTTTGTGACACCTTAGTGTTTTGCTCAAAAAGCTTTGCTTTTTAGGGTCCGATATATATCGGATCCTTTTTTTATTGATATTGACCATTCGGTCTTGAATCGCAAGGATAAAGGGATAGAACGAATTTGTTTAGTAGGGAATGCAATGGTATTTGTCTTTCATTTGTTTTCATTTTAAATTTGTAACTATATTTTTTAGACATAAAATGACCCCAAAAAAGTTAGTTTTTAACTCTAACTTTTGGGGGTCACCTCAACCTTAATCGGTGGGGGTGTTTTTTGGTTTATTCATATAATAAGCAACTAGTTTCTCAGCTATATAAAGCTTCATATTATCAATTTTACTGCCGTTTCTGTATCGATCAATTGTTTGCACTGGAACACCGATCGCTTTTGCGATTGAGTAACTAGTTTGATCTGAATTCAAAACAGATTCAATTATTTCTGTGTAGGTCATAATGCACCCCTATCTGAAAATGGTTAATAAGATATCGATCGCTTGTAAAACAATTAATACTATTAATAGCTCTTTGAGTGTTACTTTTTCTTTTTTCATGATATAATGCAAGTAAGAAAAGGGCCGAGCTGGTTGCCCAGCCCCTTGTGTTATTTAAGAAGTTTGTCGATGATTTCTACTAACGTTTTAATTATTTCAAGCACCGCTACTGCTTTTAATAATTTGGTTAGCTTGATTTCATCTTCAAGCTTCTTTTTTTTTCCTACTCACTTAGTCACCTCCTTTGTTTTTATTAGAGGTATCTCTCAACCTCTATTGACTTTATTCAACGGAAGTTGTATAAAGTCAAGCACTTTTATCAAATAAATGTTAATATTTATAGCATACGAATTTTTCAAAAATTTGTTTTATGGCCATTATTTAAAAAAGGGGCAGAAAAGGGGTTAAAATTCGATCATATTTGGACGTATTTGTAAAAGCGGCAGCGTACAAATGGCGGTATAGTACGTATTTGCACGTTTATGGTGCAATTTAAACCATTTTAAGCTATAATAAAATCAATCGATCAGTAAACGGTTTCCACATTATTTTTTAATGTTAGGAGAGGTGTTATGACTTTTGAATCACCCCATTCCTCGTCCATCAGTCGAGAAATTGAAGCATTTAACCAAGGTGATCACTTGCATGCTTACCGTCTATTAGGTGCTAAGCCAACAGAAGAATTTGGGCAAGTGGGTTATCGTTTTAGGGTCTGGGCTCCCCATGCTTTTCAGGTATATTTGCAAGGAGATTTTTCTAATTGGCAGCTTATCCCAATGGAAAGATTATCAGGTGGGATTTGGGCTTTGTTTAATGCTCAAGCTCAAGCCGGACAGTGCTATAAATATGGGATTGATCATGGAAATGGCCATATTGAATATAAAATAGATCCCTTTGCGACTGAATTTGAGCGACCTCCTAAAGATGCTTCAATCTTATCGTCGCATGCAACTTTTCATTGGCAAGATCAAACCTGGCTAGAACAGCAATCACAAATTAATAAGTTTGAATCTCCTTTACAAATATACGAACTTCATCCAGGGTCTTGGCGGCGACATCCTGATGGTCGCTTCTATACTTGGGAGGATTTGGCAGAGAGCCTGATTCCTTACCTTAGAGAAATGTCCTATAGTCATGTGGAGCTAATGCCTGTCATGGATCATCCTCATGAGGCTTCGTGGGGCTATCAAATCACTGGGTATTTTGCAGTGAGTGCTCGTTATGGAGATTGCCAGGGATTAAGGCATTTTATTAATACCGCTCATCAAGCTAATATTGGCGTGATTTTAGATTGGGTTCCGGGACACTTTAATCGGAATGCGAATGCTCTTGCTTATTATGATGGGACTGCAACTTTTGAAAGTGACGATGTAACTCTAGCAGATAATCCAACTTGGGGGACCCTAAATTTTGATTTGAGTAAGGGACCGGTGCAATCTTTCTTGCTATCGAATCTTTATTATTGGATTGAGGAGTTTCACGTCGATGGGATTCGGGTAGACGCAGTATCGCATATTTTATGTAAGTCATTAGACCAACAGCCTCAAGGATCGATACAAGATAATTTAAGCTTTTTAAAAGAGGATAGCCTTGCTTTCTTACGAAGGATGAATCAACTATTGGCTAGAGATCATCCACAAGTCTATCGAATTGCTGAGGAGTCTTCAGCCTTGGAAGGAATTACCACATCCCTTGAAGATGGGGGGATTGGTTTTGATTTCAAATGGAATATGGGTTGGATGCAGGATACGCTAAAATTTATGAGTTTAGACCCTTTGTATCGTCCAGCTTCATTAAGGCTATTGACCTTTGTTTTTATGTACCAGTTTAAAGAACGCTATATATTGCCCTTGTCGCATGATGAAGTTGTTCACGGAAAGTGCTCGCTCCTTGGCCGTATGCCTGGAGACCGATTCAGTCAATTTGCCAATTTACGCTTGCTTCATGCTTATATGCTGGCACAACCTGGGAAAATCTTGCACTTTATGGGTAATGAGTTGGGGCAATTTCTAGAGTGGCGTTATTATGAAGAGCTTGATTGGACCGGCTTGCAGCGCCCTTATAATCAAGAATATCAGTACTTTATAAAAGAATTGAATCATTTGGGTCTGACTTGTCCAGAATTTTATCAATTGGATGATCAGCCTCAAGGTATTCTGATTTTGGATGCTGATGATCTAGAAGAAGGGGTCTTGAGCTTTATAAGAAGAGGAAAGCAGGAAGAAGACTTAACTTTAGTTTTATTAAACTTTACACCAGTTGACCGATTCAAGCGTCGGGTAGGGCTACCGATTGATGGAACATACCAAGTGATTATGCACTCGCAAGCCATGGTCTATGGAGGTAAGCTGAAAGATTTTCAGAAAACTTATCAAACGGAGGCGATTCCTTATCATCATCAAGCTTTTTCTGTTGAGTTGGATATTCCAGGTTTAAGTGCTATTTTTATTCGTTTACAGTCAGATCCCTCAAAAGGAGGGAATTCTAATAAGGGAGGTTGCTAATATGAAGCATGAAATGATCACAATGATTTTAGCAGGAGGACAGGGAACCCGGTTGGGACCTTTGACCAAGCATATTGCCAAGCCGGCTGTATCCTTTGGTGGAAAATATCGAATGATTGATTTTGCTATAAGTAATTGTGCTAATTCAGGAATTGACCATGTAGGAATTGTGACGCAGTATCAACCTCTCGACTTAAACGCTCATATTGCTAATGGAGAAGCTTGGGGATTGGATACTCGGGGAGGGGCTACGATTTTGCAGCCTTATTCCTCATCAGAAGGTGAGAAATGGTTTGAAGGAACGGCTCATGCGATTTATCAAAATATGGCTTATATTGATCGGCTAGATCCAGAATATCTTTTGATTCTATCAGGAGATCACATCTATAAGATGAATTACGAAACCATGCTGGCTCAACATAAAGCAAAGAAGGCGGATCTAACTGTTGCAGTCAAGCCGGTTCCGCTAGAAGAAGCCAGTCGATTTGGTATTATGACGACAGATGACCAGGGACGGATTACCGCTTTTGAAGAAAAGCCAGACGAGCCACAATCGAATTTAGCGTCGATGGGAATTTATATATTTACCTGGTCTATCTTAAGAGAGTATTTATTGAAAGGATCGAAGCTGGATGATTTTGGTAAAGATGTTATTCCAGCCTTTTTAAAAGCGGGTCAGGCTTGTTATACCTATTCCTTCGAAGGATACTGGAAGGATGTGGGGACGATTCAAAGTTTATGGCAAGCTAATATGGAAATGCTGGATCAAGATCATCCAATCTTTAAGGATGAGAATGAGTGGCGCATTTATACCAATGCTCCCATCTCTCCCGCTCAAGTCATCACTAACCATGCGGCAATTTATAATTCCTATGTTAACGATGGCTGTTATGTTTCGGGTGAGATTCATGATTCGATACTCTCACAAGACGTGGTGATTGGATTAGATAGTCAAGTAAAAGGTGCTGTATTGATGGCTAATGCTCAAATTGGGGCATCATGTCGAGTGGAGTATGCCATTCTTGGAGAGAATGCAGTCGTTGAAGATGGCGGCATGGTGATTGGCACCAAAGATCAAATTGCAGTCGTTGGGGCTAATGAAAGAGTAGGAGGACATTAAAATGGTTAAATATGATACATGTGCGATCCTTAATTTAACAGCCAATAATGCCGCTTTATATCCTTTAACTTACAATCGTCCGATCGCTGCCCTTCCTTTTGCGGGACGCTATCGACTGATTGATTTTATGCTGTCACCACTAAGCTACGCCCATATTGCTTCAGTGGCGCTATTCATCGGAGATTCTGGACGGTCAATTTATGACCATGTTCGTTCAGGTAAAGACTGGAAATTAGATTCACGTATACGAGGGGGGATCTTTACCTTCTCTCAACAAAATTGGAAGGCAAGACATCACCATGAAAATCAGATTGAGGACTACTATTATAACCACCGAATTTTTTTGGAGCGGTCACGGTGTCAGTATGTCTTAGTAGCTGGAACTAAAATTATCGCCAATGTTAATTTTAGGAATCTAAAATCTGCTCATATTGAAAGTGGGAAAGATATTAGTCTGGTCTATGCGGATAGCCATCCAGATCTTTTTGGTAAAGATCATCCTAACGAACGATTTTTAGATATAGATACAAAAGGTCAGGTTAAAAAATTGCTTAAAAAGAGTCAATTGAATGAGACGCATTATACTTATCCAGTTAGTCTGAATATGTTTCTCCTTTCAACGGACTTATTAAGGGATTTGATTGATCAAGCCCGTGCTCGTGGAGAATATATGGAAGTGGATGAATTAGTTCAAGCGCATCTGATGGATTATTCAATCAACCTTTTTAAGCATGAGTCATATATTGCGAATATTAATCATCTGATGGCGTATTACCAAGCCAATGTGGATATGTTAAATTATCAAAATTTTAAAGACTTGTTTCATTCAGACCAACCCGTTCTTACAAAAACCAAAAATGGTGTACCAAGCTACTATCATGAGCGGTCTTTTGTGCGTAACGCGATTGTAGGGACTGGGTGTAAAATGTTCGGCGAAGTCCTAGATTCAGTGATCAACCGTCGGGTCTTGGTCGGTGAAAATGCGCGAGTGACACATTCGGTTATTCTGCAGGGGGCTCAAATTGGTGAAGGGGCAGTGGTTGAATATGCCATTTTAGATAAAGGCGCTCAGATTGCACCAGGGGCTATTATTCGTGGAACGAAGGAGCAGATTAAGATTATTGGCAAGAACCATTTTGTGGATGCCAAGATTCATTAGGAGAATACCATGAAATTACTATATGTGGCAGCAGAAGCGGATCCTTTTTTTAAGACGGGTGGACTGGGGGATGTTGCTTATGCCCTGCCAAAAAAATTAGCGCAGGATCCAACCTTCGATGTGAGGGTGGTCTTGCCTTACTATCGTCAAATGCCAGCTCATTTTCAAGAGCAAATGGAAGATCTTGGCTATTTTTACTTTAATCTTTCTTGGAGGCATGTTTATTGCGGAATTAAATCATTAAAACGCGATCAGATTACTTATTATTTCATTGATAATCAAAGCTATTTTTATCGAGATCATTTATATGGAGAGTGGGATGATGGCGAACGTTTTGCCTATTTCCAAAAGGCTGTTATAGAGATGTTGCCTATTATTCAATGGATTCCCAATATCATCCATTGTAACGATTGGCAGACGGCCATGATTCCTGCTTTGTTAGTGGATTCTTATCAAGATCAGCCGATCTACCAGTCGATTCGAAAAGTGCTGACCATTCATAATCTTCGTTTTCAGGGGAATTATGATTCAGTCATGCTTCCGGATGTGTTTGGTATGTCCTGGGAAACTTTTAAGGAAGATGGTCTGCGACATCATGATCAACTTTCTTATTTAAAGGCGGGTATTTCCTATTCGGATCGGGTTACAACTGTAAGTCCTAGCTATGCTCAAGAAATTCAAACTCCAGCATTTGGAGAGGGATTGGATTCAACACTGAGATATAATCAATGGAAATTGTCGGGGATCATTAATGGGATTGACCAAGACCAATTAGATCCAGCTAAGGATCCCGCTTTAGATTACCCTTATTCAGTGGAAGACTTATCCGGAAAGGTTAAGAATAAACTTAAGCTCCAAGCTGAACTGTCTTTGGAAGAGGATGCTCGTATTCCTTTGATCGCAATGGTTAGTCGGTTGACGGATCAAAAAGGATGCGATTTAATTCTGGCTTGTCTAGATCAATTAATGACGAAAGACCTTCAACTAGTAATTTTGGGGACAGGCGATCCTTATTTTGAGGACTGTTTTAAAGAGAAGGCTTTACAATATTCGAATAAGTTCAACGTTCAAATTCGTTTTTCAAGTGAGTTTGCTTCGCAATTGTATGCTGCTTCGGATATCTTTTTGATGCCTTCAGCCTTTGAACCTTGCGGTCTTTCTCAAATGATTGCCATGCGGTATGGTAGCTTACCCTTAGTCCATGAAACGGGTGGCTTAAAAGACACGGTAGAAGCTTATAATTGTTACACAGGATCGGGTTATGGTTTTTCATTTGAGGATTATCGGCCAGAGGTATTTTATCATTGTTTAGAACAGGCCTTATTGATATATGATTATGAACCTGAGATCTGGCAGTCTTTAGTTCAAAAAGCCATGACTCAGGACTTCTCTTGGGATAAACCCGCTCAAAAGTACAAGGAACTGTATCGTAGTTTATTAGCAGAGTGAGCAATTTTCCCAAAAAAGACGCAAATAATTACTACTTTAGTCTCAGGACTTTCGATTTAATCCGTCATAATATAGAATAGGGAAAAAGTCTGTTAGAAAGTAGCTGATGATATGAAAGAGCGATTAAGGTATTTTTGGCGAGGATTTAAAAACATATGGCGTTACTATCGGGGATGGAAATGGCTTGTCTTTTTAGGCTTAAGTTTAGGACTCTTTTTATCATCCTATATGGTTTTGATTGCTAAAACAACAGACGTTGATACGCTACATAATGCGCTACAATCCAAGACAATCATTTATGATCGACAAGATCAAGTAGCTGGTTCGCTCTTAGGTCAAAAAGGGGATTATGCTGCTTTGGACCAGATTGCGGAAACCATGCGAAAAACGGTCGTTAACACGGAGGACAAACGTTTTTACCAACACAATGGTTTTGATACCATGGGGATCGGGCGAGCCTTTGTCCGTATGCTTATTAATCGAAATACATCCGGAGGCGGGGGATCAACTCTCACTCAGCAACTCGCAAAGAACGCTTTTTTATCTCAAGATCAAACCTTTCAACGTAAGTTAAAAGAATTATTTCTCGCATTAGAGCTGGAGAAAAACTACACTAAAGACGAGATTCTAGAAATGTATTTGAATAATGCCTATTTTGGTAATGGCGTCTGGGGTGTTGAAGATGCGGCAATGAAGTATTTTGGAATCTCAGCGAGTCAGTTAGACTGGAATCAGAGTATGGTACTGACTGGGATGCTTAAGGGCCCAAATATATATAATCCGATTGACCATTATGATAATGCCATCGATCGCCGAAATGTAATTGCTGATCTTTTGAGTCAAGAAGGGGTTATTTCTTTTAATCAAGCCGAAAGCATTAAGCAATCGGGGATTAATCTCTATGATGCTTATATCGCTGCTTCGTCTGGTCATGAGTATCCTTATTATTTTGACGGGGTTATCAATGAAGCCATTCGAAAGACATCCATTCCTGAAGATGACTTGATGTCCAAAGGTTATCAAATCTATACTAATTTAGATCAAGCAGCCCAACAGGCCTTGGATGCGGCCTATCGAGACGGAGCCTACCTATTCAATGATGGGGAAGACCCCATTATCCAATCAGCAGCTACAGTCGTTGATTGTAAGACAGGTGGGGTAATGGCGGTTTTTGGTGGACGCGGTGAGTACACCTATCGAGGGTTTAATCGTGCTAGCGATATGTATCGGGCACCCGGATCTACGATCAAGCCGCTTGCGGTCTATGTACCAGCATTAGAGGCAGGATATAATATGCATTCGATGCTACCTGATGAAGTTAGGTCGTATGGCAAGAACCACTATACCCCAGAGAATTATAATCGAACAACGGAAGCAGACCATCAAGCTCCTATGTATTATGCCTTGGCTCAAAGTAAAAATACGACCGCTGTTTATTTGATGGATAAATTGGGAATTGAAAAATCGGTTCAAAAGTTAAAGCAATTTGGAATTCAAGTCCCTGAAAAAGATCGACATTTACCATTAGCTTTGGGGGCATTTTCAACGGGACTATCGCCGCAACAGTTAGCCAGTGCATATGCTAGCTTTGCTAATGCGGGTGTTCGAAATGAATCAAATTATATTCGTAAAATTGTCGATGCTTCAGGTAAGACTGTTTATGATCAAGAGCGGCCTAAACGAACCCTAGCTATGACTAAAAATGTTGCAGCAGATATGACCTCGATGATGTTGGACACTTATGGTGGCTATGGTCTTGGCTATAACGCGAGTCCAGATAATGGGCAGATTGCAGGCAAGACCGGGACCACTGAAGTCTCAGATGGGTCGAATAAGGTCAGAGACCAATGGATGGTGGCTTATACGCCTGATTTTGCGATTGCGACTTGGGTTGGTTATGATGATATTTCTTCGGGAGATATTAAGGATCGGATGCCTTCGGGAATGAGCCCCCTTTTCAAGTTACAAACGTCCTATTTGATTGCTCAGTCAGCTCAAACTCCGTTTGAAGTAACGTATGCTTCTACTATGCAACAAGATAGCAATCACTTGGAGGAAAGCAATTGGTGGCAAATGGGTCAAGATTGGTTGGATCAGGCTGGACAGTATTTAGAGGATCATTCTGGATCGTGGTGGCAATCGGCTAAGGACTTGTTGGATCAGATAAATCAACGCATTAAGCGTCAGTGGGATGACTGGGGCTTATCTAACTATTTATAGGGGACCGGTTAATTTTTAGGTTTTAATTGAAAATGTCTTGATAAATTGATAAGATAAAATTGAGCTATTAAATATCATTGATGGATTATTAAGTGATCAAGATAGGATCAATGAAAAAAGAAAAAGATAATAGATAGCTGTGCATGATGAGCTAGTGAAATGGGTCGCTACAGATAACGGACTATGGATCTGGAAGAGTTATCGACTGATTGAATGCTGAAACTGACATCATTTTATCATTGGATGAAATGTCAGGGTCATCCTTTGATAGCAGCTTTTGTTGATAACAGCACCGTAACATTTTGTGAAGCAACTGAAGTTTTTGATCTTACATCGTGATCAAGAGACTTTCAGTTGCTTTTTATCAAGGAGTATCATTCAAGACTAGAAAGGAAAGAGCAATGCGGTTACTTCATTTGGCCGATCTACATTTAGATAGCCCCTTCTTGGGGATGGACAAACAATCGGCAGATTTAAAACAAGCTTTGGTACAAGCGCCTTTTACGGCTCTAAAAAAAGCCGTTCAGTATGCCATTCGCGAAACAGTTGACTTGGTTGTTTTAGCGGGAGATTTATACGATACCAATCAGCAGAGCATCTATGCTCAACATTTTTTGATGCAGGAATTAAAGCGTTTGGCAGATGCTGAAATTCCAGTAGTGCTTTGCCATGGGAATCATGATTATCTTAAGCCGAACCAGGTATCGATTAATTATCCTAATAACGTGTATGCCTTTACTGAAGAGGCAGTCGATTATGTGGATATTGAATTAAAAAATGGACAGAGTGTGAGGATCTACGGCTTCTCCTACTGTAATCGTTGGATCGATCGAGAGATGCTGGCAGATTTTCCTAAGAATCCACGTCAGACTGATTTCGTCATTGGACTTTACCATGGGGCTCAAAAAACGCAGCAAGGAAAGCTGGATCATTATGCTCCCTTTACTCGGCAGACAATGATTGACAAAGGATATGACTATTGGGCATTAGGCCATATTCATCAAGAGGCCTGCTTGAATCAGAGTCCAATGATCTGTTATGCGGGGACCATTCAAGGACGTAATCGCTTGGAGGTGGGGCCTAAGGGGGGATACCTAGTGAGCTTATACAAGGATCGCCCCAATCAGCTAGATTTTGTTGAATTTGCTCCTATCGAGTGGCAGATCGAAGAGATTGAAGTTCAGCGACACTGGCAACTGCAAGACGTGGTTGAAAGTTTACAGCAGACTTTGACTGTCTACCAAATGCGACAAGAAGAAACAGGACGGTCACAATTACTGAGTATTATCTTGACACAAGCCCAGCGGTTAGATTTAGCTTTGCAGGAACAGATTGAATCGGGTGAATTAGAGTCAGTTATTCAGGGTGAAGGTTCAGTAACAGACCAAGCCTTTACCCAATTGGTTGCAGTTCGTCTAGAACGGTCTATGCTATTTAAGGCTTTTGAATATGATTCTACCCTAAAGGAGAGTTTCCAATCGGCCTGTCACCAGTTAGAGTCTGGTGAAATGTATGACCGACTCATGGCAGATTTTTTTAAGCACCCCATCGTGAAGGAACGATTAGCTGAATTAGAGTTAGAAGAATCTTTGAGAGCAGAGAATGTTGCAGCGGCTAAGGAATTAATGATTCAAGCTATTGGTTTTGATTCGGAGGAGGTGAAGCGCGATGAAAATTAAAAAGTTAGATATTTATGGCTATGGGAAGTGGGTAGATCAGCATTTTGAATTAGAAGATCACTTGCAATTATTCTATGGGCAAAATGAAGCCGGAAAATCAACCCTGCAATCCTTTATCCGAAGTATCTTATTTGGTTTTCCAGATAAGCGTTATCGTGTGAATCAGATTAATCGCTATGAGCCGAAGATGGCCGATGTTTATGGAGGCCGACTCCTCTTGACCGAGACCAAGCTGGGGACGGTTTGGGTAGAACGAACACTTGATGGATTAAAAGTGACTGATCAAGAGGGGACAGATTTAGCTGAAGATAGTTTAGATATTGTTTTAGGGGGGTTAGATGAGAATCTCTTTGATGCCTTTTATGCTTTTTCATTGCAGAATTTACAAGAATTAGCCAATGTGGATTCAGATAAGCTGAGTGACTATTTCTTATCAATTGGCACCCTTGGATCGGATAAATTCTTATCAGTAGCCAAAGAATTTGAGAAGGAATCCGATGCACTGTTTAAACCCAAGGGACAAAAGCCTGCTTTAAACCAGGCTTTAAAAGATTATGAATCCTTGGCGAAAGCCCTCGATACTCTAAAAGGGAAGATGGACCAGTATGATCAATTAGTGCAGCAGTCCAAGGAATGTCAACTTAAAATTGATGAGACCAATGAGGCTATTACCCAAGTGGAAGTGTCGCTCAGCCAAATTGATAAGTTGATGGGAAGGTATGACATTTATGTTAAAGATCAGCAGGCAGCTAATCGCTTAGACCAGTTGGTCTACACCGAAATGGATCCTCAATTACCTGAGCAGCTAGCCCATTCTTTGAAGATTCAAAGTGAGGGTCAAGCTTTAGTCACTCAGATGGAAGAGCGGATTCGCAACATCAACCAGGAGATGACTGCCCTAACGCGTTTGAATTGGGCTAAGAATCACCAAGAAGAAAGGCGTCAGTGGGTACGAGAAACTGCTCATATTAAGGAGGTTCAGGGACGACTCGAGCATGTTCAAGAGCGGATTCAAGAGCAGACGAACCAACTTGCCCGCTTAGCCCAAGAGGGACAGTTTTATCCAGAAAAGCTTTTACAGGTACAAAATTATTCCGCAGAAATTGAAAATGGGATTGAATTAAAGGCACAGTTAGATCAAGCTAGGGGACAGCAAGAGACCCTACAAGCTCAGCGTAAAGTATTTATCGATCAGCGTCGAGAATTACAAACTTATTCAGTGACGGTTCGACACCAATATGCTCAGTTGGAAAACCAACGGCTTAATGAGAAGGCTCAACTATCTGAAACGACTTCTTGGAAGCATTATGGCCTTTCAATGGCGTTATTTGTTTTAGCCGCTATTTTGTTTATTTTTAATCAATTTCGTTTTGATAGTCAAGTCGTTAAATGGCCAGCGATAGTCTTGATGGGATTGGCACTTGCGAGTGGAATTTATATTTTTATCCGGCATCAACAAGCTAAAAAGCACTATCAAAATAGTCCCATTATTGAAAAGATGCAAGAATTAAGGCAAAAAGACCAGCAGTATCAGGAACGATCCAACGCCCTTGGTGGTGATATTAATGATCGAGAAGCTGCACTTAGAGAAGGTCAGATTCAAATTCAAACCTTAGAAAGTCGTCTGCAAAATTGGCTAGTGCAACTTGGTTTTTATCCAACAGCCGAAGTGGACTTGGTTTTGAAGTCTAATCCGGCCAAGGAATACCGTCAGGTATTGATGATGAGAGACCAATATGAACAAGAGTTGAGTGACTTACAGGTTGAAATATTGGATTGGCGTCATCATATTCAAGAATTACTCCAACGTTTTCCATTTGAAGAACAACCAACACGACCTTTGATTCAGCATGTGGAAGAAGTTGAAGCTTCGCTGGCTCGTCAAATGGAACGTGGAAAGGCGATGGAAGAACGCCGTCAAAACGCTGAAGAAGTGATCGAGCTACAAAGCAAAAAGATGAAGGAAGAGCAGCAGCAGATTGAAGCAATCTATCAAGCAACCAATGCTTTTGATGAGGTTGATTTCCAACAAAAACTACGGGTTAATCAAGAAGTAGACCAGTTAAAAGCCAAACGACAGCTTTATGCAGATCAAATGGTGGGGTATGAAGAAGAGTTAGAAGCGATAACTAGTAAACAGCGTTTAATTGAATCTTATAATCAAGAGCAGAATCAACTTAATCAATTAAAAGCTCAATTACAACCTTATCTCTATCAAAGAGCGGACTTAGCGGTGAGCATGAATCAATTAGAACAAGATGGCTCCTATCAAACGCTAATTCAAGAATTGGCTGATAAGAAGAGTGAGATCATTCAACTGTATCAACAATGGGCGAAGAAGCGAATAGCCATGGACCTAATTTATCGCACATTACGACAAGGTTTTGATAATCCTTTACCGGAAATGAATCAGTTAGCCAACGAAATATTTTCATTATTGACGTATAACCGTTATACGCAGATTAATTTGAATAAAAAGGGAATAAAGGTTCGACAATTTTCAGATATTCTTTTTGAACCCCATGAACTATCGCAGGGCACACTTGAGCAATTGTACGTGGCTTTGCGACTCGCCTTCATTGCGACGGCTTCTCGAATGGTTAAGATGCCAATCATGATTGATGATGCCTTTGTTAACTTTGATGAAGTTAGAAAGACCAGTATGTATAAAGTCTTACAAAAAGTGAGTCAAAAACACCAGGTACTTTTCTTTACTTTTGATCAACAAGCACAAGAAATGTTAGCCAATGATCATCAGATTGATTTGAATCAATATGTTGAAGCGGTTGAAGTAAGTAAGTCTAAAAAGGAGTAAAAAATGGCAAAATTATACGATATCAAAGAGGGCGATCAATTTGGCATTTATGTCTTAATTAAAGGGGCTGATCGCCGTATTGCCCGTAATGGGAATCCATTTATCGCCTTTCGCTTTCAGGATCGATCTGGAGCCATGGATGGCATGTATTGGTCAGCGAGCGAGGAAGAAATTGAAAAATTCCAGGTAGGGCGTGTGGTCTTTTTAAGAGGGGAACGTGATACTTATCAGGGGACCCCACAGGTGAAGATTAAAGCTTTACGCTTAGCCGAGGAGGGCGAGCCAAATGATCCTGCCTTATATTTAGAGCGTATTAGTCTGAAGAAGGAAGACTTGAAAGAGATGATTAATGAGGCTCTTTTCCAGATTCATGAGCCAACCATTAACCGGATTGTTCGTAAGATTTTGACAGATCATGAAGAGGCCTTCTATACTTATCCGGCAGCTAAGCGGAATCATCATGCCTTATCGGGAGGGTTGGCCTATCATACGGTATCTATGCTTCGTATAGCAAAGACGGTTATTGAATATTATCCTCAAATTAATCAATCTTTATTAATTGGGGCATTGATTCTTCATGACGTTGGTAAGATCTATGAATTATCGGGACCGATCTCAACGGAGTATACCTTTAAAGGAAAATTATTAGGTCATATTGTGATTATGGATGAAATGATTCAGGATACATGTCAGAAGCTAGCGCTAGATCCAGACAGTGAGCCGGTCTTATGCTTGAAGCATTTAATTCTAGCCCACCACGGTAAGTTGGAATATGGAAGTCCGGTCCAACCTAAGTTATTAGAAGCTGAAGTGTTACATCAAATTGATAACATGGATGCGACGATTAACATGATCTCACAAGCCTTGGAGCGTACGCAACCCGGTGAAGAGAGTGCACAAATCTACCCACTAGATCGTCGATCTTTCTATAAACCAAATTTTAGATAATAAAAGAGAGACTGTGATTTCGATTAATCACAGTCTCTCTTTATATTTAGATTTTGTAGTACATCTAGCTATTATTAATTCGTTTAAAGGCTTATTCTGCTTGGGATTCTTGCGTTTCTTCTGCAGATTCTTGACCTTCTTCGCTGGTAGCTTGGTCGCTATCTTCTTTTTTATCCTCTTTTGTTTCTTCCTTCTTGTCTTCTTCAGGTTTATTTTTTTGATCAGCAAGTGATAATAAGTCATCGACCGCTGTCTTCAAGCTATCATCCATGATCTTAAGATCTGATTTTTTGATTAATTCTCCAACAATACCATAAGTGAATTGTTGATCAGCAAATTTAGCTTCTTTATAGGCTTCAACGACTTCGTCTTTGCTGTCCTTAAGTGGTTTTTTCTCTCCATTATTGATGACTTTAATAACATGGAAACCGAATTTTGATTTAACGGGTTCTTGGGTCATCTCGCCATTTTTTAAGGACTTAACGGCATCTTCAAATTCTTTAACCATTTGACCACTGGTGAATGGTGAGAGCAGACCCCCGTTTTTAGCTGAGCCATCTTTTGAGACCTCTTTAGCTACGGCATCAAATTCTTCACCATCGTTGATTCGTTTGATGGCTGCTTTGGCTTCATCTTCCGTATCAACTAGGATGTGTTGGGCTTCCATCTTTGGTTGGTAATCTTTGTCGTAGAAGTTTTGGATGGCTTCGTCGGATAGATCAATTTGTTGAGTGACAACCTCTTTTAGCATATTGCGAATATATAATTGATATTCGTATTGTTCAATGGTTCCTAGTTTTTGATAAGCTAGGAATTGATTGAAGACTTCTTCGCCACCTAGTTCGTCGATTTGTTTTTTGACTTCTTCGCCGGCTTCTTTCTTGCATGCAGCTGGATCTTTGACATTGTTTTCTAATACTTTTTCAATGACTTTCGCACGTAAGGTCACGGATCCATATTGTTCTTTCATATCTTCATACAAATCGGCAGCTGTAAATTCAGTGTCTCCCATCTTAGCAACGACACCATCTTGGGCAGCCACGTTAGCAACAGGTAGGCTTAAGAAGACTAAGCTAGAGGCTGTTAAAATAAAACGACGGATAGATTTTTTCATATGATACTTCACTCCTATAAGTTATTGTCTTTCACGTTATTATAATAACATTTAATGTTATTAAATGGTGGATTCCAAGGAAAAATTAACAAAAAGATCAATCTTTTATTATACTTCCTTAGTAAATTTCTCTTTTTCTGATTGAAGGGTGTCTGTAAGTTGATTGACCTGAGCTTTGACTCGTTTTAAACGGGGTTGATTTTCCTCTTGGAAGTGTTTGAGACTTTCACTAACAGCTTCGACCGCTTCATTAACCGATAAAATTCCTTCCTTTGAAAGATGCTGGATGGACTGACTAAGATTGTCTAAACTAAAACGTAGATCATGGACATCTTGGCTCGTTCGATCAATTTTTAGGCGAAGGAGTTGGCGAGTTTCGTGTCCTGGACGTTTGGCATTCATAAGTCCAGCTAAGACACCAAGTCCTAAGCCTGTCCAGAATCCTTGTATAAATGATGATCCTTTCATAGCTTAATCCTCAATCTGTTCGGCAATTGATCTGGCGATGTCTTGTAAGTCTTCCGCCTGGTATTGATCAGCGTGATTGACAAACTTAAGTCCAAAGCCTTCATCTTCTTGATACCTTGGAATGAGGTGGATGTGTGAATGGAAGACGGATTGATAAGCCACTTCGCGGTTGTTATTAAGAATATTGAGGCCTTTTACACCAGGTAGACCTTTTTCAATAGCTCGAGCAATTTTGGGTATTCGGCTGAAGACTTTTGCAGCCAATTCTTGATCGTACTCAAAAATATCACTGACATGTTGTTTGGGAATGACCAAAGTATGGCCAGGCGTTACTTGGCTAAGATCTAGAAAGGCATAGACATCTTCATCTTCATAAACTTTAGTTGATGGGATGTCCCCTTGAATGATACGACAAAATAGACAGTCTGTCATAGTTTCACTCCTTAATGAATTGATTAATTAAACTACACTCTAAGCATATCAATAAATGCTTATAAAAACTAGTAGAAAGCAAAGGTGGACTTCACAAAAAATTCATGATTGATGGAGGAAGTTCATGTTTTTTTCTAGACTTTCTCATTCTCATCGAATAGGAGTATGCTATAATTAAGGCATCTTAAATGGAGAATGAGGGGGAGTTAGGATGTTAATAAAAGATTTTAACAAGCAGAGATGTCTTCGGCTTGTTATGATTGCTGGGTGGTTATTCGCTTTAGCAAGCACTCCTCATACTATAAATGCGATGGATCAGAATACAGAAGAAACGATGAATGAACTGGAAGAATCTACTCATGAATCGGAACAAACGGATGAATCCATCCTTGAAGAAAGTGATCGTTCAGTTACCTTGGATGCCCAAAAATATTATGCGATTTTGCCATTTTCTCAGTTTATGAATTATCAGTATATTGGCCAAGGTCAATCTTTTATCAATAAGAATATCATCTTAGAGTATCGCCCTGACGATCAAGGGATCTTTCAAGTGGCAGAATTTACCGATCAAAAAGCTGTCGCCTATATTTACCAAATCCGTGCAGATGGTCTTTATGAATTAGCCTGTATTGACCCCTACGATCAGGTTCAAGACTTACGGTATTCCCCTCAAGCTAGTGGGGCAAGTGCGTCCTTAATTTTGCCGGCCCGATTAGCAGTTGGCAGTCATTTTAGGTCCGGCTATCAAAATGAAAAAAGTCTTTCTTTTATCAAACAAGTAGATCAAGTCGCCATTGGATCAACGGTCTATTCAAATGTTGTTGTTCTCGAAGAAACTCAGGACGGTATGCGACCGTTACGTTATTATTATGCGGATAAGGTAGGCCTAATCTTGGTCCAAGAATTAGAATCAGACGGTCAAGAAGTGACCCTAATGTATTTGAATGCCACTCAGGGAGAGTTGGCGGAATAGATAGTTAAACCACTTGTCTAGTGCAAGTGGTTTTTATAATGGGAAAAAGTTGAATTTAAGAACGAATAGTTTAGAGGGTATGTTATAATGAAAGCATTAACAGTGAGGTGGTTATTATATGTATTCTGTTGGGTTAGATATTGGTATAGCCAGCTGTGGGTATAGTATCATTAACGATGTCAATGGAAATATTGTAGAACTCGGCACCCTTCTCTTTAAGTCGCGAAATAGTGATAATAATGAGGAGAGAAGAACTAATAGGGGTTCAAGGCGATTAATTAACAGACGACGAACTCGGCTTGATGATGGTAAAAAATTGTTAGCAGAAAAAGGATTTAAACAAGATTCCAAATTAAAACATGTATGTCCTTATGAACTTCGTGTTAAGGGGTTACATGAAAAATTAACACAGGGGGAGATTTATAAAGTAGTTCTACATATTCTCAAAAAAAGGGGAATTAGTTATTTAGATGAATCGGATGAAAATTCATCTGGAATTGACGGTGCTAGTTATAAAGATCAAGTAAATCTAAATTTAAATTTGCAAAAGGAATTAACTCCAGGTCAAATTCAATTAAAACGTTTGAAGGAAAATGGTCGCATAAAATCAGGCGTTACTTTTGAAAATGGATATCAATTAAATGTGTTTTCTGTAAGTGCTTATGCTAATGAATTAAATAAGATATTAACAAAGCAATCAGAATATTATTCTGAAATTGACCAAATTTGGATCGATCGTTTCACTAAAAATGGTTATCGTAAAGAAGCAGGCCTAGTTTATAGAAAAAGACCTTATTATGATGGCCCAGGAAATGAAAAGAACAACTCAATTTATGGGCGGTGGGCAAATTTTAAAGAGGATGGACACCCTAAGGAGAATATATTTGATCAATTAATTGGATTAGACTCAGTGGATTCAACACAAGTAAGAGCCAGTGCGTCTACTTTGACAGCACAGAAATATAATCTATTGAATGATCTAAATAACTTAACAATTATAGAAGATGATCGTAAGTTTACAACAGATGAAAAAGTTTCTATTATTAATTATTTAATGACTCAAGATATAACTCGGTTTGGCCCCAAAGAATTAGCTAAGTTTTATCAATTAGAAGTGGATCAAATTAGAGGGTGGCGAATTGACAATAAAGGGAACCCAGAAATCCATTCATTGAAGGTATATAGAGATTGGAAAAAAATATTTAATACATCTAGTATTGATCTAACTAGTATTCAAACTTGGGTAGTTGATGAGCTGGCTAATGTTATTACTTTGAATACGGAAATTCCATCAACATTAGCTACATTAAAGATAAAGATACCTGATATAGATCAGCAG
The DNA here is from genome assembly GCF_000301035.1 of Facklamia hominis CCUG 36813. GTDB lineage: Bacteria > Bacillota > Bacilli > Lactobacillales > Aerococcaceae > Facklamia > Facklamia hominis. The sequence goes on along the minus strand of NZ_JH932292.1, from coordinate 739,923 downwards.
ATATTAAATTTTGTTGAGAATAATTTTTATGAATTAAAGAAAAAAACAAGTAAAAATTCTTGGCATAGCTTTTCGCTTAAAACCCTCAATATTTTAATACCAGAATTGTTAAATACTTCTGAAGAGCAGAATACTATATTAGAACGTTTAAATCTAAAGTTCGATTTAAAAAATAAATATGCAGAAAAAAATCAAATACCTGTTAAGGAGCTTCTAGAACAAATTTATAATCCTACAGTAACCAAATCTGTTCATCAATCAATTAAGTTATTTAATGAAATTATAGAAAAATATGGAAAAAATAATATATCTTATGTAACGATCGAAATGCCAAGAGATAAAAACGATCAGGATCAAAAAGATACTATAAAAAGAATAAATAAATTAAATAGTGAACGAAAGAATGATAGTGAAAAATATTTTTTAGAAAGATCAGGTTGGGATACTATTCGATTTGAGAGTGCGTTAAAAAAACCACGCTTTGCAGAGAAGCTACTGTTTTATTATGAACAAAAAGGCAAATGTGCGTATAGCGGTCAGGATATTCTGGCAGAATCTTTATTGAATGAATCTTGTGAAGTTGATCATATTATTCCGTTATCAATAAGTTTTGACGATTCGATCCATAACAAAGTGTTAGTTACTGCAAGCTCTAATCAAGAAAAAGGACAGAGAACACCCTATATGGCATTCATTGATGGAGCGAAGTTGGGGCAAAGTTGGGATGACTTTGTCGCTTGGGTAAACTCATGTGGATTCCATCGAAAAAAGGTTCAAAATTTACTTTATGAGGAGAATATTTTTAACCCAGATGTGCAAAGGGGATTTGTTAGTCGTAATTTAAACGATACTAGATATGCCAGCCGAATTGTGTTAAATGCTATACAAAGCTTCTTTTATAAACAGAAAGATTTGACCAAAGTTAAAGTTGTGAATGGGAGTTTTACACATACTCTAAGGAAAAAATGGGGGAGTAGCTTAGATAAAAATCGGGATACATACCATCACCATGCGGTTGATGCTACTTTGTGTGCAGTAACGCCTTTTATTAATATAGTAAAATATGAGTTTTTTGAAGAAGATGGAATAAAATATATGGTTGATTTAACCACGGGAGAAAAAGTTGCATATAGTGATTATAAAAAAATGAAGTTTTATGATAAAAGGGCATATGTCCCCATTTGGGATGGGTTTATTAAGCAGTTAACACCTGCAAATTTATATCCAAAGATTAAGTTTTCTCATCAAGTTGATTCCAAATGGAACAGAAAAATTAGTGATGCGACGATCTATTCTACAAGAAAAATTGTAGAGACCAAGATTAATAAAAAAGGAGTCGCTAAAGAAACTGTAAAAGATATAGTCATTGATAAAATAAAAGACATATATACTCCTGAGGGGTGGAGGAAATTTAAAGAGAAACAAGATAAACTTCTTATGAAGAACTTTGATGAAAAAACTTATAATAAGTTAATAAAGATAGCAAAAGAATATCCAGAAAAAAAAGAAGTTCAAACATCAAATGGGAAAGTAAGTCTTGTTGAGGTTTCACCATTTAAAATGTATTGCGAAGAACAGAATGTTCCTGCAATACGAAAGTATTCTAAAAAGGGCAATGGGCCTTATATTCGTTCTTTAAAGTTTTACGATAAGGAACTAGGGAAGCATATTAATATTACAAAAGATTCTTATGGAAATGATATTGAGCGAACAATCAGAAATAAAAAGATCATTTTAAAAAATCAAAACTCCTGGAGAACTGATGTTTACTATAATTCTGTAAATAATTGTTATGAATTATTGGGTATTAAGTACTGTCACCTTAAATTTTACCGAGGAAAATATGGTATACCAAAATCGATCTATGATGAATTAAAGAAAGAAGATGAGATTTCCTCAGAAAGTGTTTTTAAATTTAGTCTGTATAGACATGATAGAGTTCGATTCGAAAAAGATGGTGAGTATATTGAAGCTTTATTTGGATCAAAAAATGAATCGAATAAAAATTATTTAGAACTGAGTCCAATTGACAAAAATAAATGGTTATCAAAAGAGAATGTTAAGTTTTTTGGAGAGGTGGCTGCATCAGGACGATTTATAAAAGGGCTAAAGCCTGGTATTAAAGTGATAAAACAGTCGACAGATTATATGGGACATGTATACGCCATTCATCAGGAAAAATTAAAATTTGTTTTGTCGGATGCTTGAATAAATTTTGTAGAGTGATATAATGTATTCATAGCCGACGGGCTATCATACTTGACGAAGTATGTTTGATAATTTTGCTGATAGAAAATTATCTGAGAATCTACAAAGATAAGGCTTTATGCCGAATTTACCACCTGACTTTTGATCAGGTGGTTTTTTCATATTATCGAATAGAGGAGAAAGATGTGATGGGGTTTCGAACAATATTTGTTAAAGATGGAGAAAAACTTAATTTAAAATTGGATAACTTACAAGTAAAAAAACATGGAGAAACATATACTATTCCATTAGAAGATATTCAGTCTATTATTTTAGAAGGATATGATACTGTAATTACAACTAGGTTATTAGCGAGATTGAGCAAGTATCATATACCAATAGTTGTTTGTGATCAGTCATACTTGCCAACGGGTATATTTTTAGAATTATCTCAATATCATAGAGCTTCAAAACGAGTTCAACATCAAGCAAAGTGGTCTCAAGAAATGAAGGATTTGGTATGGCAAAAAATTATACAGATGAAAGTAGGAAACCAATTATGGGTTGCTAAGAAGTTAAGTAAAGACCTAGCTCGTATTGATAAAATGCAATATCTTCTTGATGAGATTGAACCAGGAGATCCCACTAACCGAGAAGGACATGTTGCTAAGTTATATTTTAATGCTATATATGGAGTTGGTTTTTCAAGAGATATGGACTATATTGAAAATTTATATATGGACTATGGCTATTCGATTATTCGATCTCAAATAGCAAAAGATATTGTTGCAATGGGTTTGCAGCCTGCTCTTGGAATTTTTCATAAGAATGAGTATAATGCCTTTAATTTAGTAGATGATTTGATGGAACCATTTAGACCAATAATGGATTGGTATATTCACACAAAAATTATTGATGAAAATAATTATCTGACTTATGACAAGCGTTTGAAAATAATAAATTTCCTTAATCAAACTATGCGTATTAAAGGTCGAAATCAACTAATTTATCAAATAACAATAGATTATATTCGGTCATTTATTAAGGTAATGGAAGAGAATAATTTAGAATTACTAATGAATATTAGAATTGAAGATTGGGTGGAAAGTGATAAAAATGAGGTATGAGCATATGCAGTTACTTTGTTTATTTGATTTACCAACTGAAACTAAAGCTGAGCAACGTTCTTATCGCATTTTTAGGAAAGCTTTAATTGAGCATGGATTTCAAATGATTCAATATTCTGTTTATTCCAGGGCTTTGCCAAATCGTAGTGCATTAAAGAAATATGAGGCAATACTAAAAAGATATGCTCCTTTGAATGGGAATATTCGTTTGCTTTATGTCACGGAACGTCAATATGACGAAATGATATTGTTGATTGGAAGCAAAAGTCGGCAGGAAGAAGTTGTCGGTTGTAGGAAGTTGGTGGTTATATGATGCAAGAGTTTCGAATTGAATATCGGAAAGGTACTTTTTTAGAATTTGAGATTGATGATTATGTTATTATTACAGGCAATACGTATCAATTAAAAAGAGAGGTTAATTATGCATTAGAAAGACTTTTTTATGGAAAAACTTTGTCAGATATGGAGATGAATTATTTTGGGACCAATGGGATTTTAACTATTGATGGAAAAAATATCTCTGATAAAGAAGCATGCTATTTATCCATAACACAGTTTTCCTCATTAGAAAAAGTTTATTCTATAAAAAAAGGGAGTCTTTTATATGATAGATTAATTAGATTGAGCCAAGAAAAAATAATAACACAACAACTTGAAAGAGTTAATGATGAATTACTACGATTAGAAGATCAAATAAATCTATTAGCGGGAATGTATTTGAAAAATATCACAATAAATATTAATCAATTTGAGTTTGAGGAATTGATCAAATCTTATAGTTCATACATTTATAGATATGATGGGCAAGAAGTGCCGTTAGATACTTTTACGCTTAATTTAGCATATCAGGACATGTTAGAATTAATAAAATTTAGAGTTGAAGAAGAAGGGCGTTTAGTTATACTATTATTGGATTTGGAGCCTTTTAGAACTATAAATTTTGAGGTTGCTGAATTTATTACACAGTTAATTGAGATAGCTAATAACACTCATCTAATAAAACTGATAATTTTTGATGATGGAGATTTAAATCAAAAAATTCCACTTTCTATTTCAAAGACGATTATTGTTACTGATGACATTCAACAGATGCCAGAGGATGAGATCTTTTATCAATCGATAAAAAGAAATTACCCTGATAAAATAACTTGTAGCGATAGCAATTTACGTGATCGATTTTATTGTATCTGTAAATATTTAGGTCATCAAATTTATAAAAATATTAGTTTAAGTTCAAAAGATGTGGTATTATTATATGTAGTTAAAGATCTCTTAGCAGATAACACTTATATTGAGACGTCAGTTGATAGTTTATCGGAAGCTGAGAAATTTTATTTAGCAAGTAAGAATACTAGGTATTAGGTTAAAAAACATTTGAGGTTTTTGTACTCTCGATAATTTTCTATCAGTAAAACAAGTAAGCTATTATAACTCGCCACATGACTGTTTTTGTACTCTCGATAATTTTCTATCAGTAAAACTTTATAGAAACGGAGGCTCTTTATGAGTAAGTTTTTGTACTCTCGATAATTTTCTATCAGTAAAACAACGTGAAGCATCATTAGCCGAACAACTCAGTTTTTGTACTCTCGATAATTTTCTATCAGTAAAACTAGGGCGAGAAATCTTAGGACAAGCCGTCAGTTTTTGTACTCTCGATAATTTTCTATCAGTAAAACGAAAATGTATGCCTTACGAGGCACGAAACTGTTTTTGTACTCTCGATAATTTTCTATCAGTAAAACAAGAAGAG